>CAYYRD010000005.1:0-137445 GCA_964474025.1 uncultured Dehalococcoidales bacterium | reverse complement strand
AGGTGGCCGGACTAATATAATCCCTGGTATCGCTTCAGGGGGCAGGTCAAGGCGGCGATGGGTACCGGCCTGCCGGGGGGTGCGAACCGGTAAGCGCTGCGGACTATGAATTCCAAAGTGGCGACGTCGAAGCCGGGCGAGCCGGTCCGGACAAGGCTCGAGCTGGCGATCACTGTCTTATTCGTCGTCCTGGTCGGCGCATTTACCGGTTAACGGGATCCTCGATGAACTCATGCATGCCCAGCCGCGCCAGGGTCTCGGCCGTCGGACGTCCGGTATCGACGTTCCAGCCCATCAGGCGGTAGTACTCGTCCATTCTGGCGGGTGAATGCGGCGTCCCGGTGCCCCCGATTGACGTATCGAACTCACCGTTCTTCGGGAAACCGCGCCCCGTGTACACCAGCCGCATCAGGGTGGTCACTCGCTCTCCCACCTGCAGGGCCTCTGCGGAATCAAAGCCGTCCCAGCCGACTGTTTGCGCCAGGCACCCGCTGGTGAAGCGGAGCGACTCGGGAACGCCCTTTACTCCGAAGTTGCAGATGCCCAGGGAGTCGTAAAACAGGGTGGCGTACTGTGACTCGCGCGCCGAGTTCACGCGAAAGCCCCCATCGTCGTCGATCTCCAGCAACTCACGACCCATCTTCTCAAGCACGCCCAGTTCTCCCTCCCGAGTCTCCGGGAGCGCGTTCGTTTCATTGACGAGTCTCGCGCCGATGCCCTCATTCCGGATTGCTTTTCGTACCAGTTCCATTGCCGATTCCCAGTTGCCCCGGCTTAGATCCAGCCCGTCTGCGTCCTCCAGGGTGAGGGCGCCATCTGCGAACGCCGTGTACATCGACTCCATGACCGTGCCGAACTGGTTGGACTCGACTCCCATCCCTTCGAAAAAGTCGGTCATGACCACGGCAACGGCGGGATCATCCACTCCGATGATGCCGCAGATCCCCTCCGTGTTGTCCGCGCCCCCGCGCGGGCTTCCCACGAATCCGGACAGGGGCCCGTCTGTTATCTCCACGTCGTAAGTGCAATCTATCTTGCAGTTATATGAAGGCCGAGACGCTATCCGCCACCGCCTGCACGCCTCCACGTACTTGCGGGCGAACTCGCTCTGCCACGCCGGCTTCTTTTTGGTCTTTGCCCTCCCCGCATCGTGTATTTCGGGCATTTTGGGATTGCTCTGGAATCTCCCAGTGACTTCTCCGTTTTGAACTCCGAGCGTAAACGGGACGGCCGGCCCCTGTCCTCCGGCGATCCGACTGGCTTCCCAGTCGGCGGCGAGATCCACTACTCCCGGCGCATTGAACAGGGGCACGACGCCGGTCCCCCGGATGGCGATCGCTTTGAGATTCTTGCTACCCATTACCGCGCCGGGGCTGCCCTTGCCAGATCCGTGGTTGCGGTCCGCCTTCACCATCGCCCCGTGGAGTTGCGCCTCACCTGCGGGACCGATACAGGCAACGCTGATGTTTGATTCGTCGCCGAGTTCGATCTTGAGCTGGCGCTCCGCTTCTCTCGTGTCGAGGCCCCAGAGGTGGTTGGCGTCCCGCAACTCCACATGGTCGTCATCGATCCACAAGTAGGACGGCGCCGCCGCCGCGCCTGTGAGGTAGATGCCATCATGCCCGGCCAGCTTCAGATACGCCCCCCAGAACCCGTGCCCGTGGCCAATCCCGACGGAATGCGATACGAGGGGATCGAAGCAGATGGTGGTCCAGTCGGAAGAGCTGACGGCGGGGGTTCCGGCCAGCGGACCCACCATGAAGATGAGCGGGGCGTCAGGATCGGTTGCGGTCGCCCGGGAAGGTGCGTTTTTCAGGAGCATGTAGAGTCCGAGGCCGGTGCCGCCGACGTACTTGCGCAACAGTTCCTCATCCGGCAAGGGGCGCCGTTCAACGCTCCCCCGGCCGAGGTCGACGTGCAGGATGTGAGATCGATAACCGCCACGGATGGCCAAGGCTTCCGCTCCTTGTGCTGGATGTATCGGGTCGAAGATGCGCGAGGGCTCTCAAGGCAGCCAATGGACAGAGACGTAAGTGTATGGGTGGGGCAGGGCGATGGTGAGCATCCGGGCGAGACCGGCGGTCGACACGGCCTGCCCGGAGTGATCACGTTACCGGGTGTTCGATTCAGAAAAAGATCCGACGCTACCGATTAACGCCGTCATGTTGAAAGGCCGAAGGGATCGCGTCATGGCGCCCTCCGAACGCCTCGGTGCCCTTCTGTTGGCAGGGGGTCCAACGATTGGCGAAATATTCAGTTCCCCCCGGGTGACGAGGTTCACGAAATCCTCACGCTCCCGGTCCACCTGATCACTACGATGTCGCTTACGGGCCTCTCGCGCCCTGTTGAGAACGCGCCGGGAACGGAGATATATATGTCGAACGGATTCATGGGCCGGACTCTTTTCGTCGATCTAGCGACGGGATCGCTGACCGAAGAGGCCACTGATGAAAGTGTCGTGCAAGATTATCTCGGCGGTTACGGGGTTGGCGTCAAAGTCCTGTATGACCGGATGAAGCCAGGCGTGGACCCGCTTGGCCCGGACGCCATGCTCGGATTCACAAGCGGCCCGCTCACCGGGACTCCTGCGTTGACAAGCGGTCGTTACACCGTGGTCGGCAAGTCTCCCCTGACCGGCACGTGGGGCGACGCCAGTTCCGGCGGCGACTTTGGCCCGTACATGAAGTTCGCCGGTTACGACTTCGTTTTCTTCACCGGCATATCCGAGAAGCCGGTGTATCTGCTACTGGATGAGGGTCAAGCGTCTTTGCAGGATGCCGCCCACCTGTGGGGCAAGGACACACAGATCACCGATGACGTGCTCCGCAAGGAGTACGGGAGGCGGCACACACGCGTGTCTTGCATCGGTCCCGCCGGCGAGATGCAGTCGTTGATCGCCTGCGTAATGAACGACAAAGGTCGTGCCGCCGGCCGGTCCGGGCTGGGCGCTGTGATGGGTTCCAAGAAACTAAAGGCGATAGTGGCCCGGGGCACGATCAAGGTCCCGATGCACGACGCAAAAGAGGCGACGCTCATGCGGCGGCGGTGGATTCCACGGCTCAACGAAGGTGGGGACTTATTCCACGAATACGGAACGGCTGGAATTACCGAAGGCCTGGTTGCCGTTGGTGACTCTCCGGTCAAGAACTGGGGCGGTAGCTCCGTTGACTTCCCTACGGTCCAGGACATCGGTGGCGACGAGGTGATTTCGGAACAGGCGAAACGTTACGGCTGCTGGCGGTGCACTATCGCCTGCGGTGGACACATGAAAGCGGGTCCGGGCCGTGCGAAGGAATCGCACAAGCCCGAATACGAGACCCTCACGATGGCCGGCACCAACGTTCTGAACGACGATCTTGAGTCGATCATCCGGTTCAATGACATATGTAATGCCGCCGGGCTGGACACGATCTCGGCAGGCTCCGCTGTCTCATTCGCCGTCGAGTCGTACCAGAACGAGATCATCGGCCTGGATGACGTGGGTTTCGAACTTAACTGGGGCGACGGTGAGGCCGTGACGTCCCTCGTGGACCTGATCGCAAGGCGAGAAGGTATCGGCGAGGTTCTGGCGGACGGCGTGAGATCGGCAGCCGAAAAGCTGGGGCAGGGCGCTGAAGAATTCGCCGTCCATGCCGGCGGGCAGGAACTGCCGGCGCACGATCCCAAGTTCGTTCCCTCACTCTCGGTCAGTTACCGGATGGACGCGACGCCGGGCCGGCACACACAGGGTGGCGTGGGCTGGATCATGGGCGATGGCGTGATGGAAGACACTCGCCCGGACAAATACTCTCCGGAAGGGTTCGGAGAGCTACAGATCAAGGCGGCCGCCTGGGTGCATGTGGCAAATACCACCGGCATTTGCCTGTTCGGCTTTAACTCGTACAACGTCAGCTTCGTGACGGAGTTCCTTGAAACGGTGACAGGCGCCACTTACACCGGAGAAGAACTGGAACTCGCCGGGGAGCGTATCGGCACGCTGCGCCACATGTTCAATTTGCGCGAAGGCATGAACCCTCTCGACATGGACTTCAACCCGCGGGCCCTCGGCAAGACGCCGCAGACGGAAGGGCCTAACGAGGGTGTGACCATCGACGACGAAGCTCTCGTATCGGATTACCTGCGTGCGCTGGACTGGGATCCGGTGACGACACGCCCGAGTGATTCCAAACTCGAATCACTCGGTCTCAAAGAACTGATCGGGGCGTCATGATCCCGCGATGACTGAGCCCGGCTTCAGATCGCCCGAGGTTTCACATACGACCACTCTGTTTTACAGTAGCGGTCTCATGAAAATCTCAATCAGACCCATAGGACCGCTCCGTCGCCATTTAGAGGGTGACAGCAAGAGCGTAGAGGTGACCCTGCCGGATGGCGCAACGGTCGCCGATGCGCTGGCCGCCATAGGTATCGACGCGGACGCACAGTGGAACGCCAGTATCAAGGGTCAACTGGTCTACAAAGATGCGGAGGTTTCAGACGGGGATGACCTGCTTGTGTTCTCCCCGATCGCAGGTGGATAACACACACGACGACACTGAACTAAGGAGAATGCATTGCTCGGAGTTGCCGGAAAAATCCTGAGGGTTGACCTCACAGAACGAAAGATAACTGTCGACGAGCCGGACGAAGAGTTTTACCGGATGTACCTCGGCGGCGCCGGATTCGTCTCCTATTTCCTCCTGAAAGAGGTTCCCCGGGGCATCGACGCGCTGTCGCCGGAGAACAAGTTGATCTTCGCCCTCGGGCCGATGGGGGGCCTCGCGATGCCCGGCGCAACGCGCAACTGCGTTGGCGCAAAGTCTCCGCTTACCGGCGGTTACTCAAAGTCTGAGGTCGGCGGATTCTGGCCGATGGAGGTCAAGAAGGCCGGTTACGACGCAATTATCGTCGAAGGCAAAGCCGATTCGCCGGTCTACCTCCTCGTGACAAATGACGAGGTGGAGATCAAGGACGCCGGGCACCTCTGGGGAACGACCGTCATGGACGCCCATGACCAGATAACCGAGGAGACCGGTATCAGGAACATCCGCACCGCCGCCATCGGCGCCGGTGGGGAGAACCAGGTCCGCTATGCCTGCGTTATCAACGACCTCAAAGACGCCGCAGGACGTGGCGGACTCGGCGCAGTAATGGGCTCCAAGAACCTCAAGGCGATTGCCGCCCGCGGACGCAGGAACCCCAAGGTCGCTGACCCCGCGAAGATCCGCGAGCTCACCCTGACGATGAACCAGGGCTTCATGGAAGTCCCGTTGTTCAACCCGTCCATGAGTGAAGTTGGCACCGGCGAACACTCGATGATGCTCTCCGGCAATGAAGTGGGCAACATGCCCTCTCACAATTTCGGAAGGAACGACTTCCCGAACACCGAGGCGATCACCGCAACCACCACCATGGAGGTCTACGGAACCGGGATGGAGGGTTGCGCAGCCTGCGCTATAAGGTGCAAGAAGACGGTCGAGATCGGCGAGCCGTGGAACGTCGACAAGCGTAACGGTGGCCCGGAGTATGAAGCTCTCGGCTCACTGGGTTCCACGTGTGGTGTGGACGATCTCGCCGCCGTCATTAAGGCCAACGAACTTGCCAACCTGTACTCGCTGGACTCCATATCTCTCGGGGTCACCATCGCGTTCGGGATGGAGTGTTTCGAGAACGAGATTCTCACGCTGGAGGACACCGGAGGCGTCGACCTTCGGTTCGGTAACGCCGAGGCCCTGATACAAACGATCGAGCTGATAGCGAAGCGGGAGGGTATCGGCGCAACGCTTGCCGAGGGTACGAAGAGAGCGGCGGAGATCATTGGCCAGGGGTCCGACGAGTTCGCCATGGAGGTGAAAGGTCTCGAGCTCCCGATGCATGACCCCAGGGTGAAGCAGGGGCTGGGCATCATCTACTCCATGGAAGCCGTTGGAGCCGACCACTGCGCCGGCTTGCACGACACCGCGGCAACCCAGTGGGGAGCCGGGTTCGAGCACATGAAAGGCATGGGAGCGACGGTTCCACTGGCGGCGGACGATCTCGGCCTGGACAAGGTCGCCAACCAGAGAGCGGTGCACACGAACAACCTGTTCAAAGATTCCGTGATCGCCTGCAACTTCGTCCCCTGGACGTTCTCGCAGTTGATCGAGGTCATCTCGGCGGCGACGGGCTGGTCCTACACCGGCCACGAAGCGCAGCAACTGGGCGAACGCATCGCCACACTGGGCCGCATATTCAACCTGCGGGAAGGCATCGACGCCACGCGTGATGAGTTGCCGAAGCGGTTCTTTAACGGGACCGAGACCGGTGGCCTGTCGGGCGGCGGCATCGACAAAGACGAGATGGATAAGGCCATCCACAACATGTACACCATGATGGGGTGGGACTCTGAGACGGGGGTTCCGACAGAGGTCAAACTCGCGGAGCTCGGCATCTCGTGGGCGGCTGAAGAACTTCCGACGCCCGTGGCGTGAAACGCGTAGCGTTCTAATGAAAAGGCCCGATCACGGCGAAGTGATCGGGCCTTTTCTGTTCTGGTCCGGATTTAACCGTCACAGCATCTGTTCGGGCCAGTCCAGCATCTGCACGGTCGCCATATCACCCGGTTTCAAGCCATCACAGTCCTCGGGGCAGATGGCCAGTCCGTTTGCCGCGGCGGCGGCGGTAAGAACCCCCGATCCCTGGCTGCCACTGAGCTTCGCCCTGTAACCACCGGTTTCCGAGTCAGCGCGAACCTGGACACGGGCAAACACCCTGCGGCGATCGGGATTCCTGATCGGATCCTCAAGAATCGCCTCCACAACGGGCTTCTCCAACGATGTGTGTCCCGACATGGCGAGGATGGCGGGGCGCGCGAACACCTCGAACGCCACCACAACCGCGACGGGGTTTCCGGGCAGACCGATGTGAGGAATCTCCCGGCCATCGCCCGTCCTCAGCGCGCCGAACGCCAGGGGTCGCGCCGGTTTGATCCGTACGGACCTGTTTACGATGTGTCCGCGGGATGCCAGCACATCTTTGACCACGTCGTAATCGCCGCGCGATACACCGGCCGAAGTCAGCACGAGATCGGCTTCCATCGCGCGATCCAGCATCTCGTTCAAAGACGCTTCCGTGTCGCGTGCCGTGCCGATGATGCGCGGCGTGCCCCCGTGGCGCGCGACGAAGCTGGCAATGGTGTACGCGTTCGAGTTGTAGATCGCCCCGGGCCTGCGTTCCTCCCCGGGCTCCATGATCTCGTCGCCCGTCGAGATGATCGCCACGACGGGTTTCCTTATAACGGGCAGGCAGGTGAGCCCCAGCGACGCCGCCAACCCGATGTCGCACGGACGCAGGGTCATGCCCCGGCTCAGGACCTTCGACCCGGCGCCGATGTCTTCGCCCGCAAGTCGTATGTTCGCTCCCGGCCTGGGCGCCCTGCGCACAATTATCTTCTTTAGATCGGCTCCCGCCGCCCGCCGTTCCAACTCGTCGGTGTCCTCGAACGGCACGACAGCGCCGGAATCGTCGGGCACTGGAGCGCCGGTCATGATGCGAACGGCGCTACCCGGCGCCAGCGGGGCTGCAGGAACCGCGCCTGCCGCGACTTCGCCGAGAACCGGCAACTCGATCGGCGTCGCCTCGGTGGCTGCGGCCACGTCATCGGCATGCACCGCATAGCCGTCCATGCCCGAGTTGGGCAAAGGCGGAATATCGAACCCGGCGATGATGTCTTCCGCGAGAACGCCGCCCAGCGATTCAAGCAAAGGACGGCTCTCACCGGGAAGAACAGACGTGTAGGACAACACCCTCTCCAGGGCCTCTTCGATGCTGATCATGTCGCCCTCATCGGCGTGGACATGATCGTCGTGGTGAGAATGTTCAGTCATTAACTGCTTCCTACAACCGGGAGGCGGTTGTTGTTCACCGGGTGAATGATGGGATTCATTTGCTCCACTCCGGGAGGGGTTCACGACTTGGCCGGATCGCGATCTGCTTCGTGGCGGGATGATCGCCCACTACGTATGACGTGCACGGCGCTGGCCTTGAAGGACGCCACGACTTGACTGCCCGGGGATAACCGTAGATCGATTACCGAGGCGCCCGGTACCAGGCTGACGAGCGGGAACCCACATTCAACCACCACCCGGGCCTGCGCGCCCATTTCAAACAGGCGGCTCACGCTTCCGGAGATTCGATTGCGGACGCTGATCGTCGCGCCCAGATCGGAGGGATCCTCTATCACGACCGCCTCCGGGCTGATTCCGAGCACGAGATCCTCGCCGGCGGGGAACTCACCGACCAACGAGACGTGGCCCCCTCCGACGCTCGCCGTGGTCAACCCGTCTTTCGATTCGATTACCTTTGCGTCGAGGACGTTTTCGACGCCGACAAAGCTGGCGATTTCCTCGGTGCGCGGAGCCGTGAAAACCTCCTCCGGCTCGCCGATCTGCTCCACCTTCCCGTCGAGCATGACCGCCACCGTGCTGCTCAGCGCCTGTGCTTCTCCCCGGTCATGGGTAACGAGGATTGTGGATGTACGAATCTCTTGCAGTATTCGCCACAGGTCGTCCATTAGCGCCAGTCTCGTCGGCTGGTCGAGCCCGTTGAACGGCTCGTCCAGCAGCAGGAGATCGGGCTCAAGTACGAGCCCGCGGGCCATGTTTACGCGTTGTGCCTCTCCACCCGAAAGCCCCCGGGCGTTTCGATCTGAGAGGTGGCTGATTCCCAGTCGCTCAAGCCACTCTCCCACCATGCGGGAAGCGACATCCTTCGGGGTGTGGCGGAAACGATGCCCGGTCAGCACGTTCTCCCAGACGCTCGAATTACGAAGAGCGGGCTGTTGCATCACCATGGCCAGTCGACGGCGGCGCCTGAGAGTATCGCGTCCTGATTTGATTCTCTGCCCGGCGTGAAGCACCTGCCCGTCCCCCGGGCGGTCAAGCAGCGAAATGATACGAAGCAGGGTCGTCTTCCCGGCACCGTTGGGCCCGATTACCGAGAACGTTTCATGATCGGGCAGTTTTAACGACGGCACGTCGAGGATCAGCCGCCGGCTTTTCCAGACCTTGACGTCGATGAGTTCGACCGCGTGCGACTCGGTCATCTGATCCGGGCCCTCTGTTGGAGGATGGTTAACGTGGCTATCACCAGGAACGCGAGCGTCAGGAGAATCGCGCCGAGCGCGATGGCCGTGCCGAACTCGCCGCGGTTTGATTCGAGGACCGTGGCCGTGGTCAGGACCCTCGTCTCGCCCTTGATGTTGCCACCGACCATCATCACGGCGCCAACTTCCGATATGACCGCGCCAAATCCGGCCATCACCGCGGCCAGGATGGCGAGCCTAGCTTCGAGAACCATCAGGTAAAGGGCCTGTGATCTCGACGCGCCGAGCGCCAGCATTTGTTGCCGGAACGCGGGATCGATCCCGGCGATAGCCGCCATCGAAAATCCGATGACTATCGGCAGCGCGATCAGCGCCTGGGCAAATACCATCGCCCACGGGGTGTACAGGATATTCAGCCCACCCAGGATACCGGTGCGCCAGAGCATGATCATCACGACGAGGCCCACTACAACCGGAGGCGCCCCCATCCCCGTGTTGACGATGCTAATCAAGATGCCCCGGCCCCTGAACTGCCAGACTCCCAGCGCGGCGCCTATCGGTACCCCGATGAGCGTGGCGAGTATGGTCGCTGCGCCAGACACACGAAGCGTGAGGAACACTATTTCGGCCACCTCTTTGTCGCCGCCAAAGATGAGCCGAAGCGCCTCCAAGATGCCGTCCCAGATCAGTTCCATTAACTGGCCGTCTCACCCGGCCCGATAGCGGGACCGGGAATAAATAGCGGCTCTCCGTAAAGGCCGATACCGAAGTCACGGATCTTCTCCCGGGTGTCTGGAGACAGCAAGAACTCCGCAAACGCTCTTCCACCTTCAACGTTCAGACCGGAGAAACGGTCACCGTTCAGTTCAAGAACGGAATAGGTGTTCAGCAGATCGCCGTCCGACCCGGAAAGGATCGCCAGATCAAGGACATCGTTAAGCGCTATGTACGTGGCGCGGTCGGAGAGCGTGTACGCCGATTTCTGGGAGGCTATCTGAAGTGTTGCGCCCATCCCCTGGCCCGTCTCCTGGTACCAGTGTCCACCGGGCGCTACCCCGGCCAGGTCCCACAGGCTCAACTCCATCTTGTGAGTTCCTGAATCGTCTCCCCTCGACATGAAATCAGAGCCCGCCCTCGTGATGGACGTCATGGCGTTCCCCACGGAAGAAGTGGCCATAACCCGGGCCGGGTCGGCCCGGGGACCCACCAGCACGAAAAAGTTATGCATGACCGGCTCCCTGCTCAATGCGGCCCCGCTTGCCAGCAGCTCGGCTTCTGCCGCGGGCGCATGGACCAGCAGGACATCTGCCTCGCCGCGCTCGCCCATAGCGAGGGCCTTGCCGGTCCCGACGGCGATCGGTTTCACGTTATATCCGCTCTCCTTTTCAAACTCCGGAATCAGCACGTCGAGCAGCCCGGTGTCGAAAGTGCTCGTGGTCGTCGCGAGGATCACGTTTCTGTCCTGCGAATTCCCGCAACCGACGATAGAAACGGCGAGTGCGAACAGGGTGACAAATGCCAGCCAGCGCGTGTTCGGGACACCCCGTCGCATCGGAACAAGTTCGAAGCATTTTGTTGGCCTTCGATCGCCTATGATCGGACGCCTCGTTTCGCCGGATTCTCCATATCTTCCCGGAACCCGGCTACTTCCCTGGTGAAACTTGCCTCGATCTGTTCCAGGGGGAAGCCCAGGCTGAGGGCGCGAACCAGGCTCCGGGTGATGATGGAGTCGAGCCGCACCTGCCGCTCTGCGCCAAGGTCATCGACCTCCGAAGGAACGAACGTGCCCCTGCCGGGTTGTGCGATCAGCACACCGTCTCTCACCAGGCCCGAGTAGGCGCGGGCGACGGTGTTGGGGTGGATTCCCATGTGGTCGGCCAGAGCGCGAACGGTGGGCAGCCGGTCCCCGGCCCGAAGCCGGTTCATGGCGATGGCGATCTTGATCCCTTCATCGATCTGCCGGTGAAGGGGTGTAGAAGAGGCCGCGTTCAGGCTCAACCACTCGGTATCTGTTCGATTCGTCATGTGACAAGTGTGACATTGAGCGTCTGAGGAAAGTGTGAGGATTTCGCGCGAATAACGGTGAACGCAGTGGTCGTACCATCCGGAACACGCCTGGTATGGTCTGCGCGCTATCGGCTCTTCACGCGGCTGGTCTCGCTCCTGGATCTTGATCTGACGCCGTTCCCCTACATCCCGCGCCCTCGACCGGTTGGAGTGGGCACGGCGGAATTTGACGTACCTGGCGCGCCAGATTGGTTGCCTGAAAGGGCTCGAGTTCGTATAGGCTGCGCTCGATTCACTGCTCAGTACGTAGACGGCGCCGATATTTGCATGACTCTCCCTCTTTCTGATTACACCGTCATCGACCTTTCGGGATCCATTGCCACCGCATCGTGTGCGCGGGTCTTCGCTGATTTCGGCGCTCGTGTGATTAACGTCGAAGACCCGGTTGGCGGGCACCCGACCCGGGCGCTGGCGCCGTTCGATCCGGTGCTGGATGCTCCCGACAACAGCGGACTCCACGCGCTCCTTAGCCCCAACAAAGAGTCGTTGGCGCTCGATATCAGCGATCCAGCCCAACACGCTGAACTACTCGAGTGGGTTAAGACGGCTGACGTGGTCCTTGAGTCGGAAAAGCCGGGAGCGCTGGACGAACTTGGAATCGGCTTCGAGGCGCTCAAGTCTGTCGCTCCGAACGTGATCCTTACTTCCCTCACGTGGTGGGGCCAGACGGGCCCGATGGCGGGGATGCCCGGAAACGACCAGAGCGTCCTTTCGATGATCAGCCAGGTAATCAACTTTGGCCCAACGGAAGGGCCGCCGCTCCTCATGAGCGGCTACCCGGTTCAAATCCTGGGAGGAGTGAACGGGTTCTCCGCTTCTGCGGTCCACCTCGTTTCAAGCGTGCTCGGGCAGCGTACCGGGGCCGCACACATCGATCTGTCTCTCTTTGAAACGGCGATGGCGTTCAAAGAGTCGACAGGCGCCGGCATAGCGGCGAATCCGGCCGGCTCGCTCCCTGACCGGCCCAATCGCCTCGGGATCAACCGTTTCTACCCCACGTATCCGGCGTCTATATACGAGACGAGTGAGGGCTGGCTCGGGGTTACGGCGTTGACGCCGGCGCAGTGGCACGCCTTTTGCACGCTGGCCGATGTGGAAGAACTCTCGGCAATTCCGGAGTTCGATGTCGCGGCGAACCGCATCATGGGCGCGCAGCGGATCGATGACGTTCTTGCTCCGGCGCTGAAAAAGAAATCAGCGGAGTACTGGTTCTATGAAGGTCAGAGGTTGCGCGTGCCGCTGGCCCTGGTTCCGACGATGGAGGATTTGTTCAGTAGCGCCCAGCTGCGCGCCGTGAAGGCCTTTCGGGAGATCACTCTTCCCGGCGGGCGGAAGTTGGAAGTGCCCGGCCAGCCGTTCAGGTTGCACGACACGCCTGCGCGCAAGGACGGACACGTCGCAAAGCTCGGCGAGCATCGGCCGATGGGGTGCGCTGAATCTCATCCGACCCGGAGCAAGGGTGTGTCGGCCCGATCGGTTAAGCCCGGTCCGGTGCGAGAACCGGTCCTGCGCCCGGGCCTGCTGCGAGGCCTGAGGGTGATAGACCTTTCGATGGGATGGGCGGGCCCGCTCTGCGCTCGCAACCTCGGCGATGCAGGGGCCGAGGTCATCAAGGTGGAGTCCCGGCAGTATTTCGACTGGTGGCGGGACTGGGATGTGTCTCCGGAGCGGGTCGCCCAACGCCTGTACGAGAAGGCTCCGAACTTCAATATCATGAACCGCAATAAACGGGGCGTGACGCTGAATCTCACCGATCCCCGGGGCAAGGAGCTGCTGAAGCAACTTGTCGCGGTTTCCGACGTGGTCATCCAGAACTACTCCGCCGGGGTGCTGCCCAAGCTTGAACTGGACGAGCCGGTGTTGCGCGAGGCAAACCCCCAGCTGGTGATGCTGTCCATGCCACCCTTCGGCGCGGGCGGGCCGTGGCATTTCTTCCGGGCTTACGGTTCGACGGTGGAACAGGCGTCCGGATTGCCGCACCTCCAGGGACGGCCTGAAGACCCGCCGTCCATGACGCATGTGGCCCTGGGAGACCCGGTGGCGGGGCTGCACGGCCTGGCCGGTGTGCTGATCGCCATCCTGCATGCTCAACGGACCGGACAGGGACAGCACCTGGACATATCCCATGTCGAGGCCAGCACATCGCTGGCCCTGCACGGAGTCGCGTCACAGGTACTGCTGGATAAAACTCCGGCTCGATACGGGAGCCGGGATCCGGGTGTCGCCCCTCGTGGGGTCTATCCCTGCACGGGCGACGAGATGTGGATCACACTGACGATCGACAGCGACGAAGCGTGGTCACGATTCGCGAAGCTGACCGGTGACGAGGATCTCAAGAGCGCCCGGTTCGACTCTCTGGATGCGCGCTGGGCCGGGCACGACCTGATCGACGAGAAGATCGCCGCCTGGACGGGGACACGTGATCGCGATGAGATGTCTGAACAGTTGCAAGGATTAGGCATCCCCGCGGCCCCGGTCCTCGGATCCCCAGACCTCCTGACCCACCCCGCGTTCGAGGACCGCGGCTACTGGCAGTGGATGGAACGGGAGTACGCGGGGTTGATTCCCCACCCGGTCACGCCGTACCGCACGGGCGATGGGCCGTTCAAGATCGACACCCCGGCTCCGACGCTTGGCGAGCACTCCCGAGAGGTGCTGGCGGGATTGCTGGACATAAGTGATGAACAGCTAGACCACCTGGAAGCGGAACGGATCATCGGCGAGGAGCCGGACCGGACGTTCTAGCGGCGTCTGGATGGCTGGCCCGGATGGCAGATGGGCGGTGTGCCGACCCCTCTCCCGGTGGGATAGGACCGGGGTGAGGGTAGTCAAACCTCTTCACTCAATCAGTATTTCCCGCTGAACGGTGTTCCGGTGAAGGTCCCTCGTCCTTCCGGGACCGGAAGGACGAGGGATGACTCATATCAGTGCAGTTAGGATAGTCATGCCGCATGTGGTGATGACCCATCGGCGCCCCAGGCTGCCCCACGGGCCTTACCAGGTGTCGATGTAGGCCTTCTTCTTGCCCTTGCGCGGCTCCACGGGCGGTTGCGCGGCCAGCCCGGCGACTATCCAGCGTCGAGACTCCGCCGGATCGATCACGTCGTCGATGCCGAAAAAGGTTCCGGCGTAGATCGCCTTGGCCTTCTCGTAGCGTTCGGCCACCATATCGTCGTAGAACTTGATTCGCTCTTCCGCGTCCTCGATGTCGGCCAGCTCCTGGCGGTAGCCGAGCTTGACCATGCCCTCGATGTTCATGCCGGCGAATTCCGCCGTAGGCCAGGCCGCCATGAAAGTCGGAAACATGGAGCTCCCGCCGCACATGGCCTGTACTCCAAGCCCGTAAGCCTTGCGGAGTATGAGTCCGAACATCGGGACGGACATGTTCGCCCCGGTGTTGAACAGGCGTGCCGCGTGGCGAACCAGTGCGGTGCGCTCGACCTCCGGGCCGACCATGATGCCGGGGCAGTCCATGAGGCTGACGACAGGCAGGTCAAAGGCGTCACAGAGCTGGAGGAATCGTGCTCCTTTATCGGCCGCATCGCTGTCGACGGCGCCGCCAAGGTGGTGCGGGTTGTTGGCGATCAATCCCATCGGCTTGCCTTCAACACGAATGAAGGCGGTGATGATGCCGATACCGAACGCTTTTCGGATTTCGAGAACCGAGTCCTTATCGGCGATGATCTCGATGGCCTCGCGCATGTCGTAAGAGATCACGCGGTCCTCCGGGACGACGTGCCTCAAACGGCGCTGATCGTTGGCCTCCCAGTCGTCCACGGGACCCTGGAAATATGACACGTACTTCTGGGCTGTTGCGACGGCCTCGGCCTCGTCCCTGACCAGGATGTCCACAACGCCGTTTGGAACCTGGAACGACATCGGCCCGACCTCTTCCGGCGTGTAGATACCTACACCGCCGCCCTCGATCATGGCTGGGCCGCCCATGCCGACGGTGGAGCCTTCGGTAGCGATTATCACGTCGCAGCAGGCCAGCAATACGGTGTTGCCGGCGAAGCAGCGGCCGTTGGTGATCCCGACGAGCGGCACCAACCCGCTGAGCTTGGACCAGTCCGTAAAGGTCCTGGTGTCCATCGCGACGCCGCCCTTGCCGTCCGTGTCGCCCGGCCGTCCACCTCCGCCCTCCATGAACGCGATGACCGGTATCTGGTGCCGCTGCGCCAGGTCAAATATGCGGTCCTGCTTGTAGTGGTTGCGGGTGCCCTGTGTGCCGGCGAAGACGGTGTAGTCGTAGGACATCGCGATCACTCGCGATCTCGTTTCGGGGAACAGGTGGCCGTTGACGTGGGCCAGCCCCAGCACCATGCCGTCGGCCGGGGTTTTCTCACGGAGCCATTCTTCAGTTCGGCGAGCCCGCTGGGCGGCCACGACGATGGTGCCAAACTCGACAAAGGTCCCATCATCGACCAGGTCTTCGATGTTCTCGCGTGCGGTCCGGTACCCGAAACGCCGTCGTCGTTCGACCGCGTCCGGGCGATTTTCGTCCAGCGTGTACGCCTTGCGCTCGTACAGTAGTTCCAGGTCAGGACGGATGTAATCGGGGTCGATAGCGTCTGCGATCTCCCCTTCATCGCTCGCATCACCGGACAGCTCCACAAACACCAGCGGGTAGCCCTGCCGTACCGTATCGCCCTCGGCCATAGTGACCCGGCGGATCACGCCGGACTGCTCCGCCTTGATCTCATGGAACAGCTTCATGGACTCGATAACGACCAGTTGATCGCCGCGTTTCACCGTATCGCCCTCGGACACGTGGACCGAGACGATCGTGCCCTGGATCGGCGCGGGGAAGCCGATAGAGCCGTCGGGCCCGGCCAGATCGGGGCTATCGTCCACGGCCTGCACGGGCGCCTGTGCCGACTTGATGTCGCGGTCGTGGTTGAAGAGCGCGAGCGGGTCCGAGGTGTCTATCCGGGCGCCGGCGTAACCGCCCGGATCCGCGGTCGCGGCGACCGCGATAGCAGGCTCGGCATACAACCGCGGGTGCACCGTGCCGTCAGGAGAGGCTAATTCGGCGGCTTTCTGCTCGACAAACCGGGTGTGGAAATTCAACCCGGTGAAGTCGTCGTGCTGCAAAAGAGTCTGCAGGAACTCCAGGTTGGTGGGGACGCCTTCGATCCGAAACTCTGACAGCGCGCGATACGTCCTTCGCACTGCGTCGGAGAAATTCGGTGAAGGGGAGTGCGTTATCAGCTTGGCGATGAGGGAGTCGTACGACGGGTTCGACGTGTAGCCCGTGTAGCCGTAAGTGTCGGTCCTGATGCCCGGACCTGACGGGGGATCAAATGACGTCAGCGTTCCACCGGAGGGCAATGTCTGTCCGTCCGGGGTGATGGTTTCCATGTTGACTCGTGTCTGTATGGCGAACCCGCGTGGATCGGGAATTGAGGACTGCTCCAGGCCGAGATCGGCGATAGATGCGCCGCCAGTAACCCTTAGCTGAGCTTCCACGAGGTCAATGCCCGTGACCGCTTCTGTCACGGTGTGCTCGACCTGGAGCCGGGCGTTGACCTCCATGAAATAGAAGGGCGCATCGTCGCTCCACTGTTCGGCGTCCACCAGGAACTCAAACGTCCCCAGGCTGCGGTAGCTGACCGCCGAGGCGAGCCGCGTTGCGGCTTCAATGATCCGCGTCCGGAGTCCCTCCGGGAGACCGGGCGCGGGTGCGATCTCGACGATCTTCTGGAATCGACGCTGGATGCTGCACTCGCGCTCCCACATGTGGACCACGTCGCCGCCGCCGTCGCCCAGCACCTGCACCTCGATGTGCCGTGCACGCGGGATGAACTGCTCCGCGTAGAGATCACCATTGCCGAAAGAGACAAGTGCCTCGCCTGAACACTGGTCAAACGTCTCGGCAAGGTTGTCCGTAGAGGTGACGGCCCTCGTGCCTCTTCCGCCGCCACCGGCGACGGCCTTGAGGATCATCGCCTGCCGTGGGGGCAGCGACTCAAAAAATGCGCGTGCGTCGTCAACGGAAACAGGCTCGCTCGTTCCCGGCAGCACCGGGACATCGTTCTCCGCCGCCAGATCACGAGCGCCGATCTTGTCGCCAAACAGCTCCAGCGTTTCCGCCGTCGGCCCGACAAACGAAATCCCGGCCTTTTCCAGCGCCCGAGCGAAGTTAGCGTTTTCGGCCAGGAAACCGTATCCCGGGTGGACGGCGTCGGCCCCGGCCTGCCTGGCAGCCTCCACGACCTGCGCTATGTCAAGGTAGGCACGCGCTCCGTTACCCGGAAGGACCACGGTCTCGTCGGCCTTGTAAGCGTGCAGCGATTCGGAATCGTCCTGCGGGTAGACCGCGACGGTTGAAATTCCGAGATCTGATGCGGCCCGCATGATGCGTATCGCGATCTCGCCACGATTCGCCACGAGCAACCTGGACAGGGCCATCGATACCTCCAGGAACGTGTTGGTCTCGGATTTCATGGTTTGTCAGGACTCAACCCGACGCAATCGGGAAAACGGGGTCATGTTATTCCCGTTCACCCCACGATGCCCACCGGACCCGGAGTTTACTCTTCAGGAGCTTTACGAACCGTTCAGCCATCACGCCGTGTCGCGCCCATCCTGCACGGGCGGCAGAAGTTTCCGGGAAAGCCGCCCGGTATTCGGCCATTCGAAAATTAGACCGCCCGTGGAAACTTTCAAGTTCAGCGTTCCGGGGCAACAGAGTTCCAGGGTGTATGGATTGACCCGGCCTGAACCATCGCCGGAGACCCCAACTTACCCACTCAGTGGATAAGAGCCGAGAATCTGGTACTCCCCGCCACGGGACGGACCGACACGGCCGATCAATTCGATCGACTCGAACTTCATCTCTCCCGAAAGGTCCAGCTGAATGAGACCGTCTTCTGCCAGCGGCGCCTCCTCCGGTTTCATATCGAGAACCACCGTGGTGTGCGGCCAGTAGTCGCTTTCGGCAGGCCTCAACCGTTTGGTGAGCGGGACCGTTGAACGTTCCACGTCAGCCTGAAGTGCGAGATGGTCGCCATCATTCAGCAGGCTGTAGGCGTACCCTCAGTCGCCGGATCTCAGGCCGTTGACATCGATACTCGTTCGAAACGGGGCATGACGTGACGCAACATGTGCCAGCGCCACTTTGACCGCATCGAGATCATCCGGACCCCAGAAATTGTCAGTTGAACAGTGCGGTTTCGTTGCCAGGTCGTCTGCGCCGATCATCGAGTGAAATCGTTTGATCTCGCTGGCTTGCAGCTCCGGAAGGTGTGCCATGACCCCGTAAATGCGGTAGCCAAATTTATCGTTTGGCAATTTGTTTGCGTCGACCCATTCGGACATCGTTCACCTCCCTGACGAATTGACCGCGGTAGAAAGTGGCGGAGATCATACAGATTTGCCCATGACTTCAACGTTCCTATTCAGATTCTGAACGAACCTCTGCAATAGAATGGTCGATCGTTGTCGGGCGGAGACACATGACCTTCCGCCTGACCGTGTATTCCCCAAACAAATCCCCGGCGGTCCGGGTTCCCCCTGGTGACAAATGTTCCGATTTCTGACATCCGGTGAGTCGCACGGCCCCGGACTGACCATCATCGTAGAGGGCGTTCCGGCGGGCGTTCCACTCACCGGGGAGTACATAGCGGAACAACTCGCGCGCAGGCAGCGGGGGTACGGCCGTGGCGGCCGCATGAAGATCGAGACCGACTACGCCGCGATCCGCGGCGGTGTACGGCACGGCGAGACGCTCGGGTCTCCGATCGGTATGACGATCGAAAACAGGGACTTCGCAAACTGGCAGGGCGCCATGGATGTCGGTCCAGTCGGGCCGGACGTGGATCGCAAGGAGAACACGCGCGTTGTCCCCGGCCATGCGGATTTCCCGGGCGCGCTTAAGTACATGGCGCACGATATGCGAAACGTGCTCGAACGGGCTTCGGCGCGGGAGACTGCGGCGCGTGTCGCTGCGGGCGCGGTGGCCCGCGCTTTCCTGGACCAGCTCGGCATAGAAATCCACAGTCGTGTCGTCAGTGTCGGCGCGACCAGCGCACCCGATACGCCAACGACAGAGATCGACTGGGACGCCGTCGAGGAATGTGACGTGCGCACCGATGATCCTGAAACGGCGGACGCCTTCAGGCTCGCTATCGATGCATCGAAGGACGACAGGACGACGATAGGCGGCGTGTTCCAGGTGGTGGCCGAGGGTGTGCCGGTGGGCCTTGGCAGTCACATCCAGTGGGACCGGAAGCTGGACGGCATGCTGGCGCAGGCGATGATGAGCATTAACGCCGTCAAGGGCGTCGAGATCGGTCGGGGCTTTGCCAACACGGAGCGACCCGGCCGCGAAGTGCAGGATGTGGTCGTCCCGGCGCCAGACGACCCGCGCCGTTTCCGACAAACCAGCAACGAGGCGGGCGGGATAGAGGGTGGCATGTCAAACGGAAACCCGATAGTCGTGAATGTAGCCATCAAACCTATCGCCACCATGACCGAGCCGCTTCCGTCCGTGGACATCAACACCGGCGAGGTGATCGAGGCGCCGTACCATCGCAGCGACGTTTGCCAGGTGCCGCCGGCGTGCGTGATCGGTGAAGCGATGATGGCGCAGGTGCTCGCGCTGGCTGCCCTGGAGAAGTTCGGCGGCGACCATATCAGCGAGACGCGCCGCAATCTGGACGGTTACGTGGCAAGCCACCAGGAGTTTGGTCAGCCTTCCGGTCAGGCAGACTGAGATGGCATCGCCCATGTCCGGCAACGACGGCGTGGCGGCCGGTCCGAAGAACAAGATTTACCTGATCGGGTTTTCAGCCACCGGAAAATCTCACAGCGGCCGATTGGCGGCGCAGTCGCTCGGCGCGGCGTTCGTGGACATGGACCGGTTAATCGTGAATCGTGCTGGCAAACAGATCTCGGAGATATTCGCCGAAGACGGTGAAGAAGAGTTCCGGCGAGTTGAGCGCGAGGTGCTCCGTGACGTGTCAGAGGGACCGGGCCGGACGGTCGTGTCAACCGGTGGCGGCGTTCCGGTGGATGGGCGAAATCGGGACATGATGGCCGCGCACGGACTTACTGTCCGACTTATGGCGTCGGCCGAGACTATCCACGCCCGGGTCAACCGGCCTCAGTCGCGGCGGAATCGACGATCTGGCCGTCAATCCGCGGTGCGACCCATGCTTGCAGGTTCGGAGAGCGAGGAGACGAGTATCGAGCGCATCAGGGATCTTCTATTAGAGCGCGAAGATGCGTACGCGACCGCGGCGGACGTGGCGATCGATACAGAAGGCCGTGAACCGCCGGATGTGGCCGCGGAGATAGTGGCCTTGATTCGTTCACAGAATCGTTCGGAGACCGACAATTCGGAGGCGGAAAAGTGACCGGCGCACCGGAATCAAACCTCGCAGCGGTGGTCCGCACGTCACAGGGCGATTACCGGGCACTTGTGGGACGAGGGCTCATCGAGCATCTCGGTGATGAAGCGCGCAACGCTGGCCTGCATGGGAAAGCCTTCCTCATCGCCGACGAGGCGGTTTTCCGCTCGTGTGTTCGCCCGGTCCAGGAGTCGATGGAGGCCGCCGGATTCGAGACGCATGTCCTTGTTCTCCAATCCGGGGAGACGACAAAAAACCTGGACAAGATTCGCGATATCTACGCCTGGCTGGCTCGACTGCGGGCCGAGCGGCAGGATGTGGTACTGGCGCTCGGGGGCGGCGTGATGGGGGATGCCGCCGGATTCGCGGCTGCCACATACCGGCGCGGCGTGCCTTTCATCCAGGTGCCGACGACGCTGGCGTCGATGGTGGACGCATCCCTCGGCGGCAAGGTGGCGGTGAACCTGCCCGAAGGGAAAAACCTTGTCGGCGCGTTCCACCAGCCGAAGCTCGTATTGTCCGATATCGACACGCTTGAGACGCTACCTGCGCGGGAGATGGCGGCGGGGTGGGCCGAAGCTATCAAGCACGGGTTGATTCTCGACGCGGATCTGCTCAATACGTTCGAGACGGAGGCGGATCGACTCATCGACCTTGAAGACGAGCTGGCCGTCGAGGTTATCCGGCGCAGCGTGGCGATTAAGGCGGAGGTCGTGTCCGCTGACGAGTTTGAGACGGGCGATACGCGCGTGTTGCTCAACTACGGGCACACGATCGGCCACGCGCTGGAGACGGTGAGCGAATACGGGCAGTTCCTGCACGGTGAGGCGGTGAGCGTCGGGATGATGGGTGCGGCGCGAATCTGTCGAGATTTAGGACTGATATCCGACGAGCTGATCGATCGCCAGCGTGCTGTGCTGGAACGTTACAACCTTCCGACATCCGCTCCCGGGATGGACGTGGACGCCGTATTCGAGGCCACCAGGTCCGACAAGAAGTCGGCCGGCGGAGCGATCAGGTGGGTGGTGCTTGAGGGATCGGGCAAATCGTCGACGCGGCGCGATGTGCCGGAAGAGCTGGTTCGCTCTGCGATTGAATCGCTGGTAGGGTAGGGCGCAGGAACACCGGCTGCCCCTGGGAGGTCCGCTATGTCGATGAGACCGACGGACGACAGCGAATACATCCGTGACACGGAGCGCAGAAGCGGAAGCCCCGCAACGAGGACCGATACCACGAAGGTGGTGGCGTTCTCTGGTGGCGACGGTGGTGCGTTACCCCCGGCCGGGACTATGTCACGCGAGTTCACCGAGGTTTTCGGCTACCTGGTCCGCCGTTTTTTCGGGTTCTTGATCTTCCCGTACAAGATCGGACGCCGGATCGGGGGACGGCTGCGGTAGGAAGGGGTAAACCCTGATGTCATCCGAGCGTAGCCGAGGGACCTCTACCGCGCGACCCTACTTACGTGAAGCCGCGAAGGCGCAACGCCGCTCTGCGTTCAAGAGTGGGCCGCGAAAGGCCGGTCCTTCGAGAACCTCAGGGCACTGGCGTTGAGCCTCGGGAAGGTGTGCGTCCCTGCAGCGATGGGGCGCAAGGCGTGGCCGCTGGTGAGGCTCTACGCCGGGGGAAGGTCACCCCGCCCTCCCGGGTTCTTTGCAGGTCCCAGAACGATACCGACCACCAGGCCCAGCGCCAGTAGCGCCGCGCCGACGATGAGCATGAACAGGATGCCGATCGGACCGGCGATGAGCGTGGCTACCAGGACGATTACGCCGAAGCCGATACCTTCGTAAATCGGGCCTCGTTGGGCGTTGCGTCTCGCCCGTTCTCGTCGTTCCCTGGGGGTCATGTCGTCCTCCCGGTGAGGCCACGGCCTCGATCCGCCGACAGCGTCGAGGAAAACCTCGATCGGGAGGATTTTACCTGTTAGCGCCCGAACCCGGTCGTCGCCAACAGGCGGAACGAAAACAGGGGCGTCCCGGAGGGCGCCCCTGTTGATTTGCGATACGCGACTGGTCGGCGTTTAGCGTCCGCCGGCTACTGCAGGGACGATGCTGATCTCGTCGCCGCTCTTGGTCGGGGTAGACAGGCCGTCCAGGTAACGGACGTCCTCCCCGTTCACGTAGACGTTCACGAAGTGCCGGATCTCGCCGTCTTCGCCACAGATGCGGGCCTTGATCCCGGCGTGGGTGTCGTCGAGCGCGTCGACAACCGCCTGGAGCGTGTCGGCTTCCACTTCGACGCGATCGGCGTTGCCGGTCAGTCTGCGGAGGGGAGTAGGAATTCGGACCATTACTGCCATATCAATTTTCCCTGTACGTTTTGGGTTCGTTTCTGAGTTCGGTGCCGGAATCATTACCGGGTCTGTTATCGATTCCGTGGCCCGGGTACCAGCCCGGGCCGTTCGCCGAGTGCGTTGATCATTTGAGCCGGCCATGGTTCAAATTGCCGGACTCGTGAATTCTTTGATGCCGGTGATGCCCGACAGATAATAACCGTTAAGAAACGCTTCCGCGTTCTACCCCTCGATCACGTCCCCTGCTATGGGATCGACGCGGACGCCCTTTCCGGACGCCCATGCAAGCGCCATGTCTATCTCGGCCTCCGCCCCGTCCAGCTCCAGGATCACCCACCCTACATCTGCGTGGACCTCGGCCCGGCGGATGTTGGTGACGATTTCGAAATCTTTGCCGAGCTGGTAGATCACGGGCTCCGTGATCTGATCGCCCTCGAACGTTAGTCGGACCCTTCGGATGGCCACGTGCCTTCAACTCCCCTGACGGGTGATCCGGTGGCAAAGCGCCGCCGGATCAATCCGAAAGGAAATGCTAAGACGATGTGGCCTTGCTGCCAACCTGTTGATCCCCTTTCGAATCAACAGGGACCGCCTCCTCGAACGACGACACGGTCGCCTTGATGTTGACCGGGTTGGCCTCATGCTGAACCGCCTCAATGGTCTTGAGGCCGTTACCGGTGATGAACGCCACCACGGACTCGCCCTTCTGGAAACGGCCAGCCTCGGCCAGCTTCTTGAGGTTCGAGATCACAACTCCGCCGGCCGTCTCGGTAAAGATGCCTTCGGTCTGCGCGAGCAACTTGATGCCCTCGATGATCTCGGGATCCGGCGTGGAACCGACGGTCGAGCCCTCGGCTTCCTGGGTGATCTTGAGCGTGTAGTAAGCGTCGGCCGGGTTACCGATGGCCAGCGACTTCGCAACCGTGTCAGGTACTACAGGCCTCACGTGAAGCTGTTCGTCGGCGAAAGCCTGTGCAACCGGAGAGCAGCCGTCCGCCTGGGCGCCGTGCATCTTGGTGCGCACGTCATCGACCAACCCGAGTTTTGCGAACTCGTTCATTCCCTTCCAGATCTTGGTGAACAGGGAACCGGACGCGATGGGCACCACGGCGTGGTCCGGGGCCTTCCAGCCTAGCTGCTCGACCACCTCGTACCCGAGGGTTTTGGAGCCCTCCGAGTAGTACGGGCGCATGTTGATGTTGACGAAGGCCCAGCTTTCGTTGGCATCGGCCAGTTCGCTGCACAGCCTGTTCACATCGTCGTAGTTGCCGTCCACCGCGACCACGGTGGGCCCGTATATGGCAGCGCCGATCACCTTGCCGACTTCGAGGTCGCTAGGTATGAAAACAAGTGTGCGCATGTTGGCTTTCGCGCCGTGCGCAGCGACCGCCCCGGCAAGATTACCGGTGGAGGCGCAGGCCAGGGTGTCGAAACCAAACTCAAGGGCTTTGGTAGCGGCGATTGAAACGACGCGGTCCTTGAAAGAGTAGGTCGGGTTGACAGCGTCGTTCTTGATCCAGAGCTCGTCGATGCCAAGCTCACGGGCCAGGTTGTCTGCCTTGAGCAGCGGCGTCATGCCGGTGCCGATATCGACGGCGTTATCGCTGCTCACGGGAAGGAGGTCTGCGTACCTCCACATCGTGAGCGGGCCGTCTTTGATCTTCTCGCGGCTGATCGCGCCGGCGACGGCGTCGTAGTCGTAAGTGATTTCGAGAGGCCCAAAACACCATTCACATACGTGGATCGGTGCGATTGGGTACTCGTTGCCGCATTCCCGGCAGTGTAGAGCAGAGGCGTATGCCACCCGGTAATCCCTCCGGTGCGTTGTGTGTGCAACTGTCACCGGGCCCGGGCGATCCTTGCCGGGAGTGACAGCAGCAACTTTCCTCAAAGTCCGCTGATTCACCGGCTGCGATAGCGCTCTCGGTAAGCGAGGCGAACGCCATCACAGCGTGGATCTAGCCTTAAATGTTACGTCCGGCGCCCCGGGCAGTCAACGCGTTACGTTTGGGATGCCGTGAGTGGAGTTGTTTCGCCGGCGTTGAAGATGTTGGCGCGTGAGTATGATTTGCGCCCGATATCGTCCTCGAGACGCGTATTACGGTACCCAGCCTGGTCTACTCACGGAGTGCCTGCGCCTTTCATATGAGCGTGATCGGGGCCAGAATATGTTGCACCGGACCTGTTGCCGACGGGAGTCGCAGGCCGCATCCGACCATGGTTTATAGATACGACGGGCCAGACGATCACGACCACGAAGAACCGGATTCCGAGTTCGTCGAGATACACGCGCCCGATGAAGTTGATGAGTCCGAGCACGAGCCGGAGTTCGAATACCCGGGGCCTTCTGCGTACGACATCGCGCGTTCGGAGCGGGACGCGTTCGATGACGGCAGTGGCAAGGACAGGGGGCGGTGGCTGAGAAGCGCGGGCGCGGTTTTACTGGTGTTGGCCGCACTGGGACTATTGTTATCACTCGTTGGTCCGCTGGCCTTCTCGCGAGATGGCGACGTCTCCGTCAACCCCTTCCGGTCGGCCACGGTTCAACAGGTGGTGGACGGCAATACAATCGTGGTGACGATCGCCGGCGAGACCGAGACGGTGCGGTACATCGGCGTTTCGGTCGGAGTGCAAGGCGAGTCTTTTTACCTGACATCCCAGCTCGCCAATCGAAGCTGGGTCGAAGGTCAGACGGTGACCCTGGAACGCGACGGTGATGACCGGGACGAGGAAGGCCGGTTACTCCGATACGTGTACCTGGGCAACATCATGGTCAACGCCGCACTGCTCGCCAGCGGTTTCGCCCGCTACCAGCCCGATCATTCCAACGGTCGCCACAACACGATGTTGCTGGCCGCGGAGGACGCGGCCCGTCTCGAACGCCGCGGCATATGGGAAGGCGATGACGCCGCGGAAGTGAGCCCGGCTTGAATCGTCGAGCGTTCGCAGTGGGGGCGCGGTCATAGTCTCCACCGGCACAGGCTCCGCCTCAACTGCACCAGATTCTGGACCGGTACGACCGCGGGCTCCCAGGCCACCGACGCCGATCTTCAAGAACCCGGAATTCAGGCGGTTGTGGGCGATAGGCGCATTCGGCGGAACGATGCGCTGGCTGGATACTCTCGTCCTGGCGCTGGTCGCATTGAACATGACCGGATCGCCGTTCCTGGTGTCGTTGACCTTTTTCTTCCGCATGGCGCCGATGCTCTTCGGAATCGGACTCGGAATCGTCGCCGATCGCGTCAATCGGAAATACTTCCTCGTGCTCGGCCTTTTCATGCAGGCGGTGATAGCGGCCACGATGGCATTGCTTTTGATAGCGGACGTGCTCGTGTACTGGCAACTGGCCGTCGCGACCTTCCTGTCCGGCATCGTGTGGGCCTCGGAGTTCCCGGTGAGACGGACCCTGATCGGCGAACTGGTGCATCCAGAGAGGCTTGGCCGGGCGATGAGCCTGGACTCGGCGACGAACGCATTGAGCAGGATCATCGGCCCGTTCGCCGGCGGCGTGTTTATGGCGACGGTCGGACCGGAAGGCGCCTACGTGACGGGTGTTGTCCTGTTCCTGCTGGCGGCGCTGGTGGCCACCACACTTCGGTACGATCGGCCAGCCGCGACCGGTTCCGGCGCAGGAGTGTTCACGGACCTGGCGGAAGGCGTCCGGTACATACGCGCCAGCCGGCTTATGGTCGGGACGTTGGTCGTCACCCTGCTCATGAACGTGTTCGCCTTCCCGTACATGAGCCAGCAGCCGATCATCGCCCGCGAGACGCTTGGCGTCGGGGACGTGCTGATCGGGCTTCTGAATTCCGTGGAAGGCCTCGGATCAGTACTCGGGGCAACGCTGATCGCGATGTTCGCCCTGCCGCGCCACTACACGCGTATCTATCTATACGGCTCGTTACTGTTCCTTGTCGGGATACTGCTGTTTTCGCAGTCTTCCTGGTACTGGGTCAGCTTCGGAATCGTGTTTGCCGGAGGGTTTGGCATGTCTGCGTTCGGCACGATGCAGAGTACGATCATGGCGTCTGCGGCGTCGCCAGAAATGCGCGGGCGCGTGATGGGTACGGTGGCGGTGTTCATAGGCGCGGGACCGGTAGGGCAGATCAACGTCGGGATCATGGCCGGCCTGCTTGATCCGCAGACCGCGGTGATGATCACGGGACTCATGGGACTGACGGTGGTGCTAGCGGCGTCGCTGAGGTTCCCGATCCTGCGGCGCGCCGACTCGATGCGGATAGACAGCCGGTTACGGGCCATGAACAGCGCTGATCTCCGGCGGATGGCTGAGAGCCCGGGCGGGCATTGAGCCCCAAACGGCAAGTATCGGGCACGCGGTTACAGAAGTGCCCTGATCCTTCCGGGGAAGGAGAAGGGCCGGGTAATACGACAACGCGGGCGGGTACTGATCGCCTGCCATCCCCCTCACCCCAACCCTCTCCCGCGGAGGGGAGAGGGGGCAAATGGAGCGCACCGTTTCGCCCCGAGGCCACATGAATATGTCATCCCGAGCGAAGCCGAGGGACCTTCACCAGATGGGTGATCTCCTGCCCAAACTGGAAGCCCGGGATGACAGCCGTCCGTACGAGCGGGCGTGGAGCCCGAACAGCTTTTCGTACACGGCAACCCGCGCGGCGTAGATCCCTCGGCTTCACTCGGGATGACGGAAAGCGCTACCCCTTTATACCGGGAACAGCGTTCGTTGAGAGCCCGCTTACTCCCTCGGTCCCATCGGCGGGAACACGCCAACGCCCTCGTACAGGTTCGCTTCCACGACCGCCTCATCAAGCTCGTAGCCGATGCCGGGGTCGGTCGGCGGGATAATGTATCCCTCCTCCCACTGGATCGGCTTCTTCAGGACATCTGCGAAGAAACCGGTGAAGTTCTGGATGCTTTCCTGGATCAGGAAGTTCGGGCTGCAGGTGGCGACCTGGATATTCGCCGCGGCCTCGATCGGTCCCGTGTACAGGTGCGGGGCCATCTGGACGTAGCTGGCTTCCGCCATGCCGGCGATCTTTTTCGCCTCAAGGATGCCGCCGACGCGGGCGAGCGCGGGTTGCAGGATGGCCGCGCCCTGCTTGCTGAGCAGGTCCCAGAAGTCGTACTTGGTGACGAGCCGCTCGCCGGTTGCGACCGGGATCGTCGTCATACGCGCTACGCGCGCCATCTCGTCCCGGTTCTCCGGCGGCACCGGCTCCTCGAACCAGAGAGGGTCGTACTTCTCCAGTCGTTTGGCGAGCCGTATCGCGCTCGATGTGACCATCTGGCCGTGCGTCTTGACCAGCAGATCAACCCTGTCGCCCACGACCTCGCGCAGGTTCTTCGTGACGAGTTCCGCGTTGCTGAGCTGTTCGAGCGAAAGTTGCCTCGGGTCGCCCATCGGCATTACGGGGTCATATCCCACCGCCGTGAAACCCATATTCATGTAATGCTCGGCACGCTTCGGCGCAATATCGGGGTCGCCGTGGATGTTGGTGACCGCCATGTGGTCGGGATCAGAAGTGTCCGGGTACAGGTAGGTGTATGACCGGAGCCGCTCGTTGAACTTGCCGCCGAGCAGGTTGTAGACGGGCTGGTCCAGCGCCTTGCCGACGATGTCCCACGACGCGATTTCCAGCGCACTCAGGATGCCGCCGACGGTGAACTCCGGGTGCTGGTTGAAACCGCTGCCGTAAATGGAGCGCCACATGCGCTCGATCTCGAACGGGCTGTTGCCGACCAGGTAGCGCTCTGCGACGTCTTCTATCAGGCCGCAGACTTTGGAGGGCGCGAACGGCACGCCGTACGCTTCACCGTAGCCGACGATGCCGTTGTCCGTGGTCAGTTTGACGAAGACCCAGAAGGGGCCGCCGAAATGGGGCGGAGGGTTGGCAACGGCCCAGGTTTTAACGTCCGTGATCTTCATGGAGGATTCCTGCTTTCTGCCTGGCGCGTCCCGGGTCGTCAGAGTGCGGTCTGTATCGACGATGCGCAGGATGGGGCGTATCCCGAGTGAAAGCAAGCTATGGGACCGGGGTTTCGGCGTGAGGATTTGCCGATAGGACAGGACTCATGTCCCGGGAGGTCGTCTGCCTGGCAGTTTGACGTGACCCGTCGCATTCACGGAGCATGCATCTTTTGGCAGGGGGTATCGGCGATGACGCGAAGAATCGTTATCTGCTGCGACGGCACCTGGAACACACCGGATAGAAGCAACCCCACCAACGTCGTCAAACTGGCTCGATCCATCGCGCCGGTGTCGTCCGATGGCACTTCACAGATCGTCTTTTACGACCAGGGGGTCGGCACCGGTCCCTGGCTCGACCGCTACACCGGCGGCGCCCTGGGCATGGGTCTCGTGAAGAACATCGAGGATGCCTACCGTTTTCTGATTCACAACTACGAGCCCGGCGATGACGTGTTCCTGTTCGGGTTCAGCCGGGGCGCGTACACCGCGCGCAGCCTGGCCGGCCTTATCCGAAATGTCGGGCTGCTGCACAAGACGCGGGCCGACGAGTTTCAAAATGCTTTTGCGCTCTACCGGCGAAAAGACGCCGGGCCCAAGTCCAGCGAGGCAAGGGCATTCAGGGAGGGGTACGCCCGCGAAATCGGTATCCATTTCGTCGGCGTCTGGGACACGGTCGGCGCGCTGGGTATTCCGCTCGGCGGGCTTCGCTGGCTCACACGGCGCAAACATGGCTTTCACGATGTCGAATTGAGCAGTGGGGTGAAGAACGGTTTTCACGCACTGGCTATCGACGAAAAGCGAGGGTCGTTCAAGCCAAGTCTCTGGAAGGCGAAGAAGAAGAGAGGCCAGGTAGTCGAGCAAGTATGGTTTGCCGGCGCGCACTCGGATGTCGGCGGCGGGTACTACCGTGCCGGTTTATCGGACATGGCATTCGACTGGATGAAAGAGAAGGCCCAGGGCTGTGGACTGGTGTTCGACGATGCGTACGTCGAGAAGATCACTCACGTCGATCACTTGAGTGAGCCGCACAATTCCAGGACGGGCCTTTTCAAGTACACGAAAGGGCATTCGCGTCCCATCGGCAATACCTCCGGTGATACCGAAGCGGTGCACCCGGGCATCGACGCTAAATTCAACGCGCCCGAAGTGGCGTATCGTCCCGACAACCTAGCCAGATACCTCGCCGATCCAGGACACGGGATTGCCGTGACGAAGTGGAAGGTTCCGGGCGATGACGCCGAAGACGACGCCGAAAACGAATGAGCGGGGTCGGCTTTCTGGAGTGATGCGCGTGTGTGCCCCGGCCTCTCATCGCCTTGCCCGGGGTGGTTACAGCGCGAGCCATTCATGGCGGAGCATCGAGTACACCGCGAGGTCATGCAAATCATCCCCGCGCTTCAACTCGGCGCGGAGGATTCCTTCCAGTTGAAAGCCGAGTCGTTCGGCAAGGCGGCGACTGCGCGCGTTCTCTGCCGCGGACGAGATCTCTACCCGCTCGATTCCCGGCGTCCCAAACGCGAGTCCGACCAGCGTTTTGCAAGAACGTGTGACGATACCTTGCCCCTGGAACTCTTCGCCAATCCAGTACGCGATGCCGACGGCATGACCGGCGTTACCCCAGTCGTTGCCGTCGAAGCGGGCATCGCCGACGAACTGGCCGCCATACATGATCGACCCGCCCACGATCTCCCCGGCCCGTTGCCGTCTTTCGAGATCGACCAGCAGTTTCCGGTAAGAAGGGACATCTGGGGCCCGGCGCGGAACGCCGACCCATGGCTCCAGGTAAGCTCGATTGGCGTCGAGGAGGGCGAAAAGTTGCTCCGCGTTCCGTGGGTCGTACCGGCGCAACGAGATGTCCTGATCTACAAATATGTCATACATCGCACCCTCGCTCATTGCGCTGACACGGATTTAATCGTGGCTCGTTTTTACAGCCTGGATCGTGTCCAGGAAATCGAACAGCGTTCGGCGGAATTCGATGGGTGCGTCTTCGTGGATGTTGTGCCCGATACCCGGAAACTTGACGTGAGAGCAGTCTGGAATCTGGTCCGTTAACCGTGTGGCGGCGTCATCGTTCACCACGCCACCGAGTGAGAAATCGGCCTGCATGAGCAGAACAGGGCACCGGAAATCGGACAGGACGTTGTCGGGATCGAACCCGTCGAACATCGATTCCTCGATGAACGCCGTGTATGCCTCCGGGTCCATCGCTATCTGCTTGGCGGCGCTCAATCGGGCTGCAGTTGCGCTGGTTTCGGGGCTATCGGCCTGGATTGCCCTGACCAGTTTGGCGAACGTTGGCCCGCATCTCAGCAGGTCGCGGCGGCGCCTGAGTTCGTCTACCTTTTCGACGTATCCGACAGACACGTGTGGGTCCTCCAGGACAACGGCACGCACCAGCCCGGGGTGTAGCCCGGCGACTCCCATGGCGGTTGCTCCGCCCATGGAGTGCCCGCCGAGCACAACGGGCCCGCCGGCAACGTCCGATATGAAAGACGCGGCGTCTGCCACCCGCACGTCGTAGCCGTATTGACCGTCAGGAGCGGACGACGAGCCGCCCTGTCCCCGGGAACTGGGCGCGATCACGCGCCACCGGTGGGATAACAGCCCGATCTCTTGCGACCATGAGCGCCAGTTGCCGGAGAAGCCGTGCAGGAGCACCAGCGGATCACCGTTCCCGGCCTCGACGTATTCGAGCGTCAGGTCACCGATCCGATGTGATCTCTCTGTCAGCACATGAAATCTCCGGGAACCGGTGGAGTCGTGCGTCCGATCCTGGCCTAGAAAAGTTGCATGCCGTCCTGGTAGCCCGGCTCGATCACTTCCGCGAACGGCACGGATCGAGCGAGCTCCTCGCGGATCGGCTCAATGTTCATCAGGTCCGGCGCATCGGGATCGCCCGCCCAGTTGTCGTGATGGCCAAGGATCACCTGTTTTGGGGCGACGGTGTTGGCGACGACCGCCACGTACTCTTCGACCGAGCCCTGGATCGGCTCTCCATCGATATTGCCGCGCCCGGCGCATCCCATGATCGCCACATCCGCGCGGATGCCGGCGAGTATCCCGCTCCAGAACCCCATGCTGTTCTGGAAGAAGATCGTGCCGTCCGGCGTGTCGATCACGTAGTCCAGCGCGCCGCCGTCGCTCGGGCTGCCGATTCTCCGCGTATCGAGCTCTTTTTGCTCGGCCGCCAGTTCAGCGGGCAGCGGCGCGCCGTCGTTCTGATCGGCGGCCAGGCGCTCTGTGCGTTCCTGCTGGAAAATCCCGAGATCGCCTTCAAGAGCTACGCCGGCCGGCGCCGCGGTCGACCAGATACAGGAGTGGATGCTCGGGTATACCTTCACCGATATGTCGTCGTTGAGCCGGTAAGTCTCTCCCCCGGCCGAGCGCAGAAGCTGGTCGTCCGGTACGCCGGCTTCTGCAAGTACGCGTGCTGTCTCGTACGAACCGATGACGCGTGCGCCCGTGTTCTTTGCGATTACGTCAGCGCCGGCGATGTGATCCATGTGGCTGTGGCCAATCAGCGCGAAATCGGCTTCGGTGATGTCGGCGGAAGTGGCTCCGTTATCGGGCGCGCTCGATAGCCGGTCCATGAAGGTGTCAAGGAACACGACCAGACCGTCGATGTTCAGGCGGTAGGTCGTGCATCCAAACCAGTCGAGCGTCACTGTCATACGGTTCTAACTCCGGGGAGCGGTTGGTGAAATCGGAACGGTTTGTCCGTACGACAGGTACCGACGATCAGGCGTTCAGTAGCTCCCGCCGTTTCAGGATGCGTTCCGTGAGCGGCGTCAGGCCCATTTCACGCGTGATCACAAGCGCCTCATCCTGCAGAGCGATCGCCTTTTCTTTGTCTTCCGAGGTGTCACGATCCAGGAGGAACTCAGAATAGTTGGCGCCGGCCTCCGCCAGTCGAGGTTTGTTGCCGACCATACGGACGTTTTCGACCTCTTCAGTGAAGTGGGAGTCGGCGACCTCGCTGTCACCCAGTATCACGGCCAACCAGGCGAGAATCAGACGTTTCGGAATTGCACTTTCGAACATTCCGAGATCGCATTCCAGGAGCCGGCCATAGGTTTCACGGGGATCAGCGATGTCGTATCCGAGGACTATTCCGGTGCCAACATATGTTATGGCTAGCGATCGCACCGCCTTTTCCACGTATTCCGCATATGTGTACCGGACCAGGGCCTCAAGATCGCAGTTGGCGGCGACTGGAGCGCCGGAAACCTGTTCGCATCGCAGAAAAGCTCCGGCGGAGTGAGGGCCTGCGCCGGCAGCAGCGTTCGACATGTTCGAGATCCGATCAAGATATTCCTGTCCTGCGTCCAAATCTCCAAGTGCAGATGCGAACTGAGCCCGTGGTGAGAGCAATCGGATTTCGGCCGGGGCGAGATCGAGCCCGCGGTTGAGTGTGTTTATCGCAGATTGAGCCTGGCCCTGGTTCCAGAGTTGGAATGCGTACACGGATGAGGCCGTGGCGATTCTGAACCGGCTTCGTGTTCGCTCGGCGGCCCGTAGTGATGCCTCGGCGTGTTCCACCGACCCTGCCAGGTCCCCGTATCGATAGGCCAGGGCAGCTGCCTGCTCATGCATGCCGGCTTCGGAAGACGGATCGTCGACTCCTCCATCTAGCAAGACCCTGATCTGTTTGACAGACGCTTCCAGGCCTTCAAAGTCAAGATTTTGGGACATTGGAGATAGCCCGATGGCGAGGATCTTCAAGGCAAGAACGTTGTCTCCGAGCTGCACCGCGATTTCTGACGCTTTTGCAACCGTGTCGGGATGGTATTGACCGAACTCAAAGCTTCGCCACTGCGCGAGACGTGACAGAAGCTGGGCGTGCTCGGCGGTGTTCTCATCCACGATGGAAATCGCTCTATTCGTCAGATCCGTCATTCCCGAAATGCCGTGAGCGTTTGGCATATCTGCTATCGCTGCCCGAATGGCGTTCTTGCGATCACCCAGCTCCAGGAACATTTCGAATGCCTCGATGAGCGCGTCACCGGCTTCCTGCAGATCGGTCCGTTCCAGCGCGTGAGCACGTGCGCGTCCCAGGCCGAGCATGATTTCGGCTCGCCGGTGGTCGCGGATGGTCCGATCGACCGCGGCCAACGCCCGCTCGTAGTGGCCGAGCGCCTCTGCGTGTCCGTACACCTCAAGCAGCTCGGCTCCCGCGATCATCAGGTAGTGGACAAGCCGATCGCTGCCCAGCACAGCCTCCGCTTCGCCGAAGTGACGGACCAACTCCGCTGCGTGCTCGTCGGCGGTGTCGCCGTAGATCCGTTCCAGCATCTCGGCGATGCGGGCGTGGAGGCGGACCCTTCGGGTAAGCGAAAGTTCTCCGATGAGAGTCTCCTGAACAAGGGCGTGCGTGAACTGGTACAGCCCGACCTGTTCCGGCAACTCCTCGATCAGTTTGGCGTCGAGCGCTTCGTCCAGGACATCCAACAGCTGGCCTTCAGACGTGTCTTCCGAGAGCTCCTTCAGCGCGTCCAGCGTGAATTCGCGACCGACTACCGCTGCGGTGGTGAAGATCTCGTTCGCGCGATCGGAGAGGCGATCGAGCCTCCGACCGATTACCTCACGCACACCTTCAGGGATGCGGACAGACCAGCTTGAACGGCCGGAGACCTTTTCTTCGGTCAGCTCGCCGGCCTGCACGAGGTCGCGCACAACTTCGGTCACAAACAGGGGGTTGCCCTCGGTGTGGCGATGGATTGTTGCCGACAATTCCCCTGGTGCGTTGAACCCGGCGGTCACCTCTACGAACCGGGCGATGTCGGTTTCCGTTAGACCACGGAGCAGGACCCGTTCGTAAAGCCGCTCCCTCGCCAGGTCTCCCAGCGTGATCGAAAGCGGGTGTCGCCTGTTGAGCTCCATGTCCCGGTACGTGCAGAGCAACAGCACGCGAGACTGGTTCAGTTCCCGGGCGATGAATTCCAGGAAGGTGAGCGTCGGGCGGTCAGACCAGTGGAGGTCGTCCAGCACGATGACAATGGGTTGCGACTGGCTGGCGGACTTCAAGAAACTGGTGATGCTGTCAAAGAGCCGGAACCGGGCGGACTCCGCGTCATCCATCGGGGGAGGCGGCTGTGTCTCCGGGAGACGGTCCTTTATGTCTGTGACAATCTCAGAGACTACCGATGCCGACGACCCCATCTGGCGGCGCAGTTCGTCGGGGTCGATCTCCCGCACGTAACTCCGAATGACCTGTACCCATGGCCAGTACGGCGGCGCTCCGCCGCCTTCGTAGCAACGGCCCCAGAGAACCTGTGCGCCTCGTAGCCCGGCGTAAGTGGCGAGTTCTTCAGATGTGCGGGTTTTACCGATTCCCGGCTCGCCCACCAGGGTGACCAGTCGGCCCCGACCGCCAAGCACGTCTTCCAGTGCCGCCTTGAGCTGGTCCATCTCCCCCTGCCGGCCAACGAATACACCACCGGCGAGCGAGTCCAGAGAGTTGGTTTCACGCTCGACGGTCTCGCCGCGGGCCGCCAGGTCAATGGCATTCAGTGCGTTGTAAACGTCCTGAGCGCTTTCAGGCCGTTCCGACGGGTCCTTGGACAGCAACCGTGTGATGAGCGCTTCCAGTGGCCGTGGGCAGTCGCCGTTATGCCACGTCGGTGCGACCGGCGGCGTATTGATGTGCTGACTGATGATGGCGATCTCATCGTCGCCCAGGAAAGGCGGGCGCCCGGTAACCATCTCGTAGAGCATAGCGCCGAGCGAGTACAGATCGGCCTGAGGTGTTATCTCGCCCCCGGTGGCCTGTTCAGGGGGCATGTAAGAGACGGTGCCGACCATCATCGCTTCGCGGGTGAGGCGGGAGCGATCGGTCATCATCGCCAGCCCGAAATCGCCGATCTTAGCGGTTTGAGCCTGTCCCGAGCCCGACGAAGGATCGTCTGTAAGCCAGACGTTGCCGGGCTTCAGGTCACGGTGGATGACGCCGCGACCGTGAGCGAACTCCAGCCCTTCGCAGATAGCTTTGCCGATCTCGATGGTGCGGTCGAGGGAGAGGCCGTTTCGACCCACCTCCAGACTCCCTCCCTCCAAGGGAGGAGGCATCAGATTGTCCCCTCCCTGGGAGGGAGAGGATTGAGGTGTGGGTTGCGCAGGCATCCCGACAAGTCGGGATGCCTCTTGGAAGGACGCCTCGAGCAACCCTTCAACATCGCCGCCGCCCATGAGCTCCGTGACCATGTAGGGGGTTGAGCCTTCGGTGCCAAGGTCGAATACCGTGACGATGTTCGGGTGGGTTCCGAGGCGACCCATCGCCTGTGCTTCACGTGTGATTCGGGAACGTGAGACCTCGTCGAAACCCTCGGTCTTGATCAGGGCGAACGCTACTTCTCGGTCGAGCAGGGTGTCATGCGCGAGGTAGACGCGCTTTTTGCCGCCTTCGCCGAGGAATTTGGAAACGGTGTAACGGCCATCGGCGAATGAGATCGGGGTCGGCTCCCCCTCACCCGGGTCCTCTCCCGCGGAGGGGAGAGGGGGCAAACCACCGTGCCCTGAGGCACTCGAAGGGCCGTTGTCGGGCGATGAGAGCTCTCCCTCACCCTTCCCGGGAAGGGCAGGCTCCTGGGCCTCTCCCGGCGGGACAGGGGACGACTCGCCACTAGCGGTGATGGCGCGCTCTGCTGCCGCGACAAAGGCAGCAGCGTCTTCGTTGTCTGGGTCGAACCCGCGAGCCGCTTCGGCCGCTTGCAGGGCGGCGCGCCAGTCTGAGCTGGCTAGCGCCGCCTCGGCTTGATCGAGCAGCAGGTCGATCTGCCTCTGCACCCTGTCACTTGGCATAGTGGCCCGGATGATACACGGGCGTCGGTCACCGGTCAGCGGGTCTAGTCCCTGATGCCCCGCTTGAGGAGTTCCTCGTTCAGCGTCACGCCAAAGCCCGGCTCTTGCGGGACGATCATCTGGCCCTCGGCGTTTATCTGGCTCGTGTCTTCGAACAGGCCGAATGACCAGTCCATGTACTCCACCAGCGTGCAGTTGGGCACGGATGCGCCGAGGTGGACCGCTATTTCCGGCGAGAGGTGGGTCACCACCGGCCGGAACGCGGCGTCACATACGGCAGCGGCCTTCAGAAAGCCGTCGATTCCGCCGACGTGGTGGGCGTCGATCATGGCGATGTCCACGGCGCCCTGCTTAACCACGTCCAGGAACAGGCGCCAGTCCCACAGGTTCTCCCCGTGCGTGATGACGATGTTGAGCGCGTCGACAAGATGCCGGTAGCCGACGAAGTCGTGCCGGTTTATCGGGTCTTCCAGCCAGTGCACGCGGAACTCTTCCAGGTAGGGCGCGACCTCCATCGTGCGGGCCACGTCCCAGCCCTGGTTGATGTCCACGGCGATCGGGTAGTCAGGGCCAACGGCTTCCCGTACGGCCTTCGCCCGGTCGCGTTCATCCAGGGCGGCATCGTTTGCGCCGACCCGGAATTTGAGCATCTTGAAGCCATCCGCTTTCACCTCGGCCGCGCCGGTCGCCAGGTCATCAAGCGACCAGTCCCGCCAGAGTTTATGGCTGGCGTAAGTCGGCACGGAGTCGGTGTGCATGCCTCCGAGGATCTTGTAGACGGGTTGGCCGAGCGCCTTACCGGCGATGTCGTAAAGGGCGAAATTGATGACAGCGGAAACCCACTCGTTCATCCCGCCGCCGGTCCAGTCGGTGGCGTGGTGGATGCGCCTGTCGATCTCGTTGCGCATGAGCGGGTCCATGCCGCGGATCATGGTCGCAACGTCGTCGACCGCTGCACCCAGAGCGGGGAGCATCGTGTGGGAGTGCGCGTAGGCCCAGCCGAGTCCTTCGATTCCGTTATCGGTGCGGAGTTTCAGGACGAAGTGCCGCATTTCTGAAGTCCGGAACCCGGAGCCGGAGACGAAGGGACGGGACAGAGGGACGTCAACCCAGACGATTTCGTGCGATGCGATTTTCAAGGGGGCGTTCTCCGTTTTCTTCGGGTTGTAAGGGTTGAGTGGTGACTATTCGTTCATCAGGTGTGCTTTTACGACATCCTCATTCAACTTGACGCCAAGACCAGGGCCCTGCGGCACGATCAATTCGCCCTGCGCGTTGATGTCCATCGGCTTCTCCCAGAGTCCGAACGACCAGGGCATGAACTCGACCGTCTTGACGCCGTTGATTCCGGCTGCAAGGTGGACTGCGATCTCCGGGCTCAGGTGGGTGACCACCGGCCGGAACGCGCCCGCCGCGATATCCGCTGCGCGCTTCCATGCGTCGATCCCGCCGACATGATGCGCGTCGATCATGACGATGTCCGCCGCGCGATTGTCGACGATGGGGCCGAACGGCTCGTAACCGTAGTTGTACTCGCCGTGCGTGATCGAAATGTCGGTTGCGTTGACGAGCTGGGAGTAACCTCGGACGTCCCGGTAATCGATCGGGTCCTCAAGCCAGTAGACGTTCTGCGCCTCGAAGTGGCGTGCGCCTTCCATGGCCCGCGGGATGTCCCAGCCCTGGTTGATGTCCACCATGATCGTCACGTCTTCTCCGACGGCGTTGCGCATCACGCGTGCACGCTCAGCCTCATCAGACATGCGGGGTTCCGCGCCACAACGGAACTTCATGGAAGTAAAGCCACGCTCGACTAGCTCCCCGGCCGTCCTGTCGAGTTCGTCCAGCGAGTAGTCGCGCCACAGCCAGCCACTGGCGTAAGTGGTCACCGATTCAGCGTGCGCGCCTCCGAGAAGCTTCCAGACGGGCTGTCCGAGCGCTTTCCCGGTGATGTCCCAGGCGGCGAAGTTGAAGACGGCCCTGACGTAATGAGAAAGGCCGGGACCGGAGGACGAAGTCGCTGCATCGACGAGGCTATCGATACGCTCGCGCATCATAGGGTCTTCCCCGTGCAGCATCTCGGCCATGCCGTCCACCGCCTTCGCCAGTGCCGGGCCCATCGGAACGCCGACGAACGCCCAGCCCAGCCCCTCGATGCCATCGTCCGTCCGCAATTTCAGTATCGTGTGAGGGGACGTGGTCCTGCCCATGAACGGACGTTCAAGTGGAAGGTCCACGACGATCACGTCGTGGGAGGCGATCTTCAAGGCGGTTTCTCCTGTCCTGCTGCTGGTGTCTGGAGCTACCCGGAAGACGCCGGTTATCCACCCGGTGGGATGACTGACGCGGGTATGGGCGTAAGATTCTGCCGGATATTACCCCGACTCATACGTCGAGCGGGGGATCAACGTCACCAACCAGAGGTTCACATCCCCGGGGATCTGCGCGTGTGCGGTTGACCATGGTGCCTGAAAGGTTTCGATCCCGTTGAGTACCCGGAAGCCGGTTCTCCAGGAAGGTGGCCGGTCCGGTCCGGGCTTTCGCGTTGTCGCTCTTGATATCGACGGCACGATCGTTGGGCCTGATCTGGCGCTTTCGCCAAGGCTGCGCGCAGCCGTCGCCGCCACCCAGACCGCCGGGGCCACGGTGCTGCTCGCCACCGGGCGCATCCTGGGTTCAGCCCTCGGCTTTGCGCGGGAGCTCGAGACTATCGGGCCGCTCGTCTGCTACCAGGGCGCGGTCACGACCGATCCATCCACCGGTGAAGTGCGGCGGCATGCACGCATGGACGCGTCACTGGCCGGGGAAACCCTCGGGATGTTGAACGGCGGAAGCGGCCAGTTGAGTATGCTGCTGGATCACCAGATCTACGTGGAGGAGAGGACCGAGTGGGCCGATGGCTATGCGCACCGGATGGACCAGGAGTTGTGCGTGGTTGACTCGTTGATGGAAGTTTCCGATGGCGGGCCGACCTTGATCCTGGCCGTCGATGGACCCGAGGCCACTGGAGCTCGGGTTCAGCGTCTGATGCAACATTTCGGCGATCGCGCACTTATCACCCACTCACTCCCGCACTTCTGTGAGGTCGCCAGCCCGGATGCCGGTAAATTGAAGGCGCTGGAGATTGTGCTGGAAGGACTCGGCACGACGCCGGAGCATGTCGTCGCCTTCGGAGACGGCGCTGGCGATGCCGAAATGCTGGGGTGGGCCGGCCTGGGCATCGCGGTCGGCGACGCTCACCCGGCTGCCGTGAAATCAGCCGATACTCTGATCCCGGGTCCGGACGCAGACGGGGTGGCGCGGGCCCTGGAAGAGTTACTGGACCGCAACCTGCTCTCGGGTTAGCCCGGGGGACCGATGCTTGAACGACAGTTGAGACGGGAAAGAGGCCCGGATGACGCTCGATACGAGAACGGGAGGCAAGATCGCCATAGTCGGTGGTCTGAACATGGACCTGTTCATCCAGGGAGAGCGCCTCCCGAACCCGGGAGAGACGTTCGAGGGGAACAGTTTCTCGACCGGCGGGGGCGGCAAGGGCGCCAACCAGGCCGTCGGAGTGGCCCGGCTCGCCCGTGAACCCGGCACGGCGGTGATGATCGGGCAGGTCGGCGATGACCCGTTTGGCCGGGAGCTCGTGGAAAGCATGCAGGCCGAGGGGATCGACTGCGGATTGACGCGTGTTGACGCGTCACAGTCGTCCGGGGTCGCGCTGATCTTCATCGACGATACCGCCGAGAACTACGTGCTCCCGGTTTACGGAGCGAACGCGACCTGTGGGCCGAGACAGGTGGAGGACTTCAGCGGGATCGTGAGCACGGTGTCGGTGCTGCTGACCCAGCAAGAGATCTCTATGGACGTAACGCTCGGGTGCATGCGGGCCGCACGTGAAGCCGGGGTGACGGTCGTACTTGATCCAGCCCCGGTCCGAGAGGCCCAGCCGGAAGACTTCCTGGGCCTGGCGCATGTGATCACGCCGAATCAACACGAGGCGGAATCGCTGACCGGGATCAAGGTGAGTGATGTGAAGTCGGCCGAGAGGGCGGCGTTGGAGTTGCGGAAGCAGGGGACGCCGGTCGCCGTGGTCAAACTCGGCGAGGACGGCGCGTACGTGGCGTCGCTGGAGTTCGAAGGTTACTTTCCGCCTTTCAACGTGACCCCGGTGGCGACCGTAGCCGCCGGAGACGCCTTCAACGCGGGGCTTGCCGTGGGGCTGAACGAAGGCAGGGGTATTCAGGAAGCCGTGTGGCTCGCGATGGCGAGCGGAGCGGTGGCGGTGTCCAACGAGGGCGCGCAGGAATCGATGGGCAGGCGGGCGGATATCGAGGCGCTCCTGGCGACGCGAGTGGATTAAGAGGGGTGGGGGTTACGCGCTCAGGATCTCCCGCCGCGCCAGGATGCGTTCCACGAGCGGCCGCATGCCAGATCGCGGGCGATAGCCAGCGCCTCGTCTTGCAGCTCGACAGCCTTCTCCTGGTCCGCGATCCCAGGGGCACTCGAAGGGTCGGCCGACGCGCGGTCGAGTAGCATCTCGGCGTAATCGGAGCAGGTCCATGCCTGTTCTGTCTTTATTCCCGTTCGTGCGGAGATCACCCGACTGGCTTCGTAATACGGGATCGCGCGTTCGTACTGTCCGGCGAGGCGAAGTAGCTCCCCGGCGACATGATCGTGGTTGAGCACAAAGCCGAAACATTCTCCGCCGGGAGCCGGGAAATCCAAACTTTCGATGAGTGCCAGATCCTCAGCGCAATACGCGTACAACGCGTCCGCCCATTGTTCCGAGGGCCACCCTCCATGGTATGACCAGGGTGACGCCAGTCCCCTTGCCAGACGAACAGATTCTGCCGCGATTACTCCAATGTCTTCCCATCCCGTCCTGTGCCTCAGGACGGCAAGAAACTCGCCCTCGGCGAGTCTCCCGATGACTCCTCCGGCACCGATCTGAAGGAATCCGGCGCCACGGTCAAGACTCTCTCGCACATTGTCGAGGAACGGGCCCGGGTCCTCGGTGTGCATTCCTCGTAGCTGGCCAACAAGCTGGGCGGTGTCGTCCCCCCGCCGGTCCCCTTCGTACCCCGTCGGTTGTCTGCCAGCCAACAGCTTCTCGTGAGACGTCCAATCGCCGGCCCGTGCATGAACCGAGGCCAGAACGAAGTACCCGGTGGTCCACCAGACACGTTCCTGGGTCTTTCCGGATGACTCCATCAACCTGGTTGCCATGCGAATCGCTGCGCCGTTGTCTCCGAGGAATACTCCAGCCTGCGCACCGGCGACTGCCGCCCGTATCAGCCCCTGCTGGTCCTGCCCGGCCTGCGGATCGTCGAACAACTCGTCCGCAATTTCTACGGCCTTCCTCGCATCTCTTTCCAACATGGCCCTGACCGCAGTCACGCGAATTGTGAATCTTTCATCGGCGTGCTGGCTGGCTATCGCGATCGCTTTTTCCAGATCCTCCTGGCCGCCTTGTTGATATCCGCGATCGACCCGGTCGGCTATTGCCCGCCGAAGCAGGATCCAGCCAGCCTGCAGCGAGTCCGGGTCGACCACCGCCAGCGCCTTGTCGAACAGGTGAGTCGCGTTCTGGAGCGCTCCGATGAAGTACATCGGGTAGGTCACCACCGATGCAGCTGTGGATGTATCCCCGATACCTGCGAAATAATCGAACACTCGCTCGAAGTCCGCCCACAGTTCTTGTGCCTCCCCGACCGGGACACTCGGCGCCCGGGACCGCGCGAGTCCCCAGAGGATCGGGGCAGTTTCGGGGCCCAGCGAATCCGTCTTGACGACATCCCAGGCACGGGAGAAGTATGGCTCCGCGTCAGACGGCGCGTAGTTGGCCAGCGCCTGTTCGCCTGCGATGGCCGAATAGCGAACAAGCTTGTCGGTGCCGGTCAGCGTCTCAGCCTGCCCGAAGTGGTAGGCAAGTTCCCCGGCGTGTTCGTCCGCCTCATCGTGATACAGCCGCTCAAGAGTCTCTGCGATGCGAGCATGGATGCGGACACGCCGTGTCAGCGACAGCTCGCCGGTGAGGGTTTCTTGCATTACGGCGTGCGTAAACTGATAGTGGCCGATCTCATCGGTGAGTTCCTCGATGATTCGGGCGTCCAGCGCCTCGTCAAGTACATCGAGAAGCTGGCCTTCGGTCGTGTCTTCCGCCAGTTCCCGCAAAGCGTCGAGTCTGAAGTCGCGCCCCACAACCGCGGCTACCGTCAATGCCTCATTGGCGCGCTCCGAAAGCCGGTCCAGCCGCCGGCCGATAACCTCCCGCACCCCCTCTGGAATCCGTACGGACCAGGTGGATGCGCCCGAGGCGTGGCTCTCTGCTAGCTCCCCGGACTGGACCAGCTCCCGGACCACTTCGGTGACGAAGAGCGGGTTGCCCTCCGTGTGGCGGTACACGGTGGCGGCCAGTTCCGATGGCGCGCTGGACCCGGCGGCGATCTCGATGAAACGGGCGATGTCAGGCTCGGACAGACCCCTGAGCAGGACGCACTCGTACAGGCGCTCTCTCGCAAGGTCGCCAAGGGTCACTGTGAGCGGATGCCGGCGGTTCAGTTCCACGTCCCGGTAGGTACAGATCAACAGAACACGGGACTGGCCGATCTCGCGGGCCATGAACTCCAGGAAGGTGAGCGAGGGACGATCCGACCAGTGCAGATCGTCAAGCACGATGACCAGCGGTTGGGTCTGGCTGGCTGATTTCAGGAAGCTCGCTATCGAGTCAAACAGCCGGAAGCGGGCGCTGTCCGGGTCGTCCAGTTGAGACGGCGGCCGGGTTTCGGGCAAACGGTCTTTTATGTCGGTGACTATCTCCGCGACCACGGACGCAGAAGACCCCATCTGGCGGCGTAGTTCGTCCGGGTCGATCTCCCGCACGTAGCTCCGGATCGCCTGCACCCACGGCCAGTAAGGTGGCTGCCCCCCTGTCTCGTAACATCGGCCCCATAGCACCTGCGCTCCACGCAACCCGGCGTATGTCGCCAACTCCTCTGACGTGCGCGTCTTGCCGATGCCCGGTTCGCCCATCAACGTGACCAGCCGGCCGCTGCCACCAAGTACGTCTTCCAGCGCCGCCTTGAGCTGGCCCATTTCCGCCTGGCGTCCGACGAAAACCCCGCCGGCGAGCGAATCCAGCGAGTTGCTCTCGCGCTCCACCGTCTCGCCTCGTGCCGCCAGGTCGATGGCGTCCAGCGCGTTGAACACGTCCTGCGCGGATTCAGGTCTTTCGGCAGGATCTTTGGAGAGCAGGCGCATGACCAGCGCTTCCAGAGGTCGAGGGCATGTGCCGTTATGCCAGGTGGGAGCGACCGGAGGTGTGTTGATGTGCTGGCCGATGATTGCGACCTCGTCATCGCCGAGGAAGGGTGGTCGTCCGGTCACCATCTCGTAGAGCATTGCCCCGAGTGAGTACAGGTCCGCCCTCGGTGTGATCTCACCCCCGGTGGCCTGTTCGGGAGGCATGTAGGAGACGGTCCCTACCATCATCCCTTCACGTGTCAGGCGGGAGCGGTCTGTCATAACCGCCAGCCCGAAATCACCGATCTTGGCGACTTGAGCCTGTCCCGGGCCCGACGAAGAATCTTCTGTCAACCAGACGTTTCCGGGCTTCAAATCCCTGTGGACGATCCCGCGGGCGTGGGCGAACTCCAACCCCTCACAGACGGCCTTCCCGATCTCGATGGTGCGGTCAAGGGGGAGAGCGTTTCCACCCACCTCCAGACCTCCTCCCTCTGAGGGAGGAGGCATCAGTTGGTCCTCTCCCTGGGAGGGACCGGCGCCGCCGACTGCAATAGAGGATTCAGGTGTGGGTCGCGTGGCGTCCTCCAGCAGCGCTTCTACGTCTCCGCCGCCCATTAGCTCCGTGACCATGTATGGCGAGCCGTCGTCTTCCTGCCCGAGGTCGAGCACGGCGACGATGTTGGGATGCACTCCCAGACGCCCCATGGCCTGTGCCTCGCGGGAGATACGTTCTTTCGAGGTCTGGTCGAAGCCCTCGGTCTTTATGAGGGCGAACGCGACCTCGCGATCGAGCAGGGTGTCGTGCGCCTGGTAGACGCGCTTTTTGCCGCCCTCGCCAAGAAATTTGCTGACCTCGTAGCGGCCGCCGGCAAAGGAGGTCGGGGTGTCGTGTTCACCCCCGCTAGAGCCCGCATCCGGCGCGGAAGGGCGTGGACTGGTGGAGCTCCGGCTTGAATGGGCGGAAACTGGAGGGGCCGAGTCCGGACCGGCGTCTTTGACGCCGGGGACAACCGCCAGGGCCTGTTGAGCCGCTTCAACGAAAGCCGCTGCTTCGGTGTTCCCGGGGTCAAATCCGAGCGCAGCCCTGGCGGCCTGCAACGCCGCGCGGTAGTCCTGATTTTCCAGGGCCGCGTCGGCCTGGTCGAGCAGACGCTCGATCCGCCGTTTGACCCGCTCGCTGGTCATAGTGGGGCGAATGATACAGATATCTTGCGGAGGGGTCAGACGCGATTAAATCGGGCGGGGAGTGAGGGCAGTCGTGGTATGCCCGCGGATTCCATGCGTTTCACGAGGTCCCGGTTAATCCGCCCCGGTAATCCGGGGCCTTCGTATATGAAGGATGTGTATAGCTGGATCGCGGATGCCCCGGCCTCCAACAGCCGCCACACGTGGTCCGCGGCGCCGATCCCACCGCATGCGATCAGGGCGAACTCGGACCCGAGTTCGCGACGCGCTTCGGCCACCATTCGGAGCGTGTCATCGAATAGGGGCGCGCCGGAAAGACCGCCGCGCCTGACAGCGAGCCGGTCATCCCCGGTTGGATGCGTATTGGCGATAACCAGCCCGTCAGCACCGGCCTCGAGCGAGGTCCGGGCCATCGGCATCATTTCGTTACGCTCCTCGTCCGATCGCCAGGGCGGCAACTTGACGAGCAGCGGGCGATCGCTCTGATCGGCGAGCGCTGTTATGAGTCGGCCCAGGTTGTCTGGTTCGTGGAACGTTCGCAGGCCGGCGGTGTTCGGGCTCGAAACGTTCACCTCGATGCCGGCGACGAGCGGCTGAAGGCGCCGGTGGCACTCCGAGATGTCTTCGACCTCGGTGCCGGAGATGCTCACCATGATGCGCGAGCGCCGTTTTTCCGACAGTCCCCGGAGTCGTGACTCGGCTGCGTCCAGCCCCTCGCCCGGGAAGCCGAGAGCGTTGAGCAACGCGCGCCGACCCGGTTCGCGGATTACGCGCGGTCGGGCGTTGCCGGGTCGGGCGTCGCGTGTGACGGTGCCGCCGGTGGCGAACCCGAATCCGATATCGAGCAGTCCCGGCAGGAAGCGACAGTCTTTGTCCAACCCGGCGGCGACACCGACCGGGTTAGGGAATGTGATCCCGGCGAAAGTGGTTTTCAGTCGCTCGTCACGGGTCGAGAGTATCGGCCGTAGAACTGACCAGAGCGGCGGGACACGTAGGGCGTAATCGCCGAAACGGTGCGCCGTTTCCGGCGGGAATCGGAAGAGCAAGGGTCTTGCGAGCGCGCTGTACAGGCCCATATGGTCTCGAATCCGGTCCTTTGAATAAGGCCGAGGCGTACCGTCGCCTGCTAGCGCAGGGGTGCCCCGGGACTCGTGAGTGAAACGGTGTGGGTATACGATACAGACCGGACGCTCACGGTGATCGGCGGTCGTCGAAACCGGGTGTCATGTTCACAGAATCAGAGAGGCACGGGGCCGTCGGCCGATGGATCTAACCTTTGAGCGTGGAGACGCCAGCGCCCCACGCGGTCACGCCCTGGTGTATTTCCGGGATACCACGAACCCGGATGAGATTGCGGCTACTTACCTGATCCTGCTGCCGGTAAGCGTCGATCTACAGAAGTACGTTCCGCCGTTCCTCGCTGGCCAGTTGCCGATGGGAGGCGAGGCCGACCTTTCGGCATTCGCCTTCCCTCCCGCCCCGGAGCCGGTAGAAAGCTACGATTTTCTCGTTTCGATAGCCGATGCGCGGGGCGACGACCTGATCTTTGCGGGGAACCGGTCTCTCTCAGACGCTGCCCAAATGATGGGCGTCATCGGCGAGATTCTCAGCGAGTACGGGGAGCGCTACCAGATCGGATCACCGTCCAGTCCCGAACTGGCCGAACCGGGTGATACCGCAGGTGACGTCCCCGATGGCCCCGCCGGTTCGCAGGCTGAATCCGCCTACGCCGTTGATGACGTTGTCTACGCTCTGATGAGTGAAGCCGATCAGCTCGGCGAGTTGACGAAACTCACCGGGCGCCTCCGGTTTGCCGCGGAGGGCGGCGATGACGACACCGCCGGGGAGGCGACTGCGCACATGCGTGCCATCGCTATCCACGTCGCCCGGAACCGGAATATCGACCTTCTTATCGACGCCGCCCTGGACAAATCAGAGGCCGGCGGCAAGCTCGCCCAGCTTTACCTCGAACGGGCGTACGCGCTGTACCGTGAGGATTACCTCCGGGTCAAAGCGCTGGACGAGGATATCGAGCGCACGGGCGCTTGACGCCGCCCCTTCGAGAGTCACGGGTCGCGGGTGGCACGTAAGGGCACGGGCGACACCTAGAGGGGCGGGGCTTGCCCCTCCCGTTTTTTCGACGACCCCGGGAACCGCATCACACCTCATTTTGTCGTCCTGAGCTCGGGGCGAAGGATCTCCCGGTGAGTGCTCCGTCACGTCCGATGACAACTGGCACGAAAGTGTTCCGGCACGAAAGTTGCTGACGCCCCGGGCGGAGCAAGCCCCGCCCCTATGTGAGGTAACACGTCAACTCGCGAGTTAACTGCCGGCAAGCGCCTCTTGCAGGTGCGCCATTGACAGGTTGCCGCCGCTGGCCACGACGACCACACGCCTTCCCGCCAGCCGGTCCTTGAACTTGATCGCCGCCGCCAGTGACACCGCGCCCGCGCCTTCTACCAGGGACCGGGCATGCTCCAGGTAGTGGACTATCGCCGTTCGTATCTCCCGTTCCGACACGAGTGCGAAGGTCTTGATGTGTTCGCGCAAGATGCTGATCGGTAGTTCGTAAGAGTGTCCCGTCGCCAACCCCTCGGCCGCCGTGCCCATGGGCGCCTCGACCAGCGTGTCACTTCCCCACGACAGAAATGCGGATTGCGCTGCCTCCGCCTGGACGGCTATCACCTCGGTCGACGGAGACACCGCAGCGCTAACGATCGCCGCCCCCGATGCGCCACTTCCGGCGCCGACCGGGACGATCAGGACGTCTATATCGGACAGATCCTCGAATATCTCGAGGGAGTAAGTTCCGACGCCGGCGATCAGGTCTGGCTCGTTCGCGGAATGGACGTGCCGCGCTCCGTTGTCGGCGGCAAGTCGGATTGAGAAATCATGGGATATGTCGAATTGATCGCCGTGGTGGATGACTTCTGCGCCCAGATCTTTCATCGACTGGAGCTTCCCCGGGTTCGCCTCATTCGGCACGACGATCGTCACCGGCGTGTCGAAGGTCTTCCCGGCGAAGGCCACCGATTGACCGTGGTTTCCGGTGGAGGCAGCTACGAGGCCGCCGGCGAGTTCCCCGGGCTCAAGCTGCGAGACAAGGTTGATGCCGCCGCGTGGCTTGAAGGATCCGAGTACCTGGTGGTTCTCGTGCTTGACCCACAGTTCGGTGTCCGGCCCGATGAGACGGCCAAGCGCCGGGTATTGCCGGAGCGGGGTCCTGTGCATGTACGGGGCGATCCGGCGGCTGGCGTCGATCACGTCCCGGAGGTTGGGCGGCTTAAGCAAAAGTCTCCTTCGGGTGTAGACCCCCGCGTTGTGTGTGGTGACGCCCCGGCCGAGCGCATCATCAGATTGTATCGACCGGTGGGTATTCCGCAGCGAAAACGTACGTCTCTACGGATAAGTTTCAAGCCCTGACGGGTATATACTCAGCTTCGATCAAATGGTGATCTCCATCGTCCACGATTTCGCTAAACGTCAGCGAGCGGGACGAACTGCAAACCCGCCCGCGCCAGTGTCATCAAACCTCCACGGGTGGTTCGACCAAACTCCAATTGTGGCGTGAGGCACGAACCGGAGACCATCCCTGTTGCGAGGATGAATGGCTGCTTCCGAACCGACTCCCGGCCGAAGGACGTCGTCAACCGACGATGCCCGGCCACCGGATCGCGGGTCATTGAATCCTGTTCCTCCCGGGACGTCTTCATCGGGCGGCGTGAACACAGCGCCGGTGCTCCTGGCCAACAAAAGTGGCGCATCCCGCCTGCTCGGCCGCACGTTTGAATCGCTGGGCAACCGGGACTACCGGTACCTCTGGCTGAGCATGATGACCGGGATGAGCGGGACGCAGATGCAGATGCTGGCGCGTGGCATCCTGATCTATGAAATAACCGGCTCGTATGCGCTGACCGGCATCGTGAGCGCCGGGTTCGCGCCCGCGATGTTGATCGGCTCCGTAATCAGCGGGACGGTCACGGAGCGCATCGAACGCCGCACTATTATCCAGGCCACCCAGCTCGCCCAGGTGGTAATCGCGACCTCGATAGGCGCCCTGGTCCTGACCGACCACATCATCTGGCAGCACATCCTGGTAGCGTCCGTCGCCCAGGGTGGGGTCTTTGCATTCATGATGCCGGCCAGGCAAGTGGTCATCCCGAAGATAGTCGGGAAAGACCTCATGTCAAACGCCATGTCACTCAACTCCGCGGCGATGAGCTTCACTTCAATGGCGGCACCGGCGGTCGGCGGCATCCTGTACGGGTTAATTGGCGCCGAAGGCGTGTATTTCATCGTGGCGGGTTTGAACCTGGCCGCGATCGGTTTGACCGGCATCTTGCCGAAGTTTCCGCCGGACCCGGACGCGCCGCGTCGCTCGATCCTCTCGAACACGGTCGAAGGATTCGCGTACGTGCGGCGCAGCCGGACATTAATGTCCGTGATCATCTTCGTCGCGCTGGGGACGATACTCTCGATGCCCTTCAGGATGCTCCTTCCAGCGATCTCCAGCGACGTATTCAACGCTTCTGAGTTCAAGACCGGTGTGCTCGTGGCCGTTATGGGCGTTGGATCGTTGATCGGGGCGCTTGCGATCGCCGCGCTACGGCAGGGACAGAAACGTGGCATGGTGCTGATGGCTTCTGCGTTCGTGTCGGCCATCGGCCTTGTCGTTTTTGCCGGCCTCCCGTACTACTGGGTCGGACTCTTCGTAATGATCTTTATGGGCATCGGGGAGGCCGGGCGGTTCGCTCTCGGTCAGGCGCTTTCGATGGAGCTGACGGACGACGAACACCGGGCGCGTGTAGCGAGCCTGTTCCAGATGACATTCGGGCTCATGCCGCTCGGCATTCTTCCCGTGTCGGTTGCGATGGAGTTATTCGGCGCTGAACAGACATTATTCGGCCTGGGCATTATTTTGCTGGTGGCCAGCCTGCTGTCGCTCGGCTTGATGAAGCGGCTTCGCCAGCTGGGCTAACAGACCCACCGGAAGGCCAATCGAGTAGTCTAAACAGGGATCGATTAGTCCTGGCTGCGAGGATGAATGGCCGCTTCCGAACCGAATTCAGGGCAGAGAACTTCGTCTACTGACGATGCTTCTCCGCCTGATCGCGGGTCCCTGACTTCCACCCCTTCGGGCATGAACACGCCGGTGGAGGCGGGCACTTCAGCAGGCGTCGAGAGTTCCGGAAAGGGGTTGAAGAAAGCCCTCGACCGGACCTTCGAATCACTCAAAAATCGGCAATTCCTCTTCCTGTGGCTCGGCATGCTGGCGGGCATGAGCGGCACGCAGATGCAGTTCTTCGCCCGTGGCGTCCTGGTCTACGAAATCACCGACGAGAACTTCATGTTGACGGGAGTCGTCGGGGTGGGATTTGGGCCGGCGATGCTCATAGGGTCTGTCGTGGCGCCGGTCATTTCGATGCGGGTAGAAGGCCGCATCATGATCCAGTTGGTACAGGCTGGCCAGGTGATCCTCGCGGGCGCCGTCGCCGTGTTACTCCTGACGGATACGCTCATCTGGCAGTACATGCTTGCTGCATCGATCATCCAGGGAGGACTTTTCTCGTTCATGATGCCGGTCCGCCAGGTCATGATTCCCAAGATGGTTGGCAATGACTTGATGTCCAATGCCATGTCGCTCAACGCCGCGGCGATGAGCCTCACGTCGATAGCGGCGCCGGCGATTGGCGGCCTGTTGTACTGGCAAGCTGGCCCCGAGGGCGTGTACCTGGTGGTGGCCGGGCTCAACATCATTGCGGTACTCGTGACCGGGCTGATTTCGAAGTTCCCTCCGAATCCGAATGCGCCAAGAAGATCTGTCCTGGCAAGTTGGGTCGAAGGATTCCGGCACGTCGCCTCTCGAAAGACCCTGTTGCAGGTGATGATTTTCTCCGGTTTCGCGGCCCTGCTGACCATGCCGTTCCGGATGCTGCTGCCGCCAATCGCTATCGACATGTTCGATGCTTCGGAAGTCGAGAACGGGATACTCGTCGGGGTCGTCGGCGTTGGATCTCTTGTTGGCGCTCTCGGCATTGCCAACCTGCGTCGCGGACAAAGACGCGGTTTCGTGCTTCTGGCGAGTTCGTTGATTTCGGGCGTCGCTTTCGTCCTGTTCGCCGGCCTTCCGATCTACTGGATCGGCCTGGTTCTCATGATCCCGGTCGGTTTTGCCGAGGTGGTGCGTTTCGCTCTTGGCCAGGCGCTGTCGATGGAACTGACGGACGACGATCACCGCGCCCATGTCGCCAGCCTCTTCATGATGTCGTTCTCGGTCGTGGCGCTCGGCATGCTGCCGCTCGGGATCGCCATGGAGGCTTACGGCGCCCGGGCTTCCATGATGGGACTCGGGATTCTTCTAATAGGCTCCTGGCTGGTAGTTATGGTGTCCATGCGCGGCCTGAGGCGGTTGGGTTAACCTCTGGGTTCGAAAAGGCCCTGGACTGAACTGAGACAGACAAGCAGGAGTGACAACGTTTGGCCATTAACCGTCGGGAAGCTTCAGGGTCGTCCAGGGCTGTCGCGCCCGACGCTTCTGCTGTAGCACCCGAGGTTACGGTCGCAGAGGGTTACTGGCGTAGAACGTTCCAGTCTCTCTCGAACCCCCACTTCCGGGCTCTCTGGCTCTCCATGCTGCTCATGATGGGTGGCATGAACATGCAGATGGTTGCCCGCGGGCTACTGGCGTGGGACCTGACCCATTCCTACCAGATGATGGGGATGATCTCGATCGGTTTTGCGCCGCCGATGTTGATATTTGGCATGTTCGGCGGGGTGGTCGCTGACCGCATCGACCGGAAACGGATGATCCAGATCGGCCAGCTGGGCATGGTCGCCAACGCCGCCGTGATAGCGACCGCGATCTATACGGATACCATCACCATCTGGTATCTGTTCGTCGCCTCCATCTTTCAGGGCACGCTATTCGCTTTCTTGATGCCGGCACGTCAATCGATCATTCCTGGAATTGTCGGCGACAACCTGATGGCGAACGCGCTTGCCTTGAACGGCATGGGCATGTCACTGATGACGCTCGGCGCGCCGGCCATTGGCGGCATGATTTACGCATGGGCTGGACCGGCCGCCGCGTATGACACGATCCTGATTTTCAACGCATGCTCGTTGATATTCAGCGCCATGTTGCCGTCAGTGGTCGCCGCCGGGAAGCGCCGCAACGTCCTGGGAGATCTAGGCGACGCATTGCGCTACGCCGCCCGAAACCGGACGGTGGTAGGGCTTCTACTGATAGCTCTCGGGACGACTATGTTCGCGAACGCCGCCCGCAACTTTTTGCCGGCTTACGTGGACGACCTGTTTGGGAAGACTATCGAGGCTGGCGGTCCGCAGACGGTCGGGTGGTTGCTGGCGGTTTTTGGAGCCGGCGCGTTCTTTGGATCGCTTTTCATAGCCGGATTGCGACGCGGGGCGCATCGGGGTCTCTGGCTCATAGCGTCGACGCTCCTGTCCGGCGTCGCCGTGGTCGGCCTCGGCGTCGCGCCGATACTCGCGTCCGCCTTCGTTTTCCTGTTCTTCATGGGACTTGCCGACGCCGGGCGGCGTTCATTGAACAACGCCCTTCTCATGGAGGTCGTTGACGACGAGTACCGTGGGCGGATATCGGGCATCTGGATGATGAACTTCGGCTTCATGCCCATCGGGATCTTGCTGTTCGCTCAACTGTCTGACATATGGGACATCCGCGTCGCCTCAGTGGTGGCCGGAGCGGGTCTCCTGTTGACGGGCGCCTGGTTCCTGGTGATCGATCGCTCTATCCGGCGGCTGTAGTCCCCTCGCGTCCTTTCGTGACGGGGGACCGCCAAGATGGATGTGATGGGAGGGCTGGCCTCCCGTTCAGTGTCGGGCGATAGCTATACTCGGGCCATCTCACGCCACTCCCGACAGTCTCCGAGTCACCCCTTGAACTTTTTCATAGACGTTGACTACACGCTGATCTCCGCCAACGGCGCGCTGCGCCCGCACGCCGGGGCGCTGTTCAGTCGCGTAACCGAGGCGGGGCACGCGATGTACATCTGGTCTGGCGTGGGTATCCGAAAATACGAGATGACCCGGCATCGTATCGACCCGATGGTTACCGATTACTTCGAGAAGCCGACCGCCGACTATCGTGCTGCGGTGGAACGGGCGGCGCTGCCGGTGTCGCCGGATCTCGTAGTGGACGACCACGAGGAGATAGTCCACGAGTTTGGCGGCGTTGTGGTCCGGCCCTATTTCTTTGCCGACGACGGCGACAGGGAACTGGTCAGTGTGGCGAACGCATTGCTTGATTACGCCTCTTCCGGCACCTCGTCGTTCTCCCGCTTCGTCAGCCCGCGTAACGGAGCCGGTTAGATGCCGATCCGCCTGCTCGATGATGCCACCGCCGCCCGCATCGCCGCGGGTGAGGTGATTGAGCGGCCGGCTTCCGTGGTCAAAGAACTGGTCGAAAACGCGCTCGACGCCGGGGCCACGCGTATTGGCATTGAGGTCGATGGCGGCGGCTCCGAGCTGATCCGGGTCGTCGACGACGGCGGGGGAATCACACCCGGCGAGCTTGAGCTGGCGTTTCAGCGCTTCGCTACCAGCAAGGTCGATGAGACTTCCGACCTTCTCGGCATCGCCACCCTGGGATTTCGTGGCGAAGCGTTGCCGAGCATAGCGTCCGTCTCCCGCATTGAGGCCTCCAGCAGGCCAGCCAGCCAGGATTCCGGCGAACGGTTGTTGCTTGAGTTTGGTGAGACGGCGGAGTTCGGGAAGACGGGTGTTCCTGCCGGGACCAGTGTTGCCGTACGCGGACTGTTCTCCAATGTGCCGGCCCGGCGGAAGTTCCTGCGCTCTCCCGGGGCCGAGCTTGGCCGCATTCAATCGCTTGTCACCTCGTACGCGCTGGTTCGATCCGATGTCGCTTTCCGACTCAGCGCTGATGGCCGTCAACGGCTGGCAACACCGGGAGGCGGTGATCTCTCCGCGGCGGTAGCCGGGACGTACGGCGCGCGGATCGCAGAGGCGATGCTGGAGATCCCGGAAGCGGAGCCCTTATCGGATGGAGCACCTTCGGCGTTCGCGGTCGGGGGGTTGGCCGGTGCGCCGTCTATCAGCCGGGGCAATCGCGCGTTCATCACCCTCGGTATCAATGGCCGGTGGATCCAGAGCAGGCGCATCACCTACGCCATAGAACAGGCGTATCACGGGTTCCTCGGGGAGCGAAGATTCCCCATCGCCGTTGTGCTGGTGAGGGTTCCGTTGAACGACGTGGATGTGAACGTGCACCCGGCAAAGACCGAGGTCCGGTTCTTGCGCGAAGACCTCGTGTTTGGCGAGGTGCAACGGGCCGTGCGAGGCGTCCTGGTTGCCGGTACGCCGGTCCCGGCGTTCCGGCCCACATCTCCGTCACACGCCTTTGCCGGTGTCGGCGGATCAGCCAGTGGTCCCGGGCGCCCGCCGGTGGTGGACGCACCTCGCACAGACCTCGAGCAGGATCCACTCTGGCCATCGCGCCATGAAGAGGCTCCCGCAAGCGCGGGTACGGCTATTCGCACGGACGCAAGCACGACCGAGAGTGATCACGCGCCCGATGTCGCGGACCCGGGACAACAGACGCAGCGGGAGACCCTGCCGGTTCTCAGGATGATTGGACAGGCCCAGGAAACTTACCTGCTGGCGGAAGGGCCGGACGGCGTGTACCTGATCGACCAGCACGCGGCCCACGAACGCGTTCGATTCGAAGAGATCGCCATCGCGCTCGACACCGGCGCTCCCGATGCGCAGACGATGCTGGAGCCCGAGCCGGTCGCGCTCGAACCACGGCAGGAAGAGCTGCTGGCGGATCAAAGCGATCTGATCGCGGGGATGGGATTCGTCGTCGAACCATTCGGGCCGGGAACAGCGCTGATCCGGGCGATCCCGCGCATGCTGGCTGACCGCACATCGGCGGCGGGCGATGCCTTCCGGGGATTGCTGGACGAGGTGGCATCCGGGGGTCGCCACGACGCCTGGCGTGAGCGGATGATCGCCACGCTGGCCTGTCATTCATCGGTAAGGGCCGGAATGCGACTTACCGATGACGAGGGCAGGGCGCTCCTCAGGAGCCTGGAGAAGGCGGATCAGCCGCACACCTGCCCGCACGGACGGCCCACCATGATCCACATGAGCCAGCCCGACCTAGAACGAGGTTTCGGCCGGCGTTAATGGGCGCGGGCTTGACGTAGCACCCTCTCCCGGTGGGAGAGGGTTGGGTGAGGGAGAGGGTTTGCTCACGGATACGGTTTTTGTGTGAGGAACTTCTCCCTCACCTCGACCCCGATTCCATCGAGGTTCTTCCTCTCCCGCTGTGAGACGTGGATTTCGCCCCGCCTTTACAGGTCCTTGTAGTAGCGGCCTATCTCGGAATCCGGTGCGTACCCGGCGTTTGACCACAACTCTGGCGCTCCCGCTTCGTGTATGAACACGAGGCTCGTTATGCGATTGCATCCAAGTTCACGAAGACGACCTTCGACCTCCGAGATGAGCTGCATCGCAATCCCTCGTCTCCGGTAGTCCGGGTGAACGGCCAGGCGTGCCATGTCTCCACGCCAACCATTCCAGCCGCCCATAAGCGAACCGACTATTCGTGCGCCATCGGTCGCAAGAACGAACAGTTCTACGTCGCGTTGCAACCGTCGCTCGATCGCCGCTGCATCGTCGGTCGGCCCGGGCACAGCGTCTGCATCGATCCATAGTTGCAGGACCGCCGGGATGTCTTCGGGCTGACATGGCCTGATGGCGATGTCTGGAGTCATGTTGGCGTTCCGGGACGGCTTCACGCATTTTTCATTGACCGGGTTCCGGGTGCAGTCTAAACTTCGCATGACCGACCGACCAGTCGGTCGGTTCATACCAACCATCCCTTTGTGAGTGTCGATGGCCATCCAGCGTGAAACGACCCGTGAGCGCATTCTTGAAGCCGCAGAGGACGCGTTCGCCGACCAGGGATACCACCAGACGCTGGTGGACGACATCGCGGGTCGAACCTCGCTGTCCAAGGGTGGTTTCTACTTCCACTTTCCGAGCAAAGAAGATCTGTTTTTCGCGGTAATCGACCGGCTGGCCGACCGACTTACTCGCCGTGCACAAGAGGCTTCGGCGGCGTGCGAATCTCCCCTCGCCGGCGCGGACGCGGCGCTATCTGAAGTGCTGACCCGGCTTGGACGCCGTCGCCGCCTGGCGAAAGTCCTCCTCGTACAGGGGTACTCGATGGGCTCGGCATTTGAACAGAAGCGGGTCGAGACATTCGGACGTTTCGCCGCAGTGATCCAGGACGGCTTGGACCGGGCCGTCGAAGCGGGCGAAATAGCGCCGGCCAACACAGAAGTGGTGGCTCGTGCCTGGCTGGGCGCCGTCAACGAGATCGTCGTCAACTGGGTCTACAGGGGAACCCCGACCCCGGTCGAGGCGCTGCCCGTGCTGCGGACGGTGCTGGTCGGCGGGCTCGAACGGCCCGATCCGGTGTTAACCGCAAACGGAGAGAACGTGGATGGCTAGTGTGACTCCGCAGGCGACGACGGCCTGGGGCCGGATCATGCTGTTCTCCGAAACGATCAAGTTCGAGCACTCCGTGTTTGCGTTGCCGTTCGCCGCGGCCACGGCGTTTCTTGTCGCAGACGGGCTCCCGGACTGGCAATCGCTGATCTGGCTGGCCGTGGCGATGGTGGGGGCGCGTACTTTCGGCATGGGCGCAAACAGGGTCATCGACGCCGGAATAGACGCACGCAACCCGCGCACGGCGAGCAGGGCCATCCCGGCGGGCTTGATCACGTCTCGACAGGTGTGGGTCTACATGGGCGTCGCTCTGGCGGCGTTTCTGCTGGCCGTCTCACAACTCGACCGCCTTGCCTGGTATCTGAGCCCCGTCGTTATCGCTGTACTGGTGTTTTACCCGTACACGAAGCGCTTAACCTGGCTCGCCCACCTGGCTCTTGGCGGCGTCTACATCATGATTCCACCGGCCACGTGGGTCGCGTTGACCGGCGACCTCAACTGGGGTGTTACGTGGCTGGGCATCGGCGCAATGTTCTGGGTAGCCGGGTTCGACATCATTTACGCCACGGCGGACATCGAGGTTGACCGTGCGCAGGGCCTTAACTCCATCCCGGCTCGCTTCGGAATCCGTGCCGCCCTCTGGATATCCCGCTCGTTCCACCTCGTTACAGTGGCGGCTCTCGTGATCGCCGGTCTGCTGCTCGATGCGCACGCTCTTTATTTCGCCGGAACTGGCGCGGCGGCTGCGTTGCTCACGTACGAGCAGCGGCTCATATCACCGACAGACCTTTCAAAACTGGGCGCGGCTTTCTTCACCATGAACGGCATCATCGCCGTGGTATTCGCCGGCTTCGTAATCGCCGGAACGCTGGTGGGCTGATGACGAATTACGTTGTGGGAATTTCTGGCGGCAGTGGCGCTCCGTACACCCGGCGAGTGATCGAGGGGCTCGTTGGAGCCGGTCACGATGTCCAGATAGTCATCACGGACGCCGGCAGGCGCGTGTTCGATATCGAGCTGGGCATTTCGCTCAACGGCGACCCGGCGTCTGATACCCGGACCCTCATGGATAGCCTCGATCTTGGCTCGGTTGCCGGCTCGATTGAACTTTTCGATCAGAAGGATGTCGCGGCCACGATAGCCAGCGGATCGTATGAAAGTGCGGGGATGGTCGTCGTGCCGTGTTCGATGGGGACGCTCGCACGAATAGCCACCGGGGTTTCATCGAACCTGCTTGAGCGGGCGGCGGACGTGGCGCTGAAGGAACGGCGAAAGCTGATCCTCGTGCCCCGGGAAACCCCTCTGAGCCTGATTCACCTTCGCAACATGACTGCCGTCACTGAGGCGGGGGGGATAGTGATGCCCGCCATGCCGGGCTTCTATCACCGGCCGGAGAGTGTGCAAGACCTCGTAGACATGATCGCCGGGCGTGTCCTGGACACGCTTGGTGTCGAGTCGGACCTATTGCGCCGCTGGCAGGGGACCGGGGACTGAGATGGCGTTCACGGACCTCCAGTCGTTCCTGGCCCACCTGGAGGCAAACGGCGAGCTGCACCGCATCTCTGTACCGGTAAGCCCGGAATTGGAGATCACCGAGATCGCAACGCGGTCCGTGCTGGAAGGCGGCCCGGCCCTCCTGTTCGAGAACGTAGAAGGCTCGGCTTACCCGGTAGCTATCAACGTCCTGTCCTCACGCCGGCGCGTCAACATGGCGATCGGTGGAGAGCCGGAGGAGCTGGGCGAGCGTCTTCTCCACTTCATGCAGGACATGAACCCGCCGTCATTCAAGGCGTTCTGGCGCAACCGCAGGATGGCGAAGCGCTTTTTGAACTTCCGCCCGGGTAAATCGCGTAAAGCGCCTGTCCAGGAGGTCGTGGAGTCGAACCCCGATCTCGGGACCATGCCGATCCTCAAGTGCTGGCCCGGGGATGGCGGCCGTTTTGTCACGCTTCCGCTCGTGCATACGGTCGACCAGGAAACGGGAATCCGCAACATCGGCATGTACCGGATGCAGGTGTATGACGGCCAGACCACTGGCATGCACATCCAGATCCAGCGCGGCGGTGGCGTCCATCACTGGCAGGCGGAAACACGTGGACGTCCGCTGGAAGTCGCGGTGGCCATTGGCGGCGACCCGGCGCTGTGGCTGGCGACCGTCGCCGCGCTCCCCGAGGGATTTGATGAAGCGGCGTTCGCCGGGTTCCTGCGCAATGCGAGAACGCCCATGACGAAGGCCGCCACCCTGGACATGCAGGTTCCTGCACAGGCGGAGTTCGTGCTGGAGGGCGTGGTACCACCCGACGTTCGGCGCATCGAAGGCCCGTTCGGCGATCACTTCGGTCATTACTCCGAGGCTGCCGAGTTCCCGGTCTTCCAGGTCAAGGCGATCACGCGCAGGCGCAATCCGGTCTACGCGGCGACCGTCGTCGGAAGACCGCCGCAGGAAGACAAGTTCATCGGCGACGCCACGCAGGAAGTGTTGAAGCCGCTCGCGAAACTGATCCACCCGGAACTGACCGATCTGTGGGCCTATTTCGAGGCGGGGTTCCACAACCTGCTTGTTGTCTCGGTAGAGACGCGCTACGAGCGGGAACCGCTCAAGACCGCGCTCGGACTGCTCGGTACGGGGCAACTCGCCCTGAGCAAGGTGATCGTGCTCGTGGACCCGGAGGTGAACGTCCGCAGCTTCGCCCGAGTTGTGCAGGCGATCCGCCGCAATTTCGACGTGCAGAGGGACGTGCAGGTGATCGCCCGGGCGCCGGTCGACACGCTGGACTTTACGGGCGGCGCTACGACGCCTGTCGGCGGTGGGAAGCTGATCATCGACGCCACCGGCCGCGGGGCATCGCCCGATACGGCGGTCCCGCTACCGGGTGATCTGGCAGCGATCGCGCCGGGCGTGATGCGCTCGCGGTTCATAGAGCAGACCTTACTGGTGGTCCAGGTCGAGAACGAGCCGCGTCGCGCACTTGAAGCGCTGGTCGCGTCTCCCCTCCTGTCCCGCGTGAAACTGATCGCCGTGGTGTCGCCGGATATCGATATCGACGATGACACCTCACTCCTGTGGGGTCTCTTCACCCGGTTCGATCCGGCACAGGACATCGTTTTCACGAATGCGGAGTTACGCGGGCCCGTACCCGCGTACTCCGGAGTGATGGGGATTGACGCGTCCCTCAAATCCTCTTACCCGCGGCCGCTCGTGATGGACCCCGATGTGGTCCAGAAGGTGGATCGCAGGTGGGGCGAGTACTTCAGTTGAAATCCGAAAACCGCAGTGTGCCGCAACAGGACACAGACGAGAGCAGGTCAAATTGACCCTACAAACGCTGGAAGCGAACGGCATCCAGTTCATCGACCCGGCGCTTGCGCCGATCTGGGAGAAGGTCCGCTCAGGGGAGCGTCTTAGCTTCGATGACGGGGCGACGATGCTCCATAGCGACGACTTTCCGGCGCTCGGGAAGATGGGGGATTACCGGAAACGGCTCGTGTCAGGGAACCGGGTCTACTTCGTTCTGAACAGGCACATCAACCCGACCAATATCTGCGTTCTGAGTTGCGCATTCTGCGATTTCGCAAAAAAACCGGGCGACGCAGATGCCTACGAACTCAGCACGGCGGAAATCCTGGATTCGATCGACCCCGAAATGGGGGAGGTCCACATCGTGGGCGGTCATCACCCGGACTGGCCGTTCGAGCATTACGAACAACTGGTCCGGGACATCCATGCCGCGTACCCGACGGTGAACATCAAGGGGTTTACGGCGTCCGAGATCGACTACTTCCACAGGCGCTGGAAGATCGAACCCGAGGAGTCGCTCGCTCGCCTGAAAGAGGCTGGATTGAGATCGATGCCCGGGGGCGGCGCAGAGGTGTTCTCGGAGCGCGTGCACCGGGAACTGTTGCCCGGCAAGGCAAACGCTCAGAGGTGGGCGCAGATCCACCGCACTGCGCACGCTATGGACATCAAATCCAATGCGACGTTGTTGTACGGGCATATCGAGACGATGGAGGAGCGGATCGATCACCTGATCCAGTTGCGGGAGATACAGGACGACACCGGCGGCTTCCTTGCGTTCATCCCGCTCGAATACCAGGTCGGCAGCACGATGCTGGTGCCGAGGCACGCGCCGCCGATGGACGATCTCAAGATGATCGCCGTGGCCCGCCTGATGCTGGACAACATCCCGCACATCAAGTCGTACTGGGTGATGCTCGGCGAGGCGACCGCGGCTCTTGCGCTGCACTTCGGCGCCGATGACATGGACGGCACCATCGGGAAAGAGCGCATCGCCCACGCTGCTCTCGCCGACTCCCCCGCCGGTCTGGCGCGCGAGCGCATGGCCCGATTGATCGCGTCAACAGGCCGGACGCCGGTCGAGCGCGACGCCCTTTACAACGAGATCAAGGTGTACGCCTGATGCCTGAAAATAATGGGTCCAGGAAACTTCGAGTCGGGTTGATGCCGTACCTGAATTCGGCCGTTTTCTACAAGCGCCTGGCTCCCGACGCAGCGGAACTGGAGGTCTACGTACCGCGCCAGATGGCGCTCGCCGTGGAACGTGGCGATCTCGACGCTGGCCCGCTTCCGGTAGCCGAATGGTTCCGGATGGGTGAGCTGTTGACGCCGCTCGGGGACTACTGCGTCGCCACCCGGCAGATGTCCGTGAGTATTCTCCTGTTCAGCGAACGGATGCCGGAGGAGATGGAGGGAGCGCGAATCGCCGTGACCGAGCAAACGGCGACCACCGTCCAGCTATTACGCGTGCTGTTTCGGGAACACTGGGCGGCTGAACCGGAAGCCCTCGTAACCCGGGATGAGCCGCACGACGCAATTCTTCTGATCGGCGATGAAGCGTTGCGAAACCGCAGCGGAATAGACGACTACCCCTTCGTCCACGACCTCGGTGAGGTCTGGCACGAGATGACCGGCCTGCCGTTCGTTTACGCCCACTGGCTGGCACGCGTGGACACCGATCCGGACACGCTCGCCGATTTCGAGCGGTCGCTCGGGGAGGGTCTGGACCGCGGGTTGGCTGATGTCGAAGCGATCACTGCGGAGGGCTGGGAGTCCGCCGACATGCGACCGGAAGAGGCGGTTTCCTACCTGGACCAGTTCATCTACCGGATGGGCGAGCGGGAACGGGAATCCCTGGCGCTCTTCCGCAGCTATTACGAACAAATGCCGGAGTGGCGGCCTGCCACTATGCTCGCGACTTCCGACAAGAATTGAGGAACACAGTGTTATCGACAATTCGCCGGAAGGTGAATGCCGGTGAGCGAATCCACCGGGAAGAAGCCCTCTTTCTGCTGACCGAGGCTGATCTGCTTGACCTGGCGCCGCTGGCACAACAGTTGCGCTACCGGCACAACCCTGAACGGCGTGTCACATTCGTAGTCGACACCAACCTGAACTATACGAACGTTTGTGACGCCTACTGCACGTTCTGTGCGTTCTACCGGGCGGACCCGGAACACGAGGACGCGTACACCTTCACGGTCGCGCAGATGATGGACCAGATCGGAGTCGCTGCTTCAAAGGGCGTCACGACCGTTCTGATGCAGGGCGGTCTGAACAGCGCGTTGCCGCTTGAATACTACGTGGAGATGGTCAGCGAAACGGTTCGGCTTTACCCGGAGGTCACCCCGCACTACTTCTCCGCGCCCGAGATCATGAAGATGGCTGACGTGTCCGGGAAGTCAATTCGGGAGGTCCTCCAGGCACTCAAGGACGCCGGGTATCGCTCACTGCCGGGCGGGGGATCCGAGATCCTGTCCAACCGTGTGAAGGCGGAGATCAGCCGTTTCAGGCCCAAGGGTACGGTCGATGACTGGACGCGTGTCCACGAGGAGGCTCACGCCATTGGCCTCCGGTCCACCGCCACGATGATGTACGGGCACATCGAAACGCCGGAAGAGATCGTTGAGAGCCTCGGGCACATCCGTGACGTCCAGGACAGGGCGGACGCTATCGGCGAACCGGGGTTCACGGCGTTCATTCCGTGGAGCTACAAGAGAGACAACACGGGCCTCGCCCAGAAGGTGAAGCAGGAGTCTGGCCCGAACGAGTATTTGAGGGCGATCGCCCTGTCCCGGATCTTCCTGGATAACGTGAAGCACATCCAGGCGTCATGGTTCTCGGAAGGGCGCAAAACCGGCCAGGTGGCGTTGCACTTTGGCGCTGACGACTTCGGCGGCACCCTGTTCGACGAGAACGTGATGCAGGCCGCGGGGTTCTACAACCGGACCACGGTGGACGAGGTCAAGAACGTGATCTCCGATGCCGGGTTCGCCCCCGCCCAGCGCACTACCGAGTACGACATCCTGGCGCTTTTCGGCGATCACCTGCTCGATGAACCGAACCTCGCTCCGTTGACAGCAGCGTCCGGCGGCTAAGTCGCCGGCCCGTTTCAGAAGAACCCCGACACGTGCGCACGTGAATAGCGGCGCTCGCATCACACCCAGTCAATTTCGGCACAGATAACGATAAGGATCCCGGATAAATGACAGATCAGAGACCACTTTCAATCGGCCACAGCCCGGACGCGGACGACGCCTTCATGTTCTACGCCCTGGCGCATGAGCATGTGACGGTGCCCGGCCGGGAGATCCAGCACGTGATGGAGGACATCGAGTCGCTGAACAATCGTGCCGTCACCGGGGATCTGGATGTCACCGCCATCTCCGCCGCACAGTACCCGCAAATAGCGGATAAGTACCGGATCATGGCGTGTGGAGCTTCGATCGGGCGTAACTACGGGCCGGTCATAGTGTCCCGTTCCGCCATGCCTCCGGCTGACCTTGCCGGTAGGAAGATCGGAGTGCCGGGTGAGTTCACGACCTCGTACCTGCTTTTGCGGATATTCGTGGACGTGCCGTTCACGCCGGTTTTCCTGGACTTTGATGCGGTTGGCGGCGCAGTAGACGATGGCACGGTTGATGCGGGCATCCTGTTGCACGAAGGACAGATCCTCTACGAGCGACAGGGCTATCACAAGGTCCTTGACCTAGGCGCCGAATGGTTCTCGGCCACAAACCTGCCCATCCCGCTCGGGCTGGACTGCGTGCACCGCCGCATGGACCGTGAAGAGCAGTCAGCCGTCGCCCGGGCGCTGCACGATGCGATCGTGTACGCCCGCACCAACGAGGATGACGCCCTGGACTACGCTCTGCAGTACGGACGGGGGATCGAAAAAGAGGATGCCCGAAAGTTTGTGCGGATGTACGTCAACCAGGACACGGTAGACATGGGCGACGAGGGACGCCAGGCGTTGGAGCAGTTGTTCCGGATGGCGGCGGAGCGGGGCATTATCGCCGAAGTCCCGCCGATAGACCTGGTGCCCGTTAGCTAGGGCGTGCGCGCGTCGGCCTCAGGCGGCCAACCAGGAGCGCTTGCCGTTGTCGTCGAAGAACGCCACGGAAGGCGTTCCGTTCGGCGCCAGCCAGATGGCGCAGCGCATCCGGCCATCCGTATCGGCGAGGACGACGTGGGGTGATCCATCTCTCAAACGTCCAATTACGGCTCGCGTGTGGCCGTCATCATCGACCATCTCGAACCGTTTGGCACGCACGACATCGGGCACGTCCTCCGGAACGAAATCCAGGGACGCCAGCCACTCTTCACGTTCACGGGCAGTGACGGCTTCCCTGGCGTCCAGGGTGACCGTGTCGATGAAACTGAGAATTATTGCGATGGTCCCGAAGTCTGTCTGAAGGTAGGCAACTGCCTGTTCCGCGTCTTCTCCTCTAGGCCGGGGATATTCAATGTTCCGGCCCTCGAGACAACTGACCTCGCCGATCTTACAGTCGTAGCCGAGCTTGAACAGAAGTGGTTGCGCGGCGGCGGTCACTTTTTTCGTGACGCGAACGAGGACTTTCTGGAGTTCATCCTCGAACTCCGCGACCCACCGGCCGCGCATGCCGGCCGACAGTGAGCTCGCCGTCGAGTCGTCCAGGTACATGCCGAAGGTGCCGGTAAGTGTCCCACTGATCGGGGCGATGAACGTGAAACCGTCGCCGGTCTTGTCCATTTCCATCGTGGGTTCGGTATCGGCGGTCGTTATATTGCTGCCGATTTCCTGTTTCCAGATGTATTTGATCGGGGCGATAAACGCGTTGATCACTTCCCGATGCATTCAATCCTCCGGAGTCCGCCGTTGTCGTCTTGATGGCGGACGCGATTCCCTGCCGACGTCCGCTGGAGGGACATCGGTTTCCGTCAATTACCGTACTGGCAGCGAACCCGGGGCGAATCGGGGATTTTCGCAGTCCGTTGAGTGCGGACCCACGTATCTGGAGTATTGGGTAACTCGTATCAGGGCGGCGGTATGGGAGGGGGATCGCGACAATGGAACGCCTCGACCTGAAACGCACCTGTACAAAAGACAGCCAACGATCGACAAGCAAGGCGCAGGTTTGAACATTTATCTGCTCGTAGCGGCGGCGGTTACGTTCGTAGTGGCCGCGGCCGCATGTGGTGGTGGCGGTGATTCGGAATCGGTGGCGAGCCCCGTGCCGGGGTCGACTGCCACCCCCGTACCGGAGCCGACGGCGACTGCCACCCCCGATTCCCCGGCCTCTTCAAGCGTGGAAGAAGCGACTCCGCCAGACGTGATTACTGATCCTTCCGTCCTACTTCCCGCAATCTCGGCGGCGATGGCGGAAGCCCGAAGCTGGCAGGTGCAGGCCCGGTTGACCGTGACCGACGATTCGGACGCCGCGCAACAGTCGCTCGTCACGACTATCAACGCAGCGAGGTCGGGACCGGGCGCCAACATCGTCCTGACGAGCAGCGACGCCACGACGGGGTCGATATCCGGTTCCACAAGCTCCGAGAACCGGATCGTAGACGGCACGCGGTATCGCCGCGATCCGAACAGCGGCAAATGGACCATCAGTGATGCGAGCGAGGCATCTCCGGGCCTGACGGTTGACGCCGCGGTCGTGGAGCAGATCGACGTGTCCACGGCGTCGGTCGGTGTTACCGAGCTGGAAGGCGAAGAGGTTTATCACGTCACCGGCTCGGTACCGGGCGTGGACGCCGCCGTGAGCGTAGAAGTGTTCGCCAGCGTCCAGGAGCACCTGGTACGCAAGATTCGACTGGAAGGCAGTGCGCCGCCGTCCAACTTCGGTGGTCTGCTGGCCCTGTCTGAGACGCCGCTGCCGCAGATCGTGGAAGCCTATTACCTGGAGTACGGACGACCGATCGAGGTCCATATACCGCCGGCAATCGAAGAAGCAGAGAACGCCGAGACGCGAACCTATTTGAGTACTATCAACCCGTACACGATGGTGGTGCCGGGAAGTCTCAGGGATGCTCCCCGGACAGAATTCGGGGGAGAAGCATTTAGCGGGACCGGCGGCGAGGTGTTGTTCATCATCGAGGAGTACCTCGAAGTCGAAACCGCATTTGTCGGGGAATTGGACGGGGAAGATCCGAACGTCGAAACCTACGCCCGGCGGTTCGAGATCGAACTTGAGAAGTCCGATACGTATGAAATCGTGTCAAACGAACCGTTCACCACCGATTCAGGCCTCGAGGCGCGATTGATCCGGTTCACCGAGTCGGATGGCGATATCCGGTGGGCGCACCTGTCATATCTCCACGGCGATGACTCTGGCTTCGGCGCAACGTACGGGGCGTTCACCGGACGGTTCGATGAGATCGAAGATGCCATTTTCGAGGCATTCAAGTCCTTTGAGATCGTCGATTAGGCGACGACTACGGGCAGGGACGCCTGCCGACCCGGCATATCCCGGCCGAATTCAATTCCGGTGATCCTCGGCGTTGTCGGAGGGAGTGAATCCGAGCGCTTCAAAGCCTGAAGCGGTGTCGTAGATCTTCCAGGTGTTCGCGGATGCTCCGTAAACGATTTCGTACTTGATCCCCGGCGCCTCGACGCAGGCAGAGAAAAACCCGGCCAGGTCCGGATGGCTGAACCAGCTCACAAACCCGCGCGGGTCGTCGCCCACGTCATTGCTGTCCGCGATGGTCCCGAGCCGCACGCAGACGACCTCCATGCCTTCGCAGTCGGAGTAGTAACGTCCGAGCGACTCCCCCAGCGCTTTCGTGGCGGCGTATCGGCCGTCCGGCCGTACCGGCATATCCGCGCTTACGAGGGGAACCGTTTCGGGATCCAGGCCGTCATAGCGACCGGCGGCGATGGATGCCCAGGGCTCGTCCGACTCGTAGTTCCCCACGACGTGCATAGAGCTCGCGAACACGAACCGGCGTACGCCGGCGGCGTGCGCCGCGTCGTACACGTTGGCCGTGGCGACGACGTTTGTCGGGAGCAGAAGGTCCCAGCCGATGTCCGGCGTGTGCCGACGTTCGGCGGCCAGGTGGATCACGGCGTCCACGCCCTCAAAAAGGGGCGTGATGGCATCAATATCGGTGAGATCGGCGACGACAGCGCCCTCCCTGTCGAGAGGCCGAATATCGATTCCGGTTACTTCATGGCGTTCGCCCAGCGCGTCAGCGATAACGCTCCCGATGGTTCCGCCGATTCCAGTTATCAGGATCTTCACTTCAGGGTCTCCATGCCACGGGTCCAGGGTAGTCTCCAGAGTTATCCAGGTCAGGTCCGGGGTTGACCTGCGCCGGGAACGGCACGAGTCTAGCCCCATCGGGCCGTGATTTTTCGGGTCGCACCGCTCGTTATCGATATGACGGCCCAGAAATGCTTTAACGCGTAACCCGGGAACTCAAAGATATGAGGTCCGATGTCCAACGCCACCATCACCCTCGACCCGGATCGTACAGCCGGAAAGATCGATAGACGCATCTTTAGCGGGTTCCTGGAGCACATCGGCCGGGCCGTCTACGAGGGCGTGTATGACCCGGGCAACCCGTTGTCTGACGAGCGCGGGTTCAGGCGTGACGTGCTGGAAGCCATGCGGCCGATGCGAATGCCATACGTTCGCTACCCGGGCGGCAACTTCGTCAGCAACTATGACTGGAAAGACGGTATCGGTCCGGCGGGTCAGCGCCCGGTGCGGGCAGATTTCGCCTGGCAGACCTCGGAGCCAAATACCTTCGGCACGGACGAATTCATGGACTGGTGCCGGGTTGTCGGAACCGGTCCAATGATGGCGGTGAATCTCGGGACCGGCACGGCGAAATCGGCGAGCGAGCTGGTCGAGTACTGCAACCACCCTTCCGGGACGTACTGGTCAGACCTCCGTCGCTCTAACGGTCACGAAGATCCGCACCACGTGAGGTTGTGGTGTCTCGGCAACGAGATGGACGGGCCGTGGCAGGCCGGGCATGTCCCCGCGGCGGAGTATGCGCTACGGGCGGAACAGGCCGGAAAGCTGATGAAGGGCGTCGACCCGGCCATCGAGACGATCATCGCCGGATCGTCCGGCAATCACATGCCGGAGTACATGGAGTGGGACCGGGTCGCGCTTGAATACACGTGGGATCACGTCGATTACATCTCGGCCCATCGGTACTCGCGAAACGAGCGTGACGATACGCCCTGGTTCCTGGCCGAGGGCGTTGAGATCGACCGCATCATCCAGGACTACCGTTCGCTGCTCGGGTACGTACGGGCTGTCAAGAAATCGTCCAGACAGGTGTATTTGTCTTTTGACGAGTGGAACGTCTGGTATCGGGCTCGCGGGGGAGTTCACTCAAAGGGCGGGTGGGCGCTGGCTCCGCACTTGATAGAGGAGGTTTACAACCTGGAAGACGCCCTGGTCGTGGCACAGTACCTGAACGCCTTCATTCGTAATGCCGACGTCGTGAAAATAGCCTGCCTGGCCCAGATCGTGAACGTGATAGCGCCGGTGTTGACCCGGCCTGACGGCCTTCTGTACCAGTCGATTTACCACCCCTTCGTCCGATATGCGGAGCTTGCATCCGGCGACTCGTTGACGCCGGTGGTGGCCGGGCCGATGTACCGTGCCGGTGATCGAGGGGAAGTGCCCGCCCTGGACGTGTCCGCGTCGTACGACGCAGACAGTGGCCGGACCACGGTGTTTGCGGTCAATCGTGATCCAGAAAACCCGGTGACGGCGACGCTGAGCGTTACCGGCCGCTCCGTATTGGGCGCCGGAGGGGGCTGGCTCCTCACGGGCGACGACCCGAAAGCGCACAACGACTGGGACGCGCCCGACAGGGTGACGCCCGCGACGTGCGAAGTGTTTGTTGAGGACGGCGTTGCGCGAGTAGAGATGCCGCCTATGTCCATCGTGGTGGCGATGATCGATACGACGGCCTAGCCGCGAAGCGTCGCAGTCGGGGCGTCTTGCGGTTAATATCGCCCCGGCGCTACCGGGAGCGACATCAGTCCGGTCTCCGTGCGCCGCCTGGGAGAGCAGCAAACATGATCAAGAAATTCGGGACGCTTTATGCGGGGCACGTCGATCTCGATGACATCGGATTAGCCGGTACAGCGGCCAACGACCGGCTGTTGCCGAACGAGGAACTGGTCACTGCCTACGACAAGGCGGAGGCGATAGCGCAGGTACTTGATCGGAACGGATGGGACACGTTCTGGCTGGCCGAGCACCATTTTCAGCGTGAAGGTTACGAGGTCATTCCGAACATCCCGATGCTGGCCACCCACCTCGCCGGGCGGACCAAAAACGTGAAGTTCGGCTGTGGTTTCAACATCACACCGATGTGGCATCCGATTCGCCTCGCCGAGGACTACGCGATGGCGGACGTCCTCACCGGCGGGCGGATCGTTTTCGGAGTCGGTCGGGGTTATCACACTCGCGAGGTGGAAACCTTCGGAGCTCCGTTGCTGGACAACGATGCCAACCGTGATCTGTTTGAAGAGCAAGTAGACATCATCTTCAAGGCCTTCAACGAGGATTCGTTCTCGCATCACGGCAAGCATTACGACATCCCCGCGAACGTGGAATACCGGGGATACGCCCTCGAAGAGGTAACGCTGGTCCCGAGACCGTTGACCCGCCCGGTGGAGTGCTACCAGCCGATCCAGAGTGCGACCGTGCGCGGGCTGGACTTCATGGTGAAGCACGGTATCAAAGGCGTCGTTGGTGGTGGCGCGGCTTCTGGAGGCGCGCCGAGCCCGATAGTCGAGGCCTGGCGGGATGCGCTCGCCCGCGGCGGACGGGACACCGAACTGGGCACCGACATGGTGGTCGGCGTATCGGTGTACATCGCAGAAACGGAACAGAAGGCGATGGCCGAGGCAAGTGACTATTTCCAGGAGAACATGAAGATGTTCGGACCTCTGACCCTGGCGCGCTCGCTGGGACCGGAGAGAGTAGACGCGCTGGGAGACCCGAAACGAGCGCCCACCGCGGGATTGCCGACGATCGAAGATGCGGTGAAGTCCGGGCAGTGGCTGTGCGGACCGCCGGAACTGATCGTGGAGAAGTTGATGGCGCTCCAGGAGCTTTACCCGGGTCTTGAGGCCGTGAATGCCGGGAGCGTGATCGGCACGCCGCAGTCGGTGATTATTGAGCAACTTGAGCAGTTCTCGAGCGAAGTCATGCCGCACTTCACGAACACGTGAACCGGGGTATGACGGTCACGGCTGCGATCTCGATCTACATTAACGTGCGCGAATCGGGGAAATTTGGCGACCGCTGAAACATCTGAATCCTCCGAAGTACCCGGGGAAACGTATGGGCCGGCCGGCGGAGAGGCTCAACCCCGAGAGAGCTCCCGGCTCATGTACGGGATCTCGGCCGGGCATGGCATAAAGCATTTCGGCCAGGGCGCCATCCTGATCCTGGTTCCGGAGATAAAGGCGTCGCTGGCGCTTTCCGACGTGGCCGTCGGCGGCATGTTCGCGGCGCGCGACGCTTCGATGGGGCTGGCCAACGTCCCCGCCGGCATCCTGACGGATATGTACCGGCATCGTGTCCCGACATTGCTCGCCGTCAGCATGTCATTCGTCGCGATCGGCTACCTGCTGATCGGCATGTCTTCCTGGTTCTGGCTCACCGTGCTGGCGTTGATGGTGCTGGGAACTGGAACGTCCCTCTGGCACGCTCCTGCGTTCTCAGAACTGGCGATCCGGTATCCCGAGCGTCGCGGATTCGCGATGGCGGCTCATTCCACCGGCGCGCAGGTGGGCAACACCACTGCCCCGGCGACAATCGGCCTCTTGCTGGGCGGGATCAGTTACCTGGGCATCGAGTGGGCCGGACTTGGCTGGCGCACGGTCGCTTTCTTGCTGGTTATACCGGCGGTCCTGACCGTTCTCGTGATCGTCAGCCGGTTCAAGGGCAAAGCCACCACAGGCGGCGAAAGAGTGTCGCTGCGGTCATATGTCGGATCGGCGGCTCGCCTGATCGGCGACCCGGCGGTTCTGACGATGGCCTTGATGCACGCGCTCAGGGGGGCTGCCCACAACTCGATCCAACTGTTTCTCGTGATCTACATGTCTGACGAACTGGATTACAGCGATCTTACTATCGGAATCCACGTTTCACTGCTCACGCTTGCCGGGATTGTTTCAACTCCCGCGCTGGGACTTTTGTCAGACCGATTTGGAAGACGGCCGGTGATCGTATTCTCCATGGCTTCAATTACCGGTCTTGTCCTGTTGTTCCTTGTGGCGGAGGATGGTTGGGGTTTGACGGTCACGATGGTTGCGCTCGGCGTGTTCCTGTTCTCGATCATGCCCGTAATCGTGGCGGCCGCCATGGACTCAACGGAGCGCGGATCCGAGGGCACATCTGTTGCCGTGTTGTTCGCCGGCGGGTCACTGGTAGGGGCCGTTGCTCCCATCCTGGCCGGAGCTCTCAACACGCGCTGGGACTTCAGCGCTGTCGTTATCTTCGTCGCCGCCGTCGCCGCGGCCGGAACGATTCTCGCCGTTGTTGGCCCGATGGGTCGTAAAGAGGACGCAACTTCGCAGGGCTGAAGCGATAACATCTGGGCCACACTTCTGGATACGAATATGATTCCCGCCGAAAAGGGAATCCGGCAGACATGCACCGGGGAAGAACATGCTCGAACGTTTCAAGGTTCCAGATGCTGATCGCATCTACGTCACGGAAGACAAGGTCAGGGCGGCCACGAACGCGATCTTTCTCAAGATGGGCCTCGCGGAAGAAGACGCGCGCGTGACCACGGACGTGCTGATCATGAACGACCTTCGCGGGGTCGAGACGCACGGGGTATCCAACATGCTCCGGACCTATGTCGCCGGATACGCAAGCGGCGCGTTGAACCCGACGCCGCATATCAAGACCATCCGCGAGTCTGACACCACCGCCACGTGGGATGCCGACCGCGGGCTCGGCGCGCAGGTTGGGCCGATTGCGATGCAACTGGCGATGGACAAGGCGGAGAAACACGGGCAGGGAGCGGTCTCGGTCACGAACTCCGGGCATCTTGCCGGAGCGGGTTATCACGCCGCCATGGCCGCACAGAACGACATGATCGGCATGGCGATGACGGGCAGCGGGGGTGTACAGGCGGTACCGACTTTCGGCGCAGAACCGCGCTTTGGAACGAACCCGATCGCGTACGCCGCCCCGGCTCGCAAGATGCCGCCCTTCCTGTTCGACGTGGCGACGACGCAGGTCGCCGGAAACAAGATTCGGCTGGCGCGTCGCGTCGGAGCGGGCCTGATCCCGAATTGGGTCGCCGGCCCGGACGGAACGGTCATAGACCACGAGACGGACGGGATTCCGGACGAGTACTTCATGTTGCCGTTCGGTGGTACTCGGGAAAACGGATCGCACAAAGGCTACGCCTTCGCCGCCGTGGTCGATGTCATGACCGGGCAGCTTTCCGGTGCGGGCCCGGGGTTCATCCACCAGAAGACGGCGCACTACTTCCAGGCATGGAAGATCGACGCGTTCATGGACACGGAGAAGTTCAAGGACGACATGGACGACTTCCTGGAAGGGCTGGCAAACACGAAGCCTGCTCCCGGCCACGAACGCGTCTTTTATCCAGGCCTTTCCGAGTTTGAGGAGACAAACAGGCGACGGGCTGAGGGCATCCCGTACCACAGCGAGGTCATCGAGTGGTTCGGAACAGCGTCGGCCGAGCTAGGTCTCGACCTCGATCTGCCGTAACGTCTGCGCGTAAAAGGGCCTCGACCAGTTTCCCGTTAACCCCACCACCCGGAAAGAGCCTGGATGAAAATCACCGACCTCAAGTGCGCCATCATCGGCCAGAACCCGGTCATCAGGATCAAGACGGATGAGGGAATCGAGGGCATAGGGCAGGCGGAACCTGCCAAACAGGATCTGAAGTGGCATTTCCTGTACTACAGGGACCTGATCGTCGGGATGGACCCGACGGACGTTGAGCGGGTGATGCAGAAGATCCGCCGGCTGGGGAGCTTCAAACCGTGGGGCGCAGGGGTTAGCTCCATCGAGATGGCGCTCTGGGACATAGCCGGGAAGGCGGCAGGGGTTCCCGTGTACAAGCTGCTCGGCGGCAAGGTTCGGGACCGGGTGATGACCTACAACGGGAACGTGCGCCGTTCGATGTCGGACTCCCGGCCGGAGGATTACGCCGAAGAGATGCGGTGGATGAAATCCCGGCCGGAGGGCTTTTCGATCATCAAGCAGGGGATTGCGTTCCACGGATCTATGGTCCGGGAAGTGCCGGATTATTTTTACGGCGACCTTGATACCTCGGGGCGGCACCCGAACAAGGGATTGATCACTGAGCGGGGAATGAAGCACACCATCGCCTGCATCGAGGCGATGAAGGACGTTCTGGGGGACGAGGTCGGGCTGGCGCTCGATTGCGGCCCGGGTTTCACGGTCACGGACGCTCTCAAGCTGGCGAAATCGGTCGAGCACCTCAACGTGATGTGGCTCGAGGATATGATCACCGGCGACTACACGCCGTACGTGCTGGCGGACCTGTACCGGGAAGTGACGCCGTATACGACAACGCCGATCCACACAGGTGAACAGATCTATCTGCGCCAGAATTTCATGGGCCTGATAGAGAAACGGGCCGTAAACGTCATCGGCCCTGACCTGGCGGACGTGGGCGGCATGGCAGAGTTGAAGTGGATCGCCGAATACGCCGATCTGCACGGAATCTCTATAGCCCCCCACGGTACCGGCGACGGGTTGATCGGGCTCGCCGCCCAGGTGCAGGTTGCGGCGACTCTGCCCAAGAACTACATCGCGTTCGAGTATCCGACGGGCAATCCGGAATGGTGGTACGACGTCGTTGAAGGTCTTCCAGACCCGATAGTGAAAGACAGCTTCATCGATGTCTGGGACACGCCCGGTCTCGGGGTCTCTTTGAATGTGGAGGCCGCGAAGAAGTACCTGCGGCCAGAAGACGCAGACTTCTTCGATTGACCTGGATCGATCGAGAAGACATTTCTCCACGTGCTGTCGTTGCCGGGGAGGCGTGAGAGAGCCGGGTCGCGCCAGCGGTCGTAACACCTAACTCTGCGCTTCCGGGCCGATTTTCCGAGGCGCGAAACGGTTGTGAGACCTCATAATGGCAAGCGGCGAATTGTCGCAATCGGCGTACCAGCGGCCGGTCATCCTCTGACTCGGCTTTACCGGATAGAGAAGAGCGAACTTGGACACCCTGCTGATTTTCCTTGGAGCTGCCGCCGCGCTCGGTGGACTGGCGTGGCTCGGATACGTCGGTTCCGTGATGAAAGGCTCCAAAGTTAATGCGCTCATCGGCGGCATCAGTTCCGTCGTGGTCGGAGGCGCGATAGTCGTCCTGGGGGCGTCCATATCAGACGACGCAAGTCAGACCCAGCAGTTTGTTTCAGACGGTTCACGGTTTGCCACGGCAACGCCGGAGGTTGAACCCACGGCTACTGCGACCGTGGAACCCGGAGAGTTATACCGGCAAGAGGTCAACGACCTCGCCGCCAGGGCGGGAGTCGACCTGGCCCGCACGGTCCAATTTCTCGGGACGCCCAACGCGGATAGCGTTATCTGGGTCAACGAGGTCCGCCAAACGGCATCGGGGTTTGCGCGCTATGCGGCGCGCGCTGAGGACCTCGTCGCGCCGGACGATCAGGCGGAACTTCAGCAGCAGCTGGTCGATGTGCTCGCTGACCTCGCTGTAGCGGGCCGGCAGATAAACGACAGCCTTGATGCGATTAAATTCGAGAACGTTTTCGTTGCCCAGGAGGCGATCACGGAGGCCCTGGCGACGTTGAGTGAATCCTCGGAAATTCTCGCCGACATCGGCGACCGGACCGAGCCAGAAACAAGCTGACGGAGCCTTCTCGCGAGATTCTGGGGGCCACCGGGTGTGTGGCAGCCCCAACTCTCGTCAGGATATTCCCGGTAGGCGATGTGGCGTGCACGGGCCACACTTGTATTGCCGGTCGCAAACGGCGGAAGGTTCCGTCGAACTGCGCCGAAAATCAGAGGACTAACTGGCCGTGCTATTTGCGGGTGAGTTTGAAGGACACGTAGACAGCCGTGGACGCATAGCTGTCCCCCCCGTGTTTGCGGAAGCGCTATCAGGGGTGGTGATCGTGGCACGCGGCTTCGAGCGTTGCGTCTCGGTGTACTCCGAAGAAGGGTGGCAGCGAATAGCGTCCGAGATCGGCGAACTGCCGGTAACGAACGCGGAGACGCGACGACTGGCCCGGTTTATCTTCGCTTCCGCCCATGAACAAGAGGCCGACCGCCAGGGCCGAATCGAGTTGCCGAAATCGGTTCTGCGTTACGCGGGCATCAAGAGGGATGTCTTCGTGATCGGAACCGGCGAAGCGGTCGAGATCTGGGATCGTGAATCCTGGGCCGAGGAACTTGGTGCACTTCAAGCACGCGTCTCTGACGCAAGTGATTCACTGGATACCCCGGCCGACGAGCGCCACGCTGCCTGACCATTCCTCTACTCTCCCGGGGAAAGACGGGCCTGGCAGGCTCAGGACGCAGCGAACGCCGATTGCGTGACGGGCCTTATCTGAGCGCTTGCTCCGTAGACGCCGGGTTCACCGAGCCCGAGAGCCAGGCGAAGTTCTTTCAACGAAAACGGCTTCGCAAGGACCGAATCCACACCCAGGTCTCTTAAAGTTTGCATGGTGTCGTGATCGGTTAACCCGCTCATGGCGATCACCCTTTCCGGCCTGTGCGCCAGGTCTTCTCCTGACTGAAGGCGCTCCAGCACGTCAAAGCCGTCCACGCCGGGCATGAGAAGGTCAATGAGCAGTATGTCCGCGCGACTCTCACGGAGACACCTGAGGCCGGATTCACCATCGGAAACCGCTCTTACCCTGCACCCGAACAGTTCCACAAGCCCTTCTTCGATCACGTCTCGAAGCGATTTCTCGTCGTCGATGAGAACTACGTTGATTGAAAGCATGGTCTCCTCATCAGTTGTGCCGCCTGCGGCACGGAGCGGGTTGCTTCCTCACGGGGCTCAAGGCGATCGGGAGTTTGAACGAAAACGTCCTGCCGATCCTGATTCACCGTCTGAGTACGGCGCCGAGACGCCGCAGGTAGTACCTTCATTGCAGGTCATACCGCCGGAGAGCACCGGCCAACCATGCCGATACGTCTCGGATCTGAACGTTAGTGAATCCCTGCGGAACCTTCAGGGTGTGATCGGTAGTGGTTGGGCGGATGGAGGGTGGGGGGAAGGTGGAGACGCGTGGGTTTACCCGGGCGGAGGCGTTAAAAAGGGATGAGTGTCTGCTCCCAGGATTCACTCAAAGACCTGTGGGAACCACCGGGCCGAGTATGGATTATCCCGGGGGGAAAACGATTTCACATCGGTCCTGACCCGGGGTCTTTCTATAATGCGGCCCGACCTCGACATCTTGATTGAGCGGCACGCGCGCCGTCCGCCAACAGCCAGTTGAATCCTCGGGATGCCCGTTGATCCTATGACCCGAAGCCGCACTCGTCCCACAGCCAAGAGAAGAAGAACACGAGTCGATTCACGCCGGATCACGGATCTGGTGATAGAGATCGCCTGGCTCGCGGGTGTTGCTCTCGTGCCTCTCCTGTTCAATCCGCGTAACTGGCTTACTTTCTATAACGACCCGAAGTACGTCGCGCTCCACGTGGTTGCGCTGGTTATTGCGGCCGCATGGACCTGGGAGCACGCGCTCTACGTGCAACCAGGCGGGCTGCCAACTTTGGCGAAGGCCCGAGATTGGGTGGGTCGCCGTCCAGAGAGGTGGACTCTGATAGCGGCGGGTGGCCTGGCGGTGTCGGCCGTGATCTCGACGATAGCATCACCGGTTAGGACCACGAGCCTCTGGGGTCGAGATTTTACGGATCTCGGCTACGAGCTCTATTCCTTCCTCTCCTTTCTGATCATATTTGTTGCGGTTGCGATGAGGGTACGCAGGGAGTCGCAGGTGAGGCGGTTGATGCTCGTGTTTGCCGGTGTCGGCACGGTTGTGGCGTTGTATGGCATGGGGCAGAGGTACGGTTGGGATCCCATCGGGCAGGGTGATGAAGGGGCCCGGATATTCGCTTCGTTCGGCAACCCGATTCTTCTGGGATCGTTCCTCGTTATGACGGCGGTGTTGACGCCAGCCGTTGCCCTTGCCGAGGAGCGTCGTGGCAGATATCTGTGGTTTGTCCTGGGCGTTGTAGCACTGGGAATTCAACTGGTAGCGCTCTGGTACACGGGTAGCCGGGGACCCTGGATCGGGTACGTGATCGGTGTCGTAGCGTTCACGGCGGTCGGGTTTGTCTGGCTGAACCGGCAGACGCTGGGCAAGGGCCTCGGGATGATAGCCGCAGGCGTGGTAATCGCCGTACTCATTGCACAGATTCCGGGAGGAGCCGGCAATACCGGGAGGGATCTTGGCGATCTAGGGTCGATATTCCAGGAGACTTCATCAGGATCAATTGGTGGCCGAGGTCCCATCTGGGGATCCGCGTTGGAACTTTCCGTAACACGAACCTCGTCCCCGGTAGAGTCGGCTCCCCTCGCTGTCGCCCGGAGTCTCGTCGGATACGGACCGGAAATGTCTTTTTATGCCTACCCGCTTGGCATAGAAGTTGACCGCAATATTTCGTTCGCGCAGCACGCCCACAATTTTCCTCTCCACATCCTGATGGAGATGGGACTGCTGGCATTCACATCGCTGCTGGCCCTGGCGGTCCTGGCGATCTACGCGGGAGTGAGGACGCTGAGTGTTCTAAAGAAATCCGAAGAAGATGTGGCGTGGATGTCGATATTGCTTGTCGGTCTTATCGCGGCACTTGCGGGCCGAGCCGCGGAACAGATGGCCGGTATCGCCCGCGTCGGAGACCTGCTGCCGTTCTGGGTTCTGCTGGGGGCGCTGATCGCGGTTATCGAGATATCGAGGGCACGCGCTACCGGACCGGAAAACATGGCTGGCGCAGCCCGTGGGTCTAATGTCAGGGCTGCCCGACCTAAGCCCGCAGATATGAACTACAGGCTTCTTGCCATCAGTGTCGCCATGACGGTGTCCGTCATGGCGGCAACACTCATCTATTTTCGGGATGTCCGGACCATCCAGGCGAGTGTCATTGCCCAGGATGCGGCGGAGTTGCATCAGAAGGGTCAAGCGAATGCCGCCCTCGCAAAATATCAGCGCGCGGCTGAACTCGCCCCGGATGTTGAGCAATACCACCTGACCGTGAACGATCTTTTCAGAAAAGCTGCCGATGAAGCCGAGTCGGCTGGAAACACAGACCTGGCCATATTCGGGTGGGAATCCGCGTTGGCGGCAGTCCAGAGGTTCGAAGATCGCAACCCCAAAGCGTTCAATACTCAGGCACGTCTGGCCCAGGCGGAATCTCGACTGGTCGGGTTAGGCCGGGACGATCTGGTTCAGGGCGCGACCGCCAGGTACGAGGCATTCGCTGCGGCGCGACCACCATTCGCGTTTATCCAGACCGAGGCGGCGCAGGGACTTCTAGCAGTCGGAGACGATCTTCTGGGGCTGAAATATGCGGAGCGTGCCCTTGAGATGGAGGCGCCTGGCTTCCCCAACCCCGGCGCATGGTGGTTCCGCGGCGTCGCGTTGGAGAACCTTGGAGAACTTGAGGCCGCTGCGATTTCGTATGAGACAGCCATAGAACGCGCCCCGGAGGCTCGGTGGGCGTTGGATTCACATCGACGTCTGGCGGTGATTTACGACAAGCTGGGCGATACGGAACGAGCGATGCAAGAGCGAGAACTTGCGGATGCGTTAGAGCAGGGCGAATAGCCTGCGCCGGACAATCCCCGATCGCTATCAACCGTCGCTCCATTTGAGCTGAACCTGCGAGGCCTGCGGTGAAGATGGTCAGATTGGTACCGGTGTCGTCCGCAAACTTGCGTCGAAAAGGGCCGAATCGCAGTTAGACTTGGATATATAAGAACAACCAGGTGCGCCTGCGTAAATGGCGGCGTACGAATTGCTCCCATATAGCCGTCAAATTCGAACTAAAACCGGATTCCCGGTATGTGTTTCGGCAACGAACGGTGGTAGGGCTGGAGAACTCGTCAACCAGTGGCTTCCATGGATATGTTCCTGATCACGACGATCGGGCGAACGATAATCGGCTTGATAGCCGCGCTGATGCTCGGGTTCGTAGGCTATCTGTTCTGGAGCGTCTCCTTTCCCCCGCTTGCCGGGCTGGGTTTTCAGACGTTCACGGTGGTGAATACGATGGCGGCCGTGGTGACGTTTGCGACCTCAGTGGCATGGTTCAAATTCCAGGCCGAGTGGAAGACCCGGCTCGTCGGGGTTGCGTTGATCGCCGTTGGAGCATTCGTTGGAGGGTGGGTCGGCTACAACTACGGGTTTGACAAGGGCGTGGAAGAGCTCATCAAGGAGTACGGGCACATTCCCGGGGGAGAGCTCAGGCTGCCCACGGCGGACGGTATTCGATGGTCTCTCGGCGTTGCCGCAGTTTTCGCGAACGTGATGGCCCTGTGGTATCACGTGTGGCGCCTCGTGAAGTACAACGACCCGGGCGATTACTAGACGGGCACGAAATCCGTTGCCCTGGCGCTTCAGGCGGGATCGCAACTCACGTACGTGTATGCACTTCGTGCGCCTGTGTGCGGGGCTCCATGCGTGGATTGAACGCAACCCCGAAGCCGGGTTGATCATGCCGCCATACCGTTAGGAGACGGGCTTCGGCAAAGCTGCCGTAAGCCGTCCCAGACGGAAGGCCGATTTCATCCGCACGTACCTGAGACGTCCGGTTCTACTGCTGTTCGCGCTCATCGCCCTGGCGATGTTGTTTGTCGCGCCCGCGAGCGCAGCTACGGCGACACCGGCCACGGTGTCGGTGGCCGGAGAGTACGTACGGATCGGCGGGACGGTGGCGGTCACCGTGTTGGATGCGGGAGTCCAGACCACTGCTGCGTACACGGCGGAGACCGCCGGCAAGCTGGCCTACACGCTGCCCGCAGGCTCCTCCGGCGACAAGTTCGTTTTCCAGACCGCAAACCCGATGTTGACCGACCGGAACGGTGACGGAATCACCTCGACGGCTGACGTGGTGATCTCTGTAACCGATGCGATCCCGGTGGCCATCGTCCCATCCAACGGCGTGTTTACGTTGCAATTGACCCGCGACGTCGTGTCACCGATACCGTTTACCGTGTCGTACAACTCGGAGCGAATCGACACGCTGACCGTGAAGGTCACCTCGACCAGCGACAAAACGGGATTTGATCTCACTCTCCAGGAGACTGCGGTAGTTTCCGGCGTATTCTCCGGAACCTTTGAGACGGGCGCGGCCACCGTCAAAACCAACGCAACATCCCCGTCCGCCACCGCCCGTCCAGACATCAAGGTCGTCGATAAGGACACGGTGACGGTTGCGTACACCGACACGGAACCGCTGTCGCTGGTAAGCGATGCAATCCTCGTGGACGGTCTGGCGCCGGTGGTTACCGTTTTGTCGCCGGTCCACAAATCGTATGAACAGACCTTCTCTTCTTTCCTGGAGGCCCGGGTCACAGACGCCGATTCCGGCGTGGATGTCTCGTCGATCCGTTTCCATTACGACGGCGACGGCAACAATACGTTCAACGAACCCGGGTCGATTATCCCTCACGATCCATCCGTGACCACAACCCTGGCTACAGGGGTGATAGCGCGCATACAGGTACCGGATTCGTTGGCCGATGGCCTTCGTACCTGGTACGTCACGGCGAAAGATGTTTCCGGGACCACGGGCCGGAGCGATGCCGTCACTACGACCGCCGGAAATCAAGCCCATATTTTCACGTCCGATCAGAACCCGCCACAGGTGGTCTCCGCAGTTGCCGGAGAGTGGTATGACACCGTCGCCAAAAAGGTGAAGACAGGCAGGCGGACCAGTGTTCACGTGGTGTTCAGCGAGAAGATATCGGTCCCGTCCATCGTGCCGGGCGGATTTCGCTTGAACGGGGCGCCAGCGCTTTCTGTGCAAACCTATGCGGCGCTTCCAAACGACGTGTTTATGACCATCGAGTCTTATCCGCTTCAAGCGCCGGTGATCTTGATGATCGACCCCGGCTCCATCTTGGACCTCGCCGGCCTTCAGACGAGTCTTGTCCCGGTTACCGTAACTGACAAGATTGCACCGGTCCTGACGCTTTCGTTCGACAAGCCGGCCACGAACACGCTCATCAAGATTCGCGTGGCCTCCGACGAGGATCTGGCCGCAGCCCCTTCAATAACCATAAACGGGCTAACCCGGGCCGCGCCGACACTGATAGCCGAACAGTTATGGGAGCTTGAATTCAATGTTGCATCACTGACCGGCCTGAACGCCGGGCCGGGCGTGAAGACCGTCGGCGCTTCTGGATTTGATTCAGCAAATACGCTGGGTACGGCGAACCCGGCGACGTTCCAGGTGGATCACGGCATCACCGCACCGTCGCTCAGTCCGACAGGAGCGGCGCCGATCTCGGAATCTTTCCCGAACATCACTGCGAGTTTTGCGTCCGAGGCGGCAGAGTACACCGGTGATACCCATTCCGGCGTAAGCCTGATCACGGCGACGCTAGACGGGGAGCAGGTCACGCAGCTTATGACGACCACCGACGCCGGCGCCACATGGGTTTTGAAGGGCGCCGATGTGAGGCCAAACGGTTACGAGAAGGGCGTTCATATCTTCCGGATCAAGGGGGTCGATGCGGCAGGAAACTCTCATCCAGAAGTGCTGACAGTATTCGAGGTGACCGTGGATCCGCCGGCCCCGGTCGTCGTTCCCGCGGCGGCGGAGGAAACTGCCGAGGTGGCGGAGTCCTCCGAAGAAGAAGTCACGCCGGCCCAGGAATCTCAGCCCGCCGCAGAGCCGGTGAGCTCAGGTGCGGAAGATGCCACGGGTGGCCAGACCACGGATGAAGAGCTTGTCGCGGCCACAACCGTCGCCACCGGATCGGAAGAAGATCCGGCGACCGTCCCGGATGATCCTCCTTCTGAGACGGCTGATACGCCACAGGCGGATGCTCAGGAAGACACCGGCGCGGACGCGACAGGTGAGCCGGCACCGACAGAGGATGCCGCGACTGCTCCGGAGACGGCGGACGCGCCGGATGTTGTCGAGGATCCCGGCGATGTGATAGCGACCGAACCGGACGAGCCTTCCAGCGTGGCCGCGCCTGTGACGCAGGCCGTTGATGCCACAGATGTGGACACTGTGGAACCCGCTGCACCCGCTGAAGAGCCCGAACCCGCTGTGCCTGCCGAAGAACCCGAACCTGACGCGCCCGCCGGACGGAACGCCGACCCGGTGTTCGATCGAGAGGCAGAACAGGCGGGGCTGGCAGTGTCGGGAGCCGAGGAGATCGGGCCTGACTCAGAATCTGCGGAGGAGAGCGGAACGATCTTTGGCTGTAACCTGCCGCTCGGGAATACGAATGTGGTCGGCGGCGAATACGCGTTGCTGGGAGTCGGCCTGCTCGGACTCGCTTTCCGGCGTCCGGTGAGCGCACTCCGTGACCTGTTGTCGCCGGAGTGAGTCTCTGACGATTCGTATCAGCTGGGCGAGGCTGCTTATCGGATCGACAGGGGTACGGCGGTCAGGCCCGGAACCCCGTCGCTTTCTATCTCGTGGATGGTGAGGACGGTGTCATCTCCGTCTCCGGGAACGGCAACGAATCGGGAAGAACGCCCCGATGTGAGTGCGATCGATGAAGGAGGAGACCAATCGTCTTGCCCGTGACGGCTTCCGTACAGGGTCGAGCCTCCATCAGCGACCCAGGCGAGATGACGTGATCCCGGCGTCGGGACGAGCATCAACTTCAGGAAACCGGCAACGGCATCGACGACGATGGTTTCACCACGGACGCCGGCCGAAGTGGCCTCCACGCTCACGATCCGCGAGGAATCGTCGCCCGCGATCTGTTCGGCCCATGCGATGGTAGCCAATCCCGGCCTGTCCATCAGTACGGCGACGTCCTTGAGCCCGGGACGCCCGCCAGCGATGACGTTCACCGGACTCCACTTCCCGAGACTGTTGAAGCTCAGGTTGATCTCTCGTCCGGTCCCGCGGGCGTCAGCAACTATGCCGACAACCGCCGTTCCGGACTTTACCGATACAGAGAGTTCTGAGACCGCACTGGGAGCCGCCATGATCGGCGTCGGGGTGGTCCAGCTTCCGGCGATCCATTCCGAGGCGTATACAACTATGTCGTCAACCGTGAGAACGTTTCCGTCCATGTCTCGTGCCCACGCCAGCACCGTGCGCCCTTCGCCATCGGACGCGATAACGGGGGCCAGATCGGGTCGGTTGTCGTTCGTGAGCGCCTCTGGCCGGGACCAGCCGCCACCCGCGTCCAGATGGCTGTAGAACAGGTTTGTTCCTGCGGCGCGATGTATGAATTCGCGAGGATCGTCGCCCACGTCGGGAATTGCTGACCAAACGAGCATCGCATCACCGTTGGAGGTGAAGGTGATTGCGGTGTCGATGACCAATCCATTCGGTTGGTCTGCGAGCGGAAGCGGGGCCGACCACGAGCTTGACCCGGTTTCACCGGATTCCAGGATGACGATGTCCGCAGCCCGGGGCGAGTTCCCACCGGATGGTATTGATACCGAAGATATGAGGAATTCTCCGTCTTCACTCACTCCCGCCGATATCGATGGCCGTGAGACGCCCCCCACTCCTACAACGTCCGGGGCCTGAGCCGGACCGGGCGATTCGAGGGCGGTCGCGGGCTCTCCCAACCAGGCGGGGTCGTTCTCGACGATGGATGACCTGGCGACGCTCTCTGTTCCCGCGTCGCGATCGAAGAATGTGAAGCCGTCGGTGTTCCGGGTGGACCTCCACGCGGCCCAGAGTTGGTCTGACGTTCCAGCGCTACCGAAAGCGACAGTCGACTCTTCGCGCAGCGAACCGTCGCCGCCGATTTCAGCGAACGTCGTTACTGACCGTGAGCCCAGGTGACCATCGATGTTGAGGTGGCTCATCACCGAAGTCGCGAACTCAAATTCGGTCACCGAAACGATCTCGAATCGTGTACCTGTGACGACTTTGCGCTCTCCGGTGATCGGGGGCGCTATCCCGGGTTCTGGAGGTAAAGCGAGATCCCAGGTGGCGTCCGCCGCCACGACCTCGATCTGCGTGCCGTCGATGCGGGAGATGTCGAGACGTTCGAACACCGACCGCAACGGACCGGGGAGGTAAGAGGGGCCCAGAGACCGTGGACGTGTTTCCCTCAACATCGTACTGATCGATTCAACCCAGCGGCCCGTATCCGCCGGGGCCGGAGCGACGGCGCTATCAAGGCTGAACAATGCGCTCGCGGCGATGGTGTACGGACCGGAATCGGCGGCTGATGGTTGAAGATTAAACAACCCGGTCTTCCCGTCCAGAATAGCGGTCGAAAGGGCTGCTTCCACAGAGGCGAGCGGATCCTCGAACCCGGATAGATCCTCGATCAACTTCCCGGCGCTTGATGGTTCAAAGTCTGACGTGATCGCGATGTCCGGGATTTTGTATTTCAGATACTCCCCGTCATGCTTGATCTGTAAGGATCCCGACCGGGCGTTGAAGGTCATAACAGATCCGGCGGAGCTCGCCACTGCATCGACCTCGGGCGTCGCGATCGAACCCGCCAGACCGGTCAGGAGTGACAGCGGATAACGTTGCTCGGACGGCCAGATCTCCCAGTCGAAGCCAAGCGTGGCGAGGGAACGCGATGTTCGAGCTTCCACCCTCCAGCTCAGCGAGCCGCACGGAAGATCGGCCACATCAAATTCTCCGCCCCAGGTTCCGGCGCCGTTGGAACTGCCCGAGAGAAGATGACCTCTGAGATGTAACGTCTTGCTTGAGGGCTCAGCATCCCCGGCGCCAGGACACGACTCGGACGCATGTATGACAAGGTCCACCAGTTCGACCGGGTCGTCAAAGGCATCCCGAACCAGTCTTACCCCGTTGCGGTCAACATCGACCTCCCAGAGCACGGCCGTGGCCGATGACGAGATCCCCCGTAGTACGTAGCCCATCATTGGACGGCCATCTGCGACCCCGGTTATCCGTAGCGAATCCGCCTGGATGGACGGCGGAGGTATCTGCTCGATCGGCAATGTGAACTCAACGATGACGGCCCCATCACCGTTTGCGTCAGGGACCGCCACGTTGGAGTCATAGGGGTAGTGACCGGGCGCACTCACCCTCACGGTCGTGGTTCCCGGTGGAGAGTTGAAAGACACCGACCCGTCCGATCCTGTGGCGAGCTCGGCTCCCAGCGGCGAGAGCGTCACGGCGGCTCTGGGGCCCTGGTCCACGAAGGTTATCCCGAGATCATGGTTGAACCCGGACACGGGCGATCCTTCCTCGGACGTGCCAACGACAAGCAGGTTCAGGCGCCCTGATGGCGCCAGGTAGTAGTCCTGGGTCCCGTTGAAGTTGCGGAGTGTCTCGCCGATCCCGGTTTCCACGAGGGTCTGGTATCCGGGACTGGTTACAGAGATGGTCTGGTCATCGCCACCCCACGACCACCGGACCAGATCCGCCCCTCCGTTCGAGGTTGGGACCGTGAACTCGATTGAATACCGCCCGTTCGGTCCGGTCGGTCCGGTCGCGGAGAACTCCCGGGTGATATCGATGCAGGTCGCGTCGCAGTAAGTTGCCAACACGTCGAGAGATACCGTCACCCTGGCGTCTGTGAGTGGTTCCCCGCTGGACGCGCTGTAAACGTATCCAGTGGCCTGGATATGCCCGGCCGGGCCGGCATTGATTCCGCCATCAAGGCTGCAACTAACAAGCCGGGGCGTGTCCCCGCAGTTGAAGGATAGGTCGAGGACATCGACTTCTCCGCCGGTGCTGGTCCAGAAATGGTCGAAGCAGCCCTGGCCGCCGGGAGTATCCGGGCAGATCCGTGCGAGATAACGCCCCGGTCGCGCCCGGACAAAGAACCTGTTCGGGACTTCGATAGTCTCTGAATTCACCAGGAAGCTGGCGTCGTACACATCCATCGTGCGGAGATTCTGGACGCTTTCCAACGTGCCGACGATGATCGTGTTGTCGCCGTTCTTGTCGACGGCGGACATCGTGACGTCCATGAAACCACCCGCGGCCAGTGTTGGCAGCTGGCGCACGAGCCGGAACGCGCCTTCGGCGGCCTCGAGGCTCAGGGTTTCTGCCAGGGGCAGGTAGTCCGGGTTGGTGACTCGCAATTCGTACTCGGTCGCGACGATGGCTCCGTCGACCACCGTCAGCGGGAGATTCTCTATGGCGAACACACCGCGCTCGTCTGTTTCCGTGGAGTACACCTGATCTTCGTGTTGCAGCACCACGCTCGTACCCGCCACGGCGAACGCTGCTTTCGTCTCGTTCGTGAGGTCCTCGATCACCGGCCCGTCGATCCGGCCGACCACGGCGGTCGCCGCCCGTGGCAGCCGGACGTCATGTGTGACCGGGGCGGAGCGGATGGTCACCTCGGCCTCGGCCGTCACATGACCGTCCGCTTCGAACTCCAGCGAATACGTTCCCGGGGGCAGCGGGAAGACAAAGTTACCGAACTGATCCGATGTCACCGAAGCCGTCGGCGGGGAAAAAGGCAGGATCCCAAAGCGAGCGGCAGTGATCGACACCTGTGCGGAGGAAAGCTGAACCGGCAAATAGGAGAACGATTCATGAACATCGTTCACGGGCGATGTGGCTGCGTCGCGCCGTGAAGTGCCGAGGCGGGTCTGACCGGCGACATCACCGGAGCGGATGTAGCCGTGAATATCTCCCGATACCGCGGGGAGGTCCGCGTTCAATGTGCGAGACTCCCCCGGGCCGAGTTGGAGCGTCTTTCGAACCGGGTACAGGTTTGCGTTGTCGCCGCCGGATATCAGTGTCGGGGCCGGGGTCCACACGTCATACATGCCCGATGGGAGGCCGCCAATGGACGCGGACCCGTCCAGACCCGTGACGGCGTCGAGGGCGATTCCCTCCGCCGGGGTGCCGTTCACCCCCTGGACGCGAACCGCGATGTTGCCGACGCCGATGCCGCCATACGTCGATGAAGTCAGTGCTATCCGCAACGACGCGCCGTCCAGCTCGAGATCGAAGTCCAGTTCGGTTTCTCTCCCGCCGGATAGTTCGATCACGGCGATGGAACTCTGGTACCCGGGAGCGATCGCTTCCACCCGGTAATTCCCCGGCTGCAGCCCTCCCAGCGTGTACGCGCCGTCCAGGCCGATGCCGGTTGCCGCAACGGAGCGGTCCGCTATTCCAGAACCGTCGAGACTGATCGCCCTCACGCTGGACCCGAAAGGCGGTCTTGCCCCGTTCGGCGTTTCGCCTGTCACACGGCCTTTCACGGTGGACGGTGTCGCCCGTAAGAAGACTTCCCACGCGAGATCAGCCGTGACTTCGACCTGTTCTGTGTGGGATGGATAATCCGTTGCGTCCACGGCCAGCGCGTATGTGCCCCGGGGAATGGCGGTGAGGCCGTAAGCGCCGAAATCGTCTGTGGTCACGCTCGCGACAGACGTGACGCCGTTTATTTCGGTCGCGGTGACGGTAGCTCCCGCGATGGGGGCGCCGGAATCGCGATTCGTTACCCTTCCGACGACATCATAGACATGTCTGCTGGAGGCATCGCCGATTACGCTGACGGAAAGATCCAGGCGGGTCCAGGATTCAGTCTCGACTTCAGCTATTACGGGTTTGACGCGGTGACCCGTGACGTTCAGCGCGTGATGGCCCGGCGCAAGCCCATCAATCCGGTAAAAACCAAACTCGTTTGATATCCCGTACGCCCCGGTTTCGGCGTCCCGGACGGTCACCCCTCTCAACGTGCGTCCATCGACAGCGTCCACGATGAATCCGGAAATCGAGTGATCGCGGTCAGGGTCGTTATACGTGGAAGAACTTGAGCGCGGGGTGGCGACGATGACCGGGCTCGGGGTCGCCGGACTGGCCGTCGGAGTCCGGACAACCGGTGGCGGCTCCGGTGTGGGCTGAACGGTGACGATGGTCGGAATCGGTTCCGCCGGCGTAACCGATTGTTCTTCCTGGCCTTCATCGCTGTCGCCGCCACTTGAGCAGGCGGCGACGAAGGTGGCAATGACCAGGAGCGAGGATAACGTGATCAGGCGGATTGATGACCGTACCGTCAACTGTCCTCGCGGTCTCATTAAGCCCTGCCCGGCGTGCGCCCCGGACCCGGGAAACCGGGGAGTAGGGGATCTGAAAATCAGGCCAGCGTCGAGGGCGGGCCATCAGGTTGGAGCGATAACTTTACGGGGCCGGGCGTTCAGACTCTTAGCGGGCGCGCGAACACGTTACGGTTGATTTCGGCCGTAACGTGTTTTTGACCGGGTTTTCGGATCGCGCGAAAGCTGGCCGGATTACGTGCGGTGGGCCTCGATACGCTCACGGTCGAAATCGGTCAGGTGCGGCTGCAATGCTTCGACGATTTCCGCGAGGGTTTCGTCCGGGGACGCCGTGCTCGTGTCCACCTTGATTTTCGGGCCGATGGTTGATCGAGCGACGCCTTCTTCAAAGCGCTCAAGGATGGCCGGGATGTCGGACTCCCTGACCGGGCTGTTCGTGTGCTCCGGTGAATCCTTCAACTCCGCCATGCGACGTGCCAGGACGTCTGGAGCGGCCGTCATGTGCACGACGACAATCGGGTCGTCAGAAACCTGCTTCAACCGTGTCTCAATCTGCTCGGTGACCAGGTCACGGTCAAACTGATCTCCGGGGAGGCCGTAGCCGTGATACATGCGGGCGTAGATCGCTTCTTCGATGTGGAAGCCCACGCTCAAGTCGTCGGCGGCGCGGTAATGATGTACGTGGTAGTAGATGTGGTACCGGTGGTACATCTCTTTGAGCTTGGGCGTAAGGCCGAGGATCTGCTGTTGTTCCTCAAGCGTCGTGTCGTCCGGGTGGCCGGAAGTGTGCGGGAGCTTGGAGTGATCGTGGAGAAGGGAGAACGGCTCCCCCATGACCGACTTCTTCCAATCATTGATTTTGTGGGAGATGGTCGTGGTTCCGACGTACTCGCAACCGACGAGGAGGATTTTCAAAGCGCTGTCCCCGGGTGTGGTCCGATGTCCGAGCCGGTAGACCGGCTGATCGATGGCGCCACAGTAAACGGCCAAAGACCGCCGGGGTCAAGGCAACGAAACCGGTCCAGGAGATCTGGCCCTAGCTGGCGATCGCTCCCGGCAGGTCGTCGAGACGCGAGTTGGGCTCGATAACCGCCGGTTGCCGGACCAACTCCAGGTGGCCATCGGAAGGCCGATCCATCAGTCCGGGCACATTGAATTTTACGGTGGTGCCTTCACCCTCGACGGATCTGACCTCTATCCGCCCGCCGTGGAGGGTGACGATATTCCGAGCGATGTACAACCCGAGACCTGTCCCGGATTCTGAACGCGTGGCCTCGTTGTCCGCCCTGAAGAAGGACGTGAACATGTTTGCCTGATCACGTTCCGGGATGCCGATGCCATGATCCTGGATGGTCACATATAACCGGTCCGTTCGTCGCCGGGCCGTCAGCGTGATCTCGGTGTCTTCACGGGAGTATTTTGCGGCATTGCCGATCAGGTTGGACAACACTTGAGCGAGTCGATCACGATCGGCGCGAATCCACACCGGAGATTGCGGCAATTTCAAGGTCAGGGTCTGGCGTTTCGTTTCGATAATCGGCTGGAAGACGGCCTTGACTTCGAGTATCAGCTCGGTGGCGTCGAATTCGTTCTCCGTGAGCGAGAAATCTCCCCGCTCGATGCGACCGAGATCCAGGAGGTCATCTATCAGAAGAGCGAGGCGCCGGCCGTTGCGCTGTATCACCCCGAGCTGCCCGTCTTCCCGTTCTCCGAGCGTGCCGCGCCTGTTCTTGCGGAGTATGTCCGTGAACGCCAGCATGCTCGTGAGCGGGGTTTTGAGCTCGTGCGAAACCGTCGAGATGAAGCGGTTTTTCGCTTCCGAGAGGCGTTCCAATTCCTGGTTTCTGGCGTCGAGATCGACGATGCGTTCCCGTTCGCGCGCCAGTTCCAGGGCCTGCCGGTGTTCGAGGGCGTTCTGGACCGCCGGGGTTACATTCGTAACGACCTTTTCCAGCATGTCCAGGTTGTGGCCGGAGTAAGCGGACGCCTGGTTGCTCATGAGCCGAATATAGCCGACACGCCTGGTCTCGATGCCGAGCGGCGCCTGGACTGCCGACTGCATAGAATCGAGTTCGAACTCTTCGGCGAGTTCGTCCGAGCCCAGAAGACGTGCTTCCCAGACCCGGCTGTCTTCTGGCGAACCTTGCAGTGGGCCGGGGTCTATTACCGTGCCTGTCGGCACACCGGGCTGCCCGGTCACCTTCGAAAACACGCGCCGCAGCGGCCCCGGCCGGGGTTCCAGCAGCGCGACCTCAATGCGATCGTAGGGAATGACCGAATCAAGGGCTATCGCGACTCGCTCGAACATGCGATTGAGGTCCAGATCCCGGTTGGCCGCGAGTGCGATATCGGATAAGACTCTGCGCTCCTCGTCGGCGCGTCTTTCTGAAGCTCGCAATCGCGAAATAGCGACCACGCCGGCGATCTGCGCCGCGATTCCCTCGGCGATGGCGATTTCCCGTTCCCCGTATGCCCCGAACTCTGTCGACCGCAAATGAAGTGCGCCAAACACCGTTTCGTTTACGGTGAGCGGAGCCGACAGGAATGAACGTAATCCGGCCTGAAAGGCCGGGAGAAGGTGGGGTACCTGGCGCACGATGTCTTCCGGTCGACGCGCCGTGATTACCACCGTGCGTCCGCCGTTGACGATCGTTTCCAGCATCGACCGGTGTGCAGGCACGGGTTGTTCTGGATCATCCCTTTCAGGAACATTGATGCCGGTTGAGTACAGGTCCAACGCTGACTCCCCATCGTCGCTCAGCGTCGAGATTGCGACACGGTCAGCCGGCAAGAGAGATCCGATTAACCGGGGAAAGCGCTCAGACATCCGGGAGAGGTCTGGCGATGCGCTCACCACTCGGCCGATGGCGGCGAGAGTCTCCCTCTCATGGATTTCCTGCTCCAGGGCCTCGCGCAGCCGGGCGCGCTCCATTGCCGGGGCCAGGTGTGATGCGACCCGCTCGATGAACTCGAGATCTACTCGGCTGTACGCGTGATCGGCCATCGAGGCGATGTTCAGCGTACCCAGCACTTTGTCGTTTGAAATCAGCGGGACGACGAGGAAACTTCGAAGCCCGGCGATAAAACCGGGCTCCATCATCGGGAACCGGCGCAGGGCTTCCATTTCATTGTCGTCTGCCAGTAACAGACTGGATCTCGTCGCCGAGACATAGGCATCCGGGGTCCCGACAAGCGATTGCGGTTCGCCCTCGATCATCCCTGGCAGGGCGGCGCCCTGGACGTACTCGCTGCGGAAATCACCGTCGATCGAGACGATGGAGTTGATCGTGATCCTGTCGAACAAAGTGACGCCGTACGTCACCACGGCGAGCCGTTCGTACTCTTCCCGCCCGAGTTTGGAACTGCTCATGATTCTACTGATCACGGCCAGGGCTGCCCGTCTGCGTGTCTCTTCCGCGTCGGCTTCCTGAGCGGACCTGGCGGCCGTCGCGTCATGGAACACGGAGAACACGGCCGCCCGTCCTTCGTACGACACCGGGCGATGGGACGAGGCGATCCAGAACGCAGAACCGTCCGCCCTCAACGCCGTGGATTCAGCCATGTTTACGGAGCCGGCGCGGTCCAACTCGGCAAGCAAGGTCGTGTGATCGCCGGGATCGGAAGTGAACTCACTGAAGAAGTTGACTTGTGGGTGATCTGAATCAGCCCGTAGCGTGTCGTAAAAGACGGCATTCGCATGTGAGATGCTCGCATCGGAGCGTTTCCAGATGACGGCGGGAACCGGGCATACGTCGATCATGGCACGCAGAGCATCGTCGTCCGCGCCCGTATATGGCAGCCAACGCTGGTGCGTCCCGCCGTCCGTCGGCCCCGCTGCCGCCTCGCCCTGGCCCCTCGAAGTGTTCACGCGGCCCTGGCCTCCGGTTCGAACAGTTCCGCCGAGTCCAGGAAACGTCCACCGGCACGATCTTCCAGGTAACCGCCGACGGCTATCGCACCTCCCTGGCCAAGCGCAGACACGGTGTGCCAGATGCGCGCCTGGGACATGCGGCCGCCCGGCGTCCAGCCGCGTGACTCGGGATCGAAAACTTCCGCGGTCGCGAGATACACATAGGTGTCGGCACGTCCGCCGGCGATCAGTACCCGGCCATCGCCCCGAACCGTCGCCGAGTGAAGGTACCGTGCGCGGGCCATCTCTCCGGCGTGAGACCACATCTCGGTCTCTGGATTGAACATTTCGGCGGACGCCAACGCGCCGTTTTCGCCAAGTCCGCCGGCAACGATCACCCGTCCATCGGGGAGCGGGAGCGAGACGTGCAGATAGCGGGCGTTTCGGAGTCCGTCCGTACGGGACCAGCGTCCGGTTTTCGGATTGAAAATTTCAGCCCCGGAGAGGATGCCATCTCCATCCCAGCCGCCGACGACCATAACGCGACCGTCCGACATCAATACGGCGGTGTGGCCGCGCCTTCGACGTTTCATCTCCGTCATGCGCGTCCACCTCCCCTGCGCCGGGTCAAACAGGTTCGTGTTGAAGGTGATTCGGCGTCCATCCCATCCACCGGCGGCAAGCACCCGGCCGTCTTCCAGCACCGTCAGCGTGTGTTCGACGCTGGGGTTTGGCATGTCGCGTGCCGGTTGCCATATTCCGTTGCTCGGATCATGGATCTCTGCGGCCGCGAGGACATCGTTCCCGGCGCGACCTCCCGTAACCAGGACACGGCCGTCCACGAGGGTTACCGCGCGATGGTCGAAACGACCTTCGGCCATGGGAGTTCCCGGCTCCCATCGGCGTTCATTCATGCGATACAGGCGGACGGAACGGAGCGCTCCTTCCTGGTTGAGACCGCCCGCGACGACTATGTCGCCCGATGGGAGGATTGAAGCGGTGTGAGAGTAGCGAGATTCAGAAAGACGCGGCGCGGCCTGCCAGCCGCCGCTCGCCGGATCAAACAGTTGTGTGTCCGCAGATGGAAGGCCGTCCGCAACGCCCCCGGTCACGATCACGCGTCCGTCCGGAAGGGTGTGTGCGGTGTGCAGGGTCCGCGGGATTCCACTGTCACCGGCGTCTGCCCATATGTTTGTGGTCGGATCGAACACCTCTGAACTGGACAAGTCATCGGATTGACCTTGCCCGCCGACGATGAGGACACGCCCGTCTGCCAGAACGGCCGCGACGTGCTCGTCCCTGGGCGTGGCCAGCTCTCCGGCTGACTGCCAGCGACCGGCGGTCCGGTCGTACAGTTCGGCTGAACCGATTTTTCCACCGTCGGCATCTTCTCCACCGGTCACCAGCACGTTGCCATCGTTCAAAACGGCGGCGGTGTGCCGTCGTCGAGCCTGGCGCATCCGGTAACCGGTGTCCCATTTCATGGTCAAGGGGTTGAAGACTTCGGAAGTCGTGAGGCTGCCGAGTTCGTCCGAACCGCCGGCGACGAGTACCGTTCCATCCGGAAGCAGTGAAGAGGTATGTTTTGTGCGCGGTCCGGACATCGGTTCAATCGCCGACCATGTCTCGGTCACGGGGTCGAACATTTCAGCGGTGGACAGAACTCCGTTAGGCCCCGATCCCCCGGATACCAGGACGCGCCCGTCACCGAGTACGTCCGAGGTGTGCTCACTCCGGGCTTCCAGCATCCGTGGCAAGTCTGTCCACGAATCGTCGCCGGGATCAAATATCTCGGCCGAAGCTACCGGGGAGTCATCGGTGTATCCGCCGGAAACAAGGACGCGCCCATCGCCCAGAAGGGCAGCGTTGTGCCACGACCGCGCCGCGGACATGGCGCTCGTAGTAGTCCACTTCCCCGAAGCGGGGTCGTAGATGTCACATGACGAAACGCCACCTCGCCCGCCCGTGGCCAGAATGCGCCCGTCATTTAATGTGAGCGATGCGTGCTCCGCACGCGCCTCGTTCATGACGGGCCCAAGGTCCCATGTCCCGGAAGCCTGTTCCGGGCGAGGAAGCGGTCCGGCTCGACGGCGGGTCTCGGTTACAACGACGCCATCGGAGTTCTCCGCCACTACGCCGGAAGATCCACCGGGCCTGTCTGCGTTTTTCAATGCAATAACGATGTCGTCCAGATCATCGACGACGTTATCTATCGTCCGCGGCCGGTTACGCGAGTCTTTCTCGAGACAGGAGAGGACGAGGGCGCTCAGCGCGCCGGGCACTCCCAGGCGGACCTCCTCAAGCGGTCGGGGGATCTCACTGACGTGTTTCTTGAGCATCGCCGCCGGGTCGGACCCTTCGAAAGGAGGAGCTCCGGAGATGAGTTCGTAGAGTACGCAGCCGAAGGCGTAGAGATCTGACCGGGGACCGGGTTGTTGGCCGTTCGCCTGTTCCGGGGAGGTATAAGGGGCTCGCGTCTCCGGAGCCGATAGAGCCATCCCGCCGAAGTCGGTGATCTGCGGAGCTTCGCGTTCCGTGATGAGTATGTTTCCGGGCGTCAGCGCGCTATGGATGAGGCCAGTTCCGTGTGCGACGGCCAGCCCCTGGGCGATGGACAGCGCAAACGCAGCCGCCTCCCTGATCGTCACTGGATCTGATTCGGACAGGGCTTCGGCCAGGGACTGTTCCACCCAGCTGGTGGCGACGAAATGCCATGCTCCGTCGGTTCCCGCGCCGAAGACGGGCACAATATTAGGGTGGTTGATCCGCATCATCGCCCGGGCCGATCTGACCATGTTGTCCAGGGCGGTAGGGTTGTTCGCGTCGGCCTGCCTGGCTCTACCGACACGCAATGCCACCGTGCGGGTCGAATCAAGCGCGACAGCCTTGTACAAAGACGCGACCGGCGAATTTGTTACCTGTGCAATTGGCTGATAACCGCCGATGTCGACGGTTCGACCGGTGGCTGCTGACCGCGTAGACATGGCCGCCCCAAAACCCTCCAATCGGGTGATGTCTGTTAGGTGAAAGTTCTCACCATTGGCCTAATGCCGAAACCGGGAAAGATCACGCTGACAGGTGGGGTTTGCCCGCAGCGAGGTATGGGGGCTGGCTACGCGCGGAACGAATCTGATCGTTTCTTATAGCGGACTCGTATGTGGCGCGCTATTCACTCGATGGCGCCCGGTGCTGACCACAGCACGGGTCCCGGGGAACAAGATGTTGCAGTCGGCAACCTCGTCTCGCAGTCGGCAGACTCAGCGAGCGTGGGTCCGTGATAGCTGGCGCGTGCAGTGTCGGCTTCCCGGGGATCATCCGTGCCAGATCTCGCGATTCATGTCAGGACGCGTACGGTCATTTCACCGTCCTGGAGCGCGGGACCCGTGGGCCGTCGCGGCCGCGCCCCCGCGGCCCCTGGAGATGCTTATACGGCTATGGAGCCAGCGTCGGCCTGGTTTTCCTGGCCGGGGAGGCGCGGATAGCGTCTACGGGTCAGATTCTCTATCGGAGATGCGTTCTGGACGTGCTTGGAGCGGCTGCACTGGATGCACTTCACAAATGTGCCGTACAGGTCGCTGTCCACCATTACGTCGCCGCCGCAGCGCGGGCAGCCTTTGTGCAAAATCATTTTGAACCCCCTGGAGCCGAGAATAGTCGTCAACCCGTAATGTTTCTTCACAGCCTCGTTACGGCTTCTTTACAAGTCCATCGTTGTCTTCGTGAGCCGCCCGTTCATTTCGGGATTGCCCGTCGGTTGAACGGAGTTCTGGCGAGCTGTCACCCTCGGCGTGTGCATGTTCTTAACCGGAACCGTGTGAATCGTTCTACGCACCCACGACACGGGTTTCGGTGAAAACCGGTATCGGAACGGGAGTACAGGTTCAATTGGCGAGCATGAGTTGAAGACGGGAATCCGGGGACGTACGCTGCCGTGAGCGGCGCAACAGGTCCGGTTTCGACATATATCGGAGTTTTCAATTGCCACAGATGTCTTTTTCGTCCGACGCGATAGAAGTAGATGGCGTCCTGCACGCGATCGAGCTTTTCGCTGAGCGCGGATGGACGGACGGGCTGCCCATAGTCCCGCCGACCGAAGGCCTGGTCGGGGAGTTCGTGGGAGCCCTGGGTGTATCCCCGGACGCCGTTCTCGGGGTTGAGCCGACCAAAGGCGCTGTGATCACGGCGGAGAAGGCAGCCATCAACGCCGTTATGGCGGGTTGCAGGCCCGAGTACATGCCCGTCCTCGCCGCCGCCATCGACGCGATCACCGCCCCGGAGTTTGGCCTGCACGGCATCTCGGTGAGCACGATGGGCGCCGCCGTCATGGTTATCGTGAACGGCCCGGTCGCCCCGGACCTCGGGATGAACTCCGGGGTTTCTGTTTTCGGTCCCGGCAATCGGGCGAACGCCTCGATAGGGCGGGCGGTTCGCCTCATCATCATCAATGTGCTCGGCACGCGTGCGGGGGACCTCGACAAGGCGACCGTCGGCCACCCTGGCAAGTACGCCTGGTGCATCGCGGAGAACGAGGACCTCTCGCCGTGGGAACCGGTTCACGAGACGCGAGGCCGGCCGCCGGGCAGCAGCGCCGTGACCGTCGCCGCGGGGCTTGGACCGTTCCAGGTGGGGCAGCACCATGACGACACCCCGGAACGGATACTCGACGCGTTTATCGATCCACTTTTCGCCATGGGTCCACTCATGGAAGAAGCCTTGATAGTTATCTGCCCTGAGCATCTCGAACACTTCCGTGCCGCCGGTTGGACGAAGGCGCAGGTCGGGGGATATCTTCATGAGAACGCCCGCCGGACCGTGTCCGAGTGGACGGCAGCCGGCCGGCCGTCGCCGGGAGACGGACTGGATGGAACGGAGCTCGTCAGTGCCCTCAGTTCCCCGGAGTCACTCGTGACCGTCGTCGCAGGCGGCGCCGGTGGGGCATGGAGCCAGATCGTTCCTACCTGGACTCACGGAGCGAGATCGAGAATCGTCACAAAACCCGTGCTGACCTAAATCTGCGAGACTGGTCTCAATCCTCGGAGGCGAAGATGAGTACTGAATCGAAAATACGTGTGTTGGATCCCACCGGGGATCCGACAATCGTCCAGCAGGGCATGGCGCCACGTCCGGACACGCTGGACGGAAAAGTGGTCGGTCTGCTTGCCAACCAGAAACTCAATGCCGAGCCCTTGCTTGAGGCGATTTACGACGTCCTTGCGGAGCGGTTTGATCTCGGCGGCCGGGTCGCCGTCAATAAGGGCGATGCCAGCAGGCCTGCGGCTCCGGAGGTGCTCGACAATATCGCCTCCGATGTGGACGTGGTGATCACCGCAAACGGAGACTGAGGAAGCTGCTCGTCGTGCAGTGTGCATGACTCGATCCAACTGGAGCAGCGCGGCGTCCCGGCCATCGCTATATGCACCGAGCCATTCGAGTCCGGCGCTCGTGCGATGGCGAAACTGGGTGGAATCCCGGACTATCCCTTTGCCCTCATCCCGCATCCGATCGGCAGTCTGGACGAGGCCGGGTTGCGGAGCAGGGCCATCGAGGCACTGCCCCAGGTGATCGGGTCGTTGCTCGCCCGGGCCTGACGGGGAATGCGGCTGGCGAAACATAATGCCGGCCGCTTCGGTTGAATGACACGCATCCGCCCGCGCACCGGCGCGGGCGGATCATTTCAGGAGGGACGCATTGGCCAGGTTGCCGGAACTGTCAGACCGAGAGGCACTTTCCCCCGAGGCGCAGGCGGCGTTTGATGCGGTGGCGGGCTCGCGGGGTGGAGTACGCGGCCCGTTCGCCATGTTGCTGCATAGTCCGGAAGTGGCCGAGAGAGCCGCTCACCTGGGCGCGTACCTTCGGTTTGGCTCGGGTTTGCCGGACGCTGAACGCGAGCTTGCGATCATCACGACGGCCCGTGCATTCGATTGCAACTACGAGTGGGCGGCACACGCCCGCATCGCTCGAGATGTAGGTGTCGCAGAAGACGCGATCGACATCGTCGCAAATCGAAAACCGGCCTCAGACTTGTCTGGCGACTACGCCGCGATCGTGCGGTTCACCCGGGAGCTCCTCGATAATCACCGAGCTTCCGATGCCGTGTTCGATGCGGTGAAGAAACGTTTCGGGAACGCAGGGGTGATTGAACTCACAGCGACCGTGGGCTATTACTCCATGATCGCCTGCGTCCTGAACGCCACAGAGATCGAACCCCCAGCCGGATCGCCACAACTGCCCTGAGCCGATAACCGCTCCTCAAGGGCAACGGCATGCCAGGGTCCCGAATTTCAGGATGGTCGCGTCCTAGAGGCTTTTCAGGAACGCGAGCAGGTCCGACATGTCGGTTTCGGGAAGGTCGGCAAAAAGAGCCGGCATACCGTCCGAGAACCCATCGACAATGAAAGCGGCTGGTTCCCGAATCGACTCTTCGAGGTAGTCGTCCGCCGACAGGCCAGACACCTGAGTTGCGGCCCTTTCGCCGACTCCGGCCAGCCCCGGGCCGACGATATCGTCGGTTCCGGTTGAGTGGCAGCCTGAGCAGGTATTTCCCTTGAAGACCGCCTCACCTTTCGTCACGGGGTCGCTGGCTTCGGCGGCCGACGGGTCAACCGTGGCGATCGTGACCAGTGTCGGCACCGCGGTGCCCGCCCCCCTGGAGTCTGCGTCATCGCTACCGCTGCTGCATGCGGCGAGAGCGAGTACGGACACGAGGGCCGGAGTGACGAGCAGGAACGTGGCGCGGGAGAACGGCGACAGGCGCATTAATAGATACCCCATATGAATAATCGACCGCTGCCAGAGGGCGCGGAAACATGCCGGATCAAGTTACGCGTGGCATGCCGCACGAAATAGGTGAAATCGCATCAAATCAGAGGTCCGGGACCATTTTATGCGATCTGGAAACGTTTTTTCACAGATTCCTCACGCCGGTTGCCGCCTACTTCATGGCGGCAACACCTTAATTATCCGAACTTGATCCCCTGGTTCTGGCTTCGTTCATGAATTGTCAGGGCTGCACGTATTTTTTGGGAGGACGGATTGACCAGCGATATGACCATGTCGCCCTTCGACAGGATTTCCACCGGCGAAGCGATGTTTGTCGTGGGCGAAGATTTCCAGGTTCTCAGGTGGTCACGGCGCGCCACCGAACTCCTGGGCTTTGAGGAAGAGGATGCGGTAGGGCGGCCATGTTATGAACTTCTCGTCGGGAACGATGCTCGCAGCCCCGGCATCTGCGGACGGGACTGCCCCGTCCTGACCGGAGCTCGCGTAAACGCCAGGGTGCCGGATTACGATCTATTGAGCCGTTGCGCCGACGGGAAGCATAAGTGGCTCAACATGACGACGCTGATTCTTGAGGGTGAGTCAGACGGGCCGCACACGAAGCGCCAGATCATGCACCTCATGCGAGATGTCACGGATAAACGCTCCGTCGAAGAGTTCGCGAGGGTGTTGGCGGCGACCCTGCGCGAGTCCGGGGGAATTCCCCCCGCGCGTTCCGACGACGAACAGAACCCGGACCGGGAACAAGAGCCGGCGACGTTGAACGACATTTCGACGTACAACGTCCCGCAACTGTCCCCACGCGAACTGCAGGTCCTCCGCTTGCTCGCGCACGGCACGTCGACCAATGAGATGGCGGCGGCCATGGGCGTGACACCGGTTACGGCAAGAAATCACGTGTCGCGCTTGCTCAACCGGCTCGGTGTTGGAACGCGGTTGCAGGCGGTGGTTTACGGCGCGCGGACCGGCCTCATCTGACAACTGTTAGTGTATTCGCACCTATCCGACGTGATGGGCCATCAATAGGGTGCTTTCCGACCCGGACGACCGGGCGCTTTTTTTCTGCTGGCGCCAATTACCGGCAGGCCATGAACAACCCCCCTGGCAGTTTTGGGACGCTCTACCGCGGAGGTTCGGTGAGTGATTAATCGGGATACCGTTGCAGTCGCGATCATCTGGATTGTCGTGACGGCGGTCGTCGAAATCGCATTCAGTTTCACGAACATCTTCCCCGCTGCGGCATCGGAAGAGGCGGTGATCGTCGACGATGCTTTCGATTTTCTGACCTACATAGCGATACCAGTTTTCACCTTCGTGCTTGTTGCTCTGACCTACAGCATTATCAGGTTCAGATCCAGGTCATCGGCTGACGATGGCGCCCCGGAGGATGGTCCACCGGTACGGACCAATCACCGATGGGTATGGGGCTGGATGGTGGTGACTTCCGCACTGGTCGTGACCGTGATCATCCATCCGGGTCTTACCGGCCTCTACGAGGTGGACGAATTGGCGCAGGAGCATGATCCGGAGTTGGTGGTGGAAGCAACCGGTTTCCAGTGGGCCTGGTCGTTCACCTACCCGGACCAGAACATCACCGGATCAAAGCTGGTATTGCCTCTCGATACCCACGTGCGTTTCGACATCACCGCCGTCGACGTCCTTCACTCGTTCTGGATTCCGGCCTTCCGGACCAAGATCGACGCCGTGCCGGGCCTGACCACCCAGATCCACGCCAACATCACCGAGCTTGGAGATTACGACGACGACATCAACTTCAGGGTCCAGTGTGCCGAGCTGTGCGGCCGTGATCACGGGATCATGCAATCCCAAGTACGCGTTGTTGAGCGCCAGGAATTCAACGAGTGGGTTCTTGCTCAGCAGAACTGAGCGGTTTGCCCTCCGCGTAGTTGGATCGAACATCGACCGGCGGCAACGCCCTGCGATGAGCCAGACTATTTCCCGGACCATTTCTAGGAGAAACGCATGACGGCCCTGAAGCCCCTGGGTCAGGCAGTCCTGTTCGCGATTATCGGATTCTTGATCGGTGGGGGACTGTCCGCCGCGCTGGTCGAGGTGGCCGGCCGTGACGAGATGAAGGAACCGGTAATCGCCGGCGGTTATCTCTTTGCCCTGATCGGCTGGCTGTTCGGTGTCGGCGTATGGGGAGCCTGGGTCCGTGAGTGGTTCGGCGCTTCGGTAAAACCGTTTGAAGCGCATGGCTGGAAGCGTTACTTCGGTTTCTCCACCGACCACAAGGTGATCGGCATTCAGTACGGCGCCACCATGGTGGTGATATTGCTGCTCGCGGGCGCACTGGCGATGCTCCTGCGCTTCGAGCTGGCAGACGCGGAAAGCAACCTGCTGTCCAGCACGGATTACAACACCGTGATGGGCCTCCACGGGATCATGATGATCGCCGTGGCTGTGGCAGCCCTGATGGGCGGCTTTGCCAACTACGTGATGCCGCTCATGATCGGGGCGGACGATGTAGCGTTCCCGCGACTCAACGCGCTCAGCTTCTGGATCGTGCCACCGGTCGCCGTGCTTCTGATAATCACGCCGCTCTTCGGCGGGTTCGACACCGGGTGGACCGCATACCCGCCACTGGCATCGCAAGGGGCCACCGGAAACCTGCTATTCCTGATGGCATTCACGACGTTCGGGCTGTCGTCGATCCTTGGTGGATTGAACTTCATCGCCACGATCATCACCATGCGGGCTCCCGGTATGACCTGGAGCCGGATGCCGGTGTTCGTCTGGGCGGTATTTGCTGCCTCGCTGATCTCGTTGACGGCGACGCAGTTCGTCGCGTATGCGCTGCTCATGGTTATCTTCGAGCGCGTGTTTGGGATGCACTTCTTTGACGGGACCATCGGCGGAGACGCCATCCTGTTTGAGCACGTGTTCTGGTTCTATTCCCACCCGGCCGTTTACGTCATGATCCTGCCGGCGTTCGGGATAGAACTGGAGATCCTCAGCCATTTCGCGCGCAAACCTGTATTCGCATACAAGTGGGTCGTGCGAGCGTTCTTCTCGATCGTCGCTTTGAGTTTTGTCGTGTGGGCGCACCACCTGTTCACGAGCGGTATGAGTGGTGAACTGCACGGCCCCTTCATGGTGCTTACGGAGTTGATCTCCATCCCGACGGGCGTGGTTTTCCTGGCGGCCATAGGAACCATATGGCGGGGACGACTGTGGCTGAAAACGCCCATGCTGTTCGCCATGGGGGTCATCGCCAACTTCCTGATCGGCGGTTTGACCGGGTTGTACCTGGCTGACGTGGTCACCGACCTGAACTTCCAGGACACCTATTTCGTGGTCGCTCACTTCCACTACACGATCGTGGGTGGCGAGATTTTCGCCATGATGGCGGCGATCTACTACTGGTATCCAAAGATCACGGGCCGGATGTACAACGAGACGCTGGGCCGTATCCATTTCATCGGGATGTTTGTCCTTTACAACGTGACCTTCATCCCGATGTTCATCGTGGGAGCGCAGGGCATGAACCGCAGGGTGGCCAGCTACCCGGCGGAGTTTGAGGACCTGAACCTTTTCATCACGGGTGCATCGTTATTGCTCGGATTGGCCTTCCTGCCTTTTGTCTACAACATGGTGAACTCATGGATTCGTGGTAAGCGCGCCGGCGATAACCCGTGGGGCGCCCGGACGCTTGAGTGGCAGACCACTTCGCCCCCGCCCGAGGAAAACTTCGAGACGCCCCCGGTGGTGCTCGAAGATCCGTACGGTTACGGAGACCCGGACGCTCAGCACTTCGAGTTCCCGCCGGCCTCCGGTCATACGCCTGAGCCTGTGGGAGGAGACGACTAATGGCGACAGACCCTCACGCAGGGGAGACGCAGGGAACCCAGAACAAACGCGGCCTGATTGTGTTGTTCGTGCTCGCCGTTCTGACGGTGATCGAGTTTTTCGCTGCGATCTGGTTTGAGGACGTACTGCAGTTAGTGCTGCTGGGAATCAGCGCCGTGCTAAAGGCGCTGGCCATAGCGCACTACTTCATGCACTGGAGACAGGTTCTCGATCACATCGGAGATATAGCGGCCGGCGAAGCCGACGTGGTGGAGGACTAACCGGTATGGCGATGACAGACCTCATACACGGAGACCTTCACGAAAAATACGGCACGAAGGCGTACTCTTCGCTGACGATGCACCGGCTGGGCCTCTGGCTGTTCATCATCTCGGACGCGTTCTTCTTCACGGCGCTCATCTCGAGCCGCTACTTCGTGTCAGGAACGGATCGTCCAGACGCTCTGATCCAGTGGCTTGGCCTCCTCCTGACCGTTGTGCTACTCCTGAGCAGCCTTAGCGCCTATCGCGCAGAGGTCGCCGCTTCACATGGCGATACGGATGGCGCAAAGCGCTGGATCATGCTGACGATCATCGCGGGATTCGTCTTCCTGGGCGGTGTAGTGTTCGAGTGGTACGAGGCGTTCCACGACTTCCCGCCCGGGTCAGGTTTTGGCACGACATTTTTCACGCTGACCGGGATACACACGACGCACGTAATCAGCGGGATCATCTTGCTCGCGTTCGTGTACCGCCGTGCTGCCCGCGGAGAGTACGGACCGGATCACTACTGGGGTGTCGAGGGGGCTGCCAAGTACTGGCACTTTGTCGACCTGGCGTGGGTATTCATTTATCCGACCCTGTACCTGGTAGGGGCATCGGTGGAGATGGATGCGCACTGACCGGGTGGGTGGTTGGATTCCAACTGGCATAAAAAGGGGGCGGACCGGAGTCCGCCCCCTTTTTACGTATTCTGGTTCGTGTGCCCGGGCCTATACCACCTATCCGCCGGCCGGATCGTTGTCGTTGTCGTTGAAGCCGAAGATCAGGGCCTGGACGCCGGTGGCGTAGATGTCGTCTCCGTCCAGTTCGAGTGTGATCTGGGGCAGTCCCTGGGTGGCGTGCCCGGCGACGATGATGCCGTGGCGAGTGAGGTCGTAGGTGCTCAGGTGCCAACCGCACGGACCCATCACCTGGTGGTCAGGCTCGTACGTACCGTTCAACGGAAACCCCATGTGGGGGCAGATGGTGTTGAACGCCACTACATCGTCGTCCGGGCCGATCCCGCCGCCGCCCGGAGCGCCCAGCTTGATCAGGTTATTCAGGGCGATCGGTTGTTCGTACGGGTAGTTGAACGGCACCGGCACGCCGACTTCGAGATCCCTCAGAGAAGCGATGCGTTCTCGATCAAACGACGCCGATTGCGCATACAGGATGCGTCCCGGAATCACGCGCTCAAGCGCCACCATGCTCACAGCGACGGCGCCCATGAAAAGGAACTGCCGCCGGGAGAGACAGGGCAATATGCCCTTCTTGTCGCCGTCCTTTGATCCTTTACCGGGCAGGGGAGAACCCTGGGCACGAGTATCATGGGTCAATCGATCACCTCGTACTTCAGGAGTTCCGGTTGTGTGGCGTTCACGGCGTCGAACTCGACGTTAATCGCGGTGTGTCTGACTGGCATCAGTTCGTCACCGTGGTCCGCAACTCGTAAGGCGGGAAGTCCCCCGGGACATCGAACGGCGGTTCGTCGCTTCCGAGGCTCTGCAGGAACGCCACCAGCGAGTCGATCTCCCCCTCCGTGAGGTTGAGCGGTTCTAGCAGCACGTCTTTATTCGGCGCGTCGCCTCCGCCGTCGTTATAGAACCGGACGACATCATCCAGCGTGTCGATTACTCCGTTGTGCATGTAGGGGGCGGTGCGGCCGACCTCCAGTAGTGACGGTGTGCGGAATCTCCCGCGATCCACATCGTTATGGGTCATGGCGAATCGCCCCGGGTCAGACCGGAGATCGTCAAACTCGCCGACAGCAAACGTCTTGAAAAAACGCCGGAACGTGATGTGCCTGTCGGGGTTGCTGAAAACCTCGGGGTTGGCGGGGACGCCCGTCACATGCAGCCCCCCGTCCGCCAGCAATTCACCGCTGTGACAGGACGAACATCCCGCCTTGCCCTCGAACAACTCCAGTCCGGCTTGCTCCCCCGTCGTCAATGCGGCCTCGTCGCCTGCCTTGAAGTCGATGTAGGGGTTGTTCGCAGACTCCAGTGTCGCGACGAAGGCCGCGAGCGAGTTCAGAACCTTGCCGTAACTCACCTCGCCCCCGAAGAGCAGTTCAAATGACTCTGAGTACACGGGCGCCTCCAGCATGCGCTCTACCAGCAGGCGCCCGTCCATGTGCATGAAATGCGCTTCTGCGACGTGGGAACGAACGACCGTCGCCATGTCCGAGCCATCAAGTCGGCCATCCCAGTGCTGGAGCGTCATCTGGCTGGCGTTCAGCAGGGTTGGCGTGTTTCGGAAGTATTCGATGCTCGTGTAACCGGTCGAGAGCGCCCGTCCATCGGTCCACGCGTTTTCAGGGATATGACATGTGGAACACGAGGTGGCGCTGTTGCCGGACAGTCGTTTGTCAAAAAAGAGCAGCCTGCCGAGGTCAGCCTGCGTCTGAATGGAAGCGGAGGAGACCTGGTCCTGAACGGTGAGCGCTGGCTCCTGATCGGGGGCGTTTGAGCGAGACGCGAGCGCCACGGGCACAGATATCGCCGCCACGAAAACGGCCGCCAGCAACAATGCGCCGAGTCGGCGTGAGGTCATTGCTGTCCATTTCCCCCTGCGGAGGTCTTCTTATGAGGACTGACGTGTCATCCAACAGTTGGCGGCGTGGATAATCTTGCCACACTTCGCCACGGAACTCGGGTCGATAAATCCCCGGGGGCAGATGGTGCCAGCGCGAGTTGGGGTTTGCCGGCCAAGTCAGGGGGTCGCCGGCGCGGTTTCGGTTTCACGGGCACCATCGCCGTCCCCGGTCGACTGGCGTGAACGAGGTGGGCTTGCCAGGGCGAACCCCGCCAGGGCGATGCTCAGCAAGCCCAGGGTGATCCCGAACGCCAGGTCGTAGGTCCCCGTCCGGTCGAAAATAAAACCGGCCATGATCGGGCCGATCACCGTCGGGATGATCATGGCGGGGCGCGTCAGGCCGATGATGGCGCCGAAATTCTTGAGCCCGTACATTTCCGTGATGGTCAGGGGCCCAAGCGCCCCTACTCCACCCATTCCAAGTCCGAACACGATCAGGCCGATCCAGGTGAACATTGATCCATCGGGGAACAGGAGTATCGACAGGCCGGTGATCTGGAGCGATACGACTATCACATACGCCCAGCGCGCGGTGATCCACTCGCTCACCGTTCCGAAGAGGATCTTCGAGGTGACGGCGAAAAAGGCGAGGAGCATCAACCCGATCGCCGCTTCTGTGGCGCTGAATCCGATCTGCTCCAGATGTGGGAAGAACTGAGTGGCGACCGAGGTGCGGGCAAACTGCTGGAGAGCCATCCCCATGGAGAGGAACCAGAACGCCCGGGTACGTATCGCTTCGCCGGTGGTGAAGCCCCGCAGCGCGGCCCTGGCCGCTTTGCCGGCATCGCCCCCGGGTGTCCAGCGCTTGTTGACTTCTTTTTCTACATCTTCAGGTTTGTCACGGATCACGAAGATGATCAGGATAAGCAAGCCGATCATCAGGAAGCCGGTAGTCGCAAATCCCCATCGCCATCCTCCAAATGCGATGACCGCGGTGATGATCGGGACGGAGACCATTCCCCCGAAGTTGTTGCCTGAAGCGATGATCCCCATCATCCGGCCGCGTATGGTCGGGAACCACAGGCCAACAAGTCGCCCGACGGGCAGCATTGACGCGCCCGGGGTTGCGACGAAGATCAAGGCGCTGAAAGCGTAGAACTGCCAGAGGTCCGTCATCACCGACCTCAAGAAGAAGCCGATGATCATCAGGATCATCGAAACGATCATGATCGGACGTGCGCCGTGCTTGTCCATCAACCGTCCGGCAAATGGCGCCAGCACTCCCATGAAGGCCGCCATGGTCAGGGACAGGTTGATCTGGGTCCGGGACCAACCGAACTCGTCTTCGAGCGGGATGATGAACACGCCGAAGGCGAACTGGCCCATCCCGATGGTCGCCCCGAGCGTGAGAAATACGGTTCCTGCGATGGGCCAGCCGCGGTAGATTCCATGTAGCGGCGCTGGCTCAGCGCCGCTACCGGATGAGCCGGGTTCGTCGTTGGAGAGTGATTCGGTGATGCTGGGAGACCTTGTTCAGAATCGGATCGAATTATGGCGACGGGCTACTGAATACCCTGACCGGCAAACAACCGCCCCGCAGCAGTATGTTCTCATGAGAGAGCGTATCGGCTCAGTCTGTCTCGCCGGTGGCTGTTACGCGATGCGTTCGCAAGAGTGGCCCCGGTGATTTTCGGTCAGTTGGCTACGCAAACGCCGGGGCGACCTTCTCACAGAACAACTCAAGGGATCGGTTGATTTTGTCTTCAGGAAGACGCTCACCGGCGTTGAACTCCAGGACCATACCTGTGAGTTGAAGCGCATCGCCGATCTCTCGGATCTTGTCAATCACGACATCCGGGGTTCCGACGATCGCCTTTTCCGTTGTGTACACCGCTTCCCAGTCGAGATTTCCTAGCGTGTCTATCCGTTCAGCTCGCTCGTCCAGGTAATTCGCCTGCCCGGAAGCGACCATCCGCTGCAGAATCTCGCTGGCCGAAGAGTATCGACGAGTGAACCCTTCTCTGGGCGCCGTGAGGGCATCGTCCATCGTGTCCGATACGTAGATCGGGATACGCAACTCGACGTCACGGGGCCCGCCAAATCCGGCTTTCGCCTTTGCCGCATCGTATGAAGCCAGCAGTTCAGACAACTGTTCTACGGTGAGTTGAAGTACGCCACAAAATATCGGTATCCCCATTTCACCGGCCATCTCGAACGTCGAGTTGGAGTTCACTGCCCATCTGATCTTCGGATACGGGGTTGTCAATGGCCGGGGAACCATCGGCACGTCGTTGTACTCGTAATACTCGCCTTTATATGAGAAACGTTCGTTCTCCAGGGCCAGTTTCACTATTTCCAGACACTCGGCAAAGCGCGGTTGGCTTTCCGAGTAGTCCATGTTGAAACCGCGGTACCCGCCAACACCGCCGCTACGTCCGACGCCGAACTCAAACCGGCCGTTGGAGAGGTGGTCCATGTTTGACACCTCTTCCGCAACATGCAGCGGATTGTGCGTTGGCAAAACGATGATTGATGAACCGATCTTGATGCGCTCAGTGCGTGCGGCCACCGCGCCCGCCACGACCATGGATGCCGAACCGAACGAGCGGTCCGGGTTGAAGTGGTGCTCGGATATCCAGAGGAAGTCCATGCCGCCGTCTTCACAGATCTGGACTTGCTTGAAGAATTCCCGGTAGGCGTCGTGATGCTCCGCAGCCGATACACCGCGAACGTGCGACTCCATTGAGTATCCGAAATCCAATTTGTTGACCTCCCCGTGACCGTGAGCCGTCAGCGTATTTAGGCTGAAAACTAATGTCAATAGACTATAAGATAAGCCGTGTTTGACGGGTACGACACCGGGTCACACCGTCACCGCGATACATGAGGGAACATGTCACCAAGATCTGGCATAGGACTGGACGTGGTAGTTGAGGCGGCGGCGGCCATTGCGGACCGGCACGGTCTTGAGAGTGTGACGCTCAAAGCAGTGGCGGCCGAGTTGGGGATAAAAGCGCCGTCCCTGTACAACTACTTCCCCGGCGTTCAGGGACTCCAGCGCGAGTTGACTCTACTTGGATTTAGAGTGCTCGGCGACACGGTTAGCGAAGCGTGCCTGGGACTTTCCGGCGATGACGCCGTGAGGGCCGCCGGGGACGCTGTACGTCGACTGGCTGCGGATCGTCCCGGCGTTTACCTGGCCTCAGTCCACTCCGCAGAGCAAACGGACGATGAACTCACCGCAGCCGGAGACCGCGTGGTAACGATTTTTGTCTCCGTATTACGTGGATATGGTTTCGAAGGGGACGAAGCGATTCACGCCATGCGCGTGATCCGTAATTCGATTCACGGATTCGTCATGACCGAGGCGACGCACTATTTCCGGTACCCCGCCGACGTGGATACCAGCTTCGAGCGCCTGATCGATGTCTTGATCCAGGGTCTCAATGCCTGGCCGGACCACTCGGGTCGGCAATAACTCCGCTATAAGTCCCCGTCGACTTCGTCTATGTCTCCGCCGACTTCTTCCTCAAACTTCAGCCATTCCCAGTCGCTGGCCGGACCGGTTAACCAGCGCCTCAGCAGCGTAGAACGCCCGGCCGGTGGGTCTACCCCGAGGCCCATCGTCACCCTGTTGGAAAAGTTGAACTGACAGGTGATGAGCACGACGGAGATTATCTGCTCATCGCTCAGGCCGCGCTCCCGGAGACCGACGACGTCTGACTCCGTTATCTCCTCGGGATTCCGGGTAAGTTTCACCGCGTAATCGCACATCGCGATGGTGTCGGCGTCGAGTTCCGAGGCCCGGTAGTCGTGGATTACCGCGCTTGCCAACTCAGAATCGTGAGAATGCTGACGGAGGAACCCCCCGTGACCCAGGGTTCAGTAGCGGCAGCGATTTGAGACCGAAACCGCGGTGGCTATCGCCTCTTCCTGCACCCGGGTCAGGGCGGAACTTCCGAAAGAGATCGCCATGGTCATCTCGTACACGGCGTCCATCGCTCCGTTGAGCAGTGAAAGCGGTTTCACCATGTCGGTGTAGTGATCGTCTACAGGTATCTGTCGGACCCAGGCCATGTGTGCGCTCCGTTTGACGTCGTACAGAAATCGCTGGAGGGGACACCTTAACGCAGGTCACCACCCTGGCTGAGCGCGCGGAGATTCGGGACTAACGGCCGTACACGACGGCGGCGTTCGAGAACCCGCTCACACTGGCCGGTGAAACCCCCGGGACGACCTCTATACGGACCGTTCTGTCCGTCAGCATCTCGGCTATCAATACGCCAATGGAGTTGCTTTCGTCGTTGAACATGGGCGCGCCCCGCGCCGGTCTGATCCGCCCCACAAGCTCGTACTTGATGAGGCCGCTATCCATGCCGACTGTCGCGGGATCTGGCGTGTTGCCTCTCACCGCGTACGCTCCTGCGCAGACACCGCAGGCATCTTCAGGAATGCCAAAATCGTCCCCGAGAGACACGATCAAGAGCGATGGATCGATGTAGTCGTAGGCGATCGCCAGGTGAGTTTCCCAGTAGTTCATACGCCCGTCGCCGCCGTATCCGTTTGTGTCCTCGACGAACCAGTTGCCCACCAGGCGTCCGTCGATGTCGTAATCGATCTTTCCACCCACGGGTTCAGTGGTTCTCGGGTTGAACGCCAGAACCTGAGACCTCAACGGTTCCTCGTAAAAGTCGAAAGGATCCAGTGTGTGGATCTTCCACGGCTCCTGGTCATAGCTATCCGGGTCAACGAAACCCGGTAGTGTGACCTCTGCGTCGTGGACCATGAAGTCCATCGTGTTCGTGGAGGCGTCGGCCAGCTTTTGTCCGGCCTTAATGAAATGCGCTCCATACCAGTTAGCACCTAGGTCCAACTCTCCCACCTTCGCCATGAGATCTTCAACCGGCCTGCCGGTGTGGATGAAGGTCGTGAACAGCGTGCAGGTGTGTGCGATGACGATGCGGTAGTCGGGCCTGTTCGGATTTGGCATGCGGTCGACATTCACCACTATGCCGTCGGCGGGCATGCGGACGATGTACCCATGGCCTGGCTGATCGGCCGCATCATGCGTGATGTAGATGTGGTCCACCGGCGTGACGTGACTGGCAGCCATGTCCCCCATCGGTCGTATGGTCGAAATGATTCCCGCATCCAACGGAAAGTGACTGAAGGTAATTGGACCGCTGCCCTCGCACTCCACCGGCCCGAAGATGGTAGTGGCGGCTTCAGGCGTGGGTACGGAGGTGGGCGTCCGTGGAGGTAGTGATCTATCAGGAATCGGTGTGGCGGTCGATGACGGGAAATCTGGCGTTACCGTCGGCCGTGGAGTCGGAACTGGATCCGCTGGCAGGGTGCCGGTCGCCGGATCGATTGTTTCCGGGGCAGGCGTGGGTCCTCCTCGCTCGGTTTTATCAACCCCGGACTGCAGGGTCGGAACCGGGGTGGGCGGTTGGTCCTGCCGGGACCCGGGTGTAGAAGTTGCGTCAACCGCTCCGGGCGGTGGTACCGGAGATGTCGGCGTAGGCGGTCCATCCTGCCAGGGTTCGGGCGAAGCAGTGGTCGCCGTCGCCGTCGGAGATTTCGGGATAGACGGCAGTTCCTGCGGAGGTTCTGACGCGGCCGGTGTTTGCGTGGGGGTTGTCGCGGCAGGCGGCGTGTCCGTCGCTGCCGAGGCGCATGCAACCGCCAGGACCGCCAGTGTGGAAGCTATCCAGGCTTTCACGACCGCTCCTCGTTTCGGGTGACCCTCAGACCTGTGGCCGGGGAAGTGATCGTAACCAGTCGGCAAAGTACGAAAGATCGATGAATCGACCATTCCGACTGGGTATTTACTACAGACAATTCTCACGACAAAGAGGGGATTCCCCATCTACCCGTGCATTCGAGTCAGGTGGCGCGTACACTCCCAGTGCCATACGACCTGTGCTCAATCGTCGTTCCAGCAGCAGGTTCGATACCGCCGGGATCGTGGGACCTCTAAGAGGCATTGGTGACGGGATTACAACCAACTATTAGGAGCAAGCCGTGGCTATCCGTGGCACATCAAACTTCGGCCTTGTAGGCACAGACTGGCAGCAGCGCATCAACTGGGACCGGCTGCGAACCTATCGGCTGAATCGCGCACGGGCTGAAATGGAAAAGGCGGGCCTCGGTTCGATGCTCGTTATGTACGACGAGAACAACCGCTACATCACCAGCACGGTCACACCCGGTTGGTGCCGGTTGAAGCCCGGACTCCGCTACGCCCTGCTCTGCAGGGGCGGCGATCCCGTGCTGTTTGAGCAGGGGGACATCGGCACGCAGATAAACCGCCATTGCCCGTGGCTGCCCAAAGAAAACGTACGTTACGCCTACTCCTGGATCAAGGGCGCCGTAGGACCCGCGGCAGAGCAGCAGGTCACCAAGTTCACCAACGCCATCCGGGAAGAGATGGAGCGACACGGCGTCCAGAACGATCCGCTGGGCGTCGACATGATCGACCTGAACATGATCAATTCCTTCAACTCCGCAGGTATTGACTGGAGAGACGGAATGACCCCGATGGTGGCGGCACGCGCCATCAAGAACGAGGACGAGCTTGAGGCGATGCGGATAGTCGCTGCGATCTGCGACGGCTGCCACACGGCGATCGCCAACTACATGCGCGCCGGTATGCAGGAACACGAGATCACGGCCTTCGCGATGGACTACCTGTACAGCATCCCGGGCATCGAAGACGTTGAAGACATCATCGTCTCGTCCGGCCCGAACAGCTGGCCCAACTGGCGACACTTCTCGGACCGGATTATCCAGCCGGGTGACCTTGTAATCATCGACATGGCCGCGGTGACCTGGAACGGATACAAGAGTTGCCAGTACCGGACCTATTGCGTCGGCAAGCAGCCAACCCAGGAACAGAAGGACTACTACAAGATCGCCTACGAATGGCTGTACGACGCCATCGAAAAGGTCACACCGGGCGCAACAACCGCCGACGTTGCAGGCGTGTGGCCGTCAGCAAAAGAGGCGTGGGGGTACGAGGAGGAAGACGAGGCGGCCGCCAACCTGTGGGGTCACGGGCTCGGACTGGCGCAGTACGACTCCCCGGTCGTTTCACGCATCTACTCCCTCGACCACCCGGTCGAGATTCAACCCGGGATGAGCTTTGCGCTGGAAACTCAGCACGGCAAGCCTCTTGAGTGGGGCGTGCGGGTCGAGGAAATGATGGTCGTCAACGAGGATGGTCCCGAAATCACAACGCAGTTCCCGATCGAAGAGATCACGGTGGTAGGGACGATCTAAACGTGCAAAAGGCCGTGGGAGCGGGACTTGCCCCGCCCGCTCAATTTGAAATCCGCGGCACGGCGGATCGTTGCGCAAAGGCACAATGACAGGGGGATGGGGAGGAGTTGCGAGGGCGGAAAAAGCCCCGCCCCTGCAACGGCATGCGAAGCGAAGACCGAAGAATGTCCCCAACCGGCTGGTGCTGGAATAAACAGCCGCCAGACGTAGGAAGAGACGCCTGAAACGAGAAGACTCTTGGCCTCAGAACAAAACAAGGAAATCGGACTCGCCATCATCGGCAGCGGGACGATCGGCCGTATCCGGGCGATGATCGCAAAGGACCATCCCGGCGTCGGCTGGATTGGCCTTTGCGATATCAAGGAGGAGGTCGGGCAGAAGCTCGCCGAAGACTCCGGGGCGGACTACTTCACCGGGGACTACGAGGAACTCCTGAGGCGCCCCGAGGTGAACGCAGCGATCATCGCGACCGACGAAAACTTCCACGTCGGCCCGACGCTGGCCGCCGTCGAGCAGGGCCACGACCTGTTCATCGAGAAGCCGCTAGCGACGGACGCCGACGAATCGCTCACCGTGTTGAAGGCTATCGAGGCGAGCGGCGTGGATGCCGTCGTCGGCTACACGCAGCGGTTCCGGCGTCGATTTCTTGCCACCAAGCAGAGGTTGGTATCCGGACAGATCGGCGACGTTACCGCCGTGGTGACGCGCGCTTTTATGAACCAGATGGTGCCGGTCGCCACCACTCGCAGGACAGACATCCGCGAGAACCTGACCCCGATGGTCGTATCCGGCACGCATGCGCTGGACATGTGCATGTGGCTTATGGAAGGGCGTGAGCCGGTCTCGGTGTACGCCCAGTCCTCCGACAAGTTGCTGGGGGACATCGGCACGAAAGACGCCACGTTCGGTGTATTCACGATGGACGATGGCACGATCTGGTCCATGAACATCAGCTGGGCGCTGCCGGTGGTCTGGCCGGGCGCGGTATACGGCCTCGAGATCGGGATCGTCGGGACAGAAGGCGTGATCGATATCGAAGATACGCATCGTGACACGGTCGTCGCCTCCGAGAAACCGCAGGGCGCTGGATACAGCCCGGACGGGTTCAAGCCAGCGTTTCAGCGTCATGTCGATTTCATGACCAGCTACCCGCCGGGCGATATGTACGACGGCCAGCTGTGGGGTCCGATGCGTGAAGAAACAAACTCCTGGTATGCCCGGGTGGGGTCCGGGATGAAGACGCACCACGCAACGGCGGCGGACGGTCACCGGAACCTGATGCTGACGATGGCGATGGACCTGTCGGCGGCGCGAGGGGAGCCGGTGTCACTGCCGATAGACCCGAGCGAGTTCAAGCGGTAGGGATTTTCGAGGGGCGCACCAGGAATGGCTCACGAGCCATTCCTGCAGCCTCACTCCCGCACGTGGAGAGGGGGCAAATCCCTTATCCCGGTGGGAGGGCGAGGATGAGGGAGGATCAAGCCTCTGTTTCCGTCAAAAGCGCTACTGCCCTCACTCGCCCGAGCATATTGAAGTCGGCCGCCGTCATCTGGCCCGACGGCGAATAAGTCGGGAGATCCTTCGCCTCCCGGCGCAGGATGACAATCGAGTGTCGTCCTGCGTTTGAAACGGCCGTCGTATATGACCACCCAGAATCCTCTCTTGAATCAGGAGGGCTATTCGTTGCCTTCCCCCCGAGTACAATCTCCGGGTTATGAGAATTGACGTACATGCCCACTTCCTGCCCGAGAGTTGTTCCGACCTTATGCCGTCTGGTCCCGGCCGTAATCCATTCGGCCCGGCGGCAAACCTGAAGGACGATCCATCCAACCTGGAATACCGCATGCGCGCCATGGACGAGCGCGGGGTAGATATCCAGCTTGTTTCCGGCCCCAACTGGCTCCAGAACGCGGATCCAGCCCAGTGCTCCCGGCTCAATGACGCGATGGCGGAGGCGATCGACGGCAACGACCGTTTCATCGGACTCGCCAGTATCCCGATGCAGGAGCCGGAGACCGCTGCGGCGGAACTCGAGCGCTGCGTCAAAGAACTCGGTTTTCGCGGGCTGGAAATGCTGACCCACGTGAACGGCGAGAACCTGGATGCGCCTCGGTTTGCTCCGCTCTACAGGAAAATGGAGGAGCTGGACGTCCCCGCTTTCATGCACCCGAACAACGTACTGGGCGCGGACCGGCTTGAGTCGTACTTCCTGAACAACCTGATCGGCAATCCATCAGATACCTCTGTGGCCGTCGCCAGCCTGATCTTCGGCGGGATCCTCGCCGAGATGCCCACGCTCAAGTTCGTGCTGTCGCACGGCGGCGGCACCAGTCCGGCTCTGCGCGGGCGCTGGGAACACGGATGGCGTCAGGATCTGGTTGAGACGCCGATCAACCGCCCGCCGTCCGAATATTACCGGCTGCTCTACTTCGACACCATTACCCACAGCGTTCCGCTCCTGAACTACCTGGTGGACACGGTAGGCCCGGAACGAGTGATGCTCGGCAGCGACTACCCGTTCGGCATGGGCGACTACGCGCCGGCCGAGCAGGTCGCCGCGCTCCCGCACCTCACGGACGCTGAACGTGAGGCGATTAACAGCGAAAACGCGATACGTGTATTCGGGCTGGACATTTAGGAGGGAGCGCTCAGGGTGGGGGCGGGGCTCGCTCCGCCCGAGGTTGATGTGAGGTCACGCGAGTCTTTTCCCTCACCCTCTCGACGAGCGGAAGGGCAGGCTCCGAGCCCTCTCCCGCCGGGAGAGGGGAAAGTGTCATCCGGTGACCGAGTTGAGTGCATAGTCGGCCCCCCTTGAAATGAGCAGCACAGGAGAATCGTTATGACCGGCATCGATAGCAGGGAAGAGTTGCGGCGTTCGGCGGTAAAGCACCTCTGGATGCACAACAGGGGCTGGTCGGAGATGGCGGAGCGAGGTGAGCCGGTGGTCATGACCGGCGGCGAAGGCGTCCACGTCACGGACAACACCGGCAAACGCTGGCTGGACGTCAACGGCGGCTATATGTCGGTCAACATCGGCTACGGCCGTACCGAGGTAGCGGACGCCGCGTACGAGCAGATGAAGTCGCTGGCCTACTTTCCGCAGGCCTCCACGACCGAGCCGGTGGCGAGACTGGCGCAGAAGCTGGCGGAGATCACTCCGGGGGACCTGTCCCGGACATTCTTCGTCAGTGGCGGCTCAGAGGCGAACGAGACATCGATCAAGATCGCCCGGGCCTATCAGCAGCGAATGGGGGAGCCGGGCCGCTACAAGATCATCAGCCGGAAGGCGTCGTACCACGGCGCGCTCGGGCTGACGACGTGGCTTGGCGGGCCGGTTTCCGGGAGTACTCGCTCCGATTACGGACCGGAGTATCCGGGCATGATCTATGTGCCACAGCCTAATCCGTACAGATGCGAGTTCGGCGGGGAGACGCCGTCTGAGTGCGCCGAGATGTGCGCCGGGGCGGTCGAGGACGCCATCCTCTTCCACGGGCCTCAATCGGTGGCCGCCATGATCGCCGAGCCGGTCAGCGTGCCCGCCTCGGTAGCGGTTCCCGGCGACGAGTACTGGCCGCGGCTCCGAGAGATATGTGACAGGTACGGGGTGATGCTGGTGGCCGACGAGGTGATTACCGGATTTGGCCGCACAGGCAAGATGTTCGCTGTTGAGCACTGGGGCGTCGTCCCGGACCTGATGTCGGTCGCCAAGGGCATCGTCTCCAGCTACATGCCGTTGGGCGGCAGCATCGCCCGGGAGACGATAGCCGACGCATTTGCCGGCGGCGACGACAGCCGCTTCCTGCAGCACGTCCTCACCTTCGCCGGGCACCCGGTCCCTGCGGCTGCGTCGCTCAAGAACATCGAGATACTGGAAACAGAGCGCATGGTCGAGAACTCGGCCGATACCGGCGCCTACTTCCTCGGCCTGCTCCAGGAGCTACAGCCGCGCCACCCGATGATCGGAAACGTGAGTGGGCTTGGCTTGCTGGTCGGGATAGATCTTGTGAAGGACCGGGACACGAAAGAACCGTTCCCGAAGGCGGCGAAGGTGGGCGAGCGTCTCATCGCTGAGTTCGAAAAGCGTTCCCTGATTCTCCGGCCGTCGGACACTTCGATAACGATGGGTCCGCCGCTCTGCATTACGCGGGCCGAGGTGGACGAGATAGTGACCGGAATCGACGAGGCGCTGGGCGAAGTGGAGCGGCAACTGGCGGTACGTGCTGACTGAGGTCATTCACCGGTTGACTCAATGTCGGTAACTTCTCCCCCCGGGGAAGAAGCCACCGTGACGAAACGCGGAGGCCTGTACCGCGGCTGGCCCATAGCGGTACTGGCCTCGGTCGCGTCCGGCCTCACCGTCGGCATGTCCGGCTATGCATTCGGCGTGTTCGTAGAACCCCTTGAAGAGCATTTTGGATGGTCCCGTACCGAGGTCAATTTCTCCCTGACCATATCGGTCATTTCGCTCCTGATCAGTCCCCTGGTAGGACGATGGATAGATAGATTCGGTTCACGTCCGGTGATGGTCGTTTCGCTGGCCCTGGTGGCCGTCGGATTCTTCATGTACTCCGCCATGACCGAACTGTGGCAGTTCTACATCGCCAGCCTCTTCCTGTTCGCCGGGATGCCCGGGGCAACCATGTTGCCGTCCGGACGCTTGATCTCCCTCTGGTTCGCCGGGACACGCGGCCGGATGATGGGCTTTGTGACGGCGGGCAACAACGGAGGCGGACTGGCGATGGTGCTGCTCAGCACCTTCGTGGTTGGCGCGACCAGCTGGCGCGTTGGTTACGTGACGTTCGGTGTGATGATCGTGGTCATCGGCATGCTTGTCGCGATATACATCCAGGACCGGCAAAGCGACGTGATCGCCAATCGAGGCAAACGACTGACGCCGCCACTGCCGTCCGACGAGGCCCTAAGGGGCTCTGGCGGGCTCACGCTCAAAGAAGTGTTGCGGATGAGGTCCTTCTATTTTCTGGCGATTGGACATGCGATTCCCGCCTTTTCCTATGGATCCGTACTCACCCAGCTGATCCCCCACCTGGAATCGCAGGGGTTCTCGGAAGCGAAGGCGGCGTTCGGTGTGATGCTGCTGGCGATCTTCGGAATCGTCAGCAAGCTCGTGTTCGGGCGTTTGAGTGAGTCGATCACGGCGCGCTGGGCGATGGTGATCAGCCTCGGGATCCAGTCGGTCGGAATGGTGTTTCTGGTCGCCGCCGGTAGCTCTGACGCCGTCTGGTTCGTGATCGTTTTCTTCGCTATGGGGTTCGGCGCTATGGGGGCGTTGATCCCGCTGACTGTGACCGAAGCGTTCGGTCTGCGGGCTTACGGAACGATTCTCGGCGTCACCAGCATGGTCGGCGCAGGTCCACTCATCATCGGGCCGATCATGGCGGGACGATTGTTCGACCTTTACGGAACCTACGACGCGACCTTCATCATCATCGCGGTAATGTTCATGCTGGGGGCGTTGTCCATGGCAATGGCGCGTGCGCCGGACCCGCCGGCAGCACAATCGAACCGGCCCTGAGACAATCTCGCTCGATATCGGCTTCCGCCCCGACGGAGACTCCCGTGCACCCGGGAGCGGCAGGTAGTATCTCGATTGCCCGCGGGTAGCGCAGGCAACGAAATCAATTCAACCGGGCCGCGAGGTCGAGCCAACCTGTAGAGGTGGCGAATGGCGGGCGAGGTAGGCCGGCAAGTGGCGGTCCGGGCTGATTAACAAATTTCGGGCGATTCTCTCGTGTCGGTAACGCCTCTGAAAGAGACATCTGCGGACGCCGTCCCGGCGGCCCCGCCTAAACGTCGCGGCCTGTATAACGGCTGGCCCATCGCGCTCATCGCGGCGCTTTCGAGCGGTCTGACTATCGGCACGTACAACTACGCATTTGGCGTGTTCATCGAACCGCTTGAAGGAGAGTTCGGGTGGTCCCGGACAGAGATCAATGCGGCGCTGACGTTCGGGATCACATCGGCGCTGATTTCGCCCCTGATTGGCCGGTGGATTGATCGTTTCGGCTCACGCCCGGTGATGGTCGGATCGCTCGCCTCGGTCGCCATGGGTTTCTTCATTTACGCAGCGATGACTTCGTTGTGGCAGTTTTACGTCGGCAGCCTGCTGCTGTACGCGGGAATCCCAGGGGCGACGATTCTCCCGATAGGGCGGCTCATATCGATCTGGTTCGCCGGAACACGCGGCCGGATGATGGGGTACGTGACCGCCGGTAACAACGTCGGCGGCCTGACGATGGTCCCGCTGGCTGCGCTGGTCGTGGGGTTGGCCGGATGGCGATGGGGTTACGTAACGTTCGGCGTGATCATCCTCCTTGTCCTGGTGGCTGCCCTGATCTTCGTCAAGGACCGCCAGAGCGATGTCGTCGCGGCCCGGGACAAGCGCTGGGCGCCGGCCGCGAGCGATGACGGAGAACAGGATGCTTCCCTCGGCTACTCCCTTGGCGAAGTTCTACGTATCAAGTCGTTCTACTTCCTGGCGATCGGCCATGCGACGCCGGCGTTTGCATATTTCGTCATCCTCACGCAGTTGATCCCGCATCTTGAGTCACAGGGCATATCGAGCGGGGCGGCATCTACCGGCGTAATGCTGATCGCCATTTTCGGCATCGTGAGCAAGATAGTGTTTGGCCAGCTGAGCGAAATGATCACGGCCCGGTGGGCAATGGCCATCAGCCTGGCGATTCAGTCGGTCGGGCTGCTGATGCTCATCGCCGTCGGAGGATCGAGCGCCGTATGGTTTGTGATCGTATTCATCGCACTGGGTTTCGGCGCAATGGGCGCGCTGATGCCGCTCACCGTCGTAGAGGCGTACGGGATGCGCCATTTCGGGAGCATACTCGGCGTCACCAGCATGGTCGCCGTAATCCCGATGGTCATCGGCCCACTCATGGCGGGAATACTCTTCGACGCATACGGAACGTACGACGTGGCGTTCATCATCGTGGCGTTCATGTTCGCGCTGGGCACGCTCGCCATGGCACTGGCGCGAAGGCCCGTTGCGCCCGGGACTCCTGTGTAGCCGTGGGCAGCAGGCGGTCCGGGTTGACTGGCGAATTTCGGTCGATTCCCTCGTGTCGATGACGCCTCGGAACGGAACGCCTGCGGAAACGGCCACCTCGGTTCCGGCCGAACGCCGCGGCCTGTACAACGGCTGGCCGATCGCGCTCACTGCGTCGCTCGCCACCGGTCTCACCATCGGTTCGTTCAACTACGCGTTCGGGGTATTTATCGATCCGCTTGAAGACCACTTCGACTGGTCCCGAACGCAGATCAATACCGCTCTGACATTTGGTGTTGCGTCGGCCCTGATCTCGCCGGTCACAGGCCGGTTGCTCGATAAATTCGGTTCGCGTCCGGTGATGGCCGGATCACTGGGAATCGTGGTCACCGGATTCTTCATCTACGCCGGGATGACCGAGTTGTGGCAGTTCTACGCCGCAAGCCTGCTGATCTACCTGGGACTGCCGGGAGCGATGGTGATGCCGACCGGACGGCTCATCTCGGTCTGGTTCCCCAGAACGCGCGGCCGGATGATGGGCTTCGTCTTGGCGGGGGAGAACATCGGCGGGCTGGCGATGGTGTCGCTGGCAACGCTGGTCGTCGGGGCGGCCGGTTGGCGGATGGGTTACGCCGTATTTGGCGTCATCCTCCTGTTCGTAATCGTGCTGGTCGTAGTGTTCGTGCGTGATAGCGAGAGCGATATCGCCGCAGCGCGAGGCAAACGATGGGCGCCTGCGTTTAGCGAGGACGATGCATCCGGCACGTCCGTTGGTTACGCGCTGGGCGATGTGTTGCGGACGAGATCGTATTACTTCCTGGCGGCCGGCCTCGCGATACCGATGATGTCGTTCAGCGCCTTTCTTACAAATCTGATTCCGCATCTTGAGGCGGAAGGGATATCGGCCGGCGCCGCGGCGTCGGGCGTCATGCTGCTTGCCGTGTTCGGCATCGTGAGCAAACTCACCTTCGGACGCTTAAGCGAGACGATAACGGCCCGCTGGTCGACGTCGATAGCGTTGGCGATACAGTCGATCGGGCTGCTGCTGCTCATCGCTGTCGGTGGATCAAACGCCGTATGGTTCGTGATCGCATTCATCGGGATGGGCTTTGGCGCCATCGGCGCGCTGATACCGCTCACCGTCGTCGAGGCTTACGGGATGCGCCATTTCGGGAGCATCCTCGGGTTCACCAGCATGCTTGGTGTGGTCCCGATGATCTCCGGCCCGCTGATAGCCGGAATCGCGTTCGACGCTTACGGAAACTACGACGTAGCTTTCGTGATCATGTCCGTGGCGTACGCGCTGGGCGCGCTGTCGATGGCTCTGGCGCGACGGCCGGCGTCTCCCGGGAGACTTACACCGGCCCAGACGTGATCTCGGATGAAATGCTCCGCTTGAGAAACTGGCCGTCACCGGCCGAGCCAAGCAACTGCCCCTTGTCCACCGCAACCTTACCCCGCAGCAGGGTCGTGACCGGCCATCCGGCGATGTCGAACCCTTCCCAGATGCTGTAGTCCTCGAGGTGGAGGTCACCCATCGTCAGCTTTCGCTTGATGGACGGATCGATGATCGTGATATCGGCGTCGCTTCCCGGGGCTATTGCACCCTTTTTCGGGTACATGCCGAATATCCGGGCCGCGTTGGCGGACGTGATGTTCACGAACTGTTGAAGCGACATGCCGCGATTCGCCACGCCCTCGGTGTAAGCGATGCCGACGCGTGTCTCGATGCCGTTGTGGCCGCCCGTGACATCCGCAACCGTCTTGAACCGGATTTTCTCTTCCCAGGTAGTCGATACGAGGTCTGTAGCGACCGTGGACAGCGTTCCGTCCACAAGCGCCTGCCACAGTGCCTGGCCGTCCGCCTCGTCCTTGAGCGACGGGTAGGTGTGGTACTTCATGCCGTTCTCTTCGCGGTAGTTGGCGGCGCTGAAGCTGGCGTAGTTGTGGAGCGTTTCGCCGTAGACAGGCATACCGGACGCACGGGCTCGCGCCACTTCCTGGATGCCCTCAACGGCGCTTATGTGGACGAAGTAGACCGGGCAGGACTTCAACTGTGCCAGGCGGGTGACGCGCCGGAACGACACGTCCTCAGACTCCCGGGAGTGCACCTCGTTCATGCGCCACCACTCGTACTTGCCCTCAGCCTCGGCCCGTTCGTAGTTGTAGTGCACCATCTCGTCGTCTTCCGAGTGGACGAGAAGAACCCCGCCGCTGGAGGACACCTGCTCCATGATCGAACCGAGCCGTCCAAAATCGGTCTGACGGTCCTCCATCTGGGGGCTGGGAGGACGGATGCTGGTCGTGAAGATCTTGAAGCTCGGGATGCCGGACTGCACCAGTTCCGGGATCTGGCCGATGTCCGTCTCGCTGGCGCGATGGCCGAAGATCGGGTGGTAGGCGTAGTCGGTGTATCCCTGGCCCTTCCAGCGTTCGGCCGCCTCGTCCACCGCGTGCAACAGGTCATGCCCCTGCACCTGGGTTGCGAAATCAAGCACCGTGGTCGTGCCGCCGAAGATGGCTGCCTTCGAGACCGGTTCCGCACCGGATCGCTCTGGCTGCCGGGGTCCGCCGATGTGGGCATGCGGTTCGATTCCCCCCGGCACGACGATCATGCCGGTGGCGTCGATAGTCTGGCTTGCCTCAAAGCCCTCGGCTCCCGGAAGCGTGACGGCGGCTATTACGCCGCCGGCGACATGGAGGTCCATCTCCCGGGCGCCGGATGGCGTGACAACAATTCCGCCGGCGATGGTGATGTCCAGCATTGCAGTTCCTCCAGGCCCGGGGTGAGGCCGATCAGATCCTAGCGGTTCAGCCTGCCGCGCTCGCGGTTGGCCGCCGATGCGAATGCATTTGCTTCAGCGATAGCGGTCTCGCTCTGCCGGATCAGGACATTCGCCGCATCAGTGTCAGGAACCGGCTTCTCCACCTGGCGGCTCATCTCTTCGAAAGCCTGGACCGCGAAACTCATACCCGCGTTAGAGCGTTCGAGAAGTTGGACAACGAGGTCGTAATGGACGGCGAAATCTTCCGGCGGTTCCTGGGCCTGCCAGCGGAACCGGAGCGCATTAAACTCTGCCGCGGCGATCCTCAGTTCTCCGAGGCGCGTGTTGATTACCGCCTCTGCCGGACCTTCCCTCGGATCGAATGTAGGCCCCGGTCCAAGGGTATTTTGTGTGGTGGCATGTTCCGTGATCACTTCACCGGAAACATCCCAGTACTCTGTTTTGCCGTCGGAACCCGAACTTGAGCAAGCTGCGAGCGAGACGGCGCCTATCAACAGGACGAAGAGAAAATATTTCATGTACATGGCGTGCCGGAGAGTATCAAATCTCGGGATCATGCGTTGGAATTCTGTGGGGGACGGCTTCCTTTCGGGGTAAGCGGAGAGTGAGCGAAGTAGTTCCGTTACTAGGTCGGGGGCGGCATCGGCAGTACAGTAGCCGATGCAGGTCATCTAAAGATACGTCCAGAAGAGACTCGTTATATAAAGCAGGTTAATCATGCCGGACCAGATACGCCTCGGAATCATCGGCGCCAGTCCCACCGTCGGATGGGCGCATCGAGCCCATCTTCCCGCCGCACAGGCCGCGGCTGACTGGGAGTTGACCGGCGCCTGCACCACGCGCATGGAGACGGCGGAAGTATCAGCCCGGCAGTACGGAGCCCGCATCCCGTTTGACGACTATCACGCGATGCTGGCACACCCCGACATAGACGCCGCCGCGGTGGTGTTGCGTGTGCCGACTCACTACGAGATCACGAAAGACGTTATTAACGCAGGCAAGCACGTATTCACCGAATGGCCGCTCGGCAAAACGACGGACGAGGCCCGGGATCTGGCGGCGCTGGCGAAGGAAAAGGGCGTGCGCGCGATCGTAGGCCTGCAATCACGCGTCGCGCCGGCGGTGATGCACATGAAGGAGCTCGTAGAAGCTGGTTACGTCGGCGATATCCTGTCGTGCTCTTTGCGCCAGATCGGCGGGGGCGTCTTGACGCGTGACTCCGGGCGTACCTGGCAGCGCGAGGTAGAACTGGGCGCCAACACACTCACCATTTCCGCCGGACACTCGATAGACGCGTTGAGATTCGTGGCGGGTGATTTCGTGCGGGTCTCGGCGCAGGTCTCGACGCAGGTTCCGCAGTGGCATGAGGTCGACACGGATGTAATGGTGGACGTCACATCGCCGGACAGCATCCTCGTTAACGCCACGCTGGAAAACGGCGCGGTCGCGTCGGTCCATGTGTCCAGCATCCCGTATGCGGGAAGCGGGTTAACGCTGGAAATCTTCGGTACAAAAGGAACGCTCAAAGCGACTTCCGCCGGGTCCACGAACGTTGGCGGTCTGCGGTTGGAAGGCGTACAGGGCGGAAACGACCTGGCAGAGATCGACATCCCGGCCCGTCACACATACGTGAGCGAGGAGATGCCGAAGGGGGCTCCGTTCAACGTGGGGCAGTTGTACAACCAGTTCGGCAAGGGCATCCGAGGTGAAGAGAGCAGTTACCCGGACTTCGACACGGCCGTTGAGCTACACGTACTGATCGACGCCATACGACAGTCCTCGGACGAGGGCAGGGTCGTGGACGTGCCGAGGGGTTGATATTTCCTCCTATCCCAACGGGAGAGGGGGTAACAATCAGGCGACGTTGTAGGGGCGAATGGCAATACGCCCTCGGTGATGTTGGGGATTCGGATTGAACGACTTCCCGCAAGCGTCATCGGTTACGGCGTCTGGACGGTGAGCAGGTTTACGAATCCCCTCAGACCTGAGACATACAAATAAGGGCCGGACGGTTTCTAACCGTCCGGCCCTTTTTGATAACCGGGTATTCCTGACTACGCGTATTTGCCGGAGATCTGCGGCGTCGTACCGTCGACACCCTTGGCAGCCATGTCGTGGCGGGTTTCGCGACCCCAGGTGCGCTTGAGATCATCCTTGACGTTGATCGTCAATTTGCCGAGACCCTCGGTCTCCAGCGTGACGACGTCCCCATCCTGGAACGAGTTCAATCCGCCGTGGTTCGTGCCGGTGGCGAGAATGTCGCCGGCCTCGACCGGGTGGATCGAGGTGACCCACTCAACACAACGGGCGAGCTTGTGCGCCATATCGTCCGTATTGAAGTTCTGCTGAACGATCCCGTTATTGGTCAGCACGATCTGCAGATGCTGCGGGTCATCGATTTCGTCCTTGGTGACGAGGTACGGACCGATCGGTGCAAAGGTGTGCCGACTCTTCATCGTCGGGAAGCCGCCTTCAACCAAACCTCGGGCGGAACCGTCGATGAAGTTGACGTAGCCAAAGACGTAGTCGAAAGCGTCTGCCTCGGCGACGTTTGAGCCGTACTTGCTCATCACGAGGGCCAGTTCGGCCTCGCCCTCAAAGATGGTGGCAGGAACGTCGGGGAGGATCATGTCGTCGCCATCGCCGATGATGGCGAACGGCGTCTTGTAAAAGCTGTTGATCTGCGCCGGGGCGTCCCGTGTGCCGTCTTCCATGTAGTTGACGGCCATGCAGTCGATGTTGGTCGACTTGGGCAGGGGCGGGCGGAGTCGAACACTGGATACCGGCACGCCCTCGGCGGCCTCGACCGCGGCTTCGAGCTTGCTTTTGTACGTGCCCCAGTTCTCGATGACGCCGCGGATCACGTCCTGCGGGCCAACACGGGGGATGTCGGCTGTCTCAGCTGACAGGTCGACAACCCGGTCATCGCCTTTCAACGCGCCAAAGATGAAGTCGTCGAAAAATAGAAGTTTCATACGTGTGCTCCGTGTGGCCGGTACACGGTCAGCACTCGCAGACGTGGGGTCCGGCTTGGTGGACGCCCGAGACTATAGCAAAGGTATGCGGGTGAGTGGTAAGAGAGCACCGAAGAATCCCGGAACGGGGGCTTCGTTTTTGCGTCGACGGGGAAGCTTCGAGGGTCTGCCCCGGACTCGAACCGAGAACCCGCTGATCAGGAGGAAGCGTCTGGGCGGGCTGCGGGCCATTTCAGAACTTCAGGCATTTCGCAGGCTAATCGGCGTCCTCGCTGGAGCCTGGGATTAGCATCCGGCTTGATAGGCATTACTTACGTCGCCAGACAATGAGGGCAGGGCAAGAGTAGTTCCTCGCCTCGGTTTCGACGATGCTACCCCGTCCGAACTTTGAGTTCTGACAGAACCGTTTGAGGGGGGTATGTCAAAGATTTGCCAATCCGCGCAACTCTGACGGTGCGGCTCGAGCCGTGGGTTCGGGTTAAGCGATATTGACAGATGACCACCGTCTTTCCATGCTCCCGTCCCATCGGCTCCATGCATGGGTATGAGAATTCATCCCCATGACCTCAAGGATTGTGGAAGGATATTTTTCATGAGGAAATTGCTGCTAACAGTTGGGCTTCTTGCAATCGCCATCTTTATGGTCGCGTCCGGAGGCGACAGTGCGTCTGCAGCCAAGCCAGATAATCCTGGTTGCTTTGGCACAGACCGCGCCGAAAATAACAACACGTGGGTCCGGGATCTTGGCCCTGGTTCATCATGGTGGGGACACGAGGCCGGCAACCGCGCTGGCGACAACGGACCGCAGAACCGGGCGTACAAAACAGCGTGCGGAGGAGCCCCGACGTCTTAGGGATCAGACGTTGTTCAGTTCGGTCTGGGCTGTGAAAAACTGACTCTAAAGGGACCGCCAGTATCAATTGCTGGCGGTCCCTTCGCGTTGGAACAACCTTTCGGCACGAATCGATACCCTCCCGGGATTTCATACCGTGGAAGGCAAGAACACAGGACTTCCCAAACGCGCGATTGGGAGCCGTCGCAAGGGCGAATTTTCAGGAACTCGCGTGGCAAAGTTCTGTGGGCAACTCCAGGTTGGCGTTTGCTTGAAGTTAAGGTAAAACATCAGATCAGGAAATCTGCGGCTCTACCTGTGTGAACCTGCCTCCACAACTTCAATCCTCGTAGGGGATGACCGTTCGACGCTACTCGGCGAGCGACTGTGTAATTGGCACACAACGCGAAAAGACCCCGGCGGAGCCGGGGTCTTTGCTTACGAGTAAATTGAAATCTGGTGATCCGCCTCGGACTCGAACCGAGAACCTACTGATTAAGAGTGTCTACACACGTTTGGCGTCCGTCGTCCCGGCTTGTCCGTCATATGCCGGTATTGAACGTAAAAACGCGCCTTTGACTACCTGGCTCGCTTCATCACGTTCGCGTTTCTGACGCGTAAATGGCACACGGAATGGCACATGGACGCCGGAGTGCCTGTGCGTCGGTGAACAATCATGAATGCAACAAAAGGGCGTGCACAGTTGCAGGTCGTGTACCACCACACCCACTTCCGACCTCCTGTACCCCATGAAGTGATGCCAGTGAGTCCGACTGCGCGAATTAAGGATCTCACCCTCATGGGTGCCTCGCGCGCCAACACCGATTGCGAGTGATGTGGCACCCTGTTCTCTTATCGAAACCAGCCGTTGGGGAAAGAGCGCTTGACTGATTCGTCGCCCACAGGCACATCAATCCTCGACGTTTCGCGCCTCGACCAGCTCATCGCGGCCCTCGTGACGCGAGATTATGAAGTGATCGGCCCCACGGTTCGCGATGGAGCGGTGGTACACGACCGGGTCACTTCCGTCGACGATCTGCCTCGTGGCTACCAGGATGAACAGGCTCCTGGCCGGTATCGGGTTAGGCAGTCGGAATCGCCAACGCTTTTCGGATACGCGGTCGGACCCCAGTCCTGGAAGCACCTGCTGTTCAAGCCGCGTGTCGAGTTGGTCTCCGCCAGCCGCGTCCAAAGCGACGACCTGGAGTTCGGTGGACCGGGAACCCGAGTGGATGAGGCGCCAAAGGCGTTCCTGGGAGTTCGATCTTGCGATCTGAGTGCTATCGGGATCCAGGACCGGGTTTTCTTGCGAGACGAATTTGAAGATCCGAATTATGCACGATCGCGGCGCTCCGCTTTCATCGTCGCAGTCGACTGCGGTGTGCCCGCGAGCACCTGTTTCTGCGCATCAATGAACACCGGACCCCGCGTCCGAGAATGGTTCGACATCGCGTTGACAGAGCTCAACGACTCAAGGGGCCACCGCTTCGTAGCGCGTTCGGGGTCGGCCGCAGGCGCCGAGATACTCGCCGAGATCGCCGGACCGGATGCGTCGCAGGCAGATATTGACGCCTCCGTCACGGTCACGGACCTGGCCGCTCAGTCTATGACCCGGTCCATCGACTCGGAAGGGTTGAAGGACGCCCTGTACGCAGCGGCCGAGCACCCTCGTTGGGACGATGTAGCATCCCGCTGCCTGTCGTGCGCCAACTGCACGATGGCCTGTCCCACTTGCTTCTGCAGCACGGTGGAGGACTCCTCGGAGCTCACGATGGACTCCGCGTCACGGGTTCGTGTCTGGGACTCCTGTTTCACGACAGACCACTCATACATCGCCGGCGGGCCGGTCCGTCAGTCGACACGGTCCCGGTATCGGCAATGGCTGACTCACAAACTCGCCTCCTGGCACGATCAGTTCGGGACATCGGGATGCACCGGTTGCGGACGCTGCATCGCATGGTGCCCAGCGGCGATCGACCTGACCGAAGAGGTGGCCGCATTGCGGAGATCCGCGGACGATGGAGTCGGCACATGACGATCCAGTCACTTGAACGCGTGCTGGCAAGGCACACATTCCTGGCCGACCTGCGACCGGACTTGCGGGAATTCATCGTCGGTTGTGCCGGGAACCGAAGATTCTCTGAAGGCGAGTTCCTGTTCCGCCACGGCGAACCGGCGAACCAGTTCTTCCTGATTCGCGCCGGCTTGGTCGCGGTCGAACTTTCGCTCCCGGGCCAGCCCGACCTCGTGCTCCAGACCGTCGCCGAAGACCAGGTGCTCGGCTGGTCATGGGTGGTTCCCCCGTACGTACACCGGTTTGACGCCCGCGTCGCAAAGCCCGTGCGCGCGATCGTGTTCGATGGGCAGTGCCTGCGGGACAAGTTCGACGAGGAACCGGAACTCGGGTACGAGATGTTGCGCCGCTTTGTGCCCGTGATCTCCAGCCGCCTTGAAGCTGCGCGAATGCAGTTGATGGATTTGTACGGCGATGGTCGCGCTGACTGAGCAAGGGCAGGAACGCGCAGCCGACCCCATGGTCCCGGCGCCGTGGAAGGTGCTTTCGCGCACCGAGGAGATCCCGGGCACGGTCACTATCGAGGTGGCGCCTGGCGACAACGCAACAACAGCATTCGAACCCGGTCAATTCAACATGCTCTATGCATTCGGGGTCGGCGAAGTCCCTGTTTCGATCAGCGGAAGGTCTGAGGCCGGCAACCAGCTGCACACCATCCGACGCGTCGGCGCGGTCACCACAGCGTTGACGACGCTACAGCCGGGCGAGTCCCTTGGCGTGCGGGGACCGTTCGGAACCTCCTGGCCGGTGATGGACGCCGAAGGGTCCGATATCATCGTGGTCGCCGGTGGTATCGGACTCGCCCCGGTACGGCCTGTCCTTTGCGAAGTGCTCACGAATCGCGAGCGCTTTGACCGCCTGTACCTGTTATATGGCGCCCGAAGTCCAGATGTCATCTTGTTCCAGAATGAAGTACAAACCTGGCGCCGCCGCTTCGACACCGACGTGCTCGTATCCGTGGACGCGGCCACGAGAGAATGGCGTGGAGACGTCGGGACGGTCACACAGCTCATTGATCGTGTGGTCATCCACCCGGAGAACGCCCATGCGTTCGTGTGCGGCCCCGAGATCATGATCCGCTTCGTGGCCATCGAACTGGTCAACAGGGGACTGGACCCGGACCATATCTACGTATCTCTGGAACGAAGCATGAAATGCGGCATCGGGATGTGCGGCCACTGCCAGCTCGGGCCGTACCTGCTGTGTCGTGATGGGGCGGTGGTGCCGTACTCGGCGGTGCGCGATCTGCTCGGGATTCGGGAAGCCTGATGCCGGACCAGCTACACAGACCCAGGCTCGCAGTGTGGAAGTTCGCGTCTTGCGACGGTTGCCAGCTCAGCATCTTGGACCTGGAGGACGAGCTCTTGGCCATCGCCGACGCGATCGAGATCGCCTACTTCCCTGAGGCGACGCGCGGGATGACAGACGGGCCGTACGACGTGTCGCTGGTTGAAGGGTCCATCACGACCGAACCTGACCGCGAACGAATACAGGAGGTCCGCCGCCAGTCCCGTGCGCTGATAACCATCGGGGCCTGCGCGACCGCTGGGGGCATCCAGGCGCTCCGGAACTGGGGGAATGTGAAGGAGTTCGCCTCCGCCGTGTATGCCTCGCCCCAGTTCATAAGCACCCTGGACACCTCGACGCCGATCTCCGACCACGTCCCGGTCGATTTCGAACTCCGGGGATGCCCGGTGAACAAACGCCATCTCGTCGAGGTTCTTTCGGCCCACCTCGCGGGGCGGAAACCCGTGATACCGACGCACAGCGTGTGCATGGAATGCAAGATGCGCGGCAACGTGTGCGTGGCCGTGACGCAGGGAACGCCATGCCTAGGCCCGGTGACGCAGGCCGGGTGCGGGGCGATCTGTCCCTCATTCTCAAGAGGGTGTTACGGCTGTTTCGGTCCGTCGGAAAACGCAAACGTTGCCGGACTAGCGGCCGACCTCGCCAGGGCCGGTGTGCCGGAAGACCGCATCGCCCGGCTTTTCGGCACCTTTAATGCAAACGCGGAAGGTTTCAGGGAGGTGGTGAAGCGCGATGGCTGAGGACCGCCGCACCATCAAGGTCGACTACCTCGCCCGCGTGGAAGGCGAGGGGGCCCTTCAACTTATCTTCGAGGGCGACCGGCTCGATGACGTGTCCCTGAAGATCTTTGAGCCGCCGCGGTTCTTCGAGGCGTTTCTCCGCGGGCGCGAGTACACGGAAGCGCCGGACATCACGGCTCGCATCTGCGGCATCTGCCCGGTCGCTTACCAGATGAGCGCGGTGCATGCCATGGAACGGGCCCTCGGCGTCCAGACTTCGCCGGGAGTTCGCACGCTGCGCCGGCTTCTCTACTGCGGCGAGTGGATAGAGAGCCACGCGCTGCACGTCTTCATGCTGCACGCCCCGGACTTCCTGGGATACGACGGCGCGGTGGAAATGGCGAAAGACCACCGGGACGTCGTGGAACTCGCGCTGGCCGTGAAGAAGGCCGGCAACGACATCGTCAACGCGGTCGGCGGACGCGAGGTCCACCCGATCAACGTGCGCGTCGGTGGTTTCTACAGGGCACCAGCCCGAAGCGAACTGGACCAGTTGTTGCCCGCTCTTCGGGGCGCTCTCGATCACATGCGGACCGCGATGGATTTCGTGTCTGGTCTCGATTTTCCGGACTTCGATGGCGATTACACCTTCGTATCGCTCAGCCATCCCGATGAGTACCCGTTCAACGATGGTCGAATCGTCTCGTCTGGTGGGCTGAATATAGCGGTCGAGGACTATGAGAATCATTTCGAAGAGCGCCACATCGAGTACTCCAATGCATTGCATTCGATCATGCGCGGCGGCGGCTCATACCTGGTCGGGCCGATGGCGCGATTCAATCTTTGTTACGAGTCGCTACGCGACACGGCGAAGGAAGCGGCTGAATCGGCTGGCCTACGCGTGCCGGAACGGAATCCGTTCAAGAGCATCCTCGTCCGCTGTGTCGAACTCATCCAAGCGCTGGACGAAGCGATATCGATCATCGAGTCGTATTCGCCACCGGCCGCAGCTTACGCGGACGTCGAAATCCGGCCTGGCGTGGGATGGGCCGCGACGGAGGCGCCGCGCGGGCTTCTCTATCATCGTTATGAGCTCGACGAAAAAGGACTGATATCCGAAGCCAGGATCGTTCCACCAACGTCTCAGAACCAGGGAATGATCGAGGACGATCTCAGGGAGTTTGTCCCGTCGCGTCTCCACATGCCAGACGACGAGTTGACCTGGCAGTGTGAGCAGATGGTTCGCAACTACGACCCGTGCATTTCGTGCGCCACCCACTTTTTGAAACTGGAAAAAGTGAGGCGTTGATGGTCGTTAACGCGAGCAAGGTGAAGGTGATATGCGTGGGCAACCCGTCGCGGGGGGACGACGGCGTCGCGCTGCGCGTCGCCGAACACCTGCGTGACACGGGACCTGCGGACGTCGAGGTCGTGACGCGGACCGGGGACATCATGGGACTTGTGGAAGAATGGGCCGGAGTGGGCGCAACTGTACTGATCGACGCGACACGGTCAGAGTCCTCACCGGGAACGATCACCCGGCTGGATCTGACCGAGCAGGGCGTGCCGCTGGGATCGACGACTTCGACCCACGGCACCGGCGTTGCTGAACTCGTCGAAATGTCGCGTGTGCTCGGCCGACTACCCGGAAAAGTGGTGTTTTACGGGATCGAAGTGGGCAACGTGGCACAGGGAGATGAGTTATGCAACGAGTGCGCCGAGGCCGCTGAGCGCGTGGCCGCCCGGGTCGTGGAGGAACTGCGTTGCATGAGTTTGGGATAGCGCGCGACCTGGTCAACGCTGCTCTGGCAGCGGCGAAGGCCGACGGCGCCACGCGGGTGATGCTTATGCACATTCTTCTTGGTCCGGACGGAGACTACGTGGACGAGCCGCTTCGCTTCTCGATCAAGGCCGCATCCCGGGGCACACCGGCGGAAGGGACGTCGATTACGATCGAATCCGTGCCCACCGGGGGCGTGGTCCTATCAAGCGTGGAGGTCGCCTGAGTTATGTGTTTCGCACTCCCGGCAAAGGTGATCGAGACGCGCGGAGACCTGGCGGTCGTCACCGCGAGCGGTGCGACCCGTGAAATATCCACCGTGGCCGTCCCGGACCTCGAACCCGGCGACCACGTGTTGCTCTCATTCGGAATGGCGGTGGAGAGGATCACCGAGGACGAAGCGCTCGAGATCCAGCGCACCCTGGACGACCTGTCGGAATTCGGCGCGCGCGAGGGGGACGGTCTTGAGCGATAAGGACCGCAATCCGATGCCTGCGCAGCGCGATGGCAGGTTGACGTTCGCCCGTTACGCGTTCGCGCCCAACGAACTCGGCTATTGCGGAGGCCCGGAGGACCGGGAGTTGCTCGAGTACGCCGTTGCGGACGAGGCGGACGACGGCATGAACCGGCTGATCACCCGTTTCGAGGCTGCGTTTCCGAATCTGAAGTTCATCGCTGAGGCGTCGGGAATCGGCGATCCGTTCGACGCCCGGGTTGTTGAAGCGTACTGGATCGGGAACGATCTGTTGCGCTCCATCGATCCCCGGGATTTTCACGAGTACCTGTCCGTGGACGTCGGGCGTCGCATCCCGAAACGACTGAGGAAGTACATCGTCGACCAGGTGCCCGCGGGAGCTCGTCCACACCACTCGTTCCACGTATTCGACGTGAGCCGCCGAACGGGCTGGCTCAAGGAACGGATCGACATCCTCGATCAGTGCCGTATCTCGTGGGGCGTCGTTGAGCGCGTCGACGGCGACCAGATATCTGTCCTCTACCAGCCAGTCATCCTGCACGAGGGCAAGCTGGCCCTGGGAGCGGAGACCAGCCGCCCGGCCCGTCGCACGGCCGAGGGACTTGGCTACCTGGGCGATCTGCAGCAGGGAGACGCCGTTTCGCTGCACTGGGGATGGATCTGTGACCGGCTTTCCCCTCAGGCGGTGGCCGAGTTAAGCGCCGAGACCGCTCACCACATCAAGATCGCCAACCGGATGATCTGAGCGCACCTTCGCCAATCTCGGGTCCATGCGGGAGGTTAGGCGTTCACGGACGATTGACGGCGTCGACCGCGGGACCGGATTGCTCGTGGCAGGGTTTTCCTGGCAATCCATCGGCCAACTACTGACGTGACCGTCACGAAAACATTAAGTGCCGACACGTTCAGGGATTCCCGTGTGAATAGGTCGTCACGAAAACGACCGTTTCACGGCCGTGATAAGGGGTTAAGCGACTTGAACTGCGGGCTCTAGGCAAATGCTCCGCACGTGGGAGGTCGGCCTTGTGATCCGCTTTCATCTGCCCGAATACCCTCTTTGCGTCCTGCCGCCAGAGGGATAATGTCGCCTTTTGTCGTTTGCGCTGGGTTCCAGTCGCCATTATCTGCCGCCCCGGCAGCTTATCGACGATGGGGAGAATTACGAATCAGGTTCTGTGGCCGCTATTAGGACTTATATAAAGGTCGCAAGTATCCGACAACGCGACACTAGATCGCCTAGGCAGCCCAGCTCAGGGGAATACAAAGCGTCTATTCGCCTCGACAGATGCGTTCAAAATTTGCTCGACTTGTGCGGCGGTGGGGTAGTGCGGGAGCTTCTGCGGCTTGCGTCTTTTCGGCCCGTGCGGACTTTTGTTTCACCATCCGTCCAATTTCCCGTTTCCCGAGAGATTCTCTAGCTTTCGCTCCGTTACACCGATCGGTTGGCCTAGGCGGGGGCGGTAACTTCGGTCGAGAGCAAGGGAGAAGCGCACCACAACGCCATGGCCGAGTCGCTTATGGTTTGTACAAGACGAAACTGATACGCCGCAAAGGTCCATGGTGCGGGCTCGACCACCTGGAGTTCGGAACGCTGGAATGGTCGACTGGTTCAACACCCGTCGCCTCCATGGAGCGATCGGTTACGTCCCGCCGTCCGAGTATGAAGCCAACTGTTACAGTTCACGCATCCCAGATATGGCAGGGACTCAACTAAACGAGTCCCCATGAAACCCGGGGCGGTCCAGATTCCCTCCATTGTCATCTCTTGTGTGCCCCGGATCGCACGTCAGGCAATCAGCAGCACCGACGTGCCGACCGACCAAGCAATCGCGAAGTTTTGTCTCTTCGACGTAAGCGGCCACTGCCCGTTCATCCATCTCGTCAAAGCCGCCACGAGTGTCGCCGTAGAGCATTCGTTCGAGAATACGTTTCACGTATCGCCAACTCCCACCACCGGCCTCGGCCGCCTCCGTAACGGCCCAATCAATCATTTCCCGATCGAGGTCTGAATGTTCTAATGCAAATGTCGCCATCGATTTTTGAACGGCAGGCCCTGCCTCACTAATGTTTTGTGAAACGGACTCGCAGAGATAAATCGCTATGGTCGAAGATTCTTGATGCCTGTCTGCTGTCGCGGCTCCAGCAAAAGATTCGCGAGTCAACGCGAGAGTTGAGCTAGTCACATGTCGTGCTGCTGGTGGTTCGAATTCCGGGTTGTTTAGACGATCATTGGTAGATCTTTCCTTTAACAAGGGGGCCTGTCGCTGCCCTCCCTGCCGCGACTCACCGCCCTCAGGGCGACTTATCGAGTCCCCCCCGGCATCCTCTGGCTGCCCTCCCACGGCCGCCTGTCGTTGCTCTCCTAATGCCGCTTCTCGCTGCCCTATACCCGCCCCAAATCGCCCATGACAAATGTCACAGGCGTGATTCGATTCCACGGGACGCGTGATCCTGTACATGTTGCGGTCAGACTGACCGTAACCTGTGATTCGCCTCGTCCTTTCGAGGTACCCCTTCCCGATGAGTTCAGTGGTCGCCCTTTGGACGGTTGACCTCTCCACGCCGCAGCGATAGGCGATTTTTCTTACCCCGGGCCAGGCGTATCCGCATGGCCGAGCCCATTCAGCGATTTCGCGAAGAACCAGACGAGATGAGAGCTTGAGATCGCGCAGTGATGCAACCCATTCAAGCCGGATTAGGACGTGACTACGACGCTTGGCACCAGGCATGTACTGGACCTACGAAGATTCACTGGATGGATGGGTGGGTTGTCCAAGGGTCCGCTCTGCAGGCTTCCACTCGCCCCGCAGAAATAGCGTCCAAGCATCAAGCGGCACTACATAACGACCGCCTAGTTTCACTGCTGGCAGATTGCCCTTCTTGGCTTCACGGTACGCCTGGCGCTCACCTATTCCGAGCCTGTGCGCCATAGCCCGTACTCCCCCTTCAAGTACATCCATCTTTCTCAACATGCTCGGACCTTCTTTCTGTGCCTGTGCGCCATAGTCCGTACTCCGCATTCAAGAGCATCCAGCTTTTTCAACGAGCCGGAATCTACCTACGGTGAACTATGTTCGCCGGTGTTACACTGCTGTTGACCGACATAATGATGATCTATATATAAATGGTCACTGACGTATAGCTGACATTTATACATGCGACACAAAGTCAGTCCGCCAGTTTCAAACGGGGAAGCGCATGCCACAACAATCTCCCAGGATGTCAGCTGAAGATAAGGCTGATTTCCTGCGGGCCGTGTCAGCCGGGACACCGACGACCGAATTAGCTGCTCGATTTGGAATCTCGGAGCGCCACGCTTATAGGGTCAAGAAAAAACTTCTTACGGATCAGCGAGACGGCTTGTTGGACCAATCGGTACATCTGATGTTGAGGTGGACTCTTTACGATGGAATCAAGTCCGATGCTCCGGCCAATCAGTGCAAGTATTTGCTCGAGACATCAGATCTTTGTTGGGTGATCGGTGAAGTCGACTATGCGTGGTGGATTCACCAGATAAAACCGGGGCTGTCGGATGGGATGGTCAAGGCCCTGGCCACCACATATATGACCACCGCCTTGGCAGCTTCAGGGTCGAAATGGCAATACCCTGATTGGTCGCTTCAGATGCTCGACCTAGCTTTGACGACCGAGCCCTGGTTAGGCGAGGCGCAAGCCCGTCTTTTTGCCGAGAAAGTTCTAAGGATCCGTGAATCTCCTCCATGGTCACGTGGCCGAGTCGATCGAACAATCAACCGGCTCACCAAGACGTATCAAGCATGGCAACAGCCAGATGCTGACTATCAAAGTGTTTCAAGCCACCCGCTGGAGTTGACCCGTAGCGAGTTAAGTGAGTTCGAAGAGCGCGCCGAAGCGAAAGAGAACGCATGAGTATCGGGAATCACGATGAGAAACAAAATTGCAGATGCACATCAACGATATTCAGTTGGGAGATGGAGCGATGACTGTCGCAACTTATAACGGCGAACGGAATCGATGGCGTGTGTTCGTCTCGGCTGGAACAGATGACCACGGTAAACGGGTCAGGGTGACGGAAGTCGTCGATGGCCCCAAGAGGGATGCGCTGCGGCGTGAACGCGAGATCAAATCGGCCCTCGACACCGGTTCTTACGTGGCACGTGGCCCCAAGACGTTTGGCGAATTTGTCGAGGCTTGGTGGCCATCCAAACAGGCGAGTGTCGCTGCGACGACGGCCAGGGAGTATCGTCGGGTGCTGGATCGTGCTGCATTACCGATATTGAGAAACCGGCCGATTCAGAAAATTACCGGTGGTGAAATCGGCACTATCCTCGCTCCTATCGTGGAACGAGGTGCCCTCAGCCTTGCTGAACACACATTCGTGATTCTACGGATTGTTTTCAACGCCGCTGTCAGGCAAGGAGTGGTCGGCAAGTCGCCAATGTCAGGAGTTGAACGCCCAAAGGCCAAGTCCCGGGAGATGACGGTGTTGGACCCTCAGGATTGGCAACGGGTCAAGGCTCATCTTAAAGACACCAATAGTTGGGCGCTGACTCCTTTGACCGTCTTGATCACGACTGGACTCCGCAGATCCGAACTATGCGGCCTTCAGTGGAGTGATCTGGACTTTGAGAATAGTCTTCTACACGTCCGACGTGTGTATCACGTCTTACAGGGCGGGCCTCTGTACCAGGAACCGAAGACGAATCGCTCGCGCCGTGTCGTCGCAGTCGACGCAGGCACGCTCGATATGCTGCGGGCACATCGACGTGATGCGAATCGGACCGCCGAGATGTTTGGCCGGGCGGTAGCGCCTAACGATCCCGTGTTCGCCAGGACTGATGGGACTCCATTCCCTCCGGATACGTACAGCGGCCTCTGGCGTCGGATTCGTAAGACTCTCGGGTTGACTTCTCGGCTCCACGACTTACGTCATAGTTCTGCAACCATCATGCTTGCGGCGGGAGTGCCGGCCCATTTGGTGAGCTCCCGTCTCGGTCACGCGACCGCAGGCTTCACCCTCAGCACATACGCCCACGCCTTGCCAGGTCAACAAGAAGCAGCGGTGACCTGACCCCCTGAAACGGTACCAGTCAATAAGTTAGAGACTGGACGTTT
>CAYYRD010000004.1:125635-175844 GCA_964474025.1 uncultured Dehalococcoidales bacterium | reverse complement strand
CGGGACCACCTCTATCGGCGTGAATTTCGGCATAATGGACTCCGGCCTGGCGCGCTTTGACGGGGCGCATGGTACCCCGGACAAACGGGGAACTCACCGGCGGGCAGGGGGGCACACCGGTTTTCGACCTGAGGGCAATTTGACACAGCCAGCCTCCAGCCCTTCCTCGGGCTCGTTCCGTAACCTTCTTGAGGAGACCGACCGCTTCGTCGTGGCCGTGGAGCTTGAGACCTCACGCGGGCTGGCGATGGAGGAAAGCTCAAGCCGGACATTGAGCCTCGCCCGCAGGCTTGCCGGGTCCAATCCCGTCGATCTCATCTGCATCACGGATAACCCGGGCGGCAACCCGCACATCCGGCCCGAGGTGATGGGATACGAACTGCTTGCCCGGGGGCAGGAAGTCGTCATCAACTTCTCGTGCAAGGACTACAACCGGAACGGCGTAGAAAGCCGTTTATGGTCGCTCGGTAGCCTCGGATTCGATAACGTGCTCGCCCTCACCGGCGACTACCCGGTCACCGGTCAGGCAGGCGGTCCACAACCGGTGTTTGATATCGACTCGGTCGGCCTCCTTGAAGTGATACGGCGCATGAACGGCGGGCTTGAGGTCCCGGCCCGGCGGGCGGGAGGCGACCCTTCCCGGCTTCGGCAGACTTCTTTCTTCCCCGGCGTGGCCATAAATCCGTTCAAGAGCCGGGAATCCGAGTTACTGCCCCAGTTCTTCAAGCTCGGCCTGAAGGTACGGACCGGCGGCGAGTGGGCGGTTACCCAGATCGGCTACGACTCCAGGAAACTGCACGAGCTGAAGAAGTACGCCGGCTCCCACGGCATGAACATCCCGCTCATCGGTTCGGTGTTCATCCTGAACGCGCCGGCCGCCCGGTTGTTCAACCGTTCCGGCATCCCGGGCGTCACGGTCTCGGATGACCTGCTGCAACTGGCCCAAAAGCATGCCCGTTCTGAAGACCGGGGCCGGGCGTTTTTCGAGGAGTTCGCCGCGAAACAGGTCTCCGTGCTGCGCGGGATCGGCTACAGGGGCGTCTACCTGTCCGGACGTTTGCCACTTTCACGAATCCGGCGCGTGCTGGACCTCGAAGCAAGTTTCGGGCCGGACGACTGGCGTGATTTCGCAAAAGAGATCCAGTACCAATCACCCGGCGAGTTCAACTATTACGAGCGCGATTCGGACACCGGCCTGGCCTCTGACCAGATCAACCGCGCGTACATTGAGTCGAAATCCAATCGTGGTCTGAAGCGATCCAGATCATCGGCGCCCCTTGCCTACAAAGCCGGTCGGGCCGCACATAACCTCGTGTTTGATCCCGGCGCGCCCGCCTATGGCCTCGCCCGGTGGCTGTATCGGCGAGTAGACAAGCGCCGCAGGGCCGGAACATTGCTGCATGTCGCCGAACAGGCGATCAAAATCCCGATGTTCGGTTGCCAGGATTGTGGCGATTGTTCACTCCCGGACATCGCCTATCTCTGCCCCGAGTCGCAGTGCGTCAAAAACCAGCGCAACGGTCCCTGTGGCGGATCGCATGACGGCCGGTGTGAGATCGGCGATAAGCGCTGCATCTGGGTCAAGGCCTACGAACGCACGAAGGCGTACGGCGAAGAAGACGGGATGCTGGACCGCCCCGTCGTGTTCAAAAACGGAGCCCTCCGTGGTACCTCGGCGTGGTCCAACGCATTCCTTGACCGGGACCACAACGCCCGGGGCAGCGAGGCGCAAACGACCACCCCGGACGGGGACGTCGAGCCTGCGAAGGCGGGTGTCGCGCAACCAGGCGATAAGTTGAATTGACTCATATATAAAGATATGTTTATATAACTTGGCCGCCGGGCCATATCGGGTTCTTTTTACCCCGGAGAATGATCGTGCCACGCCACCTGAAATCCGCCGAAGACTTCATCACTATCGGCGAGAATATCCACACCACGCGTATCGTCCTGTTAAAGGGACGACGCGTGCGCACGCTCGACGACGGCACCGAGGGCGTGCCCTTCAAGGACGAACACGACAACGACCTGTTCCTATCGATACCGGACGAGTTCAAGGAACAGCAGCCCTACCGCCAGAACCAGGTCAAACACTTCATGATCGCCGTATGGAAGGGACTCAACGGCGACGCAGAAGAGCAGGCCACTGGAACGGCGTACATCCATCGCGAGGTGAGGCGGCAGACACGGGCGGGGGCCACGTTCCTGGACCTGAACGTTGACGAGGTGAGTCCTTACATAGAGATTCAGAAGGCGTCCATGGAGTGGCTGGTGAAGACGGTTGAGGCCGTATCCACGATCCCTGCGAGCATCGACTCGTCCAATACCGAGATCATCGAAACCGGGCTGGCCGCCTACACCGGAGCCGCCGGCCGGCCGATGATCAACTCGGTCGCGCTCGAGCGCGTTGACGCCATCAAGCTGGTGACGGACAACAACGCGCACGTTATCGTCACGGCCGCCGGGGAGTCCGGCATGCCGGACGGCGCCGACGAACGGGTGGAGAACATTGACCAGATCATGGTGCATATCCAGGACGCCGGAATTCCCTTGAGTGATGTGTACGTGGACTGCCTGGCGTTCCCGATCTCCGTCGCATCGACATACGGGAACGACTACCTGGACGCCGTCTCGGCTGTCCGGGAGAAGTACGGGCCAGAAGTCCACATAACCGGAGGAGTCAGCAACGTATCGTTCGGCTTGCCGAAACGCAGGCTGGTCAACGACGCGTTCCTCCACCTGGCTATCGAGAGTGGCCTGGACAGCGGAATCATCGACCCGATCCCTGCCTCAATCCAGAAGGTGCTCGATCTCGACGTCGAATCGGAACCCGTATCACTTGCGCTGGACATGCTGCGCGGCAACGACGACTACTGCATGAATTACATCCAGGCCTTCCGCGATGGACGGCTGGATTAGAACCGCGATCGTTTCACACACCCGCGTACACTCTTGAAAAACTGTTTGGGGAGGCACCGTTTTGGCGCTCGTTCGCCTCATGTACTGGAAAGAGATCCCCGTCACGGTTCAAGCAACCGAAGATGGCGAGATGATCTCGCACCCACTCGACGCTCGTTTCCAGGAAGGGGTCGATGCCGTGGCCATGTTTGACGGCAGCGCCGGCACCGACGACTACCTTATGGGATGGGAGTTGAAGGACTACGGCGAGGTCGACGCCCCGGCAAAGGAAGCCGCCGCCGCCATCGCCCAGCGATTCAACGACGGATTCCCGGACGATTTCGTGGCGCGTATTCGAGACATGGAGCGCACGGGAGAACGGGATACCGCTCCGGGCGCAGTAGACGCCTGGCTCAAGGACTGATCGACCCCAAAAACGAAACGCCCATACAACCCGGGCGGAAGTAAACTGCCTGCAGCTATATCGCCGTGATCGCTTCCCCGGACGATTTCGAGGGGAGCAGGCGGCCGACTGGAACCCAATGACATCTACATCAACTCCCACACTTCTCGAACGCCTCGAACGGGGCGATACGATCATCTCCGACGGAGCTACCGGCACATATCTCCAGGAAAATGGACTGGAGCCCGGCGGCTGCCCCGAAGAGTTCAACACGAGCCAGCCGGAGATCGTCAGGAGCATGGCGAAACGGTACTTCGACGCCGGCTCGGAGATGGTCCTCACCAACTCGTTCGGCGGATCGAAGTTCATGACCCGGAAATACGGCTTTGAAGACCGGGTGGCCGAGTTCAACCGCCTGGCCGCAGAACACGCCCGCTCCGTCGCTCCGCCCGGCGGCTACGTCATCGGTTCCGTCGGCCCTACCGGGGAATTTCTCGAACCCCTCGGGCCGGTAACGTCCCTGGAGATGTACGACGCTTTCGTCGAGCAGATCACGGCCCTGGCGGAGGGCGGCGCAGACGGCGTCGTGATCGAGACGATGACCGCCATCGAGGAAGCAACCCTCGCCGTCCGGGCGGCCAAAGAGAGCACCGATCTCGTCGTGATGGCGACGATGGTGTACGACCCCGGACCGCGGGGATTCTTCACCATGATGGGCATCACCCCTGAGGATGGCGTCAAAAAGCTGCGCCAGGCCGGCGCAGATGTGGTGGGGACAAACTGCGGCAACGGCATCGAGCGGATGATCGAAATCGCCCGGCTTATGCGCGCCGTGGACGACGGCTACATGCTCATACACTCAAACGCGGGTATCCCGGCGATCGTCGATCTTGAGATCGTCTATCCCGAGACGCCCGAATTCATGGCGGAACACTTCAAGACCCTCCAGGGTCTCGGGATCAACATCCTGGGCGGGTGCTGCGGCACCGGCCCCGACCACATCAAGTCCCTCGCGAGCGCCATCCGGGGCTAACAGGGCTGCACAAGGGGACCGGATCCAGATGACAACGCTTGAAAACCTGAGCGCCCGGGAGGTAATCACGCGTTACGGCGACTGCGTTGAGCTGGTGCCGATGGACCCGAACTTCCACGACATCAGCGTCGGGCTGTACGAGCGAGACGGCGTGGCCACCGTCTGGACCTTCAGCAGGCGGCCGGGCGTGGAAAAACGGATGCGTAACATCGTCGACCGGCTGGTCAATCTCGGCGGCATGGAGGTCACGGGTGACTGGAACAGGCTGCGCTTTCCGTGCGGCCACCTCCATACCCGCCCGCTCAAGTTCCTGACGACGGCGGCCATCGAGAGGACGGCGGAGCGAGACCGGCCTGAAGAGCTTCAGATCAAGGACTCGAAGAGCGCGCTGACGATCGAACTGACCGGCAAGGGTGACGGTGACCGGTACGTGTACCGCGTTTCTACGAGCGGTGAGGCAAGAAACCCGGCGCTGCGCCTCCGCGCGATCATCGCCGGTTTCGTTCGCTACGGCGAGATGGAGAAGATCGACGACTCCACCATCTCGTTCGGTTGCGGACAGCGCCACGATGGACTGGCCCGCCTGATACTGCCGTACTCCCGGAACATCAGCGCCGTTGAAGACGCCCTTGAGGCGGACGCATTGCGCGGCCAGATGACCACTTCCACCCTCGGCTTCTCCACGACGTAACTCCCCCGATCTCCGAACCAGGAGGCCGCTCCCATGCCATATGAAGAGACTATGACACCCCGTGAGCGCGTCATGAACGCGCTCGCCGGGTTGCCGGTCGACCGAACACCCGTGTCCAACCCGACCAACGTCGCAACGGTCGAGTTGATGGACATGGTTGACGCGCCCTTCCCGGACGCATGCCGTGATCCCGGGTTAAACGCGGAACTCGCGGCGACCGGTTACACCGAACTCGGGTTCGATTCGATCCAGCCTTACTTCACCATCATCCAGGAGTCCTCCGCGCTCGGCTGCGAGATGCAGTGGGAGCAGAAAGACAACTGGCCCACGGTCCGCATGACCAACCCGATCTGGAAGGGCGAGGACGACGTGGTGATCCCGGCCGACTTCCTGGAACACCGGGATATGGTGAGCGTCACCGGCGCCATCGAGATCCTCAAAAAGGAGTTCGGAGACGAGGTCGCCATCGTCGGCAAGTCCATGGGCCCGTGGACCCTCGCCTACCACGTATTTGGCGTCGAGACCTTCCTGCTGATGACCGTCGACGACCCGGACATGACGATGCGGATTATGGACAAGCTGAAAGAGGCGACCGTCTTATTCGCAGACGCCCAGATCGCCGCCGGGGCGGACGCCATATGCGTCCCGGACCACGCCACCGGAGACCTGGTGTCCGGCGAGTATTACAGACGCTTTCTGCAGGACATACATACGGAGATGGCTGAACGCATCGACGCGCCGCTGATCCTGCATATCTGTGGCCGGACGCTGGACCGTATGCCGTACATCGCACAGACCGGGATGGCCTCGTTCCACTTTGATTCCCGAAACGACCCCCAGGAGGCGATGGACGCCGTGGACGGCGGCATCGGCCTCGTGGGCAACATCAACAACCCGCAGACGCTCTACTCCCGCGGGCCGGATGAAGTGCGTGAGGAGGTGTACGCCTGCCTCGAAGCCGGCGTCCAGATGATCGCCCCGGAATGCGCCATCCCGCTCCAGACAAAACTCCAGAACCTGCTCGCCATCCCGGACGCGGTCAAGGACTGGAGCGCCGAACGCCTCTAACCATGCTCCTTACGCCGCGGGCAGAAACCCTCGCAAACGTACGGTTGCCTTGTATTGACAGATATATAACGATATGTTTATGTATCAATATTCTACCTTTTAAGTCACCGAATCAGACACTGGGCTGAATATCCAGTCCCCCCGGAGAATTGATCTTTGCCAATCGTTCATGAAGGACTCGCACGTGAGTTCGAGTACGTCACGCAGGAAGATGAGCGTGCCATGATCCTCGAGCAGATCGAGGCGGGTGACGCACTCATGCAGGAGATGGCGTACAGCCTGATCACCGGCGACCACAACGCCGTCGACGAGCTAACCCGGAAGGCTCTCGATGAAGGCCGCGGGGCCAACGACGTGCTCGACGAGGGACTGATCTCCGGGATGGCCGTCGTCGGCGTCAAGTTCCGGGACAACCTCATCTTCGTTCCAGAAGTCCTCATCGCCGCCCGCGCCATGAAGGCCGGGATGGCTCATATCGACCCGATCCTCTCGGCATCCGGCGTGGAACCGGTGGGCACCGCCGTTTTCGGGACGGTGAAGGGCGACCTCCACGACATCGGCAAGAATCTCTGCATCATGATGCTGCGGGGAGCCGGGTTCGTCGTGCACGACATCGGGGTCGATGCGAAGCCGGATGAATTCATGGAGGCCGCCGACGAGAACGACGCCGACCTCGTGATGATGTCCGCCCTTCTCACCACGACCATGCCGAACATGGGCCGCACCATCGCCGAGTTCGAGGACATGGGCCTGCGCGACGAGTACAAGTTCATGACCGGCGGAGCTCCCGTGACACAGGAATTCTCGGACGATATGGGCGCAGACGGATATGGCGACAATGCCATCGCCTGCGTGGACAAGGCCAAAGAGCTGCTCGAGGCAGTGAAAGCGGCAAGTTCCGGGTAACACACCAGCCGCAATTCGGCCGGTCCAGAGCCTGGCCGGCCCCTGCCCTGGGAGGACGCCAACGTGGCGGAACATCCAGAAACCCCTGCCCCGGAAAACTCGGACAACTCGGATAATCCACCGGAAATCCCGGTGAATCCTGATCGCCTGCAGGAAAGCATGGCGCGACTCATGGATATCTATACCGATATCTCGAAGACCGCAGCCGCCCCGGGACAGACCCGCTGCCCGTACAAAGACGCAAAAGCACGTTGCACGGCGAAGTTCCCATGCCGGAATCAGTTCTTCAAGGTCGCAGGGGAAAAGGCGATCTGCACCGGAAGCGATGACATCGATTACCGGCTGGCGTGGGAAACGTAGAGCGGGTTCAGGCACGCCGGCCTTTGCGCTCCCCCCGGGCTCCCGGTCAACTCGATCAACTCAACGAACCCCGCGAGAAACCACCTGAACCATGTCTCCCCTCCATCACGGCGATGAGATCCTGGAACTGGTCGCCGACCAGAGCATCTTCGACTATGCAGACGCGCTGGGTGTCCGCGTGCCGACCTCGTGCGGCCGGACCGGCGATTGCCACGAATGCATCGTCGAGGTCAAACGCGGGGCGGATGCGCTCAACGAGCCAACCGGGTTCGAGAGTTTCCTGCTGAACGACAACTATCGGCTCGCCTGCCAGGCAGTCGTGAAAGAGCCGGACGCCGATATCGAGTTCGCCGTGCTGAGGCGTCAGCCCCGGATCATGACGCGCACCGTTTCACGGGGTGTGCCGCTCGACCCGCTTACCACCCGCGCCGGGGACAGCGTGGTTTTCAACGGCGAGGAGATCGACCGCTACCGGGGTCACATCTACGGCCTGGCGATCGATGTCGGCACCACGACCGTCGTCCTGAATCTTGTCGACCTGGAATCGGGCGAGATTATCCACACCGGTTCCTTCGAAAACCCGCAACGGTTCGGCGGCAGCGACACGATGCGCCGCATCTCGTACGACAACGGAGAGTACCGGGGTGAGCTGGCGCAGGTAATGCTCTCGTCCATCAACTTCGAGATCGGTGACATGGCGCGGCGACTCAAAGTGAGGCGGCGTCACATTTACGAGGCCGTGGTCGTGGGCAATTCCACGATGCGGGAGCTGTTCTTCGGGATCGACGTTCAACCGATCGGCGAGAAGCCGTACCGGTCGCCCATCGAAGAGGAGTTGATCGAGGGCAAGCGCGAGACGACGGCGCTGAACGTCAGGGCGCGCGACCTGGACCTTCGCATCTTCCCGGACGCAAACGTTTACGGCGCGCCGCTAGTGGGCAGCCATATCGGGGGCGATGTCTCGGCCGACATCCTCGCCATCGGCATGGACGAATCTGAAGACGTGGTGGCGCTCGTCGATATCGGTACCAATACGGAAGTCGTCGTCGGCAACCGTTACCACATGCTCGCCGCGTCCTGTCCCGCCGGCCCGGCGTTCGAGGGCGGAGAAGTCACCTTCGGCATGCCCGGATACGACGGCGCGATCGAGTCGGTCCGCATCACGGGCGACGCGGTTGAATACGACACTATCGGCGACGCCACGCCGGAAGGAATCTGCGGTTCTGGCCTTGTAGACCTGCTTGCAGAGCTGGTCAGGACCCGGGTCATTAACGAGCTCGGCGTCCTGGAGGACGGCACGTCGGAGTTCGACGTCGTTCCCGAGCGTGGTATCACCATCTCGCGCTCTGACATGAGCGCGCTGGCGCAGGCCAAGGCGGCGAACTACTGCGGCCAGTGGATCGTCATGCGTGAGTTCGGGACATCGCCGGAAAGCCTGAAGCGCTTGTACCTGGCCGGCGGATTCGCCAACTACATCGATGTGGAAAACGCGCGCGACATCGGCTTCATCGCGAACGTCCCGGTAGAACGCGTCGCCCAGGTCGGAAACGCCGCGCTGGAGGGAGCGACGATCATGCTCACGTCTCGCGTCAAACGCCGGGAAATCGAGTTGCTGACACGCGATATCGAGCACCTTGAATTAGAGACCTTCCCGGATTTTTTTGATCTGTTCGTGGAGGGCTGCCAGTTCAAACCCATGACGCAAGATCTGACCTCTGTGTAACGACGCTCTCGGTATCACGAAAATCGTTTCCGGATATCCGGGTGCCCGGGTTTCTGTGCTTCTGGCCTCTCTTGACCACTATATAAGGATATGTTTATATGTCGGTGTTTCAAGTAATCGATGAACCCTCGACCGCTGCATCGCTCCGGGGACATGTGAACAACTGATGGAACAGCTTCTGGCAGGACTGAGGGCTGCGGGAGAGCCGACACGGCTCCGCCTTCTCAGTCTCTGTGCCCGTGCCGAACTCACGGTGACTGAATTGACGCAGATCCTGCGCCAGAGCCAGCCGCGTGTGTCCCGGCACCTGAAACTGCTTGTTGAAGCCGGGCTATTGAGCCGCTTCCGTGAGGGCCAGTGGGCCTTCTACCGGATCGCAAGTGGGCCAGAGGGGCCGCGCCTGGGCCGGGCGATAGTCGACTTGATCCCGGAAAACGATCCGATTTACGTGCGGGACCTGGAACGGCTGGACGAAATCAAAGAGGCACGCGCCGAGGCTGCCGCGTCTTACTTCAGCGAAAACGCCCCCCGCTGGGACCAGATGCGCTCGATGTACGTTCCGGATGCGGAGGTAGAAGCGTGCGTCCGGGATATCCTCGGCGGGGGTGATGTTTCCGATCTCCTGGACATCGGGACCGGCACCGGGCGGATCCTCGAGGTGATGGCCCCGGAGATCCAGCATGGCGTCGGGATCGATCTGTCACACGAGATGCTGGCGGTCGCACGCGTCAACCTCGGAAAGACGGGACTGGAGCATTGCCAGGTCCGTCACGGCGATATGTACGAGCTGCCGGTCGACGATGGCTCACAGGATGCAGTGGTTTTCCACCAGGTGCTGCACTACGCGGAGGAGCCGGCTTCTGCGATCGCAGAAGCCGCACGGGTCTTACGGCCCGGCGGACAGCTCGTCATCATCGACTTCGCGCCGCACAGGCAACGTGTCCTCATCGAGGAACATGCACACCACCGGCTCGGACTGGCCGGCGAAGAAGTCGTCGCTTGGTGCGAAAGCGCCGGGTTGCGATCAGAACTGGTCCGAGAGTTGAAAGGCGAACCGTTGACCGTGAACGTTTGGCTGGCGTCACACAATCCCCGGGCTTTATCCGGCGCCTCATCAGGAAGAACTACAAAGGCGGTGGATGTTTGAATCCCACCACCCGCAGGCTGCCACTGGTGTCGTTCGAATTTTTCCCACCACGCACGCCCGGCGCAGCACGTACGCTCTGGCGCTCGTTCAAACGGCTTGAGCCGTATGGACCTCGATTCACGTCCGTAACGTACGGCGCTGGCGGCAGCACCCGCGAGCGGACGCACCAGATCGTCCGGCGGATGCAGGACGAGAGCGGGGTTCCCGCCGCCGCCCACCTGACCTGCGTCGGCGCGTCACGTGACGAAGTTGACCGGGTGGCGCGCGACTACTGGGAGGCCGGCATACGTCACATCGTAGCGTTACGGGGCGACGCGCCGGCCGGATCAGACGGCTATGTGCCGCATCCCGAGGGTTATCACTACGCGTCCGATCTCATAGCCGGCCTGAAACGTGTGGCCGATTTCGAGATCACGGTGGCCGCCTACCCCGAAACACACCCGGAGGCCGTGAGCGCTGAAGCGGACCTGGACAACCTGAAACGCAAGATCGACGCCGGCGCCACCCGCGCCATCACGCAGTTCTTCTTCGAGCCGGACCTCTATCTGCGGTTCATGGACCGTGTACGCGGTGCCGGAATTACCGCGCCCGTGGTCCCCGGGATACTGCCCGTGGTGGATATCATCAGCGCGAGCCGCTTCGCTGAACGTTGCGGCGCACACGTGCCGGACTCGCTCGTTTCGCGATTCGGCAGGGTCGGCACCGGCACACAGGCCCGGTCCAGCGTGGCGGTAAGCGTTGCGACAGAGTTCACTCACCGTCTGATGCTGGAGGGCGTGAACGAGTTCCACTTCTACACGCTCAACCGCGCCGCCGTCGTGGCACGGACCTGCGAAAACCTCGGCATCGTCCCGGCCGAGACGGCAATCTCTACGTAGCCCGGGAACGGCGGGCGCGTTGGCGCACGATCCGGTCCTTCGGGAGCCTCAGGACACTGCCGGTAGCCCCGGGCCGGTTACCCGGCGAGCGGCGCACGCCCTCCGATTCTTTTCGCGCTACCCTGTACCGCCACGGACATCGCGCTGTGTCCGGCGGAACATGAGCAGGTTCACGAGGAACACACTTTGAGCAAGGTCCTGATTACTGACTACGTGTGGCCGAACATCGAGGCCGAATCGGCAATCCTCAAAGCCGCCGGAATCGAGCCAGTGGTGGCCCCGGACTCGTCCGTCGAGACCCTGACCCGGCTCGCTGCCGACGTTGACGCCATCATGTTCTGCTTCGCGCAGGTTCCCGCGGAAGTGCTCAGGAACGCCCCGAACTGCAAGGTGGCTTCCCGCTACGGAATCGGCGTCGATAACGTCGATATTCCCGTTTGCACCGAGCTGGGCATCGTGGTGACAAACGTGCCCGATTACTGCATCGACGAGGTGGCCGATCACGTCATGGGGATGGCGCTTTCGTTCAACCGCAAGATCGTCAAGCACAGCTCAATGGTCAAGGCATCTGGATGGGGTTCGGTTGCCCTGACCGAGCCGATGCACCGATTACGAGACAAGACCATGGGCATCGCGGGCATGGGACGGATCGGCCGCGCCGTCACGGGCCGCGCACTGGCCTTCGGAATGACGGTACTGGCGCATGACCCCTTCGTTGAGCAGTCAGACGCACCCGAGGGCGTGCAGATGACATCACTGGAGTCGATGCTTACCGAATCCGATTTCGTGACCCTCCACGCCCCACTGGTGCCTGAAACCACGGGAATGATCGGCGCCAACGAACTGAAATTGATGAAGAGTGACGCGTTCCTTATCAACGCCGCCCGAGGTCCGTTGATCGACGAAGCGGCTCTCATCGAAGCGCTAAAAGCGGGCGAGATCGGTGGAGCGGGCCTGGACGTGCTGGAAGAGACCGCTCCGCCGGACGATCACCCGCTCTACGCCTTCGACAACGTCATCATCACGCCGCACACGGCCTTCTTCTCCCAGGCGTCAACCATCGAGCTTGAAGAACGAACCGCACGCGAGGTTGTTCGCGTGCTGAACGGCGAGACGCCGGACATCCTGGTCAATCCAGGCGTGCTGGGTAAGACGCGCGCCGGGATTTAAGCCGGGTCGGGCTTCCGTCTGGAAGGTCCCGGCTCGCCGGAACAGATCAGGCCGGTTCGCCTGTCTCGGCCAGGTTGACGCCCTTGAACGCCAGCTTGATCTCGGAGACCCGGGCGGCCGCCAATTCAGGCGCGTCGTTTTCCATCTGCGCCTCGCTGTACGCGGCCCGGCCCGCGAGCGACGCGAGGCTCTGTAGTGATACACCCGCGGGCAATCCGGCGGCTACGGCGGCTCTGGCGAACTCCGTGAACGACTCGCTGCGTCTTCGCGCCCGGAATCCCGCCGTTGCCGCCAGGGCTTCAGCCCGTCGATGTGAGTCAAGCACAGCCGCCCTGCCCTGCCCCGTGATCGAAGAATAACGAAGAGAAGATGACGCCCCGTCCGGTTGCGTCCAGCGTTTCCAGGCAAACCAGCCTACAACCCCGATAGCAAACCAGATCAACATGATCGCTATTCCGATAAAACCGTTCGTCAGAAGGTTCCACAGCCCAGACACACCACCCCCGACGCCACCACCGACTTCACCTGCGATACGATCACCGAGACGGTTTTCCAGCATGGCCTGCAACGGGTTGGACGAACCGCCCCCACCGTTTACGGCGTCCGTGCCACCGCTCCGTGGGGCGGCATCAAACGGCACCCATCCGGCATGCTCGAACGCCACCTCGGCCCAGGTATGGGCCTGCGCGTGTGTCACCGTGTTTGCGCCGGAGAAGGGGTTGTATGAACCCGGCAGATAGCCGTTAGCGAGCCGGGTCGGCAAACCGGCGACGCGGCCCATCAGGGTCATCGCCGTAGCGAAGTCCATGCTCGTCCCCGGCGCATCGCCGAACACGAAATCATCGAGTGGAGCCCCGGAAACGAGCTGATTTTCGGCCGTTTCGTCGAGCTCAAGTTGCGACAGGTATGAGGCTATGGCCGCAGCGCGATCGAAATCCGTCGGCGCTCCGGCCACGAGTTTCCTCGTAAACAACGCTATCTCGGAGAAATCATCCGGCAACGCCACGTACTCCGGCCCCTGCCATTCAGCCCGATCATTCCTCAGCGCGGCCGGGGACGACTCCGGTCGCCGGGACACCACCTGGTAGGTCGTGCCCTCTTCGACAACCGGCCGGAGTGCGCCGTCGCGAGGCACGAGTACGCTGACAGGGTCATAACCGGTCAGGATTTCGCCCGCGACGTCACTGTTGATGAAGAAGGTCTGGAGGTAACGCTCGCCCTCTGGCGTGTTGTCGCGGCCCTGGTAAAACGATGCGTATGCGCGATCGTCGTCGTAGGTCGCATACCAGCCGGGGGAACCCTCCATCCCCTCGAACACGCCGGTCACCCCGCCGGGACTGTAGGTATCGTACGCAGACGCCCGCCAGTAACTGGCGATGGGGCTGCGCACATGCATGACGAGTCCTTCGGCGTCCCCGGGATTGGTGTCGAGAGGATCGCCGATACGGGCGAGCGCCGCCAGTTCGTCGGACGACGTGCCGCTAAAGAACCCTTCACTGGTCGCGCCCGCCCCGTCGTCCTGTGTCTTCGATGGGTCTATCTGCACAAGTCCGTCTTCGCCGACCGAAGTGTTGGCCTGGGGACCGAACGTGCCCTGCCCGTCTTGAAGTTGACGCGCCTGCTGCGGGCTAACACCCGGCGGCGTGCCTTCTCCCGAGAACGGCACAAAAGTCGTGCGTTCCGAGGGGGGCGTCTGCGCGCTGTTCCACGGCAGCAGCATGAAGGCGCCGATAGACGCTCCCACGAGCACCATGGAAAGGACGGAGGTGAGGGCTACCGGCGCTACCGGCCCGGCGAACCGCACCTTGCGCGCCTTGCTTGCCTCGTCCTCCCAGAACCCGACAGCGAAGAAGCTGACCACAATCATCCCGTACACGCCGAGCAGCAGGGAGAAGTTGTTGTTGAACGCCAGCTCCCCGGCGAAGAACATCACGATGCCGCTGAAGATCAACTGCGTGTACAGTCCCGCCCGCGTCCGCATATCGAAGCTTGACGCTGCACCCGTGGCGAGAAGGAAGAAAGCCATCGGCACGCGATCCCCGCGAACAGCCGCCACCAGTTCGAGCCGCATCGCGATGCCCAGCACCACGATGAACAGCCCGATCGCCATCGATATCCATACGATGCCGGCGCGACGCCTGCGATAGCTGACCCAGTGTCCGGCGGCAAGCGCGAGCATCGCACCGGCCGGAATCAAGGGCTCGACGCCGACAAAGGCTATGGAGAACGCCGCCCACAACGACGCCACCAGGGTGACGACGCGCAGCTTCAGCGAATCCTCAGGGGTGTCGACAAATATCCGGCGGAAAAAGGTCGTACGTCGCTCCCCGGTACGCCGCGCTGCCGCGACACCGGTCGTCGAGCCGGTGATCGGGCCAGTTATCGAGCCAGTGGCGTTCAAGCAGCTCTCCCGATTTCATCCATGTCCGGCGCGCTGGCCGCGCTCCATCGACGTCGGTTCACGTCGGCATGAGTGGCGTCGCCGCTTTCGATCCCGCTGATGCACTCTTCCAGCGCTCCGCGCCGGCATTCGATCGCCGACACACCGGTGGCGCGAAGGGACATCACGGCGGCGGTTGCGTCGTCTTCTTCCGCGAATCCTCCGAGCACCACGGCCGACACCGATCCGCCACGCAGCGCCAGCGAAGCAAGCGCCTTGATCGAAACCCGGTCTTCCGCAGAAACTATCGCCAGCACGCGCGCCGTGCTCGACGCCGTTGCGATCGCGTTACCGAGCATCTTCAAAGGCCCGGTTTCGACAAGCGCCAGCGATTCCATGATCTTGCGCCAATCGGTTGTAGCCGGTCCGGGGGCGCCGCCGGCCGCTATAGCCACCTCGTGATTGTTTCGCACAAGGCCGCGCGAGGCGCTGGCGGCGATTGAGATTGCGTACTCAAGGCTGGTCTCGGCGCCATCGCCGACCGTCCTCGACGCGTCAAAAGCGATCACGACGCCGTCGTCCGCGCCGGCGTCGTACTCCTTGACCATAAGCCGGCCCGTTCGTGCCGTGTTCTTCCAGTGGATATCCCGCATCGGGTCGCCCGCGCCGTAACGCCGGGCCGCCATGACCTCACTGCCCGTGCGAGAGACGCGTCGCCCTTCCGTCTCGCCCCGCGGCGCCTCCAGGAGACCGACGTGCGACATCTGATGCCATTTCGGGTACACGAGCACCTCGAACGGGGCGGAGACGTGTTTCCGCCGCCTGAACAGCCCGAACGGCGCCGCAGACTCCACGGTCAGCGAACCGATCCGGTGTCGGCCGCGGATGTCGCAGGTAACGGTGTTGGCCCCGGTCGTCGTCGCTCCGCCGCGCAGGTGTGTGAAAAAGACCCGCTCCCGCCGCTTTTCCCCGCCCGTAAAGGAGCTCTCGTAAGACGCCGTCACCAGGAATCTTGGGAACGGACCGCTATTCGCGACGTCCACCTGCACATCTATCTCGTCGCCGACCAGGGGTGCCACGTCATCTCCGCCGCGGTTAGTGGCTATCTTCCGGCTGGCCCGCAGGCCGGGCACGGTCAGCCACGGCAGCACCAGGCCCATCGCGATCATGCCCCACAGCACTGCATCAGCCAGGTGTAGCCAGCCGACCCGCGTCACTGACGCCAGGAAGAAGATCCCCACCGCCGTAATGGCGACTCCGACCCCACGACGCGTAATCATCGGGGACCGTATCCACGCCTGCCCGCTTCAAAAGCGGACCCGGATCGCAACGCTGGTCGCAACAGGCGCACTACGCCGGCACCGCCACACTGTCCAGGATGCTCGCCACGACCTGGTTCGTCCGCAACGCGGCGCCCGCTCCGAGGGTGATCCTGTGCGGTAATACGAAAGGCGCAACCGCCTTCACGTCGCCCGGCTCTACATAAGTCCGGCCGTTGAAAGCCGCCCAGCCCTGTGAGGCCCGCTGCAACGCAGCTCCGCCCCGGGGACTGACGCCGAACTGCACCCCGTCGGCGATCCTGGTCGCCTGGATCACGTTCACCATGTACTGCCGAACCGGGGCGGAAACCTCGATCCCGGCCACGATCTCCTGCATCTCGATGACGCGTTGAGCCGTCAGGACTTCTTCCGCCTCGGGCATCCCTCCCTGTGACCGGGCCAGGATTTCCGACTCCGCTTCCGGTCCCGGCATGCCCATGCCAAGCGATACCAGGAAGCGGTCAAGTTGAGATTCCGGCAGCGGAAATGCGCCGTGGCTCTCCGCCATGTTCTGTGTGGCGATCACGAGGAACGGAGACGGCAACGGGCGGCTCTCGCCCTCTACCGTTACCTGGTATTCGGCCATCGCCTCGAGCAGCGCAGACTGGGTCCGGGGGCCTGTGCGGTTGATCTCGTCTGCAAGAACGATGTTGGAAAAGATCGGCCCCGGAAGGAACTCGAAATTGCTTTCCTTCATGTCGAACACGGAAGTGCCCGTGATGTCGCTCGGCAGCAGGTCGGGCGTGAACTGGATTCGTTTGAAATCGCACTGCACTGACTGGGCGATGGTCTTCGCTATGAGAGTCTTGCCGACGCCCGGCAGGTCCTCAAGCAACACGTGGCCCTTCGCGAACAGCCCCAGGATCGTCAGCTTCACCGTCATCTCAGACGCCACCACCACGCCGGTTATGTTCGATGTCAGGCGATCGACATCCGTGGCGAATGTTTCGACCTCCACCCGGGTCGCGCCCTTTTGCGACAGTTTTATGACGCGAGCGGACTCTTGGTTCGGTGTCGAGTCTTCGGCGGGGCCGCCCCCGGGGTTCTGCAACTGGGTCAAGCTGGCCTCTTCCCGTGTGGTGCGCGACGCGTGAAACGCTGACGCTGGAAAAAATCGTGTCCGGACGCCCCGGTGAACGAAAGCCTTATCGAACTCCGGGGTTTCGACCCTCTCAGCTTCGGCGCGCCGGCCAGAGATATCGTCTGCGTTGTCCGTCGCCCTCGTGTAGGGTTATCCCGCACTTGGCGGCTGCGCAGATCGCGGACGACGGCCTCACACATACGCCACGTGTAATCGCCAACCCGACTGCAAGGGGAGACAGATGAACGTCATCGTCCTGATGAATGACACCTTCCGTCGCGACCACCTGGGCGCTTACGGAAACGACTGGATCCACACGCCAAACCTCGATCGGCTGGCATCCGAATCAGCGGTCTTCGATCGGGCCTACATCGCCTCTTATCCGACCATCCCGAATCGCTGGGATCTTGCGACCGGCAGGTACGGCTTCCCGATCAGGGGCTGGGAACCGCTCTCCCCCGAGGACGTGACCCTTGCCCAGGTTTTGTCAGGCGCCGGGTACACGACCCAGTTGATCTACGATCCGCCGCAGATCGGCTACCACAATTTCGACTACACGCGCGGTTTCGACGCGTGGTCATGGGTTCGCGGTCAGCACACGGACCCGTACGTGACCGACCCGACCGTGCCGACGCCGCTCAAGGCCGATTATTACAAGATCAAGTCGGCCGATGCGTTGAAGCTGTACTGGCGAAACCAGGGTCTCCAGAAGTACGACCGCGACTACACCGTGTCCCGGATCGCCGGAGAAACCTGCGACTGGCTCGAGGCCAACGCCGGTCTCGATGGGTTCTTCCTGTGGGTGGACATGTGGGACCCGCACGAGCCGTTCGACGCGCCCTGGTACGACCTGGAGCTGTACGCCGACCCGGCGTTCGACGGGCAGGTCGTCCATTACCCGCCTTACGGACGCAATACCTTCATGACGGAAGCTGAATCGCAGCACGTCCGGGCGATGTATGCGGCGCTGGTGACGATGACCGATCGATGGGTCGGACGCATCCTTGAGACGCTGGAGCGCACCGGCCGGATGGAGGACACGCTGATCGTCCACATCACCGATCACGGCCACCTGTTCGGCGAGCACGATCTTGAGGGCAAGCCGGGCGGCCAGTTCGGGAACCTTTACGAGACGACGACCCGGGTTCCGATGATGATCCGCCATCCCGACGGCGTCGGAGCTGGTACACGGCCGCAGGGCATTGTCCAACCGGTGGATGTGATGCCGACCGTTCTTGATTTCCTGGGTGTCGAGCCACCAGATGCGCCGGACCGGGTGGACGGTCACTCGCTGTGGCCGTTGGTGCGCGGCGAGGTAGAGGACGTGCGCGATCACGCCGTTTCGGGCCGTTACCCGGTCATCTCAAACGGCGGGGCGCAGGTGCTTGGAGTCGGTCACCTGTTTGACGGCTGGGTCGGTTCGGATCGCGTCGTGGAGGCTCTGACCGTGACCGAACGTTCATGGGCGATGATCTGCAGCCCGCTGGGTCGTGAGTCATTGTTGTTTAACCTCGATCTGGACCCAGACCAGCTCACCAACGTGATAGACCAGCACCCGGAACGGGCCGAGGCGATGTACGCAAAGGCCGTCGCCGCGTTACGCGAGGGCGGAGCCTCCGACGCCCGACTGAGACCTTTCCTGGAACGGATCCCCGACACGCCAGTGGCCCCTTCCGAACCGCTCTGGGGTTTCAAGGACGATGAGGGCAAGACGATCGCATTCACGTCCGAGGATGAGGCGAACGCGATGGGTCGCGATCCGGAAGGGGTCCACAACAGATCGAACTTCAAGACCACGATGGGCGAGCTACTTGCCGATAATCCCAGGAACCTGGTGTACACACACGGCCAGTATTACTGGGCAGAAGACCTTGTGTAGCTCGGATTGGGATGGCGGGGGCACGTCTCGCCAGGACGGCACGGGTTCCGACGCTGCCGCACGTCGGGGCTTCTCCCTCACCCTTCCGCGGAAGGGCAGGCTCTCAATCCTCTCCCAGTGAGAGGGGGGATTCTCAGACGGTTCGGTAACCCGGCCAACGCGTCTTTAGCAACCACACCCCTTCTCCCGGCGGGAGAAGGCCGGGATGAGGGAGAAGACTATCGCTCCAACACACGCGTCGGCCACAAACTGCCGCCTCTCCCGCTGGGAGAGGGGGTTCACGGGGCAGCGCTTCCTCAGGACAGAAACGAAACTCCCGAAGTGTGGACCCGCTTGATCCCGGCTCACAAGTAGAAGGCGCTACTACCCTCCGAACAGCCGGTCCAGCTGCGCCATGTCAAGTTCGTGTAAGGACTCCACCCGCATGTCCGCGGCCGACAGATCCGCCTCCAGCGTCATCTCGCTCGGCGCTGCTATGCAGAACATGCCGGCCGCCTTGGCAGACGCAACGCCGGCGGTCGAATCCTCCACAGCGAGGCAGGACTGCGGTGGAACGCCGAGCAATCCGGCTCCGGCCAAATAAGGGTCAGGCAGCGGCTTGTGGGCGCTCACATCCTCCACGGTAATCATCCCCGCAAAGAAGGACCCCAGGCCAAAGCGCTCAAATACGCTGTCGATGTACGAGCGATCGCCGGACGTGACCAGGGCACATGGAATCGACCGTTCAGCAAGCGTGGACAGCAACTCTCGTACGCCGTCCCGCAACTCCAGCTCCGTGGCGATCAACTCCATGAACAGATCCTGCCGCTCCCGCAACACGGCCTCCGGGTCCGGGAGCGCGTGCACTTCGGACAACTCGAACATGGTGCCTCTAACAGTCCGGCCGATGTAGTTCGCCTTCTTGTCCTCGAAAGTGAACTCCACGCCGTGGGCCGCCATGGCGCGCCGGTCCGCCTCGTAGTGGACGGGCTCGGAATCGACTATCACGCCGTCCATGTCAAAACAGACGGCCTTCAGTTTTCGGCCCGGATCTCCGGAATCAAGAGGAGCCACGCCTAGACCGGGTGGACGATCGACTCAAGCTCCTCGCCACGCGCCAGGCGGGACACGTTCGCTATTGCGAAATCGGTCGAACGGATGCCCGACTCCACGGCAAGACTCGCAAGGTGGGGTGTCACGACGACGTTGTCCATGCGCAACAAGGGGTTGTCCGTGGGAGTGGGCTCCTCCTCCAGCACGTCCAGCCCGGCGCCGAAGATCTGGCCCGAGTTCAGAGCGCCGATCAACGCCGCCTCGTCCACGACCGGTCCCCGGCAGGCGTTGATCAGGATGGCTGTTGACTTCATCAGCTCAAACTCACGTGTGCTGATCATGTGATGCGTGGAGCGGTCCAGCGGGACGTGGAGCGTGATCAGATCGGACGTTCTCAACAGCTCGTCCAGCTCGACACGCCTCGCCCGGGTCTCTTTCTCCACTTCCTCGGGTATCGGGATGACATCGGAGTAGATGATCTCGCACTCCCAGCCGCGCAATCGGCGCGCCACGCGGGAGCCGATCCGGCCCAGGCCGACGATGCCGACCGTCTTGTCGACAAGGTTGTGGTACTCCTCTTGCTCGCCCGTTACTCCGGCCATCCATGTCCCGGCGCGCGTGCTTGTGAGCTGCAGATTCATTTTCCGGTAAACGGAAATCATCAGGGCGACCGCGTGCTCCGATACCGCCACGGAGTTGCCGCCGCCGTTGTTCGCGACAAGTACGCCGCTCTCTCCCAGCGCCGTCTTGTCCAGGTAGTCGGTTCCGGCCGAGGTTGTCTGTATCAGCCGCAGATTAGGCATCTTCAGCGCCAGTGCAGTCGTCACGGCACGTGGCCCCGCCGGAATCACGGCGATGGCGTCCCTGGCCTGCTCCAGGATGGAATCGTCGCCTGAAGCGCCGTCGATCCAGCGGACTTCGACCGATCCACCGTGCTGCTCGGCGAGTTGTTCGTAGCGCTGCACGACCGCCTGTGTGCGAGAGTCGTTGGGTCCGATCACGCCTACCAGGGGCAGAGCCATGGAAAGAATCTCCTGTCGATCAGTTGGGAAACGCGATCGCGATCGCGATCGCGTCTACTTTGCCTTGTCCCCCGGGACATCCGGTACCAACGGGGCAGCCGGATTATAGCCCCGGTGAGGATCGGCGTATCGAATCAGTCCTTCCGAACCCGTTGTTCGATCCGCCCCCGTAGCGCACGCCCTATAATCGGCGCTCACAGTCCGGCGACGATCCACTTCCACCCGGCACCAGCCAGAGGACCATATGACGAACGCCTACGACTCATCAACGATCAGCGCGACGGCTGTTGTCGACGCCCTGCACGAACACGGAATCACTCACGCCGTCTGGCTTCCCGACAGTGAGACCAACTTCATGCACATACTGCTGACGGATGACGACTTGATCCGTCTCGTTCCCGTGTGCAGGGAGGGAGAGACGATGGCGATCGCCGCAGGGCTGTGGGTGGGCGGCAAAAAGCCCGTCGTGATGATCCAGAACACCGGCGTGTTCGAGTCCGGCGATTCGATCCGCGGAATGTCCCTGGACACGAGCATGCCGCTGGTCATGATGATCGGCTACCGCGGCTGGACCCGGCACGGCGCAACCCCGGACTCCGCCGCAAGATTCATTGAGCCGGTCCTTGACGCCTTCGGGATCCGTTACTACCTCGTAGAGCAACCGGAGGACATGGAACGCATCTCGATGGCGTTCACCGAAGCTGAAGAGGGCAATCGGCCTGTCGCGCTGCTGATGGGCAGAGAGTTCGGCGCTTAAACGCAGGAGCCAGGCCGAGACCGGCGTCCGGCTCGCCGAAATCAGGTTCGCATGCCCGTAAAATCCGCTTTCTTTTACGACTACCCACCGGCCGATGGCGACGTTTTCGGCCTCGGGCGCAGGGAGCGCATCGCCGGCATGACGGACCTGTACCCGGAGGTCGTTACCGGCGGCAACTTCGACGATCACGCCGCGGCCCTTTCCGATGTCGAAGTCATCTTCGCGACCTGGGGCATTCCGCGTTTCACTGATCACCATTTCTCTAGAATGCCCGGCTTGAAGGCCGTCTTTTACGCCGCCGGCAACGTGAAAACATTCGCCGATCCGTTGCTCCAGCGCGATATCACCCTGGTAAGCGCATGGGGCGTAAATGCCATCCCGGTGTCAGAGATGTGCCTCTCGCAGATCCTGCTATCGCTGCGCGGTTATTTCAGGGCCGTACGCCTGTATCGCGAGATCAGGACACACGAGGCAAAGGTTTTCCCACGAACCGGGATTTTCGGAGAGACGGTCGGGCTGATCGGCCTCGGAAAGATCGGGGCACGCCTGCGAAGCCTCCTCGCCGATTATCCGGTCAGGGTGATCGCGTACGACCCCTTCCTCACACCGGAGCGGGCGCGAGAGTTGAACGTCGAGTCCGTCTCCCTGTTGGAGGTTTTTGAACGATCACTGGTCGTCAGCAATCACACACCTGATCTCGATTCGACCCGGGGCGTCCTGACCGACACGCATTTCGATGCGATGCGGGACGGGGCGACCTTCGTAAACACAGGGCGTGGCGCCCAGGTGGTCGAGGAAGACTTGATCCGGGTTATGAGCGCGCGGTCCGATCTCACGGCGCTCCTGGATGTAACCTCGCCCGAGCCTCCAGCCGAAGACTCCGCTCTCTGGACCCTGCCCAATGTGATAATCAGCCCTCACGTGGGCGGGACGATCGGCGACGAAGTAGTACGCCTTGCCGATTGTGTGATCGAAGAGTTTGAGCGTTGGAACGCCGGCGAGGCGCTCGAATGCGAAGTCACGCCGGAAGTCCTGGCGACGATGGGGTAAAGCTGCGGCATGAACGCCGGTCGACACGTCGCCGACGGCTACGAAACGATAGCGCCAGATAGTCATGACACCCGGATCGACGGGCCACAACCCCGGTGAAGCACGTTGCTGCGTAGCACTTTCCAACTGATTGATGGGATCGGACCCGAGAGGGAGTCCGACCTGTGGGGCGATGGCGTCACCACGTGGGACCAGCTCGCGGCGGCCCAGCCGCAACACGGGGAGATCCTTGAGCAGGCGACCCGACGGCTCGCCGACGGAAACGCTCGCTACTTCCAGGACATCCTTGGATCACGCGAGCGCTGGCGGCTCTATGCCGATTTCCAGCGGGACACGGCATTCCTCGACATCGAGACGACCGGCCTGTCGCCCGAGAGCTCGTACGTGACGATGGTCGGGATACTGGACTACTCCGGATTCACGGCATTCGTACGTGGAGACAACCTGGATGAGCTGCCCGAGGCCCTGCTCAAGTACTCCCTGCTCGTCAGCTTTAACGGCGCATCGTTCGATATGCCGTTTCTTGATAAAGAGTTCGGACGTGTTACCACGGGCCGTGAAGATTCACTGTTCGCACATGCGGCACACCTCGACCTGCGTTACCCGCTGCAAAGGCTCGGGTTCCGTGGCGGCCTTAAGAAGATCGAGGGGGCAACGGACCTTGGCCGCCCCGGCGAGTTGTCCGGGTTGAGCGGGTACGACGCGGTGCGGTTATGGAAAATGGCGAATGATGGCGAACCGGAGGCGCTAACGACGCTTATCCGCTACAACGCCGAAGACGTGGCGTCTCTCCCCCGGTTGACGGAAATGATGGTGGACGAAATGGCCTACGGCACGCCGCTGTCCTCGGCGATGCCGCCCGCCTTCCCGGAGTACGATACCGAGGCCCTGCCTTTCGACTCGGGCCTGGTGAAGTACCTGACACGAAGCGCCAGGCGTCGATATTAAGATTCGTCGGGCGGGCCGGGTCAACTGGACCGTCGCGATGCTACACTCGCCTCGTAGACGCCCGGGCCGTCCGCGGCCAGGCGTTCCCCCGGACGAATGTGCGAATCAGGAGAGAGGCGCGCCGGTATGGACAGCCTCGAGTTCACCGAACGCCCGGAATTGCGGCGGACAATCATGCTCACGGCGTTCGCCGGCTGGCCCGACGCGTCTGAAGCCGCCACACGAGCGATCCGATACCTGGCGGACCAGATATCGGCAACAAAATTCGCCTCGATTGATCCCGAAGAGTTCTATAACTTCGTCGAACAACGACCAAAGGTGCGGAACGGCCCCAACGGCGAGCGAATCCTCTCCTGGCCCGAGAACCAGTTCTACGCATGGCGTAACACCGATGGCGAAGGGCCGGACGTGGTGTTGTTCCGCGGCGTGGAGCCTCACTTCAAGTGGCGGGCCTACTCGTCCATGATCTACGAGGTCGCGGAGGCCTGTAATGTGGAACTGGTCGTCACGCTGGGCGCATTGTTGGACGCTGTCCCACACACCCGACCGGTCAAAGTTACCCGGTCATCGCAAACACAGAACCTGGGACCGAACCTCCAACACCTCGAGTTCGATCCCTCCAGCTACCAGGGTCCTACCGGCATCATGTCGATAGTCCTGGACAGGATGACGGCAGCCGGCATCCCCTGCGCCAGTTACTGGGGGCACTCACCCCACTACGTGCAGGCCAAACCAAATCCAAACGTAACGAGGGCTTTGCTGGAAGCGGTGACAGAGATCATTCCGATCGAGATAGATATGGCAAGGCTTGAACGCCGCGGCGGAGATTTCACGCGCCGCCTGGCCAAAGCGCTCGCCGATCAGGACGAGATCACGAAATATGTCACCGAACTGGAGGAGCGTTGGGACAAACAGAACCCCCCCTCCGATACGGACACCGGAGGCGCAGATGCGGCCCCGTTGATCGCCGAACTCGAAGAGTTTCTGCGGCAAGAAGCCGGGTCTGCGCCAGATGCATCTGAAGAAACTCCGGACGACGAGTCTTCAGACGGCGGACCCGTTGACCAGGATCAAGACGAGGGGAACTCACCGAGTGTCTAAACTGACCGACCGCCTCGATGCTCTCGGTCGCACCGTTCCAGCCCCGATGGGGTTCGCACCGCGCCCGCGCGCCGCAGCCCCCGCTACGATGCTGTTACTGGGATCGGCGCCGGCCGAAGACGCCGAGCTGTATGCAAACGCGGAAGATGTGGACGCCATCGTTCTGACCGGCGCAGACGGCCTCACCGCCGATGCGAACCCGTTGAAAGCGCTCGAAGGGAAGATCTGGGGCGTGTCGGTCGGCGAAATCGATTTCGAGGGGCTGGACCGCCTGAAGGAAATGGGTTGTGATTTCGTTGTCCCCTCCTCCGACGACCACCCGGCCACGATTTTGCGCGATGACGATATGGCCCGCGGTTACGAAGTCGACACCTCCCTCACGGAAGCCGTGGGCCGGGCGCTTGAGTTTCTGCCGGTGGATTTCCTGTTCCTGACGCCGCCGAAAACCCCCTGGCCGCTCAAGCTCTCGACCTTGATCGAGCTGGAAAGCACGATCGGGCTCGTAGGAAGCCATTTCATTTTGCGCGTGGAAGCACCGCCATCCGCGCAGGATCTTGAGTTGGTACGCAATTTGCCGGTCGACGCGTTGCTGATCGACCTGCCCTCCACTTCAAGTGAGGCCCTGAAAAAATATCGTAAGCGCATCGACAGCCTTCCCCCGCGGAAACCACGCGCAGGCGCCGGCGATCATTCCGATGCCACCGTGCCGCAAACAGGCACCCTGTCCGGTGGTCACCAGCACGATCACGACAACGAAGATGACGACTGGGACGATCAGGCGCTCTCGCGGTAAGACGCTCCCTGCTCATCCGATCGGCATGTTGGGCCACGAGACGGCAACCCGTATGTTCCCGGCCATCGTATTCCCGGGCAGGCACCCGCCCCCGGCGACGCACGGGCCAGGAGTTCCGGCTTCCAGAGAATCCGGGTTTCAGGGATTAGCTGTGCTATTCTTCAAGGGTTTTCAAAGCTAATCTCGCCTTCGATAACGAGGTCAGGAAGATGCCCTCGGTCCGATTTTCGCAGGCGCCTTCAACGGGGGATCGGCCCGACGCCAGGTCGCCCGGAATCAGGACTTGCCCACTCTTTCCGTTGGTCTCGGAACGGCGCACGGGAGAACCCGGAGGAAAACCGCATGACACAGGTAACCATCATCGGACTCGGCTTGATCGGCAGTTCGATGGGTATGGCAATTCGTTCGGCTCGAAAGAACGTGAAAGTCATCGGTTTTGACCACAACTCGGCCGTCCAGAACCGGGCCAAAAAAACCGGAGCAATTGACGACGATGAATGGCGCCTGGACAGGGCCGTCAAAGACGCGGACCTTGTCGTCCTGGCGGTTCCGGTTCTCGAAATCCCGGCCTTGATGGAAAACATGGCGAACTGGCTAAAACCCGGCGCAGCGGTGACCGACACGGCGACCACGAAAGCCCGCGTCATGGAGTGGGCGGCGGAAAAACTGCCGGACTCTGTCGGGTTCGTCGGGGGCCATCCCCTGGCGGGCGGAGGCCTGGCGGGACAGGACGCGGCCCATCCCGACCTGTTCGTAGGCGCCTCTTATCCGCTTATGCCCGCGCCGCGCGCTCCCGAAAAGAGCGTGCAGACCGTCGTCGAATTCGTCGAGCTACTGGGCGCCAAACACAGATTCGTGGACGTTGCGGAACATGACAGCTACATCGCAGCGGTATCGAACGGCCCGGTGTTGATGTCCTCGGCGCTCGTCCTCACCGCCTCCAAAAGCCCCGCATGGGCGGAGATCAGCAAGTTCGCCTCGGCCGAGTTCGGTGACCTTTCCCGGCTCGCCGGAATGGACCCGGAAACCACGCACGGCATCTGCAAAACCAACCCGGACATGATGCTGCACTGGCTCGACTCCTACCTCGCAGAACTGACCGATCTACGGCACGCCCTCGCCTCGGTGGACAACGAAGGCGATGACAACACACTGAAACCGCTTTTGACCCGGGCTTACGAACAGCGCTTGCGTTGGACGGCGGGCGTAAGTCCTGAAACCGAAATGCCCCGGGACGATGGCGGCACGATGACCGATGCGATGGGCCAGATGTTCCTTGGCGGCGGCGTCATGGGACGCCTCCGCGGGCGACGGGGCCACAAAGACGACGACCAGAAATTCCAGAACTGACCCGGCAACTACTGATCACGGCGACGTTCCGCGGTTAATCTGGGACGATGGCACGAGAGGTTTCACGACCAGAGCGTCTTCGCGGCGCCATAGAAATACCCGGCGACAAGTCGATCTCACATCGGGCGGTGATGTTCAACGCCCTCGCGAACGGATCGGCCACCGTAACGAATTTGTCCGGCGGCGCTGACTGCACGTCCACGATCGGTATATTCCGTGCCATGGGCGTCGAGATAGAACGCTCCCCGGGGCCCGCCGGGCGCGGCGATACGGTCCGGATCACGGGCGTCGGGATGCACGGCCTCACCGAGCCGGTAGAGATCCTGGACGCGGGCAACAGCGGCACCACGACCCGCCTCATGTCGGGTCTTCTCGCGGGACGCCCGATCATGACGGTCATCACGGGCGACGATTCACTCCGCTCCAGGCCGATGGCGCGTGTGATCGACCCGTTGCGAAGCATGGGGGCAGAGATCTCGGCGCGCGACGGAGGGCGGCTCGCCCCGATCGTGTTCCACGGCGGCACGCTGCACGGGATCGAGTACGACATGCCCGTCGCCAGCGCACAGCTCAAATCATGCCTGCTCCTGGCCGGTTTGCGTGCGACCGGAAACACGGTCGTCAAACAACCGGACGTGACCCGGGACCATACCGAGAGGATGCTCTCAGGGATGGGCGCATCGATCGAGGTCGATGGACTGGCGGTCACCACCTCGGCCTCGGAACTCACAGCGGCGGACGTTGAGGTGCCCGGCGATGTGTCCTCGGCAGCCTTCTGGATAGTCGCGGCCGCCGCACACCCGGACGCAGACATCACGCTTTCAAACGTCGGCGTCAACCCGACCCGGACTGGGGTCTTCGACGTGCTTCGTGCCATGGGCGCGGATATCGAGCTCGTCAACCAGCGAAGCGTCGCCGGCGAGCCTGTCGCCGATCTCCATGTGCGCTCTTCACAGTTGAAAGGCGTCGATATCGGTGGCGACGTCATACCCCTCATGATCGACGAAGTCCCGGTCGTAGCCGTAGCCGCCGCGATGGCGGATGGAACGACGCGTATCACGGAAGCGGCTGAATTGAGGGTCAAGGAGTCCGACCGCATATCGGCGACGGTCGCATGGCTGGAAGCGGCCGGCGTGCAGCATGAGGAGGCCGAGGACGGCCTCACGATCCACGGCGGCGGGCGCATCCAGGGCGCCGTTGCGGACAGTTTCGACGATCACCGGATCGCCATGTCGCTCGCGATCGCGGGGCTCGTGAGCGAGGGAACGATCGGCATCGAAAGAGCGGAGTCTGTAGACATCTCATACCCGACTTTCTGGCGCGATCTTGACACCCTGTCCGGGGCCGTTGCGTGACGGATAGCGCGGATACGCAACAGGGAAACGGCAAGGGACGCCCAATGATCGTGGTCCTGTCGGGACCATCGGGCGTCGGCAAAGACGCCATCCTTGAGCGGATGGCGGAGCTTGAATATCCCTATCATTTCGTCATAACGGCCACCACCCGGGAACCGCGGCCGGGTGAAGTGGACGGCGTCAACCACTACTTCGTCGACCGGTCACGTTTCCAGGAACTTATCGATTCCGAAGAGCTCCTGGAGCACGCCGAGGTGTACGGCAACATGTACGGCGTGCCCAAGCAGCAGGTGCGAGACGCCCTGGTGGCCGGGCGGCACGTGATGATCCGGGTCGATGTCCAGGGCGCGGCCCGCATCCGTCAGCTGGTGAAGGACGCTCTCCTGATATTCATCAAGCCGCCAAATCTCCAGAGCCTCCAGGTGCGGCTCGAGGAACGCGGCGTCGACGCGCTTGAAGCGATCACCGAACGCCGATCAAAAGCCATGGATGAAATAAACGATGCGGAGTGGTTTGACTACAGCATCGTCAACCACGATGACCGGCTGGATGACGCGGTAAGAGAAGTAATCGGCGTCATCGATTGCGAGTCTGAACGGGAACCGCAGCGGGTATTCGACATCTAAACGGCTTATAGTCTCGTCACGGCCAACATTCCCACCTTGATCCACTCACGCCCGCGGCGCACACGGAGTCCGAAATGCCGAACGAAATCGGCCTGTTTGAGGCCATCGACACCCAGCGGGCGCTCCGCTACATAAAACCGGACCCCGTCCCGCCCGAGATGCTGGACCGCATTCTGCTTGCGGCTTCAAAGGCCCCGAGCGGCGGGAACAACCAGCCCTGGGAATTCGTGATCATCCAGGACCAGGACGTCAAGGACCAGATCGCGACGTACTACAAACGGGCGTGGGACGAGAGTTACGGTCGAACGCGTGATCCGGGCCGTCTTGGCGCCCGCTCATACAACTCGGCGGAACACCTCGCCGGCCACATCGCGGAAGCGCCGCTCTGGATCATCATCTGCGTCCGGCATGACGGATCTCCACAGACCATGGGGCGTGGCGCATCGGTCTACCCGGCGGTTCAGAACATGCTTCTCGCCGCGCGCGGACTGGGCCTCGCCAGCGTCCTGACGACCTTCCACACGCGATTCGAGACCGAGGTCGGCGAGATTCTGGGGCTGCCGGAAAACGTGCAGACGGCAGCGCTCCTGCCCTTCGGATTCCCCGAAGAAGGACACGGCTACGGCCCCACCCGGCGCGCGCCGGTTGACGAGGTGCTTCACTTCGACCGCTGGTAGCGGCCCGGAATCCGTTCGCCCGCCGGGATCGCATCACAACAAAACACCTTCGGATCGCCCGCGCTTGCCTCCGCCCCCTGCGCCGTTACACTCTCGCCAACGCGTTTGACTCGGAATCAGAGGGGGCATCATGGCCGACGAACACGCACGCAATCTCCGAAACGGTGACGAGGCGCTGATGGGCGGGTTGAAGTGGCGCTGCATCGGCCCGCCACGCGGGGGACGCGTTGTGGCGGTTGCCGGAGATCCCCACGAACTGGGAACCTTTTACTTCGGCGCGTGCGCCGGTGGTGTGTGGAAAACGGAAGACGCCGGGACCTACTGGGAGAACATCTCAGACGGATTCTTCGATACCGCTTCCGTCGGGGCGATCGCCGTATCCGAGTCTGATCCCAACGTCATCTATGCCGGAACGGGTGAGGCGTGTATCCGCGGGGACGTTACGCACGGCGACGGCGTATACCGTTCGACCGATCGCGGCCGTACCTGGAGGAATATCGGGCTGGGCGACACCCGGCACATATCTCGTATCCGGATACACCCGGATAACCCCGACATCGCCTACGTAGCGGCGCTCGGCCACGCGTTCGGTCCCAGTACGGAACGAGGCATCTTCCGCACCACGGACGGCGGCGTCAGCTGGGACCGGGTGCTGTTCAAAAGTGAGAACGCCGGAGCGGCCGACCTGTCGCTCGATCCATCGAACCCGCGGGTTCTTTACGCAGCGATCTGGCAGGCGCGCCGGAACTTCTGGAGTATGACCAGCGGTGGCCCGGACAGCGGCCTGTGGCGCTCCATGAACGGCGGGGACACGTGGACCAATATCACCGACAACCCCGGGCTCCCCGGCGGGCTCAAAGGCCGCATGGGTGTCGCCGCATCGCCGGCAAAACCCGGTCGTGTCTGGGCGACCATAGAAGCCGAAGACTGCGGGATCTACCGATCGGAAGATCACGGCGACACGTGGGAACTGGTCAGCGACGAACGCGACCTGCAGGGCCGTCCCTGGTACTACCAGCACGTTTTCGCCGATACACAGGACGCGGACACCGTCTGGATCCTGAACTATAACGCCTGGAAATCGATAGATGGCGGAGCGACCTTCTCGCAGGTCAGCACCCCCCACGGCGACAACCACGACCTGTGGATCGACCCCGAAAACCCGCGCCGGATGGTTGAAGGCAACGATGGCGGGGCCTGCGTGTCGTTCAACGGCGGCGAGTCCTGGTCCACGATCTACAACCAGATGACGTCGCAGTTCTATCACGTCGCCACGGACGACAGATATCCGTACCGGGTGCTCGGCACGCAACAGGACAACTCGGCGATAAGCGTGCCTTCACGAACGAACAAGGGCGCTATCCCGTGGGGCGATTGCTACACGGTCGGCAGTTCTGAAAGCGGCTACATCGTCGTCGACCCACGCGACCCGGACGTCGTGATCTCCGGCGCCATCGGCAGCTCGCCGGGCGGCGGCGGCAACATGCTGCGTTACGACCACAAAACGGGGCAGGTGCGCATCATCACCGTCTGGCCCGAGGCGTACACCGGCTGGGGCGCCAAGGACTGGAAGTTCCGGTTCCAGTGGACCTACCCGATCCAGTTCTCGCCGCACGACCCGGCGGTCCTGCACGCCACCGGGAACGTCGTGTTCCGCTCGACGGACCAGGGGTCGAACTGGGAACCGATCTCGCCCGATCTCACCCGCAATGACGTGACGAAGATGGAGCCGTCCGGCGGACCGATCACGAAAGACACTTCGGCGGCCGAGATGTACGGCACGATCTTCAGTTTCATTGAGTCGTCCCACGAGGCGGGCGTGTACTGGGCCGGCTCGGACGACGGGCTGGCGCATCTGTCCCGCGACGGGGGCGCCAGCTGGAACCCGATCACCCCCGAGCAACTCCCCGAGTGGAGCATGATAAACATGATCGAACAGTCTCCCCACGACCCGGCGACGGCGTACATGTCAGCCACCCGGTACAAGCTGGACGACAACCGGCCGCTTCTCTACAAGACGAGCGACTACGGGAACACCTGGTCCGAGATCACTTCCGGCATCCCCGAAGACGACTTCACGCGCTGCATCAGGGAAGACCCGGAGCGCCGGGGCCTTCTTTACTGCGGCACGGAAACCTCGGCCTACGTCTCGTTTGATGACGGCGGCTCGTGGCGGCCTCTTCGGGCAAACATGCCAGTCGTCCCCGTCTACGATCTCCAGGTCAAGGGCACCGACCTGGTAGCCGCGACGCATGGCCGGTCGTTCTGGATCCTTGACGATCTCGAACAACTCCGGCAGATGACGCCGGACACGGCCGGGGAGAAGCTCAAGTTATTCAAGCCCCGGTCTACGGTGAGGGCGGCGGCCCCGTTCGGCGGGCGCCGTCCAGCTGCCGGCAAGAGCTACCAGCTCGCGCTGGGCTCGAACGTGACGTTCACCGAAAGCGAGACCCCGGAAGGCGCTCGTGAACTCAAGTTCCTGGATGCGGGATCGAACCCGCCATCTGGCCCGGTGTTCGCCTACTACCTGCGAGATGAGCCCGCCGATGACGAAGAGGTCACGATAAGCGTCCAGGATGCCACCGGCGAAACCATACGCTCCTACTCGTCCAGGAAGCAGGACGAAGGGGAGAAGGAAAACGGACCCAGGCAGAGGCGCGCTCCCGCAAAGGCCGGTGTTAACCGATTCATCTGGGACACGCGTTACGCCCCCGCCCGGCACGTGCCCGGCGACAAGACCACCGAGGACCGTCTTAAAGGACCACTTGCTCCGCCCGGGGATTACAGCGTCTCGATAACGGTCGGTGGCGAAACACAGACCCAGGATTTCGAGATAGTCAAAGACCCTCGCGTCCAGGCGACCGACCAGGACTTCAAAGCACAGTTCGATCTGCTGATCGAAATCCGAGACCGGTTATCCGAAGTCCATGACTCGATCAACACGATCCGCGGCCTGAAGCGCCAGGCGGACGAGTGGACCCGGCGCACGCGCGGCCACAACGCAGCGGATACCGTCTCTTCCGCGGCCGAGTCGTTGAAAAACAGGCTGACGGAGATCGAAGAAGAGTTGATCCAGACCGAATACCGGGGAGCGCGAGACCGGTTGAATCTGCCAACGAAACTGAACGTGAAACTGGCGGAGATAACTAACGTGGTCGCGGCGGCGGATTTCGCACCCCCACAACAGGCGCGTGACGTGCTTTCAGATGTGGGCGCCCGGATCACTCCGCACATTGAACGCCTGCAGGAGGTCGTTGACACCGACGCTTCGGAGTTCGAGAACCTGGTTCACGAGCTTGAGCTGCCGGCCATCGTCGCCGACCCCACTCCCTGAAGAATCGATGCGGGACTTGTGTTTCACCCGAACTGAACTGAGGACGCCAGAAACGTGCGCAACTTCGCGCTCATAACATCGGCGGACTTCGTCGTCCGGTCGGCATACCAGATGGGCAAGACGCCCCTGTTACCGATCTTCGCGGCCATGCTGGGGGCGTCGGACGCGTTTCTCGGGATCATCGTTTCTGTCTCGACGCTCACCGGCATGGTGCTGAAACCGCTCGTCGGTGCCCTGTCCGACCGGTGGGGACGGCGATCGTGGCTCCTTGCGGGCACCGCTTTCTTCGCCTTGATGCCGTTCACGTACCAGTTCGTGGAAACGCCGGGCCAGTTGTTCGCGGTTCGGTTAATCCACGGCATGGCTACCGCCATATACGGTCCTGTGACGCTGGCATACGTCGCGGAACTATCGAGCGGACGGATCGCCGAGCGCCTGGGCTGGTTCGGGACCGCCCGGAACGCCGGATACGTGATCGGCCCGGCGGCTGCCGGCTGGATGCTCGTCTCCATGTCCCCCGTGACCGTGTTCACGATAATCGGCCTCATCAGCGCACTGGCCTTTCTGCCGGTGCTGCTGCTCGGCGAGACACGGCGAGCCGAAGAAGCGGATCGGACGCCGTTCTTCGCCGGGGCCCGGCGTTCGCTGCTGTCGGGGATGCGCACCCCGACTGTATGGGCGACCGGGGCGATGGAGGCCTCCGTATACATCCCGCTCTACGCGATCAAGGTGTTTGTACCCGTCTACGCAATCGCCGCCGGGGTGAACGTCGCACTGGTCGGGACCTTCTTCTCGGTCCAGGCTTTTTCGCAGTTGATCCTGGCCCCGATCGGCGGCCGTGTGGCTGACCGCTTCGGCTACATTGTCTCGTTCGGAACCGGCACCGGCCTCCTCGGGGTAACCCTGGCGTACCTGGCCACGGTGGACTCCAACCTGGGCTTCCTCGCGCCTGCCGTACTCATTGGGATCGCGCAGGCGCTGATCCTGCCCGCGGCGACGGCCTGGCTGGCGACGACCATAGATCAGGGCCGGCTGGGCGCGAGCCTTGGCCTGGTCGGCACGATGCGCAACGCCGGCAAAGTGGCCGGGCCGGTAATGGCCGGGTTCTTGATCGCCTGGCTCGGGTTTGCCGTTACGCTGCACGTCATGGGGGCCGGGCTCGTCTTCGTATCGATTTCTATCTGGGCACGGGGCGCGTGGCGAGCCCGGCAGGCGTCCATGCGTCGGCGTCATTCCGGAGCGTCTGAGCGCATCCCCGCCATTCGGTAGCCGGGAGAAAATCCGGGCTGTGTCGAGATGTCGCCCGCCCCGGTTACTCGCCCCGGTAATTGATTTTGCGAAGCCTGGCGGTCTGGCTCTGGACGTATCCACGCCGCGTCAACGACGGTTCGTGGTAATCGATGATTTCACGTGCCTCTGCGGCGCCGTCTGAAAGAAGATCCACCACCGTCAGGGCCAGGGAAATCGCCGAGTCGACTACGGCACGCCGATAATCGGCTATGACGTAGTCGATGCCGTGTCCGGTTCCATCCGCCGCGGCCACGTACGGGTGCAGGGCCGGCATGATCCGGGACAGATCTCCCATATCAGTGGACCCGCCTGCGTTAACGTGATCCGCCTGGATCATGACGCTGTCTTCGCCAAACTCCGCGGCCACGTTGCGCGTGAATGCCCGGGCCATGTCCGGGTTGTTTTCCAGCGGCAGATAACCGGGGATCGACACCATCTCGAGATCGGCGCCCATCGCCAGCGCGCCGGCGCGATAGCAGTCCTCGACACGGGCGGCGATCTTCTCCACGGCCTCCATCGTCCGGCCGCGTACACGTCCTTCGTACACGACCTCGGCCGGAACAGCATTGGTGGCTACACCGCCGTTCGTGATGATCCCGTGCACGCGGGTCTGATCCTCGGCCTCGAAGGTCTCACGCTGCGCGTTGATGGCGGAAAGGGCCAGCATCGCGGCCTGCAGCGCATTCACGCCCTGGTGCGGCGCGCCACCGGCGTGGGCAGCTTTCCCGAGGAATTTGACGTAATGGACGACGTGTGCGTTGCTCGTGCCGCCGACTATGAAACGTCGCCGGGCCTTGCTGGAGCTGGTGTGGATCATCATCGCCATGTCCACGTCGTCGAACGCGCCCAGACGGATCATCTCCTGCTTGCCCGAAAGCAGCCCGAGGTGGCCGGTCTCTCGCAACCCCCACCGCATCCCGACATCGATGAACTCTTCGGCGGGCGTCGCGATAAACGCAGCACGTCCTGAAAGGGTGGAGGCGGCCTCCGGCACACCGAGCCCAATAGCGGCGCCGACGAGCGCCCCGACCTGGGTGTGATGCCCGCAGGCGTGCGCCGCTCCCGTCGCAGGGTCCGCTCCCGGATGGCCCGGCGCCTTCACGGCATCGAGTTCGCCGATCACGCCGATGGTCGGCCCGTCGCCGCCAAACGAACGGAGACCTTTCATGCCCGTGATAGCGATCCCGGTCTCCGGATTCACCCCGGCGTTCGAGAGCGCCTTTGCCACCGCCCGGGCCGTCCGTTCTTCCGTGAACCCCGGCTCGGGATGCTCGTAAATATCGCGCGCCAGACCAATGATCTCGTCCGAGGCGTTTTCTATCGCACGACGCACCGCTGCCTTGACCTGGACCCGGCTCAAGCCTCGGACCGTGCTCATTCCCTGTACGACCGTTCGCTCAGGAACGACCGCTGCAGGGTCAGGTACGCCTCTTTAGTCAGGGCGGGTCTGTGCTCCGCAATCACCTTCTTCGCCTCGGACGCATCCCCCGCGAGCAGATCGACGACGGTCATCGCCATCGCCTTGCCTGCGTCGAGGACCGCCAGGTTGTAGTCATCCACGATCATGTCCTCGGCGTGGTTGGATCGGCCCACGGCCCCGCCGACGTAGGGGTGAATGCCCGGCATGATCTGAGTCAGGTCGCCCATATCCGTGGAGCCGCCGCGTCGGCCGAACTCACGGACGCGATCCACCCCGACAAGCGCCTCGGCGTTCGCGCGATGGAGCGCGACCAGCCTGGGGTCGGGTGCGAGCGGCAGATAGCCCGGGAGCGTCGTAACATCCACGGTCGCTCCAACGGCGAGGGCGCCGGCGCGCAGTGCGCGGTCCACCTTCTCGTTCGCGCTCTTGATGGCGCTGATGCTTGCCCCGCGGACAAAAGTCTCCATCCGCACGTCGTCCGGCACGGCGTTCACGACGGAACCCCCGCGCGTGATGATCGGATGGATTCGCACGGTGTCGTCGTCTTTATATGTTTCACGCTGCGCATGAATCCCGGCGATCGCCAGGTGTGCTGCGTTGAGTGCATTTATTCCGAGGTGCGGCGCGCCGCCGGCGTGCGCTTTGACGCCCCTGTACTTGATGAATTTTGCGACCAGCCCCGTGTTTGTCCCTCCCACGCCGAACCCGTCATGCGGCGGTTCGGTGGTGATGTGGGTCATCATGCAGATATCCACATCGTCCAGCTCGCCCAGCCGGACAAATTCCGGCTTCCCGCCCAGGAACTCGATCCGCCCCGCCATGCGCTGTTCGTTGCGCCACTCGATCTCTACGTACTCTTCGGCTGGGACGACCATCAGGGTCACGCTGCCGGAGAGCGATTCGAGCACTCCCGGAGCCTGCAATCCTATTGCTGCCGCCAGTAAGTTACCCAGCTGGCAGTGGTGTGCGCAGGCATGTGCCGCGGTCGTATCGGGGTCGGCATTCGGGTGTCCCGGCACCGGCAGCGCGTCGAGTTCCGCCAGGATGGCGATGTTGGGGCCCGGCGATCCACCCCGCAAAGTCGCGGTCATGCCGGTTATGGCGATGTCTTCCCGCACGTCCAGTCCCAGCGACCTGATGGCGGCGGCTGTCGCCGCGGCGGTCTTGATCTCTCTGTAGCCCGTTTCAGGATGGCTGAGCGCCGCACGCGCCAGCTCGATCGCCGGTTCCCCGTGCGATGAGATGCGGGCCGATACGGCCTCTTTGAGGTCTGCTGTGGCGCGGACGTTTACCAACGGGCACTCCGATTACGGATCAGGCGGACCGGGAAAGGCTGAAGTGTACCAATAGACGCGTCGTTTGCAGCGACGCTCAGATTGTCTCTGGATCAACCGGAAATCGGTCAGCAGGACTTTCCGGCGAATTGGCCTTTGAATGTTCCAGGAATGATCGGGGCCACTGGCCCCCTACCGATATACTTCCGGCATGAAAATCGTGATCGCCCCCCAGGGGTTCAAGGGCTCCCTGACCGCGCTCCAGATCGCACGGGCAATCGAGGCCGGCGTGAAGCGCGTGCTGCCGGACTCCGAGACGGTGCTCGTGCCCGCGGCCGATGGAGGTGACGGCACGCTCCAGGCGCTTGTAGACAGTTCCGGCGGCACTATCGAGAGCGCGACCGTGTCCGACCCGTTGGGGCGGCCGGTTGAGGCCGCCTGGGGCGCGATGGGTGATGGCGAGACCGCCGTGATCGAGATGGCGGGAGCGTCCGGCCTCGCGCTGCTTTCGCTGGACGAGCTGGACCCGCTCAAAACGACCACTTATGGCACCGGGGAGCTGTTCACGGCGGCGTTGGACGCCGGGTATCGGCGATTCATTGTCGGGATCGGCGGAAGCGCCACTAACGATGCGGGCGCCGGCCTTGCGCAGGCGCTCGGGATCGGCCTCAAGGATGCCGATGGCAAGGAGTTGGAACGTGGCGGCGCAGCACTCGCAGATATCGCTCATGTCGACATGTCGAACTTTGACGAACGGCTGCGGGGCGCAGAAGTGACGGTGGCCTGCGACGTCAACAATCCCCTCTGTGGCGACGACGGCGCATCCGCCGTGTTCGGCCCGCAAAAAGGCGCCACGCCGGAGACGGTGAAACAGCTTGATGCGGCGCTGTCCCGGTTCGCGGACGTTGTGGAGGGCGATCTCGATGTCAGCGTTCGGGAACGACCCGGCGCGGGAGCGGCGGGCGGCCTTGGAGCAGGACTGATGGCTTTCCTCGACGCTCGTCTTGCCGCCGGGGTCGACATCGTTCTGGACGCGGTCGGCCTGGACGATGCGCTGGAAGGGGCCGACCTGGTGATCACCGGCGAGGGACAGATCGACCACTCGACAATCTTCAACAAAACCCCGGTCGGCGTCGCAGAGCGGGCAGGTAAACGCGGGGTCCCTGTGATCGCAATCGCCGGCGGCCTCGGGACCGGCTACCGGGAGACGCACGAAAAAGGAATCAACGCTGCATTCACACTGGTCAGCGGTCCCATGTCGCTGGACGAGGCCATGGCGGACACAGCCAACCTTCTGATTGATGTGACCGAAGAGATCATGCACACGGTGGCCGTCGGCCGGTCCATCAAGTCCTGAGGTAGGACACGCCGGACTGACAGCGAATCGAGATCCAGGTCAGACGACAGCCAACCCCGTCAACGCCCATGCAATTAGCAAGCCTGCAAAACATCACCGCCAACCAGGGCGGACAGGACGTCTTGAAGGGCGTTTCGTTCACGATCAACTCCGGGGAGCGGCTCGGGTTGATCGGAGCGAACGGGTCCGGCAAGACGACGACGCTGCGCGTTCTAATGGGGGAGGAGGCGCCTGCCAAAGGTACGGTGTCCCTGGCGTCCGAAACGCGCCTCGGATACGTCCCGCAGTACGTGGATGGCGAAGACGATGAACTTGTCATCGACTGGTTGCTGACCGAGCACAACGCACTGAGCGACCACCTGCGTGAGGCGGAGGAGAGCCTTTCCGTCGCCAACGCCGATGAGATGAATGCGGCGATGACGGCCTACCAGGATGCGCTTGAGCGATACGAACGGTACGAAACGGACCGCTGGCCCCGGAGAGCGCCCAGGATCCTCGATTCTCTTGGCCTGGCTGGAAAAGAATACCAGGAGATCGGATCGCTCTCCGGGGGCGAGAAGAACGTCCTGTCCCTGGCCCGCGCACTGCTAATTGAGCCGAACTTCCTTGTGCTGGACGAGCCGGGCAACCACCTGGACTTCATGGGTCTGGCATGGCTGGAAGAGTTCTTGCTCAGATTCAAGGGTGGCGTGCTGATCGTCTCCCACAACCGGCACACGCTGGACCGGGTTGCGCAGGGCATCCTGGAGCTGGAGAACGGACAGGTCACACGGTACAAGGGCGGTTACTCGGAGTACCGGGCGACTAAGCTCCGCAACTTGATTTCGCAGCAAGCGGACTACGCGGCCAACCAGAAGCGGCTTGCGCGGCTTGAAGATCTTGTGAAACGCCTTGAGCTGACGGCGCGCGCCCGCCCGAGCACAGCGGCGGGCAAACGCCTGCGCGCACGGCGATCCCAGCTCGGCCGGGAGAACGCACAGGCGGTCGAGCGCCCAGAGATGGACACATCGGCCATCGATGCGGACTTCGGCGCTGAACGCACGCAGTCAAACATTGTTCTGAGGCTTCGCGATTACTCAAAAGCCTATGGCGAGCTGTCTTTGCTGGAAAACGTCGATTTCGATCTGACCAGCGGTGAGCGCGTCGCAATCATCGGGCCGAACGGCAGCGGGAAGACTTCGTTGCTGCGGGACGTGGTTTCCGAGGGCGCGTGGGACAACGACACGGTTCGCATAGGCCCGAGCATTCGTACCGGGTATGCGGCACAGGAGCAAGAAGTTCTCGATGGCGATCTGACGATCCTGGACGAGATCATGAACGCACCGCCTCAAACAAATGAGACGGCAGCATTCGCTCATCTCCGGAAGTTCCTGTTCTCCCGTGAAGACCTCGGCAAGAAGATCTCCGATCTCTCGGGGGGTGAGCGCAACCGTCTCCAACTGGCGCGCCTCACCAAGCTTCAGCCGAACTTCCTGATCCTTGACGAGCCGACCAATCACATGGACATCCCGGCCCGGGAGGCCATCGAGGAAGCGCTGGCCGATTACAGGGGTTCGATACTGGTCGTGTCTCACGACCGTTATTTCCTGGACAAGGTCGTCGATCGCGTCGTGGAGCTGGAGGACCGGGACCTGGTCTCATTCAACGGCAACTTTTCGGAGTTCTGGCAGGCGCGCCGGGCGCCGGCCGACCGGGAGACGGGGCGCGTGGCGACAAGGGGATCTGATCGCAAACAGGCGAGGGCGGAGCGGGCTGGTCAGCGGGCGGACCTGACCTCTCTGGAGCGCCGCATCAAAGAGGCGGAGGCGGACAAGCTAGAGTTGGAGCAACGGGTCGGGCGGGCGTTCGAGGACCGGAAGGACAGTGACGGGCGTCGCCTCAACAGGCAACTCGAACGCGTCAGCGCGATGCTGGAAGACCTGTACGAGCAGTGGGTGGCGAAGGCTTGATACCTGTTCCTCCAGAGTGGGAACACGTAACGGATTTCGTCATCTTTGCCCATTGCATAGGTAATAGACACACATTTTTTGCGGGTGGCACGGGTGAATGTTATCTTGTGGGATCACATCATTGATCCCTCGGTCTGACTCAGTGGAGCTAACGACGGGAGGACGACGTTATGCCGCCAATCCGACACAAGCACTCCACCCGACGCGAGAAAGTGTGGGAGGGCGATTGCCCGCGGCCGGCCTGCGAAGCGACTTTCGACGTGGCCGCCGATACCGCTCAGAGCAAGATCATGGTGCTGACGGCTCTCAGCGACGAATTGCGCCCCGTCTCATCCCACGTTCACGGCTCGTACGTCGTTTACGATCACGGGGAGCGCGGCGGAGAATAGCCGCCCGGGCTAACCCGCTGGCGATATCTCAACGCTCTGGTAGGGTTGCCGCCTGTTCGCGCGTTCGTTCAACTTTCGCGCGTGATGCCTGCCGCTCCCACACCGCATACAGATTTACTGCCGGATTGAAAGAGGCAACACCGCATGACGTCCCCGGCGCCGCCCGGTCCCGGCGATCCAACGACGGAACGAACTCGCGTGCATCGCGCCCCGGAGCGGGGAATTTATGACCAGGGGGCCGTATACGACATCCTTGACGCGGGATACATGTGCCACGTCGGGTTCAACGCACATCACGGTCCTGTAGTCCTGCCGACGTTGTACGGCCGTTCCGGGGACACCCTGTACATACATGGCTCCCCGGCCGCCGGAATGCTGCGCGCCATGCGCGGCGACATCCCGGCATGCGTCTCCGTCACGCACGTAGACGGGATCGTGCTGGCCCGGTCGCTCTTCCATCACTCGATGAATTACCGTTCGGTCGTCGTGTTCGGCGTGCCCGAAGAAGTCACCGATGTAGTAGAGAAGATGTACGCGCTGGAAGTTATCACGGAGAACATCGTTCCCGGGCGATGGGATGATGCCCGCAAACCCAACACCTCCGAATTCACGCAGACGATGGTCCTCAAATTCTCGTTGGATGAGGCCTCCGCCAAGGCCCGCACCGGGCCACCCGGCGACGACGAGGAGGATTACGCCATGGACGTGTGGGCCGGCGTGCTGCCGGTACGGCAGGTGACGGGCGAGCTGGAAGCCGACCCGCGACTGCGGACCGGAATCCAGGTCCCTGACTATCTCGGACAGACGGCCCGGCCGAGCAGTTAAGCAGGGGTAGCCATTGTCGCTTGAGTGGAGAGACAACCAGGCGGGGATTTCAGGGGCAGACAGCCCGCTGATATCCCCGCCCGGCCGGGCTGCGCACGTCCATTACGAAAACCGTTACGCGATGCAGATCGAAATGGTGTGGACCGGCAGCGCGCCGCTGGATGTCCCGGAAGTGCCGTCCGGTTACGAGGTGCGCCAGTTTCGGCCCGGCGACGAAACGGCATACGACGACCTGTTCCATCTCGCGTTCGCCGATACCAACACGCTGGAACACACCCGGGCCACGGCCCTGGACGACGGGTTTTTCGTCGTCGAGCACAACAACTCCGGCCATCTTGTCACGACCTGCGCGGCCCAGCACATTGAGAACGACCGGCATCCCGGCGGCGGGCAACTGGGCTGGCTGGTGGGCGACCCGGCACACGCCGGCAAGCGGCTCGGCACGATCGTCTCGGCCACGGTCACAAACCTCCTGGCCGACGCCGGTTACGCCCTGCCCTATCTCCAGACAAACGATTTCCGCTACGAAGCGATCGCCATCTACCTGAAACTGGGATGGCGCCCCTATCTGTTCGCGGAGGATATGGAGCAGCGCTGGCGCGACGTGTACGCCGGTATGGGTATCCCGTTCGCATCCAGGGATTGCGTCCGCCCGTAACGCGCGTGTGGGCCGGGCGATCGCTACACCGCGGATGCGGCTGACGATCAGACCCTCGCCCGTCACACGGCTCGCGCTGGAGCGTTGGAGCGCCCTTCCATGACTGAGCGTCGCCGCCTCGTCAGCGTCCCCGCATGTTGTCCGCAAAAGCGGATAGACAGCCGACGAGGGGTCGATATCATACGGCCCTTGCCCGGCGATGACGGCGCGGAACCACGGACACCGGGCGGAAAGAACCCCGTATGAAACACAACCCGGTCAAGCGAACCCTGGCCGCGGGCGGCGTGTCGCCCGGGACGATGGTGTTCGCGCTCGATACGCCGGCGGTGGCACTGTTGGCTGCCGAGGCCGGGGCCGAGTGGGCCGTGTTTGACATGGAGCACACGGGCTGGGGATTCGACACCATTCGCCGGTTGGTGGGCGCCGCCCAGCCGACGACCCTGACGCCGCTGGTGCGCGTCCCGGCCAACGAGCGCCATTTCATCGGGCGCGCGCTGGATGCGGGGGCATCCGGGGTGCTGGTCCCGATGGTCCACACGGAGGCGGATGCACGGCTCGCGGTGTCGTCGGCCCACTATCCGCCGGACGGTGATCGCGGGGCCGCCTTCACGATGGCGCACGATCTGTACACGGACGGCAACGTGGCCGACAAGATGCGCGAGGCCAACGACAACGTGCTCGTGGCGGCCATGATCGAATCGGCCGAGGCGGTGGAGAACGCCGACGCCATCGCGGCCGTGGACGGGGTCGATATCCTGTGGGTGGGCCAGTTTGATCTGACGAGCGGTCTCGGCATCCCGGGTCAGACCGATCACCCGGACTACGTCGCCGCGGTGGAGCGCGTGATTGAGGCGTGCCGCAAGCATGGCAAAGCGCCCGGGATCATGGCCGCTTCACCTGATGTCGTTGAGCCGCTGGTGGCGGGGGGATTCAGGTTCGTCGCTTACTGGCGGGACGCCTGGATATATAAACAGGGACTTCGTGACGGGATCGGGTCCGTGCGGGACGCGGCAAGCCGCCAGGTCTAATCTCTAACCATCAATCGCCCGCCAGGGGAGACTGCCAATGCCCAGTAAAAAGGTCCTGATCACCGGAGCCAGCGGGCTGATTGGCGGGCTCGTGCTCGACGGGCTGTCCGATAAGTACGACTTCTCCGGGCTGAGCAGGCGGCCGGTTGACGGCATCCCTCACCTGGCGGCTTCAATTACGGACGCCGAGGCCATCAAACCGGCGTTTGAGGGCATCGACACCGTCCTCCACCTCGCGGCCGGAACCTCCGGGACGACGGAGAGCTGGGATCTCCAGATGTCGCTCACGGCGCAGGGCACGCTGAACGTGTTCCGGGCGGCGCAGGAGGCGGGCGTGAAGCGGGTCGTGTTCATGTCTGCGGGGTCGACCATGATGGGCTGGCAGCGTGACGAGTCGAAGCCGTACGGGGCGATGTGACGGGGCGACTATGACGATGTCCCGGAATCGTGGGAATACGTGGACTACACGTGGGAGCCGCGGCCGCTCGAGCCGTACTCGGTCTGCAAGCTGTTCGGGGAGAACCTGTGTCGTTTGTGGGTGGACCTGTACGGGATGTCGATGCTCGTGATGCGTTGCGGCGCGCTGCTGCCGAGCGATCACCCGGAGGCACGCGGTCACTACCCGGGATTTCTGTCGCACGCAGACGCGGTGCAGATGGTGGACAGGTTGCTCAGCGCGCCGGACGACATGAAGTTCATGATCTTCGACGCCATCTCCGAGAACGACTTCCGCTGGCGCTCCACCGATCCGGCGAAAGAGCTGCTCGGCTATGAGCCGACGGGCCGTGCAGAGAACTGGAAGCTTGGCGACGGCAAGGACTGGATGGGGTAGCCCGGTGGGCATCCTGGATCAAGTAGCAACCATCAAAGCCCATCCGCGGCACGCCCAGGCCGTATGTTTCTCGGCAGACGGTACCCGTCTGTATTCGGGAGCGTTCGATCCGGCGATCAAGATCTGGACGGTACCCGGAAGCCCCGACGGCAAGTGGCGGGAAACCGATCAACTGGCCGGGCACTCCAGGAGTGTCAACACTTTTGCGCTTTCACCGGACGGAGCGACCCTGGCATCCGGTTCAACCGATCGAACGGTACGCCTGTGGGACCTGGGCACGGGCGAGACGAAGGCCGAGTTCGAGGGCCATCGGAACACCGTTGTCGGGCTGTCGTGGTCGCCGGACGGCGGTCATCTGGCTTCATGCTCGTACGACTCGACCGTGCGGGTGTGGCCCGCGGACTCCGGTGAAGGGATCGTGCTCCGGGGTCATGAGCGACATGCATTTGCAGTGACCCACACCGGCGTGGAAGGCCCCCTAGTTTCGGGTGGAATGGACGGCCTGCTGCACACATGGGACCCGATCAACGGCGAAGAGTTGAGCCGCGTAGACGGCCCGGGCGGAGTGGTGACGAGCCTGGCGTGGGACCGGGGATCGTCTCGGCTGTGGGCGCTTGGCACCGAGGGCGGAGTTGTCCGGTACTCCACTGTTGACTGGACAGTCGCGCCGGTACCCGGAACTTCTGACATCGGGCTTCACGCAATGAACCTGAGTCCCGACGGATCGATGGTTGCGATTACCGGCGACAACACCCTGCGCTTGTTCGACGCCGAATCCGGCAGCCCGGCAGCACATGCGGAGTTACCGGTAAAGGGCGTTTACGGATCGGGATGGTCGCCGGATGGTTCGACTCTGGCGGTCGCTGGGGCGGATGGACTCGTGAGGATCTGGGCTCTGAACAGATAACCAGATCCCCGGTTCCCTCGCCCCGGCATTCTCGTGCCGGGCCAGGGGGATCACAGTCTGCTCAGCGGTTCTTGTAAGCCGTGATCAGCCGTTCGCTATCCGTATCCGGCAGGTACTTCGCTCCTTCGCGCAACGTAAGTCCTGCAACCCGGTCGATCCGCGGCTCAAGAAAGCCGACCACCAGCTCCGGCCGCTTCTTGGATACCTCGCGCAGGATCCAGCCGATGGCTTTCCGGATGAAGAATTCTTTCTCCTCCAGCATGGAATCGGCGTACCGCGTAAACCTGCCGAACTCCCCGTCATCCGCGCTGCTCGGCAGCGGGAGGGACAGCATCGAGGCCCGCCGCACCCAGAAGCTCTCGTCCTTCGACCATCGGTCAAGGGTTATGAGAAGCTCAGGAAACCGCCTGACAAGCGAGGCGGCGATGTTCCCGGACAGCGTGTCGACGTAGGCCCACGTGAACGATTCACGGATCATGCGCTCGATCAGATTTACGTGGTCCGGGCTGAGGTCCGAGGACCGTTGCTTGAGCAGCTCAACGGCGCATGTGCGTGTCGAGTGGATCGGACGCTCCCACAGGTTTTCGACAAGAGCGACGAGATCGTCCGCCGACAGATCCCGGTGATCACGAAGGAACGCCTTCATCTGCCGCCGCATTTCAGGCATGCCGAGGCCGTAGGAGATTATTCCGTCGGGTGCTTTCAGGTAGGCGAGGTCGTGCTCGCCGCGAATCGGATCGCCGGCCGATTTGAGGTTGGCGTCGATGGCGTCTGCTGTCGCATTCACGTCGAGCGGAGTCTGCGAGTTGGCCATGCCCGGATCATACGTGAGTCGGCGGATTCCCGAACTCAGTTGTCCAGGGTGCTAATCAGCGTTCCGGTGCGGCAGACGCGCCGGCGCGCCGACCGTCCCCTCCGGCAGACTCTCCGACGACGGGAGAGGCCGCAACGTAAGTGTCCCGGGGTTCGCGAAAGACCGAGCCGAGGGATCACGTGCTGGCGAATCGGCCGCCTCTCGGCGATCCCTCGTCTCCCTGGCCCTCTCCTCAATCGGCGGGGTGTCTCGGTGGCGTATTGTCATACGCCCCTGCACAACCCCTAGCTCCCGCCGCAGGTGTCGTAGGCGAGAGCGATCATGCACTTGGTGGCCGAGACCAGCGAAGCAATACCGACCGATTCATCGGTCCCGTGCGCCTTTGAGAGCGTCGGGTCGTCGTCCGGGTGTGCACCGCTGAAGCCGTAGGTCACGATGCCCAGGTTTCGTGTGAACCGGGAATCCGTGAAACCGTTGCTGACCGCCGGCACCCACTGGAGGTCATCGCGCGACACGGCGAGCGCCTGCGCCCGCTTGATCGCCTCGGCGAGCTCCGTCTCGAACGGCGACTCGTTGGGCACAGACATGTAGTCGATGTCGTACTCGACGTCCGGTATGCCGTCCAGCACCTTGTCCAGCTGGCTGCGGACGTAAGCCTCGTCCTGGAATGGCAGCGTACGAACGTCGCAGGTGAGCTCGAACACCTCCGGCACGCTGTTCGACTTGATGCCGCCATTGATCATGGTCGGGGTCAGCGTCATGCGGGACAGCGCCCTCAGGATGGTTCCCAGCCGCGGGTTCGTCTCGTTGGCCTCGGCGACTATCGCATTGATATTGCCCGGCGTTGGCCGATCTTCGATGGCGAACGTTCCGAGATGGTTGAAGATGTCCAGCGACGTGTCCAGTTCTGGTTCGTAGCCCTCGATCGCGCCCAGCGCTTTCGCCAGGGTGTAGCTGGAGTTGGTGCCCGTCCAGGCGACCGATGCATGGGCGCTCACGCCCTTGAATCGGATGTGGATCTCAAGCCGGCCCTTCTCGCCCGTGCCGAGCAAATAGGCCAGGCTGTTACCGGTCTCGACCGGTGTCCCGCCGCCCTCGTTGACGGCGAACTCCGATTCCAGGGTTTCAGGATGGTTGTCCGCCAGCCAGCCGAATCCCCAGCGCCCGCCGTGCTCCTCGTCCGCTCCACTCACCAGGCGCAGCCCGTGGGAGAGCCTGACGTCGTTTCGTTTCAATATCGCCATCGCCATTAGCTGGCTGGCGAGGAGCGCTTTGCAGTCGGACGCTCCTCTCCCGTAAATACGGCCGCCTGAGATCTCGGCCGAGAACGGGTCGAAGCGCCACTTGTCCCAGTCCTCCACCGGAACCACGTCCGTGTGCGACATGAGCATCAGGCGGGTCTTGTCGTGGTCGGCGCCAGGCATCACCGAGATGATGTTGTCACGCCCCTCGTCCCGAGCCAGCAACTGCGACTCGATGCCTTCTCCAGACAGCCAGTCCCGGGCGTGCTCGGCGACCGGTGTTTCGTCGCCGGTGGGCATGAAACCGGTGTTGACGGACGGGATTCTCACCAGCGACTGGTGGAACTCCACGATCTCGTTGGTGAGTCCGTCTACCTGGTCGAGCAGGGTCTGCAGTGATGGCATTTCTTCCTCCGGGACTCCGAGGCGCGATCCTCACGCCCTGGTTAACCGACGTTCGGCAGGATGTCCGACACGAACTCGGGAAACGGAAACGCCTGAAGCGTTTCGGATCGGACGTTGCCCTGCCCGCCGATCGTCAGCAGTGCCGCCGAAGCGACTTCGGCCGACGGCGCGTCCACTAGCGCGACGATGTCATATCTGCCCATTGTTATGTGCAAAGATTTGATCTCAACGCCCATGCTTCCGAGTTGCTCGCGTACGCCAGCAACCTTCGTCGGCATGTTCTTTACGTCCGTGATTCCCTGCTCGGTCCAGTTCATAAGGGCTACAAATGTCGCCATCTGGTTCTCCACTATCTTCTTCTGTCTGGTGACTACGGATTACGGTCGCCAGGTTGCTTATCTGAACTCGCCTACTGGATGTGCATGTCCAGGTTTGTTCGGTCGCCACCCTGCGGGAACTCATCCTCCAGGTCCCGTCCAAGCACCACCGGAATAGTACCCGCCGCCCGGGCATCCTGCGTTCGCTTCCACTCGCGTTTCAGATCGGCCGTGTGGCCGCGGAAATGTGGCATCACGTAACGAGCGAAAAGCTCCATCGAGTAACGGCTCTTGTGGTGTGGCACCCACTCGTGTGTCGTGATCATCACTCCGCCAAGACCGCCGACTTCCTCATCTATCGCCTCAAGCTGTTCTATGGCGTCGTCGGGCGTGCCGACGATCCATCGGCGTCGCCTGGCGACGAAGGCCGGGGTGATGTCATCATCCGGCTGCTCGGGAGATTCCTCCCAGCCACTCCGCGTGTTGATGGTGAAGAAGTAGTCGTGCACGTCGCGCTGGATAGACTCTTCCACGTCCGCCCACGCTTGTTCGCGTGTGTCCGCTAGATAAACGTACGTGGCGATCCGGGTGTCTTCGCGCTCCACGTTGTACCCGTGCGCTTCCGCCGCAGCTTTCAATCGGGGGTAGTGCTCTTTGAACGGAAGCGCCGGGGGCGGAGCCTGCGCCGATGGCGAGAAGATCATCATCCCGTATTTACCTGCTAGATCCAGCGAACCGATGCTGCCAGATGTGGCCATCGCCAGCTTGAGCCGTGGCTGCTGGTATGAACGAAGCTGCAGCGCCATGCCCCGGATGTTCCAGAACCGGCCCTCATAGTCGATGGGGTCAGGCGATTCGAGCAGCCTGACGATGATGTCAAGCGACTCCTCGAGCATCGGCCTGAGCCGGGCCGGCGGAATGTTGAACAACTTCGCATCCGGCGGCAATCCGCAGGGGCCGAGGCCCAGGATCACGCGGCCTTTGGACAGGTGGTCAAGAAATGCAAACCGCTCAGCCAGGTCAAAGGGGTGGTGGAAGGGAGCGCTAACGACGGCGCTGCCGAGCTTGATGACGCTGGTCATGCCGCTCGCCTTGGCGAGGAACATATCCGGAGCGGGGATGTTCTCCCACGCCGCCGTGTGGTGCTCTCCGACAAAGAACTCGTCGTATCCAAGCTGCTCGGCGTACTGGAGCAGGTCCAGGTCACGATCAAACGCCAGTGACGGGTCCTCCGTCGGCAGATGGAGCGGCATCATGAAAAAAGCGAATTTCAAGGCCCCGGGTTCCTCCTCGTATGTCGAAATCCCCCTTACCGGGGATATCAGCACCGCGGCTGACGATGGCGAAGGGTAGCACCTCGTGACGCGGTTCGGAGTGTTTCGCGAGACCCGCCCCAGACGCCTTCCATTCGTGGAGCTAAACGGAACCGTGTGAACTGGCCGTAACGCGTCGCGCCCGCGGCGTGCGTTCCGTGTCTCCCGATCAATAGCATCCGCGCAGGCGATTGCCGTTCCCCGGATGAAACCCGATCACCAGGCATTGCCTCGGGAGGCTGCATCGCACGCGGCACGCATAATGACTCAGCCAGAAGAAACAAAGCCCGACGCCCCAACGTCTCCCGGTCCCGGCGGACCCGGTGGCATAGGGGCCACGCACGCGCTTCACAGCGCGCCCGCCAAGGTAATCGTGACGGCTCTCGCAACGATACTGGTCCTGGTCATCTCTGCCCTCATCTATTCAGACCAGGCCGATCTCTACGACTCCTCATTCGTCGTATCGCTCATCCGCCAGGTAACCACCGAGACGGTGTTCCAGCCGATCTACCTGGTGGTCGTTCTTGTCCCGATCTTTATCGCAGCCGCCCGCAACGTGTCCTGGCTGGCGCTCGGCTCCGGGGGCCTGATCCTGTTGTCGATCCTGTTGCCATACGCCCGATTTGAGTACATCGACGCCGCCACCAGGGAACTCGAAGGGGCGCACAACTCGTTATTCCAGCTGGCCGGTCCGGGACACCGGATGCCGGAGTTCGTGTCGGTCCTGACGCTCATGCTCATGGGAGGAGCGACCGCGCTCTTCTGGCGGGTGAGGATCGGCGGATTGATCGCCGTGATGGGAGCGATCACGACGGCGTTCGTGTGGCCAACGGTGTTTGACGAGCCGCCGGTGATAGACGACCGGGCTTTGATCGAGTTCCCGAGCAAATCCCTGCTATTTGGTTATTACATTGCCTGGTTCGGTGCGGTGATCGCCGTACTCGGAGAGGCATCCATTGTGATGCGCCTGACCGGGCGTGACCGTTCCGACGACGCCGCGAGCGACGCGGCAACGGAATGATGGGAGTGCAATTGATGAGACGATCCGTGTTCTCGTTCCGGGATTCGTTCCGGGATTCGCCCTGGCCTAACCGCCTGATGTCCCGGGTGTTGCCTGCGTTCATCGCCGGTGGCGCGCTCTCACTGGTGATGGCCGCTTGCTCCACGGGCGGAAACGGCAACGATATCGTCTTCACCTCCGAACGCGAT
>CAYYRD010000004.1:0-125575 GCA_964474025.1 uncultured Dehalococcoidales bacterium | reverse complement strand
CGGGCGGCGAGGTGCAGCGGCTGACCAACACATCCGCCACCGAGAAAAACCCGAAATGGTCTCCGACAGGGGACAGAATCGCCTTCCTATCAGACCGCGGCGATGACTTCGAGCTCTACATCATGGACAGCGAAGGCGAATCGGAGCAGGTCGCAGTCGGCGGCGATGGCGAGCGTGATGCGTTTGCATGGGGGCCGGATGGAAACCGTATCGCCTACGTTTCAGACCACGAAGACGGGGACTTCATTTACGTGAAAGACCTGGCGCTCGGCCAGAAGTTCCGCCTCTCTACCATCGACGCCCCGCAGGATCTGGGAAGCTGGTCGCCGGACGGCGATTGGATCGCCTTTGCCGTGCGCGGTGGCGAGAAAGAGGGGATCCACCGCAAGAACCCGGGCGGCGTCGATGAGGTTCAGCTTACTCAGAATGCTGACTTCAACCCGAAATACTCGCCGGACGGCCGCTTGATCGCGTTCATGTCGAATCGGGACTCCGAGGCGACCGAAATCTACGTCATGACTTCAGAAGGCGATGAGGAGCGAAACCTCACACGGAAGCCCGGCAGGGATTATGACTTCGATTGGTCACCCGATAGCAAGCACCTGGTCTTCGTCTCCGAGCGTGAAGGCGAGGACAATCCAGAGATCTTTATGATCTCGGTCGACGGTGAAGACCCGACACAATTGACGAACAACAACTCCACCGAATCATCCCCACGCTTCTCGCCGGACGGCAACAGGATCGTTTTCGTCTCCAACAGTGACGGAGACTCTGACATTTTCTCGATGCGGCGAGACGGCAGCTCCCAGGAACGGATCACGGCCACGGACAAGGACGACAAGCAGCCCGACTGGTAAGCGCTGGGCCGCGCGGGGGCATACACGCAGCAGTGATTCGACAGCCGTGCCAGGGTTTTGAACGGCTACATCGCCATACGGGCGTGAGACTAACGCGTCTTCCGGCTCGGGTGCGGTCGAATTACCCGGCCCTTCGGGAACCTCAGGGCGCTGTTGTTTGGCCTCAGGGTGCCGCTCTAACGCCGCGGGATGTGTTGGTTCGCTTCAGGCCTGGAGTCATCTGGTTGGGGGTCGTTGCTGGATTGCCACAGGCACGGTTATGCCTTCGCCGCGTCGGCGCTCAGGGCACGTCCATTCTCCCGAGTCGCCGCACGGTCAGGGCCACGAAAATCACTATCACGATCCCCGCTGCTGGAAGCGCCTGGGCGAGGTCCAGGATCGCGGCGTCATCGGCAAACTGGGCGTCGTCAAAGCCGTGAATGGACGCCTGGGTGTAGTGACGGATGCTCACCCAGCGGATGCCCGGCATGAACCCGACGACCGCCGCCTCCCACAGGAACACGTAAACAAGCCCGATCGGCAGCGCGTACGAGGTGACGACGCCGGCCCAGACAAAGACAGACGTGTAGGCCAGGACCCCGACGAGCAACCCCCCGGCTATCGCTATCGGCGTGATCGTCTCTGCGCCGGGGGCGACTATCGACGTCGCGAAGCCGCAGCCGGTCACTATCACTGCGCTCACCAGTCCGGCCGCGGCGATCTTGGGCGCTGCCAGCTGCCAGCGCGGCATAGGTTTCAAATACAGGTACGTGAAGGTACGGTCCTCGACCTCGTGTCCGAGCGATGCCGTGGCCAGGACCACGGTGACTATCGGCATCACGGCGGCGATTACGAAAGGTCCGATCAGCACGGACTCACGGAAATCGGCCGGGTCTTCCGGCGTCACGATCCGGGCTATCACGGAAAGCGCCACCGGCACCATCGCGACGAATAACAGGATTAACAGGCGCCGCGTGCTGAGCATCTGCCGAAGGGAAAGCCTGAACAGGGTCACCACGTTATCGCCTCGTCAGGTAGCTGAAAACGCTCTCAAGAGAGTCGTCCAGCGGGTCTACCCTGGTGAGCCGGATGCCAAGCCCCCGGGCTGTGCGCGGGATGGCGATCTGCAGCTCTGACATGCGGCGGCTGAGCACCTGGATGTACCCCTCTCCATCCATCGAGATCGACTCCACAGACGGCTCGGATATCAATCCCGCCGCCAGCGCCCGTACATCCGAAGCCCCTACCCGAACCACGTAAGGCTGCTCGCTCAACAACTGCCGGATGGCCCGGTAATCGCCTGATGCGGCGAGTTTGCCCCAGACGAGCAGCAGGATCCGATCGGCGACCGCCTCGACTTCCTCAAGAATATGAGAAGAGATCATGATGGTCCGGCCCTCGGACGCCAGCCTGACCATCAGTTCCTGGAACTCGATGCGCTGGCGCGGATCGGTCCCGCTGAGGGGTTCGTCCAGGAGCAAAATCTGGGGATCGTGGACCATTACGGCGGCGAGCCTCATGCGCTGCTTCATCCCGCGGGAGTAGCCGCCGAGTTTCCGGTTCTGATCACCCAGCATATCGACCCGTTCGATGGCCTGGTCCACGGCGTCATTCAGGTGCGGAACGCCCTGGAGCCGGCCATTCAACTCCACGAACTGGCGCCCGGTCATGAAGTCGTACGTCGACTGATGCTCCGGCATCACGCCAAGGCGGCGGTACAGTTCCGGGTTGTTGCGGACGGACTGGCCGAGCACGCTGATCTCGCCGCCCGAGGGGCGCGCCAGTCCACAGATCATCCTGAGCAGCGTGGTCTTGCCCGCGCCGTTGGGTCCGAGAAGCCCGGTCAGTCCGGGCCTGATTTCAAGTGACACGTCGTTCACCGACACAACGTCCCCGAACCACTTGGAAACGCCATCGACCACGATAGTCGGGTCGCTGGACTGGTTGTTCACATCGGTCACCGGATCATGCCCCCAGCTTTCGGTAGCGCCACATCGTGAGGGAGATCGCGCCTCCCGCCATAACGCCAGCGGTCAGCACCGAGTACCACGGCGGTACGGGAAAGTTGTCGCGCTCATCGAACGTCCATTCGGCGAGTTGTTGCGCCGTGTGAGGAATGATCAGCAGCCTCGCGTAGTGCGCCGCGTGTCCATCCTTCACGTCGTACCGGGGCGGCTCACCGATCTTCGGTGGTTTGCCGGTGTCGACAAGGACTTTCTCTTCTCCAGAAGACAGGATCCCCCAACCAAACCCACCGACGGCCGTGGCCAGTAAGACAAACCCGATCGCACCCGCGCTTGCGAACGCCCGCCTGGTGGTCAGCGAGGCCGCCGCCATGGCTATGCCGGTCCAGAACACCGCGATCACGAAGCTCATCCCGAGAATCGCCAGGATGTCGGGCCAGTTCTCCTGTTGATAATCCCAGGGGTTGCTGGCCGACACGCTGAAGGCCAGGTAAAGCAGCGTCTGCGGCGCCAGGAGGAAGGCCAGGATGAACGTGAAAAACGCCAGCCAGCGGGCGACAAGATAGTCGAGGGCCTTGAGAGGCCGCACAGCGTAGAGCGCTATCACGGAATGACGCCGATCCGGACTGAGGAGAGCGGGCGCGACTACCGCGGCAAAGAGAGCCAGGATATAAAACGTCCAGCCGAGGTAGTCCGTGTGGCCCGGAAGCTCGATGTCTTCCGGGTCGGCGCCCAGTGAGCGGACCACGCCCGACAGGACGACTATGAACAGCGCCGGGCCTAACGCCAACAGGGCGAAAACAGCCGGAACGATTTTTGCCCCGGGTCCGCGACCCAGGCCGACCACGGTCCTGATTCCTCCCGCGTACATCGCCATGAACGCAGCGCCTCGTCCACCCCGCGGACCGTCATAGTGGGTGTAACCGAGGTCAAAAACCTCACCTTCCGGCTGTGCCGGCCGGCCCTGTTGCATCGTCAAGACGCCGGCCTTCGGAAGATGTCACTCAGGGTGTGGGCGCGCGGCGCGAGCCTGTGGAGCAAAGCGCCCGTCTCGACAACAGCGTCCCGTATCACGTCCAGGTCTTCCGGTGACGCTTCGGGTATGACGAGAGCGCGCCCTTCTACCTCGGCGGCAATGCCCTTCTGCTCAAGCACCGCGGCGACGGCTTCTATTCCTTCATCGAACTCCGCAACAAGCGTTTCGGTTTCCGTCGTGTACCCGGACACTTCGCCCTGCTCGAGCACCTCGCCGTTTTCCAGGACAATGATCCGATCGCAGGTGCGCTCGATATCGCCCATCAAGTGGGACGAGATCAGCATGGATATGCCGAACTCGTGGCCGGTGCGTGCGATCAACTCCAGCATCTCTTGCCGGCCGGCCGGATCGAGACCGGCAGTCGGCTCGTCGAGCAATACGAGAACCGGGTCGTGGACGATCGCCTGCGCCAGTTTGGCGCGCTGCTTCATGCCCGTTGAGTAAGTGCCCATCGGCCGGTATCGTTCTTCGTCCAGGCCGACGTGCCGGAGAACGTCGGTCGCACGGGTACGCGCCTCTATTCTAGGCAGGCCGCTGACGCGTGCCATGTGCGTGACGAACTCCGCGGCGGAGACGTCCGGTGGGAGACATTCGTATTCGGGCGAGTAACCGATGAGCCGATGAGCATGGATAGGATCGACGCCATCTTCGTTCAGCACACGAAACTCGCCCGACGTCGGCTGGATGATCCCGAGAAACAGGGTCATCAGGGTGCTTTTGCCTGCGCCGTTCGCACCCAGCAGTCCGGTCGTGCCTTCCTCCACGTCCACCGTCACTTCGCGGAGGGCAACCGTCTCGCCGTAAGTTTTGTTGATATTGAGTGCGGACAGGAGTGCTGGCATGGATGGAGACTTTACCATCGCCCCGCGATCGAATCATGAGCTTGCGGTGACAACACTCGATCCTTCGATCCTCGCTTATAACGAGTAGAACCGCTCCGCATTTCCGCCGAAGACCGCGGCGCGGTGCTCGTCCGACATGGGGCCGAGGGCATGTTCAGCGGCCCGGAACACCTGCCCGTAACTCCCGGCCAGTGTGCAGACGGGCCAGTCGCTTCCGAACATGAGGCGGTCATACCCGAACATTTCGACAACGTTACTGACGTAAGGCGTCAGGTCTTCCGGTTTCCAGTTTTCAGGATCGGCCTCCGTGACCATGCCGGAAATTTTGCAGTGAACGCCCGGGATCTCGGCGACGCGTTTCAGGTCGGATAGCCAGGGCTCGAAAACCCCCTCGGCGATGAGTGGTTTGGCGATGTGGTCGACGACGGTCCGAAGATCTGGCACGGCTTCCAGTACGCGTGGGATGTACCCGAGGTGTTGAGGGCGCGGCAGGAGGTCATACGGGATGTCTCGCTTCGCCAGCTCCTTCAAACCGTTCAGGACGTCCGGCCGCATGATCCAGGCGTCGTCCGGCTCGTCATGCCAGATGTGGCGAACGCCCTTGAAATAGGGGTCCTGCTGAAGTTGGTCCAGCGTGTTGCCGACATCCGGGTCGGCCAGTTCAACCCAGGCCACAACCCCGGCGATGAATTCGTTCTCGGCTGCCAGTTGGAGCAGCCAGCGCGCCTCTTCTACCGAGGAGTGCGCCTGCACGATAACCGTACGCTGGACACCGACTTCGGCGATCAAAGGCTTGAGGTCCCGGGGCAGGCGATTCTGCCTCAGGACGTTGTCGCCCGGCGGCATCCACTCATATTCGAGTTCCGCCAGGTCCCAGAAGTGGTGATGACTGTCTACGACCGATGGCAATGGTGTGGTCCTCGTTTCATTCATGGCCCGTGGCCCCGGAAACCGAGGGCGTATCGCCATACGCCCCTGCGCTGACGTCCCGGACGATTATCCCGTCGTCCCGATCCTTCCGGGTCCGGAAGGACGAGGGACCCCCGCCGGGAGGTCAACCGGCGAACCATACACGTCCAGGCCGGAATCTTTGACCTCCCTCACCCTTCCGGCAAGCGGAAGGGCAGGCTCCTGGCCCTCTCTCACCGGGAGAGGGAACGCGTTGCTACTCAACGGACCCTTCGAGAGCCTCAGGGTGGGTCTGTGCGAAGTACACCTGCGGTGCCGGCCCCGCCAAGACGTGATGCGGGCGAGCCTGCCTAGCTGACCGTTATGCGGCCGATCTCCGGGCCTTCCCTTACCGGGTCGTTGTGGCCGACGCCGCTGATCATCATGGCGTCCGAATACCAGAGTTCGCCGTCCCTGATCGATAGACCGTGCGGTGCGGGCGAGTCGTCGCCAAAGACAATTCGATCCTGCTCCTCTCCGGACTCGACGCTGTACTTGATGATCACCTGGTCTGTGGTGTGAGCGCACCAGATCCCGTCCCCGTCACGGGCCAGTCCGTGCAGGCGCTCGGTCGGCACCTCGAACGTCTCGATAACCTTCATGTCATCCGACGGGTCGCAGATGTGAATGGCCTTGGGATTAAACGCCGTCACCCAGAGCTTGCCGTCGTCCCACTCGAGTCCATGGATGCCACCGCCGTCTGGCGTGCGCCAGCGATTGACGAATGCGCCGGTCTGAAGATCGAGCTGGTAGATCCAGCCGATGTGGGTGTCGCTCGGACGGTATTCCCGGAAATTCGTGACTCCGTTCGATGCCGTCCACAGGAAACCGCCGCCGACGGTGATGCCGGAGCCGTTTTCCGTAGGGGTGTCAAAAACCCGTGTGACGTAGCCCTCGGTGTTCATCACGTACACCTGGTCCGTCTGCTGGTCCATGACGTATAGCTCATCTTCGAACCACTGGAGCCCGTTGGGCATCCTGCATGGCGGATCGTAAGTCGCGATGGTCTGAACGGCCAACGTAATACTCCTCTACCTCTGATGGGCGCCGGTGGAGTGCTGTACGTGATTCCGGTGATACGTACGCCTGTGGCGGCGGTCGCCATAATGATCCGGGCGCGTCACATCGTCAAGGTGCCCGTTCACGGGCATTTGCGATCGTGGCCAGAGGCGTCTTGACGGCTGCCCGGCCGTATCCACCGTATGCGGCGCGGCTATTCGGAGGTCCGTTCTTCCCCGGAATCTTCGTAATTGGGCAGGCGCCGTTGCTGAAAATACCCATCAACGCGAACCGCCGCACGCTGGTGCGGACCGGAAATGCGAGAGATATAGCGCGCGCCTGTGGCGAGTCCCTCACGCAGCGCGCCCACTCCCCTGAGAACGTGAAACGCCGGCGCCGGGATCGATCTATCGGGCCGATAGGAGAAGTCGACGCCAAGCCCGACCGGCAACGAGTTAAGGGCCGTGGCGATATTACGCCACAGACCGCTGCCTACCAGGGCCAGCTTGACTACGACCTGTACGGCCGCGTCCGCCTCACGGGACGCGTGATCCCGGACGAGGCCAAACTGCAGGCTATGCGCGGGCGAATCTGTACGTAATCTGCCGCCGGAACCGGCATTTTCGGCCGGCCCCGGCGGGCGTATCGGGCTATGCCCGTACGTGGTCAAACCGACCGCGCTTGGAGGCTAGTCGTCGTTGTCGGCGGATCCGCCGGGGATCGTCCCGACGGCGCCTGGTCCCTGTTCCTCGGCCAGTGCGCGCAAAAATTCATCCAGCGTTACCGCTAGCTGACGAGCAAACACCGTCGCGATGGAAGCGGTACGCAGGACTATCGCCGCTACGCCCCACGCCACAGCTGCCGGCAAACTAACCCACACGCGGCCAAGAGAACCGGTCGGGGTGATGCCACCTTCGCCGCGTTCTGCGAGGCCGGTAACGAAACCGTCGATCTTGTCAGTGGCCACTCTAAGGATCAGTGTGAAGATCCGACCAAAATTGATCAGGACCAACGCAAGTTGAGTCGCTAGATCGCCGACTCGTTCTGCCCAGGTCATAGTCGCCCCTCCTAAGTAGTCAACCGAACGGCGAAAACGTCTACGCCCCCGTTGCAACAGACCGGACTTACATTTAGTAACCCGCCTGTCCTGTCTCCCTGACGTGGGAAACATTACGGGAGTCAATCGACCGCCGAACGAGCGATAGGCTACAAACCTCGCAACGATTGGTCAATTCATTTACGAGATTCGTTAAGGCGAATACGTACGACGCCGTATTGCTCTAACCTATTGTGATATCCCGCACACACTCTTTCAGTGTCGGATAGGCGACAAGATGCAATGGTACTTTTCGCCTTCGCCCGGCTCCTTCTCGAACGAATCGGTCTCTTTCGCGCTGCGTTGCCGTAAAAACACGCAGTCTCCGGCGAGAACCGGCACTCCGCTTGCAGGTTCATTGGGAGTATCATTGCGACAGGGCCGGATCTGATTTTCATTTTTCTATAAACGGGTCCCCGACGATCTTCCCCGCGCGCAAGCGCCTCTTATTTCGCTGCGACCGGCCCGGCCGGGCATATGCCCGCCATGCACCCCCGGAATTCCAGACCGTGCGTGGGACCCGTCCCGGAGGCATTAATGCCGTCATCGGCTACGTCTTCCGACGCACAACGCCAAGAGCGAATCATGGTGTTTATCGACGGAAGCAATCTTTATCACGTCCTCGGCGAAGTCTGCGGACGGCACGATCTGAACTTCGGCAAGTTTGCCGAGAAAATTTCCGGCGGCCGCGACCTGGTCCGGACCTACTACTACAACATCCGGCAAGACTCGGAGCGCGACCCGAACGTCGCATCGGAACAGGGCAAGTTCCTGCAGACGATGTACGACACTCCATACCTAGAAGTACGCATGGGCGTATCGAAGCGCCACGGCGAGACCATGGTGGAAAAGGGCGTGGACGTGTTCATGGCGACGGACCTCGTCGCTTTCGCGTTCATGGACCTTTACGACACGGCGATCGTCGTGAGCGGTGATGGCGATTTTTTCCCGGCGATCCAGACGGCCAAGAACCAGGGAAAGCACGTCGAGGTTGCGGCGTTCGACAACAACCTTTCGGGAGAGGCTTCCAACGTCGCGGACGCGGTGATCAAGCTGAACAAAACCTACTTCACAGGATTGTGGTCAGACCGGCGGCGAAGGGCGGCGACGACAAGCAGTCCATCCACCCGGCGCACCCGCACCACCCGGGTTTCCTCAAGTTCCGGCCGGACCGCGACCGAGGAGCCCGAGGCTACCGAAGAATCGACCGCCGCCGGGAGCGGGAACGGTCGCAGGACCACCCGGCGCAGGACGTCTACCTCCCGGTCAACTTCTCGAACCGCCGGCTCCCGAACAACCACGCGCCGGCGTACTCCGACCCGTCGCACCGCCGCAGAAGCGGCCGATTCCGCGCCGGATGCAGACTCGGCCCCGGTGGTCGAGGCGGCGCCGGAGCCCACGCCGGAGCCCACGCCGGATCGTGCGCCGGAACCCTCCCGGGTTGCGTCCAACGGCGCTGGCGCGCCTGACGAGGACACCGGGGCACGCAGGCCGGTGCGCCGCACCCCGGCGCGCAGGCGAGTAGGCGCACGATCCACCGCCGGCACCGGCAACGGAGACAACAGCACGCCGACGCCGCCCAGGCCGCCCGCACTCCGCAGGCGCACCCGTTCAGGGAGCGACGACGACGGCCCTGCCAACTGAGCGACACGCGCTCACCGTACCCGGGAACGTTGAGACGGCGCCAGTCAGATTCGGATGAACTCCCGGAACAGTTCTGAAAGGTCCGCCGGGGCGTCTCCAGGGCGCGCCGGTGACTACCCCGGAAAATCGCGGGCGGGCGCCTACATTCCACGCCGAATGGCGGCCGTCGTTTTACCGACGACGGCCGTCATCATGGGTGACTCGCTCATTTACATCGTCCTGCCGGCGAGCGCCGCCGACTTCGGACTGGAGAACTCGTTCGGCGTATCAGCCGCCGTGTGGATCGGACTGGCGCTCAGCATCAATCGACTGATCCGCCTGGTCGGAAACTCACTCGCCGCGGCTTCGTTCAATCGATTCGGCTTCAAGACCCCGTTCGTCATGGCGGTCCTCCTTGGCGGGCTGACAACGCTCACGTACGCCTTCAGCCGTGGCGCAGCTCTTCTGCTGGTGGCGCGTGCGCTGTGGGGCATCAGCTACTCCCACCTGCGGCTCGGCGCTTACCTGGCCGCTTTCGAGATAGGCGATTCCGGCAATCGGGGACGCCTGCTCGGGTTCTTCAACGCCGGTCAACGCACCGGCAGTTTCATAGCGGTCACGGCCGGCGCCGCCATCGCCGACGCCGCGGGAAGAGACGTGGCGTTCACCGTGCTGGCCGGTTTCGGCGTGATCGGCGTCCTTATCGCCCTTGCAGCACCGAGTTTCAGTGTCCGAAAGAAAGCCGCCGGGCCGACCATATCGCGCCCCGAAGCGGAAGCGCGTTCCGGGATGAGCGAGCGTGCCTGGGCGGTTCTCGTATCGCCACTTCCCGATAGTGTCAGAGAGATACGCAGGCGGTTGCTCGCTATCAACTACCTTCGCTTCGCGACGGCATTCGCGGCGAACGGCCTCGTCATCGCCACCATCTCCCCGTTCCTGGCCGACCTATACGGGGAGAAAGCGACCGTGTTCGGCCTCTCGATAGGCATCGTCACGCTCGCCGGACTCCTGGTCGGAATCCGGTGGTTCGGCGATCTGGCGTTGTCCGTTCCGATGGGCCATCTATCGGACACCTGGGGTCGGCGGCGGACCGTGCTTACCGGTTCAGCGCTGACCCTGGCTGCACTGATCGTCGTGGGGCTTGCGACGCAGACCGAGGTGATCGTCGCCGCCCTGCCGCTGCTCCTGGTCACGGGGTCACTGCTGGCTGTGGCGCTCGACGCCTCCGCCGGTGACGCGGTTCCCGACGAGGCCCGGGCGGGATCGATGGCACGTTACGCCACATGGCTGGACATGGGATCAGCACTGGGTCCTATCGCCGGACTGCTCATCGCGGACGCCTTCGGCTTCCAGGCCGGGTTCCTTGTTGCGTCCGCGCTGCTTATCACGGGCGTCATCGCGTACGGGCTGGCGACGCGGAAGCAGCCTGCCCGGGCCTAGAAGAGGAATGTCGCTCACGAAACCATGTCGGGCGGAGTGCACGCCGGGAGATTCTTCTCCTCCCCCGGAAGGATCAGAATGACATTTCATGTCGTCCATCCAGGCAATGGGTGCGTCTACAATCTCCGGGGCTCGAAGCTGAAGGACCATTAATCCCCGATCGACCCGGCAAGATTCGGATCACTTAAACCCACGTATGTACTTCGATTTCCGACTCTGGGGCCTCACGCACGGCGTAAGGCTTCGCATCGCATGGGCCGTGTTCATTGGCCTGTTGACCGCCGCCGCCGGCGTCGCTCGTCTCGCCCTCCTGGGCTGGTTGCTCGCCGAGGTATTTGAGGGCCGGGGAGCGGGTTCGTTGGCGACCCCGATCGCCGGAGTAGCCGGCGTGATCGTGCTCCGCGGGGCGCTCCAGTACTACAAGGAAATGGTGTCCCACCACACGGCAGCGCAGGTCCAGGTTGCGCTCCGGGCGAACCTCCACGAAAAGGCGATGGAGCTTGGCCCGTCCTACTTCAATCAACAACGTACGGGCGATACCGTGCTGTCGCTCGTCGACGGGGTCGAACAGCTTGAGACCTTCTTCGGCCAGTACCTTCCCCAGTTCTTCGTCGCCCTGCTGACGCCGATCGGCGTGTTTTTGTTCATGGCCTTCCTGGATCTGCCGACGGCGTCGATATTCCTGGTCTCGGCGATCGCTGCGCTGTTTCTTCCGGCCCTGTTCCACAAGTGGAACGGCGCCAGCAGTACTCGCCGGCGTGACGCTTACGGCGAGTTCGCAGCGGACTTCCTGGATTCCATACAGGGGCTGGCGACGCTGAAGGCGTTTGGCCAGAGCGGGGCGCGAGGCCGGATGCTCGCCGACCGGGCGAGGGCCGTCTTCAAAAGCACGATGTGGGTGCTCGCAACCAACTCGTTGTCGGGCGGTATATCGATCGCGGCGATATCCATCGGCGCCGCGGTCGCGCTCGGATGGGGAGCGCATCGGGTCGACACCGGCGGGCTTGAGCTGAGCGTTCTGCTCGTGATCTTGATGCTGGGCGTCGAGGTGTTCCGCCCGTTGCGGGAACTCACGCAGCTCTTCCACCAGGGGCTGCTCGGCATCTCTGCGGCGACCGGGGTGTTTGCCCTGCAGGACGCTCGACCGAGTGTGGTGGACCCGGATTCGCTCAAGCACGATCTGTCAGACATGGCCCCGACCCTGGCATTTGAGAACGTCACCTTCGCCTACCCCGGCGGCCGCAGTCCGGCGCACGACGGACTCAGTTTCTCCGTCGCGGCCGGGGAGAAGATCGGCCTGGTCGGTCCCAGCGGCGCGGGCAAGACCTCGGTGGTGAAGCTCCTGCTTCGGCTGTACGACCCGGATGGCGGGCGGGTGACCATGGGCGGAGCGGACCTGCGCGAGCTGTCGTTTGATCAGATTCGCGGCAACCTCGCCATCGTGAGCCAGGACACTTACCTGTTTCACGGCACGGTATCCGACAATCTGAAGTTCGGAAACCCGGACGCGACCCCGGAGCAGATCGAGGCGGCCGCTCGCGCCGCCAACGCACACACCTTTGTGTCCGCCCTGCCGAACGGGTACGGAACGGTGATCGGCGAACGGGGCGTAAGGCTTTCCGGCGGTCAAAGGCAGCGCATGGCGATAGCCCGCGCACTGCTGAGAGACGCGCCGATTCTTGTTCTCGACGAGGCGCTTTCGGCGGTAGATGCCGAGAACGAGTACCTGATTCAAGAAGCGCTCGACCGGCTGATGGAAGGCCGAACCACGCTGATAATCGCCCACCGCCTTTCGAGCGTGATCGGCGCCGACCGGATAGTCGTCCTGGATGACGGACGCGTCACCGAAGAGGGCTCCCACGCCGGTTTGATGGCCGGCGGCGGCATCTACGCGGAGTTGATGCGGGACCAGGTGGTGAGCGGCGGTACCGGTCCTTCGAGAGCTTCAGGGCACGGCGGATCGGCGGACCCGGATCCCGAGTCAAGAGAATCGTTCGCGAGCCAGGCTGCCGAGATGGCGCCGACCGAGGCGATTCTTCGCGCCGAGGGCATGGGCTGGCGAGAGACCTCCCGGGAGCTGTTTCGGCTGGTCACTCCCTGGAAAGGCAAGCTGACGCTGACCTTCCTCCTGGGCATCGCGCGTTTCGCCTCCATCATCGGAATCGGCGTGGCGTCTGCGCTGGCTGTGGCCGCCGTGAAGGACGGCGATAGCTTCGGATGGTTGCTCGTGGCGCTTGCCGTGCTGGCGCCCCTGGCGGCTTTGTTGACATGGCTGGAGTCATGGATCGCGCACGACATGGCGTTCCGGCTGCTCGCCGAGATGCGGATAGAGCTGTATCGGAAGCTAGACCGGCTGGCGCCCGCCTACCTGGCGCGGAGAAGGACCGGCGACCTGGTGGGCATGGCGACGCAGGACGTCGAGACGATCGAATACTTTTTCGCCCATACCGTTGCGGCAGCGTTCGTGGCGGTGGTCGTCCCGGCCGCCGTCCTGGTCACCCTGTTCAGCTTCCATCCGATCCTCGCCCTGGCGCTCATCCCATTCATCGTGATCGCCGCCGCAAGCCCCTTCCTGGCGCGCGGCAGGGTGGACCGACTGGGCTCGCGCTCTCGTGAAGAGCTGGGGATGCTGAACGCCCACGCCGTGGACACGCTGCAGGGCATGAACGAGATCGTCATCTTCCAGCGCGGGCCTGAGCGGGCCGCCGAGTTCATAGAGCGCGCCCGTTCGGCGGTTCGTGTTCGTCTTCCCTTCTTCCGCGAGTTGACCCTGCAACGCGCCTATCTCGAGATCACGATGGGTACTGGCGGGCTGGCGATGGTGGGAATCGGGGCCTGGCTCGTGGCGGAGGGACGGCTGGATTCCGGCCTGCTCCCCCTCGCGACGCTGCTCGCGATGGCGTCTTTTCTACCGATCTCGGAGATCTCTCATACCGCACGGCAGCTTGCCGACACCCTGGGCGCAACGCGGCGTGTGTTTGCCGTGCATTCGGAGGTGGTGGAGGTAGAGGACGGGCCGGGAGTTGTGGGGTCCGTTCTTCGAGAGCCTCATGGCTCGGTTGTACCGGGAACCCAGGGCCGGGGTGAGTCCGCGACCCCGGCGCTGGCCATGGACGGCGTCACGTTCTCTTACGAGACGATGGACCGGCCGGCGCTGAAAGATGTTTCGTTCGAGGTCCGACCCGGCAAAACACTGGCGCTGGTCGGGCCGTCTGGCGCGGGCAAGACCACCGCGGCGCATCTGTTCCTGCGGTTCTGGGATGCGGATAGCGGCTCGGTGTGCATGGACGGCGAGGATATCCGCGAGTACCGGCTTGACGAACTTCGGGATCGCATAGCCCTCGTGTCTCAGGACACTTTCCTGTTCAACGCATCGCTCCGGCACAACGTCTTGATAGCCCGCCCGGACGCAAGCGAGTCCGAGCTGGCGGACGCTATCGCAAGTGCGAGCCTGACCGATTTCGTTGACTCCCTGCCGGACGGCCTGGATACCGTCGTCGGCGAGCGAGGGACGCACCTCTCGGGAGGCCAGAGACAACGGGTGGCGATCGCCCGGGCATTCCTCAAGGACGCGCCGATCCTGATCCTGGACGAGGCGACTTCCCATCTGGATGCGCTGAACGAAAGGGCGGTCAGGACCGCCCTGGACGCGCTGAAGAGTGACCGGACGACGCTGGTGATCGCTCACAGGCTATCGACGGTGAGGGAGGCCGACACCATCGTCGTGATGTCGGAAGGCCGGGTGGCCGAGATCGGCAGCCACGACGAGTTGATGCGTGGGAGCGGTCTGTACGCGCAACTGGTAGCGACGCAACTGGGCGCCGGAGTAGCCGCGGGCGATTAGGACGGCGCGTCGATTGGCATCGCCCGAAGGCAGATAGTCATTCGTCCCCATCGCCTTCCAGCGGAACAGCGTCATCTGCCATTCCGAAGTCGGCACGCGAGGAATCTCCCGACCGATCCTCCGCCACAACCCTGACTCGCAAAACGGCCCATTTGCATGACGGTCGCAGGGTTCGAATTGCATCGCCCGAGGGCGGGCAGTCACCCACCCATACGCGTTATTGGTGGACCGTCCTTCGAGAGCCTCGGGACTCGGGGGTGGGCGGATACCAATCCGCCCGTACGCCAACAATGCACGCGCCCGTTTCCCGAGGCTCTCGAAGGATCGCCCCTGCGGTGTTATCTCGCACACCATCACGTTGCGAATTAACATCGCACCCATATGAGCGATGGCCCCGCCAGGATAAAGTGCAGGTGTACCTGCTGCAGGCGAGCCTGCCTGTTAGGCCAGCGGGCTGCCCGAGCTCCAGTTCCACTGGTCTGACGGCCAGACGTTCTTGCCGCGGATGGCCGGAGGACGCTCACCGTCGTACCAGTCGGCCACGGTGTCACGCCATTTGGCGATGTGTGGAGTGGTGGTGTGGAACTGGAAGGCCTCCGGGTTTACGTAGACCTCGTACAGCCAGAGCTTTGTCGGGTCGCTGGTGTCCTGGTAGACATCGAACCGAAGACAGCCGGGCTCCAGGTTTGTGGATCCGACGCCGTCCAGATTGACGGCCTCGATGAAGTCGTCAACGCGGTCTGCCTGCACCGGAAGCTGGGCGTGGATGATGAACAGGTTTTCGGAGGAGAAGCCTTCGTTTACGCCGTCACGCCGTGCGTTCCAGCTTGCGAGGTCGCCCGGGAATACGTTCCTGCAACGGCCGACCGTTACGGGCCCGTCGATCATGTCCTTCGTGGCGTCGCGCCAGGCGGTCATGTGGGCCTGCTGACCATGGAACTCGATGGCAGCGTCGTCGTCGTAGACCTCGGTGAAGGCGATGCGGTTAGGGTCTTCACGATCCTGGATGATGTCAAACCGGTAGCAGCCGGGCTCGCTCAGGACAGAGCCGCGGCCGTCGCCTTTGGCGGCCTCCAGGAAGGCGTCAGCCATCCCGTCCTTGATCGTGAACTGAACCATCAAGATGCGCATGGCATTTTCCTTTGAATCAGACCTGTTAATTTGAAATCAATGACCGAGACCACGGTCTCAAGACAACCCCCGAAGATCGATAGAGGGCGGGATGCGGCGAGAGTATAGCCGGTACGGCCGCTAAAAGGCCGGTTAGTACCTTTCAGGCGTGCGGTGCTACAATCCTCGCGCAATGAACATCCAGCCCCTTAACTGCGCCTGTCTGTGTAGCACCGCCCCACTCGGGGTCGATGTGTGACGCAGCGCGCATAACGCGTTCGCCCCCGTCGGCTACCGAGCCTGCGGGGGTTTTTTATTGCCATTTCGCAACGTGCCGTTTCATCTTTAAACCAACCGGGAGCCCACTCCAGACATGCCAGATCTTTCAGGATCCAGAGATCCGTTTTTCAGCTTTCCGCACCCGATCAACTCCTACGTCGCACGCTGGGTTGCGGCGGGAGGCGTCCTGATGGCAATCGCCACGATAGTGCTGGACCAGCCGTGGATCATGCCGATCATGGCCTACGGCTTCATCGCTCGCGTGGCCGCCGGACCACGGCTCAGCCCGCTGGCGCTGTTCGTCACGAAGGTGCTTCAGCCGGCGATCGGTCACCCGACGAAGTTCGTGGCGGGACCGCCGAAGCGCTTTGCGGCGATGATCGGCGTGGCGTTCACGGTCACAGCCACCGTGCTGCACTTCGGGTTCGGACTCACCGGTGTCGCGTACGGCGTGCTGGGCGCGTTGATATTTGCCGCCGGACTTGAGGCGGTCCTGGGATTCTGTCTCGGCTGCCAGGTCTTCGCCTTCCTGATGCGAATCGGTCTGATGCCGGAGAGCGTGTGCGAGGACTGCGCAGACTTCTCGAAGCGTCAGGCGCGACTGGAGGCGGAAGGCCGGGCGTAGAGGGTTGGATCCCCCGGGAAGCCGTGTCCAGAGGTTCTGGGCAGTGCCCTGAGGTTCTCGAAGACTGTACTGAGACCGTCGAACGTAAACCGGGATTGGCGTGGACGTTTAGTACCGCGCTCGACTCAGGATTGGATCGCGATCCAATCCTGCACCCCTCACCCCCCGCCCTCTCCCGACCGGGGGAGGGGAAGGCTTTGTCGTTGCGATGGGCTGAGATGCCGCACGAAGGTCGGGTAATCCGCCCCCGCATGGATAAGGTGCAGGGTCACCTGCCCTGCCTAGACGACCTGGTGGAGCAGGTCTGTCTCGCCCCGGTTCAGGCGTCCCATGTTTTCGATCAGGATGTCCATCAGGTTTTCTTCGTACATCCGCGTCTCAGAAGCGTTGTGTGGCGTGACGATCGCGTTGTCCAGGTCCCAGTAAGGACTGTCCGGGCCGAGCGGCTCCTCGTGGAAATGGTCGAGTGCCGCGCCCGCGATCTCGTTCGAGCGCAAGGCCGGGACGAGGTCCTCGTCCACGACACAGCCACCGCGGGCGACGTTCACCAGGAAGGCGCTGCTCTTCATCAAACCCAGGGCGCGTTTGTTGATCATCCCCGCCGTCTCATCCGTCAGGGGGCAGGTCAGGACGACGTAATCCGAGTCCCGTAGCAGGTCATCGAGGCCGTCCGTTCCCGTGACCCTGTCCGCCGGGCCGTCGTAGGTGGAAGGGTCACGCTTGGTGGCGATCACCCGCATGTCGAAGGCCTTCGCAAGCTCCGCCACGCGAGAGCCGATGAGGCCCAGCCCAACGATTCCGACGGTCTTGCCGGCGAGCTCATCCTCCCGGGCGGAGATGTCGGATATGTAGGTGCGCCACTCGTGCTTCTTCTGATGATCCCGCAGGTAGTGAAGGTGACGTGCGAGCGACAGCATGCAGGCGAGAGCCTGCTCGGCTACCGCCTCCTTCATCACGCCGAATGCCCGGGTAAGGTGAATGCCACGCTCCCGCAGTTGATCGAGCGGGAACTGGTCGTACCCGGTGCCGACCGACTGGATCCAGCGCAACTTCGGTGCATTATCCAGCAGCGCGTCGTTCCAGAGCCCGGACACGACCAGTACGTCCATGTCCGCGATCCGGTCGCCCAGTTGCTCCGGCGTGTAGACCTGGAAGTGGTCGACACCGGTGCCACGGGCGTCGAAACGCTCTTTCAACTGGTAGGCGTGGTGTGCGAAGCCGATCGTCAGATCGGACGCTGCGGGGAACTGTGTCGCGGAGTTGGTCACTTGTGGCTCCTGGTCGGTTTTCGGTTGGGGCGTGGCGGGTGCGGTCTTCTCGCTCACCGGGGGGAGAAAGGGCGAAGCGAGGCGCATAGGGTATCGTGAAACTCCCACCAGCGAAGTCCAGGCGATCACGACGCCGTAGGGGCGGATAGCGATCCGCCCGGGATGGGCCGCTGCTCACCCCTACGCGTTGCCCCGAGACCGCAGGTATGCCGCTCGCAAATCAAGTTAATCGCGTGGATCTCGATCACCCGCTGGGCCAGCGGGTGGCTGTATTTGGCCACGGCGGTAAGTCGACGCTTGCCGCGACTATCTCTCGGAAAGCTGGATCGACGCACATCGAGATGGACGAGATCAGGCAGCTTCCGGGCTGGGTTCAACGGCCTGAAAAGGACGTGCTGGCCGATGTCCGGAACCTGATGTCGTCGAACCCGAACGGCTGGGTTACGGACCATCAGTGGCGGCCCGCCATGGAGTTGATGATGGACCGTGCCGATTCGGTCGTGGTGCTGGCGCTTCCCTTCCGGACCAGGTTCTGGAGGCGATTCAAACGCTCGGTGAAAAGAGCGTGGACGGGCAAGCGTACCAACGGCGGAAACCGGGAGACGTTCAGACAGCACTTCCTGACGCGCGATTCGGCGATCCTCGAGATGTGGCAGGGGCGGCACAGGCATCGGCGCCTGAGCGAGACGATGGCGAGTTTCGCCCGCCCGGGTGTGGACTTTTTCGAGATCCGGTCCGCTCGCGAACTAGAGCAGTTTTACAAGATCCAGGGCTTGTCCCGGGACGGGTGATCTCGCGCGCAAGTCGGCTGCGCCGCAGGGGCGAATAGCGATCCGCCCACGGGCGGGCCGCTGCCCGCCCCTACGTCATCGGCCATGGCAGCCTGGCGGGGATAACCGGCAACACCAGCCTGGACGGGCGCACGGCGTCGTGGAACACGGTCTGATGTGCGACTCGGAACTCGGTATCGGACCAGAAGTCCTTGCCCGTGTTGTGGTTCCGGTCGAAGTTCGGAAAGTCTGAGCTGGACACGTCCAGGCGTATCCGATGTCCCGGCATGAAGACGTTCCCGGTCGGATTGAGCTTGATCGTGTACTCGTACTCCCGGCCCGGCTCTATGGGCGTCGGATCGCCGTACCCGTCCCGGTAGCTCGCCCTCAAGATGCCGTAGGTCAGGTTCACGGCGGTGCCGTCCGGCTGCACGTCAATCAACTTGGCCGTCCAGTCAGTATCGGGCGCGCTGGAGGCAGCGAACAGTTTCAGAACGACCGGGCCCGTGACCTCGATCGCCTCCTCCAGCACCGGCGTCTGGAACACGAGGATGTCCTGCCGATGGGCAAGCGGCGCCTGGTCCCGTGCCGCGGCCTGGGCGTCAAGACCCATCATGCTCATAACGGGATCGTTCGGGTCGTAGTCGTAGGTGTCCGGCGGTGCGCCATCCGATGGCGTGTCCGTCGACAACACCCCGTCTCCAAATGCCGTATTGGCTTTCCCACCTGAAGACAAAAAATAATCAGCGTATTGCGTTCGGGCGAGCGGCCATTCGTTCTCCCATCGCCAGCGGTTCTCGCCCATAACGAAGAGTCGAATCGGGGGCTCGTTCTCAAGCCCGTTGCATTTGTCCTTGAACTGCCAGTCATACCAGCGGGCGATCACCTCTTCGTAGGGCCAGTCGGCGTCCGGTCCCAGGTCCAACGGGCCCTGGATACGCTCAAAACTGTCCGGGGAGTGGCCCCATGGTCCGATCACCAGCCGGTGCTGGTCCCTTGTATCGTTGGGCCCCTGTTCAACGACTCCGGTGAAGTTGTCGATTGTACCGATGATGCGGTCCCACCAGCCGGTGACCTGGCAGGTCGGCACTTCGACTTTCGACCACACGTCCTTGAAGTTCCAGAAGTCGATGTTTTGCTCGCGCAGGTAGCGTTTTAATTGCGGCGTCAGGGTCGAAAACACGTCGTCGGGCAGGTCGTCGAACGGCGTGAACCAGAGCCACTTGCCGCGCTCCACCTCCCGCCACCATGTCGCGGCATCGAGCCAGCTCTGCGGGCCTGACTCGTCTCCGATACGGGCACGGGCATCGACGGCCATCTGGTAGGTCCACTCGAGGCGACGCCCGGTCTCGAAGACCCCGAAGTTCATGTCCATCAGGTTGGACGACATGCCGCCGGCAAATACGGCGGTAAGGGATGGCGGGGCCTCGCCCAGCAAACGCCAGATGCACCACGACGGGTAAGAGTGTCCCCATGTGCCGACCTTTCCGTCACACCACGGCTGCCCGGCGACCCACTCGACCGTGTCGTACCCGTCCTCGGCGTCTTCCTGTATCGGCGCAGCGGAGAACTGCCACTCGAAATCGCCGTCCGACGCGTAACGGCCCCGAACATCCTGCACAACGACGGTGTAGCCCCGGGGAGCGAGAGATCTGGCGACGCGGACGTACTGGTCCCTGAGCTTGTCATACGGCGTGCGGCAAAGAAGAACGGGATACGACGCGCCGTCGTCCGGCCGGTATACGTCCGAACGGAGGATGATGCCGTCGCGGGCAATCATCTCGACGTTCTGGTCGACGGTTATGGGGAGAGAGTTCGTGGTCATGTATGGGGCGCCTGTGTGATTGTGGCCTCGGTGTATTGTCGGCGCATGGTACGCCGCAAGGCCTGTTCGACGATTTCCGACGAGATGCGCTGTTAGCCAGGAGGTTTCGGAATCAAGTCCAGGACAGGCTCTTCGCCTCGACTCAGGATGACGACCGGGTCTTGCGGTAGCTGCCTGAAGTTAACGAGGGGTGGGCACTCGCATCAGCTCTTCGCCCCATACGATCTCGCCGTCGAAGGCCGATTCCGCCTCACGGGCGCGGGCCTCCGCCATCTCCGGGTTTCGCAGCCGCTCCCCGATGTGGACCATGACAAGCTGACGAACCCCGGCCGCCGCCGCCGTTTCCGCGGCTCCAAGAATGGAGCACGTCGCAAGGTCGTGGTCGGAGCTCCCGACCCTTTCGTGCGACTCCCAACACATCATCAACAGCGAGTCCGCCCCGCGCGCGAGGTCCGTCACGCTGTTACAGGGCCGCGTGTCGCCGGTGATGACGATCGAGCCGCCGTCGGTGTCGACCCGGTACGCCAGCGAGTCCAGGTAGGGCTGCACGTGCTCGGCGCGGGCGGCGGTGATTTTGTAGTCGTCGGTCTCCAGAAAGACACCGCTGCCAATTTCATGGGGGATTAGCACCGGCTTCTTGCGCGGCAGAACGCCGCCGCGATCGGCGAAGGTCACCTGGCTTCCCGGGTGGTTGACGCGCGCGATCCAGTCATGGGCGAAAAGGCCGTCCGGCTCGTCAAGGATGCCGCGGCAGAACTTCGCCGTCGGCGGCGGGCCGTACACCTGGAGCGGGATGTCGGTAGGAACTAGCTGGTCCCAGCGCGAAAGAACGAAGGTCGGGAAATCCGAGTCGTGGTCAAAGTGGTGGTGCGTGAAGATCACCGTGTGGATATCGGTGACCGCCACGCCCCCCTTCGCCAGCTTGTGGGTGGCGGCCGGGCCGCAGTCGAAGAGCAGCTTCTCGCCGGACGGCATCTCGACAAGGTGGGACGACCCGAACGCCTCGGGGGTCGGCGTTGGCGTCCCGCAGCCGATTATGGTGACGGCCGGAGGGGCGATATCAGGCAAACCGAACTCTTCTCACTGTTCTTTCTGTGTCGCTGGTGGGCCGACATACAGGGCCCCTGAGGTCATGGCACGGTACAGCAATATCAGCCCCTGCTGTTCTCGTGCGCCGCGAATTAAGTGTGGGGTATTCAAATCCAGGCCTCTAGAGGCCAGCAGCGAAACCATCTCGCGGGTGATGGCGTTCGCAGGAAGCTGCGGGTGGTCGCGATAGACCTGAAACGCTTTCTCCGTGATGTCCCAGCGATCCGCCATGAGGGACCAGCCGTGGGCGAGGGGCAGCGCCGCGTTGACCACGATCTCCCGCGCCCGGCCCTCACCGATGAGGGCGCGTGCATCCTTCGATCCCGGCAATCCCGAGTCCCGTCCCCGTTCTGGCGTGCCGGCCATCACCCGGAACGAACCGATTACGTCTTTCGGGGCGGAGGCAGTTCGGATCGACTCTATGATGCTTTTGAGCGGGCCGTTATCCCGCCATCGCCCCGCCAGGACGGCGGACGCGGCCAGGCGGCGCTCCGGCGAGTTATCAGGCCGGCCGCCGGGAGTCCATACGGGCGCGGGAACCCCGGGAGACGCCACCACATCCCGTAGTCCCGGCGGTTTGGGGCCGAATCCTCCAGCCCACATGAGCATCGGCAGGGCGTCCGCGCCCGAGTCCATTCCTGAGCGAAGCTGCGCCCAGGGCAACCGTCTCGCCACACCGCGGAAAGCCCGGCGGTTGCGTGAGTACCCGAGACAATCCAGGAGGGCGGCCCAGGCGGCTTCATCACCGCCCATGTCCCTCAGGGCGATCGAAAGCCCGGCCGACTTCCCGAGGAAACGCTGATCCCCGGCGCGCGCGATGGCATCCCGGTCCAGCAGCCGTGTCAGGCCATCTGCCGGTCCCGGGCTCGGTCCAGGGAACTGCCCCGAAAATGGGCCGCCTGGGCCGGGCGCCCGTGCTGCCGGATCAAGGGCTTCAAACGGTTCCGTCGCCGCTCCCAGGACCAGCAGGTGCATCGGCCGGCCCGACAGTGTGCGCGCCGGGCGAGAAGTCCGTCCCGTCTCGTCCGCAGGCGCCGGGGCTAAAACCTCGGCGGGTCCGCCGGTAACGTGGAACGCGACGCCGTTGTAGCGCGGGTCTGTGTGGTGGCGATGGGCGCGCCAGTCGGACGCCCTCACGTGGATCTCGACGTCGCCGCGCATCAACGAGCCGTCCGGGCCTCGAAGCACGGCATCCCGGAAGTCAGGGCCCGGTCCGTCCGCGGGCCGCCCGGGGTAAAGCACCAGATAGCTGCCCCCGTCGCGGCCCTTCACAGAGGCGCCCGCGGCGAGACGCCGCCACGCCGCCTGCAGCACAGCTTCGTTGCCGGCCAGCGGTATCACACGCCGTTCACAGACGCTCAAGCGAGAAAACCGTCCCGGGCGCAACTCGAAGACCGGCCTCACCTCCCGGGGCGCGCGGGAACGAACATCGAAGTGTTCCCACGGGAGCGTTATGAGCATCTGCACACCCCGTCGGCCTTCGTTTCCTGGAACAGAAATCCCGGACATTCCGCCGGCGGCGTCTTGAATCCGACCCGGCGCGCGGGTTCCAGAACCTTATTGCTCCGCTAACGTCCAGCATTTAACTTGTTGGCACAGATTACAGTCCCGCGCCCGTCAGGCCCAGAACCGGACGGCACGGTGAGCCAATTTCGGCCTGCGATGCCCGATATTGCGAGGCGTTCAGACCATGGCACCCCCCGAAAACGGCTCGATAGGAGATTTCATGGCAACGGCAGACCCGGTGAGTACCGCCAGAGCACTGGTCGTCGCGGGCAAGGGCATCCTCGCCGCGGACGAAAGCAACGGGACCATGTCCCGCCGGTTGGAGAGTATCGGCGTCGAACCCACACCGGACAGCCGGCGTGACTGGCGCCAGCTCATATTCAGCGCCGACGGGCTCGCCGAGTACGTCAGCGGCGTGATCATGTTTGACGAAACGATAAGGCAAAGCTCCGACGATGGGCGCAGGCTTGTGGAACTCCTGTCCGAGGCCGGGATCATCCCGGGCATCAAGGTCGACCGGGGTGTTCATCAACTGGCCGGCACGAAAGCCGAAAACGTGACCGAAGGGCTGGACGGACTGCGGGCCAGGCTTGCCGAGTACCACGACATGGGCGCCCGGTTCACCAAATGGCGCGCCGTATTCAGCATCAGCGACAAAACCCCCTCGGACCACTGCATCGCCGTAAACGCCCACGCCCTTGGAAGGTACGCAGCACTCGCCCAGGAGGCGGGGATGGCGCCGATCGTGGAGCCGGAGGTCTTAATGGACGGCTTTCACTCGATCGAAAGTTGCTACGAGGCGACCGAGCGCACGCTCCGCCAGACCTTTCAGGAGCTGTCGGCGCAGGGCGTGGATCTTGAGGGCATGATCCTGAAGCCGAACATGGTGGTCTCCGGCCACGAGGCCCCGGACCGCGCCGCGACGGCCGAGGTAGCGGAACGCACACTTGCCGTTCTGAAAGAGACCGTCCCGGCCGCGGTGCCCGGCATCGCATTCCTCTCCGGAGGACAGGGCGATGAGGAGGCGACGCTGAACCTGGACGCTATTAACAGGCGTGCGGCGGACGAAGGCGCGCCCTGGGAGGTCTCCTACTCCTATGGCCGCGCCCTGGTCGCGACGGCCCTCAAGACCTGGGGCGGATCACCGGCAAATATCGGCAAGTCGCAAACGGTTCTCCTGGAGCGCTGCCGTCAGACAAGTGACGCCCGGCGCGGCGCGTACAGCCCTGCTCCGGCCGGAGGGCTATCTTGAGCGGGACGGAGCGGCTATTTCGATAGTGCTTGCTCATACAACCCGGAATTTCGGCCGGAAATCGTCGAGCCGATCGGAGCGCGAGCCCGGTCGTTAGAGCATTTGACAAGCCAATCCGGGCAGGTATGTTGACCACGCTTTTCAAGCGTTAACCGGAGTACGCGCCACCCATCAATTCCCGGATTCCCGCGCACAACGGCGGAAAATCAATCAGAAGGATAGAAAAATGCCCCGAATCAACCGTGTCATCGAACTGTGGGAACAGGGACAGCCCGTCTACCACGAAGGCACCGGCGAGCTCTCGTACGAAAACGGGGTGAAGATGTCTGACACCTGGGCGGACTACCTCCTTGCAGACTTCGAACACGCGCCATTTGACATGGTCGGCCTTCGGAACTTCATGCAGGGGCTGGCCGACGCCGGGCCGACCCGCAGCGGGCACCGGACCCCGACGGTCATGACCACCCTTCCATCAAACTGCCGGACAAAGGCCGAAATGTTCGCCAACTCGTGGCAGGTGCGGCACGTTCTTTCCACCGGCGTTCACGGCCTTCTTCACACGCACACACGTCAGCCTGACGCCGTACAGGCGTTCGTGGAATCGACCCGCTACCCGTTCCAGACGATCGGCGTGGGCAAGGGGTTGCTCCAGGGCCAGCGCGGCGCCGGCGGACAGCAGTTCCCGGCTCAGATCTGGGGTGTCGACCCCGTTACATACACGAAGATCGCAGACCCGTGGCCCCTCAACCCTGAGGGCGAGATAATCCTCGGCCTCAAGATCGAGGACCGTGAGTGCCTCGCCAACTGCGACGAACTGGCGGCCATCCCCGGCATCTCGTTCGGAGAATGGGGACCCGGCGACATGGGAATGTCGTTCGGCGACGGCGACGCCCACGACCCGCCATACGCCCCGGAGATGGAGGCGGCGCGCCAGCGCATCAAGGCGGCGTATGACCGGAACGGGGTCAAGTTCCTCTGCGGCTGGAACGACCCGAACCTGACTGTCGAAGAGTCCACGAAAAAGATGATCGACGAGGGTACGATGATCATCGGGGGAAACGAACAGGCGGCGAAGTACGGTCGTGAATACTGCAAGCGGACGATGACGGTTTAAGCGGCCCGCGCCAGGCCGGGGTGCGAAAACCCGTCGAATTTCGTCATTTTGTCTGGCGGCGATACGTAGATACGGGCGCCGCCAGACTTTGACAAAAGTTTCACAATGTCTGATACTCGCCGCTTCGGATTCTAGCCGGAACAGGCGTAGCGCGCGCCCCCGCGAGGGAACTGCGCCTGGATATGCCGGCGACTCGACCCCTGTATTTGCAAGCAGAACGGTTGGTCAACAAGGCGACCGGATCCGAAGACGCACGCCGCGCCACGCGGAGCCCGGGTCACCGGTCCCGCGAGTTCGGCACTACACCAACACACACGACGGGCCCGATGAATCCGACTCCAGACCAGGCCGCGACGAGTTATGTTCTGCATTCCGCGAACGAGCTCGACGTGAAGTTCATCCGCCTCTGGTTCACCGACATACTCGGCACGCTCAAGGGCTTCGCCATCACGGTCGATGAACTGGAGGAAGTCCTCGCTCGGGGGGCCACGATAGACGGCTCATCTATCGCCGGGTTCGCGCGATCGGACGAGTCAGACATGATCGCCATGCCGGACCCGACCACATGGCAGTTGCTCCCCTGGCGGCCACGCGAGAACGCCGTCGCCCGCATGTTCTGTGACATCCTCAGGCCGGACGGCACGCCTTTCGACGGAGATCCCCGGAACGTGCTGCGACGCAACATCCAGCGTGCGTCAGACGCCGGCTATTCGTTTTACGTCGGGCCGGAGTTGGAATATTTCTACCTGGAAAATTCTGACTCGGTCGTTCCGGTGGACCAGGGCGGCTACTTCGACCAGACGGCGGCGGACACCGGGCCGGATCTGCGGAGGGAGACCGTCCTATCACTCGAAGAACTCGGTATCCCGGTCGCGCACAGCCACCACGAGGTCGCGCCGGGGCAGCACGAGATAGATCTGCGCCACCAGAACGCCCTCGCCATGGCGGACACCGTGATCACCTACCGCGTGGTGGTCAAGGAGATCGCGTCGCAACACGGCGTTTACGCCAGTTTCATGCCGAGGCCGTTGAACGGCGAGAACGGCAGCGGCATGCACTGCCACCTGTCCCTGGCCAAGGGCGAGAAGAACGCGTTCTTTGACGAAGATGACGCGCTCCACCTTTCATCTGAAGGCCGCAGCTTTGTTGCGGGTCTGATCAGGCACTCCCCTGAGATCACCGCCGTCACCAATCAGTGGGTCAACTCCTACAAACGGCTGGTGCCGGGCATCGAGGCCCCGGCGTACAGCGTCTGGACGGGCGGCAACTGGGGCGATCTCGTCCGCGTGCCCCCCTACCAGGGCCGTGCCGAAGCCGTCCGCATCGAGTACCGGGCTCCCGATTCCGCGTGCAACCCCTATCTGGCGTTCAGCGTGATGCTCGCCGCCGGGATGAAGGGCGTGGAAGAGGGCTACGAGCTGGGCGAACCCGTCACGAACGATGTCGAGGGCATGTCGCCGTCTGAAAGGGCCGACGCCGGCGTATCACGACTTCCGAGCAACCTGGGACAGGCGCTGGAATTGCTTCGTACCAGTGAACTGGTCCGCGAGGCCCTGGGCGATTCTGTTTTTGACAATTTCATACGTAATAAAGAGATCGAGTGGCGCGAGTTCGAGGCGACGGTGACCGGATACGAGGTCGACCGATACCTGAAGGTTCTTTGACCGGACCGGCCAGACCGGGCTCCTTTGAGCACCCCAGATAAGCACTCCAGAAGAGAGACTGCACTTAAATCCATGCAAGACCCCGTTACGACGACCGATACCCGACAGGACCATGGAACCAGGGACGATGCTCTGGCCGCGACACGGCCGCGTCTCAAAAAGATGCGCAAAGCCGGGCTGTACGACCCGGGGCTGGAGCGTGACGCCTGTGGTGTGGGCATGGTCGCCAACGTGGATGGCTCCGAAAGTCATCTGCTGATCGATCAGGCGCTTGAGGTGCTGGTGAACCTTGAGCACCGGGGCGCCGCCGGTTCCGACCCGAACACCGGGGACGGCGCGGGCATCCTGTTCAAGATGCCGCACTCCTTTTTCAAGCGGGTCGGGCACGATGCCGGTTTCGATATTCCAGAATCCGGGCGTTACGGCGTCGGCATGATCTTCCTCCCGGGGGACGCCGATCTGCGCACGAAAGTGGAAGCAGAGGTGGCGGCGGGGCTGGCCGACGAGGGCTTAACGGTCCTTGGATGGCGCGATGTCCCGCACGATCCGGGCGCCATCGGATACCTCGCCCGCGAGGTCATGCCGGTCATCAGGCAGGTGTTCGTCGAGGAACCCGGAAGTTCTTCAAACGGCGTCGATGCGGACGCATTCGAGCGACACCTGTACATCGCCCGTAAAGGGATCGAGCGGCGCGTCGTGGCCCTGACCGCGTCGGTCCCGGAGCAGGAGCTTGACGAGTTTTACGTCTGCAGCCTGTCCAGCCGGACGATCCTGTACAAGGGCCTTCTCATGGCCTCCCAGATCGCGCGGTTTTACTCGGACCTCCGGGAACCGGATCTGACCTCATCGTTCGCCATCATCCACCAGCGTTTCAGCACCAACACCCTCGGCGAGTGGAAGCTGGCACATCCGTACCGCTACCTGTGCCACAACGGTGAGATCAACACGGTACGCGGCAACCGGAACTGGATGTCCGCCCGCGAGCACTCTCTCACTTCTGATCTATTCGGTGACGATGTGTCGAAACTGACCCCGGTCAACGCCGTTGCCGCAAGCGATACGGCTTCCCTGGACGAGGTTTTCGAGCTCCTCACCATCGGCGGCCGCAGCATCGAGCACGTTGCGGCGATGATGATCCCCGAATCCTGGTACGGCCACGAGTCGATGACCCAGGCCCGCAAGGATTTCTACGAATATCACGGCGGCGTCATGGAGCCCTGGGACGGGCCGGCGCTGGTCGCCTTCACCGATGGCCGCAAGGTGGGCGCTGTCCTAGACAGGAACGGGCTGCGGCCATTCCGCTACTACATCACCAGAGACGGCCTCCTCGTGATGGCATCCGAGGCCGGCGTGCTTGATATCGAGCCGGAGCGGATCGCCGAGAAACGGCGCCTTCAACCGGGTCGCATGTTCCTTCTCGACCTCGATAAGGGACGCATCGTTGGCGACGACGAGATCAAAGACGGGCTGGCAGCGCGCAGGCCTTACGGCGAGTGGCTGGAACAGGAACGGGTAGTTCTTGACGACCTGCCGGAGCCGCCGGCCGATGCCGTGCCGGGGATCGACCTTGACACGCTGGTGACACGTCAGCAGGCGTTTGGCTACACGCAGGAAGACCTGCGCATCCTGATCGGGCCGATGGGGCGGGAAGGCGCAGAAGTGATCGGGTCGATGGGCAACGACACGCCGCTGGCCGTGCTCTCAGACCGGCCTCAACCGCTGTTTACATACTTCAAGCAGTTGTTCGCGCAGGTATCCAACCCGCCGCTCGACGCCATTCGCGAAGAGCTCGTCACACAGATGTCGCTCCCCGCAGGCAAACGCGGCGGGCTGTTCGAGGAGTCGCCGGAACACGCACGACTTCTCCGCATCGACCGCACCGTGTTGCTCAATTCCGACCTCGCCAGGATAAAGGCGCTGGACCGGCCGGGACTTCGGACCAAAACGATTTCGACCCTGTTCCCGGTGGCCGATGGCGCCCGGGGATTGCGCACCGCGTTGGACCGCATGCGTGACGAAACCGATCAGGCGCTGGCCGACGGTTACACGCTGATAGTGCTGTCCGACCGCGGCGTCGATGCCGAGAACACGTACGTACCGGCCTTGCTGGCCGTCGGCGGCGTGCACCATCACCTGATACGGCAACAGACCCGGACGATGCTCGACATCATCGTCGAGTCCGGCGAACCGCGTGAGAACCACCATTTCGCAACGCTGTACGGGTACGGCGCGTCAGCCGTGAATCCTTACCTGGCGTTCGAGACGCTGGCCGGGTTGCGTGAGCACAACACCGTCTCCGAGCGAACCCTGCCCGACCAGGCGACGGCCGAGTACAACTTCGCAAAGGCCATCGAAAAGGGTGTCCTGAAGGTGATGTCCAAGATGGGCATCTCCACCCTGCAGGGCTACCAGGGCGCGCAGATATTTGAGTCGCTCGGGCTGTCACAGGAACTGGTGGACGAGTTCTTCACATGGACGCCGACCCGGATCGAGGGTATCGGTCTTGACGAGATCGCCGGCGACCTGCTGGACAACCACGCCCGGGCCTACCCGGAGTCCACGCTTCCGGGACGGCTGGCGCTGGAGATCGGCGGGCTTTACCTGTGGCGGGGCACCGGCGAGAAGCATCTGTACGACCCGGACGCCATCGCGCTGCTCCAACACGCCTCGAAGGCCGACAACCCGCACACCTATTCCCTGTTCGAGAAGGCCGCCAACAACGAGTCGGAACGGCTCGCCACGATCCGCGGCCTGCTTGATTTCAAGTTCGATGCAAATGGCGGGGTGCCGCTGGACGAAGTTGAGTCTGCGGAGTCCATCGTCACGCGGTTCGCGACCGGCGCCATCTCCCTGGGCTCCATCAGCCGTGAAGCGCACGAGGCCCTGGCGATCGCCATGAACCGGCTCGGCGCCCGCTCCAACACCGGCGAGGGCGGCGAAGACCGGGCGCGGTTCACCCCGGACGCCAACGGCGATGACCGCTCCAGCCACATGAAACAGGTGGCTTCAGGACGGTTCGGCGTAACGACCGAGTACCTGGTCAACGCCACCGATCTCCAGATCAAGATGGCGCAGGGATCCAAGCCGGGAGAGGGCGGCCAGATCCCCGGCTCCAAGATCACCGAGTACATGTCCGGTATCCGCGGCACTACGCCCGGCGTCGGGCTGATCTCGCCCCCGCCGCACCACGACATCTACTCCATCGAAGACCTGGCGCAACTCATTCACGATCTCAAGAACGTTAACCCCGATGCGCGGATCCACGTGAAACTGGTCTCCGAGGTCGGCGTCGGCATCATCGCCGCCGGTGTCTCCAAGGGTCACGGAGACGTGGTCCTGATTTCCGGCGACTCCGGCGGCACCGGCTCATCGCCACTGTCGTCGATCAAGCACGCCGGCCTGCCCTGGGAACTCGGCGTCGCGGAGACGCAGCAGGTCCTCGTTCAAAACGGCCTGCGTGGCCGCATCGTCGTGCAGACAGACGGCCAGATCAAAACGGGCAGAGACGTGGCCATCGCCACGTTGCTCGGAGCTGAAGAGTGGGGCGTCGCGACTGCTGCGCTGGTGGTGATGGGCTGCATCATGCTCCGCAAATGCCACCTGAACACCTGCTCGGTCGGCGTCGCCACCCAGGATCCAGAGCTTCGGAAGAAGTTCGCCGGCACTCCCGAGGCCGTCGTCAACTACTTCATGATGCTCGCCGAGAGCCTGCGTGAATACATGGCGAAGCTCGGCTTCCGGACCGTCAACGAGATGGTGGGCCGGGTGGACAAGCTTGAGTCCAGGCGCGCCGTCGATCACTGGAAGGCTCGCGGGCTGAATCTCGATAACCTCCTGTACAAGCCGGAGCCCGCAGAGGGCGTGGCGATCTACCACCGTGAGGATCAGCATCACGGGCTGGATAAGGCGCTGGATCACATCTTGATCGAGCGCGCTGCGCCCGCCCTGGCAAATGAAACGCCGGTGGAGGCGGAGTTCCCGATCCGCAACTCGAACAGGGTTGTCGGGACCATGCTCAGCGGCCAGATCGCCAGGAAGTACGGCGTGCGGGGTTTGCCCGACGATACCCTCCGCTACACCTTCAAAGGATCGGCCGGTCAGAGCTTTGGCGCATTCCTCGCTGCCGGCGTTTCCTTCCGGCTGGAGGGTGATGCGAACGACTACTTTGCGAAGGGACTCGGCGGGGGGCGCATCGTCGTCGTGCCGCCGGAAGGCTCGTCCTTCGTTCCGGAAGAAAACATCATCGTTGGAAACGTCGCGCTCTACGGATCGACGGGCGGCGAGGCCTACATCCGCGGGATCGCAGGGGAGCGTTTCGCCGTGCGGAACAGCGCCGCTCGCGCCGTTGTCGAGGGAATAGGCGACCACGGGTGCGAGTACATGACGGGCGGAACGATCGTCGTGATCGGCCAGACCGGGCGTAACTTTGCGGCCGGCATGAGTGGAGGCGTGGCCTTCATTTACGACCCGCACGATACGTTCAATACTCGCTTCAACCCGGAGATGGCAAGCCTGGAAGAGGTCATCGCCGGATCCGAAGACGAGGCAGAGTTGCTAGAACTTCTACAGAACCATCAACGTCACACGGGAAGTCCCGTCGCCGAGCGCATCCTTGGCGATTGGGACACGTCACGCGGCGCTTTCAGAAAAGTAATGCCGGAAGCGTTCAAACTGGTACTTCTTGAACGCGCCGAAGAGGCCGCGGCGGCCGGAGACTAACAACAAATATGGGTAAAGCCACTGGCTTCATGGAATGGGATCGCGAGCTGCCAGAGGGGCGGTCCGTCGCCGAGAGACTCAACGACTGGAAAGAGGTTTACGCAAACTGGTCCGAGAGCCAGGCGCGAACCCAGGCCGGGCGCTGCATGGACTGCGGTGTTCCGTTCTGCAACTCGTCGAGCGGATGCCCACTCGGCAACCTTATCCCGGATTTCAACGATCTCGTCTATTCCGGCGACTGGAAGGCCGCTCTCGCGGAACTACAGGCCACCAACAACTTCCCGGAGTTCACGGGGAGGGTTTGTCCCGCGCCGTGCGAGGCTGCGTGCACGCTGAACATCAACCAGGATCCGGTGACGATCGAGTTAATCGAGAAGTCGATCGTCGAGAAAGGCTGGTCAGAGGGATGGATCGCGCCCCGTCCCCCTCAGAAGCGAACCGGCAGAAAGGTCGCCGTCGTCGGTTCCGGCCCTGCGGGGCTGGCCGCAGCACAGCAACTGAATCGCGCCGGTCACAGCGTCACGGTTTTTGAGCGGGACGAGGTTGTCGGTGGCCTGCTGTCGCTGGGCATCCCCCATTTCAAACTTGAGAAGACGGTCGTCCAGCGCCGCGTGAAACAGCTTGAGGCCGAGGGCATCGAGTTCCGTACCTCCACCTGGGTCGGACGCGATTATCCGACGGGTCAGCTCAAGGCTGATTTCCACGCCATAGTCCTCTGCGGCGGGGCGACGGTCCCCCGGGATCTGCCGGTACCCGGACGCGAGCTGAACGGCGTCCATTTCGCCATGGACTACCTGAAACAGAGCAACCGTCGGAACGAGGGTCAGGAGTTCGGCCCGGACGACACCATCACAGCCGAGGGCAAGACGGTCGTGATCCTGGGCGGCGGCGACACCGGGGCTGACTGTCTCGGTACCTCGCACCGACAGGGCGCAGTCGAAACTTATCAGTACGAGTTGCTCCCGATGCCCCCGTCTGAACGCGATGAAGACGCGAACCCGTGGCCGCAGTGGCCGATGACTTTCCGTACTTCCTCGGCGCACGAAGAGGGCGGTGTCCGGGACTACGACATCCTCACCAAGCGGCTGAACGGAGAGGACGGGGCGCTCAAGAGCCTGACCGCCGTCCGCGTGAACTGGGAACCGGATCCCAACGGCGGCCGGCCCAGGATGGTCGAGGTTCCGGACTCTGAATTCACGGTCGAGACGGAGCTGGTTCTACTGGCGATGGGCTTCCTCCACGGCGAGCAGGGCGGCCTGCTGGCAGATCTCGGCGTCGATCTCGATGAGCGCGGCAATGTCGCTACCGACAGTAACTTCATGACCTCGGTGGACGGCGTGTTTGCGGGCGGCGACATGCAGCGCGGCCAGTCGCTCGTGGTGCACGCCATCGCGGGCGGACGGCGGACGGCGCGCGGCGTGGACGCGTGGCTCATGGGGGCGACGCAGCTTCCACGTGTGACCGGGTACGTCCGGGGCGGCGTCTAGGACCCCGTCCGGGATTTTATGCGATGAGTTCATCCCGGATTGGCTCACCCCGGGATGCTATTACCCGGAGACAGTGTTGCCGGGGTCGTAAAAGGAGGTCTGATACGTGCGGACTCTCCGTATAGCGCTGGCTCAGGTGAACACATCGGTCGGCGATATCGACGGCAATGCCGAGCTCATTCTTGAGGGCATCAAGGCCGCACGTGCCGCGGGCGCAGAGCTTGTCGCGTTCCCGGAACTGGCCATCACCGGGTACCCGCCGGAAGACCTCGTGCTGCATCGGCGCTTTGTCGCGGATAACCGGCGGGCGCTGGAACGCGTCGCCGCGGAAAGTCGGGGGATATCGGCCATCGTGGGATTCGTTGACGGCTCTCCGGAGCGCGACGAACCCGTGTACAACGCCGCCGCCTTCCTGCACGAGGGCAGCATCACCGCGGTGTACCGGAAGATCCACCTGCCCAACTACGGTGTCTTCGACGAGGAGCGCTACTTCGGGCGCGGGTTCGACTGCCCGGTCATCGATTTCGGTGGCATCCGTATCGGGATGAGCATCTGCGAGGACGTCTGGGAACCGATCGGGCCGGCAGAAGTCGAGCGCGCGGCCGGCGCGGAGATCAATATCAACATCAACGCCTCACCCTTCGAGCGCGGCAAGGACGGCGTGCGTCGAGAGCTGATCGGCGACATGGCGCGGCGCAACCAGGTGTTCGCCTGTTACGTAAACCAGGTCGGCGGCCAGGACGAACTGGTGTTCGACGGCACGAGCCTTGTGTACGGCCCCGACGGGGCTCTTATCTCCGAGGGCAAGCGGTTCGCCGAAGATCTTCTGGTCGTTGATCTCGATCTGAACCGGGTGGACGGGGTGCGTTCCGGTTCAGACTGGGCCGCACCATCTGGCAATGAACTTGCCGAGATCGGCCGGTCGACCGACGTATCGGTGCAAACCCCGGGCGCCAATCCACCATCCTCCCCCACGACACCGGCACCGCAAGAACCTCTTTCGGAAGAGGCCGAGGTGTATCGCGCCCTCGTGCTTGGCACCCGTGATTACGCCCGCAAGACGGGATTTACGAAAGCCGTCATCGCGCTCTCCGGCGGTATCGATTCCACGCTGACGGCCGTGATCGCCGTAGACGCGCTGGGCGCCGGGAACGTGCTCTGCGTCGCCCTGCCCTCCCGTTACTCGTCGGACGGATCGGTCTCCGACGCCGAGAATCTTGCTGAAAAGCTCGGAATCGAGCTCTGGAACCTGCCTATCGAACCCGCCCACGCGGCGTTTGAGGAGATCCTTGAAGAAGAGTTCCGGGACACGGCGATAGGGTTAGCCGAGGAGAATGTGCAGTCACGTGTCCGCGGCAACGTGATCATGACCATCTCCAACAAGTTCGGGTATCTCGTGCTGACGACCGGCAACAAGTCCGAGTTCGCAACCGGTTACGCCACCCTGTACGGCGACATGGCGGGCGGGTACGCCGTCATCAAGGACGTGCCGAAGACGCTGGTGTTCCGGCTCTGTGAGTACCGGAACGAGGTCGGGCCGGGAGCGCCGGTTCCGCGGTCCGTGATCGACAAGCCGCCAAGCGCAGAGCTGCGCCCGGATCAGTTAGATAGCGATTCGCTCCCGCCTTACGAAATCCTGGACCGGATTCTCGAGCGTTACATCGAGGACCGATGGGACGCTGCCGAGATCATCAGGGAGGAAGCCGGCCTGGGCGGCGGAGACGAGGAGACTGTTCGGGCCGTGCTGCGCCTCGTGGACCGAAACGAGTACAAACGACGCCAATCACCTCCCGGCGTGAAGATCACGCAACTGGCCTTCGGGCGTGACCGCCGGATGCCGATCGCTTCGAGGTACCGGCCGCACTGAGGGGCCAAATGCCCTCTCCTGATGTAGAAGGGATGTGCGGCGACGGTTTCCTCGTCATCCCGATCCTTCCAGGCCCGGAAGGACGAGGGACTTTCACGGACCGGCCATCCGGCAAACCAGACACGTTTTGAACGGAACCTTGGTCCTCCCACCAGGAGGGGGGCGATTCCCAGGCGGTCCTGTAGTCCGACCAACGTGTCTCTGGCGACGACACCCCTTCTCCCAGCGGGAGAAGGCTGGATGAGGGAGAAGTCTGTGGAACAAACCCGCAGCGTCTCGGAGATCACATCGCGCGCCGCATATGCTCCAGACCCGGATTTGTCTCAAGAGGCGCCAGACATCGCCAACGAATGATCGAGCTTCTCCCTCACCTCGATCCTCTCCCGCTGGGAGAGGGGGACTCCAAAACCGTCTCGTAGCCGGGCAGGACGGCAGATGCGCGCAGCTACATATACAGCGGGGGGCCTTTCGACGCCTTACTCGAAACCCCGGTCGTAGGCGCTTCCGGCTGATTCCAGGATTTCTTCTACGTCCTCCGGGTGGCCCCGCTGGATTCTGTGGATCGCTTCGCCCAGTGCCGCCCGCAGATAGTCCGCACGAGTTCTGAGCGTTTCGTAACCGGACGAAGCCTCCCCCTCGGGCTCGCCGTTCAGGGTGACCACATCGGACGGGACTGACTGCAGGGCCGAGGCTGCGTCCGGTAATCGGTCCGGAAACCGGGCGAGTTCATCCAGGGTCGGGCGCTCGTAGTACGGGTGGTCGACGCAGTTTCCGTAGCGGTTGCAGTCGCCGATATGGTCGTAGCGCCACGCCAGGACTTTGACGGCCATATGTCCCTCCCTTATCTGCGGCTCTCGCGCTAACCAGAAGTGCCCTGAGGCTCTCGAAGGGCCGTATCTGGCGGTGAAGTAGGTGTTGAGGGAGTAGAGCGCCTGGATCCAGGCTCGGATTGTGATCCAGGCCTGCTCCCTCACCCCAATCCTCTCCCACGAGGAGGGGGACGTCCCACAGCCCTAAGGCCGCACGACCACCTGCAGTTGATTTGTGGGGCTCGTCAGTCCCTCGAAGGCTTCCTGCATACCCTCCAGCGGGATAGATTCCACGTCCCCGATCAGTGGCTTCACGGTCAGCTTTCCGGAGGCCATCAGGCCCATGGCACGATGCCAGTCGCCCGGATCCGAGCCCCAGCTCGCCTTGAAGCTGATCTCGCGCGCCATCCAGTCGACCGGTTTCAGCGGCAGTTCTTCCCACGGCACAGCAACGAGCACCACCTGCCCGGTGTGGCGAACGACGTTGAAAGCCAGGTCGAGCGTTGAAGGGAACCCGGCGCAGTCGAACACGATGTCCGGGCCGCGCCCGTCCGTCAGAGCGTCGATCTCGGTCTGCAGGTCCTGTTCAAGCGGATTAATCACGGCATCGGCGCCAAGCTCCAATGCGACGCGTGCCCGTTCCGGCGCAGGCTCAGAGACGTAGACTGCGCTCGCGCCGGCGGCTTTCGCTGACTGGAGGGTGAGGAGTCCGATCGGTCCCGCGCCGAGGATGCCCACGCTGTCACCGAGCTTGAGATCGGAGTTGCGCACCGCGTGGACCGCCACCGCGGTCGGCTCGCACATGGCGGCCTCTTCATCGCTGATGCCCTCTGGAATCAGGATGGGCTGCCACTCCTCCATCAGGACGAACTCGGCGTAACCCCGGATGCTGCCCTCGGGGAATCCCATGGTCCGGTAGTTGTAACGCGGGTGAGTGCGCGTGAGCGATTCTTCCCCCGGAGGTGGATCGCCGCCGCCGCCGATCACGCGATCACCGACGCTCCAGGCCGTGACCGCAGAACCGACCTCGACGACCGTCCCGGCAAACTCGTGGCCGAGCACGGTCCCGGGCGGGGCGACGTCGTAGAGGAAGGCGTGGACATCGGTGCCGCAGATGGCGCAGAAGTGGACCTTGACCAGCACCTGCTCAGGACCCGGCGACGGCGTCGGGATCTCTTTGATCTCGAAGCGCTGTTTACCCTGGTAGACGGCTGCTTTCATCTGGATGCCTCCCCGATATCAGAAGTTGGCGTTCAGGTGTGCGACCGAACGCGGGTCGGCAGGATAACCCATACGCGCCGAAGGGAAGGGCCGGATCGGGACCGGGCCTTCCAGACAATCGGGCCACTGGCCCCCCTACCAGTCGAATAGCTCATCCTCGGGATAGGCATAGCCACCGCGGTAGAACACGGCCACGCTCAGGTAATAGCTACCGCCATCCAGCAAGGGCACGTCAGGCAACGTGGCGGACTCTGCGTCCCATTCGAACACCTGCGACACGAACGCTTCCGGCGTGTCGCCCTCGTTCCCGATGATCACCTTGTACCACATGCCCTTTTCCACACCCGCTGGCGCATCCCACTGCACCGCGATGTCGTTCCCGATGCGTTGCCACTCGACCCCGGTCGGGTAGCCGATCTTGCTCTGGGTGTAATTGATGTTGTGGGATCGGACAATTTCACCTGCCTTCAGGTATTCAAACGTGTACTGCCCTGAAACAGGCGGCAGCCCGTCTTGCGGGCCGTAGAGCACCCAGCGGCGTGTCACCTCGCCCGAGTAGTCGTTGACGTTGAAGTCCTTCTCCAGCTGGTGAAGCGCGCCCTCGGGCGTGACCACCCGCACCGCGTCGAGGTCGCTCAGGTAGCAGGACTCCAGGGTCGGAGGGTCGCCCGAGCAGTTGACCTTGTACTCCCAGCTCGTGCCGATGGGCGAGGTCTGCGACCAGACTTCCTCGTATACGTCCGGTTCCTGCGGCACTTGCGGAACTGCGATCGGGGACGAAGACGAACATGCAAGCGTCAGCAGCGCTATCGCAGCCAGCAGGCGCCCGAGTCGGCGTGGGTTGTCTCTCATGCCGACACGTTAATCCGAATCCCCGGCATGAGCATCCGTAGTACGCGCAACCGCCCACCCGGGAATCTATGCGCCCGCATCATCGATGGCGTTCAGGATCGCGATGCTGAAGATCACGTGGAAAGGCTGGCAGTAGATCATGGCCGATCTGTATTCGGTCACGTCTTCACCGTCGGGGATGCCGTAGTTCTGATTGCCACGGTTCCCTTTGAGCCCACCGAGGTCCAGGTAGCCCTGTGACTTGTCCCGGCCTTGCAGATCTTTGAGCAGCAGCACGTGGAGGTCAGGCCCGTTGGTCACGTCCAGGTTTTCGAGACGCAGCACGTGCGAGCCGTTGGCCAACCGGTAGATCGTGGCGTCGCCGCTCCCCTTATGGAGGAAGTCCTCATCCTCAAACTGTCCTGTAGAAATCTCTACGGCATCCGCGGCCGCCATCGACGGCGTCATCTCGTCGTCGGCGTTCATGGTCATTTTGGCGGCGGTCTCCATCATCTTTTCCGCCTCGGAGCGCGTTACGGTGTCCGGGATTACTGCCCCGACGGTGAGCGGGAACTCTTCGTCCACCGTCACATTGCTGAACAGCGGCGAAAACAGCCACCAGGCGAGCGCGGTTGCAGGGATGGCTACTGCCACCGCAACGGCCAGTGCGACCGCGCTGATGGTCTTCCGCTTGCGAGTTGAAGTGGCACGACGAATCATCTGCATTGCTCACACCTTCAAGTAACTAAGACCAGGACCCGGGGTTCGCTCGCGATCCCACGTGTCACGTTCTCGGTGATACGTGGCAGAGAAAAGTTCAGGTTTTGGCCAGCTCTTATCCGAGAAACCGATGCACGAGTTGCGTATGCCTGGTTCTCACGGTCTCGGGCGTCAGATCCTCGCGTCCGAGCTCCTGGAGCCCTACCGACCACTGCTCCACATAAGGAAACGCACGAGCCAGGTAGTGAATGTCCCAGCGACTCAGTCCTGCCATGTCGCGTCCCGATTCGAGTCCGTAAACGCGTACGAATTCATCAGCTCCAGCGTCCCAGCCCTGAAATCTCAGGTCCATAGCCGCGTAAGAAACATCCATGAGGGGATCGCCCAGGGCGGCCCAATCCCAGTCGACGACGGCCGCCAGATCCTGCCCGTTCCAGAGGGTGTTGCCGGCCCAGAAGTCGGTATGGAGGATCGTGGTATCTCCCCGGGTGGTATCGGCGAACGCCTCAACGACGGCGTTCCAGATTTCGACACCACTACCGCGGGTTCGGTATTCCTTCGGCGGTTCCGCATCCGACATCCGTTGTTCCATCCGGTCGCGGTTGTCCTCGAGTATTGACCGGACCTCGGCGTCGACCGGGATAGCGTGGAGATCGACCAGGAATCTCGCTTGCTGGCGGGACCAGTCGAGGGGATCATCCGGCCTCATCAGCGAAATCCCATCCACGTACGACATCAATAAGGCCGTCTCATCGAAGATGTCGTTCTCGTCGACCCATAGCGGCTCCGGGACCGGCAGACCGTTCCGGACAAGAAGCCCCAGCGTGGCCGACTCCTTTCGCGGTTGCGGCAGGTCGCGGTGATCCCCGAAACGCCGGTAGCGTCTCAGGACCATCTTGCGGACAGCGCCGGCACGGTCGGTCGCCACGAGGACGTCCATGGTGGCATCGAGACCGCCGCCGAGCTGGCGTTCGAACTCGATCACACCACCCGGAACCACCTCGACGGCCAGCGCGGCGAGGCGTTCCGGAGCCGGGGGATCGGCTCTCCAGTCCGGCTCAGGCATGGTCAATCACTGCCGTAACTTCTCATCAGCCGTGCGACCTCTTTACCGTCCCGGACGCCCCTTGTCTCTAACGCCCTGGCCACGCTTCTCCGGTCGTCTTCGCTGCGGTTCTGGTTGAACTTGAACTTGGCTTCGACAGTCCGGACCGTCATGCGGAAACCGACGATTCCCGGGAGGAGGGACGCTTTGAGCTCTCGGTCGCTCGGTTCTGGGGCGTGATCCAGCGCCCGCGACTCATGGAACTTCACCATTTCATCGACGTGATCCGAGAGCCATTCCCGGTCGTCGATCACCTCGACAGGACCGCGCATGTGGACGACGGCGAAGTTCCAGGTCGGCACGGCGGGCGAGGTCTCGTACCACCCGGGCGAGATGTAGGCGTCCGGGCCCTGGAAGATCGCCAGCGATTCGGCGGCCCCATCCAACGCCCGCCAGTGGTCATTGGCACGGGCCATGTGGCCTGCAATCACCCCGTGTCCCGGGGAAGCGCTGAACAACAACGGCAGGTGCGTGGCCTTCACTCCATCTGGTGAAGGCGTGATGAGCGTGGCAAAGCCGTGCTCACGAACCACCCGTCCGATAGCCTCGGGGTCGTCCATTTTGAAGTAAGGGGGGATGTACATGGGTTGGTTTTGGCCTCTTCGTATCTGACGGCTGGTGGATATGCGACCTGCTCACCGTATCCCACCACACCGGTCAAAACTTCTAGTCGGCTGGATCCTCACCCAACGCCTCAAGCAGACCGTCGGTATCGGACACTCCCCAGCTCTCGACGAACTTCCCTTCCCTGACGCGACGGAACTGCATGGAGGTCCATGAGACCTTCTTGCCGGTCGGGGGGATCTCCCTGAATTTGCCTTTATGCGTGCCGCTGTAGGTGAGGTGGAAAGCCAGGGTGTCTCCCTCGGCGATGATTCGTTCCACTTCGACATGGAAGTCCGGAAAGGTGGCGAGGATTTTGAGGTGGTTCTCTCGATAACCGTCCGGGCCGCGAGCGTCGGAAGTGTGGTCGACGTAATCAGGCGCGACAAACTCTTCCATGCGCTCGGGCGCGCCCGGGTTCACGACATCCCGCAGGAAACGGTGAAATAGCTGTTTGTTGGCCTGTTCTTCCCTGGTGTCTGGCATGTGCCGCCCGTGGAGATCGTTGTCCGCTGACCAGATCGCCAGCTTGACGTATTGTGACCGACCCAGCAGACTTCTGTGCCAGCCGGTTTCTTGCGGCAATCAAACCCGTATCGAGAGGAGACGTGATGCAAGTCCTGATTTTCCGCACTTACACGCGACTCATTTCTATGGATGATTGCCTGCCGATGCCTGACGCACTGATTTAGATCAGCGTCCCGGCCAGCTGCGGGTCTCTCATCCTCATGCGGAGACCCAACGTTGTATTCTCAAACTCGCGGGAAACCGGCATTCCCCTTTCTTGTTTCCATCGGCTGGGACGAACGCGTTTCGGCCGATTTCTCGGATCACCACGCGGCCGGACTTAAACCGGGCCGTGTTGCCCGGGTCGATCGCGGATCGTCCCTGGTCCTGACCAATGACGGATCGGTCCGGGCCGAGCCATCGACAGACATGTTGTTCACGTCCGAAGGCGCGCAGTTACCCGCTGTTGGCGACTGGGTTGGCGTTCTTTCGCGGCCCCGGCACGATACGGATTCGATTGAAGTTGTGCTGCCGCGCCGGTCAACTCTGGCGCGCACACGAGGCGGCTCCGACAGCAGATCCGCTGTCAGTGAAGTGCAGGTTATCGCGGCCAACGTCGATTACATTTTCGCCACCCATACGGCGGTGAAAACCAATACGGCACGCCTTGCACGGGAGGTCGCCCAGATAGAGCAGAGCGGCGCGACACCGGTGGCACTTCTCACCAAGTCCGACCTCGTGGCCGATCCCTCAGAGGTGCTTGACCAGATCGACAAGACGACGCCGGGATTGCGGGTCCACCTGACCAGCGGCCTTACCGGCGACGGCATGGATGAACTGCTCCAGTACCTGGCCGGAAACCGCACGGTGGTGTTCATCGGCGCTTCGGGGGTAGGTAAGTCCACTGTCTCAAACCAACTGCTGGGCGGTGACGTGCTCGCCACCAGCGAGGTGCGGGAATACGACGGCAAGGGCAAACACACGACCACCGCACGACACCTGATCCCGATCCCCGGCGGGGGTGTGCTCATAGACACGCCCGGCATGCGGACTTTCACACTGCAGGACGCCGAAGAAGGATTATCCCGGGCGTTCTCGGATATCGGCGACCTTGCAGAGGAGTGTGGATTCAGGGATTGCCGTCACGAGGGCGAGCCGGGGTGTGCTGTTCAGTCAGCGATCTCCGGCGGTGAGTTGAACGTCGAACGGTTCGATTCGTTCCTCAAGCTAGGCCGCGAGATGCGGCACGAGCGAAGCAAGACCGATAAAGCGGCTTACGCGGAGGAGCGATCACGTCGGCGAGCATGGGCCAGGCGTTACAGGAGGAACATCAAACCCCGGGAGAGGTGAGCCTCTGCAATCTCACGACTTCGAGAAACGGGACTATGCTCTCAGGATGTCTCGTCTCGCCAGGATGCGTTCGGTGAGCAGTCCCATGCCGATTTCTTGCGTGATGACCAGCGCCGCGTCCTGGAGTTGAGTGGCCTTCTCACGGTCATCATCGGTGCCGCGCTCCAGCAGCGCCTCGGCGTACTCCATCTGCGTCCAGACGGTCTCCCGTACATATCCGGCCTTTTCGGCGAATGCCAGTGCGGCATTGAAGTGGTGATCGGCCAATTCGGCATCTCCAAAAGTCGCCGCCAACAACCCGAGCACGCGGTCGTACGAGATCATTGCCCACGGTTCCATCATGCCCGACATCGACCTGTGCGATTCGAAGAGTTCAGCCGCCGATTCGGCATCTCGCGTGCGTATTGCCGCGATCGCGAGAGGTAGCAGGGCGACTATCGAGCCGGGCCTGCCTTCCCGGTCAACGTGGGCTCCCCTCGCCTCCACTGTCATCCTGATTCGTTCCCAGTGTTCGTCAGCACGCAGTGTGTAGGCCATCCCTGCGAGTCTGGATACGTTGCTGAGAAGCCCTCGTGGACGAATACTCGCGACACCATTTTCTACGTATATTGAAAACTCCCGTATCGCAACAGGATCCCCGGTCTCTGCTTTTGTCCACCCGATGGGATTCAATCCCGATTCATCTGTCCCCGCGATCTGATCGTCCGGCGCCTCCCCTGCTAGCCAGGAACAATCATGTTTATTGCTTGCGGCTACCCTCATCCAGAGAGAATCTCGAACCCGTAACGCAGATTCCCCGATGATCTCAGCAAGCTGTCGTGCCCGGCTCAAGTCTCCGACGGCTATCGCACTGGGCCATGCCACGACCACGCCCCTGATTGCCGACTGGGGATCATCGATTTCCTGAGCGAGTTCCACGACGGATTCACCGTCCCTGAGGGCCGCCACGAAATCACCGTCGATAATGTCGGCGAAGCCGATGCCGTAATGGGCACGTGCCTCCATCTGAAGATCTCCGAGCTGCCGTGCGGTCCCCAATGCCCGCTCGGCGGCCTTTCGGATACCACCGAAGTCGTCCTCTTCGGTGTACAGGGAAATGCTCAGCCGCGTGTTGAGCCAGCCGGCGTCGGCTGAATCCGGCGGTACCAGCGCCAGTGCACGCCGGTATAGAAGAGCGGTGCCGCTCGACGCGCCGATGATGGAAACAGGATAGGTTGCGACTTTCACGGCCATCCCCGGATCATCATGATCCAGGAACCAGTCGAAGGCCCGAATAATGTTGTCCAGTGAACTCTGTGCTCTCTCAGGTCCGTAATTTGCCGCGCCCGTTATTCCCAGTCCAAACCAGACCCGGCCTGACAGCGGTGAATCTGTTCCAGGGAGCGCAGATTCCGCTTTTTCGAAATGGGCCTGGGCTGTCTCCGGGCCACCTGCGGCCATCGCCTCTTCGCCCGCTATCACGGAGTAGTTGAGTAGTTTCTCGGGGCCAAGTACGGCCTCCGCCTCAGCGAAGTGGTAGGCCAGTTCCGAAGCGTGATTTTCAGCCTGATCGCCGTATAGCGACTCCAGTGCTTCTGCGATTCGGGCGTGGAACCGGACGCGTCGGGTTAATGACAGTTCGCTGGTCAGCGTTTCCTGCATGAGCGCGTGCGTGAACTGGTAATGGCCTATGCCGTCCAACAGTTCTTCGATGATCCTTGCATCGAGCGCCTCGTCCAGGACGTCAAGAAGCTGGTTTTCGGAGATGGCGTCAGATTCACCTCTCCCAGCGGGAGAGGTCGACGTCCGGTTGAATCCGGGCGGGGGTGAGTGAGAAGACTCACCGTTCTGAACGTTTGAGGCGGGCGAGTCTTCTCCCTCACCCCGACCCTCTCCCGCTGGGAGAGGGGGTGCGGTTGACGGCCCAAGAAGCGTTTTCAGGGTGTCTAGCCGGAAGTCTCGGCCTACAACCGCCGCGGTGGTTAGCACTTCGTTAGCACGCTCACTCAACCGGTCCAGGCGGCGGCCGATTACCTCTCGCACGCCTTCCGGGATGCGCACGGACCAGGTGGTCGTGCCGGAGTTGACGCTCTCGGCAAGCTCTCCCGACTGCACGAGGTCGCGGACAACCTCCGTTACGAACAGCGGGTTGCCTTCAGTGTGGCGTCGGATCGTTGCGGCCAGCTCGGTCGGAGGGTTGATTCCGGAAGCGATCTCTATGAAGCGGGCGATGTCGGGCTCTGCCAGGCCCCTCAACAGAACGCGCTCAAAGAGTCGCTCACGCGACAGGTCCCCCAGCGTGACGGATAGCGGATGCCGGCGGTTCAGCTCCATGTCCCGGTATGTGGCGACGATGAGCAGCCGTGACTGCCCGATCTCCCGGGCGACGAACTCCAGGAAGGTGAGCGAGGGACGGTCCGACCAGTGGAGGTCGTCCAGTACGAGGACCAGCGGCTTTGCCCGGCTGGCGGATTTCAGGAAGCTGGTTATCGCGTCGAACAACCTGAAACGGGCGCTGTCGGAGTCGTCCATCTGTGAAGGTGATTGCAGGTCCGAAAGCCGATCCTTCACGTCCGGCACGATCTCTGCGATCACCGGCGCGCTCGAACCCATCTGGCGGCGCAACTCTTCAGGTTCGGCCTCCCGGACATATGAGCGGATCGCCTGCGCCCAGGGCCAGTACGGTGGCTGGCCGCCGGTCTCGTAGCAGCGACCCCACAACACATCGGCGCCCCTGAGCGCGGCGTAGGTGGCGAGCTCTTCAGATGTGCGGGTCTTGCCGATACCCGGCTCACCGACCAGCGTGACCAGCCGGCCGCTCCCGCCAAGGACGTCTTCCAGCGCGGATTTGAGCTGGCCCATCTCGGCCTGCCGACCAACAAAGACACCACCGGCAAGGGATTCGAGAGAGGTCCCCTCTCGTTCAACCGTCTCGCCACGGGCGGTCAGATCGATGGCGTCCAGCGCGTTGAACGCGTCCCGTGCGCTTTCCGGCCTCTCTGATGGGTCTTTGGCAAGCAGGCGCATGATGAGCGCCTCCAGGGGGCGTGGACACCTGCCGTTATGCCATGTTGGAGCGACCGGGGCCGTGTTGATGTGCTGGCCGATGATTGCGACGTCGTCGTCGCCGAGGAATGGCGGCCGGCCGGTCACCATCTCGTAGAGCATCGCTCCGAGCGAATATAGATCGGCCCTCGGCGTGATGTCTCCGCCGACGGCCTGCTCCGGCGGCATGTAGTAGGGCGTGCCGGCCATCGAGCCTTCACGGGTTAGCCGGGAGCGATCGGTCATCATCGCCAGGCCGAAGTCGCCTATCTTGGCGACGCCATCTCCCGTCAGCCACACGTTGGCTGGCTTCAGGTCCCGATGAACGATTTGTTTACTGTGAGCGAATTCAAGCCCATCGCAGACGGCCTTGCCGATCTCGATGATGCGTTCCAGGGATAGGCCGTTTCGACCCACACCCAGACCCTCTCCCTCCCAGGGAAAGGGCTCCTCTTGTCCCCCTCCTGAATCAGGAGAGGGTCCGGGGGTGGTCATTTCAAGCAACCCCTCAACATCTCCGCCGCCCATCAGCTCCGTGACCATGTAGGGATCGGCGCCCTCAACTCCAAGGTCGAACACCGTGACGATGTTCGGGTGTGTGCCAAGACGGCCCATCGCCTGGGCTTCACGTGTAATGCGGGCGCGAGAGGTTTGATCCAGCCCATCGGTCTTGATAAGGGCGAATGCGACTTCCCTGTCGAGAAGGGTGTCGTGGGCGAGGTAGACGCGCTTTTTGCCGCCTTCGCCCAGGAACTTTGAGACGTTATAGCGGCCGTTGGCGAATGAGGTTGGGGTTGAAGTTGAAGTGCTTGGACCTCCCTCACCCCGACCCTCTCCCACCGGGAGAGGGAGCACAACTGAAAGTTCAGGCCCTGAGGCACCGCCGTGTCCCGAGGCTCTCGAAGGACCGAGATTCGCGGGAAGGCGTTCTCCCTCACCCCCGCCCTCTCCCGCTGGGAAAGGGGAACCCGGGGCGCCGGACAGACTCCCTTCCGCCATCGTGAGGAAGGCTTCGGAGTCTTCGTTGCCGGGATCGACCAGCAGCACGGCACGAGCGGCTTCTAGGGCGCGCGCCCAGTCCATGGCCTCGACCGCCTCTTCGGCCTGATCAAGTAACCCGTCAATCCGCCTCTGTACGCGCTCGCTTGGCATCAGACGCCGGATGATACAGGGAAGGCGGCGGACCGGCTTGATACAGCTATCGCATTAGGGTCATGAGGGATTGCTCACCGGGACCATTGACATACCTTCGCACTCGAATCCGTCCGGCCGTTTCACTCGGGGAGGTCATCCAGCATCCGTTGCATGCTTTCTTTGTAATCCCGGAAAGCCTCCCTCCCCTGCTCAGTCAGGTGAACAACCGTGTGAGGTTTCTTGCCCTTGAACCCTTTCTGGATGTCGACGTAGCCGTTCTTTTCCAGCGTGGACAAATGAGTAGACAGATTCCCCCAGGTGAGTCCGGTCAAGCGGGCGAGGTACACGTAGTCCGCGTTTTCGACTACGTACAGGTAAGTGAGCACCATGAGCCGGGCGGGTGCGTGAACCACCTGATCGATGTCCGCCAGGGGATGCAGCTCCGGGTCAGATTGTGGCTCCGGCATCTCAGGCATCCCCGGCTATCAACCCGCCGGTCAAAACCGGCCGATCCCGCAAGAGACGCACGAAGAGGACGACGCCGGTAATGATCATTACCGTTGCCGTCACCCCGAACACGATCGGGTAGCCGTGGTGAATCGCACCCCATTGCCTGTACAGCAATTCACTTATCAAAGGCGATCCAGCGGCCAGGATTCCGTAGACATAAAGCCGACGGAATTTCAGGAAGTACGCAGGTATGCCGAACATTACCAGCGTCAGGAGTCCGAATTTGAATGCCGTCGACCAACTCGGGCTCTCCGCCAGTTCCAGGAGGTCGAATCCCACGAATCTCGCCCCGAAGTTGACGGCAAATATCGCGAAGAATGTCCAGCCGACTCTTCTTCTGCGGGCGGAACTGAACGTCACGATTCCGATTCGGGGCACAACAACGTATTTCCGCACGACCAGCAGGATCAACCAGAGCAGGATTCCAAACGGGAAGAAGATCGCCGCGCTCCACGTATCCCCTAGCGGCGCGCGCAGAAATGGCTCCAGGGCAAAGACGGCAACGATATAACCAACCAGGATGTCCCATAAACCATCCTGATAGTTCGCAACGAAGGCCCTCTGTTCCGCTTCCTTCAAATTAATTCGCTGAGACACGGCAAGCTCCGATCACCGATTTCTCTTACCAAGCGTGTACTTTGTCTATCAAAGTACTTTTACAATATCACAGAATATCGTTTCCGGGAACCAGATATCCACAGAATGATCGGCGTGGATGCGTTGCCAATCGAGGTCATGGAGTTGGATCCTGGCGAGTCGCAACCAGGCCGTCACGGGACTCGGTAGGAGGTCCGTTCACGAGGATCTCGCTAAGACCACGCCCACCAGATGCATCGGATTTTGGCCCGTGGCAAGCAAGGTGGTTTACCCTTGCTGCGCCACCGTTTGCCAACCAGGTCACGCCCTTCCGGAGTACGCATGGTCAAGCTCGCCGCCAACCTGTCGATGATGTTCAACGAGGTCGACATGCTCGACCGTTTTGAGTCGGCCGCAAAGGCGGGATTCAAGGGCGTCGAGTACCTTTTCCCGTACGACTACCCGGCTGAACAGATCAACGAGCGGCTGAGCAAGAACGGGTTGAAGCAGGTGTTGTTTGATCTGCCTGCCGGCGACTGGGATGGCGGAGATCGGGGACTCGCCGCGCTTCCGGACCGCGTGGGTGAGTTCCGGGATGGTGTCAGTAAAGCGGTCGAGTACGCCCGTGCGCTTGATTGCGGACTGCTGACCTGCCTGGCCGGCATACCGCCGGAGGGGACCGACCCGGAGCAGGCGACTCAGACGCTAATCGACAACATGGCGTTCGCGGCGCCGCTGGTGGCAGAAGCCGGGGCGAAGCTACTCCTTGAGCCAATCAACACCCGGGACATTCCCGGCTACTTTGTGACCACCAGCGCACAGGGCATTTCGGTGCTGGACGCTGTCGGGCATGAGAACGCCTGGCTCCAGTACGACATCTATCACATGCAGATCATGGAGGGCGACCTGGCGCCCACGATCGAGCGGCTCCAGGACCGCATCCCGCACTTCCAGCTTGCCGATAACCCGGGACGCAACGAGCCCGGCACCGGCGAGATCAATTATCCCTACCTGTTCTCCTTCATCGACGGACTGGGATACGACGGATGGATCGGCTGTGAGTACAAGCCGGCTGGGGTGACCGAGGCGGGGCTTGGCTGGGCGGCGGAGTTGCTGGATTAGGGGTTAACAGGTGTAGGAGTGGTTGCAAAAGGACTTCAAAACGATCCGACACTAAGGGATCACCCCGACCTCCTCTGTCATCCCGATCCTTCCGGGCCCGGAAGGACGAGGGATCTTCACCTGCCGATGTGCCAGCGGACGTAACATGTTCGGGCCAAAACCTTTGTCCTCCCTCACCCTGACCCTCTCCCACCGGGAGAGGGGATGACGGGGACCTTTCTCGGTTGTGGCCCTGTACCCGGGGGAGACATACACTCTTCTGGCATCGTGAATCCACCGGTGTGACGTTGCTATGTTGCGTCATTAGAACATCCGTGCTAGCGTCATCTCCGCCGCCGGAACCGGACACATTAAACAGGCGTCCGGCCGGGGGCCAAATAAGTAATCCCCCGCTGACAGGTTTGCCAGAAGAAGAGGCAAGAGATATGTCCCCACTCCGTAACGCCAAGGCTGCCCGCGCCGAGAAGCCCGTCAATGCCAACGGGAACCGCACCGATCGCGAGAAGGCGCTTGAACTGGCGCTGGCACAGATCGATAAGGCGTTCGGTCGCGGCGCAATTATGAAGCTGAGTGACCAGGGTGGTCAGGACGTAGACGCCATCCCTACCGGGTCTATCGCACTGGACATGGCGCTCGGAATAGGCGGATTGCCACGTGGCCGGGTGGTGGAGATCTTCGGCGCAGAGTCGGCCGGCAAGACGACGCTGGCATCACACGTGATCGCGGAAGCGCAGCGCCTTGGTGGCACGGCGGCGTACATCGACGCCGAGCACGCCATGGACCCCGCATACTCGAAGCGGCTCGGTGTTGATATCGATGCCCTGCTCGTGTCGCAGCCGGACTCCGCCGAGCAGGCGCTTGAGATCACCGACTATCTTGTGCGCTCCGGCGCGCTCGACGTGATAGTCGTGGACTCGGTTGCGGCGCTTGTTCCGATGGCGGAGCAGGAAGGCGAGATGGGCGACACGCACATCGGCCTGCAGGCCCGTCTCATGTCGCAGGCCCTCCGCAAGCTGACCGGATCAGTAGCACGCACCAGCACCGCCCTGATCTTCATCAACCAGCTTCGTGAGAAGGTCGGCGTGGTGTTCGGCAATCCAGAGGTGACTCCGGGTGGACGTGCCCTCAAGTTTTACAGCTCCGTGCGAATCGACCTGCGACGCATGGAGGCGATCAAAAGCGGCACCGAGATCATCGGAAACCGCGTCCGGGCACGCATCGTCAAGAACAAGGTCGCTGCGCCGTTCCGTGTCGCTGAGCTGGAGTTCCTGTTCAAAGAAGGCATCAGCAAGGAAGGCGCCCTGCTCGACCTCGGAGTCGAGCACGGCATCCTCAAGAAGAGCGGATCGTTCTTCTCGTACGGCGACACACGCCTGGGACAGGGACGCGAGGCTTCTCGCACATTCCTGAAGCGGGAGACTGCCGTCAGGGACGAGATCGACTCCGCAATCCGGGCCGCGGTTGAGGCCAAGAACAATCCGCCGGAACCCGCGCTGGAGTCGGCGACGGTAGCTGCGTCAGAGGGCTCTTCTGAGTCCGAGGACGAAAGTTAGATCAGGCCTCCGCAGGCAACAATCGTTCTTAGAGGCCCCTTCCTGTGAAGGGGCCTTTATTCGTACTGCGATAAACTCTTCGTAACACGGCCGCCGCCGAACACCCCCGGTGAACCGGCCGACGAGGAGAAGACGCGGGATGACTCTGTCGATATTGATCATCGTCGCTGCCGTTATCGGTAGCGCTCTGATCAGCGCGTCTGAAGCGGCAATCATCGCGGTCAACAGGTTCCGGGTCCGCCATCGCGCTGAACAGGGCGACCAGTCATCCGAGGCGATCGTCAAAATCACCGATGAGTACAACAAGTTCTTCGGAACTATTTTGCTCATCGGCAACGCCTTTAACATCATCATCACGGCCGTAGGCACAGCGCTCGTCATCAAGTTGTGGGGCAACTCGGCCGGCGTTGTGGCCGTCGCCACACTCGGCGCAACCGTAATCGTGGTGGTGGCGGCAGAGTTAACGCCAAAAGCCGTCGCCGTCGTCGTCGCCGAACGCTGGTCCCACGTCGTGTCGCGACCGGTCCTCATGCTGATGCGGATCACAGGACCGCTCGTCTGGATCTTCACCCTCGTCCCCCGCGTGCTGACACACGCGCTTGGCGGCAAAGAGGCGCTGATGACGCCGACCATCACCGAGGGCGAACTCCGGATGTTGATCGACGTCGGAGAGGCGGAAGGCACCGTGGAGGAGAGCCAGGGGGAGATGCTGGAAAACATCTTCCGATTTGGAGAGTCCGAGGTCCGTGACGTCATGACGCCCAGGAACGAAATCGAATGGATCGAAGTGGGCACGAGCGTCGCCGGATTCATGGAGACCTACGCCAAGAATCCCCACACGCGGTTCCCGGTATTTGACGAAGATCACGACGATGTCGTCGGCATCCTGTCCGTCAAGGACGTCCTGCAATCCATCGCCGGCGGCGATCTCAAGGACGAAGCCCCGATCACGGGCCTGATGCGCACGCCACTATTCGTTCCCGAGACCAAAAAACAGGACGAGCTTTTCCAGGACATGCAGGAAACGGGACACAAGATTTCGCTCGTGGTCGATGAATTCGGCGGCATCGCCGGGCTCGTCACCTTGACCAAGATCGTGGAACAGGCCATCGGCGCCACCGGTGAAGAGGGTCTCAAACCAGACGACCGCTTCATCACGCTGGACGCCAACACCTTCGAACTGGACGCAGCTCTTCCCATCGAAGACGCAAACGACCGGCTCAAGCTGGGAATCCCGGACGGCGATTACCAGACGATCGCCGGATTTCTTCTCGACCGGATCCAACGCCTGCCCAGGGTTGGCGACCGTGTCAGGTCCGGACCGGTTCGATTCCAGGTAACCGAGATGTCGGGCAACAAGATCGTGCGGGTCAGGGCGAGGCGCTGGGTTACGACGCAAGAGGCGACACCGGCCCTGTGACGCTCTCGAACTCCGGTACATCGGGAGCGGAGCCCGAGCACGTTCTCGCGGTTCGAGCCACGATAAATGCAGCGCTGCAGGAGGCCGGGGTAGAACCGGAACGGCCTGTGCTGGTCGCGGTGTCCGGCGGCGCCGACTCGATGACGGCCCTCGACGCATTGCAGGCGATCAGCGAAGCTGGCGGACCGAGGGTTATCGCCTGCCATTTCAATCACCGGATGCGCGGCGCTGAATCCGACGCAGACGAGGAGTACGTGCGGGCCGCTGCCGAACGACGCGGCGTGACCTTTCTCGGGGAAGGCGCCGACGTCGCGGCGTACGCGAAAGACAATCGACTGTCTGTAGAAGATGCAGCGCGACGCCTGCGCTACGGATTTCTCGGACGTGTGGCGGAACAGGAGGGCGCGCAGGCAGCCATCACCGGCCACACGCTGGACGACCAGGCCGAAACGGTACTCCTGCACATGGTGCGTGGTTCGGGACTCGCTGGGGTTCGCGGGATGCGACTTATGTCACAGACGCCGCGTCGCTGGGGCGGCGGCTCCCTCAGCGTGATTCGACCACTATTACGCCTTCATCGCGAGGACACAGAAGAGTACTGCCGTGAGCGCGGAATCGTCCCCCGTCTCGACGTCAGCAACGAGTCAACAACATTTGCCCGGAACCGTCTGCGCCTGAACGTGATGCCGGAGCTGGAAGCGATCAACCCGCGCGTCGCCGAGTCGATTACCCGACTTTCGGACACGGCCGCGGAACAACTCGCCGCGTTACAGGAGGTGGTCGACGAGTTGTGGGAACACGTGCTCGACAACTCCGACCCGGATGCACAGGGTAGTCACACCGTGACGCTGGATCGTGCGCTCCTGAAGATCACCCGTCCGGCGCTCAGGCGATCCCTGCTGCGGCGGGCATTTGTCGAGGCGGCGGGCACGTCGATTGACCTGCATCGATCACACATCACCGAGATGGACCGGTTGGCGGAAGCCGGGGGCGGTCGATCGCTCGACCTGCCGCACGGAATTCGATTCGAGACACGGACGCATACCGTGATGTTCGCGCCAGTCGGACAGGAAGATGTCCCGTATCCGGAACCTATCGGGTCCGTTCAGATGTCGGTCCCCGGGCGCGTGGATTTTCCCGGGGGCGAGATCCTGGAGGCGAAACTGGTTGAGAGGCCCGACGAGCTGGACACCGGAACAGAGTTGTTCCAGTACGCCGACGCCGACGCCATAGGCGATGCCGTAACGCTGCGCAACCGGACCGAAGGCGATCGATTCCAACCGCTCGGTATGGACGACGACACGCGTCTCAAGGACCTGTTCGTGAACGCCGGAGTTCCCCGGTCCTGGCGTGATCGCGTCCCGATCATGGAGTGCGAGCGGGGGATCGCATGGATCGCCGGATTGCGCATCGCCGAGTGGGCGCGCGTGACGCCTGAGAGCGAACGCGTGCTCCGGATCCGATTGACCGACGCGCCGACGGGCTAACAGGTTCGGCCAGGGATCGGCGCTTTAGAGCACCCGGGTCAGGCGCGGGTTCAGCGTTATACCCGGGACAAAGCCCCGGCGAGCCACCGGCCGGCCCTCGAGTTCCTTGATCTGCGCCTGGAATTTGATGGGGCGCGCCGCGCCGATGTGGTATCCGACGCCGAATGCCGCTACCGGCGCGCTCTGGTCGGTGAACGCCTGGATCTGTTCGGGATTCAGGTCGCCGCTGACGAAAATATCTACGTGGTTGTAGCCTGCCTGGTCCAATCGCGCCCGGAGTTCATGAACGAGCTCCGGCCTCACCCCGCCGCGCGAGGCCGCCGTCTCCAACCTCACGCCACGGAGCCGGTCCCGCAACATGCGAGATACCTCGATCGCATCAACCGCCTCGTCGCCGATCGTCCCTACAACCGCCACACGCTGAACCTCCGGCGGCATGTTGCGATCAAACGCCTCTACAGCGGACCGGGTGTCGCCCATCACTATCACCAGCGCCGCCGCCATCGTTCCCGATGCCGTAACGCCGGAGAGCCGAGCCCCCAGGACGGAAGAACAGGAACTGGCGCCGCCGGTCACCGCCGAGTAGTCCATCACGCCGACCACACTGGGATGAACATGATGCGCGCCCAGGGAAACTACCGGCACACCGTCGGCGGCGTCGACACACTCGCGCGCCGCGGTCGCCCAACCGGCGCTTGAAGAGAGGGTACCGTTGATCGCTGTCTCGTAAAGACCGAACGAGGCGTACGGCCCGCGGACCCGGAGTACCACTTCGTTCTCGTCGAAGCTGCTCGCCTCGTCGAGCGCCCATACCTCGCGCCCCGTCTCCGGAAGATTCCGGTTGAGCAGGGATTTGACGTCGTTGATGCCCGCCAGTACGCCCGCCCTTTCGGGCGAGAACTCCATGACAACCTCGGGATTGACCGACTCGTTGCGGAGAATTTCCCGGGCGCGATGAAGCTCGATGTCGGCCGTATGGCCGAGCACCAGTGCTCGGGATATCTCGGGATCGCGATTAGTCATCGGCGCCTGTGCGGCCCGGGCAACTCCGGGGTGTCAGAAACTGCGCTCGCAGAGCTGTGCATGCTCCGACAGCTTCCATTTGAGAGATGCGTCACTCTATCGACGCCCACATAGAAGGGTCAAGGTTCGTCCGTCGGTCATTGGCGCCTGGCCCTGGGCACGCCGCCAAACCTGAGCCGCAGTAGCCCCTTGATATCTTCGGTAACCGTTGCGGTCACATTGACCCGCGTGTCCGGATCATCTTCCCAGTGGACCGGGTGCGATTTGATCTTGTAGCCGGATCTGGCGGCGATGATCAATAGCTCAGTGTCGAAGAACCAGTTGTTGTTCTTCACCAGCGGGATGCAGGCCTCGGCGGCCTCACGAGTAATGCCTTTGAACCCGCACTGAGCGTCTTTGAACGGCGAGAAGAACATCACCCGGTGCATCAGGTTGTAGACGCGTGAAGTGATCTCACGCTGCAGCTTGCGGCCGACCACCTCGGAACCTTTCATCAGGCGGGATCCGGTAGCGACCTGGTATTCGCCGGATTCCAGGGCCTCGACAAGCGGCATGAGCGCGTCGAGGCGAGTCGAGAGATCGACGTCCGTGTAGAACCGGATGTCGGCCTCGCTCTCCAGCCAGGCCTTCTTGAGGGCACGCCCCCGCCCACGTTGGTCAAGCCGGGTTACCCGAATCGGAAAACCCTGCTCGGCCAGCTCCGCCGCGACTTCCTGCGTTCGATCCGTGGAGCCATTATCGGCCACGGTGATCTGCCACTCCCGGCCCGGATGATCTTCTATGAATGCCGAAAGGGTCTCGACGCACGGGGGAAGCGCCACTTCCTCGTTGAGGACCGGGATGACTATGTCAACACTGGCGGCCATCTAGTGAAGGAAGTGCCGGTTGCCGGTCATAATCAGCGCCATGCCGAGCCGATCCGCTGCTTCGATAACCTCATCGTCACGAATCGAGCCGGCCGGCGAAATCGCCGCTTTAACGCCCGCCTCGGCGGCAAGTTCGATCGTGTCCGGGAACGGGAAAAAGGCATCTGAGGAGAGGACGGATCCCGGGGCGGCATCGCCCGCGGCACGAACAGCGAGGAACGCGCTGACCACGCGGTTCGGCTGGCCAGCTCCCATGCCCACGATCGCCCGGTCTTTCACAAGGACGATGGCGTTGGACTTGATCAGCCTTCCGGCATGCCATGCGAACTCGAGGTCCACACGCTCGGCGTCCGTTGGCTGGCGTTTGGTCACGACGTTCCAGGCGCCGAGGTCGTCGTCCGCCCGGTCAGACACCTGCGCCAGCAGGCCGCCCGATACGGTGTGGAGGCCAACTCCATGCTCCGCCTCGGGTTTCACCTTCAGCAGCCGGAGGTTCTTCGACTTCCTCTTGAGAATCTTGAGCGCCTCGGGCTCGTAGTCCGGCGCGGCAACGACTTCGTAAAACACCGGCCGCATCGCCTCTGCCGTATCCGCCGTAACGGCCGTATTGAAACCGACAATACCGCCGTAGGCGGAGACGCTGTCGCCTTCGAATGCCCGTCTGTACGCCTCGGTCTGGTCCTCGTGCATCGCCAGTCCGCAGGTGTTTGCGTGCTTGACTACGGAAACCGCCGTTGACGGAAGCATAGTCACGGATGTCCACGCCGCGTCCGCATCAAGATAGTTGATGTATGACATCGCCCGGCCGTGGAGCAGCTCGGCGGCGGCGATGCCGCTTCCCGCCTCGCCGTCCCGTGCGTAAATCGCTCCCGGCTGATGCGGGTTCTCGCCGTACCGGAGGACACCACGCCGCTTGAAACCGGCCGTGAACTCTTCCGGGAATAGCCGCTCGGCCGGGTCATCCGCCGGCACATCTCGGAGGTAGTTGGCGACGGCGGTGTCGTACAGCGCGACGTGCTGGAACGCCTTGGCAGCGAGCCGGCGACGCTCCTCAAGCGGCACCCCACCGGCGGCCAGCATCCCGCCAACACGTTCGTAATCGTCCGGATCGACGACGATCACGACATCAGGAAAATTCTTGGCCGCCGCCCGGACCATGGTTGGCCCGCCGATATCGATGTTTTCCAGCGCGTCTTCCAGCGTGACGCCGGGCTTCGAGACAGTCTCGCGAAACGGGTAAAGATTACCGACCACGATGTCAATCGGCTGGATGTCGTGTTCCTCGAGCTGCGCAACGTGGTCCGGGTTCGACCGGCGTGCGAGCAACCCGCCGTGGATCACCGGGTGAAGTGTCTTGACCCGGCCGTCCAGTATTTCCGGCGAGCCGGTCAACTCTGCGACCTGCTTCACCGGAAGTCCGGCGCCGTCCAACACGGCGTGAGTTCCACCGGTCGATGCGAGATCGTACCCGGCGGACTGGATCACACGTGCGAACTCGACCAGTCCTGATTTGTCGTAAGGGCTCAGTAGAGCGAAGGCCAACTCAACAGTTCCTTCTATGAGGACTCCAGCTGCTTTTCAAACAGGCCTCGGGCCTGTCAGTTATGACCGGATTCCGGCCACCGATCAAACAAGGGCTACCTGTTCAAGGCCCGCTTCACGCTCAACTACCCGGCCAGCGATCCAGGAATCAGGCACGAGGTCCATGATTTCCTTTGCCCGGTCCGCCGACGCCAGCAGCACCATGCCGAGTCCCATGTTGAAGACCCGGAACATTTCGTCGCGTTCCACACCGCCCTGTTCCTGGATCAGGCGGAACAGCGGCGGAACTTCCCAGCTCGACAGATCGATGTCGGCGCCGAAACCCCCCGGGAGCGAGCGCGGGATGTTCTCGAATACGCCACCCCCGGTTATGTGCGCCATGCCACGGATCATCCCCAGAACCGGCGTAAGCACGTCGAGGTAGCTCCGGTGGGGTTCCAGCAGGGCCTCCCCCAGGGATCGTCCCAGGTCAGGCGACCACTCGGTCTCGTCCAACACGGCCGGATGATTGTCGATGTCGAACACCCGGCGGATGAGCGAGTAGCCGTTGGTGTGGGGGCTGCTGGACGGCACGCCGATCAATACGTCGCCGATCTCGGCATCCTCACTGCCGAGGAGATCAGAACGCTGCACATAACCGGCAATGAATCCCACGACATCGAGATCGTCACCGGCATACAGTCCCGGCATGACGGCTGTCTCTCCGCCCAGAAGAACGCATCCAGCGGCGGCGCACGCCTGCGCCATCCCCTCCGCAATCTCGACAGCGTCTTCCCGTTCGGCGTGTCCCAGGCCGATGTAGTCCAGGAAAAAAGCCGGGCGTGCGCCGGTCGTCAGCAGGTCGTTCACGCAGTGGTTGACCAGGTCCATCCCGAGGCCGCGATACTTTCCGGCGGCCTGGCCCACGGCGATCTTCGTTCCCACCCCATCGGCGCTGGCGGCCATCAGCAGATCATCGTCCGGGGACCGCTGGTAGACACCGGCGAAAAAGCCCGGCCGGCCGATCACGCGGCCGCCGAGGGTCATGCCGGCGGCCGACTTTATGCGATCTTTGAGCGCGCTTGCGGCGTCGAGATCGACTCCAGCTGCCCGGTAGGTGTTGGCGGTCATATCGGTGCGGCCACTACCTCGTGAATCTGAAGGCTCTGGGAGGGATCCTGGCGTTCTGGAGAATCGGGCGAACGCCGGGGATCGATAACGGCTTCAGCTTATTACGCCCCGGCTTCGGGCGGTAGTCATTTACGAAGAGATCGCAGTACGGGACCGGTCCGGATTTGTCGCGTCCCGGGAAAACCCGGGCTCCGAAGAAGAAACCAGCCCGCTCGCGGCTAATCGTTAGCCACGCCCGCCCCTTCAAATTCCAACTTGTCCATCTCGAGCTGGACGGGGATCGGGTACTTTCCGGTGAAGCAGCCATTGCAGAAGGTTCCGGACCCCGCCTGGACCGATTTTCTCAACCCGTCGACGCTCAAATACCCGAGCGAGTCGGCGCCGATCGCATCCTTGATTTCGTCCACCGACTTGCGGGCCGCTATCAGCTCGTCCAGGGTCGCCATGTCGACTCCGAAATGACATGTGGAAACGATGGGCGGAGAGGCGATGCGGACATGAATTTCGGCGGCTCCGGCGTTGCGAAGCAGTTTCACGACACGTGACTTGGTAGTGCCGCGAACGATGCTGTCCTCGACCACGACAAGCCGCTTCCCGGCGATCACCTCGGGCAGCGCATTGAACTTCATGCCGACGCCGATATCCCGCATGCGCTGGCTGGGTTGAATGAACGTGCGCCCGACATATCGGTTCCTGACGAGGCCCTCCCCGTAAGGGATGCCGATCTCGTTCGCATAGCCGACGGCGTGGGGAATCGCCGAGTCCGGCACGCCGATCACCATATCGGCTTCCGCAGGATGTTCCCGTGCCAGCTGAGCGCCCATATCGGCCCGGGTTGCCTGGCTCAGGTTGCCGTTGAGGATGCTGTCTGGACGGGCGAAATAGATGTGCTCAAAGATGCACATCGCGTGCTTCTCGCGTGCGCCGGACCACATGAACGACTCGAACCCGTTCTCGTCGATCACGATCGTCTCGCCGGGTTCGACCTCCCTGATAAATTCGCCGCCGACGTGATCTATGGCGCAACTCTCGGACGCCAGGATGTAACCGTCCCCGAACTTGCCGATGCAAAGGGGACGAATCCCGAGCGGATCACGAACGCCGACAAGCTGGTCTTTCGTCATTATCACCAGCGAATACGCGCCTTTGAGGCGTCGCATGCAGTACGCCGAGCGTTCTTCCCAGGTAGTCGCCGGCGCCTTTGCGTACATCTCGGCAATCACTTCAGTATCGGAAGTGCCGGTGAAGCTGGATCCCCATTCTTCCAGTTCGGTGCGCAGGGGCGCCGCATTAATCACGTTGCCGTTGTGCCCGAGCGCCAGGGTCAGCCCGTTTTCGCCGTGGGCGATGATCGGCTGGGCGTTTGATCGCCGGGGCGCCCCGGTCGTGGAATACCGGGTATGGCCGATGGCGATGTGGCCCGTCAGGCGTTCCAGGTCTTCTTCCCGGAACGCCTGGGCGACAAGACCCATGGCGGTATGGAGCACCATGTTCCGGCCGTCCGCCGTCGCAATACCCGCCGACTCTTGCCCGCGATGTTGCAAGGCGAACAGTCCGAAATAAGCGACATTGGCGACATCGTCGCCCGGCGCGTAGACGCCGACGACTCCACAGGCCTCGCGAGGCCTGTCGCTGTCAATCTGGTAGGGCCGGGTGGGATGCGGCAATTGACCTTGCGGTGCGCTGCTCCCGCGGCGCCACCGCGCTCGCGGAGGGCCGGGAATTACGTCGTCGAGAGCAACCCTATGGTACCCCCGCCGGGGTTTCATCCGATAGTCCGTTTATTGCGTGAATTGCCCCTCTGTCCTCCCGAACGACCCCGGCCCGCACACATTTCTTGATGCCAGGGGAAGCGCGCAGATCAGGTCCGGCCTAATAGCCAGACGGTTCAAGCCAGAACAGGAATTCGACGTTTCCGGCATCCCCGGCTATTGGCGACCGGGTTAATCCCCGAATTCGAATCCCGTTTCCGGTCAACCAGGCGACGAATCGCCCTAGCAAGCGCGCCCTGAGTGCCGGGTCACGGATGACGCCGCCTCGCGGGACCTCTTCCCGTCGCGCCTCGAACTGCGGCTTGAACAACACTATCGCCCGGCCCCCCTCCCGCAGGTGCTTGAACACCGGCGGCAGGATGACCTGCAGCGATATGAACGACACATCGGCCACGATGAGATCGACCGGTCCCCCGAGGGGAAACGCATCTCGCGCGTTCACGCCCTCCATCGACACGACCCGGTCATCCGCGATCAGCCGCGAATGGAGTTGCGCGCGCCCGGCGTCCACAGCGTAAACGCGGTCGGCGCCGTTCTGGAGGACGCAGTCCGTGAAGCCGCCGGTCGAGGCGCCGACGTCCAGCACAGTCATACCCGTGGGATCAACGCCGAAACTCTCCAGCGCGTGAGACAGCTTTTCCCCACCGCGCGAAACGAAACGCGACCGGGGCCGCAGGACGATCTCCTGGCTCTCCCCCACTTGCTGTCCCGCCGTGGGCCGCCCCCGGACACCGGAGACGCCCGGCAGGGAAACATCGCCCGCCATCACAAGCGCCTGCGCCTCTTCGAGGGTACCGGCAAGACCCTTATCGACCATCAGCCGGTCGAGCCGCAAGCGCCTGCGCGGGCTCACGCCGTCACCCCGGCATCCGGATGGCGCGCATCGGCCAGCCGAACGCAGCGCGGGGCCGGGTGGCACCGGGATCGGTATCCGATTTCGGTATGTGTGGCGGGCATGCTGTCCGGTATCATCCGATTGATGGCAAGCGCTCCTGCGACAGATCGCCGCCCCGGCTCGCTGGCGGCCGTCCTGTACGGAATTATCCGGTCAATGCGACCGAGACAGGCCCCGAAAAATGGGCTCGTCCTCGTCGCGTTATTTTTCACCGTCAACAAATGGTGGGACCCGGACCAGGTGGAGGGCATGGTCCGCCTCGTCGCGACAAGCGTGGCGGCGACGCTGGTCTTCATCATCGTGAGCGGCGTCGTCTATATCGTCAACGATCTATTCGATGCCGAGCGTGATCGGGCGCATCCGAACAAGCGATCCCGGCCGATAGCGTCGGGCGTTGTGCCGGCGGGAGTTGCCTGGGGCGCGGCGGTTGTGTTGCTGATCGGGGCCATCGCCGCCGGGTTCGCGGTAAGCACCTCTTTCGGGCTCATCGTCCTGGCGTACTTCGGCCTCTCACAGGCCTACAACCTGATCTTGAAGAGCGCGGTGATCCTCGATGTGGCGACGGTCGCGGCCGGGTTCGTCTTGCGGGCGGTGGCAGGCTCGGAAGCGATCAACGGCTTCAAGCTGGGGGACGGACTCGATCAGATCGAACTCCAACTGACCATCTCGCCCTGGCTCTATGTCTGTACGGCCTCCGGAGCGCTGTTGATAGCGTTGTTAAAGCGCCGGGCGGAGCTGGTCTCCGCCGGTGCAAACGCCGCACGTCAGCGGCCCATCCTCGGCGAATACAGCGTCGAGCTTATCGATCGGCTGGTGGCGGTCGTCGCGCCGACCACCCTCATGGCGTACACGCTTTATTCGTTCAGCGGCAGTTTCCTCACGGACGTAAACCTACCGAACAACAACTCGATGATGCTGACCGTCCCGTTCGTGGCCTACGGCCTGTTCCGCTACCTGTACCTGGGATACCGGAAGGACATGGGCGAGTCCCCCGAGGAGTTGCTGGTGCGAGACCCGGCCCTCCTGGTGACGATCGTCTTGTGGCTCACCACCGCGGCACTTGTTCTCGGCCTCAACTGACGCCCTTACCTTGCGCACGGGCAACGGGTACGCTTCACGTCTGATCCGAAGGGGAACAGGTAGTTGAGACGTATCGGGATGGTCGGCAATAGTCCTCATGCCCGGTTCCTGATCCTTCCACGGAAGGAGAAGAACGGGCGAGGGCGGGTGCCAATCCTCCCGCGCGACGTCCCGGCACGGCCGGCGTGTTATCACCAACGCTCAACACCCCGAAGACTTGAGGAGCATGAATGCCTCCCGGACGTGAGGATTTCTGGAACATCGGCTACCCGCTGCCAGCCGTCCTCGTTTACCTGGCTGCGCCCATCATCCTGGCCGCGATCGTGTACGGCATCCGCCGCCGCTCACTCATGTGGCGTCTCGGCAAGCCCGTCGAGGACTTCGGACCGATGGGGCCACGCGTCCGGGAGTTCATCGGCCTGGGCGTGGTCGATCTTCTGGCCCACCGGAAGTTCGTGAAGCGGGAGCTGTATCCCGGGATCATGCACTTCTCCATCTTCTGGGGATTCATGATCCTCCTCGTCGCGACAACGATCGCGGCGATCGAGTTCAACGTAGAGAAGTACCTGGACCGGGAGTTTCCGACCGTGGAGTACCGGGTCGCCCTCGGTTTCACGTGGGACATCTTCGGCGGCGTCCTGGCGACGATAGGCCTCACGATGGCGGCGATCCGCCGCTACGTCGTGCGCCCGAATCGTCTTCACTCCTACTCCGACAACGCCATCGTTCTCGGGTACCTCGGCCTGATCCTTTTGACCGGTTTCCTGGTGGAAGGCGCACGGATCGGCGCCACCGAGCTCAACCCCGCGAACGAAAGGTTCTACGACCCGGGCGTCGCCGGCTGGTCGCCCGTCGGCTGGGTGTTCGCGAAAGGGCTCGGCGGGATCGGCTTCTCCGCCTCCGGCATGAAAGACCTGCAAGCCGTCATGTGGTGGACCCACGCCGCTATCTTCACCGCCGGGTTCGTCTACATCGCCGTCGGCTACAAGCACCTGTCGCACATCATGGTCAGCCCGGCCAACATACTCCTCCGTCCGAAGAAAGCCCGTGGCGCGCTCAAGCCGATGGGCGATTTCGAGACCCTTGAAACCTTCGGCGCAAAGGACATCACGGACTTCACGTGGTGGCAGAACATGAACTTTGACGCCTGCACGAACTGCGGGCGCTGTGAGGAACAGTGCCCGGCGTGGGCATCCGGGAAACCGCTCTCCCCGCGCGGCGTGATGCAGGACATGAAGGCGTTCATGGCGGAGCGAGCGCCGGTGTTGCTGGCGATGCCGGAGGGCGAGGCCGCGCCCGCGGCCGAGCCAGCGATGACGGGCGGGGTGATCACGGAGGACGTGTTGTGGTCCTGCACCTCCTGCGGGGCGTGCGTAGAGGCGTGCCCGGTATTCATCAACCACATCGACACCATCGTGGACATGCGCCGTTACCTCGTCCTTGAGGAGTCACGTCTTCCCGAGACTGCGCAGGCGGCGCTGCTGAACCTTGAGCAGCGCGGCCACCCCTGGCAGGGAACGGCCCTGACCCGAACAAGCTGGATGGAGGGGCAAGACGTCCCGACCATCGAGGAAAACCCGGACGCCGATGTCCTGCTCTGGGTCGGCTGCACCGGGGCGCTCGTGGACCGCAACGTGCAGGTGACCCGGGCCGCCGCATCCATCCTCAGGAAGGCAGGCGTGAACTACGCCGTGCTCGGCAACTCGGAGACCTGCACCGGCGACCCGGCCCGGCGCATGGGCAACGAGTACCTGTTCCAGATCCTCGCCGAAACAAACATCGAGACGCTCAAGGCGATTAACCCGAAGACGATATTGACGACCTGCCCGCACTGCTTCAACACGATGAAGAACGAGTACCCGCAGTTCGGCGGCGTGTTCAACGTGCAGCACTATTCGGAGTACATGGCGGGGTTGATAGACGACGGCAAGCTCCGGGCGCTGGCGACGGTGAGCGCAGAGAAGACGACGTATCACGATTCGTGCTTCCTCGGGCGCCACAACGGGATCTACGACGCCCCGAGACGGATCGCGGCGGCGATCCCGGGGTTAGAGGTCATCGAGATGAGTCGCTGCAAGGAGCGTGGCTTCTGCTGCGGCGCCGGCGGTGGACGGATGTGGATGGAGGAGGACGGCACCCGCATCAATCACATGCGAACCGACCAGTTCCTGGAGACGGACGGAGAATCGATCTCTATGTCCTGCCCGTTCTGCCTCCAGATGATGGAGGAGGGGATCGGATCCAAAGGCGTCGAGGACACGAAGTCCGCCAAAGACCTGTTGGAGATCATGGACGCGAGTTTTGAGGGTTCCGGGGAAGGTCCAGGGACCACAAGCGATGCACTGCCTTCCGACCCCGTTGGATCGACGGATTAAGACGCCCATGTCAACCCGCGACTCACCCGCCAGACGTAAGTCCACCAGCACCAGCGCGTTCGGCGCGGGCGGCCGCATATCGCACGATGCGTCGGCTTACTACGCGCGCGCTATTCAACCCGAGATCGACACTTCCAACGTGGGCGAAGAACACGCCGCTCCCGAAGGCTCGCTGGACCGGATATACGTCCACAGCAGCGAAGCCATGCACGAGTTGCCGGACGGCAGCGTGCATCTGATGGTCACGTCACCGCCCTACAACGTTGGCAAAGAGTACGACGAAGACTTGACGATGGAGGACTACCGCGGGCTGCTTCAGCGTGTGCTCGCCGAGACATGGCGCGTGACTGCGCCGGGCGGGCGGGCATGCGTGAACGTGGCGAATCTTGGCCGCAGGCCCTACATACCGCTGCACGCCTACGTAATCGCAGACGCCGCCAAAACGGGCTTCCAGATGCGTGGCGAGATCATTTGGGACAAGGGCGCCGGGGCCGGGACCTCGACGGCATGGGGAAGCTGGCGGTCCGCCTCAAACCCCACGCTCCGGGACACGCATGAGTACATCCTGGTCTTCCAGAAACCCCACCCGAAGACCGGTTTCGGGCGGCGAGCGCCTGAAGGCCGTGAAAACACCATCGGCAGAGACGATTTTCTTGAGTCCACAAAATCCGTCTGGCGCTTCAGTCCCCAGTCAGCGAAACGCGCCAGCCACCCCGCACCCTTCCCGGTCGAACTGCCCCGGCGCTTGATCGAGCTTTATACCTACACCGGGGACGTGGTCCTGGACCCCTTCATGGGCACCGGCGCGACCGCGATTGCGGCTGCGACCGCCGGAAGACGCTACGTCGGATACGACACGTCCGCGGAATACTGTGCGATCGCTGAAGAGCGGATCGCTGAGGCGATCTCGGCAGATTGAGCCAGCAGTTATTCCGGGAAAACTACCCGTAACCGTGTAATTCCGCATCGCGTTTAGCTATGGGGAACGGCTGGGAAACGCTAATGTCCGGGTCAGCCCTGTTCCCCCAGGGTTGCTCCTGGCGCCCCTGCCCACCCCCCACTCATGTGGACCGCAGGGGCGCTTTTTTTTTGCGCCCCGCCGAATGAAGCGCCATGACCGGCGCCGTCGCTGTAACGGTTTCCCCCTCAACCCATTCACGGGCTCATGGCGGACTCACCCCCTTTTCCCGGCCCGGAGAAGGGGATCGCTAGACTCTCCGAGGCGCAGTTCCCCCTGTCTTCCGGCCGGGAGAGGCCGGGGTGAGGGATGGTCCTTCGGCATAAGGACGACCGCCAGCGCGCACTGCTCCTCGCCCGCCCATTTCCGGTCCCGCTCGGAACACGCGGCACAGGAAATGCGACCGGGTTGCACCGATCGCCCACCCCATCTGGCGAGACTTCCCCGTAGCGGTTTGTACCTACATTAGCTAGTGGTACCCGCGGGTCGACTGGGACGTTCCCCGGTGCCAACACGGTATCGATTACGGATTATCAAGCTGTTGACACCTGCTCCCTTCCTGAATGACCGGAGACAAAACGCCGTCACCCAGCGCACGAAACGCACATCAAAAGGCAAAGTGGGAGCAGTGGCCCGGGGAGGGGTTTCATGGCGACCGGAAGGTCGAAGTCACGGAAGGCAGTCGACGCGAACACGGTTCCGCCGGAACTGATGAAGTCGGTCGTCGATTTCATACGCGTCGCGGGGGAGAAGGGATTCCCGGCGCCAACGGCGGAGCAGTTAGCCGTCGAGCTACGACAGACCGAGGGGTCGATCAAGCGGGCGTGTGCGCTCCTTGAGTCTCACGGCCTGGTGCGAGCGTCACGGAAGGCGACGGAACACACAAACCCGAGCTACACCGTCCCACGACAGGCTCGACCGTCGGCGCCGGGTCAGGAAGCCGGTACCCGGGAGAGAGTCGTGCACAGCCTGTTGCGGGCCACGGCCAGTGTCTTCAAATCGGATCTCAAGGTTGATCTCAGGCTTGCCGGGAACGAGATACGGGACGACCAGGCGACGACAGAGGACCTTTCGGTTTTCGTTCGAGTTAACGGCGAGTATGAGGGCAACATCTGCTTTGGCCTGAGCCGGAACGTCGCGCGGGCCCTGATCGGGGTGGTCGCCCGGCAGCGCATCACGTCGATCAACCGGCCGGGCCTTCGCATCCTGAATATGCTGGTAGACCGCATCGTCGCCCTTGCCCTGAGCGAGCTGGTGGCCTCGGGATACTTCATCGACGTGCATCCGGCGTCCACCGTTCAACCAGCGGGGATGAAGATCACCACGCTCGGGGTTCAGCAGATCGTCGCCACGCTGGAAAGCCGGCACGGCCCCGTCATTGTCCACTTCGTGCTGCGTGAAGCGCAGGCAGACGACGCCCTCGCCGCCTGAATCTCCGGCGCGGGTTATCCGGTCCAGATGGCGGAACACACCCACTCCCCGTATCCGATCGGGTCATCCCAACCGGGTCGTTTATGCACAAACCCGATCTCCCGGGGCAGCAGGATTAATGGAGTGCACACGAAAGCAGGTGGAGCAAATTGATCGGCGACCTTCGCACGGAACCTCTGAGCCGCATACCTGATGAACTGCTGAGGACGGTCATGGGTTTGCTCCAGGCTTACGAAGATCGGAATAATCCCGCTCCGGTCGCCGAGGATATTGCCTCCCGTCTCGGCGAATCTACCGAGGTCATAGAAAGGGCCTGCCGCAAACTTGAAAGACGCGGCCTCGTCGTCGTGTCGTCAACAGAAGACCGCCCCACACGGAGCTACTCCCTCCCGGTTGACGAGCCATCCGGCCCCGTCCCGGAGGAACTTCTCGAGGCGGTTGTTGGCCTGGTCCGGGCTTACGAAGACCGCGGCAATCCACCGCCCACCATCCTGGACATGGCCGCCGGCCTCGGGCTGAACGAGAGTGAAATCAGGTGGGCCTGCTCGACTCTCTTAGCCGATGGCCTCATGCGGCTGATCGACACTTCACAACTCACAGTTCCCGGATACGCGACGGCCGGCGAACGCGCGCCTGCGACCCCACTTGGGCCTGCGAGCGAAGGCGAAACCGCGTCTGCGGACACACCTGTGACGACGAGTGAGACCGACGTCACGCCGGAAAGCGTGAAAGACCGGGACGAGATAGTGTTTGCTATCTTGCGGTCCACCACCCGGGTTTTCAAATCCGAGCTCGGCATTGATGTCCAACTGGAGTGTGGAGAGTTGCGCCAGGACGAGGCAACGTCCGAGGATCTTTCCGTGTTCCTGCGGGTCAACGGGCAGATCGAAGGCAGCGTCTACTATGGAATGAACCGGGGAGTCGCGCTTGAACTTCTCGCCATCAAACAGCGTCGTCCGATCGGCGGTATAAACAGCGAATCGCTACTGGTCCTGAACACGCTGATCGGACGGATCGGCGATCACGTCCGTGGGGAATTCGCGGCAGCAGGATTCCGCGTCGATATCTCTCCGGCATCGACCGTCCAGCCGGCGGGCGTGAGGATCACTACACGCGGAATTCCCCAGATCGTCGCGGCCTTGAACAGCGAAATTGGCCCTATCCACGCGCACGTCAGTTTGCGAAAAGCGGCCGTCGATAGCGCGCCAGACGCCTGATTCTTGAGGTGATCGCGGCCCCGGTAGGCCAGCGATACCGGCGCCGCCCTGCTTTACTCCCGTGGGCTGGCGCTGTAGTCACCGTAAGGCGTGTCTCGCCACGCCACCGCGGCACGGAAGCCGCCTTCTTTCATCGTGTCCTGCCATGTGTACGAGTGTTCCGTGAACTGGCCGGCTGCGTCCAGGTCCGTGCTTGAGCGGACGGACGAGTAGATGCCCATATTCTCGTAAAAGCGGTTCATGTTGAGCTTGAGGATCGCCAGGTTGTCCGCTGTCATATTCGTGATTCGATCCGCCAGGGCGATCGTCCGTTCCTCCAGTTGGTCGCCGGGCCATGCGTAGTTGATCATTCCCATCTCTTCCGCCTCTGCACCGGTCACGGGGTCGCCCGTCAGATACAACTCTTTGGCCTTGCGCATGCCAATCACGAGCGGCCAGATAACCCCGGTGCGGCTTGTGCCCATGCCACGGAGGCCCGGATGTCCAAGCTGCGTATCGTCCGCGGCGACAACCAGGTCCGCCATCATCGCCAGTTCACAGCCGCCGGCGATGGCGAAACCGTGAACCTGGGCGATGGTGACCTTCGCCATGTTCCAGAAGTACATGTGGATATCGGTAATCTGCTGCATGGACGTACGGACGCCCATCAGCATGCGGCGGCCCTTGCCGTCCAGTTGTTTGTGGCTGCGGATCTGTCCATCGGCGCCTTCACCCCGGGGCGTGGTTATGTCATAACCGGCGCAGAACGCCCTGCCCGAGCCCTTCACGATGATTGCCCGAACACTATCGTCGGCCTCCAGGTCGTGGAGCGCATCCCAGAACTCGTACAGCAACTCCTGCGAGAGGGCGTTGAGTTTCTCCGGCCGGTTGAGCATCACTCGTGCGACACGCCCGTCGGTGCCTACACGATCGATTGACAGGTTCTCGTAGCGGTCAGGGTCGCCGTATGTCTGGGGCATCGTTCGCCTCCGGCGGTTCGATTGTTGAGCCACCGCGCGGTGCGACGGCGTGATCTGGATGAACTGGCCGGATTCTAATTCGCCAGGCCACTCTCCGGAACACGATGCCGTGAGCGATGCGACGCGGAGACTACATGGATTCCTCACGCGAGCGCGGGCGGCGTGTGCGAGGCTCCCGACCACCGGACGGCCTGTCGGTATCTACGAAACATGAGGAGGATCCCCGTGGACATCGGCTTGATGTTTCTTTTCAGCGATTTCTCAAAGCTCTCTCAAAAGCAGACTTTCTCGGAGGTCCTTGAGGAGATCGACTACGCGGAAGAACTCGGGTTTGATTCTGTGTGGCTTCCCGAGCACCACTTCGCGACCCCGGGGCTTTTAGGAAACCCTCTCGTGCTCGCGGCGGCCGTTGCGGAACGCACCGAGCGCCTCAAGATCGGCATCGCCGCCACCGTGCTGCCGTTCCAGCACCCGCTGAGAATTGCCGAAGACGCCGCGCTAGTGGACGTCCTGAGCAACGGCCGGTTGATGCTCGGCGTCGGACGTGGCTGGCAGGTTCCGGAGTTCGAGACTTTCCAGATCGATCAGACGCAGTCTCGCGAGATGTTCGCGGAAAGCCTGGAGATCATCACGAAAGCCTGGACGGAGGACTCCTTCTCCCACGAAGGGAAGTTCTGGCAGTTCAAGGACGTCTCTATCTTCCCGAAACCGGTCCAGGATCCGACGCCGCCGATATTCTGGACGGTCGTGACCCCGGGCTCCTACGAAAAGGCCGCTGCCGAAGGATACTCGGTGATCCGATCCCTGAACTTTGTGTCGCTGGACACGGTAGAGATCGGTACGGCAGCTTTCGAGGCCGAGATCAAGAAGAAGGGCAAAGAGCTTTCAGATTACGAAATGCCCCTCACCGCCAAGGTGTACGTCGCCCCGACCGACGAAGAAGCCGAACGCGATGCCGCTCCGAACGCGAAATGGTTCTACAACGCCCTCTCGGCATTCTTGCCGGGCGCGCCGGGCCGCACAAAGCCCGCCAGTGGCTATGAGCAGTACCCCGACGAACCCGGAGCGGTGGCCCAGGCGGCTGCGGACAACCTGTGGACATGGGGAACCGCTTACGGATCGCCCGAAACGGTCCTGAAGCAGCTCCGGGCATACCAGGCGCGAACCTTCACCAATCACTGGATGAGCTGGATGCGCATCGGCGAGCTCCCCCACGACAAGGTGATGAAGTCGATGGAACTGTTCGCGAAAGAAGTGATGCCCGCGCTGAGGGAAGACGCAGAGGCAGAGGTCAGCGCCGACTGATAACGGGGCACAGGACGCCCGCTGGTGTATCTCCGACGGGCGGATGCGGCCTATTCCTGGACTACCTCGCCATCGTCTTCGGTGATGATCTCGCCGTTGACCGTGGTGTTGATCAGGACGATTCGGCCGTTGCCGGTGGCGATGGCGCTGCCCGCGATACCGTCCTCATAACCGTCTCCCGTGATCCGGGAGTCGATCAGCGTGATCGTTGCGTTGTCGACCGCTATGACATCGCCGTTGATGATGGAGTTGCGGACCGTCATCACGACGTTTTCGTGAGCTCGCAACTGGCCGGCCGTCGAATCCTCGATGATGTAGATCGCCGAACCGCCATTGACCGCGGATCCGGAATAGTCGCTATTTCTGATAATCAGCGTGTTGTCTGAGAAGGCGTTTGGCTCCCAGCCGTACGTCGTGGTGTTGACCAGGTGTAACCGCGCGTCTGCGATGTCCCATACCTGGTCGTCGTATAGTTCCATTCCGATGCCGTCCAACTCCACGGTCTGCTCAACCCAGGGCCTGCCGACGATCACCCCGATTGTTATCGCCGGGCTGTTGCGGATCGTGATGTCTGCGCCCGGGAGGACGTTGATCCCCCACCCTTCGAGCGTGGAATCAGCGATGCGGAGGCGGGACGTGATAGTGGGATCGTCGGCTTCGGAGAGCGAGAAGTCCACAACCTCGAGAGGCAGCTCCATGTCCAGGGTCGCGGCGGCCGGGTAGCAGAGTTCCACCTCCATCCGCGTGGAGTTGGATATCGTCACGTCAGATCCGCCACAGATCGTTCCACCGAATCCGTACCACTCCTCGATAGTCGCCACCGGAGTTCCGGAGAAGAAGTTCCAGGTGTTGCAGCCGGCCGTAGTGCTGTCGACGCCGCTGGCGGCGAGCGATGCGTCGTCCAGGAAACTCCAGTTGAACGAGCCGTTGCAGTCGGTGCCGATCCCGGAGTTCTCCACCACAACCCGGGCGTTTTCGGTGGCGAACAGGCCGTACTCGAAAGCGAACTCCTTGGCGTGGGTGAAGATCGAGTCCCGTATGACCAGCCGGGCGTCTCCGGAAAGCCGAATGTCGCCACGATGGATGTACTGCGTGTCCACGATCTCGAGCACGTCATCGCCGGACAGGACGATCGGCTCTTCGTTGTCCACCCGGTTCCCGTAGATGGTGTAGCTCGCAGTTTCGACCGGCGTGTCCAGCGCACCGGGCCGCGTCGCCATGATCTTGACCGTGGACGACTCGGTGACGGAGATCGGCCCTTCATATACCTGTCCGGTCGCCGGGGTCGGTGCGGTCCCGTCCAGGGTGTAATAGATGGTGATGCCGGGCTCGTTGGTGACGACTTCGACGGCCTGTGTCCCGACGTAAACCCCTCCCGGCAGGTCAAACGCAAGCCGGTCGATCGGCGCTTTTTCGAGGACGTAACTCGCGGCCGTGACCGCTGACGCGCTCCCGTCAGCCCGGTAAGCGATTGCACTCACCGTCGTGCTGCCGAAAATATCGAACGGCCCTTCGTACACGAATCCGGTCTCAATCCCTGGAACGCTCCCGTCGAGCGTGTACCGAATCGTGACGTCATCGGAGCCCGGGTAGAGAGAAACGGACCTCGGGGCGAACCCTTCGAAAGGCCCGGAGAACCGGACCGGCGACGGGGCCCGAATGGGCGTGGGTTCAGGCGTGGGCTCGGCTGCGATTCGGGTCGCTTCCGGCGCAGGTGTTGGCCCGGGCGTTGGCATCTCCACGGCCCTGGCGGTTGGATCAGGCTGCGCGGCGCCCGACACCGGGGTGGGTGTCGGCGCGGAAGTGGATACGGGAGTCGGTGATGCGGAGACCGGCTCGGACGCCTGACCGGAGGCGGGAGCCTCGGATGTTGGCGTCCGCACCGGGGTTGGCGTGTCACCGCCGTCGGACGTGCAGGCGGCGACAACTACGACGGACACAAAGACCAACAAACAGGTGAATATTCGGGTTCGCATCGGCAAACGATGCAACATTCACGCCGAAACTACATCCGTGGGAAGCGCAAGGGTTAACTGCTGACCGCACCCGGTCCTCCCGGATGCGTTAGCCTCGGGTCCTCGTCCGGTTGCGTCGGCGAGATACGTGTCTGGATCTGCCGGACCGCCAGTTGCCCACATCAGGAGGAAACAATGCCGGGACAGGTCGACGGGCGAGTCGCACTCGTAACGGGCGGCGGCTCTGGAATTGGCCGCGCGACAGCGCTTCGGTTCGCGGCCGAAGGCGCGCGCGTCGTGGTCGCCGATATCGTCCTTGAGGCCGGCGAAGAGACGGCGCGACTGATCCGGGACGCGGGAGGAGAAGCGCAATTCGCATACGTCGATGTGACGGACGAGGAATCTGTGCGCTCACTCGTCGAATTAACGGTCGACGAATACGGGCGATTGGATTGCGCACACAACAACGCCGGTGTTCTTGGACCCGTCGCCGAATTCACCGAGTACAGCCGTGAGGACTACGACCGGGTGATCGCAGTCAACGTGACCGGCGTCTGGCTCTGCATGCAGGCGGAGTTAAGGCAGATGCTCACGCAGGACCCGCCAGAGGGCGGTCATTCGATAGTGAACACGGCTTCGATAGCCGGGCTGGTGGGGAGTCCGACGATACCGGCCTACTCCGTTAGCAAACATGCCGTCGTGGGGATGACGAACTCTGCAGCGCGCGGCTACGGGACACGCGGGATACGCGTGAACTCTGTCTGCCCGGCGATCATCGATACGCCGCTCGCCGAACCGCTGTTCGAGCACGCAGAGTCCGAAGAGCGGATGCGGCTCCGGCAGGCCGTGGGGCGCTTCGGGGAGGTGGATGAGGTGGCATCGATGGTGGTGTGGCTATCGTCGTCCGACGCGTCGTTCGTGACGGGAACGCCGATGCGGGTGGATGGCGGGGCGCTGGCCTAGGTCGCCGCTGTTAGGGCCGCAGCGCGGCCAGGGTCGCTTCCTGAGCCTCCACGGCCTCTGTCGTGTGAGGCCAAGGCCACAGGGTGACCTCCGAGAAGCCGAACTCGAAGAACCGGTTGATCTGGTCCGCAGCCTCGGACGGATCGGTGGAAATCGGTTCTCCCATTGGATGACCGGCCCCGGCCTCGATGACCACGGGAACTCCCGCCACCTTTTGGAGCGTTGAGGGATCGCGTCCTGCCGCTTCACATGCGGAGTCCAGAGCGGCGAGATGAGAGCTGTACGCCCCAGGGTCGATCGGGGCCACAGGGATGTTCCAGGAGTCAGCATACCGGGCGGCGAGCTTCATCATTTTCGGACCCATTGCCGCCACCATCAGGGATGGCCCATCAGGTTGCGGACCGCGCGGTGCCAGGACGCACTCATCTACCTCGTAGTAGCTGCCTTTGAAGTTCGACTGTCCCGTCCGTAAAAGCTCGACAACGATCCGGATCGCTTCCTCAAATCTGCTGTATAGATGGTCCTCGGGATAGCCGAACTGGCGGTTGTCACCGCGGTCCGAACCGGCGCCGATGCCAAACACATACCTGCCGCCGCTAATTTCGTCCAGGCTCGCCACGACCTTCGCCAGCAAGGCCGGGTGCCTGTAGATCGATCTCGTCACCGCAGTTCCAAGCCGGATGCGATCGGTCACCGCGGCGATGGCGGCCATCATCGTGGTGCACTCCCAGATCCCGTTTCCGTCCAACGAGAGACGATCAGGGAGTGAGAACGTGTCAAACCCGAGGCCTTCAGCTGCCAGGGCCATCCCCTTGATGTCGTCCCAGCGCATCGGCTCGCCGTCGCCCCGATCCTCCCAGGGAACGAGATACACACCGAGACGTCTGTTTTCGTCAATCATGGCTCCTCACCGAACCTTTCCACGACTGTACGGCCGGTAATGGCGCAAATCTTGCCAGACATGCACGCTGGTTAGGCGGCGCCGGACGCGCGACATGATTGCCTCCGCCAGGCTCGTCCGAACGACAATCGTCGGCGCGGGACTCACCCTTCGAGAACCCCGTGGTGGGTGTATCCGGGGCAACGGAGCGGCGGGACTTGTCCCCCTTCCGGCCGCCAGCCCGCCACCTAACCTCCACTGAGCACCTTGTGGGCGAGGATACGGGTGCGGTCCGAGTCCGTCAGGTAGGGCTCAATCTTGTCTACGAACTGGGCCATCGTGTCCACCAGGGCTCCGCTGTTATCGATCGAGATCTTGTTACCGAGCAGCGACCATGCGACCAACTCTTCAAAGCGCCTTTTGACCCCGTCGACATCGTCCGGCCCCACGATTCCGTTCTCGTGCGGGTCATCCTGCATCCGTTTTTTGATGACATCGGTGTCCGCCGTGATATGCACGACGACCGTGTCGTTGGTGAAGTAGAGGATCGTCTTTTCCACCTGGTGCATGACCAGCTCACGGTCGAAGTTGTAGCCCTTCTGACCGTAACCAAAGTACATCGGCGCGTACGCGGCGTCGTCGATGTGGCCGCCCACCACCATGCCGTCGCCGCCGTTATAGGTGCTCGCCTGCGTGTGGTAGTAAAGGCTGTGTCGCTGGTGCATCTCCTTGAACTTTGGAGTCGCCTGCAGCAACCACTCCTGCTCTTCCGACGTCGTATTGTCGGGATGTCCCGAGGTGTGCGGGATCTTCCAGTGCTCGTGAATCAGGGAGAACCGGGCGCCCATGTTCTCCGACATCCAGTCATCGATTGCGTGGGCGACGGTGGTGGTCCCGGCGTATTCGCATCCGGCGAGTAAGAGGCGCATGAGCTTTCCCTTCCGGGCCCCGCTGGGGCACCTGTTTGAATTGAGTTCTGGTCCGAACTCGTATCGGTCAACGACAGCGCTTAACCCTGTGAGGAATTCTCCTTCACCCGGGAGAGGGCGGTCTCGTTTCTCAAGCCCCGCCGAACATTTCTTTGACCCGGGGCCGGATCACTTTGCCCAGGGCGTTCCTCGGCAATTCATCGGTGAAATGGACTTTGTCCGGTTTCTTGTAACTGGCAAGTGCCGCTCTGGCGTGTTCAATAATCTCGGACTCGGTCACCACGGCTCCGTTTTCTACGACCACAACGGCATGGACCAACTCGCCCCATGTCGTGTCCGGCACGCCGATGACCGAAGCTTCTCTCACGGCATCGTGGCGCTCGAGGATCTCCTCGACCTCTTCGGGAGAGATCATCTCTCCGCCGCGTTTGATGATCTCGCGAGCACGACCGGTCAGGAAGATATAGCCGTCCTCGTCCCGATAGCCGAGATCGCCTGTATAAAGCCATCCCGCGGCATTGACTCCCCCGTTCGCGTCATCTCCCCAGTAACCCTTCATTAGCCGCTTGCCTCGGGCGACGATCTCCCCCGGCTGGTTGACCGGAACCTCTTCACCCGCTTCGTTCATGACCTGGACTTCAACGCCGTCCAGCGGAACCCCGATTGATCGTAGTCGTTTACGTTTCTTGGCTATCTCTTCAGGTGTGCCGGTCAGGTCGTGATCTTCCGGCGGGAGCATGGTGATGGTTGCGGCCGTCTCTGTCTGACCGAATGCGTTGATGAACTGAACCCCCGGGAACCGCTCAATGGCCTCGAGGATCACGGACTCCGGCATTGCGGCCGCCCCGTAGGTGATCACCTCAAGGCTCGATAAATCGAAATCCGAGAATCTCGGGTGGTCCATGAGGGTCTTGAGCATGGTCGGGACCATCATGGCCCGATTCACGCCCTCCCTCTCGACCAGCCGCATCCAACCTTCCGGCTCGAACTGCGGCTGGAGGACCAGCGTCCGCCCTCCCCACACGCCGGCCATCATCGATTGCACGCCGGCGATGTGATAGAGCGGAACCGTGAGCAAATTGCGCTCGGTCATTTCCGGGTCCGCCGGGGGCACGGAGTCCATCACGAACGACGTAAAACTTCCGTGAGTCAGCGTCACGCCTTTCGGCAGAGAGGTCGAACCCGACGTGAACATAATCATCGTCGTATCGTCCTCGTCACCGGACGGGTAGCCGGGATATGGCTCCGCGGCAGAAATCGCATCTTCGTAAGAGGCCCAGCCACCCGCCGAAGCACCGGACTCCAGCGCGATGCGGCCGGTGCCCTTGCCTTCAAAACATGCGCACGAGTCGATCAAGTCCATGTACCGGCCGCCCGCCAGAACGACTGACGGCGCGGTGCGTTCAAGCATGTGGTTTGCCTCGGCGGCGCGAGACCGAAAGTTCACCGGCACGTAGATGGCGTCCAGCAAAGCGGACGCGAAGTAGGCCTCGGCGTGGGCAGGGGAGTTCACGTCCATCAAAGCGACGCGGTCGCCGGGTCCGACGCCCATGCCGGATAGTACGGATGCTAGCCGGGACGCCCGATCCCGGAACGTTGCGAAATCTGGCTTGATCTCACCGTTCGCTCCGGCCACAAACGCCGGGCGATCGGGAACGATCGCACATGCGATTTCGAGCAGTTCGAATGTATTCAATGGTCTCCCGTATGTGGAGTCGGGCTAAGTACCCTCAACACCACGGCCCAACATGATAGACAGCCGTCGTTCACGCGCAAGGCCGTCAACCAGCGGAAGATCACGTGCCGCAGCTAGCGCCGCCTTGATCGAACGTGCCAGGGGAGGATCAATCTTCAGCAGATCGTCAGCGATTCTTTCAGATTTCCCGGCCAGATCGTCAGACCTGGCGATGCGTTGAACGATCCCCGCATCGAGCGCCTCCGGGGCGTTGAGACGACGACCGGCCAGCAGCATCTCGAGCGCCCGGCCCTGCCGTATCGCCCGGGGCAAGGTCTGTGTGCCGCCCGCGGCGGCGATCAGTCCGTAGTAGGTCTCGGGCATGGAAAAGACGGCATCTTCCGATGCGATACGGATGTCGCACAACAGCGCCAGTTCCACGCCGGAGCCGATTACGTGGCCATGCAACGCGGCGACGGTCGGTTGCGACAGATTGCGCAACGCGCCAAAGACATCCCGCTCCCATCGAGCGAGCCGGGCCGCGCCCTGCGATGGCGCAGTGCCGAACTCGGAGAGATCCGCCCCGGCGCAGAATCCGCGTTCCCCGGCGCCCCGGAGCAACACCACCGCAACGTCCGGATCCCACCTCACCGCTTCAAAGACCTCGGACAGATCGTCCCTCATCTGGACGTTGAAGGCGTTGATCACATCGGGCCTGTTGAGGACGATGTGCGCAACAGGACCGTGTTTCTCAAACGCGACCGTCTCGAAGGGAGAGGCCGCGAGTTCTGTCTCATCGGCGTTCATTCTTGAGCCCCATCCCGCCGGAAATCGGGCTTGCGGCGCTCATTGAAAGCGTCGATTCCTTCCGCGCGTTCGGGATCGGTATGGAGAAGGATCGCCAGGTCCGCTTCAAGGTGGAGCGAACTTTCGAGCGGCATGTCGCCGCCTTTTAGCACGGCCTCCTTCGTGAACCGCCCGGCCACCTGGCCGTGGGCAGAGATCTCCGCAGCGATCTCACCCGCCCGAGGTCCCGCGCCACCCGCGGGAACTATCCCCGTCACCAGGCCGGCGCCAAGGGCCTCTTCCGCTGTGATCCTTCTCCCGGTGAGGAGCATGTCGGCCGCCAGACCCGGGCCGATAACCCGGGGGAGACGCTGCGTTCCGCCATCCGATGGCAGTTCCCCACGTCCCGGCTGCGTCATCGCGAAAGAGCTCCCGGTATCGCAGACCCGTACATCCGCGGCGAGCGCCAGCTCTAGAGCGCGGTCATCGATGCGACCGGAGAGGCCTGCGACCACCGGGATCTGTAACGCGGCGAGGATCGCCGGCATTCCCGGATCTACGGAAACCGCCCTGCCCTGTTCACCCGTGAGATTTACCACGGCGACCCGGACGGAATCATCGCTCCCGGCGAGGGCGCATTGATCTTCAAACGCGGCGCCATCCCTGACCGAAACGGTCAGGACACGCACACCGGCCGAAGGGTTGCTTGAACTGCTCATGATGATGGCCTGAGAGGATCCGGCTATTACGTTCCTGCGATCCACGTCCATTTCATTCCCGGGATTTTACATTCGCTAGCCCGAACTCTGAATCCCATCATCCCCTCGCCATTCGTGCAGCTATCTCGGAACGAGCGGGGGCGCCGGACAGTCCGTCCCGCTCTACCGAAATGCTGGCGGCCGCGTTGGCAAAGCGCGCCGCCTCTTCCGGATCATCGCTCTCGACCAGCCGCACCAGGCAGGCGGCCGCCCAGATGTCACCCGCTCCGGTGGGATCCTGCTCATCCGCTGCGTATGCCGGAATATCGACCGAAACGCCTTCCGTGTATATCCGAGCGCCGTTCGAGCCGTCCGTCACGCCAACGACATCTGTACATGCGGACCATTGCGCCATCTCCCGGTCTTCATCCTCGTGAAATTCATCGGACGATCCCGCCAGCAGGCGATATCCGCCGGCCACGCCGCTATCCAGACCGTCCCCGGGGCCACCCTCTTCCCGAACACGACCGTAATCATCCCATCGACGCAACCAGCCCTGCACCGCCGCTCCGACGGCGGCATCCGGGAACCACTCCCGTGCATCCGGGGGCGTCTCGCGGACCAGCGGCCCGAAAAACACGATCGGCGCCCGCAGCCATTCCGGGGGAATATCCGAGCGCCTTATGGACGAAGACCGGCCGCCGAGCACCTGGGTCCGCTGGCCACCCGGCCCGTAGAGGTTCTGGAAGAAGGTCGTGAATTTAGATTTGACGACCACGACGTCGATCCCCGGGAGAACAGACTCGACGGGATACCCGGGCGCGGCGCTGGTGACGACCGCCACCTTGAGCCCGAGGCCCTGCGCACAGGCCGCCGCAAATGCAGCCGCGCCGCCGGGCCTTACAAGGCCGTGAGCGTTGCCGGGTTCCGGCGTCACGTCGTCCGTCAGAACCCCGATCGCCAGAAAGTCCGGCGTCGTGAACTCAGACACTGCCGTTCACGTCCTGCCAGTGCCCTAACGACGGCCCCGGCGGCCCCCGCGACCCCGGGGACGATTCCCACCCCGCGGACTCGAAGCGCCACCACTGTCGCCGTGGTTGCCACCCGGGTAAATGACCACAAACCGGTCGGAGCCTTCGCCGCTGCTCTCCGTCCGCACCTCCGAGTTACTGGCGAGGGCCATGTGGACCCAGCGCCGTTCGTACGCCGGCATCGGCTCAAGTTCTGCGGACTCTCCTGAGTCCGCCACACGCTCAGCAGTGCGCCGCGCCACGCCGGACAGCGTTTCACGCCGGCGCTCTTTGTAGCCCTCGATATCGATCTGAACGTACGCCGATCGGCCGAGCTGGTGGGTAACGATTAGATTGACCAGGTACTGGAGTGACTGCAGAGTCTCGCCACGCCGCCCGATGAGCAGTCCCGAGTCTTCGCCCTCGATATCGAACACCGGGACGCCGTCGTCGGTCTCTTCACGGATGTAGGTGTCTGCGACGACATTCATGCTCGCCAGGAAGTAATCGATCACTTCCGAAGCAAATTCGATCACCTCCGGGTCCGGCTCCGATGGACGCTCGCGCCGTTCCGGCCGATCGTCCCCGCTGCGCCGCCCGCCAGCCCGTCGCGCAGTTGGCCGTACGGGTTCCGGGGCGGCGTCGTCCGCTCCCCGTTCTTCCGCTTCGACCTCCGCTACCGAAACGGACGCTTCCTCTCGGTCGTCCTCGTCCTCAAAATCTTCGTCTTCATCATCCGAGTCGGAGTCGGAAGCCCCTGGGCCGTCGTCGTCGTATTCGCCGTACGAGTCCGGCGCGTGCTCATCATCATCAGACTCTGATTCGAGCCCGGACTCATACCTGCGCCCGGTGGTGCCGGCCACCGCGGTAGTTACGTCTATCTCGGCCGGTTCGCCGCCGAACCCCAGGATCCCGGATCGTCCAGGGTTAACGACGACGATTTCTACGTCTTCGAGGTTTGCGTCGAGCGTTTCTAGCGCGTTGTCGGTTGCTTCTTCGACTGTCTTCCCCGAGAACCGTCGCGGTTCCATCAATGACTTCCCCCTTTTGTTCATCTTCGGCCTCGTCAACGCCGGCCTCTACGGCCGCCGCCGCCGTGGCCGCTGATGTCCCGAACCGTGTGCCCAGCAGGGCTCCTGGTCCGGAAATCACGGCAGTAATTGCGACTCCAATCAGGTTGGAGAACAGGATGTAAACGGCCAGTCCCGCCGGGAACTGGAAGGTAAAGAATCCGAACATTATCGGCATCAACCAGAGCATCATCTGGTTCGTCTGTGCTGATCGTTCATCCATAGACGGCATGGCGCTGATCTTCTGCTGCGCCCACATCGATGCGCCGACCAGGATCGGCAATGCGAAGTTGAATGGCGCGGGCGCGTTCTGGACCAGGTCAACAAGGTCCATGCCTATGAACATGCTGTCCAGCGGCACGTCGCTCGCCGCCGGGTTCCACCCGTAAAGGACGGCGGACAGGTTAGCCGTGCCTTCCGGCGTCGCCGGGACCGCCTTGAAGATGGCCCGGTACAAGCCGAACCAGATCGGCATCTGCAGGACCATCGGGCCAAGACAGCCGACGGGGCTCACCCCGGCCGCCTTGTACATCTTCATCGTCTCGGCCGATTGCAGGCGACGGCCGTCCGGATGGTCCTTGTAGCGCGCCTGCATGGCCTTCATCCGCGGTTGTAGCGCAGACATCTTGCGCATGTTGCGCGTCTGCATGATCGTGAGCGGGATCATGAGCAACCGGACCGTGACGGTGAAGAAGATGATCGCCAGCCCAAAATTGCTGAACAACATCTTGTCCAGGAAAACCAGCGAGTTGACCATCGGGTTGATGACAACCAGGTTGAATTCCCAGATCGCGGCCACAACGATGGCGATGCCGAGGATTATCCAGAGTCGCCGGGAGAACAGTGCATCCATCAGCACGCCCCCCCTGTTTCCGCCTCGATGCACGAGAACAGACCGTGGTCGGAGATCTTGAATCTGAGCAGGTCGTCGTCCGTCGTATGGGCGTAAAGGACTCCGCCATCAACAAGGAGGTCGGCCTTGACTCCGCCATCGACGGCAAACCCGTTGAGTTCAGCGCCGTTCGACGCCCTAAAGGCTCCGATATTGTCTTTGCCAGACGGAACGGCCACGGCGGTACCGACGCTGATCTCTTCAAACACCGCCGCACGCCCTACTATCTGGCCGTCGACCTCGCCGGGATTCGCCCATAGTTCGTTCCCCGTCGCGGGATCGAGGGCGTAGAACTTGCCGTTCAGCGTGCCCACGTATAAAACGCCGTCATGAAGAAGCGGCGTCGCCCAGAACCACCCGTCTGAGTCAAAAGACCACTCCCCCGGTCCCAGCGGACTGGTTCCCGGACCGGCTGCCCTCCGGCTTGCCAGGTCCAGGGCGTAGAAGGTGTCGCTGAAATCGCCAAAATAGATCTTGCCGTCGGCTATCAGCGGCTGGGAGACGATCGCGCCGCCTGCGTGGAAACTCCACAGTTCGGCGCCGGCATCCCGGCTCTCACCGCCGAGTGACACGGCGTGCAGCACCCCGTCCAGGTCGCCAAAGTAGACGACATCGTCAGAGATTACGGGCGTGCCCCATACAGAATCTGATGCCGCCACGCGCCACGACACCGTGGGCGCCAGCGGCGTACTTGTGTCGATCGCGTACAGATATCCGTCAGCGCCGGGGACTCCGGGATCGGTGTCGAACTCGTCATCAATCGCAGCGGTGCCAAAGAGCACGGTATCCCCGGATACAGCGACAGCGCCTACGACCTGCGTCTGGCGTTGAAATCGCCAGAGTTCATCACCGGTGTCCGCCGATACACCGAACACCGTAGCCTCGCAGTCGAGGTTGTCGCAGTCATACGTGGCGCCGAATATCCGACCGCCGTCGATACGCGGCGTGCCGTAGAGCGGGCCGAGAGTGTCGGCCCCGGCCGTTGGGAAGCCCCAGGCGTTGTCGAAACGGCCGTCTTCTTTCAGGGCGAGGCGCGTGATGCGGCCGTCTTTCGCGCCGATGTATATGTGGTCGCCATCGACCACGGGCGCAGCCCACCCGCCGTCAGGATCAAGGTCCCCGACACAGGCGGCCAGGATGAAAACCGACAACGAGAACACCAGGGCGAGGAAGAACGGTCTCGTCCGGCGTGGTCTGGATCTGTGAGTCCGGGGTTGGCCCATCCGGGGCCCAGGTGATCTCTCGGGATGTGTAGTTAAAGGCGAGGTATGTCTCCGGGTCGGGTCGAAGTACTCACGCCGGCCGGCCGTTTTCGGGCCGGGCTCGGGGAGCGGGATGTGCTGCGGATTCAGGCGCTATGCCCTGCACCGGCGTCGGAATCGACGGCGCCAGCCGCCGGGACAGGGTCGTAACCACCTTCATGTCCGGGATGGCATCGGCCGAGACGCTTGACCGTCATGCGGATGCCTTTGAAGACGCCATGCTCGCGCACTGCGTCCTGTGCGTATATAGAGCACGTCGGCTCGTACCGGCACTGCGAGGGCAGATACGGTGAAATGATCTTCTTGTACCCCTTCAAAAGCAGGATCACGGCTCGGCGCATTTCAGTCCACTTTTCTTTCCGGTGCGCTTGTGTTGACCGTGTTTTCTGGAGTGTTTGCGGCCGGTTCCGCCACATCGTGTTGCAAAACCCCGGCCCGTCCGGCCAGCCGTCTTAGCGAGCACAGGAGCACATGGTAGCCCGCCTGAGCCGCTGCGGGCCGGGCGGATACCACGATGTTGTATCCCGGTTGTGTGGCGATCGACGAGAAACATTCCCGTAAACGTCGTTTGACCCTGTTTCTGGTGACAGCGCCGCCAACTCGTTTGCTGACCGCAAGTCCAACACGAGTCATTTCGTCATCTGTGGGAACAGACCCGAACATCATAAGACCGTCACTCACGCGACGCCCGCGTTTGCGGACATCACGGAAATCAGCACTCTTGCGAAGTCTGGCAGCGGTGCGCATCAAGAAACTTGCGGCCCCGGGTCTGGCCCGCCCCCCGGGCGATCCATCAAACGGCTCGCTCAACGGTCAGGCGTGTGCGACCGCGAGCGCGCCGGCGGCTCAACACCTTGCGGCCGCCCACGGAGCGCATCCGCAGCCTGAACCCGTGAACACGGAGGCGGCGTCTCTTCTTCGGTTGATATGTACGTTTTGGCATTTGTATCCGGAGGACTCTCAGGACTCTGAAATTGACTCGACGATTATATCCGTTGCGTCCATCAGGTCACGGACGCGATACGAATATTGAACCTGTTTTCTTGACGGCTTCGCAACGCGTTCCTAGAATCGAGTCTCTGGGGTCCCGGCAATTACGGTCGGGCGACAACCCCTGCAAGTGTCAGGAGCGCGTCGGGTTTATGGTTGCCAAGTCCAAGGATACCGGAATCAACCCAGAAGCGGATAGCTTCAGCACCGTAGCAGAGGCTCTTCGAGACTACACCGCCACCATCCCGGAGAACGACCGCCCCACCGCCAGCGCAGAACTTGGCAGGTTCGTAAGGTGGCTGGGCAATGACCGATCCCTTGGCTCCCTGGCTCCGCCAGAAATCGGCGATTACAGCGACCACATCGGGGCGCACGGAACCGCTCCAGACGCAGTTGACCGCCTGGCCATAGTCAAACTTTTCCTCGCCCATCTGAAGAAGAAGGGCCACATCGACGTCAACCTCGCGCAGCATCTACGTCTCCGGAGAGGACGCGGGGCCACCACCGGCGCCAAGACCACCACTTCGACAGCGGGTCCAGGGGCCAGGCTGACAAAATCCGGACACCAGCAGATGCAGAACCAGCTGGCCGAACTCATCATCCAGCGCACCCAGTTTTCTGAAGACATCCGAAAAGCCGCCGCCGATAAAGACGTCAGGGAAAACGCCCCGCTGGAAGCCGCCCGTGAAGCACACGGAATGGTGAGCCTGAAGATCGGCGAGATCGAGGAGACGCTCCGCGGCGCCGAGATCATCACGGAGAGGAACGGCGCTCGTGAAAAAGGCGTCGTGAGGCTGGGGGGCCGGGTCACCATCAAGGACCTCAGTTCCGGCCGGGCGACCGCCGTCCAACTGGTCCACCCGGACGAGGCGAACCCACTTTCAGGCAAGATGTCCAGCGAATCACCCGTCGGGGGAGCTATCATCGGACACTCCATCGGGGACACCGTCACGGTGGAGACGCCCGCAGGTTCCAAGCAATTCGAGATCGTGAAGGCCAACTGACCGGTCCCTGCAACAGAACCGTCGCGCTGTGTTCATTTGATCCGGGAACAAGATAAACTCGTCGCGCATCCGCACGTAACGTAATCGGCACGCGTCTGTTTGTTACGGGTGGACCCGGCAATAGATAGCCGCCCGGCGATTCCCCATTTCGGGCCCGCGCATCAAGTGTCCGTTTGGTGGTAAAAACGCTGTCTCATCGGCCCCGGTCGTTTTCCAATAACTTGCTCACATCCTCCCAATTACGAAGCGTAAGGGGACTCGCGCGTCTTCTACCACGTGCTCCGCACCTGGCAATCATGATCGGACGCCCCGTTCCCGGCACGTCTCCTCCAGATAGGAACACTGTTGTCTGATTCTGTGTTGCTTTTCGGAGGTTTCGGCCTCTTCGTTGCAGTGATGCTGATCCTGGACCTGGGGGTATTCCACCGCAGTGCGCACTCGGTCCGCGTCCGAGAGGCCGCCGTCTGGTACGGCGTATGGGTCGGTTTGGCGTTGCTGTTCAACATCGGTATTTACTTCTGGAAAGGCACCGATTCCGGCAACGAATTCCTGACGGCCTACGTGATCGAGTTGTCCTTGAGCGTGGACAACATTTTCGTATTCCTCGTCGTCTTCTCTTCGTTCGCTGTGCCCCCGGAATTCAGGCACCGCGTGCTCTTTATGGGCATCGTTGGCGCCGTGGTCATGCGCGGTTTCTTCATCGCCACCGGCGTTGCGCTACTGGAGACCTTTGGCTGGCTGATCTTCATATTCGGGGGCTTCCTGGTCCTGACCGGTGTCAAGCTGGCGATTCGGAAAGAGGGGGAAGTCGACCCGGCCAGGAACCCGGTCATGCGGCTGGCGCGCCGATTCCTCCCGGTCACAACGGAATACGACGGACAGAAATTCTTCACGCGTCGCAACGGAGCCCTGGTGGTCACCCCGCTCTTCATGGTGCTGCTGGGGTTAGAGACCACCGACCTCATTTTCGCCGTCGATTCGGTCCCAGCCGTGCTCGCCATCAGTGATGACACCTTCATCATCTGGACGTCCAACGTTTTCGCCATTCTCGGGCTGCGGGCGCTGTTCTTTCTTGTGGACGGTATCCTTCCCTACTTCCGATACCTCAATTTTGGCCTTTCGGTGATACTCGTGTTCATCGGGGTCAAGATGATCTCGAGCGACGTTTACCACATGCCGACGCCCGTCTCGCTCGGGACGGTTGGCGGAGTTCTGGCTGTCACGATCTTCGCGTCATACCTCGCAAAACGCCGGGACGACGCCGCATCCGCCAGGGCAGTTGAACGCGCTGCCGAACGACGAACCTGAGAACAATAGAACGAACGACGGGGTATTAAGCCGTCCCGGGAGGAAACCGAGCTATATGACCAGCAGCGTGCGGAGCGATCTCGCCGCCGATCTCCGACGGGTTGTGCGGGGCGAGGTCCGCTTCGATGACTACTCCCGCGCCCTTTACAGCCAGGACGCCAGCATCTACTCAATGGAACCCGCCGGAGTGGTGCTGCCGAAATCCGCTGAGGACGTGCAGGCCGTCATAGAGATCTGCAACCGAAACGGCGTGAAGGTGCTGAGCCGTGGGGGCGGAACCGGGCTCTCCGGCCAGACCGTGCAGGAAGGCGCCGTCGTCATCGATTACACCAAGTACATGCACGACGTGATCGAGATCAACCCCGAAGAGCAGTGGGTTCGCACGCAGCCCGGCATCACTCTGACCGAGCTGAACAGGCAGCTCCGGCCGCACGGCCTGATGTTCACGCCGGACCCGAGCACTGCGAGCCGCGCCACGGTCGGCGGCGCCATGGGCAACAACTCCTGCGGCGCACACTCGATCATCTACGGGAAGACAGTGGATCACGTACTCGGGCAGGACGTGGTGCTGTCGGACGGCAGCACCGCCAGTTTTGAGAACGTATCCGGCGCTGAGTTGGAGGCAAAGCTGCGGCTCGGCGGGCTAGAGGGCGACATATACCGTGCCGTCCGCGACGTCGCAGCACGCTCTGCGCCGCTCGTAGAAGAGCGGTTTCCCAAAGTTCTCCGGCGCGTCGGGGGTTACAACCTTGACCTCGTGAACGACCCGGACGGCGTCAATCTCGCACAGCTCATGGTTGGCTCCGAGGGCACGCTGGCCGCCGTCACCGCCGCTCGCCTGAACCTGGTCAAAATCCCGGAACACAGCGGGCTTGCAGTCCTCCATTTCTCCAGCCTCGATGAGTCAATGGAATCCACGGTCGCGATCCTGGATCACGATCCGTCCGCGATCGAGCACGTCGGCGAGATCATCATCCGAGAGGCCCGCCGTCACATCAGCATATCCCGCGACCTCGGCTTCCTCCAGGGAGATCCGACCGATGTGCTCGTCGTGGAGTTCAACGGGGAGTCGGAGCAGGAGGTCGCCGACAAGTTCGACAAGCTCGAGCAGGACATGGCACGCAAAGAGCTCGGGTTCGCCACGACCCGAATACGTACAGCCCTTGAGCAGGGCCAGGTGCGGAGGATGCGCGAGAACGGGCTCGGTCTTATGAACAACATCGAGGGCAACGCCAAGCCCCTTCCCTTTGTGGAAGATACGGCGGTAGATCCGGCAAAACTACCCGAGTACGTACGCCGATTTGACCAGATCGTCCGCAACTCCGGTACCGAAGCCGGGTACTACGGGCACGCCTCCGTCGGATGTCTGCACATCCGGCCCCTCGTCGATGTCAAGACACGGGAGGGCATGGATCAGCTTTACAAAATCAGCGATGAGGTGACGGATCTCCTGAAGGAGTTCGGCGGCTCGATGACCGGGGAGCACGGCGACGGAATCGTGCGGGGTTACTGGACCGAGAAGATGTTCGGCCCGGAGCTGGTCGAAAGCTTCCGAGAGGTCAAGCAGGCGTTCGACCCGAAAACGATCATGAACCCGGGAAAAGTGTTCGACACCCCGCACCTCCTGGATAATCTCCGGTTCGGAGATGAGTACCGCGCGAATGATATCGAAACGCGTTTGGATTTCAGCCAGGAAGGCGGGTTCGCCGCCGCTATCGAGATGTGCAACGGCGTCGGCGCCTGCCGTCAGCTCAACCTGGGCGCCATGTGCCCGTCTTACATCGCCACCCGCGAGGAGACGCACACGACTCGCGGCCGCGCCAACGTTTTGCGCGCCGCAATATCCGGCAAATTCCCGCTCGAGCAGTTCACCTCAAAGGCCACCCTGGACGTCCTGGACCTCTGCATGGAGTGCAAATCCTGCAAGGCGGAATGCCCGTCGAACGTGGACATGGCCAAGATCAAGTACGAGTTCCTGCACCAGTACTACCAGACGCATAAAGTTCCGAGGCGTTCAAGACTGGTTGCCGATATCCACAAGACGAACGCCCGGATCGCGCCAGTAGCCCCGTTGGCAAATGCGGTAACCCGGAGCGCACCGATGCGATGGGCGCTCGAAAAGTTTGTCGGTTTCTCGTCAAAGCGCCCCGCGCCACCGGTTGTGCGGAAGACCTTCCAGAAGTGGTTCGATGCCCGAAAAGCGCCGGAAGGCACACATCCCCGCGGCCAGATCGTGCTGTTCCACGACACCTTTATGAACTTCAACTACCCGTCGATCGGGGTCGCCGCGACCGACCTGCTGGAGGCGCTCGGATTCGAGGTCGTAATCCTCAAGGACCGCAAATGCTGCGGTCGGCCGATGATCTCAAAGGGGCTGCTCGACATGGCCGGTGAGAATGCCCGCCACAACGTTGACCTCCTGTACGAATACGTCCAGCGCGGGGTGAAGATCGCCGGGTGCGAATCCTCCTGCGTGATGGCGATCAAGGACGAATACCCGGTCCTGCTTGGCGGCGACGAAAAGGCGCGCGCCGTCTCGGACAACACCGTGATGCTCGAGGAAGTGATCGCCGAGTGCCTGGGCGATGACGGCCCTCAGCTTGAGTTCACGGACCTGTCTAAAAAGATCCAGTTCCTGGGCCACTGCCACCAGCGGGCGCTCACCGGCCTGTCATCCAGTGTTAAAGCCCTCAACCTGCCGCCGAATTACAAGGTGACCGACATCCCAGCCGGTTGCTGCGGCATGGCGGGGTCGTTCGGTTACGAAAAAGAACACGTGGAAGTGGCGATGGCGGCGGGCGAGGAGCGCTTCTTCCCGCATGTGCGAAACAACCCGGACCACGAGGTATGTGTGACCGGCATATCGTGTCGTGAGCAGACAGTCTTCGGCACCGGGCGAACGGCACGCCACCTAGCGGAAGTGCTCGCAGACGCCCTCAAGAAATAGGGGCGGGATCGACCGGCGCGAAGGGGGAAGTGTCGCCGCACGTCAACGCGGTGTTGGCGCTTTCTCGCCCGTTTATGGTCCATAACATTCAAATCGTCATTCCGGGCATATATGCCCATTCCGAAGCCGGCACGCGAGGAATCCCCCGGCCATGCTTTCTCCACGTCCGAATTCTGCTCTCCGATCCCCTCAGTAGCAACGATCGTAGAGTCGATCACCAAGGTGTCATGAATGGACACACTTCTCCCTCGCCCCATCCCTCTCCCGCTGGGAGAGGGGGACATTAGCGAACCGGACCTCGCTCCGACAACGTGATGAAAGGAGATTGCTCTCTTGAATGGAGAGGTGAATTGGCCGCCACATCTCCCGCTCTCCACCTTCACTGACCTGAACAACGGTTCGCGTGTAACATCCGGCAAATTCCCAGTGACAGTCGGGCATGCCGCGCCCGGGAGGTGACCGCTTTGGAAATCGTGTGGTTGGACCACGCGTGGTCGCGCGATGTTGCGAAGGTCGGCGGCAAGGGCGCCAGCCTGGGCCGCCTGGCGGATGGATTCACCGTTCCCCCGGCTTTCAACCTGACGGTTGACGCGTTTTCCCGTTGGGGCGAGGCGCGCCGCAACGGCACCGGCCCGTCGAGTGACATGCTCAGCGCGATCAACGACGCATACGCCCAGCTCGGAGTTCTCTGCGGGACGGATGAACCCGCGGTCGCGGTTCGGTCCTCTGCCGTCGACGAGGACGGCAGCGACAACTCGTTCGCCGGGCAGCACGACACCTTCCTCAACGTAAGAGGCGGAGGAGCTGTTGCTGAGGCCGTCGTTCGTTGTTGGGCGTCGCTGGATGCCGAGGTCGCCCTCGACTACCGGCGCCAGAGCGGGTACCGGCGCCAGAGCGGGCTGGCGGTTGATGACGCCGTCATGGCGGTCGTAGTGCAGCAGATGGTCCAGGCAGACATATCCGGCGTGGCCTTCAGCGCCAACCCCGTGTCTGGAGCCCTCGGCGAGGTCGTGATCAATTCAAGCTGGGGACTCGGCGAGAGCGTCGTTAGCGGAACCGTCACCCCGGACACCTACACGGTCGACAAATCCGGTGGGAGCGTCATCTCCACCCAGATCTCAAACAAAGCCAGGATGACCGTCGCCAGTGGCGATGGGGCCGAGGAAGTGGATGTCCCCCGCATCATGAGGGACCAGCCGTCCATGTCTGACGATCAAGTCCTCGAGGTCGCCCGCCTCGCTTCTGCCCTTGAGAACACCGAGGGACACCCGATCGATATTGAATGGGCGTTCTTCAAGGACACGTTGTATTTGCTCCAGTGCAGACCGATCACGACGCTCAGCTGATCGCTTTTACACGGGGATTTCCGGCGTCCCCAGGTGAATGCCTCTGCCGGAACCTGATCTGAATTCAATCCACGGCGCAGGTGCGCCGTTCAACCGAAATCCGACGTTAGGTTGCCCCGGAGGTTTCACCTTGGCCGAACACCACCCCGAACCGATGCCTGTCCCGCTTCCACCGGACTTCCCCGTGACATGGGCGGACCCGGGGGACGCCCATCTGCCGTTGATGCAGGACCGGCAGCACGCTCCCTCTCCGATCACTCCCCTCTCGGGATGGGTTGTCGAGAACTACTGGGGCAAGGGCGCAAGTGCCGGACTGGCCGCCGCCGGTCAACCTATCGCGGCGACGATACGGCACATCAACACCTACTACTTCCTCGCAATCGTTCCGTCCGTGCCGCCGGAGAAAATGGAAGAGGCGGGTCAGTACGCGGAGGAGACCCTGAAAGGATCGATCGGGACCTTCGCAATGCGCTGGGACGAGGAGTGGATGCCGGAGCTCAAGGGCTACCACAACACCTGGGACACGTTCGATCTCACCGGTTCATCGGCGGACGACCTTCTGAAGCACCTCGACTGGACGCTTGAGACGTTTGCCCGCCTGTGGGACATCCATTTCGAAATCGCCGTCCCGTTCCTGGTCGCGCCGAGCATGTTCCACGACCTGTACTCCGACGTGTTCGGCGAGGCCGAGGCGCTACACGCGTACAAGCTCTTGCAGGGAGTCGCGAACGCCAGCTTCATCGCCGGCCGTGAACTGTGGTCGCTCAGCCAGACCGCTGAGAGCGAAGAGATACGGTCCCTGATCCTCAATCACCCGACGGGAGAGATCGTGGCGGCCCTTGAGTTGTCCAAAGAGGGAGGCGAGTTCCTGGGCCGGCTGCGGAACTACCTCCACGAGTACGGGATGAGGTCCGACACCGTCGTCGAGCTGGCGGACCCGAGCTGGGTCGAGGATCCTTCCATCGCCATCGAGAACCTCAAGCACTACCTCTCGGACGATGCCGAGGACCCGGTCGAACACTGGAACCAGCTGGTCGCAGAGCGCGAGCAGTTCGTGGCCGACGCACGGGAGAAACTCGCCGGATACCCTGAGGCCGTACGTGGACAGTTCGAGATGTTCATGGCCGCCGGACAGGACGGCCAGCGGATCCAGGAAGACCACAACTGGTGGATCGACCAGATGGGCAACCACAAGGTCCGGGCCGTACTCCTCGAGTTCGGCCGTCGCCTCGCCGCCTCGGGGTCGATCGCTGTCCGCGATGACGTGTTCTTCCTGACGGGCGACGAGATCAAGGACGCAATCGCATCTGCATCCCCGGCCGACTTTAAGGGCCTCGTCGCGGCACGCAGCGCCGAGATGGAACGGTGGGGAAAGGTCCCGCCGCCGCCGATGATCGGGACGGACTACGGCCCGCCGCCGGACAACCCGGTTACCCGGGCGATCGGCCGCTTCTTCGGCGGTCCGCCGCCCGCCGCAGACCCCGAACGTCCTGACGTCATCAAGGGCAATGCCGGATCTCCGGGATCAATCTCCGGCACGGCGCGCGTCATCATCAAGCTTTCGGACGCAGGACGGCTCAGCAAGGGTGACATTCTTGTCACCGCGACCACCTCGCCGCCGTGGACGCCTTTGTTCGCGACGGCCGGCGGGATCGTGACGGACACCGGCGGGCCGCTCAGCCACTGCGCCATCGTCGCACGTGAGTACGGGCTGCCGGCGGTGGTCGGAACTGGCATGGCCACGGCGGTAATACAGGATGGCCAGCAGATCGAGGTCAATGGCGATTCCGGAGAGGTCCGGATCGTCTAGTGCCGGGACCGATCACTGAAATATCTGGCGGCGACGGCGGAAAGTTTCGTATCGGCCGCGCGGAAAGGGAGAGAAAATGGCAGGACATGAATTCACACCAACGCCTGTAGAGACGCCGCCGAATTTCCCGATTTCATGGGCCAATCCCGGCGATGAACATATGCCCTGGATGCGAGACCGGCAGCACTCCCCATCCCCCGTGACGCCGTTAACCGCATCACTCCACGAGGTGTACTTCGCCCGGGGAGGCACGAAGGGCTTCGAGAGAGCCGGGCAGCCGCTTGGTTTTCTGTACGGAGGATCAACACCTACTACTACATGGCTATAGCACCCACCATCCCTCCGGAGGAGATGGAGGAGGCCGGGGTACGCGCCGAAGCAGGGCTCGAGGAAGCACTTGGCAACTACGTGGACCGCTGGGATAACGAGTGGGTCCCCGAGGTCCAGGGTTACCACGCGGAATGGGATGCTTTTGACAGGCCCGGATCTTCGCTAGCAGACCTGATGGACCACGTGGAGTGGTCTCTCAATACGTGGGAACGGTTCTGGGACATCCACATGGAGGTCACCCTTCCTTATGTCGTGGCACCCAGCATGTTCCACGACCTGTACGTCGATCTTTTTGGCGGAGATCAAGATCTTGAGGCGTACAAGCTGACGCAGGGCGCGGACAATACGAGCCTCGTCGCCGGACGCGCCCTCTGGGCGCTGAGCCGGGTAATTAAGGCGAATCCCGAACTCGAGATGCTCATCCGGGAAACGGATGCCGGCCACGTCATGGGGATGCTCGCCCATTCCGAGAAGCACAGCGGGTTCATCGCCAGCATAGAGGAATTTCTTGGCGAATACGGCCTGCGCTCGGACACCGTTATCGAGTTGGCGGATCCAAGCTGGGTGGAAGAGCCCAGGACGGCAATAGAGCTTCTCAAGAACTACCTTGCGGACTCGGCGATCGATCCGGACGTGCACTGGCGGGAGATGATCGAGGAGCGGGAACGCCTTGTTGCCGAGGCCCGGGAAAAGATCGCTTCTTACCCGGACGCGGTCAAAGGGCAGTTTGAGATGCTCCTCGCGGGCGGACAGCAGGGTCACCGCATCCAGGAAGACCACAACTGGTGGCTGGATCAACAGGGTCTGCACCGGTTGCGCCGGGTGTTCCTGGAGGTAGGCGAGAGGTTCTGCGCGGCTGGCGTCATCGACGACCCGTCAGACATCTGGTACCTGACGATCGACGAGATTCGTGAAGACACGGCCGCCGGGCTTTCAGGAGACCGCAAGTCCCAGGTCGAAGCCGAAAAGGCCGACATGGCACGGTGGGCGGGGATCGATGCGCCTCCGATGGTCGGTACCGACTACGGTCCGCCGCCGGACAATCCTATCGGCCACGCAATCACCAGGTTCTTCGGAAACCCGCCGCGTCCCCCGTCCGAGGAGACCCCGGACGTTTTCGGAGGCACTCCGGGCTCGCCGGGTCGCGTCCGAGCCCTGGCGCGCGTGATCATCAAGCTGGAGGACGCCGGTAAACTCAACGAGGGCGAGATCCTCGTAACGGCCACTACGTCCCCGCCGTGGACGCCGTTGTTCGCCACGGCGGGCGGCATCGTGACTGACACCGGCGGGGCGCTCAGCCATTGCGCTATCGTCGCCCGCGAGTACGACATCCCGGCGGTCGTCGGCACGGGCGTCGCGACGTCCATAATCGCGGACGGGCAAATGTTGGAGATCGACGGCGATACTGGAGACGTGCGACTGATTTACGACGACTAACCCGCGTACCCCGTCAGTTGCGCCGATATCCGAAAAACACAGGCCGGGAGAGACAAGTGACGGATACGCAGGGGTCGGGGCGGGTTATTCCTGCCCCTCCCGAATTCCCGTTCGAGTGGGAAGACCCGTCTGACGCCGATCGGACCTGGCACCAGAGCACCCAGCACTCGCCTCTGCCTTTCTTTCCGATCTCCGGATGGATCGCCCGCTACTACATGGCGCCCGGATCCGCGGCGGGCTTTCAGGCGGTCGGCCAACCGTTGGATTTCGAGGTGCGCAGGATCAACACGTACCGGTACGCCTCGTCTGAACCCGTCATCCCGCCGGATCAGATGGAGGAAGCCGGGCGCCGCGGCGATGAAGTGCTGGACACGATCCTCAGGGAGTTCCCGGCTCGATGGGAACAGGAATGGCTCCCGGAGTTGATCGAGTACCACGAGCGGTGGGATTCGTTCGACCGCAACGGAGCGACCACCGGCCAGCTCCTCCAGCACTTTGAGTGGACGCTGGTCACTCTTCAGCGACTCTGGGAGATCCATTTCGAAGCCGCGCCCGGATTTATCGGCGGTCCCAGCATGTTCTCGGAGTTTTACCGGGACCTGTTCGGCACGAGCCAGGCGCTCAACGCGTACAGGCTCCTTCAGGGCTTTGAAAACACAACGCTGCAAGCCGGTAACGATCTCTGGGATCTTGCGCAGTCCGAGAAGTCTGAAGATGTTCGGCGAATCGTCATCGACCACCCGACTTCCGAAGTACTTGCCGTACTCGCAACCTCGGACACAGGAGCGGCATTCGTGGCGCGCCTCAATGATTATCTGGAGCGCTGGGGCAAGTGCTCGAACATGCTTGAGGAGTACGCGGCCCCGAGCTGGGTAGAGGACCCTTCGGCCGCAATCGAAAACCTCAAAAGCTATATGGCCGACGGCGCGGTCGATCCGAAGTTGCGATGGAACGACCTCGTGACCGAACGCAAACGACTTGTAGCCGAGGCGAGAGCCGAACTGGCCGGGTATCCCGAACCCGTCAGAGAACGATTCGAGGAGCTGCTGATCGCGGGCCAGGAGGGCCAGCGGCTCCAGGAAGATCACAACTGGTGGATCGACCAGCGAGGCACTCACACCGTTCGCATGGTGCTACTCGAGATCGGCCGCAGGTTTGCCCGGGGTGGAGTGATCGAGGACCGTAACGATATCTTTTACCTTTACGGCGATGAGATCCGCGAGTCGTTGTGTTCCCAGATATCCGGTGACTTCACTCGCGTCATTTCTGAACGCCGAGCGGAGATGGATCGCTGGCGCAACGTGACCCCCCCGGACTCGGTAGGGACCGAAAGCGGCAGGTCGATCCCGTCAGCGATGAGCCGTGCCATGGGAAGTTTTTTCGGACGGACCCCGGAGCAGGATCCCGATCGACCCGATGTGGTTAGGGGCATACCGGGCTCCCCCGGAACGACGATCGGCGTAGCACGTGTGATAGTTCACCTGGCTGATGCCGGGCGACTGGCACGGGGAGAAATTCTCGTGACAAAGACTACGAATCCGCCCTGGACGCCCCTGTTTGTCACCGCCGGCGGGGTTGTCACCGACACGGGCGGACCACTCAGCCACTGCGCCATAGTGGCCCGTGAATACGGCATTCCGGCGGTGGTGGGGACTGGAATGGCGACCGAGGTCGTTGTGGATGGGCAGGAGATCGAAGTGGACGGGGATACCGGAGAGGTGCGGGTGTTACCCGCATAGCCGGCCAATTCAGGGACATTCACCGGCGATAACGGGCCGCACGGAACCAGCTCGGTCCATAATCTAACCCTGCACATATCCGACCGGCCGTGAAACCCGTCTGCCACAAATCGGGTTAAGAGGAGTTCGTTTCGCCCCCGATCGCTGACAGACGAGAGTCTTCCACCCCGTCAGAGCGCGTGAATCTCGCGAATCACAGGGGGCCTGGAGCGGGCTGGATCGTGACGGCAGTGGTGCTCGGCGCTGTGTTGATGCCGCTCAACTCCACGATGATCGCGGTGGCGCTGCCGGACCTGACCGGCGATCTCGCGATCACCGTCTCCCGTTCCGCGTGGCTCGTAACCGCGTACCTCGTCGCGCTCGCATCGCTTCTGCCGCTTGCTGGTGACCTTGCGGACCGGTTCGGACGCCGGCAAATGATCCTGACAGGACTTGCGATCTTCGGCCTCGCGTCCCTGGGCGCGGCGATATCTCCCGACTTCGAATCGCTACTCGTGTTCCGCGTGCTCCAGGCGATATCCGGATCCATGGTCCTGCCCGCCGGCTGGGCTATTTTGCGTGAAGCTGTTCCGGAAGAAAGGCGAGCCTACATATTCGGCCTCATGGGGGCAATGGTCGGCCTGGCGGCGGGACTCGGGCCGCCGCTGGGGGGACTTCTCACCGAGGCGTTTGGCTGGCGCGGAATCTTCTACGTCAACGTACCCGTCGTAATGGCCGCTCTGATTCTTGGCTGGCGCGTGCTGCCGGGGTCCCGGTCACATCCCGACGCCGGCTCTGAACCTGGCATCCGGTTTGATTTCGCCGGGGCGCTGCTGCTCCCGGCCGTGTTGTCCGGACTTGCGGGCGTCCTGATGGCGATCGCCCGCGGCGCGCCATGGCTCATCGTCGGGTTGTCCGCCGCCGCCGTCGCCGTCGGCGCCGTCCTGCTGGCGATTGCGGAAACACGCGCCAGCTCGCCCGTGCTTCAACCGCGGCTGTTCAGGATTCGCGGCTTCACCGCAGCGGCCGGGGGCGTGGCGTTCAGCAATATGTCGATGTACGTCACTTTGCTGGCCGTCCCGTTGATGCTGACGGCGAAAGGCGGGTACAGCAATCTTGAAATCGGGCTAGTATTGATGTCGCTGTCCATCGCGTCCTTCATCGTCTCCCCGATCGCGGGCCGGTTTGCCGATCGACTGGGACGGCGCACGCCGACGCTGTTCGGGTTGGCGATCGCGACGGCCGCCGCGATCCCTCTCGCCGTCGAAGGGTCCGATATCTCGATTCCGTTGCTCACCGGCGCCCTGATCGTATTTGGCTTGGGATTCGGGATCGCAAACCCGGGAATGCAAACGGGCGCTATTGAGGCCGCGCCAAGAGACCGAACGGCAGCGGCCTCAGGCGTGTACTCCACGAGCCGTTATTTCGGCAGCATCGTCGGATCCGCAATCCTCGCCGGGTTGATAGGAACGGACCGGGCCGATACGTCCGGAATTGATGGTGTGTTCATCCTGGCGCTGGTCGCGGCAGGGATATCGCTGGTCTCCGTGCTGGGGCTGGCGTCCCGGAGGCCGGGGACGGTTACGGATGAATCGGTAAACGCCGCGGTGGTGGCCGGCGATTGACCCCCAACCTTCACAGGATCCCCTCTCCCGCCGGGAGAGGGCGCAGGGTGAGTCCTTCCACCGAAGAATTCCCCGGGGGAAGGAAGACTAGCGCGCCGATTGATCCCGGACAGGAGCGTGCCGGTAGACCCGGCCTGCGTTCGTCAGGCTCAGAACAGGCTTGGAGAGCCCCAGGGCACGGTTCGACTTAAACAGCGAACGGTCGCCTCAAGGCCCGGACGGAGTGCCAAAGGCGGTCGTGAAACGTCACGGCCCGCCGGCAAGGGGTTAGATGCTGGCCAGCGCCCGTTTTGCGGCTGCGATCGTGTCTGCGATGTCCTGGTCCGTGTGGGCCAGTGACACGAACCATGCCTCGAATTGCGAAGGCGGTGGATACACACCCTCCTGGACGATGGCGTGGAAGAACTTCACAAACTTGTCGCGATCCGTCGCCGAGGCCGAGTCCATGTCCGTCACATGATCGCCGGTAAAGAAGATCGTCAGCAACGACCCGACGCGGTTCACCCTTGCCGGCACCTCCGCCGCGGCGAAGGCCTCGCTGAGCCCGTCGGCGAGTGCCGCGCCCTTGCGGTCCAGCTGCTCGTAAACGCCCGGCTTGCTCAGCTCCTCCAGCGTCGCCACGCCGGCCGCCATCGCCACCGGGTTTCCGGAAAGTGTTCCCGCCTGGTACATCGGCCCGAGCGGCGCGACGGTGTTCATTATCTCGACGCTTCCGCCGTAAGCACCGACCGGCAGTCCGCCGCCGACGATCTTGCCCAGGCACGTGATGTCCGGGGTCACGCCAAAGACGGATTGCGCGCCTCCCAGCGCAGCCCGGAAACCGGAGATCACCTCGTCAAATATGAGGAGCGCTCCGTCCTTTTCGGTGATGCTTCGGAGACCCTCAAGATAGCCAGCGCCCGGCGGCACAACACCCATGTTTCCGGCGACGGGCTCCACGATCAGTCCGGCGATCTGGCCCGGGTTGTCTGCAAATAACTTCTCGACGGCCGCCAGGTTGTTGTACGGAGCGACCAGCGTATCCCGGGCGTAATCCGGGTGGACACCGGCGCTGTCCGCGATTCCGTGCCCTGCCGCTGCTGATCCAGCGGAGACCAGCAGCGCGTCATCGTGGCCGTGGTAGCCGCCGTCAAACTTCATGATCTTGTTGCGGCCGGTGTATGCCCGCGCCAGTCGCAGGGCGGACATCGTGGCCTCGGTCCCGGACGAAACAAACCGGACCATCTCGATAGACGGCACGGCGCCAACCACCAGCTCCGCCATGCGGACCTCTGCGGCCGTGGGAGCGCCGAAGCTCGTGCCGCTGGCCGCTGCGCCCTGGACCGCCGAGAGCACGGCGGGATGGGCGTGTCCAAGGATCATCGGGCCCCACGAGCAGACGTAATCAATTAATTCGTTTCCGTCTTCATCCCAGATCCGTGAGCCCTCCGCCTGTTTGAAGAATAATGGCGTACCGCCGACGGAGGTCCAGGCTCTCGCGGGGCTATTAACGCCGCCGGGGATTAGTTCACGGGCGCGGTCAAACAACTCTTGCGAGCGAGTGGTATCCAAGTGTGATCACCTGTCGGTCAGGCTGAGGGTTTCGTACGGTGCGGCGAGAATATTACCCGAGAGAGGCGATTCTACGCGGACGGACTAGTGATCGTCGCCCTCAATCACCTCAACTTCAGCGTCGGGAAGGCCGAACAGGCGGGAAACCGCGCTCGCAGCTTCGTCGTCGTCGCGGGTCCGAAGGAACGTGATCGGGTCCGCCAGTATCTTCGAGACGACGGACCTGGTTAGCGATTCGATCACGGCACGCTGCTCTTCGCTCAAGCCCTCGAGACGGCGCAATCCGCTCTGGAGCTCTCGCAACCTGATCTCTTCGGCATGAGCGCCGAGCGCCCGGATCACCGGCTCGGTGGCAAGCGCCGTCAGCGTTTCATTGAATCGTGGGACGCTCTCATCGATGATCTGCTCGGCCTCAGCCGCGGCGTCCGAGCGTTCGGCCCGGTGCTCGTCGGCGATCGCCTGCAGATCCGGCAGGCCGTAGAGGGTGACGCCCGGCATATCTCCGACGGCTGCGTCGATATCGCGAGGCATGGCCAGGTCAAGCATCACCAGCGAGTGCGGATTGGTTGCCGCATTCTCCAGCGCTGTATGCACCATCTCGGCGCTAATCAGGGTTTCGCTAGCGGCCGTCGCTGAAATCACGACATCCGCATTTGCCATCGCCGAAACGAGATTCTCCCTGAGCACCCAGTCGCCGCCGAGTTCTTTCGCGACCCGTTCAGTCCGTTCCGCGTTGCGTCCGGCAACGGTCAGGCGTCCGGCGCCCATTCGTCCCAGCGTGCGCGCCGCCAGTTTTCCCGTCTCCCCGGCGCCTACGAGCAATACCCTCCGGTCCTTGAGGGACCCGATCGCCCTCTCCACCAGTTGGACACCGATAGAACTAACGGTCAGGCGGCTCCGGCCGATGCCGGTGGCTTCACGAATTCGCCTGCTGCTGCGGAGCGCAAAGTGGAACAGCCTTGAAAGTGGCGTATCGACGGACCCGGTCTCGCCCGCGATGCGCAAGGCGGTCTGGACCTGTCCGGCGATCTGGTGCTCGCCGATGACCATTGAATCGAGCCCGCAGGTCACGCGAATGGCGTGGCGCACGGCGGCGTCACCCTCGTGAACATAAGCGACCGCGGCGGTCTCGTTTTCGCTAAGCCCGGCCATATCGGCAAGCGCCTGCATCAGGCGAGTGCGCGCGGCTTCGAGGTCTTCACCGGTGGTGTAAACCTCTGTGCGGTTGCAGGTGGAAAGGACCAGCGTCTCTCCAAGCTGCTTTTGCAGTTGGAGCAGGAGGCCGGGAAGAGCCCGGTCATTGACCGAGACTCTCTCCAGGAGCTCTGTTGAGGCGGCCCGGTAGTTCAGCCCGGCTACGAGGAAACGCAAATTGGCTCCGTGTTTTACGAGACGGCGTCGGAAACTCTAGCACAGCGTGACGAACGTCACAAAGCTCTGCACGTAATAACTGCATGTTACTATCCGCGCTCGCCGTCGCATACGTGTGATGAAGCTGTGAAATTATCCGCACTGTGCCAATTTCCGTTGGAAACGACCCCACGGTTCCCAGGACCGGCGGCCAGCACAGTCACTCAACATCGATCCGCCGGAAAGGCGTGAAAGCGGCCACGCGGCGCCACACCTTTCCGATATCGACGTTGGTCCACGGGAAGGCCATGTCTCAAGTCAACTCCCGTTATCGAGTTCCGGTTGATGCCGTTGGCGTACAGTTGTAACCGCAGAGGGAACCTCTCTCGGTGATCGAGCCAATATTGGAAGGCTCCCCCATCGCAGCCCGCCCGGGCGCTCGCAATCGTCGGAGGAACAGGATTGACCCTGAACATTCCGGATCCAGAACAACGCGGATACACCCACCCGGAGCTGCTGGTCACCACTGACTGGCTGGCCGATCACCTGGACGACCCCAACGTGGTGGTCGTGGACCAGGACCTCCCGGACGCTTACGCCCGTGCCCACATCCCCGGCGCCGTGGTGTACCAGGACCACTACTACAAAGAGCTATCAGGTACGCCTTACATCCAGGATGCCCGCACCTTCGCAGCGACTATGGAATCCCTTGGAATTGGCGATGACACGACCGTCATCGCCTACGACTCGGACGGCAATCACGTGGCGGCCCGGCTTTTCTGGGCGCTCAAGTACTACGGCCACGATGACGTAAAAATCCTGGACGGCGGATTCCCGAAGTGGCTGGCCGAAGGAAAGCCACTGTCACGGGAGACTCCAACGCCCCGCTCGGTGAGCTTCACGTCTGCGCCGCAGTCCGACTTGTTTTCGGACAAAGACGATGTCCTGGCCTGCACCACAGACAGCGACGCCATCCTCCTCGACGTCCGGTCCGATGCGGAATGGAACGGGACGAACAGTCGCGGCACGGCGCGAGGAGGACGCCTCGGCAATTCAGTGCATCTCGAGTGGACGAACTTCATTACGGACGGCGACGTGCCGGTTATCAAGCCGGCCGATGAGTTGCGGGAGATGCTTGAAGCGAACGGCGTGACTCCGGAAAAGAAGGTCGTAGCGTACTGACAGGGCGGCATCCGTGCGTCGCACGGATTCCTGGTCCTACAGCTCCTCGGCTACAACAATGTCCGGGTTTACGACGCCTCGTGGCGGGAGTGGGGCAACGCACTCGGTTACCCGATCGTTACCTGAGCCCGCAGCGTGGCCGGGGCGCGTGTCCCACACTCGGGGCCGATCAGACCCCGGGATCAGACGCACCTGGAGTCCCAACGGCGGCCGAGAGCGGTGCGCCGATTCTGGTCACTTCGCTCACACGACTCACTTACTTCATGTAAGCCGCTAATCACGGCTCGCACAGTGTTTGCCGCAACCGCTGCCACATGGCGGATCGTTTTCCGACCCGCCCCGGCCCGTGCCCTGCCCTACCCAACATCGGAGTCGGAATCGCCCGGGGCCGGTCTCGTGTCCGAGGGACGCGGTCGATCCGGGGATTCGTTACCGGGCGGCGGCGTCACAGCCCGCTGTAAGAATCCAGAATCACGCAGATGAATCTAAAGACGTGGTCCGGATCGAATAACTTAACGGTATCCGCATGGACCTCCGGCTCGTATCTCATAGTCGCCCAAAGTCGCGACGCCAGGCTGTCCCCGGAACGAGCCCGCTGACAGACAGGAAAGAAAGAGAGCCGTGATGGGCCTGGGCCTCACCAGAATCCTGAACAATTCCAGATTCGGCATGTTGCCGGTCCTGGCCGTTTTAATGTTGATCGCCGCGGCATGCGGCGGTTCGTCCGGAGAAGCCGCTTCGCCCGAGTCACCTTCTGAGACCGTCGTCGCGGTCGATGATGCCACTCCGCAGCGAAGTGTTTTGCTGCCGGAGATCGTGGGAATCGCCAACTGGATCAACTCCGAACCGACAACCGTCGAGGCTGAACTGGCACGTGGCAACGTCGTGCTGATCGATTTCTGGACCTACACCTGCGTCAACTGCTTGAGGACCATGCCGCATCTCAAAGGCTGGCAGGAAAAGTACGCCGAAAACGGCTTGACCATCCTCGGGGTCCACTCGCCGGAATTCGAGTTCGAGAAGGACTCCGGCAACGTGCGGGACGCGGTGGAGCGCATCGGAGTCACGTGGCCCGTCGCGCAGGACAACGACATGGAGACATGGCGACGCTTCGGCAACCGGTACTGGCCGGCCAAATACCTGTTCAGCACCGATGACGAAATCGTTTATTCACATTTCGGAGAAGGCGATTACGCGGAAACAGAGCTCGCGATCCGTGAACAGTTGACCGCTGCCGGACACGACGTCAGCGACATCCCGTTCGAACCGCTGGCGGACGATGTCCGCGACGCGAGCGCCACAAGCCAGACCCGGGAACTGTACGGCGGTTATGAACGCTCTTACTCCCGGCAGGGTGTTTACAACGGACAGGAGGTCTACTACTCAGGCGCCGACCAGGTTCTCGATTACGAAGATGAAGGAGAGCCGACCGACGGGCAGTATTTCCTGATGGGCCTCTGGGAGAACCGGGCGGAATCCATCGTGCACGCCAGGGAGGATCCGGAACTTGAGGATCACCTCAGGGTTCCGTTCAGCGCCCGCAGCGTGAACATAGTCATAGATCCGGCGGGACCGGAACCGTTCGAGGTGGTCGTCGATCTCGATGGCGCGCCGCTCACACCGGAACAGGCTGGTTCCGACATCGTGTTCAAGGACGATGGCAGTACCGTGCTGCTGGTTTCAGAACCTCGCCTTTACGCGGTGCTGGAATCTCCAGAGTTCTTGCAGGACAGTCTCTTCTTCCGATCAGCGTCTCCGAACTTCGCCATGTTCGCATTCACGTTCGGCGTCTACCTGGAAGGAGCCTGATCCTGCGTCATTTGATAGCCGCATCCGTCGTCCTGGCCGTGCTCGCAACCGTGGGGTGTGGCGGCGGAAACGACGGTTCCGCCACCGTATCGCCGGCCGCACCTGAGACCGCAACAGGGGGAAGCGCGGAAGAGGAGCGCCCGGCGCTGTCCAGCACCGACGATTACACCCAGCGCAACGAAGAGAACGGCCTCATCACGATCCTCGCTACGACCGATCTCGGTGTCGGCAACGGCCGGTTCGCGTTCGTTTTGACGGAGCCGGGCGGGCTGGTGAAGTTCCCGGTCGTGGCCGTCAAATCATTCTTTTACCCGTCGGGTTACGAAGGCGAACGGGAGGGACCTTTCGAGGAACAGTTCGCCGTGTTCCAGGAGTTCCCGTTCGGCACGCGCGGGGTGTACGCCGCCGACTACCACTTTGATCGCTCCGGGAAATGGGGCGTCGAGGTGTCTCTGCCGCGCTCTGACGGATCCTTCCTGACAACCGAGCACCGGTTTGAGGTCAACGACGCCACGACGGCGCCAGATGTCGGAGACCGTCCACCGGACGCCCGCAACAGGACCCTTGCCGATGTGGAGTCGATCAAGGAGCTAACGACCGGATCGCTCAGGGACCCGGAGCTGTACGACCTGTCGATCCCGGACGCCCTGGCGTCTGACAGGCCGTTCGCCGTTGTATTCGCCAGCCCCGCGTTCTGCACGACGGCGGTGTGCGGACCGCAGGTCGAGGTCGTAAGCGAGTTGAACCAGGCGTACGGCGATCGCATGGACTTCATCCACGTGGACCTGTTCATCAACCCGCACGAGATACAGGGCGATCTCGACATCGCCATGCATACGCCCCTGCTGATGGAATGGGGGTTGTACACAGACGAATGGACCTTCGTCATAGATGCCTCGGGCGCGGTGACAGGCCGGTTCGAAGGCTTCTCGCCGTATGGCGAGCTTGAGGAGACGATTCTGGAGACGCTAGAGACGGGTTAGGGGCGTCTGGACTGATTGACCGCGGCGGTCGTACTACCGGCGCGCCAGACTCAGGGGCGGATTGCGACCCACCCCTGTTCCCCTCACCTGAATCCTCTCCCAGCGGGAGAGGGGGGGTGTGCCTCCGTTGTTGTGTGTTCTTTCAGATATGTTGCGCTGGTTCCCGATCCATGAATCCCGAGCCAATTTTGAAGGTGCTATTTTGCCCCCTCTCCCCACCGAGGGACGGGACCGGGAGCCTGCCCTTCGGCTGGCCGGAAGGGTGAGGGGGATCGCCGACCGGCGATCGGTCCGCAAGCACCCTCTGGTACTACCCGGCCCTTCGAGAGCCTCAGGGCGCTGCTGTCTCTCGAGGCGCCGTCTGCCGGGCGTATTGCCATATGCCCCAACCAGCAGCCTGATTGCGTATCCTGTGCGTCTCTCAGCCTGATGCCGAAAGAGGACCGTGTGCCTGACCCGCTGCGCCTGAACACTGACCAGTCTGCCGCCATGTTTGACCTGCTGCGGGAGATGACGTTGATCGAATCCCCGACATCGGACAAAGCCTCAAACGATCACCTGATAAGGCTGGTCCGGGGCCGCCTTCAGTCGCTCGGGGCGACCGTGGAGATCGACTCGCAGAGCGAGTTTGGCGATCACCTCGTCGCGCGCTGGCCGGGTGACAGCAAGCCGGGGCTCGTGATCGGCCACGTGGACACCGTATGGCCGAGCGGGACCCTGGACGGCATGCCCTACCGGGAGGAGAGCGGAAATATCTACGGCCCCGGCGTCCTGGACATGAAGGCCGGGATCGCCGCCACGATCGCCGCGCTTTCCATGCTCCGTGACACTGGCAACTGGCCGGGGCGCGCCCTCACGGTGCTGGTCAACTCGGACGAGGAGGTCGGCAGCCCCAGCTCACGGCCGCTGGTGGAGACAGAAGCTGCCAGAGCGGCCTATACGATCGTCATGGAGCCGGGCATGGGCGTTGCGCTCAAGACGGCTAGAAAAGGGCTGGGCGAGTTCCGTCTGCTTGTCGAAGGCCGCGCATCGCACGCCGGCGCGTTTCTAGAGGACGGCGTATCGGCGATCGAGGAGATAGCGCACCAGGTCCTCCAGGTACAGGCGCTCAAGGATTGGGACGCCGGCACGACCATCAACGTCGGGTTGATCGATGGAGGTTCGGCCCGCAACACGGTACCGGCGGAGGCGAACGCCGTGATCGATGTCCGGGTGAAGTCAGCGGACGAGGGTGAGCGGGTTACTAACGCGTTGTACTCGCTGAGGCCGGTGAATCCAGATGCCACCGTGGAAGTGACCGGAGCGCTGCACCGGCTGCCGATGGAGCGTGAGGGCCCGGTCGCAGAGCTGTTCGAGCGCGTTCAATCGCTCGGCGCTGAACTGGGCCTGGAATTATCAGAAGCGTCCACCGGCGGTGGCAGCGACGCCAACCTGACCGCAGCGCTCGGGGTTCCCACCGTCGACGGCATGGGAGCGGTCGGCGAAAATCCGCACGCAGATGGCGAGTACCTGGTGGCCTCAGAGTTGCCGAAACGGGCCGAGCTTCTGGCCCACTGCCTCAGGAACCTGTAGAGCCGTTCGAGCCGTTCTCGTCCGCGACCACATCACCTTCCTCGCTTTGTGAGTCGGTGTCGGACGGACCCGGCCTACGTCCTGCCGGAATCAGCAACAGGGGCCGCCCCGACATACGGATCACTTCGTCCGCCGTGCATCCGAGCATCGCCCGCCGCCATCCCCTGCGCACAACAGACGCCATGACCAGCAGTTGTTCCGGGTCCGCGTCCTGGACATCGGTCAGCGTACGCGCCGCTGGTCCCACTTCGACGCGGGTGGTGACGTCAAAACCCTCCTCCGCCAGAAGAGTGGCCTGTCGCTCGAGATATGCCTCCGCGTCACGAACAGCGCCTTCGACGAACCTTGGAGCGACGCCGCTCAGCTCCGTCGCGCTGTGGAATCCCGGTATCTCCGGGATCACCCGGAGCAGTGTGATCGGCAGGTTGCCCGCCCGGGATACACGGCGAACGTAGGGAATCGCGAACTCCGAGACGCGTGTGCCGTTCATCGCAACCAGCAAACGAGTCAATGGCGCCGGAGCGACACCCTTTTTACCGGCCAGGTGCCCGTTCAAAATCAGCATCGGGATCGGCGACCGCACCCTGATCTTCTCGGCCGGGCTGTCCGTCACATGACGGAGCGCCGGGTGATGTTCCCCGACGGCGAGGGCGATCAGGTCAAATCCGCCGGCCGAAGCGCGTGCGACGACGGTCTCGACAAGTTCCCCGGTGGCGGTCGTGGAGCGTGCTCTGACGCCGACGCCTTCAAACTGCTCGGCCAGTTCTGCGAAGTATTCCCGGGCCAGGCCCTGGGCACGGTCGGTCAGCATGTTCGGGTATTCAATCTGGAGATCGCCCGTGGACCTTGACCGGGTTGGACGGAGGACGTGCAGCAAGGTCAGCTCAGAGTCGCACCAGTTCGTCACCTGGACGAGATGAGGCAGGATGCGCTCCGTGCTCTGGGAGCCGTTCATCGGGACGAGAACGCGCTTGAACATGGAAAAGGATACGCAGCTAACTTACAGACGAGCCCCGTGGACTTTCGGCGGATCGACGATCTCGCCCCGGGGCTGCGCCCAATTCTATTCCCCCGCACGAATACGGGCGCCGGGGCGACATAAGGAAGCTAACGCCTGTGCGATCGCTTTCCTGGCGGCTAGACTGGATGCTTCGTGATCAGCCCCGGCAAGTGGACGGTCGAATTGCCCGGGGAATCTACCTCTGCGAACAACGCCGGGCGATGCCGTCCGATTCATGCGAGATCTTCAATTCCCCGTGCCGATTAGCCAGGCTGAACTAGACGAAGTCGCCCTTTCCAGAGCCGAGTACGAGGCGATAGCCGACCGTCTCGGGCGCGATCCCAACCCGCTCGAACTGGGGTTGTTTGGATCGCTCTGGAGCGAGCATTGCGGCTACAAACACTCAAAACCGCTCCTCAGGACATTGCCCGGGGAAAGCGAACGCTTGCTTGTCTCCCCGGGAACGGAAAACGCCGGGGTGGTGGACATCGGGGACGGGCTCGCGGTGGCGATGAAGATCGAGTCACACAACCACCCGTCGGCTATCGAGCCACACGAGGGCGCAGCGACCGGTGTCGGTGGGATCGTTCGAGACATCTTCGCCATGGGCGCACGGCCGATAGCTCTCCTGAATTCGCTCCGGTTCGGCGATCCAGACAGCGCCCGGAACCGCTACCTGCTGGGCGGCGTGGTGGGCGGCATTTCCTCTTACGGAAACTGCCTGGGCATCCCGAACGTCGGCGGTGAGGTTGTTTTTGCTTCCTGCTATGACGGGAACCCGCTGGTAAACGCCATGTGCGTCGGCCTGGTCGAGGACGGCAAGATCATGTCCGCCCGCGCCGAGGAGCCTGGGGACTTGCTGTTGCTCGTCGGGTCCGACACGGGCCGGGACGGCATTCACGGCGCCTCCGGGCTGGCGTCCCGCACCTTCGAGGAAGTGAACGAGCTTCGGTCCGCCGTACAGGTCGGCAATCCCTTTCTTGAAAAGGTATTGATCGAGGCCTGCATGGAGGTCATCCAGCTCGACAGCGTGGTCGGGTTGCAGGATTGCGGGGCGGCCGGAATCACGAGCGGTGCGATCGAGATGGCCGAGCGCAGCGACATGGGGTTGCGCCTGGACGTTGCGCTCGTCCCGAGACGCGAAGCGGGCATGACACCGTACGAGGTGATGCTGTCTGAATCGCAGGAGCGCATGCTGCTGGCGGTGAAACCGGGACGCGAACACGAGGTCGAGGCCGTGTTCCGCAAGTGGGACCTGGACGCCACACGCATCGGCGAATTCGTCGCCGGGGATTCCGTGGTGATCCTGGACGGCGACGAAGTGCTCTCCGAAACGCGCATCAAGGTGCTTACCGACCCGCCGGAGTACGAGTTCGATCCGCCAAAGCCGGCTTGGATAGCTGACCTGCAAGCCGTTGATCCGGGCTCAACGCCTTTGCGCGGAAACTCGCCTGTTGACGCGTTATTGAAGCTGCTGGCGACGCCGAATATCGCATCGAAGCTGCCCGTCTTCCGGCAGTACGACCACCAGGTGCAAACCAACACCGTGGTCGCGCCCGGCGGCGACGCCGCTGTTCTCCGCCTGAAAGGCAGTAAACGGGGAATCGCCCTGTCCACGGACGGCAACGGACGCATCTGCTACCTGGACCCCTACGTCGGTGGCCAGATCGCTGTCGCCGAGGCCTGCCGAAACGTATCCGCCACCGGTGCGGTTCCCGTCGCTGTCACGGATTGCCTCAACTTCGGCAGCCCCGAAGCGGAAGACGGCCAGTACCAGCTCGTGCAGGCGGTCGCCGGAATCAAGAAAGCGTGTGAGGCGTTTGGCATCCCTGTAATCAGCGGCAACGTGAGCCTTTACAACGAAGCGCCCGCCGGGGCCATCTACCCGACGCCGGTGATCGGCGCTATGGGCATACTGGACGATGTCCGAAAGCACGCATCGGCCGGGTTTTCGGGGGATGGCGATGCCGTATATCTGCTGGGCGCAAGCTCGCTCGACGGGGACGCATCGACACTGGCCGGAAGTGAGTACCAGGATTCGCTCATGGGCCGGGTCGCGGGACAACCGGCGCTGGATCTCGACCTGGAGGTGAAGGTTCAACGGGCCTGTCGCGACGGGATTGAAGCGGGGCTGGTGCTCTCAGCCCACGACGTCTCGGACGGCGGACTGGCGGTCGGGATTACGGAAGCTGCGATCATCGGCGGAACGGGTGTCGTGGTGGACGCGGTCTTTACCGGACGATGGGATGCGGCACTGTTCGGCGAGGCGCAGTCACGCATCGTCGTGACGGTGCCGAGCGACCGGACCGACGAGTTCGAGCGAATCGCTTCGGACGCAGATGCTCCGGTGTTGGTCCTGGGGGCCACCGGCGGCGACCGGATCGTCCTCGGGGATCTCGTGGACGTGTCGCTATCAGATGCAGCTCATATCTGGCAGACGGGGTTCGAGAACGCCACACGCGACCACGCGCCAACGATGTCTTGAGCTTCGTACGGGTGTCCCTCCCCACGATTGGGCCGACCCGCGTTACGTTTGACACCCGCTGACCGCGATGCTAAGTTTTGACTAGCAGTTCTTGTACGCGAGTGCCAGTTGGCGCTCGCTTTTCGCGATCCCCGGACTATGGTCCCCGGGGATTGGCGATCCCCGGAGGCCCCATTGCCCAGGTACGACTATCGGTGCGAAGACGAAGCCTGTGATACCGACACCTTCGAGGTGTCGAAAAGCTACAGCGACAACACCGCGACCGTGTGCCCGATCTGCAACGGCGAGGCCAGAAAGCTCCTTTCCCCCATCGCCGTCCACTTCAAAGGCAGCGGTTTCTACGTGACGGACAACCGCGCGTCTAATGGCGCATCCGGCAAAGGTTCAGATTCCTCCGACTCCTCTGATTCGGAGTCGAAATCTGACGCCAAGAAGTCGGAATCGAAATCCGAGTCAAAGACGAAGACGGAATCGAAGTCGAAGCCCGATACGTCCAGGTCGTCCAGCGACTCGAAGAGCAAGTCGAAGGCTGCTTCCTCAACGTCTTCGGATTAGTCCGCGACCGGAACGCCCGGATGCGGTCGCTCATGCCTCCCCACCGACGGCGCGCGGTCGATTAATAGCATGGTTGCAGGGGTCGCGTGACGAAGGCGTACCCCCTTTCCCGGTGGTAGCGGGCCGGGAGCCTACCCTTCCGCTTGCCGAAAGGCGAGGGTGGTCAAAGGTCTTCGCGAAACCAGCATGGTTTGCTGAACAGTGTGCTGGTGAAGGTCCCTCGTGCTTCCGGGACCGGAAAGATCGGGATGACGGGATTAATGCCGTGTTCGCCTCATTCAGTCAGGTGGACACCCACCGGCAGACGCATCCGACTACTGAGTAACCCGATCAATTCGGGATAACATGCTGCCTCGGTGACATTTCGTCGCCCACGTGTTCACGTCGTTCCAACGGAGAAATCTTTCAGTGCGTGCAGTTGTCCAGCGTGTAAGCAAAGCGTCGGTAACCGTCGACGGGGCCGTGACCGGCAGCGCCGGGACCGGCCTCGCGATCCTCGTCGGCGTGACTCACGACGACGGGCCGGAGGAGGTGAAATACCTCCGGGACAAGATCGCCAACCTGCGTATCTTCCACGGGGATGAGGACGACATCGGGTTCGAGCGATCGGCGCTGGAGGTCGGCGCGGACATCCTTCTCGTCAGCCAGTTCACGTTGTACGCCTCAACTCGCAAGGGCCGCCGCCCGGGATTCACCGAAGCCGCGCCGGGGACGGTTTCGGAGCCGCTGTTTGAGCAGGTCGTGGTGGCGTTCAAGGAAACCGGCCTGCGGGTTGAGACCGGCGTGTTCGGGGCGAAGATGCTGGTAGAACTGGCCAATGACGGGCCAGCGACGTTCATCCTGGACACGGCAGACCGAAACACGCCGAGACGGGGCTAAACTGCGGCCGGCCAGTAAGTTCAAAACAATCGGGAGTAATCCAACGATGCAGCTCGATCCGCAAATAGAACAGTTCATCCACGACAATCCCCAGGGCGTTATGACCACGTTCCGGCGCAACGGAATGCCGCAGCTCAGCATCGTCACCGTGTACCCGCGTGACGGCGGCGTCGGCATCTCGATCACGGAGACACGGATCAAGTTCAAGAACCTGCTGCGGGACCCACGCAGCTCTGTTCTGATCTCTCACGAGGACTGGTGGTCCGGGTTCCTCGTGTTCGAGGGGATTATGGAGATGCAGCACACCGGGAACACGGACCCGGAGGAGCTACGGCTGGCCCGCCGGAACATCTTCAGCGCCACGACGCGCCGCCGTAGTTCCGGCTGGGACGATTACGACAGGAAGGTGGACGCCGATAAGCGGATCGCCATGATCCTGCGACCGGATCACGTCTACGGTTCAGCGATGGCACGCATGAAGGCTGCGCTGGGGTAGTCGTGTCCTGATAATTTCAGAGTACAGGCCAATCGTCTCGAACCCGACGAGAAAGGATGTGGATATGTCGGAAGCAAACAAGGCGTTGGTCCGCAGGTTTTTCGAAGACGCGTACACCGGGGGTAACCCTGAACTGGTAGACGAAATCATGTCCCCGGGTTATATCGCTCACGGACCCGGGGCCGAAGCGCTAACACTGGAGTCTGAAGGAGCGCGCGCCGAAGGACTTGAAGCTGTCAAAGTTTCGATCCAAAACAAACCGTCTGACATCCGAATAGTGATAGATGAACAGGTCGCGGAAGGAGACACCGTGGTCTCCCGGATCACGATGTCAGCGGGTGGAAATTCGTGGGTCGCCGTAGCAATCCAGCGCATTGAAGACTCAAAAATTGTCGAGACATGGCGGATCGCCAATAACCGTAGGACATGAATTCGCCGAGAAATATCTCTCGCTACAACCCGGCGCCGCAGCGCCGACCGGGACGATTACGACATGAAGGTGGACGCCGATAAGCGGATCGCCATGATCCTGCGACCGGATCACGTCTACGGCTCAGCGATGGCACGCATGAAGGCTGCGCTGGGTTAATAACCACCCGCTAACCCCCTCCTGCGTCAGGAGGGGGCAATCAAAAAGCCTCCTCCCTGGAGGAAGGAGGTGTGGGGTGGGTCGCGTCACGGATCAGGTCAATATTTTCGCGATTTTTCCGAGGCCCGTAACTGCATCGCGACGCGCAAGGACGCCGCGCTCGGGGTCATCCCGCGACACCGGCGCGGCGTCCACGGTGTAGTACGACCCGTGATTTGGAACGGACTTATCGACTCTCGTAGTCGAGCGCCATGTTCAACGCTTTGACGGAGTGCGTGAGCGCGCCGACCGATATCAGGTCAACGCCGGATTCTGCAACGGCCCGGACCGTTGCCATGCTGATATCGCCCGATGCCTCGGTCAGCGCACGGCCATCGACCAGTTTCACGGCCTGTGCCATCTCTTCCGGCGACATATTGTCCAGAAGGATGATATCCGCGCCGCCCTCGAGCGCCTCTCCGGCCTGCTCAACGGTCTCGACCTCGACCTCGATACGGAGGTTGTGCCGGGCGTTACCCCGGGCGCGCCGGACCACGTCGGCGATGCCCAGTCCCTCGGCAGCAAGCGTCTCGAGGTGATTGTCCTTGATGAGCACGAGATCGCCCAGGTTGAAGCGGTGGTTTGCGCCCCCGCCAGCGGTTACGGAGTACTTGTCCAGCGCACGCAGTCCGGGGGCCGTTTTTCGGGTATCTATGATGCGGGCGTCAGTCCCCTGCACGGCGTCGACAAGTTCGGCGGTCATTGTGGCGATACCGCTCATGCGTTGCAGCAGGTTAAGCGCCGTGCGCTCCGCCCTGAGGATTCCGCCCATTGGGCCTGAGATCCGGGCGATTGTTTGCCCGGGTTCAAGCCGCAGGCCGTCTTTTGCCAGCGGTGCCGCCTCGATCTCGGGATCCACTCGCCGGAACACCTCGCAGGCGGCCTCTACGCCCGCCAGCACACCGGTCGAACGTGCGACAAGGTTCGCTGCGCCGGTCAGGTCCGCGGGGATGAGCGCATCGGTCGTCGCATCACCCAGGCTCAGGTCTTCACGCAGCGCACGATCGATCACGTCGCCCAGTGCGGCGTACGGAAGGTCTCCCAGGTACTCGGAAATGGTTAAAACTGACCGGTGTTAGCCGGCCACATCCAGCATTCGTTGCAGTGCGATCCGTGCGTCTGTTGCCGTCTTCTCGGGAACCTTGATCGGGTTGATCACCAGGCCCGCCATCAAACCGTCCAGCACCCACAGCAGGTACGCCGGATGGATTCGATACATAGTGGCGCAGGGGCAAACGACGGGGTCCAGGCAGAACACCGTTTTGTCCGGGTTTTCTTTCGCAAGCCGGGTCACCAGGTTGATCTCTGTGCCGATGCCCCATATCGATCCAGCTGGCGCTTCCGAGATCATCTTGACGATGTACTCGGTGGAGCCGACGAAATCAGCGGCGTCAACCGTCTCACGCGTGCACTCTGGATGGACGATTACGTTCACGTCCGGGTACCTGTCACGTGATTCCTGGATTTGCTTCGGGGTGAAGCGGGTGTGGACGGAGCAGTGGCCCTGCCACAGGATCACGGTGGCTCGCCTCAACGCTTCCGGTGTGTGCCCCCCCATGGGAGCAAAGGGATTCCAGACGATGATCTCGTCTTCCGGGATGCCCATCGCCAGCGCCGTGTTCCGGCCAAGGTGCTGGTCAGGGAGGAAAAGCACACGCTTGCTGCGCTCAAACGCCCATTCAAATGTCAGACCGGCGTTACTGGAGGTGCAGACGATGCCTCCGTTGCTGCCGCACAGCGCCTTGATGTCCGCCGTCGAGTTCATGTAGGTGATCGGGACGATTTCTTCCTGCCCGCCGATGACGGAGGTCAGGTCTTCCCATGCGTCCTCGACGTCCTCGGTCTGGGCCATATCGGCCATCGAGCAGCCGGCGGCCATGTTCGGGAGGATCACGGTCTGTTCCGGGCCGCTGAGGATGTCCGCGGTCTCGGCCATGAAGTGGACGCCGCAGAAGACGATGTACTCGGCGTCTTTGCGTTCGGAAGCCATCCGGGAGAGCTTGTACGAGTCGCCAGACAGGTCTGCGTACGTGAAAACGTCTTCGCGCTGGTAGTGATGGCCGAGCAAGAGAACCTGATCGCCAAGCGCTTCTCGCGCCGACGCTATCCCTGCCCTGACCTCGTCCGGCGTCATCTTGAGGTACCTGATCGGCACCTTCTGCCATCTGACGCCTGCCTGGAATTCCTCTTCCAGGGTTAATGTCCGTAAGTTGCCGTCTGTTCGGCAAAATGCGGACTGCTCAAGTTCGGTTATCGGTATTACGGTCTGTCGTGACCCTGTGGTCATACTGGATATACCCTCAGTCGATCTCCCGCAGCCGGTATTTCAGCCGCCGTAACCGTCCCCTGTAGTGACCAGGGGCTGGTCTCGGTGATACGCACTTTTGCGAATCCGCCGATGCGAGTCTCGAACGTCTCAGAGTTTTCTACGTAAACAAGTTTATCTGTTCTTGTGCGTCCCTGTAACTTCCCTCTCGAATGTCCGTCTATCAAGACATCGAATTCCTTGTCCGCCAGGCCGGTGTTGATCTCGCTGCAGATGGTCTCCTGGAGCTCGTTCAACTCCGCCAGACGCCGCTTCTTTTCTTCCACGGGAACCGTGTCTGGATGCTGACGCGCCGCAATAGTACCCGGTCTGACCGAGTATGCGGCGGAGTGGACCTTGTCGAATCGGACCCCTTTGAGGATATCCATCGTCTGTCCGAACTGTTCTTCGCTCTCGCCGGAGAATCCGACGATCACGTCCGTCACCATCGCAACGTCCGGGATGACGGAGCGAATCTGGTCGATTTTCCGAAGGTACTCGTCACGGTTGTAGCCACGGCGCATCCGGTCCAACACCTCATCATCTCCCGACTGGAACGGGAGGTTGATGTTTTCGCACACCTTCGGCAGATCACCAACGGCACGAATGATCTTTTCCGACATGTCGCTGGGGTGAGATGTCAGGAAGCGGATCCGGTCCAACCCTTTGACATCGTTGATGGCGTACATCAGGTCCGCAAGGTCGTGAGCCGGCTCCAGGTCGTGGCCGTAAGAGTCAACGTTCTGGCCGAGCAGCGTGACCTCACGGACGCCCCGGCTGACCAGCATCTCCGTCTCGTGTACCAGTTCTTCTACCGAACGGCTGACCTCGCGGCCACGTCGGTACGGGATGATGCAGAAGCTGCAGAACTTGTCGCAGCCGTGGATGATCGGGATGAAGGTTGCAACCTTCGGATCGCCGGGGAGCAGTTCACGGATGCACCCGTCCGGGTCAACGCCCACCACTTCACCGGCCATCCTGAGGACCGGCTCGAACTCCTGGGGCCTTGCCCAGGCGTCAACTTGTGGGAATCGGCGGCTTAGCTCGCCGCTCTTCGGGCCGACCATGCAGCCCATTACGGCGATCCGGCGTGCCGGATCCAGGTCTTTTGCCTTCTTGAGCGCGCCGAGCATCCCGGTTGCGGTGTCTTCAGCGCTCTGCCGGACCACGCAGGTATTGAGCACCACCACGTCGGCAGAACGAAGGTCGTCGCACTCGGAAAGGCCAAGCTGCTCGAAACCGCTCGCGAGCCGTTCAGAGTCAGCCTTGTTCATCTGACAGCCGACTGTCCAGATGTGATACGTGGTCATAAAAGGAGGGCCGGGAAACCGATATGAAAAGGTGGCGGAGGGAGAGGGATTCGAACCCTCGAAGGGACTTAACACCCCTTACCGGTTTAGCAAACCGGCGCACTAGGCCTCTATGCGACCCCTCCGCGGTACTCAGGCCCTACTTAACGACTATAGCGACGCCGAGTTGCACGCGCAATTAGATTGTCTCCTGCGGCGCGGCAATTCGAACCACCTGTAGCAGCCATTTATCTGGATGTACCTGCCTGACCCACGGCGGTTACGCGGGAGTCAGTTCACGGGCCTTCTCCGAAACGGCTTCAATCTCGAAGATCACTTCATGAACTCCGGTGGCACAGAAGGGCCGAATCATTTCGGGGTACTCACCACGCCGCATCTGTTCTACCAGTGGACGAATCGCCCGCTCCGCGACCTGACAGAGGTCCGGATCCACGTGACCATTGGTGAACTCGTATCGCTCCCCGGCCTTGAAGGTCTGACCCATTGGACAGGTACCAACCGCCCGGGCCACGGTTACTGCGATGGCACCCGTGACCGGCTCGAGATTTGCCGGGGCGAGTAGCCTGGGCCCCGGTATCCTGATCTCCCTGACCAGGGTCGGGCCAGCCGCAGGGGTGGGCACGGTGCGGATTCTCAAGAGTCGCGATCCGATCATGTAGGCAGCGATCGGCGTTCCGATGAATAAGGCCATCCCGGCGACGATCACCAACGCCCACGCTGTCGTCGCCAGAATCAGTATGAGCGGCAGCGCGATGCCCAATCCAAAGGTTGCTGCCCACACCGGCAGACGGGACGGGTTGTTAGATCTCGTGGTCATGCGTCATCTCCTGCCGGCTTTTGACCGGCATGACGCGAAGAGATCTGCGGGATTGCGGCAGGAGCGGCGCTGAACCCACAGACTCTGCGCCATATCTCCACTGCGGCGAGCGGCCTCGGGCCACTGGACGCTATATCACGATCTTACGTATTAAGATCGTGAGCCTGTGTGAAAAAGCCGTGAAATCGTGGACCGCCTGCGCACTTGACGGGTGCGTGCCGAGTGTGCCGGGCCCGAAATCAGGCACGCCGGTTCCCACCGTCCCATCCTGGTTCGAAGGCGGTCGGAGCAAACCCCACCCCAACTACCGTCTGGCACCACAAAGCGTGCCGAAATAATCGCCCCGATGGGGACGTTACGCCGTCGTCGCCAGCAACCCGACGTCGCCCTGTATGGTCGCCTGCGCGGCGGCAAGGCGCGCGACCGGCACCCGGAACGGCGAGCAGCTCACGTAGTTGACGCCTACGGCGTGGAGGATGGCGATTGAGCGCGGCTCCCCGCCGTGTTCTCCGCAGACGCCCATCTCTATGGTCGGGCTCGCCCGTCGCGCCCAGTAGACGGCCGTGTCCATCAACCTCCCTACCCCTTTCGCGTCCAACACCTCGAAGGGATTGTCCTCAAGCACTCCCTTGTCGAGATAAGTCGTCAGGAACTCTTTTTCGGCGTCCTCACGGCTGAATGAAAACACCGCTTGAGTCAGGTCGTTTGTGCCGAAGGAGAAGAAATCGACGGTCTCGGCGAGCCGTCCGGCGCGCATGCACGCCCGAACCGTCTCGATCATCACCCCGATCCTCAACCCGGAATAGTTGATGTGGGACTTGATCTCGATCGCTTCCTGGCGCGTGATCACCTGCGGGATCATCACGGAGACGCGGGCGTCGACCAGCGCCTTTGCATCCTGGATGGCGTCGACCTGCATCTGGTAGAGCTCGGGGAAGGAGATCGCCAGCCTGACGCCGCGGTGGCCCATCATGGGATTGATCTCCGCCAGCTCCTCCCTGCGATGTTCCGATCTTGCGTCTCCGGTGACCATCGACTCCGGCAAGAACTCGTGGAGCGGGATATCGAGCAGCCTGATTATCACGGGCATCCCGTCCAATTGACGGAAGATCTCGATGAAATCCTCCCTCTGGAGGTTACGGAGGTCATGCAGCGCTTCGGTCCGTTCCGAATCGGTATCGCTGAGGATGAAGCGGCGGATCGCCGCCAGCGACTCGGGCGAACTGAACTGGCGCTCCGTGCGTAACAGTCCGATCCCCTCGGCGCCGAACCCCTGCGCGAGCGCGACCATCTCCGGCGTGTCGGCGTTGGCCCACACCCCCAGCCGACGGACACCGTCTGCGATCTCCAGCAGTTCCTGAAGCTCGTCCGTCGGCTCGCCGGATATCAGCGGCAGCTCTCCCCGGTAAATGTGGCCCGATGACCCGTCGACCGTGATCACATCGCCGCGCTTGAACTCGGTATCGCCAACCCGAAGCACCCCGTTAACCGGGTCCACGTCGGCGTCCTCCGCGCCGCAAACACAGGGCTTTCCCATCGCCCGCGTCACGATCGCGGCATGCGATGAGAGTCCGCCACGGGCCGTGAGGACTCCGGCGGCGGCGGCGATGCCCTGGATGTCGTCAGGGATGGTTTCAGGCCTCACGAGGATGATCGGCCCGCGCTGCGCCTGGTTTCGGGCATCGTTGTTGTCGAAAACGATCCGGCCCGATACGGCCCCGGGCGCGGCGGCCAGTCCGGATAAGACCGGCGTAAACCGCTCCGGGCGGTCGATCCGGCTGTGCAGGAATGACCGCACCTGGTCCGGGGTGACGTTCATGAGCGCCTCGTCGCGCCGGATCAGGCCCTCTCGCATCATCTCGACGGCGATGCGGACGGCCGCCTGCCCGGTCCGCTTTCCTGACCGGGTCTGGAGGATGTAAAGCGTGCCCTCTTCGACCGTGAACTCGATGTCCTGCATGTCACGGAAGTACGCCTCAAGGCCTTTCACGTGGCGGTACAACTCGGCGTAAACGCCCGGTTGCTGTTCGGCCAACCACGACAGCGGCTCCGGGGTGCGGGTGCCGGACACGATGTCCTCACCCTGCGCGTTGGACAGGTACTCGCCAAATAGCTCGTCTTCCCCGGTGTTCGGGTCACGCGTGAACAGAACGCCCGTGCCGGAGTTGGCGCCGACGTTGCCCATCGCCATCGCCTGAACGATCGCCGCAGTGCCCAGTTCGTGCGAGATGCCGTTGAGATCGCGGTAGGCGATGGCGCGATCCGCGTTCCACGATCCGAGAATGTCTTGGACCGATCGAAGCAGGGCGACGCGATCACCCACGTTCAGGACCGTGTCCATCATCCCGGGCATCGAGACGGGGCCGGACGAACGAACAGACACGGACAGGCCGCTCCCGAGGGACCGACCGGTGGTCGACTCCAGCAGAGCCAGCTCCCGGTCGATGTCCGCTTCCGGGAGGTTTCCGGTCTCGGCAAATCGGTGGAAGGCGTCGATCGACACTACGAAGCCGGGGGGTACGGGCAACCCGAGGCGGGTCATAGTGACCAGGTTTGCGCCCTTGTTGCCAAGCTGGTTCCGGTCCTCGAAACCCTCGCCGAAACCGTAAACCTGTCGTGCCTCTGGCTGGCTTTCGGCCATCGGGGAGTTACCTCCACTATTCGCGGACGCGCGCCGATCGCGGCAGCGTTTTCAGATCGAACTTAACCCGTCGCGCGTGATGAAGCCATGAGACACCGAACAGGCACGTGAGATCGATGTGTAAACGGCGGTCGTGTCGCCCGGAACAGTGTAAGGCGTATCGGTGTCCACCCAGGCTCGCCGTTCGAGAACCTCCGGGGAGGGAAAGTGAGTCGATCGCAGTCGACCGGCACGTTCCCTGATGCCAACTGGTACGCGAATTGCCAACGCGGCGGAATGCTAACCGGGAGATTCCTCGCGTGCCGGCTTCGGAATGACGAATCGACCGTAATGCTCGTGCCCCGGGGTTCTCGCCGTGTCCTGAGGCTCTCGCCCGCGTCCTGAAGTTCTCGAAGGACAGCCGGGCCGCTGCCCATCCCTTCAACCTGTAAGCGTTCGGGGCCCTAAGCTGAGGCCCGCTCCGATCCCGGGTCGCCGATCCACACGTCGCCGCCCTCGAAGTACTCTTTCTTCCAGATCGGGACGACCTGCTTCAGGCGGTCGATGAAATGTAGCGTCGACTCGAAGGCGGGACGGCGATGCGCAGCCGATACGGCTATCACCAGGCTTAGCTCGCCGATATCGACCCGGCCAATCCGGTGTGCGACGGCGACTTTGTCGATCTCCCATCGGTCCTTGATCTCGTCTACCAGCTCCTGGAGCTTCTCCTCGGCCATCGGTCGGTACGCCTCGTACTCGAGGTACTCCACGCCGCGCCCGTCGTTGTGATTGCGCGTGACACCCTCGAACGTGATGACGGCGCCATCGGTGTCGTCACGCACGGCATCGGTGAGGGTGTTTGGGACAAGTGGCTGGTCTGTGATGATGATCATGGTTGGGTACTGGGTCGTTCCTTATCCGGCGAACTCGGCCTTACTTAGGCCACCAAGATTGTAGACCCCCTCTCCCAGCGGGAGAGGATCAAGGTGAGGGAGAAGTCACGTAATCCAGCAACATATCTAATACGCCATCAAGGTTCTCGACAACATCGTTGTTCCAGAACCTGACCACACGATAGCCCCGTCGCTCAAAGAAGGCCGTACGCTCAGCATCATCAACCACGCGATCCATGTGTTGGGAACCGTCCTGCTCAATTATCAGGCGATCCCTCTCACTGCAGAAGTCAGCTACGTATGGCGGCAACGAGAACTGCCGTCGGAACTTGGCGCCTGCTAACCGTCCGTCACGAAGCCTCGACCACAGCAACCGTTCCGCTTCAGTCTGATTGCGGCGCAGTTTCCTTGCCGTGGCGGTAGATCGTGAGTTACGGCGACTTGATCCCATGAGCACTGTTCTCCCTCACCCCGACCCTCTCCCGCTGGGAGAGGGGGTAAACCTAGCCACCGCTTACGGGCGGGATGAGGGCCAGTTCGTCTCCGTCGGACAGGGCGCCGTTGAACTCCACGTACTCGTTGTTCACCGCTGCCATGAGGCTTGTCGGCGCGATCCACTCTTTCGGCGCGCTCCGTTGAGCCGCGTCGATGGCGTCCTGAACCGTTGCCCCATCCGGCAGCTCCACGGACAGGTCGCCGGTTCCCGCTCGATCACGGAGCCCGGCGAACAACTTGATGGCGATCTTCATGGGTCTGGACGGTCTCGTTTCGTGTGTGATGATCACTTTGAGTATACGTCGCCACCCGCCAGAAATACGTTCATCCGTGCGTGCGGAGCCAACCGAGCCCGAACGCCACATGGCACAATAAGGCTCTCCAAATTAAGCCCGCACGCGGGCTCACGCGGGCTGAAGGACACGATGGCGATCTCGAAGGTATTCATAGACGGCTCTTACGGAACCACCGGCCTCAGGATTAAGGAACGGCTGGAGCCTCGTGACGACATCGACCTGGTGGTCGTCGACAAGGACCTGCGCCGGGACGTGGAAGAACGTCGAGACGCCCTCGTGAACTCCGATCTCGCGATCCTCTGCCTGCCGGACGACGCCGCGGTCGAAGCCGCCGGGTGGGCCGCCGAGAGCGGGACGAAGATCGTCGATCCCTCCACCGCGCACCGTGTCGCGGATGGATGGGTTTACGGCCTGCCCGAGATGACGCCGGGCCAGCGTGAAGCTGTTCGTGAGTCGGACACGGTCTCCAATCCCGGCTGTTACCCGACCGGTGTAGTCCTCTGCGTCCGTCCCCTGACCGAAACGGGGGTTCTCTCGAAGGACGCGCCGATCACGATCCACGCCCTGTCAGGATACTCGGGCGGCGGTAAGAACCTGATCGCCAAATGGGAAGGCGGCCAGCCCGATCTCGAAGGGCTTCCTTTCGAGTCGCCATACGCGCTTGAGACACAGCACAAGCACGTCCCGGAAATGAAGAAGTACTCAGGTCTCACCTACGAACCCCAGTTCATCCCGTCCGTTGGGCCGTTCCTCAAGGGCATGCGCGTCGAGGTGCCTCTACACAAGTCGGTGATCCAGGGCGGCGCAACCGCCGAGACGATCTGGAAGCTGCTGGACGAGCGTTACTCGGACGAGCCGCTGGTGAACGTGGTCTCAATCGAAGACGCGCTGGCGTACTCGGACCCGGCGTTCGACCCACAGGCCCGGAACGACAACGACGGCCTCGATATCTCGGTGTTGCCGAACGCTCTCGGACACGTGCTGCTGATCATCCAGATAGACAACCTGGGCAAGGGCGCATCCGGCGCCGCTATCCAGAACATGAACCTCATGCTGGGACTGCCGGAGCACGCCGGTCTGAACGTCTGACGTATCAAGAGCGATTCGACGCTGGTGCCCGTGATATTTGGGCTCACAGGCCTGTGATCATCGATTCGTCCAGATGCTGAACGTCACCAGGCCTTCGCAACGCGTGGTATCTCGGTGCGCCTCCCGGGTGGCGACCCTGCGGCCAGCATACGAACTCGGTTACCGAGGCGTGCGGCGCCTCGATCTCCGTGGTCCATGGGGACTGACCGCCGATTCCAAATATCCACCTACCGATGATGTCGATTACTCCCGTGTGGGTGACCAGAATGGTTGTCGTGTTCCCTTCAGCCGCGCCGACCAGTTCTTCCATAAACTCCGACACGCGTTCGTGGAAACCGCTTAAGGTTTCGCCTCCCGGAGCGCCGTGCTCTGGTCGCCAGAACTCGAGATCCTCTCTGGATCCCGTGACATGAAACCCGGCCGGTCCGAAGTCGAACTCCTTGAGCCTGTCGTCTCCCTCAGTGGGGAGCGGCAAGTGGAGGAGGCTTGCGGTTTCGGCCGCTCTTGCCATCGTGCTGGAGATCGACCTGTCGATCGTTTCTGCGGCAAGCGCTTCCGCCAGGGCCGCGGATTGGCGCTTGCCCAGATCCGTGAGCGGAGGATCAACCTGTTTGAACGATTGTTGTTGGGCGTGCCGAACTGCCAGCAGTCGGACGCTATCGAAATTGTCGGCGGACATCGCAAATGAAGAATATCAGCGACGAACAAAATGCCGTTGGGCTCTTCGCGTTCACGCCGTCCTGCTCTACCATCGTTCCATGCCGCCAATCCGGAGGGTTCACCTCGTCCGCCACGGCGAGACGATGGGGGCCGATACCACATACGTCGGCGACCCGACTCTGACGCACCGTGGTGAGCGGCAATCCGCACTCACTGCGCACCACCTTCATGGGGCCGGTGTGTCATCCGTGTACGTCAACCCGTTGTTGCGGGCGCAGCAGACCGCTGCACCATTGATCACGAGGATGGGGACGCCGCCGGTAACGTTGCCGTTGATGTCGGAGATCGAGCTTGGCGACTACCCGGGAGATAAGGTTGTTGGACGTGAACGGCCGTTGATCGAGTTCGGAGCCTGGGGCGGAGACGCCGGCAAGAAATTCAGCGAGAGGGTAATCACCGGGTTTCGTGACTTCATGTTTGAAGTCCGTTCATCGGACCACGCAGACGTGGCTCTGATCTCCCACGGCGGGACGATCAACGTCATCCTCGACCATGTTCAGGACATCCCGTTCGACGGCAACATGCGCAACCTGCTCGCCAACTGCAGCGTCTCGACTCTCGAGATGGGCCCTGGTTCGGTGTCGTTGGCAGACGTAAATTACGTGACGCATTTGCCGTATGACCTGATCACTCCCGAGAACGAGCGCGCTCGTAATGGCGTCCTTCCGCGTTGACACCCCTATCACGGCGTACCTACACTTGGTGGGTTAACTGCCCGAGTTGCGACGATCGGTTGCGATGTCCGGGCGATTCCTGGACGCAACTGGAGATCTTTCTTTACATGGTTCGCATTCGGCTGCGCCGCATTGGCGCGAAGGGCCACCCGTTTTACCGCGTCGTAGTCGCTGACCAGCGCACTGCCCGCAATGGCGCTTTCATCGAGCAGATCGGCACGTTTGACCCGATGACCGACCCGTCAGAGGTCAAGATCGATGAAGAGCTGGCCCTCAAGTGGCTGCGCCAGGGCGCACAACCCAGCGAGTCCGTCGAGGCGATGCTGAAGAAGCTTGGCATCATGGACAAAGTGAAAGAGACCGCCTGATCTCATGAAAGAGATGGTCGAGTACATCGCCCGGGCGCTGGTCCGCAACCCCGACGCGGTCGAGGTGGAGGAAGAGGTTCGCGGCAACCGCGTCTTCATCACGCTCATCGTCGCCGACGAGGACAAAGGCAAGGTCATCGGCCGTGACGGACGGGTGGCGCAGGCCATTCGATCCGTGCTGCGGGTCGCCGGGGTCAAGTCCGACCAGCGCATCGTCCTCCAGATCGACTAGTCCTTCCTGGGAAGGACACCTTTGTCGCCACCGCATTACAACCGCGATCGTCGCCGCCGGCGCGAGGCGCAGGATCCACGCCCGGTCCCGCGACAGAAACCTCGTAACACCGGCATAGAGCCGTCTTCACCGACGCGCGTGGGCGTCGCCTCCGTACGCCGGGCGTGGGGAACCGAAGGCGCCATCGCCGTCACCCAGTTCTCGGAAGACGAGGACCGATTCTCCCCCGGTGAGATTGTCTATATCCACGGCGGACGACGGGCGAGCGTGATCGAGAGTCATCGTGCCGGCTCCGCAACGGTCCTCAAGCTCGATGCCCTGCGTAACACCCGTGACGCTGAAGCGTTACGGGGAACGATCATCGAGATGGAAGGCGAGGATCTCCCCGACGCCCCCGAGGGCACGTACTACCACTACGAGATAGTCGGCATGAAGGTGCGAACGACCGAGGGCGAGGAACTGGGGGAAGTACAGGAGATCATCGTGACCGGCGCAAATGACGTGTACGCGGTCGAAAAGTCCGGCGCGCCGGGTTCCACCGGCCAGGTTCTCATCCCGGCGATCGAGGATGTGGTGCTGGAAGTGGACATCAACAACGGCGTCGTGACCGTGAACCTGCCAGAAGGGCTGCGGTAAGAGCGGATCGAGATCCGCTCGTTAACCCCTCACCCTTCCGTATAAGGGCAGGCTCCCGACCCACTCCCGCAAGGCAGCAAATTGCGCCACACATTGTGCCGGATTCGTGACAGTGCCCCGGAGTTTTCGAAGGACCGGGATTTTCCATTACGGCGTCAAATCCGTCCAAATCTTTGACCCGATTTCGGGCGGCTTGCTAAGATCAGTATCCGGATCGTTAAACGATCGACCGGAACCCCCTGAGCAACCAGCCCGCATACCGATGTAGATCGGCACCCGGGAGGAACGCCATGTCCGGCCACTCTAAGTGGAGCACCATAAAGCACAAGAAGGCGGCTACCGACGCACGCCGGGGCCAGCTCTTCACAAAGATCGCCCGCGAGATCATCGTGGCGGCGCGTGGCGGCGCGGATCCCGAAACGAATTTCCGGTTACGTCTTGCCATCCAGACCGGCAAAGACGCCAACATGCCGAACGACAACATCGATCGGGCGATCGCCAAGGGTTCCGGTTCCGGTGACGACGGCGCAGACCTGGAAGAGATCACTTACGAGGGTTACGGCCCGGGCGGCACGGCGATCATGGTCCAGGCCCTTACGGACAACAAGAACCGGACCGCGTCCGATGTCCGGCAGATGTTCTCTCGCGCAGGCGGCAACCTCGCAGCGTCCGGAGCCGTATCGTGGGGCTTCAAGAACTCCGGCGTGATCAACGTCGAGACGTCATCCAGCGATCCGGAAGACATCGCTCTTGAGGCGGTGGATTCCGGTGCGGAGGATTTCGACATCGAAGGTTCAACGATCGAATTCAAGGCGTCGTTCACGGGTTTCGAGCCGCTCAAATCGGCGCTGGAAGCGATGGACGGTGTAGAGGTGCTCTCCGCTGAGCTGGCGATGGTCCCGGACACACTCGTGGAACTGGATGAGTCGAAGGCTAAACAGACACTCCGACTCCTGGACACGCTGGAAGAGCTCGACGATGTCCAGAAAGTGTTCTCCAACGCCGACTTCCCGGACGAAGTAATAGCGGAGTACGCCGAGGCCGGCTAAGCGGGCGTTGTCGAACGCCTTCTCCCGCTGGGAGAAGGCGAGGATGAGGGAGAAGTCTCTCGATCTTGATAATCTGAGTCGTCAGTAAGCGCGTCTTCAGACGGTGAGAGATACCGACGAATTTGACGGATATTCTTCTCCCTCACCCCAACCCTCTCCCGCGGGGAGAGGGAATTTGATGAACATGAATTACGACGCCTGGTCCGAGTGGTATGACGTCTTTTATTCGACCGCCCCGGTAGACGATGTCGAGTTTTACGTGGAGCTGGCCCTGCTTTCAGGCGGGCCGGTGCTTGAGATCGGTTGCGGGACAGGCCGCGTAAGCCTGCCCATCGCCGCCGCCGGCATTGACGTGGTCGGGGTGGATTTTTCACCCGCCATGCTCGTGAAGGCGGAAGAGAAAGCGGCGGCAACACATGGCCTGGGCGGTGCGTTTGAGTTCGCCCAGGGCGATATGCGGTCGCTGGCGCTGGGCCGCAGCTTTCCGCTGGTCATCATCCCGGCGCGAACACTGTGCCTGGCTCTTACACCAGGAGAACAGATCGAATCTTTGCGCCGCGCGGCATCCCACATGGCGCCCGGGGGTCTGCTGGCGTTCAACATGTTCGTCCCGGACCCTGACGTGATCGCCGATACGTCCGATGATCGGTATCTGATGGGCGAGACGATCAATCCGGCAACAGGACGGCGATGTGTCCTGAGCGCTATCGACCGCTTCGACCCGGTAGCACAGACCAACCACGCCACGCAGATAGTCGAAGAGTTGGACGATGCCGGGCAGGTGGTGCGAACGGTCGACCTGGACGTAAACACCCGCCATATCTACCCGTCCGAGGTACACGTCATGCTGGAGGAGGCCGGACTGGTGGCAGACCAGGTATTCGGCGACTTCAACGGCGGACTGCTGACCGAGTACAGCGAAGAGATGGTGTGGGTGGTGAGATCCGCGGACGCATAGGCGCGCCCTGAGGTTCTCAGACCGCAGCCTGAGGCTTCGACGTCGCGTCCTGAGGCTCTCGAAGGACCGGATCCAGCAATCACTCCTCGCCATCGACAAGCTCCGAACTTCCGGTCATTCCGAGCGTAGTCGAGGGACCTTCACCAACCGGCAATCCGGGAATCACACCTGGATAGCGAAGTACTTTTATCTTCCCTCACCCTTGATGTGCGCGGGCCTCTCCCACCGGGAGGGGGAGTGGCACGCGAAACACCAGCACCCTGAGGCTCTCGAAGGACCG
>CAYYRD010000003.1:72750-196464 GCA_964474025.1 uncultured Dehalococcoidales bacterium | reverse complement strand
CTGATCAAGAGTTTCCAGGCCCTGGGTCCGTACACGGTCCGGATGAATTACGAGAACTACGACAGCCGCGGTATCCGTCACCGCTTCAGCAGTTTCTGGCAATCGGCGGCGATCGTCTCGAAAAGCGTGTTCGATGACCGCGGTGCTAACGGCATGCGGGATGTGATCGTTGGTACGGGGCCGTTCAAGGCACAGACCTGGATCCAGTCCGACAGGATCGTGTTGGAAGCGGTGCCGAACCACTGGAGGAAGACCCCGAGCATCGCGAAAATCACCCTTCTCGAAGTACCGGAAAGTTCATCCCGGCGCGCCATGCTTGAGACCGAACAGGTAATCATGGCCAATGCGGCGCTCCACGACTGGGGCACCCTGATCTCCCAGGGGTTCCAGCTCAATACGGATTCCGGCCACGGGAACATCCGGAACATCGGGATGACCGGTAACTGGTGGGAACAAACCCGCTACTACGACGGCAAGCCTCTCAGCCGTTCGGCGGCCAACAAAGCCTGGGTTTCGGCTTCTCCGACACTCGATCCCACGGGGGCGGAGAAGGCGCGCCGCGTGCGGATTGGGCTGGCGCACGCCATCGATCGGGACGGGCTGTGGCGGGCCATCCTCGGCGGTCAAGGAGATGGGCCCATGTACTTCGCATACCAGCCTCCGAACGATCACCCGATCACACTCAGCCACGCCTCTCCATACGTCGACACGGCACTGGGTGGACCCGGCGGGTCTGGAGGCTGGGAGTACGCGTACGACCTGTCACTGGCCAAGACCTTCCTGGATTCCGCCGGGTACCCCGACGGTTTCGACATGAGTAACGTCTGGACCGGTCCTCCCGGTTTGACCTCCGAACTCATGACCGCTATCGGCGGCACATGGGCAGCCGAACTCGGGGTAAACGTCACGCTGAATAACGCCGTTTACTCGACCTACCGGCCGGGCCTTGTCGCACGGACAACTTCGGAGCCGTTCGTCGGCTGCGGCGACGACGCGAATACGTCGATGCCCTACGACTGGGCACGCGGCTTCGTAATGAGCTCATGGTCGGACGGCGGATACGGCGTCGGCATGGAGATTCCGTTCGCCGCCCAGAACTACGCCACCGTCGCGCTTGAGACAGACAAACAAACGCGACTCGATGCCAATGAACGATTCGCCGAGCGAGGTATCGAGGAGGCGCTCTGCATCGGCATCGTCCACGAGCCGGTGGCGACGATGCAGAATCCTGACCGGATCGCGTCGTATCAGAAGTTGCCAATGGCCAACGGCAACCTCGAGCAGTTCAGCAACCTGGAGAGCCTCGTGCTGAGGAATTAGCGAGTCCGAGAGGTCCAGTTCAAAACGGCGCCAATCATTGATCTTTTGATTGGCGCCGTTTTCGGTCGGGAGCGTTTAGTGACGGGCGGCGGTTCCAGAAAGAGGGTCCCGCGACGACTACGGCCGGAAATCTCGTTCTCCGGCGCGCTCGGAGATCCGTTGGTCAAGTGTTGCTTCAGCCCTGGCGAGGAAGTCAGCGACCCCCTTGATTCGGGCACACTCTTGTTCGAGGCGAGTCAACTCCCCGGCCTCTTCCGGGTCGATCTCCCCGCGAGCATCGCGCCGTAGAGCCAACGTGTCTCGGGTGTTCCCGGTCTCGTTGACGGTGGCGGAGATGGATTTACCGGCGGCGACGGAACTTTCGATCTGCCTGACCAGGTCCAGGTTTTCGGCAGGTGAAGGTTCGCCAATTATGGCGCGCTCTTCGGACGACGACGGCGCTGGGTTCATTCTTCTGTCTGACATAGCTGAGGTTCGGGAGATCAGGTCAACAGTGCTTCCGTACGTCGGACGGGCGTCGGTTCAACAGCTTGGGGTGGGAGCCCCATCGCCGCAGGGCCCACCGGTCGCATTGCGAGCCGACACCGAAAATTGTCCCCGGATTTGAAGCGAACATCGGGAACAACCCGGTAAATGAAAAGTATCCGTTACGTCTCCGAGCGTTACTGAACGGAATGCGTAGGCGAACGGCTGGGCCCCATTCCGTTACCGACCAGAAACGCCGACCCCGAAGCAACAAGCTGGAGACTCAACGGTTTCGTAGCACCTGGGGGCGTCGCATACGCGAGATGTCGCCGGGCAAAGATCTGTTGGAGTCGCGATCTGTGGGCCGCAACCGATCGGCGCTCGATCAACAAGAGCGGGCCGACAACATCGGCACCCGGGCCTGGCGGCCGGTCTTCCGATATGGGCATCTGTAGCAATTCACGCTACTCTCTATACCGATTCTGCTACATGTATCTCAACGGAAGTTGGTGGGTTCGATGCCAGTAAATTCCGCAAATAAAGCCCCGGTCTTCAGTCCCGAGATACCGCCCGACAGAGAACACGCCTCGATGATCCGGGAAGAGGCACTCGACTGGCTTGAGCGCCAGTTCCCGGGGATCCACTCCTATTCCCCGGCCGACGTCTTGCGCATGTCGGGCGAAAGCGCCCGGCGCTGGTTGATCGGCCGCCTGAGGGCGCAGGGCATCGGGACCGAAGACCCGATCAATCTCCCGGATACGGCAGACGCGCTGACCGTTCTTTTTCTCAGATCACGCGGGGTTAAATTCCGGGAAGCGGTGAACGCGGTAACCGGAGGCCAGGCGATCCAGACACATCCCGGGCCGCGATTTGGCGGCGTGTGGAATCGGCTGATCGAAATAGCCTTGAAACGTCTCCGGCGGCGCCTGACGGCCCGCTTGCTCGGGAGCGCCGTGTTCTCCCTGCTAAGGGACGCCGGAGACCATCCGAACACTATGGTGATCGTGAAACGGCTCGGCCCATCGCCCGATATCAACTCATCGGTCGATCCGATCGAAGTGGACCAGGAGTTGGTGTATCGGACAATCCTCGAGCGCCCAGCTCCGTCTTGCTGGGTCCTGTCACCGCTGCGCGAGGTGTTGTTCCTCGACAGCGATCAACTCCCGACCCGCGCCGAGGTGACGGCACGCACGTTCACGGCGTTTCGCGTCCGCACAGAGCGTGGAGCCTACGAGTTCTACCTGGGAACGATGAGCCCGGTTGCCATGTCTCCCGGCGAAGAGATGTTGCGGTTTGTCGGGAGGATTCTGGACATCGTGTACATCGACGTCGATGAGTTCCTGCGCGCCCAGAGATCCGTCAGGCTCGAGGCCAGCACGGTCCCGGAGTTGAGCAGCGCAGACGACCTCCAACTCTGGCTAATGACCCGAATGGTGGAGGCGGTCTGCCCCGGTTCCTTGAGCGAAATCCGCGAGATCTCAAGCCCGGGCAGACCGGGCCGTGTGCTTGCGAGTTCGGTCGTTCAGCCCTGGGAGCCCATGATGTGGGACGCTCCCCGTTCCCTGGAAATGATCTCGGATTACTCCGGCCGCATCGGCGTTCCGCTCGTGGTCGAGAACGTGGAATACCCGTGGACGGCGCTCATCGAGTCCGTAGAATCCCAGATGCGCTACCTGGACAGCCGCGCAGCCGAGGCCGGCGATTCGACGGCGATAAACGGACCCGCCGCCGTGCCTGGATACTCATCTATGGCGCTTCCGATCACGGCCAGCTCGGGCGAGCCGATCGGATCGCTTTACGTGCTCGTTCCGCGCAAGGCCCGAGCGGCACTGGACCTGGACGTCCGCGTTCTGATGGTATTCAGCCGTATCGCCGGGGAAGTAATCGAACGCCAGCGGGCGGCGATCCACACATCGAACGTGTCTGCGAATTTCGCCACATCGACGGTCCTCAAGCAGGAACCAGCCAGGCGAGCGCTGTTCGACCTTCTCACCGGTAAAGCGGTCGAGATTGGCAGGAACAGGCAGCTTCTAAAAGACCTCAGGCTCCCGTTTCTCTTGTTGTCAGCCCACGACATCGATACGGATGAGTTCGACGCCGTCTCGACCGAACGCCTCAAGACGTGGTCGGTCGAGACGCTTCAGTACCTTGAATGGCGTTCCTTCGTCCGTTCGCACCTTTCGGACGCCGATCACGGCGGTGGTCCGGGAAGTTTCATCGGGGAGTTACCAGGGGTCGGCGTCCTGATCGCCCTAGACAGGCTTGTGACGAAGGACGAACTCGATCGAATCCGCAACGCTTTTCCGACAACGATCAATCGCACGCTGCCGGCCAACGCGCCGGTGAGGTTCGTGGCCTGGGTGCTCGACGTGCCGGCGGAGCGCGTGGTCGACGCCGCCGATAACGGAGATATCCAGGAACTGGCGGATGATGTCGAAAGCTGGGCGCACGATGTCGCCAGCGTCGTCGAGGACGTGGCGCAGAGCACCTTCCTGTACGAGCAAGGTGAGTGGGATGACGCGCTCAAGAGTGTGCGGAGAACCCTCCTCACGGAAGGCGGCCGAAACAACGGGTACCTGTACAGGCTGGCCGCGGACTGCTGTTTTTCGATAGGCGATTGGCCCACTGCGTTGAAGTACGCACAGGCCGGGGTGGAGTTGAGGCGGGCTGAGCAAGGGAGCGGCTCCGCCCGTTCCCTGTGCCAGGCAGCCGACGCGCATCTGTGCCTCGGCGACCCCGTTGCGGCATGGGACCGCTACACGACGGCGACAGAGGAGTCCCCCTCCCATCCCCTGCCCCGTTACTACCGTGGACAGGCGCTTCTCCTGATGTCCCGGCTTCTAAATGTGTTTGCGAACGAGCGCCTGAGGAGCGAGCCGCAGCAGAAGGAGGACATGGCGACGATCGACTCCACCATCGAGATTCTCGTCAGCGCCGCGCTGGAAGACCTCACCGCCGCGTCCGACCTGCTGGACGACTGGGGCCTGATCCCCGAGTCTTACCAGTACCGCAATTTCCACCTGGTGCCGACGCTGCAGGGCCAGGGCGCCGGGTACCTGTTGATGGGCGCCCCCGGACCGGCAGCCGGTCGCATCCAGAGCGCCCGGAGAGCGTTCCCGAAAGACGACCTCTTCCTGCGTGAATACATATTCGCAAAGTGCTGGGAGCAGGGACTTCACCGCCGCTACGGCGAGCTGTTCACGGGTGACGAAGGCGACGTCATGAGGGCGCGGCTTGCCGGGGCATCTTGAGAGCCGTTCTAAGATCGGGCGGGCAATCCGCTGCAGGTTATTCACCCGCCCGCGCACACCCTCAACCGATTAGACTCCCCCCGCCGGAACAGTAGCAGCGCTGGAGAACAGAGCCATATGAAGATCAAGTCCGTGCGCGCCGTCGAGATCGACGTTACGCCTCCGATGAAGACCAAACCTCGCGTTCCGCAACTGCCGGGTGACGGCTTCGTCAGCCCGATGCGCCGTTACCCGGAGCTGACCCGGGCCGACTGGTCAGCGACGTGGAAGCGAACGGCCTGCGTGGTCACCGCTGAAGATGGGACCTGGGGTTTCGGGATGACCCTGCACAGCGGCCCGACCGTCAGCATCATCAACGGGCACCTGGCCGATGTGATCGAGGGCGAAAACTGCATGGCGACGGAGCGGCTCTGGGATCTGATGCAACGCGCCTCGGCCCCGTACAGCAGTGCCGGGCTTGCCAGCTTCGCCATCAGCGCCGTCGACCAGGCCCTGTGGGACCTCAAAGGCAAGCTCACCGGGCTGCCCGTGTACGAGCTCCTGGGTGGACCTCAGAAGGAGCAAATCTTCGTCTACGCCAGCAACACGGACATCTCTTACGGAACCGAGCACTCGATCGACTGGTTCCTGGAGCTCGGGTTCAAGGCCGTGAAACTGTTCATGCGCGCCGGGCCGGAAGATGGGCTCGATGGCATCAAGAAGACCGAAGAACTGGTGGCCGCCACCAGGGAGCAGGTTGGCGATGATGTCGAGATCGCGCTGGACGCCTGGATGTCGTTCAACACCGATTACGCCGTACGCATCGCCGAGGCGCTGCGGCCCTACCGGATCAAGTGGCTTGAGGACTACCTGATCCCCGAAGACATGGACAGCTACTTCCGCGTCAGGGAACGAATCCCGTTCCAGACTCTCGCCACCGGCGAGCACTGGTACTCCATGCACCCGTTCGCGCTGGCCGCCTCGCACGGACTGGTCGATATCTTCCAGCCGGACCTGTCATGGGTCGGGGGGATCACGGCCGCCGTGAAGATCTGCCACCTGGCGGAAGCCCACGGCATCACGGTTATCCCGCACGCCAGCTCCAGCTACCCGTGGGGACAGCACCTTGCGGCGGCCATGCCGGCCGTGATGTGGGCCGAGAAGTCGGAGGGCGTCGCCCCTCCCGGGGTGCCGCTGGAGGAGATGGTGCTGCTCCCGGGAACCTCCGTAATCAAGGACGGTTACGTGATGCCCCCGGACTCCCCGGGACTGGGCCTCGAGATCAACCTGGAATGGCTGGAAGAAAGAGCCGTCTAGCCGGCTGGCTGGCTAGCACCAGGGCTTATTTCGGGGTGTTTGTTTGATGTGCGTTTTGATCGCTTCCGGAAGTGAGCCGCAGTATCCCGGGGCAACCCGAGGTGTCTTGAGGCGACCCGGTAGTGTCCTGAGGCTCTCGAAGGACCGGGGCGTGCGGAGCAACGCGGCCCCCTCTCCCGGTGGAAGAGGGTTGGGAGCCTGCCCTTTTACGGAAGGGTGAGGGAGGTTCAGGCCCGCGTATCCCGACCGACTCGCTCGTTGATGAGTCGTCATACGGCGTACCGATATATTCAACCTCGTCGTTGGATAGCCATGAGATCCTTCGTCTCGGGCTCAGGATGACAAGTCAGCGTGATTGGACGCCAAAAGATGCTCGGACTCGTAACACTCGGTACTTCGCCCCGGCCCGACTTCGAGGAACTGTTCCATGAATACGTCCCTGGAGTTGAATTACGCCTGCACGGCGCCCTGGACGGTTTATCCGAAGAGGAGATCGACGCCCTTGCGGCAATACCCGGTGACTACCCGGCTTTCGTCGGCGTCAACGGGACGGCGCGTGAGATCGAGCTGACAGCTTTGCAGCCCCTGGCGGCGAAACACGTCACTACGCTGGCGGCCGAGGGAGCGAAGGCGATCGTCATCCTGGGCGCACCTGACTTTCCGGAGTTCGACTGCGACGTTCCGGTGATAAGGCCCGGCCGCATCATGCCGGCGGTGGCACGCGCGATCTCGACAACCCGGCGCATCGGCATAGTGACGCCGATCGAAGGTCAGGCTCCGGCCGCAAGAGCCAAATGGGAAGCCGACGGCTTTTCCGTCAAAGTCGCCGTGTGCTCCCCTTACGGGGACGAAGAGGTCGAGTCAGCAGCGTTTCAGCTGACAGACCCTGACCTGGAAATCGTCATCCTGGACGGCATGAGCTTCGGCCCCGCAATGCGCAACCGATTCGCCAGACTCACGGGCCGCCCCACCTTGCTCGTACAAACGCTGGTTGCGCGGATCGCCGGGGAGTTGGTCTCAGGTTGATCCCCTGAACCGGCCGTACCGGAAGTCCGACAGGAAATCGACGCGGGTGTTGTCCAGGATTTCCAGCGCCGCCACTTCTCCGACCACGGCGGCCAGCGATACGCCGCTGTGCATTACGGACAGGTAAACGTTGGGCGGACAGTCCTCCAGATCAGGGAACCCGACAATCGGTAGGCCGTCCGCGGGCATCGGGCGCATTGCTGTCCGCCATTCGTCCACCGACGCGCCCGCGATGGCCGGGAGGAACTTCTCAAGTTCGGCGAGCATCGACTCTGCGTCCTCAAGGGAATCGTCGCCGACCGAACCGAAGTGCGAGCCGCCGTGGATCTGGACACGGCCGTCCGGCATCTGCCTGAAGTTCATCTGCGGGTCTGGCAGATCCCTGGGGGTGTGAACGCAGGCGACATTCTGAAAGATGGGCGCCATCGGAGGCGTGAGAATCGTTGCGCCCGGGCTTTCGCTCTGCGGGAAGTCCAGCCCGATCTCCGATGCGAGCTGTCGGGTTGAGTAACCCGCGGCCAGCACAACCACATCCGCGTCCAGGTGTCCCCCTCGCGTTTCAACGCCAGTGATTCGGGGTTCACCGTCCACGATCTCGGCCGAAAAGCCGGTGACCGGAGTGTCGGCTAAGAACTCCGCGCCACGTTCCGCAGCCTGCTCAAACGCCCGGGATATCACGACCGCCGTGTCCACATGACCCTCTGTATGGGCAAACGACGCCGACGTGATCGGCTCAGCAATCAAGCCTGGTTCCATCTCCCGCAACTGTTCCGGGGATATCAGCCGTATCGGGTAGCCCCATGACTGCATGAGTCCCACCTCGTCCCGCAACGCGCGACCACCCTGTTCTGTCGCCGTCCATCGCAACTCACCGCCCCACGTGATACCAGCGTCGCCACCGAGCTGGCGCTCCCATCGGGACCAGATGTCCATCGAGCGCCGGTTCAGGTCGTGGTACGAGCGCGGTGGTTTCGGATGTGCGTTGATCCATGCGTACGAGGCGTGTGACGCGGCCATACCGGGGGAACCGGCATCAACCACCGTCACCCGGGCGTCCCGGAGAGACAGGTTGTAGGCGATCGAAGCGCCGACTATGCCGCCGCCGATGATCACGATCTTCTGATGACTGTCCATGCGACGTTAGCCGTTTAGTCCCGCGAGCAACGATGTAATGCGCTCGGGATTCGCAGGAAGCTGTCTGACACGGACCCCGGTTGCGTCGGCTATGGCGTTGATTATGGCCGGGGCCACGGCAACCGTGGCGCACTCGGCGACGCCCTTTGCTTTCAACGGCGACGACGGGTCGCCCGGCTCGATAAGAAGCGTCTCGACCTCGGGCATCTCCCGGGCGCTCAGGATCTTGTACCCCTTGAAATCCACTGTCTCGCCCGGGGTGTACTCCTCTTTGAGAGCCAGCCCGATCCCCATCGATACTGCGCCCTCGATCTGGCCCTTCATCCCCTGCGGGAATATGGCCCGTCCGACATCGTGTGCGGCAACCACCCGTATCACTCGCACCCCACCACGTTCCGTATCCACCTCTACCTCCGCCAGGTGAGTGGCGGTCACGTACACGGCGTACGGGCTCGGGGCGCCGGTTCGAGGGTCGTCCCCGCCCACGTCCGGGTAAAACTCTGAATCGAATCGCAACGGCAGCCCGGCCGACTCCCGAACTATGGCGATTTCGGCAAGCGACACCGCCTCCGGTGATGATCCATTTGCGCTCGTGACGACAACGTGACCGTCACGCATGATCATCTCGCCGGTCGGGCGCTCCAGTAGCCCGGACGCCGTGGAGAAGACCTCACGACGAAGCTGCTTTGACGCCTCCATCGCCGCGTTGCCAACGTAGTAAACGATCCGGCTCCCGGTAGTCGGTCCAGCGTCCGCCGTGAGAAATGTATCGCCAGAAAGCACGGCCACATCGCCGGGCGACATCGCCAGTTGCTCGGCGACGATGAGGGCCAGAGCCATGTCTGAGCCCTGCCCCAGGTCTGTCGCGCCGGTAAGCAGGCGGATTCCGCCGTCCGGCTGCAGTTCGACCGATGCCCGGCCCGGGGTCTGTGCCTTCCCGGACGCGCCCACGCCGTAGCGCATGCAAGCCAGGCCGACGCCGCGGCGAAACCGACCCTCCGAGTTTTCGTTGAACTCGGCGGCGGCTCTCCGAGCGGCCTGGTAATGCGGACGCACCGCCTCAACGGTCTCCACGAACGCCGCCTCTTCCACGAGAACCTCGGGCGAGATGTTGTGGTCATCCCCCGTGCGTCTGTTCATCAGGCGAAATTCGAGCGGGTCAATGCCAAGCCGGGCCGCCATTTCGTCCATCTGGGATTCGATGGCAAACACGACCTGAGGAGCGCCAAAGCCGCGCATGGCTCCCGCCAGCGTGTTGTTCGTATGGACGGCGCGGCCCGATATGGTTCCGCCCGGGAACTGGTACGGCCCGGTTATCGAAAGCCCGGCCCGGATGAACAGGTTGGGCACGGCGGAGGCGTAAGCCCCGGTGTCCACCAGCAGGTCGGCGTCAAGCGCCGCAAGACGCCCTTCCGCCGTCACCCCGGTCCGGCACCGGATCTGGAACGGGTGCCGCTTCACGGTGGAGGTGAACGTCTCCTCCCGGTTGTAGACGATCTTGACCGGCCGCCCGGTCTTCAGGGCGAGCAGCGCAGCAACGGCCTGGCAGGAAACATCGGTCTTCCCCCCGAAAGCGCCGCCGCTAACGGTCGGCGTGATTCGCACCCGTTCCGGGGGCAAACCCATCGTCTCCGCCACGATATCCCGGTGCAGGAACGAGTGCTGGGTGGTCGTGCGAACCACCAGGGTGCCATCTTCTTCCTGGTGTGCCACCGCAGAGTCGGGTTCGAGGTAGGCGTGCTCGATCCACTGCGTCGCGTAATTCTCTTCCATCACGAGGTCCGACGTTTCCAGCCCGCCCTCCAGGTCGCCCCATGTGATGACCGCCTCGGCGGCACTGTTTCCGGATTCCTGGATCACCGGCGCGCCCTCGTCGAGGGCCAACTCCGGTTCAGATACGGCTGGAAGCGCCCGGTATTCGACTCGAATCAGCGATGCAGCCTTCGCCGCGATCGCTGGTGATTCCGCGGCGACCGCGGCAACCGCGTCGCCCACCTGCCTCACGCGGTCGTCGGCCAGCACGGGCTGATCCTTGACCGCGCGTCCGTGCCGATTCAAACCCGGTACATCGTCGGCCGTCACCACGGCAACCACGCCGGGGAGGCCCGCCGCCTCCCGGGTATCAACGCCGACAACTTCCGCATGAATATGAGGACTGCGATGGATCGCGCCGTGCAGCATCCCGGGCATGACGATATCGGCGGCGTACAGTGCCGTCCCCCGCACCTTGTCCTCGGCGTCGTCCCGGGGAACTCCACTGGCCGGCGTATCACTGGAGATCGGGTCTGAGACAGGCGCGCTCCCGGCCACGGACGCGACGGCGTCGATGATGCCCAGGTAGCCGGTGCAACGGCACATGTTGCTGCCGAGCGCTCTGCCTATCTGTTCCCGGGTCGGCGACGGGTTGCGTCCAAGCAGCGCCTCGGCCGACATGAGCATCCCGGGAGTGCAATAACCGCACTGGACGGCGTCGTGCTGGATAAACGCCTCTTGCAGTCGGTGAAGCTTGCCGTTCGACGCCAGCCCTTCGACCGTCCGAACATCGCCGCCATCTGCCCGCGAAGGAGAAATCCGGCACGCCCTGACGACCGATCCGTTGAGGTTTACGGTGCAGGTTCCGCAGGTTCCGTCGTCACAGCCCCGCTTGGCGCCGGTGAGGCCGATCCCGTCGCGCAACACTTCGAGGAGGGTCGCCCCGGAATCGGGGTTGATCGACTGCTCAGTTCCGTTGACTGTGATGGTCACGGACGAGCGATTCGATTCCTCTGGCATGGCGGTCGCCTTTCTCTGTAAGTGCATACCCGAATCCGGGCGGGAAACCGACTCTGCGCCGGTCAGAATACCAGCGGCAGGAATCGTACTCGAAAGGCCTTACATCCGACCTTAGCGGCGACCGAACCGCTCTACTTAAGAGAACGATGGGTCATTTGGCAGTTCGTTTGTTCCGTTTCGAGCCCGCCGTCCCAGACGCCACACAATGCTGTCGCACTATGAACCTCTCCCTCATACTCCGACTGGTTCAGTACAGGCTCTCAATCCTCTCCCGCTGGGCGAAGGAGTTCTTGAGAAACGTCCCGTCGCCGGGATGACTTGAAGGATTGCCCCTTCCACCAGCGGGAGAAGGCTGGGATGAGAGAGAAGTTCGCTGCCCTTTCCACGTCCGTTGGCCCCACGCACAGCCGGGGGACCTTTACCAGCACGGATCCACGAGAGACATATCAAATAAGCGGGAACTTCGGACCTCCCTCACCCTCTGTGCATGAGATCCTCTCCCTGAGGGAAGGTGTGGCTGCCGCAGGCTGATGGTTCGAGAACCTCGGCATGGGTTACCCGGACGAGGTAGGCGTATTGCCATACGGCCCTGCGACGTCAAAAACGCCTCACGATCACCCCCGCGAGTTGTACCGGTAATGTGGGTCGCCCCCCTCAAGCTCCCAGTTTGCGAACCACCTGTTGACGTGCGGGAGTAGCGCGTTGCTCAGGTCGACGCGGCGTCGCTCGTGCGGCTCCAGCGGTTTCGCCAGCGACGCCTTCAGCTCGGCGTGAACTTCGGCCTTTTTCACGCGCGTTAGCTCCCGGCCCCGCATCAGCACCTCGCCGTCCACGATCACCGTGTCCACGTCCGTCCCCTTTCCGCGGTACACGATGGCGTCCACGATATTCGTCTCCGGGTCCATGTAGGGCTCGGTGATGCGGGACAGATCCAGCAGGGCGATGTCAGCCCGCTTGCCTGCTTCCAGCGTCCCAACCTGGTTGCCGAAGAAGGTCACTTCCGCCCCGGCACGGGTCGCCATGTCGAAGATCCTGTGCGAGGACGGACTCGGAACGCCCACACCCGGCTCCCGGTGGATCTTCTGCGCCAGCCGCATCTCCTGGAGCAGATCGTTATCGTCGTTAATCCCCGCCTCGTCGATGCCGATCGCTACCTCGATTCCTCGTTCCAGCAATCGGTTGATCGGGGCGACTCCGCTACTGAGCCGCAGGTTCGAACTAGGGTTGTGTGACAGCATCGTTCCCGTCTCGGCCATGAGATCTATATCGGACTCTGACAACCACGTCCCGTGCGCTATCGAAACCTCCGCTCCGAGGAATCCCAGGTCCTTGAGGTGCGCCAGCGGGGTCTTACCCCAGTACCGCGTGCCGTACATCTTCTGGTAGATCGTTTCCTGGACGTGGATGTGCACGCCCGTCTCGTGCTTGCGGCCGAACTCTGAAACTTCTGTCAGCATCTCGTCGGAACACCAGTGGACGTTGTGCGCGCTCACGAAGACTCGAACCCGGTCGCCCTGCTTGCGCTTGATCAACTCTTCGGTCAGGCCCAGGTGGTCAGCGGACGAGACGGGGCTGAAGGGGAATACATCGTTCACCTGATCGACGAGCTCCGGGGGCAACCCCTCCAGGAAACTGGCGTTGTCTTCGTAAACGAGGTGGTTCTGGTCCCTGTTGAAGAACGAAAACGCCACACGCATGCCGGACGCCTCGTAGGCTTCGATAAGGCTGGCTCCCCAGTCGTCCAGAGACGCGCCCTCCGGGAACCAGCGGAGGGCGTGGTTGTGCATCACGGTGGTGATCCCGGATTCGATCATCTGGATGGCGCAGTAGAGCGTGTCCAGGTAGGGATCGACATCGCGCTGCCCGAACTTGGCGATCACCCACGGCTCCAGCGGCAGGTCAGGGGAGCCCAGTTGGAACGGGGTCAGACCGGTGTGGTGGTGGGCGTTGATCAGCCCCGGGATGACGGCGAAATCAGGACCGCCGATGACTTCGTCCGGCTGGTGACGCGTCTTTAGATCGTCGTACAGGCCTATCTCCACGATCTCGCCGTCGCGCTGGAACACGGCGCCATCGGTGATGATCTCGCTTTCATCGCCGCCGACGGCCCGGCACACAACGTATTTGCCGCGGATCAGCGAGGAGGCCATCGGTAAAAGCTCCTGGACTACTAGGTGATCGGCGCCCGGGGATGAGTGTTCGGCCGCCGCCCGGAACGCGCACTATCGCACACCACGGCGTCGGACCGGACAACGCCGGACACGCTATCATTCCCTGCGGCTGCCATAACCGTCGCAGGCAAGCACGCGACGGGGATTAATACCAGATTGCCCTCTTTTCCGGGAGGTTCCCTGGCGGCCATGGCGTTGCGTGAACGAAACGCGAGTGCCCTCGATCCAGCCGATCTGTCCGTGCGCGGGCTGTTGCTGGACATCGACCGTTTCGCATCCCACGACGGTCCCGGAATTCGTTCCAGCGTCTACCTGAAGGGCTGCCCGCTCTCTTGCGCGTGGTGCCACAGCCCTGAATCGCAGCTCAGCCACCCGGAACTCCTTTATCAGCCGGAACGCTGCAACGGTTGCGCGCTATGCCCGGGGACCTGTCCCGAATCAGCACTCGTGATGTCGGGGACTAACGAGAGCGCCGTAGCGGTGCTCGACCGAGCCGCGTGCACCGCCTGCGGGGCGTGCGTGGACGTCTGCTACACCGGTGCCCTGAAGATCGCGGGCGCCGGGGTAACGGTCGGAGATGTCCTGGAACGCGTTGCGAGGGACGCACCGTACTTCAACAGCTCCGGGGGCGGCGTGACCCTGAGCGGCGGCGAACCGGCGCGCCAGTTCGACTTCTCCTACAACTTCCTTCTGGCCTGCCAGCAACGCGACATACACACGGCGCTTGAAACGACCGGGTACGCACGCCGGGAAGTGATGTCTGCGCTCGCGGATGTCACGGACCTGATCCTGTATGACGTGAAATTTATCGATCCGGGGGAGCATCGGCGTCATACAGGGGTACCCAACGAGTTGATCCTCGACAACCTTCGGGGCCTGGCCGCCGCGGGCCACGACATGCAGGTCCGCGTTCCCTGCATAAACGGCGTGAACGATGCCCCCGATCAGATCCGGGCAACGGCCGCGATGACTGCGGAGGTTGGCCTCGGCTCGATCGTATTGCTGCCCTACAACTCGGCCGCAGGGGCGAAGTACGAGTGGATCGACTCCCCCTTCGAGCTATCCCACGTGACCACACAGGACGAAGACGCGATGAACGCCCTGGCGGATATCTGCCGGGCTGAAGGACTGGAAGTTCAGATCGGCGGTTGAGTAACCGCCCTGCCTCAACGAGATCGTAGCGACGAACGATAGAAGACAACCGGGAGAACAGTTATGACGATCAGCACGCTCCGACCGGCGGATGTCGATAGCGCTAGGCTCGCCGCGACGCTCAGGACGCGGAATGAGCGCATCGAGCGCTTGAACGCGGCGGTGCAGGAACGCATGGCCCTCAAGCAAAGTTCATGGGGCGGCGATCTGACCGTTACGGGCGACCCGGGCATGGCGGACCTGCCGCTTGTCCTGCGGCGGGCGCACGCTTTTTCAAAAGGGCTGCGGGAGATGCCGATTGCCATCGAGGACGATGACCTGATCGTCGGCAACACGCTCCAGGATGGCGCGGTCGTTCGCACAACCATCCCGTCGTTCGCACTTCCTTCTGAGATCGATGAGGCTGGAGAATCCGGCGCGGTGATCGCCACTCACCTGGCGCACAAGACGCCGTTCTACCCGCTGCTCATGGAAAAAGGGCTGGGCGGCGTCATTGCCGACGTCGACGCCCGGATAGCCGAGATCGAAACACGGCAGGCTTCCCGGGATCGTGATGAGACCCTGGCGCTATTCAACGCGATGCGAGTGGAGGCGTCCGCCGTCATCGAGCTGGCAAACCGCTACGCGGACCTCGCGGAGCAACTGGCAACCGAGACTACAGACGGTGAGCGCAGCGCCGAGCTTCGGACGATCGCGGAGATCAGCCGGCGCGTGCCGGAGCACCCGGCGGGTTCGTTCCATGAGGCGGTTCAGTCTTTCTGGTTCGTCCACTACGCCTTCTTCTCCACCGGCACCGCCATGTCCTGCGGCCGGATCGACCAGTACCTCTACCCCGCGTTCCGCAGTGACTTTGAATCCGGCGACCTCACGTTGCCCCGGGCGCAGGAATTGATCGACAGCGTGTGGTTGCGCTTCAACGATCGCGCGCAGATAGACCGTGACAATTTCTTTGCGGGAGATCAGGTGCGGGACTGGGCCGCCGGGCATCGGACCCGGATGGCCTACGCTTCGGACGCGGCAGACGCCATCAACCATTTCGGACAGAACATCCTGCTTAGCGGCATCAGGCCGGACGGCGGGGACGGCACCAACGAGCTGACCTACCTCTGCCTGAACTCGCTCGAAAAACTCGCTTACACGAGCCCGGTCGTCACGGTCCGCCTGCACAAAGACTCGCCCCCGGAACTCGCCGAGCGTTCTGCCGAGGTGCTGAAGTCCGGCGGCGGCATGCCGTACCTGAACAACGATGACGCTATCGTCGACGCCTACATCGGCCTCGGCGTGGCGCCAGAGGACGCGCGTGACTACGCCAACTCCAACTGCTGGGAGACGATGATCCAGGGACAGTCAGACCAGGAACTCATCCGCGGGATGAACTTCCTCCTGTGCGTCGAGCTTGCGATGAACAACGGCGTCTCCGCTGTCCACGGAAAGATGGGCCCGGACACGGGTGATGCACGGGGATTCGAGGGATTCGATGACCTGATGACGGCATGGAAGGGCCAGATCGATCACATGCTGTGTGAGGGGATCGACCTCATCGGAAAGGGCGTCGCCGACGGGACGCTTGAACACAGCAACCACGGCAAGTACAACTACAATCCCCTGCTCTCCGCCCTCACCCTCGATTGCCTGGAGAACGAGCAGGACGTTATCCGCGGCGGCGCCCGTTACACCGTGTGGCACGTCATGGGCGAGGCCGTGGCCAACGCCACCGATGCGATGACGGCGATCAAGAAGCTCGTGTTTGATCAAGGTTCGGTCACGATGGACGAACTGCAAACAGCGCTTGAGGCCGGCTGGGAAGGCCATGAAAACCTGCGCCAGCGATTTGCGACGGGCGCGCCCGGTTTCGCCAACGACGACGACTACGCCGATCAGATCGGCGCCGAGATGATGAACTACTTCGTGGAGCGGAGTGAACACCACGCCAAACGCTATCCCGGGGTGATATTCCCGCCGGCGGTCGGCACCTTCTCCTGGTACGCCATGATCGGGCACGAGGTTGGCGCGACCCCGGACGGTCGTCTTCCCGGCGAACCGATTGCGGCCAACTTCTCCCCGGCGCCCGGCTCTGACCTGAACGGACCGACAGCGGCGATCAACTCCTACCTGAAGATGCCTGTCGGATCGCTCGCCGCCGGCGCGCCGATCGATCTTCGGTTCTCGGCCAGCGGCCTCTCCGGGCAGGCCGGGACCAACAGGCTCGCCGGGCTGACGAAGGCCTTCGTGGACCTCGGCGGCAACATGCTCACAGTGACGGTGACGGATGTCGAGGAGCTCAAGCTGGCGATGGAAGACCCGGACAATTACCGCCACCTCCGCGTCCGTATGGGCGGCTGGTCGGCCTACTTCGTGATGTTGAGCCGCGAGCAACAGCTACTTCACATCAGCCGGGTGGAGCACGGCATGATCTAGCCCATTGCATGGGGCTTATTGTGGGGTTGTCGCGGGACCGGGTGAAGGACTGCCTTTGATGCCTTTGCACTCTCCGGCGCCAGAGCAAATTCGATGCTGACCAATCGCTGGTTTGTACTGGCCGTAATCTTCGCCATCCGGATGACGGTGGGATTTCAATTCCAATCAGTGGCGTCAGTGTCTTCCCCGTTGATGGACGATCTTGACATTGGTCATGGCGAGGCCGGCACGTTAATCGGATTGTTCATGCTTCCAGGAGTGGTCATCGCGCTGCCCGCTGGCATGCTTCTCCAACGATTCGATGACAAGCTCTTCCTGGGCATCGGCCTGCTACTGCTGGCCGCCGGCGGTGTGGTATTCGCGCTGGCTAATGGGTTTCCCCTGGCCGTGGCCGGAAGAATCGTCAGTGGGGTTGGTGCGGTCACTATGATCGTGACAATCACAAAGGTCGTCACCGATCAGTTCGCTGGCAAAGAAATCGGGACTGCGCTGGCGATCATGGCTACGAGCTGGCCTCTGGGAATAGCCGCCGGCCTGGTGAGCCAGGACTCGATCGCAGGCGCGACCTCCTGGCAATTCGTGATGCTTCTGACATCCGGCGTGAACCTGGCAGCGCTGGTGTTGCTCATCACAGTCGTTCGCCTCGGGCCTCCCACGGCGGCCGTAACGAAAAGTGGTAAGCCCGGCTTCATGATCCCATCCAGGGAATTACTTCTCGTATGCCTGGCCGGAATCGGATGGGGATTCTTCAATGCCGGTTTCGCCATTCATTTCAGCTTCACCCCCGATCTCCTGAGCGAAAACGGGATGTCCTCGACGGAGGCCAAGGCGCTGGTCAGCGTTGGCGTCTGGATCACGATGCTGTCTATTCCGTTCGGCGGGTATTTTGCCGAAAGAATCGGGCGATCCAACGCGATGATCGTTATTTTCTCTTTACTGGTTGCAGCAACACTGGGGTTGTTCCCATACCTGTCGATTCCTCTCGCTCTCAGCGTGGTTATCGGACTCGCGCTTGGCCCACCTCCCGGCCCCCTGCTCGCCCTGCCATCTCAGGCGTTGAGCGTTGAAAACCGGGGGATCGGACTCGGGATCTTTTACACGTGGTTCTACGCTTTTATGGCCCTTGGTCCCACCGTGGCCGGATTCGGTCGGGACATCGCCGATAGCGCCGATACTCCGGTGCTGATGAGCGCGCTGGCATTCGTTCTGGTCGTGCCCCTCCTCGGCGCATTCCGATTCTTCCACGCGAGAACACCCGGGGGTTGAGTTCCACAGGGTCGATGGTCAGCGATCGAAAGCCGGGTTGTTGCCCGCAACGGGCGGAGGTATTGTTCGGGCTGTCCGGAGCGTTACGGCATACTTGCAGCGAAGGCGGCAATCTTGGCTCAGGCAAAACGAAAGCCCAACATCATCCTGATCATGTCCGATGACCTCGGGTACGAGGTGATCGGCGCTAACGGCGGCACTTCTTACAGGACGCCGGTGATCGACGGCATGGCCGAAACCGGGATGCGATTCGAGAACGCCCACGTGATGCCGCTCTGCACGCCGACCCGGGTCTCCCTCATGACCGGCAAGTACAACTTCCGAAACTACCTGGGCTTCGGCCTCATCAAGCCCGACGAGGTCCATTTTGGGCACTTGATGTCGGACGCCGGGTACAAGACCTGCATCTCCGGCAAGTGGCAGCTCTACTCGTACAACCCGCCGGACGAATTCCCGGAGTGGCGGTCAAAGGGCCAGCAGATCGAGGACGCTGGTTTCGACGAGTTCTGCGTCTGGCATCCACACCACACGGAAGAAAAGGGATCCCGGTACAAGAACCCGGTTATCTACCAGAACGGGGCGTTCCTGGACGATACCGAGGGCAAGTACGGCGACGATGTGTTCGCCGATTACATCCTCGATTTCATGGAGCGGAACCAGCAAGACCCATTCTTTGTCTACTTCCCGATGGTCGCCACCCACCGCCCTCTCGAACCGACGCCGGACAGCCCGGAATACGCCGATTTCGACCCTCCATCCAACCGGACCCTGGGCGGCAGGACCTGGAACGAGCTGGAGGGTTGGCCCGACGATGCGAAGTTTTACAGGGACATGGTCGAGTACCACGACAAGGTGATCGGCCGCCTGATTGCCGGACTGGAGCGGCTTGGCCTGCGGGAGGACACGCTCATCATCTACGTCGGCGACAACGGCTCGCCGGTCGAGGTCTGCTCGACGGTCCATGAACACACCGAGGTGTGCGGCGGCAAGGGGATGACGCTAGATCGCGGCACACACGTGCCACTCGTCTGTGAGTGGCCGGGCACCATTCCACCGTCCGTCGTCCAGAGCGACCTGGTGGACGTGTCCGACTTCCTTCCGACCATGTTCGAGGCCGCCGGGCTCCAGTTCCCGGAGGGCTACGTCATCGACGGACGCTCGTTCTACCCGCAGTTGACCGGTGAAAAGGGCAACCCGCGGGACTGGATGTTCTTCCATTTCGTGCCCAACAACCACCGGGGCGCCACGCCGCGTGACCCCATTCGGTTCATCCGGAACCATCGCTGGAAGCTGTACGAGACCGGCCAGATGTTTGATCTGCCGTCCGACCCGGAGGAGGAGTTCGCCATCTTCGCCGCCAACGACAACGCGGAGCAGGCCGAGGCGCGGGGGCAACTGGAGCCGATCTTCGGCCAGATGACGGTCTAGCGGCGGGGCCTGCTCGGCCCGGTTGTGGGAACACGGACGTGTCCGCGTCAACACCGTTGAGGGCGTATTGCCGTACGCCCCTGCAAACGAGTGACGGCCTCAGCTGGGAACCGTGGCTCTCGCAGGGCTGGACCGGCGCGCCTGGCTTCAGGATTGGATTGAGATCCAACCCTGGTCCCCTTCCGTGGAAGGGGATTGTGCAATCGCGTTAGCGGGCTTCAGCACTCGATTCCATGATTCGCCTGTCTGGATTCCCACCTGCGCGGGAATGACAGGGATCGGACGGGGCTGCCTCCCTCCACCCGGCCTATCGCTCTGCGATCCGCATGACAGCCTGGACCGCTATCCGCCGCACCCCGATCAATACCAGGAGGATTACGGCGGCAACCACCACGCCCAGTGTGCCGAGTGTCAGGGCCACGCCCCCCCAGTCGATCTGGTTGATGGTGGGAGGCACTGACCGCACGCCGTCTCCCGAGTTGCTGAGGTAGGGAACGATGGTCCCACCGACGCGCTCGCCCATCACGATTCCGACGGCGATCGCCGGGAACAGGACCATCAACTGCTCCACAGCCACAAGCGCCAGGAGTTGTTTCATCGACAACCCGATCGTCCGGAGCAGCGCAAACTCCCCCACCCGATCCCGGTAGGTCACATAGGCGTGGACCATGAAGCCGAACGCGCTGATGAGAAGCACCACGGCGAAAGACATCCCGAGCAACGCGTTCCAGCCGGCTTTTGTTAGCGGATCGGCGGCCAGTTCTTCAGAGACGGTCACACCGTCCAGCACGTTGTCGAAGGACACCGCCGCGCCGAAACCGCCCTTGAGATCTTCAGAGACCGAGGTAATTTCGCCCGGAAGCGCCCTGACCCACACCTCGTTGTACTGGATATCCAGCGCGAAATTGGAAGTGTTGACGTAGTCAAGGACTGGTTCGAGCGGGGCCACGATGAATGGATTATCGTTCGGATCCAGGGTCGGGAAGAACTCGACCTCGCTCATGATATTTACGGGAATCTTCACCCGGTCCTGCACCACCAGGATCTGGTCACCGACATCGATCCCCGTGGCATCGATCAGGGCCTTGCTTGCCAGCACCGGGACCGGTGGCCGCGGGTCTCCAAAGATAAAGCCCCGCATCTCACCGAACGCGCCCCGCCCCCAGCGCAATTCCGCCGCAGGCACAGGCTCCCCGGTCTCCGTGATCTCCGAGGTCGATACAAGAGAATCGTTATCGGAAAACAGGGCAGTTCCCATGTTGTGCCAGCGGTCCAACTGCTCCGGGTCGTCAAAATCGGCGATTGTGGTCCGTGTGCCGTCCTCCATCGTCACGTTGATTTCGGAGATGAGGACTGAGCCCGAGAACAGCGTGTCACCATGTCCCAGGCCGAGGGTCGCGGCGATCCCGAGCAGGGTCACCGGGTGTTCGGGGATTATCGGAATCTCGCCCCTCAATTCGCCACTCGGTGTTATCGTGCCGCCGATCTCGCACCAACCCGGCGCGTTCCGTTCATCGCCGTCTTCGTCACAGGGGAAATCGCCCTCTGGATCGGCCGGCATCGGAGCGAGACTCCCGAGCAAGACCGGGTAAAACCGTCCGTTGGCATCGCGCATGGTCGCCACGAGATCTACTTCCGGCGAACGCTCGAACACTCGAACCCGCGCCGAGATCCAGTTTGCTTCTCGTGGAAGCCCGAGACCGCGCGCATGCGGTTCCAATTCCAGCAAAGACATCTGGTCTTCAAGTGAACCCGCGAAGAAATCAGGCCGGGTCCAGGCGGTTGTGTCGAAGGTGGCCGGGTCGACGGCGAGGAGCTCGTAGCGGATCCCATGTGACGGGCGGGTGACCATGCCCGGCCGCCGCAAGACCGCCGAGGTGAGCACGACCCCGGGGTTGTCCTCGACCCGGTCCAGCACCGAGTCCGAACCCGTCCCGGAACGAGGAGAAATTCCATCGACGCGCACATCAGCCCCGAGTGTGTACAGGGCGCGGTCCTCAAAACTGCGCTCCAGCGTCGCCCCGAAATTGGCCGCAAATACGCCCAGCCCCGCCGTGAGAATGAAGAGCAGCGACAACCGTGAGTAACCCGCAGGGTTCCGCGCGAGCTGCCAGAGTCCAAGCACGAAAGTCTCCGGAATAAGCCGATAAAAAAACCGGCTCGAAAGAACGCGCGCCAGAAACTCCATCGACAGTGGGAACAACCTCAACAACACCAGTCCGGCGACCAGCAGAAATAGCGCCGGAGCTGCGAGGGTCACCTGGTCGATGACGGCCTCGCCGAACAGGTTTTCGCCGACCAGTGATCCCCGGCTTTGCAACTGCCTGAAAAGCAGAACGACCAGAGCGAGCAGCACAAGGTCCAGGTAGTAGCGTTGGAAGATCGGCGGGCCTCCCGCTCTTCTAATACCCCGCCTGCGGCCGAGTAGCCCGACCCGGGACGCACGAAGCGCGGGAACCAGCATCGCCCCGAAACTGAGAAGACCACCCAGGACCGCGAGCTGATAGGCACGGATCGTGATGCCCACGGGCAGTCCCCCCCCATCATTCAGGCCCCCTACTCCGGGCATGTATCCGGCGAAGTGAACAACAAGCGCCGCCAGTGGCGGCCCCGCGATGATGGCGGCGACAGCCACGAGGGCGGCTTCAACGCCGTACACGGAGGTAATTTGCAGAGACCCCGCGCCCCTCGTCCGCAGCAATGAGAACTCGTCGCGCTGCGCATCCACGAGGAGCGACGAAAGTGTGACGGCGTAGTACAACACCAGCAGCAGGACAAGAATCCCGACTATCGTCATAGGCGCCCGGTTGAAGAACGCCCTGGCGTCAAAGTCCTCGATCACGAGGTCGAGATCGGAACTCATCCGGAAACCTTCGACAACCCGGCGTCCTTCGCTCAGCAACAGATCAAGGTCCGCCAGCGCCCCCTCGGCGTTCCGGGCGTCGAGCGCGTCCGTATCCGCCGGCGCCAGAAAGCCATAACTGGAGCTCATGTTCGGGAACGCTGGCCCGAGCACCTCCAGGTACGATTCGCTTGTAGTTACAAGAAACGCTCGTGAAGTCCTGGCTTCCGAACCGAATCCGAGGACATCGTCCCGGGCACGCCAGAACGGATCAGCCGGATCGATCCTCTCGTAAATACCGACGACCACCGGCGACGGTCCGCGGGTGACGGAATCCCATGCCGGAGCCAGGGAATAGCGCGCGTCTATTTCAAGATCAAACTCGGCGGCATCCGACAGCGACACCATCACCTCGATCACGACGGGTTCACCCTGTTTCGGGGTCGCCGCCGGTCCGGGGACGCGACCCGAGACCATGTTTACCCGCTCGGTGATATCCGGGAGTACTCCGAACACGGCGCCGGTGCCGACCGGTTCATCGCCACGGCCTTCGCTGATACGGACCTGCTCGGGCGTCGGGGGCAACCGGAATGCTGAACCACGGACGGCCCACTGCGTCTCGCCCGTGAACCAGCCGGCGTTCTTATCTGCCGTGAGTAGTACGTTCGCCACGGTGGTGTTGTGCCGCGCCCGGCTTACGGTTTCGTTACTGGCGTTGATCTTCAGGTCCAGCGATTCACTATCCGCCATCGACAACTCGCGCCGGAGCCCGAGGTCTTCCAGCGAATCGAAGTAGATCGCGCCTGCGGCCACAATCGTCGTCGCCAACAGGACCCCGATTCCCACGGACCCGAACAGCCTCCAGTGTCCGAGACTCAACCTCACGACCAGTGGCAGGGAGGGCTTCATCAAGCTTCCAGCCTCGTCGCTTCATGCGGCTGTCCCCGCCGGAATGAAAGGATCATGCCGGTGACCGCGGTCAGCGCCGTAACGGCCAGCGCCAGGAAAAACACACTTACGGGCAGCCACTCCGTAAGTACGTCGAACGGCGGCAATACCTCGTTGCCGTCGGCCGTCCGGACCGATGCCGAAACAGCGAGCCGGCTCATCGCCAGCCCGGAGATCGTTCCCAGGACAACCCCCACAGCGCCGACAAGGAGGTGCTCGATCACGAGGATACGGGTGAACTCAGAAGTGGACACCCCGATCGAACGCAGCAACGCCTCCTGGAGTCGCATGCGGGAAGAATAGGCGTTCAAGTAGGTCAGGTAACCGGCCAGAACGACGAACAAAGCAACGGCGCCGCCCAGCAGTCCGACGCCGCGCCAGCCAGCCACCGCCAGCGGGTCTACCAGAGATTCATTGATGGCGGTAAGCCGGTCGTCGATCGAGACCAGCCCCGGGAAAGTGTCGCTAAGCCTCGCGATCGTTTCGGCATCCCCGTCCTCCCGAAGTCCTATCAACATTTCGTCCACGTCGCTGGCTGCGCCGCCGCCTGTAACCTCTGAATACCTGGCGATCGCTTCGACATCGATCACCAGGAATCCCGACGAAGTGTCCGGATCCATGGTTGGAAACAGCGCAGACGTGGCGACCGGAAGTACCTCGACCAGGCTCCCTCTGATCGACGCGACAAACGGGACGCCGATCTCCACGCCACCGCTCTCCGTGAGTCGATCACTCACGATCACCGGCATCGGGCCGTCCAGGTCCGGACGGTAGATTCCCCGCACACCGCTGTTCGTTCCCCGGCCGAGTTCCAATCGCGCGACAACCCCTCGTTCCTCCCTGAGAAGACCCACCGAGGAGTCGGCCCCGCGGTTCGTCGGAAGCGCGCGCCAGGCCCCCTGGTCATCGAACGGGGCGACCACCGTCTCGGATCGGACGCCATCGTCGGCGACAGACACCGCCGAAACGTCGTCGACCAGAACGACGGCTGGTGACCCGGTGGCTCCGGCGGTCCCTTCAAACAACAGCAGCCCCAGCAACTCCACGGGCGACTCAAGTCCCGCAAGTAACGCGGTCTGAAATCGCCAGGGACCTGCCTCAACAGCACCCAGCGTCAACGTCATCGGGATACCGTCCCCGGTACGGATGCGGACCCAGATGAAGAGGTCCGGCACGCTTTCCTCTGCTTTGACCCATACACCGATCTCGTCCGAATCGGGGGGCAAGAGGATGGGTTCCACCCGGCCAGGGACTTTGATCAGATCCATCAAGTCCGGCAGGCTCATGCTGGAAAAATCAGGCCGGAACGTCGCCACCCGGCCAAATGGATCCGGTTGAACTCCGAGCACCTCGAACTCCGTGTTGTCGATACCCGTCGCGATTTCACCCCCCGACCTGAGAATCGCCGATGCATCCCTGACGCCGTCCACTTCATGTACGGGCTCAACGAACTCGGCGATCGTCAGATTTCCTGACTGCCCGCCCCCGGCCAGCCGCAGTCGGACATCCGCGCCCACGGAGTATTCCGCTCGGTCTTCCGTGCTCTGCCGTAGCGTGGATGACAGCGTACCCGCGACAGCGACCAACCCCGCGGCGAGCATCAGGAACACGACGATGGCGGAATAGCTGTACGGGGACCGGCTCAACCGCCACAGTGCGATCGCGGCCCAAGCCGGGGCCACCGGAAGCGCGATACGCGCCAGCAGCCGCATGCTTATCGGAAACAATCGCAGGAACACCAGTGAGATCGAGATGAGCAACAACGCGGGCAGGAACAGAATGGCGTTGTCCGTTTCGATCTCGCCGGAGTTTGAAACACTGACCGGCACTCCCCCCCGAAGATCCAGCTCCCACGCCAGGTATCCAGCCCCCGCCAGCAGCGCGAAATCCAGGAAGTAACGATGGATGAAAAGGGATTCGTCAGGCCGGCCGCTCTCGCGCTTGCCCGCCACAACGCTGCCGTGTCCGAAGGCGAGCGCCGGTCCGACGACGACTATCAAAGCGGTAAATCCGGCGGAGAGCGAGTACGCGTAGTTTGTCCACCCCAGGCCCACCGGCAGCGGTCCGCCGCCGGTCAGTTCGCCGTACAGCGGAAGTCTTCCCGCCTGTGAGATCAGTAGCAGGGCGAGCAAGGGACCGATGATGACTGGCAGGCCGATCACGACGAATGCCTCGGTGCTGTATAACCGCCCGACCTGGGCCAGGCTGGCGCCCCGGCTCTGCAAAACCCCCATCTCCTGGCGACGCCGCTCGGCGAGTGAGCGGGACGTCATGTACAGGTAATACCCCACGAACGCCAGGAGGAGTGTCGCCATCAAGGCCATCGGTATTCGTGAAAACGCCAGCCGCCGCGCCAGGTTGTCGAACGAAATCCTGAGGCCGGTAACCACAGTGGAACCGGGCGCTCTGGATTGCATCAACCCGTAGAGACCGTCAACTCTTTCCGTGATCTCCCCGGCCTCCAGTTCACGGATTTCGTCGGCATTAATCGGAAGAATCCAGGAGGCTGTAAACCGGCCAAACGGCCCCGCTCCGACGATCCGTTCCAGCGCTTCCCTGTTTACGAAGAAACCGGGCACCGGCCCGAAGAACCCTTCCAACGGGTCAGGCCGTACAAGCGCCCGGGTGCGGTTCATCCAGAACTCGTCGTTCGCATCATTGACCTGGAACAGCCCGCTCAGCCTGAACTTCAACAGATCCCCGGGCCCTTCAAGGGTCCGGGCGCTGAACACCTCCCCCACGACCACCCTCTCCATCTCCACAAGAACATGATCGACCCAAAGCCCGACTTCGAAAATCGGGGCATCCGGCCCCGGGTCGAGCTGCGCTGAAGGCGCGTCGCCTTCTACGTACGTGATGTGGTCTTCTGATCCTTCGACGTACTCGAACCGTATAGCCGTGAAGTCCTGGATGAAGAGCGGAGGCGCTTCCGGGTCAACGATCCGGACGTGGTGCGGCGGAAGGATCACCTGCCGCATGGGGCCTGATATGTCCCCGAGCTGCGTTTCCAGGGCCGTCTCCACGCTGGCCGTGTAATCGTCCAGCACGGGCATCCGTACCTGGACACCGCCATCGTTGACGATGGTGACATTTCGGCCGAGAAGCGATGCGTTATCGATCGTCGACCGGACGGCCACGCTGTCCAGGCTTGCGAGATAGGTGGGTGCGCCGCCTATGACGGTCGTGGCGACCAGGGCCGCGGCAGCGACGCCGGCCAGCAGCGTCGCATCCGCCGAAGAGCGCCGGAGTGCCAGGCGGGCGTATCGAAACGGCTCAAAGAGGGTCAGGCGCATGGATCCTGTCCCCCTTCACGTACAGGCGCCCGGGTGGCTATAGACGAGACAAAATGTATCCGATGGAACGCCACGTCGCTGGCGACGTTCCGGTTTCCTGAATACGGAGAACCAGCGGGATCAGTTTGTGCCCGTCATTCATCCCGGCTTCCCAGACCCCGGGTGATTCATACCGTGACGTCACCTCGGGCATGTCGCGCTCGCTGAGCCAGGTATATGGAGAATGCTAACGCTTGAGTTGGACCGCCTCGACAGAGACACCGGCGACCGGATCCAGGGACACTATCGCAAGCGTGGGCGACTTTCCCCCCGACGGCGCTCCGCTGTAAAAGGCTGGTGCGCCTCTGCCACTTGTGACATCGCGGAACACATGAACGTGGCCGAGCGCCACGTAATCGCAGTCGGCGTCGGCGAGTTCAAGCGGCGTGATCTTGGAACTGTACTCGCTGTATGGATCGTTGTCGGTCACCAGTCCGTGCGCGATCCCGATGTACCATTTGCCGAATGGTCGGGGTTTTAGGGCGCCCATCGGCCGAAACTCCGGACTGTGGTCATAAACCGGCTCGCCCCAGACCGACAACCCGATGGGATCGATGTCCACGGTCTCGCCCCCGCGCTCCAGCATGACATGCACGCCGTCCGGCAGATTCCCCGGGTCAAAAGAGCCGTTCATCAGCGCCGTGTCGTGATTGCCGGGCAGCACCACGACCGGCCTGCGGAGATCGCCGAACTTCCGGAACACATCGGACACCAGTTCCGACGCTACGGACCGATTGTCGAACAGGTCTCCGGCCACGATTACACCATCGACCGAGTGATCCTCGGCGAGTTCCAGTACCTGCGCAAAGCCGAGCAGCGCGTCAGCAGGGTAGATGTCGCTTCCTAGATGCAGATCGGAAGTGTGGAGCAGCTTGATAGGTTTGCGAGTCAAGCTGAACAACCGCCGGTCGCACATGGCGCCGGTTGAACCGCTATATCGATTGCCACGTGAACCTGTCGCCGGAGCCGCTCACCTTTCCGATGTTGTCGCCAACCCGCAGGTGCCCCGCGAACACCGTCCAGCCGCCGCTGGCGGCCTTGCCGAGGATGTCACGCCGGGCCGCACGGGCCATGTCCTGGTTCCAGTCAAACATCGGACACCACTCCGTCTCCGTGACCTGGGCGACGTTGTGGAACAGGTCCCCGATTATCACCCCGGTCTCGCCGCCGGACTCGATCATGACAACTTGATGCCCCGGGGTGTGGCCGGTGGCTGGACGCGTCTTCACGCCCGGCGCGGCCTCTTCTTCGCCATCGACCAGGTGCAGGACGCCGAGCCCTTCAAGTGGTTGGACAGACCTGCCAATGGCGGGAACATTCGGCGCCACTTCGTCACTGGTCCAGTGATCCCAGTCCGCGCGGGCGATCATGTAACGGGCATTGGGAAACGTAGCTCTCGGCGTGTCGCCGTCATACGAAACGTTCCAACCTACATGATCGCCGTGCGGGTGCGTGATGATCACAGCAGAAATATCGCCCGGTTCGACGCCGTTGGCGGCGAGTTCATCGAGAAGTTTTCCCGGCACATCATCGGGATCATGCGGGCCGGGACCCATCGCGGTGTCCACCAGGACTATCGGGCCGTCGCCGTTCACCGCCCGCACAAGGAAGCCGCAGAACTGTGTTTGCCACATCCCGTCTTCGAGGGCAAAATCCTGGTACGGACCCCAGTCATTGGCCGGCACGTCCGGATAGATCATCGAGACATCACGCGGGGGTGGAGTCAGATCTAAAAGTGCCGTGACCTGAAGATTTCCTATCGTTGCGCTCGTTGTCATGTTCGCCCCATGTGAATTGTCAGACGTCGGAAAGTTGAAATCCCCGTTCAATCCCGGAGACTTCACTGATTGGCCGGGGCATCGTACACCCGGTCGCGGTTCGTTCCGATCGACCAGGCGCCCGAAAACACCCGGGGGTACTTGCCTCGCGCGCCATTAACGTCCACCCTATGGTGGCCCCGCGCAGATTCGGGTCGTTTCCGACATTGTGAGATGCGGACCGGTCCGAATTTATCGCGTCGGCTTTCCCCGCTTACCTTGCGGCAGTTCAACCTGCCCCGTAGCTCAGATCGATACCTCGAAGACACCCAGAAATACCGGGAGAGAAGAATGCCAGGGACGAACGGCAATTCAAGCGCTACGGTAAAAACGATGGCGCTTTCACGTTCCGCTACAGATAACGTCATCGACCTTCCCGACTTTGATCGCCAGCGCCTTGAGGATATCGGGTTCCTGACGGCGATGACGCTTACCATCATGTGCAACTACGCGCAGACCGGCCACTTCGGCGGTCCGCTTGCGTACACGCCACTCACGGTGGCTTCCCACCTCGTCGGGCCGGAATTAGGCGGGCTCCGTTACGACTACCGCCGGCCCAAACACCCGTTCGCCGACCGCTTCATGCTGGCCGGCGGCCACAACGCTCCGGTCCTGTACGCACTGTGGATGATCCAGGGCGAGGCGTTGGCGCGTAAACACGCCGTCACCGGCGAAAGCCGCTACCACGTGGATCCCAACATCGGGATGCTTCCGATCGATGCACTCGGATTCCGCCGCGGCGCGGGCGCCCTCAGCACCCTTCTCCGTGACTACAACCTGGAAGACCACCCGCTCATGGAACAGGCCGGCATTCGCGGCATCCGCGCGCTTTCGGGACACGCCGAAACGACAGACCTCACGAACGACGTTAACGGCGGGCCTTCCGGCGTCGGCGTCGCTACCATGGCCGGCAAGGCCGCGTTCTGGGACATGGTCGGCGCTCCGGACTCACTAAAGGTCATGGCGATCGAGGGTGAGTTCGCCCTGACCTCGGGTCACTCCCAGGAACTCAAGACGCAGGCCGTCGCCCATCAGGTTGGCAAGCGGCTTCGCCTGTTGCTGTCCTACAACAACGCCGGCATCGACGACGAACTGGTCGGCAGCGTCATCAAGTCCACCTACGACGGCTACCGGATCGAAGACCAGTGGTCCTCGTACGGCTGGAACGTCCTGTCTGTGGAGGACGCCAACAAATACAACCAGGTCGTCGGCGCTCTCAAGACGATGGAAGACTGGGACCCGAGCGACGACCGCCCGATGATCCTCGTCGGCCCGACCGTCAAAGGGTGGTGGCCGGGAGCCAGAAATGGCCGGGTCGGAGATGAAACCCAGATCATCGATCACGCGAGCCACCCCTGGGGCTTCCCGATGAACGGCGACTATTTCCAGGCGCTGGCATCCACTTTCGAGCAGAAGTATGGTGTCGAGTTCCAGGGCATCCGGGATGGAGCGGTAGGAGACGAGCGCGAGCGGCTCATCCAGCTCAAGACCAACATGGATGTCGCCATGTCCGTGCTGGAGCAGGACGGCCTCGGCGACTGGCTCGCCGAGCGCCTGGTCGAAATCGGTGATTCCGTCGACGACGACATGCCCTTGCAGATCGACAACAAGGTCGACGCCTTCAAAGACGAACGCCTGACGGTGGCGCGACTCCCGCGAGAGGCACAGACCGTCACGGCGACTAACCCCTTCTCCGGCGAGACGAAAGAGGTCGCAATCAAGCTCTACGAGGAGCCCGGCAACGTCCGCGGCACCCGGCGGGCCATCTCCGAGATCATCAAGTGGATGAACTACGTCACTGAAAACAAGTTCATCATCGCCGCCGCCGACCTGGCCGAATCGATCAACGTGGAAGGCGGGTCGATCTGGGGCCACTTCGACCCGGTCACCAACCCCGCCGGTTCACGACTCAAAGCCGCGATCCAGGAGGCCGGCAACGCTTCCACGGCCATCGGGGTGATCAGCCAGTCAGCGTCGCTCGACCCGGACAAGCACGCCGGAATGTGGGCCATCAGCGGCACTTACGGCGCATTCACGCCGCTCATGTACCTCCCGGCGAGGGTCTGGAGCCAGCAAAACCAGGACAGCCCGTTCCGGGTTGGAGTCCTGAATATCCTGGCCGGTCACTCCGGCCCGGAGACGGCTGCGGATGCGAGGACGCATTTCGGTATCTTCTCGCCCCAGGTGTGGGACCTGTTCCCGCGGGGCCAGGTGATCAGGCTCAGCTTCTGGGACTACAACGATGTGTCGCCGGGCTACTTCGCCGCGGCGGAGATCGCTGCCAACGACCCGAAAGTTGGCATCATCGTTCTTGAAGTCGCGCGTCCGGACTTCGCAGTGGCGGACCGATCAAACTTTGCGGACTCCGACATCAACGCCGCGGCCAAAGGCCTGTACGTGATCAGGGACTTCGATCCGTCGAAGCCCAGGGGCGGGTACGTGCTGGTGCAGGGGTCGTCCTCCACGGTGAACCTTGTTTCCGTCCTTTCGAGACTGGAAGAGGCCGGAGTCAACGTGAAGGTGATCGCATCGATCAGCGAAGAGCTTTTCGAGCGCCAGCCGGAGTCGTACCGGAACTCGGTCCTTCCAGACGAGGCCCGTTACGACACGATGGTGGTCAGCACCGGGACGCGGCGGGTATGGCCCGTGAGAAACCTGGGTCCGATGACGGACGAGTACTCGCTGTTCTCAGATCACCACGACGAGTGGTTGACCGGTGGAACCGAGGTGGACGTGATCGCCGAAGCGCACCTGGACCCGGAATCCATCTTCGCAGGCGTCAAACGCTTTGCGGATGACCGGGACAGGCGACTTTCAGGACAGAGCTCGGCCCTGGCCGCATTGACTGACTAGATACCCCTGGCCGTGGCGCGCTGGGCGACGCGCTGCGGCCTCCGGCGACTTGACGGGAGGATTCTTGATTGGCCGACGTACTGATCGAAGAAAATGTCCGGGTCGGTGAATCCGGGCTCGTTGTTGACGTATTCCGCCCTGCGGAAGCCAACGGTCCGTCACCCGCTCTCCTGTTCTTGCCGGGTGGTTCATGGCGGACAAAAAATCGCGCCGATATGAAGCACCGCTACGGGATCAAGATGGCGGAGCGCGGCGTCGTGTGTATCGCGGGCGAGTACCGCGTGATGTCAGAGGCCCCGTGGCCCGCTCCCATACACGACGTTAAGACCATCGTCAGGTGGATTCGCGCTTCCGCAGACCGGCTCGGGATCGACCCGGACCGGATCAGCGCCGGGGGGAGTTCGGCGGGGGGCCACCTGGCGCTTCTCGCCGCGGGAACACCGGACTCGGACGATCTTGAACCGCCCTTTTTCGAGGACGTGAGCAGCGCGGTTGCGACTGCGATCGGCGTGTACCCGGTCTGCGAGCTGGTCACCACCGCAGAGAAGAACGATCTGTCCGAACTGTTTCCGGACGGGGTGACTGAAGAAGCCCTGCTGGCCGCCAGCCCGATATCGCATGTCCGCCCCGGATACCCGCCGACCCTGCTGGTGCACGGAACCGGCGACGTGCGCGTGGACTACCGGCGTACCGTACAGATGTACGACGCGCTTGAAGCAGCCGGAGTTCCGGTCGACCTGCAGTTGTACTCCGGCCAGGACCACGTCTTCGACAGAGAAGACATGTACAGCGGCCCGATCGCTGATGCCATGGCCCTGTTCATCCGGCGATACGCCCCGGCCGCGACTCTCCGGTCCGGGGCGGCCGCTGATTAGCTCCGGGGTCAAATCCGGTCTAGAATCCCCGGCGGCTGAAGCTCTTGTATCGCTTGGAAGGAACAATTAACGGATGGGTCTCCAATTCGGCGTTTTTGATCACATCGAACCAGAAGAGGGTGAGTCCCTCCCCGAGACGTACAGGAAACGCCTGGAGCAACTTGAATACCTGGACCGTTCCGGCTTCTATTGCTACCACCTCGCCGAGCACCACACGCCCGCCATCCACAGCCTGGCCCCGTCACAGAACGTGTTCCTTGCGGCGGCCTCCCAGCGCACGACGAACATCCACCTGTCGCCCTGCGTTTATGTGCTCCCACTTCACCACCCGATCAGGCTGATCGAGGAGATCAGCATGGTGGACACGCTGTCCAACGGGCGCATGGAGATCGGAGTCGGACGGGGCGGCGAGATGGAGGCGTTTTTCTGGGGACAGGAGGCGACCGCTGAATCCAACTACAAGCGTTACCTGGAAACGCTTGAGGTGGTTCAACTGGGTCTTTCGAACGACAGATTGACTTTCCACGGCGATGTCTACGACTTCGACGATCTGCCGATGTTCATGCACTCCATGCAAAAACCCTACCCGCCCATGTGGTACATGCGGAATGTCGAGACCGCCGCCATAAACGGCATGGACACGATCATCGTCGGATCCCTCGACAGCATCGGACCGGAAGTGAAGCGCTACCGGGAAAAGTGGGAGGAGCACCAGGGTGCCGGAACTCTTAATGTGCACGGGAAAGAACCGAAGATTGGTCTGACCGTTCACATGGTGCTGGCCGACACGGACGAGGAAGCGATCGCCATCGCGCAGCCCGCCTGGGAACAGTACCGGTACAACCTCGCCGCGCCGAGGCGTATCGAGGCGGAACGGCGGGGGCTTGACCGCTTCAAGACGGCTAAAGACGGGCAGTACGGATTCGTCGGCAACCGGCCGGAAAACGCTCCCGTACGCGAGTTGCGCCGCGACATCGACGCCGAGATCCAGAAGTTTGACGCCAATCACACCGTTCAGCATCCGGGCAGGCTCGGCGGCGTCGCGATGGCGGGCTCTCCCGCATCCATGCGGGAGTACCTGGACGAATATGTCCAGAGCGGGGCCAACTACTACGTGTGCTCGTTCCAGTGGGGCAGCATCACGTCAGAGCAGGCGATGCGTTCCATCCGCCTGTTTGTAGAAGAAGTGATGCCTCACTACGTGGACGTTCCTGCCGGGGCGACGGCCGACTAGCCGTTACCCGGTGTCTCCCCGGGTCTTGTGTCCACCGGCAACGCGCTCGTCAGACGCACGCCCGTTCCGGTCCTTCGAAAACCTGAGGACACGGCTGGTGAGCCTCAGAACACGGCCGCGTCGCTCACGACACTGTTTTATCGTTGAGACCCCTGCCCATCACATGGAACTGTATAGATCGATCCGGGTGCAGCACACACCGCGCCCCTACTTCGGCGCGCCCGCAAGGATCGCAGATCGAGCGTTCAGCAGACTTCCGACCGATGCCACCACGAACGGTACGGCGTAAGTCATCGGGATTTTCCAGGCCATCGCCGTTTGAAACTCTCCTGACAGGATGAAGTTGCCCTGGTTGATGAGCGTCAGGATTGTGCCAACGATCAGTGACACGACCAGCGAACGCCTCAACATCGGTCGAAATCGCACCGCGCATAAGAGGCAATGTGGAGCACGCGCTGTATGCAACAACAATTCGTAAGCGTTGCCGCGCAGATCACATCCACACCGCACGCATGCCGTGCCTTCCCGGACTGTCCGCGTCGCCATCAAATCGGCCCTGTTGATCGGCTCAACCTGCCACACGCGTAATCCCGGCCGCGGGCAACGATAGAGCTACGTCCCCGGTTGCCGGATGTCCTGCTCCACATTGATGATCCCTCCCGGTCGTCGAAAAACGCAGGATACAGCGAAAGCAGACCTCGTCGTGTAAGCCCCGGCGCTTCGCCGATCACGCCTCTCGTCCACGGTGGGTCACGGTCGCGCATAGTGCGCGGTCCGGGTGCGACGACATGGACCACATTCCGTGATGCTGGCGGTGGTTTCGTCCCCGCATCACCTACTTCCTGCATTCTTTGTTCATCGTGCGAGCCGTCTTACCCGGGGTCACCACGGGCCATCCGGGTAAATCCATGCCCTGTTCAGGTGACCCCGCCAACGGCTGATGACACGCGTGTTTGCCACCATTCGAAGTGTGCCGTACACGGGCGACGCAAATGACGCTAAATGTGACGCTATCAAAGTAGTCACTCAACGGATGTCGCCCCAGACTCCTTTACTCGCACACACATCGTGTTCGGAGGAACAAATGCAGAGGCCGGTGCGCAGAACGGGAAACGGACCCACCCGGGGACCCGGAGGCATGCGGCAACCCGGGCGCGGCGGTCCTCAACAGCGCATGCCCGGGCGCGGCGGTCCCCAGCAGCGCATGCCCGGGCGCGGTGGCCCCCAGCAGCGAATGCCCGGACGCGGCCCGGCCCAAAAGCCGATGCGCCGGGCCCTGCGTCCTCACGATGGTCGAACGGCCGTGTTCGTGGCCGGTTCTCCGACCCTGCACAAGTTCGTCGCGTCACGACTCGCCCAACGCACCGATATCTGGATTGCCAAACCCCTGTCTGCACGTAACTACGCCCAGGGGACGGTGTACCGAATGAAACCGGATATCACGATAGTGGACGTCGACCCGATCTGGAACCCGACCGGTCTACCCCTGGCGAAGGCCGTCACGGAAGCCTGCCCGAAGGCGCACGTCATCGTCGTCGCCCCCGACGGCTATCCCCAGGGCCCGATGATCGCTTCCGCAGCGGTCGAACCCGGCTGGTCCGTAGTCCTCCGTCGCAAGGCCGATAACGGGGAACGTCTCATGCAGGCCATCGTGGCCGGGCTCGGCGGCGGAAACTGGATCGACCCCGACATGAAAGGGCCCGAACCGGGCCAGGCGAACAGCGCCGGTGGTTCTTCCGAGGGCGGCCGCGAGTGGGAACAGGGTACGGAAGACGGCCAGTCTGGAGGCAGCGGATCGGACGACCCCGGCCTGTCCGGCGAAACCGAAAACGCCGAAATTGAAGAGTGGCAAAAGCGAGCACGTGCCGGAATGGGGTGAACCCGGCCTGTTCTTAACGGCGTCTGCTGCGGCCTGTCTGATCCTCGACTACAATCGGGCGCCACCATGATCCTCGCGCCGGGCGACTAACTGGACGCGCAATCTCGTTAGAGGCGAAGTTTGACCGGAGACCGGACCCCTGAAAACGGGCGAAACGAGGCTTTCTCCCGATTGCTGGCGGTTGTAAGACGGCTCGAGTGGACCGGGCTTACCGCGGACGGCGAGGTGCGCTGTCCGGCGTGTGGCGCACCCGGCCCGGGTGGCCCGCACATAACGGCATGCGATCTCAAGTCGGCGCTCGAAGCGGCCACCGGCACCGAGAACTGGCCCTGGTGCCGCTGTGACGCATGCGAATGCCCGAACCAGGTAGATCCGTCACTAACAGGCGCCCTGTGCCGTGACTGCCTGCGCGACCGGCACCACGACGAAATCACGTCCCGGGAGGCCTGAGATCAGGCCATCCGCTGCGCCGCCGTCAGACGGCTCTCCGGCGCGCCCGCCGTTTAACGGAACGCCGGCAGCACGCGCTCCTCAAATAGTTCCATCTGGCGCGGCTGGTCGTACGAGGCGAATCGAACGATGACTTCGTCCGCTCCGGCCGCGCCGAATTGGCTTATCCGCTCGATTACTCCCTCGGTATCGCCATACGGCCCCCAGCGGTCGCCCCAGAAGTTCAACCCGTAATAATCCGTCACCCATCGCACGCCCTCTTCGTGGCCGCGGGCGGCGTCCGGGTCCAGATTTACGGTCATGTAGTAGACCGACTTCAACTCGTCCGCTGATCTGCCTATCGCATCCGCCTCTTCAGCGACCTTTGCCCGGACCGATGCGAATTCTTCCGGGCTATCCGAAATCGAGATGATCCCGTCCGATAACCGTGCCGCACGCGCCGGTTGCCGGTCCCGTCCCTCGCCGGAGTGAGTGGCAAGGAGGATCGGCACTCCCGGGCGCTGGTGGGGGCGATACCCGAGACTTACATCGTCGAGATCGAAATGCCTGCCATGAAACGTGACCGGTTCCCCGGACCACAGCCCGCGCATGATCTCGACCATCTCCTCCACCCTGCCCGCCCGGGTTCGTTTCTCCACACCCGCCGTCGCCCACTCGGCCTGTTGCGCGTCTGTGAACGCGCCGCCCACGCCCATCGCGAGCGTGAGCCGCCCGCCGGAGAGATGGTCCACGGTCGCGGCCGTCTGTGCGAGGAGCACGGGGTGCCTCAGCGCGGCCAGCAGTACGGACGTGCCAAGCCGGACCCGTGAAGTCGATGCGGCCACGGCGGCGAGGGCGGCCAGCGGTTCGAGGCGAGGCTTGGCAACAAGGCTGTCCCCTACCCAGACAGAATCGACGCCGGCATCCTCCGCGAGCCGCGCCATACGCGTGATGAGCCCGGCGTCCGGGGAATCTCCACCGGCGAGAACAACGCCGCGCGTGGGCAGAACGATCCCCAGCATCGGTCCTGAAATCGTCATTCCGCGCGCTCTTATACCGGGCTTATCGGCAGGGATGATTCCAGCCCGGCCTCTCGTATCTCGCGTCGCAGGTCATCCCAGAGATTCGGCGTTTCCTCCACGAGCCGTTCCAGATCCAGCGCCGTATCGATGTCCAGTCCGAGCCCGTTTGACCGATGAACGACCTGGGCGAAGCCGAGCCGGTCCGCCTGTCCGGTGTGCCTTTTAAAGGAGGCTTCGCCGAGCAGCGTCGGGAATTCGAGCGCCATATCCACCAACAGCGCATTGGTGCCATCGTCGGCCCGGTCCGGGGCGATCGCTACCGGAGTGCCCGCGCCAGCCCCTATGAACTCAGAAATCGTTTCTGATGTGACGAGAGGCAAGTCCGCGGGGAGAAACAGGGCCTGATTGATGCCCTCCTCCCGGGCGTCCGAAAACGCGGCGCTCAGGCAGCCGTTCAGCCCGACATCGGGGTCCGGGCGCCAACCCGCGCCCACCTGGCTACACGCGCGCCGAACAGCCTCATCGCCGCCATACACGATCACATCCCCGAGCTCGGGAGTGGCTACGGCCGACCCGATCACACGAAGGAGCATTCCGAGAGACAACAACGATCGCTTATCGTCTGTGAGCGCGGGAGTAAGCCGCGTCTTGCTCTCAACAATCGGTTTCATCGGCACGACCGCACGGATCCGGCGCTGACTCATTTTCGAGCTCAGACCGATACCCCGGCCATCTCGCAGACGGCGGTGGCGAGATCGATCTTCCGTTCGGTGGTTGTCATGAGGGTCTCGGTCACCAGGGCCTGATATCCAAGCGCTTCGACCGCCTCCCGGCTTAATTCGTCCTCGTTGTCCATCACAAAATGCGTAGCCATTCCTGAATAATGCTCCGCCACGGCCAGCGCGCTCGGCGGCTTGTGCGCAAACGTCTCAAAGATTCGCGCCGCCGGGCCTTTCACCGCCCGTCCACCAATTATCGGGCTTACGACGACCGTCGGCACTCGGGCGGCGGCAACAAGCCCCCGGACGCCGGGCACCGCAAGTATCGGATCAACGCTGAGAAAGGGGTTGGACGGGCAAAACACGATTGCGTGAGCGTTTTCCAACGCCGTTATAAATGCGGGCGTCGGTCGCGCCAATTCTGCGCCGTCAAACCGGATTCCGGTCACTTCAGGCTCAGACCGGCGATGCACGAAATACTCCTGGAACGACATCTCGCCATCATCCGATTCGATTATCGTCCTGACCGGCTGGTCGCTCATCGGAACGATCGGGTGTTGCACCCCCATCTTGTCCGCGAGGTCCAGCGTCACCTCGGACAGCGTCATTCCGCAGCGCAGCATATCGGTCCGCCTGAGGTGTAACGCAAGATCGTGGTCGCCGAGACCAAACCATGCGTCTGCGCCGAGTTTCTTCAGAGTCTCAAGCGCGTTGAACGTATCACCGACGTAGCCCCAGCCCGTTTCCGGGTTCGCCAGCCCGGCCATTGAGTAGGTGACGGTATCGATATCGGGGGATACGTGAAGCCCGTAAAAAGTCTCGTCGTCACCGGTGTTCACGACCACGGTCAATGCGTCCGGCTCAAGGACCCGGGCCAGTCCAACAGCCAGCTTCGCCCCGCCTACCCCCCCGGCCAGAGCAAGAACGCCGCCGGAGCGACCTGTATCCAGTGATCCCGACATCGAGTGCCTTTGTGATTCAGATTTCAGAATCACCCATTTTGCACGCGAGAGTACCCGTCTGTAAGTGATAGCGATCGTCCATGTACAGGTGACAGGCGCGGTCGGTTCGCCCGATACTCCGCCTTCGGTACCGCCGGACGTTCCCAGACAATAAAGGACTTCGGGGGTGTCCCAAACAATCACGCCATTGGCATCGAAAGGCTTTCCATGACCGACCGGCGAATTCTTAACGGTGTCACCGTCCTTGACTTCACACGCGTTATCGCGGGCCCGTACTGCACCCGGATGCTGGCCGACATGGGCGCCGATGTTCTCAAGATTGACGCCATCCCGGAAAACGACGGGCCCACCCGAACCTCCGGGAGCGCCGGGAACAACATGGGCAAACGCTCGATAACGCTGGACCTCAAGCATCCCGAGGGCGTCAGAATCGCCCGCGAACTCGTGGCGAAGGCCGATGTGCTGGTGGAGAACTTCTCGCCCGGTGTGATGGACAGGTTCGGACTGGGATTCGACCATCTGAATCCGAAACACCCTCGACTGGTGTTCGCATCGATTTCCGGGTTCGGCCAGTCGGGGTCACACGCGCATCGCCGCGCGTATGGAGCGACAGCGCACGCAGAAGCGGGCTGGCTGTGGGTCCAGCAACAGGCAGCCGGCACGGCCGATTCCTTCCCTCCCGGCGTCACCGTGGCGGACATGGCGGCGGGGTTGTCCTGCTTTTCCGGGATCATGGCGGCGCTGTACGACCGCGAATCGACCGGGTGGGGGCAGCGGGTTGATGTCAGCTTGATGGATGCCCAGCTCTCGATGCTCAACGAAGTCGCAGCCGCGCCTTTGAACGGCGGCGGCGTTGACGACTGGGAGCCCTTCCGCCACCCGCTACACGCGGCCCGAGACGGCCACCTGACGATCAATATCGGCGGGGCGCGTAACTGGGAGCGAATCGCAGAAGGGCTCGGACATCCCGGAACTCCGATGCCCGAAGCAATAGAAGAGGCGAACGCGCTGGTATCCACGTGGGTCGGCGAGCTCACCGCCGCAGAAGCCGCTGCGGGTCTCGAGGGGGCGGGAGCGCCGTACGGCGTTTCCCGCTCGATGCCCGAGGCCGTGAAGCATCCCTACTTTGCCGAGCGCGGGATGATCGTGGAGACGGACGATCCTCTCGACGGCTCGCTGCGTGCCATCAATACGCCGATCACGTTCTCAAACGCGGAACGCGGCCCGGCCACCGGTCCGCCGCTCGCCGGAGGGAACACGCGTGAGATTCTGCGCGAACTCGGACGTTCCGACGCCGAGATCGAAGGGCTTATCGCCGCTGGCGTGACTTCGGAACATTAATACATCCTTAGAATGTATTTATGCAATAATAAGGTGAATCATTGAATGTATTATTCGCCACACGAATTCTGCGCGAACGATTCGAGTCGCATCGGGAAGCCGAGCGCGCCTGGGGCCGGACCGTCGCCCGGCAGTTCATACGACGCGTAGGGTTCCTCATGGCCGCCGAAGACATTCAGTCCGTCCGTGCCTACGGGGGACTGCACCTGCACGCTCTTTCCGGCAACAGGCTTGGAACTCATGCGATTCGGCTTACAGGCAATCTCCGTCTCATCGTCGAAATTCAGACTGATTCGAACACCGTCATCGTGAAAGAAGTGACTGACTATCATGGCTGACCGTGAAATTTCACAACCCCACCGCTTCTACAGCGACCTCGCCATTCCCCCCGGCGAAACGTTGTTGGACGAACTCAGGGAGCGCGGCATCACTCAGAAGGCGTTTGCCGGCATGATCTCCCGCCCGTACCAGGTGGTGAACGCCATCGTAAACGGGAAGAAAGCGATCACGGCAGAGACCGCCCTGCAGTTCGAGAAGGCTCTCGGGATCTCCGCCGTGACCTGGATGAACCTCGAATCCGATTACCGGCTGACCCTCGCCCGCAACGCTATCCGCAATTCCGAGGGTGCGGCGTAGGGCAGCAACTAGCTGACCGTTTCCAGGTTAACTTTGAACGGACCCTCCCCCGGCCCGGGCTGACCGGGTTATGCTTCCGGCGCTCGCCGTAATGCGATCACCGATCCTCCAGTGACCAGAAGCGCCCGGGAGCCATCAATATGGAATTTGGATTCGGAGTTGCGATGCGCGGCCCTGCCGCCGCGCCGGAGTTCCTGGAACGCCAGGTCAAACACGGAGAAGAGCTGGGATTCGACATCGTGACGGTCTCCGATCACGTCATCATCCCGAAGGCCGTGGGTTCGATCTATCCCTATAGCGAGGACGGCGCGTTCTCCGGGGTCGATGCGGGCGAGTGCCTTGAGCAGTTGACGGTGGCGATGTTCCTCGCAGCCCACACCTCCAAAATCCGGGTCCTGACCTCGGTGATGGTGCTGCCCCACCGCCCGCCCGTGCTGGCGGCGAAGATTCTGGCCTCGCTGGACGTGCTGTCCAGAGGCCGGCTGCTCGTCGGGGTCGGCGCGGGCTGGATGCGAGAAGAGTTCGAAGCGCTCGGCACCGCGCCATACGAGCACCGCGGCTCAGTCGCCAACGACTACATCCGTGCCTTCAAAGAGTTGTGGACGAGTGATTCGCCCGACTACAACGGGACGTACGCAAAGGTCTCCGACGTGAGCTTCTACCCGAAGCCTGTTCAAGATCCGCACCCGCCGATATGGGTGGGCGGCGAAAGCCCGCCCGCACTGCGGCGCGCCGGACAACTCGGAGATGCCTGGTACCCGATCGGCAGCAATCCGACCTTTCCGATGGACACGCCCGAGCTACTTGCCGAAGCGATGTCCACCGTGCGGCGACACGCCGAGGAGGCCGGGAGAGATCCGGCGGCTATCGATTTCGGCTACAGCGCCGGCTGGTATAACGACGGCGAAGAAAAGACGGGACGAAACGGACGACGGTTGGTCTTCACCGGGAATCCCGAACAGGTCGCGTCCGATATACGTGAGTTTGAAGCGCTGGGCGTCCGGCACCTTGTCATAGGGCTAACGGGCGCATCCCCGGACCAGACCCTCGAGCGCATGGACCGGTTCGCCACGGAAGTCAAACCTCTTACGAAATAAGTGACAACCGGACACACCCGCAGGTCACAGCAAACATCGCCGTACAGGCAGAGGAGAACAAGATGGCTGGGAGACTGGACGGAAAGATCGCAATCATCACCGGGGCAAGCCGTGGCCTTGGCCAGTACTGCGCGCTGCAGTACGCGAAAGAAGGCGCGAAGGTGATCGTTGCCGCCCGGACGGAACAAGAGCGCGACCCGCGCCTCCCGGGCACCATCCACGACACGGTTCGCATGATCGAAGAAGGTGGCGGAGAAGCGCTGGCGGTCGTTTGCAACGTCGGCGACGTGGAGTCGATTCAGGGCATGGTGGACACCGTCCTCTCGGCGTACGGCCGCATCGACATCCTGATGAACAATGCCGCGGTGCAGCCGCCCGGATTCATCAACACCATCCAGCCGCGCCACTGGGAGCTGGAGTTCAAGATCAACGTCCACGGCCCTTTCCACTGCTCACGTGCGGCGCTGCCGGCGATGGTGGAGCAGAAGAGCGGAAACATCATCAACATCTCGTCCGTTGCAGCGGATCGCGGGCACTCACACTACGGAGCCACAAAACTCGCCATCGAGGCCATGACTCGCGGGCTGGCGAACGACATGAAGGACGACGGAATCGCCGTGAACGCGTTGAAACCCGTCGGCGGCATCGACACCCCCGGGATTCGTTTCGGACGCGCCCCCGGCCAGGTCGGCGGCGACACTCCGCACGCCGGGATGATTCCACCCGACAGCTACGTTGAAGCGGCAACGCTGCTCGCCATGCAAACGGTAGACACCTGCACCGGCGGTGTCTTTAACGACGCCGAGGCGGTGGAACGATTCGCAGACGACGCCACGAAAACCCGGCTGGCGGCCATCGAGCCAGGTTGATATCGACTCTGCAGCCAGGGGACAGGGACGCAATTACGCAGAAGTCGCGAGGCGCCCAACAGTGCCTGAGACGCCCGACAGTGTCCTGAGGCTCTCGAAGGACCGAATCACGCAATTACGCATTAGATTGATGAACTTCTCCCTCACCCTTCCTCGGAAGGGCAGGCTCCCGACCCTCTCCCGCCGGGAGAGGGGGTTCCCCGCCGCATACAAATAAGGACGGATAAGCACATGAAGGTGACACGGGTTTACACCGGCGACGACGGCGAGTCCCATTTCGAGGATGTCGATATCGAGCTCAACCCCACGGCGACCGGCGCGCTGTCGGAGCCACAGACCGCGACGAACATCATTTTTCGCGAGACCAGCCCCGATTACGACCTGGACTTTCACACCGCGCCCCGGCGCCAGTACGTAATCAACCTGTCGGGCGCCGTGGAGATCGAGGTCGGGGATGGTTCCAAACGCCTGATCGGCGCCGGCGAAATCCTGCTTGCGGAAGACACGACAGGGCACGGCCACATCAGTCGTGCCGTCGAAGGGCAGATGCGGCGCAGCCTGTTCGTCACACTTGACTGATGTTCCGCCGTCCCAACCAGGCAAAGATCAATCACCAGCGTTGAAAGGGACCGAACAATGGCCGAACGCCCCGGACGCCTTGAGGGCAAGGTAGCGATCGTCACGGGCGCTGGCTCTCGCGGGCCCGGCGTCGGAAACGGCAAGGCGACCGCCGTGCTGTTCGCCCGCGAAGGAGCGAGCGTCCTGCTGGTGGATGCCCAGGTCGAGCGTGCGGAAGAGACGCTCGCCATGATCGACGCCGAGGGCGGAGTCGCCAGCACATTCCAGGCGGATGTGACGAACGAGGACGACTGCCGCGACATGGTGGAGGCCGCGGTGGAGCGTTACGGCCGGCTTGACGTGCTGGACAACAACGTGGGGATCAGCCTGCGGAAGACCGTGCCCGAGATCGACATGGATGACTGGGACAGGGTGCAGAGCACAAACGTCCGCAGCATGGTCCTGACATCCCGCCACGCCATACCCCGGATGATCGCGGACGGTGGCGGCTCGATCATCAACATCTCATCCGGCGCGGGAATCGAGGCCATCGGCGATGCCGCGTACACGACCTCCAAGGCCGCAGTGATCGGGCTGACGATTGCCATGGCGGGCGACCACGGGCGAGAGGGAATACGGGTCAACTGCGTTGCGCCCGGTCTCGTGTTCACGCCGATGGTGGAGTACCGGATGGACGCCGATCTGCGGCGGCATCGCCAGAACTCCTCGATGCTCGGTATCGAGGGTACGGCGTGGGACGTGGGATACGCGGCGCTGTTCCTGGCGAGCGACGAGGCTCGCTGGGTCACGGGACACGTGCTCTCGGTGGACGCCGGTATGTCTGTCATCTCGCGCCATGCTTACCCGGACTGGCAGGTGTAGCCGTACCCTGATGACCAAGATGGGTATGACTCAATGAAACCCGGGGCGCTCAACGGGGTACGGGTGATCGATCTTTCGACCTCCGTGTCCGGGGCGTGGTGCGCGCGGATGCTGGCCGATTTCGGAGCGGACGTGGCGCTTTATGAAGGGCCGGACGGTCACCCGGCCCGGAGTCTTGCGCCGTTCGACGGCGCCGGAAACAGCGTGATCGCCGAATACGTACTGGCAAACAGGCGATCTGCGGTTGTGGACCTTGAGCAACCTGGCGGACTTGAGGCGATTCATGCGGCCGTCGAATCTGCCGATGTACTTGTCTGTTCCAGTTCCCCCGGTGAGTTGAAGCCGCTCGGCCTGGATTTCGGTTCACTCAACCAACTGAACCCCCGCGTGATCATGTGCTCGATCACCACGCACGGGTCTTCTGGTACGCGCGCGTCATACCCGGGCAACAACCTGACAACCGCCGCCCTCTCCGGCTGGGCTTCCATCAATGGCCTCAGAGATCGTCCGCCGCTCAAGCCCGGCGGACTCCAGGCGTCTTATTGCGCCGGTACGATGGGTTACGGATCGATCGTCAGCGCCCTCCTGACCCGCCGCAATCACCCACCCCACCGGGGCCAGTTCATCGATATAGCTGAGCTTGAGGTGATGGCATCGACATTCGCCCCGGCGTTGCTGACCAGCCAGTACGAGGATGAGCCGCAGTCCCGGCAAGAAAAGGTGGACATGTCCACCGGTCCCGTTCCGGTGAAAGACGGCCACTTCGCTCTCACCATCAGCCGCCCGCATTTCTGGCGGGATGCGATGAACGTCCTCGGACTGGACGATCTAGCCGAAGATCCCCGGTGGGCCACGAGCTGGTACCGCAAGGCGCACTCAGACGAGTACGTCGATCGCGCGCAGGACAAACTCGCCAACTGGAACAAGATGGACCTGTTCGACGCGCTGGCAGCGCTGCGGGTAATCGCCGGCCCGGTGCTGGAAACAGACGAACTGGCCGACAACGTCCACCTGCGCGCCCGGGAGTTCTTCCGTTCCCCTGATGGGGGTGGGCCTGAGTTCCCGGGTCCGGCATTCAAGATGGTCGCCTCGCCTGCGCGGCTGACGCGACGTGCGCCGCGCACGGGAGAGCACACCGCCGAGGTTCTGCGCGAGTTCTCCGATCTTGAAGAACCGGCTATCGACGCCCTGCTCGCCACTGGAGCCGTGCGATGAGTGGCCCACTCGCCGGATACCGGGGAATAGTGCTGACGCAGGCATGGGCAGGGTCGTACGCAACACAGCTACTCGGGATGCTCGGCGCCGAGATCATCCAGGTGGAGTTCCACGGACGGCCGGACTCATGGCGCGGCTCGTATGACCGGCCGATCCCGGACACGGTCAAGAACGCGAACGGAGCAGCGCCCCTCCAGCACCCGTGGAACGTCCATCCAAACTACAACTCCGTCAATCTGAACAAGCAATGCATCACGCTGGACCTGACTCACCCGGATGGAATCGATATCTTCAGGCGACTCGTGCCGCTGGCCGATTTCGTGGCGGAGAACTTTGCGCCGCGCGTGCTGGGGAACCTGGGAATCGACTACGACGCTTTGCGCAAGATCAAGCCCGACATCATTCTTTGCAGTCTGTCCGCTTTCGGGAACAACGGTCCCTGGCGGGACGTTCCCGGCATCGGAGGGACCATCGAGCCGATATCCGGCATGTCGGCCCTCCTTGGCTACGAGGACGGTCCTCCCCTCAACTCCGGGCAGATGTACCCGGACGCCGCAGCCGGGCTGAACGGATTTGCCGGGATCGTGACGGCGCTAATGCACCGCGAGATGACCGGTGAGGGCCAGTACATCGACCTCTCGATGCAGGAGTCGAGCCTCGTGTTTATCGGCGATGCCATGCTCGAAGAGCGCATGACGGGAAACGTGCGGCGACGCCTCGGCAACCGGCATATGACCTTCGCTCCGCACGGCATTTACGGCACGGCCGACGACAAATGGGTCGCCCTCGCCGCGGAGATGGAAGCCCAGTGGACGGCGCTGTGCAGCGCCGCCGGTCACGATGAATGGCTGACCGATCCCCGGTTCGACGGCAACGCCGCTCGCAAGGCCAACGAGGACGCGCTCGATGCCGAGATCGGGGCATGGGTTGCGGGCGAAGAGCGGGACGAACTCGCTGAGCGACTGTCAAATGCAGGGGTGATCGCAGCGCCGGTCCTCGACGCGCACGAAGTCGCCGCCGACAAAGCTCTTCGCGATCGCGGCCTTGTCGTGGAGGTGGAGCACCCGGAAGCCGGGATTCATCCACAGTCCGGAGTGCCGGCGCATTTCTCGGACACCCCGGCCATGGTGCGACGACACGCGCCGTTACAGGGACAGCACACGCAGGAGGTCCTGTCTCGCCTTCTCGATATCGATGAAGATGAATACAACGATCTATTTGGACGCGGCGTGACGGGCGCCGGACCCTCGAACTGAACCCTTCAAAGACAGCGGGAGCACGAAAATGCCGCCCAGCGAATACAGGCAGATCACCTACGAACAACACGGCCGGGTCGCACGGATCGTCCTGAACCGCCCGAGGTATCGCAACGCCCAGAGTCGAATTCTGCTGGAAGAACTGGACCATGCCTTCGGGTACGCAGAAGAGGACGACAGCATCGGGGCGATAGTCCTGGCGGGCGCAGGCGATCATTTCTCCGCCGGGCACGACCTGGGGACGCCGGAAGAGATGGCCGATCGCGAGGAACGCCCGATAGAAGAAGGACTTCGCGGCAAGTACAGGCGTGGATTCGACCAGAACATCGACAAGTCCCTGCGCTGGCGCAATCTTCCAAAGCCCACCGTCGCCGCCGTGCAGGGCTACTGCATCTTCGCCGGATGGATCATCTCGTCCGCCATGGACGTGGTGTTCGCGGCGGAAGACGCCATGTTCCTGCCGGCAAACTTCCAGTACTTCTCCGTGCCGTGGGAGATGCACCACCGCAAGGCCCGCGAGATATTGTTCGAGAGTCGATTTGTGGACGCACAGGAAGCCCTTGACCTGGGCTACGTGAACAGGGTGTTCCCGAAGGACAAACTCGAAGAGGAATCGATGGCGTACGCGGAGCGCGTCGCAGCGAACGACCCGTTCCAGTTGCGCATGATCAAGCTGGCGATCAACCAGATGCAGGACTCACAGGGTTTCACCCAGCACATCCAGGGCGCGTTCCCCCTCTACAATCTCAGTTCGCTCGGCGAGAGCGATCCCGGGTACGCCCTCCAAAAGCCGGAAGGCCGACTCAGGCCGATGGTGCAACGGGCATTCGACAACTATGAGGCACGCCAGAAGGCGGAACAGGATGGCTCTGACTCAGATGGTTGACGCCCGCGAGATTCAGCCCGAGGAGTTGACCCCGCTCTCGACCGGGGCGTGGATCCTGGGCGCGGGCGGCGGCGGGAGCCCTTACTACTCGTACCTGAACATGCGAGAGCTTTATAAAGTGGGCAAACGGGTGACGTTGATTGACCCGATGACGCTCGGCGACGATGACCTGGTCGCGGTCGTATCCAGCATGGGCGCGCCTCTTGTGGGACAGGAACGGTTGCGCGATCCGGACTTCGCCGCCAAGCCCGTCCGCATGATGGAGGAGTACCTCGGACGAAAGTTCGACGCCGTCATGTCGCTCGAGATCGGCGGGGGTAACGCGCTGCAGCCGCTGATGGTGGCCGCCGTGACCGGACTGCCGGTGGTCGACGCCGATTCGATGGGACGTGCCTTCCCGGAAGCACAGATGACCAGCTTCGCTATCGGCGAACTCCAGATGTATCCGCTCTGCCTGGCCGATATCCGGGATAACGAGACGATCGTCGCGCGGGCCGCTAGCTGGAAGTGGATGGAGCGCATCAGCCGCAAGGTCTGCACCGAGGTGGGGTCCGTCGCCGCCACCTGCAAAGCGCCCCGTTCCGGTAAAGAGGTCAAGGACTGGGGGATTCTCTACACGACCACCCGCGCCATCGAACTCGGGCGCGCCGTGGAGGACGCCCGTGCCGCGCACGCGGACCCGGTGCAGGCAGCCCTGGATCACGAGAACGGCGTGTTGCTATTCCGAGGAAAAATCACGGATATCGACCGACGAGCCACGGAGGGTTTCCTGCGCGGTTCCGCCACTATCTACGGCCTGGATAACGACGCCGGTCACGAGTTCCGGCTGGAGTTCCAGAACGAGTTCGCCATCGGCCTGAAGGACGGAGTCCCCGCGGCCACCGTGCCCGAGATCATCTGCGTCATGGACACGATCTCCGGCGAGGCGATCGGCACCGAGACGATACGTTACGGCCAGCGCGTCTCGGTGATCGCCCTGCCCGCCCCTCCGTTATTGACCTCGCCGCGCGGGCTTCAAAATGTGGGCCCGAGGGCCTTCGGATACGACATGGAGTTCGAGTCCGTGTTTGTGGATGGGGCGGGAGCATGAGGGCGGTGGCCAGGAAGATGAAATGTCCGAAGTCGCTGTGCGACGCGAACGAAAAGCCCGAAATTCCCCCTCACCCCAACCCTCTCCCGCCGGGACGGGGGGCTCGTTTCGACTTCTTTTCACCGTCATCCCGAGCGAAGCCGAGGGACCTTCACCAGAACGCCTGTCAAGAGACACACTCCGTGATCGGGACATCCTGTGTCACCCTTCACACCAACACGTTCCCACTTAACGAGCGGGCTCCGGTGGCAGGGCTGTGAGACGTATCGGCATAGACGTCGGCGGCACCAATACCGACGCCGTCTTGATCGAGGACGAACGCGTGGTGGCCGGCGTCAAGACGCCGACGACCGAAGACGTTACCGGCGGCATTTTGAATTCGCTGCAAGAACTGGTCGAGGGGCTGGAAGATGGGCCGGGGCATGTCGACGCGGCCATGATCGGCACGACGCACTTCACCAACGCCGTGGTGCAGCGTCGCGAGATGACACCCGTTGCCGCGGTTCGAATCGGGCTCCCGGCAAGCGCGTCTCTTCCCCCTTTTATCGACTGGCCGGACGACCTTGCTGAGATAGTGCGCGGGCGCGTCTTCATGATCGAGGGCGGGCACGAGTACGACGGCCGTCCACTGGTTGATTTTGATGCGGATGCCATGCGTGAGGCGGCGCGCGAAATCGCGGGCTCGGGCATCACGTCTGTTGGCATAGCAAGCGTCTTCTCGCCGCTCACGGCGGAATGCGAAGAGGCCGCTGCGGAGATCCTCCGGGAAGAGTGCCCGGGCGTTGACATCACGCTCTCCCATGACCTCGGCCGCATAGGGTTACTGGAGCGAGAGAACGCCACCCTTCTGAACGCCTGCATCATCGACCTCGCGCGCAAAACGACGCGTGCCTTTACCGACGCGTTGCGTCAGAGCGGGATTGACGCTCCGCTCTACATGACGCAGAACGACGGTACGGTCATGAAGGCCGAGTTCGCAGAAGAGTTCCCTATCTACAGCTTCGCCTCCGGCCCCACCAACAGCATGCGGGGAGCGGCCTTCCTGACGGGACGGGATGACGCCATCGTGGTGGACGTCGGCGGCACAACCACCGATGTGGGAGTGTTGCAGGCGGGCTTCCCCCGGGAGGCCAATAACGTGGTCGAGATCGGTGGCGTACGCACGCTTTTCCGAATGCCGGATTTGCTCTCCATAGGTCTTGGAGGAGGATCACTCGTGGATCCCGATGGATCATCAATCGGTCCGCAGAGTGTCGGTCATCGCATCACGAGCGAGGCGCTCGTATTTGGTGGCGAAGTCCTGACGGCCACGGACATCGCGGTAGCGGCCGGGCTGGTGGAGCTGGGTGATGTCAATACCGTGGATTCACTCGAGCCCTCGCTCCTGGAGGCATCAGGCGCCCGCATCACGGCGATGATCGACGAAGCGGTCGACCGGATGAAGGTTGACGCCACGCCTGTGCCCTTGATTGCCGTCGGAGGCGGCGCGTTCCTCGTGCCGGACGATCTTCCGGGCGTTTCCGAGGTCATCCAGGTGGAGCATCGCGGCGTCGCGAACGCGGTCGGCGCCGCCATCGCACAGGTGAGCGGAGAGGTGGACCAGGTATTCTCAGATATCGGACGAGCGGCAGCAATCGAGGCCGCCACCGAGATGGCGAAGCAACGAACGATCCAGGCCGGCGCCGACCCCGAGACGCTAACGGTCGTAGAGGTGGAAGACCTTCCGCTCTCTTACGTGCCCGGCGACGCGCTACGCGTACGTGTTCGAGTGGTAGGCGACACGGCGCCGAATTAGGCCGTGCGGGCCACTCAACTCGCGGCTATGCTTGCCCGCCATGTGCACACACAAGCTCGATACCATCGGCGCGATGTCCAGAACCTGAACAGGGAGAGCCGACTTGAATTACGACGTGATCGTTGTTGGAGCTGGATCTGGGGGGGCGGTCGTTGCGACAAGGCTTTCGGAAGACCCGGGTCGCAGCGTTCTGCTACTGGAAGCCGGGCCAGATTACCCGGATATCGATTCGTTGCCCTTCGATATCAAGTTCAACCACGGCACCGGCACGGACCTCGCCGTAGGTGGAGAACATGATTGGCAATTCACCGGCACGGCAACAGCCGAAGCTCCGCCAATGCCCGTCCCTCGTGGGCGTGTGACCGGCGGAACCAGCGCCATCAACGGTTCGGTGCTCCTGCGCGGGCTGCCTGAGGATTTCGACGATTGGGCATCATGGGGCAACGACGAGTGGGCGGCCGAGAAAGTTTTCCCATACTTCAACAAGCTTGAGACCGACACCGACTACTCGGGCGACTACCACGGCAGCGACGGCCCGATTATGGTCCGCCGCTTCATGCCGGACGCATTGATGGACGACCAGGCGGCGTTCACCGAGGCTTGCCGGGACGCCGGATTTGCGGACAGTCCTGATCACAACGACCCGGATTCCACCGGCATTGGTCCCCTGCCCTTGAACAATCCGAACGACATCCGATGGAGCACCAGCATCGGTTACCTGTCGCAGGCGCGCCACCGCATAAACCTCACGATCAGGCCAAACTGCACGGCCCAGAAGCTGGTGTTCGAGGGCAATAGGGCCACAGGCGTGGTCGTGGAGTCTGCGGGCGAAACCTTCACCGTAACCGGCAACGAGATCGTGCTCTCGGCCGGTCCTATCGCCAGTCCACAACTGTTGATGTTGTCCGGGATCGGTCCCGCTGACCACCTCTCGGAGTTCGGCATACCGGTCGTCATGGAATCTCCCGGCGTCGGCCAGAACCTGAGGGATCACGTCACTGTTCACGCGCGCTGGCACGCCAGAGATGACTTCCCGATGCCGGGCACCGATATCGGGCCGCAGAAGGTCGCGCTCCGATATACCGCAACGGACTCCGACCTCCGCAACGACATGATCACGGTCATGCGCTGGAACTCCCCGGAACGCTTGATCGTGATGAGCGCAGGGCTGTACCTGGCGAGGTCAGCGGGCGAACTGAAACTCACTTCGACCGACGTGTCGATTCAACCAGACCTGAACTACAACTACATGGACGATCCATCCGACATCGAGCGACTTCGCGACGGCGTGCGGCTGAATCTCCGTCTCTCCGAGCACAAAGCGTTCGAGCCGATCATCGGTGACTTGATGGATCCGGCCCCGGCCGATGTAGCTACCGACGAGGCGTTGGACGCATGGATGATGCGCAACGTCCAGACCATGCACCACATCTCCGGCACGGCCAAGATGGGCCCGGACTCGGACAAGATGGCGGTTCTGGATCAGTACTGTCGTGTTAAGGGTGTCGAGGGTCTTCGCGTCGCCGACGGCTCGGTCATGCCGGACTGTATACGCGCCAACACGAACGCCACGATCATCATGATCGGCGAACGTGTGGCGGACTTTATCAAAAGCGGCAATTAACCGGCTCGCCCGATTTATCTGGGACGGGATGGCAATTATATTTTGCCGCGCCCGGCGTATCAATCTGGCATGAGGATCAAGTAGTAGCCCGCCCGGGAGACGTATGCCCCAACTTTTTGGCTCAGGATTGATCTGCCGGCCCAATCGGTCATGGCTGATATCAGCCGGGCTCCTGCTGGCGCTCGTTGTCACGACGGCCTGCGGGTCAGGCACCGACTCCGCCAGGGGAGACACGACGGAAGTTTCGACGCCCGTACCCCCCCCAACCATCGTGCCCACATCGTCCCCGACAGCGACGGCTATTGCCGACACACCGTCTACCGAAGTCGGGCGGGATACACCTACCGTCGCAGAGTTAACGGAGCGGGCGATGACGCATTTGCACGTACTTGCCGAAGGCTTGCCGCCGCGCGTATCCGGGACCGATGGCGAACTCGCAGCGGCGGGATACGTTGCTGACCAACTGCGGTCACACGGTTACGACGTCCAGTTCCAGGAATTCACTGCTCGTTCCCGGCCCCGGAACGGGGTTCATCTGCAGGTCACCGGCCCGGCGCCGTATTCGGTCAGGACAAACATCTTCACCGGGTCGGGAGAAGGCGACGTAAGCGGGCCACTTGTATTCGTTGGTCTGGGGAGAGAAGGCGACCTTCCGAGCTTTTCGATGACCGGGATGATCGCACTCGTCGAGAGGGGCCAGATCCCGTTCACGCAAAAAGCACGGAACGTTTTCGAGGCGGGCGCCGAGGGCATGGCGGTCTTTAACAGCGCCCCGGAGTTATTCGACGGAACCCTCGGCGAGGGTTTCGAACTCACGTATGACCGGCCCTCCGTAACGATCTCTGGAACCGACGGCGAGGCCTTGCTGGCGGAGATCGAGAACGGCCCGGTAACCGTCAACCTGCGCCTGGTGACCGATGAACTGCCCAGCCGCAACGTGGTCGCATTCAAACCCGGTGACACCGCAGAAGGTCCCGTGGTAATCCTCGGCGGGCATATCGATGCCGTGCCGGGCACTCCCGGCGCCAGCGATAACGGCTCCGGCGTCGCCACCTTCCTGGTTCTGGCCGAGGAACTGGCGGACATCGACCTCCCATTCGAACTGCGGATTATCGGTTTCGGTTCGGAGGAACTCGGGTTGTTGGGCAGCGTCGCGTACGTCGCCTCGCTGGGTCCGGCCGAGCGTGACCGGATCATCGCCATGCTCAATTACGATGCGCTGGGCGGCGGTTCGCTCGAGATCGGGGGACACTCAGGGCTAACGGAGTTGGGACTGGACATCGCGGACGGGACCGGGGTTCCAGCCGTCCTCGGCATCGAACCCCCGGGCGCCAGCAGCGATCACGCCTCTTTCCGCGACGCCGGTATCCCGGCCATCTTCTTCTTCGGGTCGGATTTCACGTTGATTCATACTCCATTGGACACGATAGAGGCCATGAATCCGGAAAGAATGGGGCAGGCGGCGGCGATAACGCTGAACGGGCTGTTGGACGGCCTGGGGACGCGGTAGGGTCTAGCTCCGACTCGACCGGCTGGCGCCGGTCCCCCTCACCCTTTGACGCATCCGGGATCATCTGGCCTCTCCCACCGAAAGGGCAAACGACCGTCCAACCAACCATCATCGCGGTACACTCCCGCATGCCCTGACGCCGCCGACTGAATCGGCCGGAGGGCCGCCAAATGGAGAGTGAACTTTGGATTTCGAGCCCGCGTACACGCCTGAACAGGAAGCCTTCCGGGGGGAGGTCCGCTCATGGCTAGCCGAACACGTCCCGGTAGTCGAGGGCAATCCCGACTCCGACGAGAACTACCCGAAATACCGGGAGTTCGGCCGCCAGCTTGGCGAGCGAGGTTGGCTGAGGCCGACGGCGCCGGTGGAGTACGGCGGAGGCGGGCTATCGGTCGATAACGCCATCGTGATCGGCGAAGAGATCGATGTCTACGACCTCGGCCTGCCGCCCTACTACGACACCGGGGGAACGCTGGGCGGCGCGTCCATTCTTGTGTGGGGCACCGACGAGCAGAAACTTCGCATGCTGCCCCCGATATTCAAGGGCGAGGTTGTCACGTGGCAGTTGCTCACCGGCCCGGAGGCCGGTTCCGACCTGGCAGGGACGCAGACCGATGCGGTCCAGGACGGCGATGACTACGTGATCAACGGCCAGAAGATCTACGTCGGCGGCACGCACGGAGCCGATTACCTCTGGACCATCACCAGGACCGATCCCGAAGGCAAGCGCCACGAAAACCTGAGCTGGTTCCTGATCCCGGCGGATTCCCCGGGCATCACCATCACCCCGATGGAGCTGATGGGCGATGGCGGCGAGGGCGTGGGTCGCGGGCACAAGAACACTATCTTCTTTGACGACGTCCGGGTACCCGCCTCAAACCTGGTCGGTGGCGAAAACAACGGCTGGAAAGTCGCCACGACCCACCTTGAGCTTGAACATGGCTCGGGCGGTCGTATTGGACGCAACCGGTGGTTTGACCGAGCGCGGCAACGAGCTATGGGACTCAAAATGGCGGGACGCCCGCTTCTCGATGACGGCAACGCCCGGGATCGCCTGGCTGACGTGTTCGTGAAGACGGAGATCGCGCGGCTTTTCGACCTCCGGAACTTCTGGATGAACCGGTCACACGTTGAAATGACTTACGAAGGGCCACAGGCTTCCTACTTCCGGAAGATGGCCCATCTTGCGACCGCGCAGTCGATCATGGAACTCGTCGGCCCTTATGCGTTAACAAACGACCCGCGATGGGATACGTCCGAGGGCCAGTTGGACGCCTTCATGAAGTCCAGCATCGTCGATCTCCACCCCGGGGCGACGGCCGACATCCAGAAGGTGATCATGGCGCGCCGCATCGGAATCGGCAGGCAGGTTAGGGAGAGGGCGGGTAGGACGGCCGAGTAAGGCCGTACGGCAGCAATGGATCTCTCACTTACAGAAACTCAGCAACTACTGAAATCCGGGGTCGAAGACTTCATCGCCCGTGAGTCGCCGCGTGAGTCGATCATCGAACTCGCCGACACCGAGACCGGCTACTCCAGCGACGCCTGGAAAACGGCCGCCGGGATCGGCTGGCTCGGGATGGCGATCCCGGAAAAGTACGGCGGCAGCGGCAGCAGCCTCACCGACCTGGCCGTGGTATACGAGGCGCTCGGCTACGGCCCCGTGCCGGGACCCTTCTTTTCATCAGGCGTGCTTTCGGCGCACACATTGCTCGCGCTGGGCGATGAGCCCCAGAGGTCCGAATACCTGCCCCGCATCGCAAGTGGCGAGGCCGTGGTGGCGATGGCCATCACCGAGCCGGACTGGGCCTGGGGTGCCAACGGCATACAACTGAGGGTTCATCGGAACGGGAACAGCTACGGGTTGAACGGAACCAAGCTGTTCGTTTACGACGCCATCACCGCCGACTACCTGATAACGGCCGTGCGCACCGGCGACAACCCCGGGGACATCGGCTTCTTGATGGTAGACACGTCGCTGCCCGGAGTATCCATCCGGCGGATCGAAGGCTTTCTCACTTCCGAATGCGAGGTGACCTTCGAGAACGTTGAGGTCCCGGGAGATGCCCTGCTCGGCGGTTCGGCGGCGGCCTTAAACGGTTTCGAGGCCGCATTGCGCCACTCCACGCCGATACTCTGCGCCTACAAGGTGGGCGGCGCGCAGGCCGTTTACGACATGTCGGTGGAGTACAGCCGTGAACGTGTCCAGTTCGGTCAGTTGATCGGCAGATTTCAACACGTCCAGAACCACATTGTTCAGCTCGTAAATCACCTGGACTCCGCCCGGTGGACCACTTACGAGGCGCTCTGGAAGATCGACGCACGGAAGCCCGGGCAGGACATATCGGTACATCTCGCCAAGGCGGTAACGAGCGAGGGCTTCGTCCAGGCGGCCAACTATGCCCACGAAGTGCACGCCGGCGTGGGCGTGATGCGCGAGTACGGGCTGTCCCTGTTCACGCAGCTTTCGCGTTCGCTCTACCACGCACTCGGCGATCCGAAATACCACCGGCGAAAGCTGGCCGATCTGGTCGTCGATTACGACCCTGCGCTGACGGGCGAATCGAGCAACGGGACCGGTCATTGACGCATCGGTAACCGGGTCCACGCCGTTCGGGCGCCCGGACGGGCTTGAAGCCGCCGGATCACCCGGTACAATCCGGCACAGCATCGTCAATTCTGGGAGGCGCCGCTCATGACAATCGCAACCACCGCGGGGACCGATCTCGACCTTATCGCCCACCTGCTTCGACGGGCAGGCTTTGGCGCGACCTGGGATGAACTTCAGGAGTACGCCGCCCTCGGTTATGAAGGAGCGGTCGATCGGCTTTTCAACCCCGGTCCATCTGACTCCATGCCGCTGGACGTAATCCGCAGATACCACCCGGACCAGTCGATCACCCAGATCGCCCCATCATCCGGGTCGGTCTGGATGTACCGCATGACGACCACGAAGACTCCGTTTGAAGAGAAGATCGCCCTGTTCTGGCACCGGATCTTCGCCACCGGTCAGACGAAGCTGATCCAGGGCAAAGTCATGCTCAGCCAGATCGAGATGTTCAGGCAGTACGGGCTCGGCAGCTTCCGCGACCTCCTCGTACAGCTCTCCCAGGACCCGGCGATGATCCTGTGGCTGGACAACCAGGACAACCACAAAGACAACATCAACGAGAACTACGGCCGGGAGATTCTCGAACTGTTCGCAATGGGCGTCGGCAACTACTCGGAAGAGGACATCAAAGAGTGTTCGCGGGCGTTCACCGGTTGGACGATTGCGAACATGCCGTACATGTCGATCAAGATGCGGAACAACACACTCCGGCCGTACGGCTACGTCGCATGGCAGTACAGGTTTGACCCGGACGACCACGACGAGGGCGACAAGACCTTCCTCGGCGAGACCGGCAACTTCAACGGCGATGACATCATCGACATCATCTGCAAGAACGAGGCCACTCCCCGCTTCATCGCCCGTCATCTCTACCACCACTTCATCGCCGACGAGCTCCCGGTGCCGCAGTGGCCGTTTGAGGGGCCGAAGGATCCCGAGGCCATTCAGCTGATGGTCGACGCCTACTTCGCCAACGACTACAGCATCGGCGCCATGTTGCGGGCGGCGTTCGAGTCCGACATGTTCAAGTCGGAAGCCACCTGGTACGCCCGCGTCAAGAGCCCGGCTGAACTGGTGGTCGGCACGCTGCGACTCGCCGGCGGATTCGACTGGCCGACCGCCGACATTTTCAAGGCGACCGCCGCCTGCGGCTACATGGGTCAGGCCTTGCTGGCGCCGGTGAGCGTCGAGGGTTGGATGGGCGGTGACGACTGGATCAGCACGGGCTCAATGGTTCAGCGGATCAACTTCGCCAGCGACGCGGTCGGCGATCCCGCAAAAAAGGGCATCAAGTCGATCATCGACCGAATTTCGGAGCGGCATCCCAACGGAAACGTGGATCCAGAAGCCCTCGTGGATGACTGCCTGGAACTCGCCGGCTCATTGCAGGTCGAGAGCGGTACCAGGGACGGCATCATCGCCTACGCGCGGGATCAGGGCGACGTTGACCCCCGTACAGACGAGGGCGAGAGCAAGATCGTCTCGGTCCTTCAGTTGATCGTCTCGACCCGCGAGTACCAGTTGGCCTGACTCAAGCCCCAATCCCGGTCCAGGTCCCTGTGGGGCCTCACGGAGCACACAAATGACAACCCGGACAGGCGCACACCTCGGCCTCGAATACCGCGACACAAACGGATTCGGCGCGGCCCAGGGCGGTCGCGGATATTACCTGCCTGTCGACATCGCGGTTCGAAGTGACGGCCGAATATACGTATTGAGTCGTGGCGACGCAATCCAGGGCGGCAACGGCGTCAAGGTCACGGATATCGAGCACACGTGGTACGAGGTGTTCTCCGGCCGTGGGACGGACCCCGGGATGTTCATTTCTGCGACGGCGATAGCATTCGACGCTAACGACAGGTTGTTCATGGCCGACGAGGTCCTGCATCGCATCACGATTTTCGATGCGGATCACAACTACGTAACCCACTGGGGAACCGAGGGTTCCGGGCCGGGCGAGTTCGATGGCCCCTCGGGCCTGGCCTTTGATCGCGACGGCAACCTTCTTGTTGTGGATGACAAGAATCACCGGGTACAGCGGTACACGCCGGGAGGCGAGTTCATCAACTCCTTTGGTTCCGAAGGCAACGGCGATGGCCAGTTCAACTACCCCTGGGGCGTCACCGCAACGCCGGACGGGACTATCTACGTCGCGGACTGGCGCAACGACCGGATTCAGCGATTCACCAACGAGGGTGAGTTCATAGATTCTCACGGTGTTTCCGGGGATGGTGACGGCCAGTTCAATCGGCCTTCAAACGTGGCGGTGGATGCCGACGGAAACCACTTCGTCGCCGACTGGGGCAACCAGCGCGTCCAGGCGTTCGACAAAGACTGGAACTTCCAGACAAGTATTCGCGGCGCGGGCGAATTGTCGGTGTGGGCGGCCGAGTACATAGACGCCAACGCCGATGAGAAAGCAGCGCGTTCCACTTTCGATCCGTATCCCGAGCTCGATGTGACCGAACCGCACGAGGTTTCAGCGCGGACAGAGCCCTACTTCTGGGATCCCGTCTCGGTCGTGATGTACGACGACACCCGGCTGCTTGTTCTCGAGACCGGCAGACACCGATTCCAGGTCTGGGAGAAGGTTTAGCGACGGTCTCGCCTGCGCGCGTGCGCGCTGGCTCCATGGTGGTAATCGCCGCGAGGTAGGCGGGGAACCCGCGTACCCGCTACAATCCAGCGCATCCTCGTAACGATTCGGGAGGCTGCCAATGACTACCGCTACGAAGATCGACACCGACCTCGATCTGATCGCGCATCTTTTGCGTCGCGCCGGATTCGGCGCAACCATCGACGAGCTTGAGGAGTACGCCGCTCTCGGATACGAAGGGGCGCTCGACCGACTGTTCAACCCGGGCGACGCGGACGCTCTGCCCGTCGACTTGATCCGCCGTTACCACGCGGACCACTCGGATCTTCGTATCCCGCCGTCGTCCGGCTCGTTCTGGATGTACCGGCTGGTGACTTCAAAGGCCCCGCTTGAAGAGAAGATCTCCCTGTTCTGGCACCGCGTGTTTGCCACAGGCCAGACGAAAGTAATCCAGGGCAAGGTCATGATCAGCCAGATCGAGATGTTCCGTAAGTACGGCCTCGGCAGCTTCCGTGAACTCCTCATCCAGTTGTCAAAAGACCCGGCGATGATCCTCTGGCTGGACAACCAGGACAACCATAAAGACGCCCTCAACGAGAACTACGGTCGGGAGATTCTCGAGCTGTTCGCAATGGGCGTGGGCAACTACACGGAAGATGATGTGAAGGAGTGCGCGCGAGCCTTCACCGGCTGGACGATCGCGAACATGCCATACATGTCGACCAAGATGCGGAACAACACGCTCCGCCCCTACGGCTACATTGCGTGGCAGTTCGAGTACGACGAGTCAGATCATGACGACGGCGAAAAGACATTCCTCGGCGAGACCGGGAACTTCACCGGCGAAGACGTGATCGACATCATCTGCAAAAACCCGGCGACGCCGCGTTTCGTCGCTCGTCACCTGTACCACCACTTTGTCGCCGACGAACTACCGGTTCCGCAGTGGCCCTTCGAAGGACCCAAAGACCCAGAAGCCATTCAGATAATGGTCGACGCCTACTTCGCAAACGACTACAGCATCGGTGCGATGCTAAGAGCGATGTTCGAGTCCGACATTTTCAAGTCTGAAGCAACTCGTTTCGCACGGATCAAGAGTCCGGCCGAGATCGTAGTTGGCACCCTTCGGATGGCCGGCGATTTCGATTGGCCGACGGATGACGTATACAAGGCGACCGCCGCCTGCACCTACATGGGACAGCAACTCCTGGGACCGGCGAGCGTCGAAGGCTGGATGGGCGGCGATGACTGGATCAGCACAGGTTCCATGGTCCAGCGAATCAATTTCGCCAGCGACACCGTCGGCGACCCGGAGAAGAGGGGTATCCGGGCGATCATCGATCGCATCTCTGAACGCCACCCGTCGGGGGTTATCGAACCCGAGGCGCTGGTAGGCGACTGCCTGGAGCTCGCGGGCCGGTTGCGCGTGGGGGACGACACGCTCGGCGGACTGGTGACGTTTGCACGCGATCAGGGCGATGTTGATCCGGCGACCGATGACGGAGCCGGCAAGATCACTTCACTACTCCAGTTAATCGTCTCCTCACGCGAGTACCAGCTGGCCTGATCCCCGTGCCGGGTGCGGCACTCGGAGAAATCTAATGACAACCGATACGCAGAAAACAATCGGACTGGCGTACCGAGACACGAACGGTTTCGGCGCCGCGCAGGGCGGGCGTGGCTACCACTTTCCGGTAGACATAGCCGTCCGCAGCGATCAACGCATATTCGTCCTGAGCCGGAGCGGCCAGGGTTCGCTCAACGGCACCGGAATCAGCGTGACCGACATCGATCACGACTGGCACGGCGAGTTTTCCGGGTACGGCTCCGGGGACGGAGAGATCCAGTGGGCGACCGCTATCGCGTTCGATTCCAGGGATCGCCTCTACCTCGCAGACGAGAAGTTGCAGCGGATCACTATCTTCGACACGAACAACGAGTACCTGACCCACTGGGGTACCCGGGGATCGGGTCCGGGTGAGTTCGACGGCCCTTCTGGACTGGCGTTTGACGCCAGCGGAAATCTGCTCGTGGTCGATCACAAGAACCATCGCGTTCAGCGATACTCACCCGACGGGGAATACCTGGCCGGCTTCGGCTCCGAGGGGGCAGGCGAGGGCGAGTTCAACTACCCGTGGGGAATCACCTCTGCTTCAGACGGGGTTATCTACGTGGCCGACTGGCGCAACGACCGGATTCAGCGTTTCACGGTGGATGGCGAATTCATCGACGCGTACGGAGTCTCTGGAGACGGGGAAGGCCAGTTCAACCGGCCGTCCGCTGTCGTCGTCGATGACGAGGGATACATCTACGTTGCCGATTGGATGAATCACCGCGTCCAGGTATTTGACCGGGACTGGTACTTCCAGACCAGCGTTCGCGGCGAAGCCGGGTTGTCACCGTGGGCGGCCGAGTACATCGACGCCAACGCCGACGAAAAGCGTGCACGCGAGTCGTTCAACCCTTATCCCACGCTCGATGTCGACGACCCACACGAGGTATCGGCCCGCACGGAACCATACTTCTGGGTCCCGGTGTCGCTTGCCCTGTATGGCGATGATCGGCTGCTCGTCCTGGAAACCGCGAGACACCGATTTCAGATTTACGAAAAGGTATAAAAACTGACGCGCCCCATATACGATGGCGTCACGATGGCCCTTAAGGGAGGAAACGATGGCGAAACAAAGAGAAAAAGTACTGGTGATCGTCCAGCTTTCGGGTGGAAACGATTACCTGAACTGCATCGTTCCGTGGGAAGACCCCCGGTACAGGGACTCACGCTCCGGCGTCAGGATTACCGAAGACGAGGTGATCCCGCTCGACAACGGCCTGGGCCTCAACCCCGGGATGAGCGCCTTCAAAGAGCTATATGACCAGGATCGCGTCGCTATCATCCACGGCATCGGCTACCCGACTCCCAGCCGGTCTCATTTCCGATCGATGGACATCTGGCACACCGCCACCCCCGACCGCGTCGGCGAACAGGGCTGGCTCGGCCAGGCCGTCCGACAGCTGGACCCGACCGGTTCGAACGTCGTGACCGCCGTCAACTTCGGCAACGGACTCCCGCGAGCGCTTGCCGCGCCGGGCGTCCCCGTGGCATCCGTCGGCAATCTTGAGGACTACGGACTGCTCACCGGCATGTCCGGCGCAGAGCAGCGCGAACAGGCGTTAAGTGCCTTCAGTCGCATCTACACTCCCGGCGTCGGCAGCGGCATGGTGATGGACTACCTGGGCAAGACGGGGCTGGACGCACTAAAGGGGGCGGACATCCTCAAGCAAGCGCCGGCCATGTACGAGTCGACCGTCGAGTACCCGGACAACCCGATCGCCCAGAGCCTGAAAGGCGTCGCACAGGTCCATATGGCGGACCTCGGCACCCGTGTCTTTTACACGGTGTCCGGCGGCTGGGACACGCACACCAACGAGATCGCCCTGCAACGAGGGTTGTGGGAAGAGGTCTCGACAGGACTCCGCGCTTTCTTTCAGGACCTTGAAGAGCACGATCTCGGTCCAGAGGTCACTGTTCTCGTGTTCTCCGAGTTCGGCCGCAGGGTCAAGGACAACGGCAACGGGACCGACCACGGTTCCGGCGGTGTCTCCTTCGTGATCGGCGATGCCGTCAAGGGCGGCCACTACTCCGAGTACCCGTCACTGGACGTCGGACGATTGATCGAGGGCGACCTCGCCTACAACTTCGACTTCCGGGGCCTGTACACGGACCTGCTGGAGGACTGGCTGGAGCTGGATGCGCAGGAGATCGTGGGCGGGCAATTCGAGAAGATATCGCCGTTCGCGATGGCGGTTTAACGGACGCTTCGCTCCCTCTCCCATTGGGAGAGGGCCGGGGTGAGGGGAACAGGCACGGATCGCAATCCGTGCCTGAGAGTAGCGCGGTTTCCAGACATTCACGAGCGTCTCCGCGCAGAAGCAACATGGTCGTCCGAACCGCGCAAGCGCGTCGTGCTTTTCCCGGCCCTTAGAGAGCCTCAGGATACTGTTGCGACGCGCACCGTTAAAGGATCACGCCATCCCGGCGCAGCGTCTCGATATCCTCCGCGGTCAACCCGGCCGCCAGCATCACCGCCTCCGTGTCCGCGCCAAGACCCGGCGATACGCCCCTGATGTCGGTCGGGGTCTCGGACATCGAGACCACCGGCCCGGCGAGACGTTGCGGTCCAAATAGAGGATGCTCCAGCTCTCGCATGAACCCCATCGCCTCTACCTGCGGATCGTCCGACATCTCCTCGGGCATGTTGACCGGAGCGACCGGCACCCCCGCTGTAGTGAACGCCTGGAGCCAGTCCTCAAGCGTTCGCGTCTTCAAGGTCGCCCGCATCTCGGCGTGCAGCGCGGTCGCCTGCTCCATGCTCTCCTGCTGCGATTCATCGAAGTCAGGCTCGTCGCTCGGGTCATGGTCAATCCCCAGGACCGTCCGGGCCGCAGAGCGGTTGGCCGGGGTCAGCGCCCCCAGCACCATCGATCCGTCCTTCACCTGGTAAGTGGAGTAGTACGCCCTCGCCGCAACACGCGCCGCGCCGCGGCCCCTGACGTAAGCGTCCCGGACTTCCGGGTACTCCGCGCCCTTCTTCCTCAAGGCCATGATCTCTTCCACCATCGGATCACGCAGGGTGGCGTCGTGCACCGGCTCCCGCATGACAACCGTGTCCTGAACGGCTATCGCGGCCTGCAACAGTGATGTCTCTATCTTCTGCCCCTGCCCCGTGATCGCCCGGTGGTACAGCGCCGACGTGATTCCGACGGTCGCCGAAAACCCGGCGCAGTAATCGGCCAGTGAGATGGCGCTGATATTTGCGGGCTGGCCATGAACGTCCACCTTCTGGTCAGCCATCATCAACCCGCTGTAACCGTTGGCGACGATATCCGTGCCGCCGCGATCGCCCATGGGACCCCGGTTTCCGAAACCCGTGATCTCGCAGTAGATCAGCCCGGGGTTGAGCTTTTTGAGCGTCTCGTAATCAATCCCAAGTCGCTCCGACACGCCGGGCCGGTAGTTGATCGTCACGATGTCCACGGTCGGCACAACGCGGTGTATGAAGGCAAGCCCACGCGGATCCCGAAGGTTGACGGCGACACTCTGCTTACCGCGGTTCAGCGACTGAAATCGTTTGCCCTCGTTCGGCATGACGGTGCCGCGATTGCGGTGCGGATCGCCGGTGAGCGGCTCCACTTTGATCACTACCGCGCCCAGGTCGGACAGGACCGCGCCGTTGAACGGCAACGCTACGATCTGCGAGAACTCAAGGACGCGAACGCCATCCAATGGCCCGGGCATAATTCAGGAATCTCCCTTCGAATATCCCCCTCTCCCAGCGGGAGAGGGATGGGGTGAGGGAGAAGTCCCAACTGCGGATTCGCCCCCGCAAATGACTTAGTAGCCCCGGAATTCAGGCTTCCGCTTCTCGAGGAAAGCGGCGACGCCCTCCTTGTGGTCGAAGGTCGTCCGAGTGAGGTCCTGCCCCCGGGACGCCAGCGGGAGGTGCTCGGCAAGCTCCTGCTGGTACGCCTGGTGGATCAGTTGTTTCACGATCCCCATGGCGTACACCGGCCCGCGCGCCAGCTTCGTCGCCATCTTCAGCGTGGTCTCCATCAGCGCCTCGTCCGCCACCACCTTGTTGGCGAGTCCGATGCGATACGCCTCATTACCGTCGATCGGCTCACCGGAATACTGCATCCACAGGGCGTTCGCCATGCCGACCAGCTTGGGCAGTTGCCACGCCGAACCGTCCGCCGGGACCAGCCCGTTGCGGATGAACGCCTCGTTAAATCGAGCACTCTCGCCGGCGATCCTGATGTCGCAAGAAAGCGCTATCCCGCAACCAAGTCCGTATGCGTGTCCGTTCACGGCGGCGAATGATGGCTTGTGCAGGTTGTGAAGCTTGGACACGATCGGTGGACCCGTCTTGACCTGAAGCGTCTCGCGCGCCGTGTAATCCGGATCTAACTGCTCCCACGGGGTCGGTCTCGGTTCCGGAGCATCCTCGGCCGCAGCATCGGCGTCGTTGATACGCCGCTGGAACCCGCGTACATTCGCACCCGAGGAGAACGCCCTGCCCGCCCCTGTAATCACGAGAGCGCGCAGATCGCCGTCTGCGGCGAACCGGTCGACCTCCGACTCCAGCTCCGGCATGAGCGGCTCGCCCAGCGCGTTGAGCGTGTCCGGGTCGTTCATCGTGAGGATGAGCACCCCTTCGGGCGTCGTCTCGGAGATGATCTTCTCGAACGGCATCTGTGCGGCTCCTGAAAAATCTGGCCTGGTGTAAACGGGAGATAGCGGGGAGGATAACGCAGCAACAGGTGTGGCGGGTGGAGGGTCGAGCAGGTCCGGGGTGATCGCAACAAGTCATCCTGAACTTGATTCAGGATCCGCGTGTGTTCGCATCCAGGGTGTTCTCACACCCACACACGGTCTCGGACATTAAACGACGATGCCGCGGTTCGGGCCGATCATGAATCAAGTTCAGGACGAGATCGGGAGCCGTTCAGGACGACAGTCAGGCGACAGGCATTGATATCGAGTCCCCGGGCGGAGCAAACTCCGCCCCTGAGATGTCTGAGAGTCAGGACAATCCTGCCAGCAAAACACTGGTGAATAAGCCACGACCCGCGTGCAGAATGTGCGTCGGTTGTCGTGCTTCTGGCTCGAAAATGGAGATACAAACATGGCGGAAACGGCTGACGTAGTTGTAGTCGGCGGCGGTTGCATCGGAACGAGCATCGCCTGGCAACTGGCGCGGCGCGGAGCCGGGCGCGTGGTGCTGCTTGAGAAAACCGGCATAGCGTCGGGCGCTACCGGCTGGTCCAGCGCCATCGTCCGGATGCACTACACCCACGAGCCGCTGATCAAGATGGCTTTGTTCGGGCGGCGCATGTTCGAGAACTTCGAGGACGAAGTCGGCGGGGACTCCGGGTTCAGACGCGTTGGCTTTCTCGTTGTTCTACCGCCGGAAGATGTTCCTGCGGCGCGCCGTGTAGTCGGTCTGCAGCGAGGTCTCGGGATCGACGCAACGATGCTGTCGCTGGAAGAGATCGCCGATATCGAGCCACGACTTTCGCTCGAGGGCGTGGTCGCCGGAACCTGGGAGCCGGACTCAGGGCACGCCGACGGGTCAGGAACCGCGAACGCTTTCGCGGCAGCAGCCCGGAACGCCGGAGCCGACCTTCGCATAGGGGCCGAGGTAACAGGCGTACAACCGGGCGATGGGTCTTCCATACGCGTCTCCACGACCACCGGGGATATCGAGGCCGGCTCCGTCGTGATGGCGTCCGGATACCGGACCAGCGCCTTGCTAGTACCCCTCGGCGTGGAGTTGCCGATAAAACCGGTTCGGCACAGCATCGCCGTCGTAGAACGCACCGCCGATTTCGGCCCGCAACACCCCGTGATCTCCGATCACATCCAGAACGGCTACTACCGGCCGGAGGGGACCGGGCTGGTGCTGCTCGGCGATCACGATCCGCTTGAGGGTGATGTCGACCACGATATCGAGACCGACAAGCAGCCTCCACCGTCATCGATAGCGCGCCACACCGCCCGATTCGCCGCCCGTTTCCCCTCGGAAGCAGACGCCATGTACCGGCGCGGATACACCGGGACGTACGACACGACGCCCGATTTTCAGCCAGCGCTGGGCGCGGTGAAAGCGATCCCGGGCCTGTTCGTCTCCGTCGGGTTCAGCGGCCACGGGTTCAAACTCAGCCCATCCGTGGGACGGATCCTGTCTGACGTCGTTCTGGAAGGCGCCACAGAGGTAGCAGACATCTCGATGTTCCGCTTAGAGCGTTTCGCCGAGGGAGACCTGGTTACGGCGCCCGAGGGCTACGGAAACCGATCTCTGGCGTAACGGAGTGGCTGGAATGCGGCGGCGACGGATGTAGAGGCGAGTCCCGCTCCTACGATGTGTTGAGAAAACGTGCGGTCAGCCGTGACGGCACGTCCAGCCGGTTCGTCCCGGGGCTCAGAGCAACGACGCCCCGATAAACACGTTCCCGCGCCGCTTTTGAAGCCAGGCGTACCAGGTGCGTTGTGCAGCGGCAATCCGAAGACCCGAAACCATGCATCGGCACGCTCGCTTCGATATCGGCCAACGCAGATGCGGTCCACCCGCACTCCAGCCGGGTATCGGAGGCCGCCCACCAGACCTGCTCCACCCTCGACACGCTCGTCAGAGCGTCGATGTGCCAGTGGCGCTTCTTCCGGCGGCGCAGGTGCCGGGCGAGACGGGGCGCCAGCCCGGATAGTGCGCTGCCCATATACAGGTAATACCCGGCTGGCAGTTCACTAACTCCCAGCCTGCCGGGCTTCACGTGGATCGTCTCGTCCAACCGAAACACGAGTGCGTAACCGCCCGGTTCGGCCGGAAGCCGTGACCTGCCGCGCGATCCGTTCACCGGGCGGGCATGCGCAGCACCATTCCGAATCGCCGTCATAGCCCCCTCATGCCGTTGTCCAGCGCCCTCACGAAATCCTCACGCCGGTTCGACTAGCTTCGCACATGACCGGCGTCTCACCGTGCGCGTGGAGTACCGGCGTGACGTGGGGTCCGGGATCCCCGGCCGGGTTCGGTCAGGATAGATTCTCGATTTCCCACGACGCTTCGTAGGGCTCGAGGCGCATAGGGCAGCGCGTCGCCTTACATCTGCTGCACGGCGAGGACGCCGGGTCATCAAGTATCCGGAGTTCGGCTCCGAACGGTACCAGCGCGCTCTGTGACTTCTGGGGATCCATTTGCAACGAATCGAGCAATCGGACGCCGATCCTATGCGCGGGCAACGCGCTAAATACCGTGCGCTGCCCTTCCAGGTCCCAGTACTCGTTGCCCGGCACCAGGCACGGCCCGACCTGAAGCCCTGCCTCTTTACGCCCGGTCGCGATCTCTTCGACGGTGCTGGACTGCACGTTCATCGCGATAGCCGATCCGGCGGCGTCGAGAACTATCGCCTCCAGCGGGTGGTCCTCGGCGAAGAGTTCAGATACGCGCAGACCGATCTCGGCGCCAGCGGTGACGACGAAGAACACGCCTCCCTGAGCGCCTTCCATCAGGTGGGGAAGCATCGGGCCGCTGACGGACAGCCCTTCGTCAAATTCGACCGTCCCTCGTCCCATCGCGCCGACCGCCAGCTCACGGGTGATCGACGCCGGTTCCGCCAAGTCTGCGGCCTCCGATATCGCCCACTCGATATCTCTGTCCAGTTGCTCTCGCGCGCCACCGGCCGGTCCCAGGCAACGCCACACATCGTCAGGGGACAATTCAACTTCGACACGAGTTACCGTACCGTCCGAGGGCAAGGGGAAGGTCTTTCTGCAGCCAGCGGCGCGGATACCCGCGACACGACAGATACTACATGGTCGGGCGCTCGCGCTCGCCGGGAAGGGGCACGCCGGTGTCGATGAGCCACAGGGAACGCGTCGTCAAAGCGCTGAACCACGAAGAAACTGACCGGACACCGATGGACTTCGGCGGCGGCCCGGCCACGCAGATCCACCCGGACGCATACGTCGCGCTCCTGGCGCACCTTGGGATTGAGTCCGAGGAGCTCGTCGAGGGCACGCGCGGGGAGGGCCAGGTCGTGGTCCCGAGCGAGGAAGTGCTGCAAAGGTTCGACATCGATGTCCGGCCCGCCCAGCTGCGCCAGCCCAACGTTCGACCCCGGACGCGCATCGATGATTTGAGTTACTTCGATGAGTGGGGAGTGCGATGGGAAAAGGCCTTTTTCACGGCCCCGGATATCAACGTCGAGGGGCCGCTCCAGGGACTCGTGGACCCGGGGATATCAGCGGTCGATTCGATCGAATGGCCGGTGCCGGACGATCCCGGCCGTATCGAGGGTTTGCGCGACCGGGTCGAGGAGCTCAGGCGAAACACCGATTACGCGATCGTCCTGAACCTCCCGAATAGCACTTTTGCGCTGTCCCAGCGTCTTCGAGGTTTCACGGAACTCCTGGAAGACCTGCTGCTCAACGAGGCTTTCGCCGAGGCGCTACAGGAGCGCGTCACGGACACGATATGCGGGATAGCGACGACCGCCCTCAAGGAGGTTGGCGATCTTGTCGACGGCGTGGCGTTCGGCGACGACATGGGTATCCAGACCCAGTCATACCTGAGCCGTGACCTTTACCAGAAAATGATCAAGCCACACCACGCCCGGTTCGTCGGCACCCTGCACAGCCTGACAGACGCACGCGTGATCATGCACAGCGACGGATCCATCCGGGAGCTGCTGGCCGACATCATCGATTGCGGGGTTGAGGTGATCAACCCCGTTCAGACGAACGCGGAGGGAATGGACCCGGGTGATCTGAAGGCGGAGTTCGGCCAAGACGTTTGCTTCTGGGGCGGGATCGACACGCAAAAGATTCTGCCCTTTGGATCGGCCAGTGACGTCGCACAGGAAGTGCGGGACCGCATCGGCGATCTCGGTTCCGGTGGCGGGTACGTCGTGGCGTCCGTGCACAACATCCAGTCAGAAGTTCCGCCGGAGAACGTAGTCGCAATGTTCGACACGGTACGCGAGTCCGGTTAAGGGAGGACCCCACTCATGATGACGAACAGGGAACGCCTGCTGGCGATCCTGGATGGGAAGAGTCCGGATCGGATTCCGTGGATACCGCGGATGGAAATCTGGTACCTGGCACAACGCCTCGCCGGGACGCTTCCGCCCGAGTATGAGGACATGCGCCTGGGCGAGATACGCGCCGATCTGCGCATGGGCAACCCGGCACGGACCGGCCGCGTTTTCACCACTCGTATCCGGGGCGTTGATGCCATCGTACGCAGGGACGGACTGCGCACCACCACCGAGTACATCACGCCCTACGGGACCGTGAGCCAGACGGCGCAACGGACCGAAGAACTGGACAGGGTGGGGATTCAGCCCCTCATCGTCGATAAGATGCTCAAAGGTCCGGGCGATTACGACGCCGTGATGCACATCTTCGAGAACATGGAATGGTACCCGTGTTACGAAGAGTACGAGGCTTACGACCGTGATGTCGGCGACGACGGACTTCCGATGGTCGGCATCGGCGACGTGCCGTTCCACCATTACCTGGGCGATCTTTCGGGATACGAGACGGCCTACCTGGACCTCTTTGACAACCCTCAGCAGGTCGAAAACCTCCTGGACACGATCTCGCAGGTGTACAGGGAGCGCATGTGGCCGGTGGTGGCCGAGTCACCGGCGCGGCTTCTACTCCACGGAGCGCACTTCGCTTCCCAGACCACGCCAGCGCCCTACTACGATAAGTACATCACCCCGTACGTTCGCGAGTTCACGGACTACGTACACAAGTACGGCAAATCCGTGGCGCAACACGCCGACAACGACAGCCTCGAGATCCTCGATCAACTGCAGGATTCTGGTTACGACATGCAGGAGTGCTTCGTCACGTCCCCGATGGTTCCCGTGAGCCTGCGCGATGCCCGTGAACGCTGGGGTGACTCGATGATCATCTGGGGCGGATTGCCCTCCGTCATTCTTGAAGAGAGCACACCAGAAGAGGAGTTCGAGGAGTACATGGAAGACATGTTCCGGGCGATCTCGCCCGGGAACGCTTTCATCCTCGGCATCGCCGATAACGCCATGCCCACATCGATGATCTCCCGAATGAGGCGCGTGAGTGAAATGGTTGAGGAGTACGGCAACTACCCGACGGCCAACTGACCGGGAAGATCCGATCCCCGGCTGTCTTGAGTTAAGTGAGGACAAACCCATGGACTTCAACGACCTGGCCCAGATGGTTATCAGCGGCGATAACAAAGGCGCTGAATCGTGGACACAGGAAGCGCTCGATTCCGGAGTGGAGCCAGCGGCGATCATCGATTCCGGGCTGATCCCCGGGATGGAAGAGGTTGGACGTCGTTTCAAGAACGCTGAATATCACATGCCGGAGGTCCTGATCTCCGCACGCGCAATGAAAGCCAGTCTTGCGCTGGTCAGGCCACTGGTGACGGACTCCGGTATCGAGCCGAAGGGCCGGGTGGCCATAGGCACGGTGCGCGGAGACCTGCACGACATCGGGAAAAACCTGGTCGGCATGATGCTTGAAGGCGCCGGTTACGAAGTCAACGACCTCGGCGCAAACGTAGCCCCTGAGGCGTTCGTGGACGCGGTGGAAAACGGCGGCGCGGACCTGATCGGGCTGTCCGCCTTACTCACCACGACGATGCCGATGATGAACTCCACGATAGAAGCGCTCAACCAGGCTGAAGTGCGAAGCCAGGTCGGCGTGATGATCGGCGGAGCCCCGGTCAACCAGGCCTACGCAGACCAGGTGGGAGCGGACGGGTACGCGCCCGATTCAGCAACCGCGGTAGAGGTGGCCGACGCGCTTATGAAAAAACGGGCGGGCGGTTGATCCGCGGACTTGAACGGCGGTACATTTTCCGCCCCGTCTTCATGCCTTCCTCACGATTGAACAGGTAGCGTTTACGATTGCATTGTTCATTACGTGTCACAGATCGACTGCCCTGTCGCCGCTCCCGGGAGAGGAATTGAATGCCAGATAAGTTTGACGTCGCCATTATTGGCGGCGGTGTAGTGGGCTGCGCCATAGCCCGCGAGCTCAGCCGATATCAGCTCCGAATAGCGGTGCTGGAACGGGCCGCCGACGTCGCCCGCGGAACAAGCGGCAAGAACAGCGGCGTTGTCCACACCGGGATCAACGTACCCACCGGTTCCCGGAAGGCCGCACTCAACGTGGCGGGCGCCCGGATATTTGAAGAATACTGTGATGACCTCGACGTCCCGTTTGATCGGGTCGGCAAGGTCATCGTGGCGCTGGAGGAAGACCAGACTCCGGACCTTGAGTCATTAATGGCTCGCGGCATCGCCAACGGCGTGCCGGACCTGGAGATCATCGACTCCGCCACGCTCAAACGCATGGAGCCAAACATTTCCGGCGCGGCCGCCCTCAACGTGCCAACGGCGGCGATCGCCTGTCCCTACTCGCTTAACATAGCGCTGGCGGAATCCTCCGCCGAAGCCGGCGTTGAGTTCATGCTGAACACGCCCGTGACGGGCATTAGCGGAGACGAAGGCGACTTCCAGATAACGACACCCAACGGCGTCGTGAACACCGCGCTCATCGTCAACTCCGCAGGATTGTTCTCGGACAAGATCGCCCGGATGGTCGGCATCAAGCGCTGGCGAATCTGGCCGTGCCGGGGCGAGTACGTCATCCTGGACAAACGCGTGGGCGGCCTGATCCACAGCATGGTCTACCCCGTGCCGCCAAAGGGTGGCGCGGGACTGGGTGTCCACATCACGCCCACCACGGACGGCAACATTCTCCTGGGCCCATCTGCCGACTACACGAACGACGCGGACGACGTTCGCACCACGCCGAAGATTCGCAGGCAGCTTCTCAAAGAGGCCGCCGAGTTCCTGCCGGGGCTCAGCCCGCGGGACGTGATCACCGCCTACTCCGGGATGCGGCCAAAACTCGTACCGTCGAAGGTCGGCGGATTTGGCGACTTCATCATCGAGGAAGTGCCCGAGCAACTCGGAATGATGCACCTGGTGGGAATCGAGTCCCCGGGTCTCACGGCGTCGCCCGCCATCGCGGACGAGGTTTCGGAATGGGTGCGTGAGCGCATCCCTGCGAAAAAGAACAGCAACTTCAAGGGCAAGTGGACCGCCGTGGATCGCGTCCGTGATGAGACCCCGGAGAAGATCGACGCCCTTATCGGTGAAGACCCCGCGTACGGCGAAATCATTTGCCGGTGCGAGATGGTCACACGCAAAGAAATCATCGACTCAATCAACAACGGTCTGGAGGCAACTTCACTGAACGCCATCAAGTACCGCTCGCGGGCCACTATGGGCCGCTGTCAGGGCGGTTTCTGTGGACCCAGGATTATCGACCTGCTTATCGAAAACGGACATTCGCCGGAGTCATTGACCCTGACCGGTGGAGACTCATGGTTATTCCTCGGCAGTGTTGAGGATCTCCGCAGCGGGAGAACACGGGAAGCGGTGGAGGCCGGCAATTGAGCGCCCACGAAAAAGCAGATGTAGCGGTAATCGGCGGCGGGCCTGCCGGTCTCGCCGCAGCGGCCGAAGCTAAAGCGGCCGGCGCCAGCCGGGTACTGCTGCTGGAGCGGGACGATCGCGTTGGCGGAATCCTCAACCAGCAAGTACACGATGGCTTCGGCACCAAGGTCTTCAACGAGGCCCTCACAGGTCCCGAGTACGCAGCGATTTATGAAGACCGAGTTAACGATCGGGATGTCGAAACCTGGCTGAAAACCCACGTCATTAACGTGACAAAAGACCGCCTCATCACGGTGCACTCAGACAGGGGCATCCGGACCATCGAGGCCGGTTCCGTTGTCCTTTCGATGGGCTGCCGGGAACGCACACGGGGCGCCATAGGCACCGCCGGCACCCGACCGGCCGGCGTATTCACGGCCGGCGCGGTGCAGAACTACATGAACGTTCGCAACCTGGCCGTCGGCCGCAAAGTTGTCATCCTTGGCTCCGGAGACATCGGGCTGATCATGGCCCGGCGAATGAAGCTTGAGGGCGCAGAGGTTGTGTGCGTGGCGGAAATCCTGCCGCAGCCAAGCGGCATCGGCGCCAACCTGGTGCGCTGCCTTGAAGACTTCGATATCCCCCTGTACCTCAGCACCACGGTGGTTGAGATACACGGGAAGTCACGGGTCACGGGCGTCACTCTCGCAGAGGTCGGCCCGAAGATGGGGGAGAAGAAGGGAACCCGTCGCTTTATCGAGTGCGACACCCTTCTACTTTCCGTCGGGTTGATTCCCGAGAACGAGCTGACAAACAAGATCGGGATCATCACGAACCCGATCACCACCGGAGCGGTGGTTGATGACTCGTTCAGGACGTCGGTGCCCGGCATCTTTTCCTGCGGAAACGTGCTGCAAGTACACGACGTGGTGGACTACGCAACCATGGAATCCGAGAAGGCAGGTACTGCGGCCGCCATTTGGGCGACAACCGGCAAACTGCCGGATGCCGACATCAAAGTCTCGGCCGGCGAGGGGCTCCGCTACGTTTTGCCCGCCACCATCAGCGGGACGGACGCCGTCGATTTCACCATGCGTTCATGGCGAGAGGAACACGACCGTTCTGTAATTTTCAAAAGCGGGGGCGAAGAGGTTCGCCGCCTGAGGATGCCCCACATGGAACCGGCCGGCATGATCCGCGTTCGCGTGGGCAAGGGCCGCTTCCGGCGCATTATTAATAACGAACTGACCGTGGAGGTCGGAGAATGAACTCGACAGTTATCTGCATCGTCTGTCCGGTCAGCTGTCCCTGTGAGGTTGAGTGGACGAAAGAGGGCGGCGTCACGAAGGTCGAAAATAACCAGTGCAAGCTGGCGTTTGAGTATGTCGAGGGCGAACTTTTCGATCCCCGGCGGATGCTGACGACCAGTGTTCCGGTGGACGGCGGCAACTGGCCGCTCGTCAGCGTCAAATCGCACGTGCCGATTCCGAAAGACCAGATGCTGGATGCGATGAAGGTAATCGCAGACGTTCGCGCGAAAGCCCCGATCAAGGTCGGCGACGTGATAATGCCAGACTTCATTGGCTCCGGCGCCGACCTGGTCGCGACCAGGAACGTTGCCGTAGTCTGAGCGCGCTGGCCGGACCGATGGTCCCGGTAATAGAATCGGCCCAGATTGCACCCGGATATCACGATGTCGTCGTGGCTTCCCGGTCCGGGGAGAAGAAGGAAAACGCGTCGTCCTGACTCGGTCAACCAGCAGGCTCGGATAAAAAGTCTGATCGAGACAGAGACCGGAATGAGGAACTCGCCATGGTCGCCAGAACAACAAAACGAGTGACCCTGCCCTACGGGGACACATCGATGGAAGCGGACATCCCCGGTGGACGGGAACTGGCGACGCTGGAAGTGGCCGACGTCCCGCAGGTTCCTGAGCTTACAGACGCGATCCGCAACGCCATCGAAAACCCGATCGGCCTCGAAAAGAACATTTACGAAATCGTTCAGCCGGGCGAGACGGTCGCCATCATCGTGTCTGACGGGACACGGAAGACACACGTCGATGAGATCCTGCCGACTCTCCTGGACGGACTTGCAGGCGCAGGCATCCGCGAAGAAGACATCACTTTCGTCTTCTCAACCGGCACCCACAGGGCAACCAACCCCGAAGAACAGGCGGTCGTGCTTGGCGAAGATGTCTATCAACGCTTCAAGAACCAGGTCGTCAATCACGACGCGCATGACCCTTCGACCCACGTCTACATCGGGACCACTTCGCGCGGTACGAAGGTCGAGATCAACCGCCAGGTGCATGAAGCGGACCGCATCATCGCCACCGGAGCCGCAGTGCTCCACTACTTTGGCGGCTACGGCGGCGGCCGAAAATCCGTCGTCCCCGGCGTTGCGTCTGTAGACACGATCGCCAACAACCACGCGATGAACCTTGATCCGGATAGTGACCGCATCAATCCCGCGGTCCGCATCGGCGGACTGGATGGCAACCCGGTTGCGGAAGACCTGCTTGAGGCCACGAAGTTGACGCACGTGGACTACGTGATCAATACGGTGATGAATCGCGATGGCCAGATCGCCGGGATTTTCGCGGGGGGCCTTGACGAAGCGTTCGAGGCAGCTCGACTGTTTGCCCACGATCTGTTTGCCGTGAACATCGCAGAACAGGCCGACGTGGTGATCGCCTCATCCGCGTCGTCCCAGAACTTCGTCCAGACCCACAAGGCGCTATTCAACAGCTACCAGGCCGTCAAACCGGAAGGCCGGATCGTGCTGACCACGCCCTGCTCTGAAGGGCTGGGCGGCGAGCAGTTCGCCAAGTGGCTGCGGCTCGGGACACGCTCGGCCATCATCGCCGGACTCCGCAAGGAGAGCGAGATCAACGGCCAGACCGCCCTGTCTACCGTCCAGAAAGCGCCGATCATGTTGATGGTGACGGACATGGAAGATGGAGACGTCGGGCAACTCGGAGCGCGAAAGGTCGCCTCACTTCAGGAAGCAGTGGACACCGCCTTCGACGAGGTGATCGCGGCCGGAGTGAGTGATCCCAGCTATTACGTGATGCCATCCGCCGCGTACACGGTGCCTTTCCTTCCCGAATAAGCAACGGTCACAGGCATCCGGGGGAAGCGGATGTACTTCAAGATACTGGTCCCGCTGGACGGATCAACGCTCGCCGAAAGGGCGCTGTCGGTTGCGCGCTCGCTGGCGCGGCGTTGCGGAGCCGGCCTTGAGCTCTTGATGGTGGTCCCGGACGGCGACGGAGACATATCTTCGGGGACAGGGGACCCTTATCTTGCGGCCGTCGCGGAACAGGCCGAGTCTGAATCCAGTCCGATAAAGTGGCACATTGTTCAGAGAGACGCCGCCCCGGGAATCGTCGACTTCGCCCGTAGCCAGGGCTTCAGCCTCATAGTGATGGCCACTCATGGCCGGACCGGCTTCGTCAGAGGCCTCCTCGGGAGTGTTACCGACCAGGTGATCCTCAACTCCCCGGTCCCCGTGCTGGTCGTGAACGGCGGTTCCGCTCCCGTCCCGGACATCGGCGAAATGATCGACAACGTCATCATCCCGCTGGACGGCTCAGAACTGGCGGAATCGGCGATCGAACACGGCGAAGCGCTGGCCGAGGCGTTCAAGGCCGATCTGGTCTTACTGCGAGTGGCGGCGTCAAATTCCAACTCCATCGAGCGCTCACTGGCCAGGCACTACCTGGCCGGAATCACGTCCTCGATGAAAGTCAAAGGATCCGAAATCGAGCAACGCGTGCCGACCGGAGACCCCGGTAGGACGGTGATCGCAGCCGGGGCAAGTCTGCCGAACGCGATGATCGTCATGACGACACGCGGAACGTCCGGCTTGAAACGCAGGATACGCGGCAGTGTGGCGGACAGGGTGATACGCGGGGCGACCGTTCCGACGATGGTGATTCCGCCCGTGGCGACATTCACCGGCCGTTGCATGGATTAGACCCGGCGAACGGTTCCCACCGGGAGGGAATTGGGCAGGATATTCAACACTTGAGGGGTTTCAGCCTCGCCTCAAGCACGCGGACCTCGCACTCGGTGTTCTCCGCCACCGCCCGCGAATATGAGCCTTGAGGTCTTTCGCCTACTGGTCGGGACGAGTCCGTATACATCGCTATCAGATCAATTTGCTCGCGCTCAGCAATCTCACAGATGCCTTCGGGGATCGTGTCTGCGTCAACCTGTTCAAGCCTGCAACGCACTCCTCGAGTGGTCGCCGTGAGCACCTGCCTGATTAGCCTGCCGGTCATCGCGCCGCGTGCGCGTTCATCCACACCCGGAACTCTAACGTGACAGATCACGATCTCCGCACCCCCGGGCTTCACCAGGACGTCAGCCTCGACGCGATAGATGACCTGTTCCGCCAGTTCGGTTCCGTCCACGGGAACGAGAATCCGGGGGGTCATCTGATCCTCCTGTTTGTCGGCGAATACCGATCGCCAACTGTAGGCAGCGATCGGCCGAAACAGGCCCGAGTCGCCGTCTCTGGCGGGCGGCGACTTCGGCTTCCGACAGTGTTCCCCAAGACGCCTGATGGGGACGTGAGGACGAGGGCAATAAGGTGTTAAAGGTGTGAGAAACCAGTCAAAGGCGCCGGGAGTGCCGGTAGTTACGCCAGCGCCGGAACGACCGTGTCCATGAAAAGCTTCATGTCATCCAGAGACTGGAAGTCAGGGAAAGTGGCGACGCACAGGTCGAATCCCATCTCCGCCAGCTCCTCAAACTGTTCGATAACGGCGCTCGGGTCACCGGCGATCGCTCGCTGGTCGCCCCCCGCGGCCCACTCTTCCCCGCGACGACGTGCCTTCGCGTTGTCACGGTCGATGAATATGCGATGTGTCAGCGTCTTTCGTATCGAGTCGTAATCCCGCCCCGCAGCTTCACAGTGGCAGCGCAGAGCGTCCAGCTTGCGCTGGTGCACCGCGACACTCCGGGAAACATCGTTCCACCAGTCGGCGTGACGCGCCACCACTCCCAGCGTCAACTGTTCACCGCCGCCGCCGAGCATCAGCGGTGGAAGCGGATCAGGCCGGGGCTCGCTGTACGCATTCTCGATCGTGTAATGCGTCCCTGAGAACGACGCCGGTGACTCCGTCCACATCGCCTTGATGACCTGGACGCCTTCTTCGAACATCTCAATCCGCTGTCGCGGTGAAGGGTACGCAAGCCCGTACGCCCTGTGCTCGCCCTCGTGCCATCCCGCTCCATACCCGAGGATGAAACGACCGCTCGACATCTCGTGCAGGCTGGCCGCCATCTTGGCCAGGATCGACGGCGGCCTGAACGAGTTGCTCATGACGATGGTGCCAAGAGCCGGCCCGGGGTACCGGGCCGCGATCCAGGTCAGAAGCGTCCAGCACTCGACCCGCCACTCGTCGGCGTAATTCAGGTGATCGGAAACCCACAGCGATGAAAACCCCTGTGATGCGACGTCGAGCGATCGGTGGAGGTCGCCGAGGTAGTCACGCGGCACGATGTTCTCAAGGCCGCGGTCGCCCGCCGGCGGGTTGTAACCAAATTCCATCCGTGCTTTCGTTGCCAATAGAACGCACTCCTGACGATTTGTGACGGTCCATCGTGAACCGGGTCCTGGCCTCGCGCTGGGCGCGTCGACACAGGGTACCGGCTCTCAGGTCACGCGAACACTCGACGCGTTTCTCGGGACGCCGGGCATAACGGCGACTGACGAGCGAAGAGTCAGGGGGTTGCGCAATCCGTCTGGTGCTTACCCGGTTTCCCAACCCCGATCGCTCTTGTAACCTGCGAAGTATGGCTGTCCATGACCGTCACGACCGTCCAGCCAGACCCGCCCGCCGCTCGGGTGTCCTGAGAGCGACGCTAACCATCGTCCTCACGCTGTTCCTGGCCGGGATAGTGGCATGCTCGGGCGGATCTGAAGAACGAGGGTCCGACGACGGATCGCGTCCGAACGCCCCGGATGCCCAGAGCGCTCCGGACACACCGGGTGATTCCAGTATCGGCCCGGACTCCGGTGCCGGCCTGAATCAAGACCACACTGATCGGGCGCCCTCGGACGTCGGTGATGTCGAGCGTCCGGCGGATGGCGGTATCTCCCCCATCGCTCCGCCACCACTCGTCGGCGACGAAGTGACCGCTCCAACCGCCACCGCTATCCCCGCCAATGGGCTCACCCCCGATTCAACAGTCACGCCAGGTCCAGCAATCGACGATGGGATCAATCCTGACCCGACAGCCACGCCGGGTCCGTCAATCGCTGATGGGTTTACTCCTGACCCGACGACCACGCCGGATCGTGCGAGCAACGACGAGCGAGTCTACTCATGCTTGATTGACGACGATCACGAGACGCTTGAGCAGTCCGAGTCCCCGTCCGCTCCCCCTGTCCCGGCAAACGAGACGGTGATATCCATCGATGGCGACGCGTCCGACTGGGCGGACAGGCCGACAGTCACGGTGGATCCGGGTGATGATTCAGAAGCCGGGTTCCCGGATCTCGGTACGGTCCGCGCATTCCGCAACGAAAACGCCGTGTACCTGGCCGCCGAAGTGGGGGAATACTCGGCGGAATTCGATTCGATCGAAACCTACGTCGAATCCGGCGATCGTGAGATATTCATCGGCTGGTCACCCCTCGGGGAGTACGGTTGGGCGGCTGATATCTCGGACGGTTGGGCCGACCTGGGCGCGTTGAAGCGGTCCAGCTTCGCCATCGGGTCAGATTTCGAGGCGCGGATCGATCTGCGCGACCTCGGCTCTCCCGGTTCTCTCACCGTTGTCCGGACCCAGGTGATGGCCGGAGAGTGTTGCGGCCCTACCTGGCGAGCCGTCGACCTGTTTGAGTTGGGCGATCCGGTCCCTGCGGTCGCCGAGGTGGACCCGGAATGGCGACTCGTTCCGGAAGGCGGGGCGAGAGAGGCGCGGTTCATGCTCGCCACCCCGGACACGCGCGCTATTGATATCGCCTTCGATCCGGTTGACGAGCGAGCACTGGTCACGGGCTCGGCCGGCGCCGTGCCGCCCAACTCCCAGGTGCTCGTCGGCAATATCGAGCTGAACGACTTCATCATGCTCCGCGCGGATATAGATGGCGCCTTCTCCACCGACGTTGCCGCCGTCCAGGGTACGCACGTACTGGTGAAACAGGACACGACCAACACCTTCATTCGCGAGGACCGGCAGACTTTCTCCGAGAACGTCATTGCGCCCGGGGTCCTGATCCAGATCCCGGTCACGAGGGCCACGGACGGTGTCGCGTTTTCCGCCGGGGCACGTCCCTGCTGCGGGGAGGAAGGCATCGCTCCATTCACCGTCGCCGGGACGCTCGAAACCGACCGCGTAAACGCCGGCGGAAGGGCCCGTATTTCGGGTGTCGTCACGGTGTTCGCTGGGCCGACGGCTGGCCCACGCGACCAGGGACTGGAACTGCAATTAACGCTGCTGGGCGACGGCGGCGGGCGGCAGGTTGGTCGCGCGGGCAAGTTCATATCGCCTTTCCTCACGCCGACCGGTCTCCCGATAGAACGAACCCTCCATGGTTCCCCCCCCGGGACGAGTAAACGTCGGATATCAAGAAATTCGATTCCGCTTCGATGGTCGCCATTGGATCGCCGATTTTGACCTGGAGATCGAGATCCCAGAAAACATGAGAGACGGCACTTACGGGTTGCTGGCCGAAAATCTCTGGGGCCTCAGCGACCAGGCTCTCGCCCCCGACTCCAACCTGCGACCCTTCGATATCGTCACCCGTGACGACAACCAGTACCGGCCAACCCTGGCGACGCTCGTCGTAGGCGACCCGAACCCGATGCGGCTTACGACCACCCTTCTCGCGGACCAGGTTGATGATGGCGCACGCGGCGGCGTGATCGCACGCGAAGATCTCGGGCTCTTCGACATCGCCGGCAGGTCGTCTTCCCGCCACAACCCGGTCGTTCCCCGCCTCGATCCGCTGGGTGACCAGTGGCTGTACCGGCTCGATCCATTCGCACCCATGCTGGACGTCGTGGACCGCGCACTCCCCGGCGCGCCAGCTTTGAATCCGGATCTGGGCGCCGATTCCGGCAGTTCTCTCAAGGTCACGGTGCAGCGCCCGGACGGCGGAGTCGACGTGATCGGCCCGGCCCCGCTCACCCGATACGGAGTCAAATCGCCACGCACCCCCTGGAACGACACGCTCAACCCGGGTGGCGGTGACCTGCGGGAGATCCCGCAACTCATGGGTGACGGCGATACGTTCGCCTATTCTTTCCCGTCGGACGGCGACTATATTGTCACCCTGAACGGGCGGGTCAACGATACGCAGGGCAACGTGCATGGCATCTGTGGAACGTTCGACTTGACGGTCGCGAGCCATCTGGAGATCGAGACCGCGCTGCTGCCAACAACGCCATTCGAAATCGGCGACAGCCTCGCCCCGACCGTGACCATCCTTCCGGGCGTTCCCGCCGACATCGCGTACACGGTGACACACGTCGCCGCCGATGGCGCCGTCGATCAAGAAACATTCCGGGGGACGGCCAACCCGTACGGATGGTGGGATGGAGGCGGAGGGAGCTACCGGTTCAACAGGGACGGCGAGTACCTGGTCGACATCGACACCCGGTACGCACTGGAAGACGGAAGTCTGTGGGCCGGGCGCATGCGTTTCGGGGGGCTGGTGGCGACGCCGAACGCACCGATCGTCGCCCACGGGAGGCGCGGGCCTGACGGCCAGACTGAACTCGCGCCGCCGTGGGCATTCGAGGAGGTGTTCATAAGCGAAGACTCGGCCCACTGGCAGTTCCCCTACTTCTCGGGCGACGTGCTGTGGGGAGACACGGAGCCCGGGCCGGGACAGGCGGTGGTCACACACCTGTCTGTCCAGTCCCTTGACGACAACAATCCGCTCGTCCAGCGTGCCCGCAATGTGACAGAAAGTTTCGGCGTCAACGAATCTTTGCCCCTGGACGTCGCTCTCCGGGCTGACCAGGTGCCCCTGGTCCTCGGCCCCGAAGACCGCTCACTCCCCGGGTCCCACCCTGACGAACTGTCCCTCTGGTCCTACGTCTACGGCAGCGCGCAGCGCCCGGGCGTCCGGGTTCGAGAGATAGTCCTGGGCGATGATGTGAGCGGCGCTTACTGGCGCTTCGGGGACTCGTACCACGGCCAGCTCGGAAACGGGCCCGAAGGTGACCTCCCGGGGGACTTCAAGTTCCTGTATGGCGGCGCGGTAATCAGGGACCCGGTTGTCGGCGAGGGCATTTACGCCATCTACGGATCTTCGTGGGTTCACACGCTGGCCGACGATCCACTCGGTTCACGGTTGTTTCCACCGTACCAGGGGGCAGCGGGAGGGCCGAACGGCGGACCGTTATTCACCACCCATGGGCGAGAGGTCGACATGTTCATGATGCCGATGGCGGTCCGGCCCGGAGCTGTGCTCGAAACGGGCGACACATTCCGCATGTCCGGGCCTATCATGCCGACCCTGCCGAGCCTCGTTGAGTACACGGTAATCGCTCCGGACGGCACACGCCGGCAACTGGGCGGACGGGCCAACGCCATCGGCTACTTCTACGACCCGACGGATGATTTCATCATCGATCAACCCGGACTCTGGACCGTCGAATTGACGGTCACGCATGATGGCATGACCAGCGCCGGACCGGTCCAGGCGCCGTTCCCGACGGGAGGCCTGCTGACGCCCGACGGCAGGACATTCCACTTCATGGTTGTCGATGACACAATCAACCGGTCCACATTGGTCACCGATCTCTCAGACATACCGCCAGGAGAGTGGTTCGAGGACAGCAGCCGCGCAACGTTCACGACACGGTTGCCGGCCGGATGGGACGGCGATTCGGCGCGGCTGGTCGTCACGATGCCGGGCAACGTCCTGGTGGATGAGCAGGTCAGCGTCGCCGGCGGACAGGTCACCTGGGAACTAAAAGGCGGCGAATTGAACGCGCTCGCCAGCAACTTCGACACCGGCGGTGTGCCGAATTCAAGCACCGGCGGTGGGCTGTACGACACGCTCACGATCACGATCTACGCCGAGGGGATCGTTGATGGCATGCCGTCCGCCGCGGTGGCTTCCATGGCGACACACGGGACGCGCGTACCGGACGCTCCACCGCCGGGCGATCTCTGAGGGCTACGCCAGATTGCGAAAAATAACGCGCGCGATAACGGCGGCGGTCGCCCTGGCGGTGCTCCTCTCGCTCTCCGGAGCCTGCAATGGCCGCGACGGCGATGATGGCGAAGTCACACCCTTGACCACCGCGACGCCTTCTCCTGAATCTGTACCCCCGGGCGCGCCCGGCACGCCCGTCGAAACGCCGACACCGAGGACGAGTACGCCCGAATCAGTCACTTCCGCGACGAGGACTGTAGTACCGGCCGCCCCCACCAGCACGCCGTCAACAGGCATCGCCACCTCGACGACACCGCTCTCCGGGCCGCAATCATCATCCGCTGTGGCCCTGACTCCGGACGGGCGGCTGGTCGTGGCAGTCAACCCGGATAGCGACTCGGTGTCGATAGTACACGCCGGTTCTCTGCAGTTACTCGCCGAGGTAACCGTGGGGGATGATCCCAGGACCCTCGCCGTTACCCCTTCAGGCGCCCATGCCGTGGTCGCCAACTACGCCGGGGCAAGCATTTCCGCGGTCGATCTATCGTCGTTCAAGGAAGTCGCTCGCTGGCCGGTCGGCCCCATGCCTTACGGTGTTGTGACCGATGGAATATTCGCCTATCTCACGGAGTTTGGCTCCGGCACGGTGAGGGTGATCGACCTCGCGTCCGGCGATACATCAGGGGTGATAGGAGTCGGTCCGTTTCCGGCGGGGCTGGCTTTGAATCCCGGGATTGGCGACGGCGATCAGTTGCTCGTCACACACATGTTTGACGGTGACATCACGGCTATCGAAGTCCCGGCGTTTCGCATCGGTTGGACCGCATCGACCGGCGCCGACAACAACGTGTCGCAGTTCGTAGCGATATCGCCAGACGGCGCCTTCGCGTTCATGCCCCAGACGCGTTCCAATGTCAGAAACACGGCGCTCGTGTTCGATTCCACCGTGTTCCCGGTCGTGAACGTGGTGGATCTTGAGACACAGTTGCTGATCAACAAAGATCGAATCACCCTCGACACAGCGGACCGCCCCGTCAGTCTGCCGTTTGCTGTGGCGCTCACGCCTGACGCGACCCGCGCCTTCATCGTGAACGCAGGGAGTGACCGGGTATCGGTCATCGACCTGGATACAAATCGCGCCGTTGCAAACCTGTCAGCCGGAGCCAATCCGCGCGGCATAGCCTTGTCACCTGACGGCAAACGAGCCTATGTCGATAACGTCCTGGACGGAACGATGAGCGTGATAGACGCGGAATCGCCGGCCGTGATCAACACCGTTAAGCTCACGGAGATCCCGCTCGAGCCGGAGATTCTGCTCGGCAAGCAGATCTTCAACTCGGCGGCAGATCCGGTGCTTTCTACCGACGGGTGGATCGCATGCGCCACCTGTCATTTCGATGGTGGCGCGGACCAGCGGACGTGGTTAGGGTTCCCGGATGGACCGCGCAATACGCCGTCGCTGCTCGGCGTGGGCGAGACGCTGCCGGTCCACTGGTCCGGAGACCTGGACGAGCTGGCGGACGTAGAGTTAACGATTCGAAACATCCAGGCCGGGAGCGGCCTCGTGGAGGGCGACGTGTTCGATTCGCTCGGCCCGCCCCTCGCCGGATTGTCCGCCGACCTTGACGCGCTCGCCGCTTACATGGACTCACTCGAAGTTCCGCCGCCACCGCACGAAACCAACCCCGATATGTTCAACGCCGGAGCAAAGGTATTCCAGGCGCTCGGATGCGCCGAATGCCATTTACCGGGAATTTTCGTCGATGGAATGATTCACGATGTCGGCACGGGCGATCCAGCGCTGGAGAAGAACTCGCACGGCCGTGGCACCGAGTTCGATACTCCGAGCCTGCGCGGTCTCTGGCTCACCGCCCCTTACCTGCATGACGGGAGTGCACACACGCTCGGGGATGTGTTGCGCACGGGCGAGACACACTCCGTGGCCGGAGATCTCAACGATGCCGAGATCGATGACCTCATCGCTTACTTGCTCGCGCTCCCGGTCCCGCGATAACTGGCGTTGATCAGTCCTTCACGTATATCGACTCGTGGCTCCGGCTGTTTCCCGTGGATTCCCACCAGTATCCGGCCCAACGCGCTCACGCCAACTCCCGCGCCGCGTCCCGCTCCAGCTCACCCAGCTTTTCCACCCGCCTGCGGAAGTGATCTTCCGTGCTGAACCTGGCATCGAGAAAGGCTCGAAGGATTTCCTCCGCCAGGTTCAGCCCGATAATCTGCGCCCCCAGGCAGATCACGTTGACGTCATCGTGCTCAACACCCTGGTGCGCCGAGTAGGTGTCGTGGCTCAGCGACGCCCGGATGCCCGGGATCTTGTTGGCGGCGATAGCCGCGCCGACCCCGGTCCCGCACACCATGATCCCGCGTTCCGCCCTGCCCGCTTTTACATCGCCGCAAACAAGGCGCGCGATATCCGGAAAATCGACCGGCTCGGTGCTGTTCGTCCCGTGGTCGACGATCTCGTGGCCCCAAGACTGTAGTAACTCCACCACCGGGCCTTTCATGGGGAATCCGGCGTGATCTCCACCTATCGCGATCCGCATTTATCAAGGCTCACTTTCTTCGTGTTCCGGGGATCGTCAGGCGATCAATAATGGATCGCGGTTCCGAGGCCCCCGGCCGCGGCGATGGCGTCGCCGTTGATGGCGATGGCTCGCGGGGACGCCAGGAAGGTCACGACATACGCGATCTCCCTTGCGTCCACAAAATGCTTGATGGAGTTGCCGCTCGCCATCTGCTGTTCGATCTCCTCCTCGGACACACCCTCCGCTGCGGCCCGGTCAGCAATGATGTCGGCGGTCCGTTCTGTTCTGGTTGCGCCCGGGTGAACGACGGTCACGTTGATGCCGTCCGGTCCGAGCAGGTTGGCCAGGTTCTTTGTCATCGCTGAAACCGACACGTTTCGCATGCTCCCGATCGTTGAACCTGCGTTCCTGGCGGCCATTCCCGATATGTTGATGATCCGCCCCCAACCCTGCGCTTGCATCAGCGGAGCGACCGCCTGCGCCGCCCGTAAATAGCCCATCACCTTGACGTTCATGTCGTCCCACAGGTGGTCTTTGGTGATCTCGGCGAGCGACGGAGCCGAACCGCCGCCGGGCACGGCGGCGTTATTCACGAGGATGTCGATATGTCCCAGTGCCTCGTTGGCCTGCGCGACCATCGCTTTCACCGAAACGTCGTCGCCCGTATCCACGGTGATCGGAATGATGCGTCGGCCGGTTTCCGCCGCCAGCTCGGAGGCGGTTGCATCAAGGGCTTGCTGTCCGCGTGACGCAATAACAACGTCCACGCCTTCAAGAGCCAGTTCCCGGGCGATGGCTTTGCCAATCCCGCGGCTGCCGCCGGTCACGATCGCCGTTTTGCCGTTGAGTTCAAGATCCAAAGCGCTTCTCCCGGTCCGGTCGAAATCTCGGCGATGCATGGTCACATTGACCCGGGTCACCGGCCGTAACTGTATACCCGGTGGTCCCGATCCCCCAACGGGATGGAACCGAGTTGCAAGAACCGATCCCGTCAGTCCGACGGTTCGAACACCTCGCCGGCGCGGACCGTGGCGACCGGCCGGTAAATCCCGCCTGAACGGTCGTTTCCTTCAAAATCGGTGTGGACATGAGGCCGCTCGTCCCACTGCAGTACCGATATGTCGGCGCAAGAACCGGGGGTTAGCGTTCCGATTTCATGCTCCAACCCCAGTATTTCTGCTGGCCTGACGGTGACGCGAGGCCATATGTCCTCCTCCGACATCCCTGCGGCCCGAACCTTCGACATCACCAGCGGCAGGTCGTGGCGCGGTTTGAGGCCCAGGTGCGCGCTGTACACGTCGCTCGACACCGTGTCCGGCAGGAAATCCTCTGCGACCATCGCTTCTATTGCGGGGAAGTTGATCGAGGTCGTCCCATGACCGAGGTCGTAGATGATGCCGAGTTCCCTGGCCTCCCTGGCGCAGTCTCGCACCCGTCCATCCCTCACCAGGCTCGTCTCCCGCGGGTCGGAGCAGTAGGTAAACACGTCGCCGGCCCTTAGCAACGGAAGCTGGTCCTCCAGCGCCCAGCCGGGCGCGCGGCGCGGGCCGAACAACAGCGGCATCTCCGTCGCCTCCGCCGCTTCCAGCGCACGACGCAGGATCTCGCGCGGGTCGGACGGTCCGCATGTCATGGGACTGGTGTTGACGGTGATGCCCCATATCGCCCCGGAGTCATCGCCCTCGATAGCGGCGACGCACTCGCCCACGTCGGCGAACTCCATCTCCGTGAACGGCCCTTCCGGGTTGACCTCGCCGTTACGGCCCAGGTGGAGCGCCATCCTGATTCTTGTCCTGCGCCCTCCTATCACCTCTTCCTTGTAGCGCTCCCAGTTGCGCGCTCCAGCATCGCCCTGCGAGAGCACCGTGGTAGAACCGCGGGCGAGCATGTGGACGTCCGGGTCTATCCCGTATCGCCCGTCGCCCAACCCGGGATGAGCGTGCAGATCCACGAGCCCGGGCAGCAGTATTCCGTCCGGGTAGTCGAGACGCTGGCGTGACTCCGGGGTCGGCTCCACAGCATCACCGACCGCCGAAATCAGTCCGCCGGCCACGGATACCCAGCCCGGCGCATCTGAACCGCTTACGGGATCGATAACGCGTCCCGCGCTGATTACGAGATCTACTGGCATGGCGTTTCTCTTCTACTCCGGGTTTTGTCTCCGGCGCCGAACCTAGACCCGCGATTCAAGTCGGTCAAGAAGGGATTGACGGTCATCGCTAGAATGGGGAGGTGAGGCCCACCCGGCGCGCATGTGCCGATCAGGAGGTCAGGCAATGAAGCTCAGAGATCTGATGACCAGCACGGTATACACGATCGGCTCAGAACAATCGATCGTGAACGCGGCTGCCCGGATGCGCGAGCTCAGCGTCGGGTCCCTTGTCGTGACGCGAGAAGACGCCGTCGAGGGAATCCTGACAACGTGGGACATGATATCCGGCTGTCTTGGCGCCGGGCATGACCCGCACGATTGCCCGGTATTCAGGCACATGAGCAGCCCCGTACACACGGGACGCGTCGATATGGAAGGTGTGGATGCGGCGCGCGTCATGGCTGAGCGCGGCGTCAGTCGGCTGCCCGTCGTGGACGACTCCGGCGCGATGGTGGGGATCGTCACGTACGCCAACCTGTCCCGGGTGATGGAGCAACTCACACGCGACCTGCTCGGCGGTTGGCAGCGGCCCGTCACCTAGGCATTTGTTCAGGGACGGGCTTGCCCCACCAGTCTCTGGATATCATCAGAGGGCGGGTCGAGACACTCAAATCGCGGGAATGCGTGTACGTCCCAGGACCTTCGCCCCCATCCCCACGGGCATCGATCGTATCTGCACGTCACCGTCCTTCGGGAACCTCGGGACTCGCGAGGGTCTCTGGACCGGTGACATCAGCCCTCAGCACACGAGGTCTGGCCTGATCTGGCCAGTCCCGCGGGCGTCACGAAAACACGCCGTTTCCGTAAATGGCCGAGCCGGGGGATGTACGCGCCACGCATCGGGCGTTCAATCGTCTAGGCTGCCGCGAATATCACCGGCCGAAGAGTCGGCAAAGCGCATGATGAACAGCCATGACATTGTTTCTGATCGAACGCAATTTCGCGGAACGAATCGAAATCACCCCGGAGATCGCGGGATCAGTTGGAGCGGTTAACGCCGACTGCGGTGCCAACCGGTCTCACTCATACCAGACGGCCGACAGAAAGAAGACGTACTGCCTCTACGACTCGCCCAACGCTGAGTCTGTCCAAAACGCGGCTACCGCTGCCGGGGTTCCGGCAGACGTGATAGTCAAGTTGTCCGAACTGCGGCCGGAGGCGTTTCCGGGCAACTGAGCGACGCCGCCGGACTTCCCAGTGCCCGGGTACTGAATTTATCAAAATTGTTCGACTGCATCTACGTCCGCACAAAGTAGCCGGCGTCTTCGACCGAACGAGAAGAGAGGCGGTCCGGGTTTCCGGGCCGCCTCTTTTTGTATGACCTCCACGTGTCGCCATCTCGCTCATCCCAATAATCTAATCAAATCCTCATCTCCTCATAATTCAGCACACGCCCGCGCATTGCATAGTTCTGCCCAGGTAAAGGAGTCGGAAGTTATGCAGATACTGATCGCTAGTTTCAAGTTGAGCGGGATAGGCCATGACGAAATGGCCCAGGTGGCTGAACAGTTCGCGCCAGTGTTCAAAGACCAGATCCCGGGCCTGTACGAGAAGGTGTTCCTGAGCGACCCGGAGTCCGGAACCTACGGCGGCGTCTACAAGTTCCAGGATCAGGCCTCTCTGGACGCCTACATGGCCTCCGATGTCTGGCAGGGTCTCGGGGCTGACGGACGGTTCGTCGATTTCACCGTGAATACGTTCGGCGTGTTCGAAGGCGCCACCCGGACTGCGCACGGTTTCCCAGAAACCGCTATGGTCTAACCCTGCCGCTCGCACCACGTGGAGGCGAGATGTCGGGAAAGGCAATAGCGCTCAAAGGGATGACGCAAAATCGTACCGGGTCATCGATAACCGGGCGTGACGCAGAGTTGGCCGTGCTCCTCGATGGCATCGAGGAAGATCGCCCGATCGTCACATTCGTACACGGTGTAGCCGGGATCGGTAAGTCGCGCCTGCTGGCCGCGTTCGCTGAACGGGCGCGCGCCACGGGTGCGACGGTGTTGTGCCTGGACTGTCGAACCATCGAGCCGACACCCACCGGCTTTGTCCGAGCCGCGTCGGAAGCGGCCGGGAGCAGCGAAAACCTGGATGCGCTTGTGGCGCGCCTCTCGAGCATCGAGAGCCGGGTTGTGATCACCCTCGACACTTACGAGTTGTTTCGCGCCCTCGACGCGTGGCTGCGCCGGGACTTTCTGCCGCACCTGGATAATTCGGTACGCGTGGTCATGGCGAGCCGAGAACCCCCGGGTTCGCGCTGGCTGACGACGCCAGAGTGGCGGGACGAGTTTCATCAGGTCCGCCTCGATCCACTGGACGAGCCGGACGCGCACGCACTGCTCTTAGAGTTAGGCGTGTCCAGCCGCTCCGCCACGCGCATGAACGCCGTAGCCAAAGGCCACCCGCTTGCGTTGACAATGGCCGCCCGACTCCAGGAGACGCGAAGCGATCTCGGGCCGGAAGACATCGCCGCTCAGAGCGTCGTCGATTACCTGGCAAAAGAGTTCCTCGATGAGGCCCGCGATGCCGTTACACGCGAGGCGCTCGAAGCTTCAAGCGTTGTACGTCGGACGACCGAGCCGCTATTACGAGCGATGCTGCCGCACAGATCCCCCCGCGACGCGTTTGATCGCTTGCGATCCCTCTCTTTTGTAGAGGTCGTTCGCGACGGCCTGTTGATACACGACAGCGTGCGTGATTCGGTCGCCACAGCCCTGAAGGCGGCCGACCCTGAGCGATACCGGGAACTCAAGGTAGCGGCCTGGCGAGAATTGCGGACCGAGCTGAAACACGCGCCGGCGAACGACCTGTGGCGCTACACCGCCGATCTCCTGTATCTGCTTGAGACGCCGGCATTGAGAGAGAACTTCTTCCCTTCCGGCCACGACCCGTCGTCTATCGAACCCGCCGAGTCCGAGGACGAACTTGCGTTTCGAGCGATCGTCGAAAAGCACGATGGCCCACAGGCCGCGCAAGCGTTGATGGCGTGGTGGGAGTTCAACCCGTCAAGCATCAAAATAGTGCGCGGGAGGGAGGGCGAAATCGCGGGTATATGTGTCGCCATGCCTTCGATGGATGTCGACGACCGTGTTGCGAAGTACGACCCGATCGCGGCCGCCTGGTTGGAGGACCTTCACGTCAAACGAAATCGCGGCGCTGGCATGCTGTTTCGCAGATGGCTAGACCTGGATCTCGGCGATTCATTTGGGACGGGGACCATGGGCGCCGCGTACCTCGAAGTGAAGAGGCAGTACATCGAGATACGGCCCGCGCTGCGGTACTGCTACGGCGCCGCTACACAGTGGAACCCTTCCGCAACGGAACCATTTTTCTTGCAGCCTTTCGCGCCGGGGACTATGACGCTCGACGGCAGACGCTATGAGTCAGTCTCCCTGGACATGGGACCCGGGTCCGTGGAGGGATGGCTAACCCGGGTCATCGCGGCTGAGCTAGGAATTGATGCCGACGAAGACGAACGCGCCGTGCTCGACGCCGGAGCCAGAGAGCTGGTGCTCGCGGACCGGCGTGTGGACCTCACACCACTCGAGTTCGGTGTCGTGAGCTATCTGCATGATCATCCGGGAGTAGCCGTTTCCCGTGCTGATCTCCTGGAACATGTCTGGGGCTACGAGCGGGATGCGACCAGCAATGTCGTCGACACAGTAGTTTTCGGGCTGCGGCGCAAGCTCGGGGATCGGGCCGGGCTGATCGAAACGGCGCGAGGCGCCGGATACCGCTACCGGGAGTAAACGGCGGCCGGTAGAGACCTCTCATTTAGATCATTGTGCAAGGGCGGGGCCTCCCTGCCGGTCCTGATCCTTCCGCGGAAGGATCAGGGCACGGGGATTGGACCTTTAACCGTTGAGCGCTGCCGCAAGCCGCTCGGCGACGACCTTTTCCTCGCCGTCGTTCAGCCCGACCATGCCGACCTGCATACCTCCGAAGTACGGGTTCACGCGAGTCCAGATCGGCGGATCGCCGTCTTTCAGTCGGGCGACCACTTCGTCTTCTGACACGCCTGTGACGCTCTCGTCGATGCTCAGGAAAAGATTGAACACCGATGCGCCGGTCGGGTCGCGATCGGCTTCAATCGTGACTCCCGTGATGCCTGTTATGGCACGCTCGATGTGCGTCAACTTGCTGTCCAGTTTCGCGATGCGTTCCTCGTGGTTCATCGTCAGCCACTCACGCACCGCAGCGGCCACGCCGACGATCTCCTGCCTGTCGATCTTCTGCGGCCGGCCAATCCCCCGGACACGTCGCTCTTCGAAAGAGATAAAGCTGTTCAGGCGAACGCGGTTTATCCAGGTCTTTGATCCCACAACCATGCCCGCCGAGTGCGGGGTTCCGATGTACTTGGTACCGTACGCCACCATGTCAGCGCCCAGTTTGGCGTACTTGCCCATGTTCTCCGTCGGGTACACCTGCCCTGCGGCGTCCACGATCACCGGGAGGTCGTGACTTTTCGCGATGGCAATGACCTGTTCGATGGTGAGTACGGCCGGGTCCTTGATCTTCTCGTTGGCGACGTAATGAAGCGCTGCCGTGTTGTCGTTGATCGCGGCCTCGAGATCGTCCTCGGACGTTCCCTCGTCGGTGCCGTATTCGATCAGCTTCGCCCCGGCGAAGTTCAGGGTCCGGTCGTAGTGATAGCGCTGCTTCTTCTGGATGAGGATCTCGTTCGCCATCCCGGTCGTGTCCGGAAGCTGCGCCACGAAATCATCGTTATCCCGCGCCATGGCGGCGGCGGTGGAAAGAACCAGCGCAGAGGCCGCGCCCGAGGTTATGTAGGCAGATTCAACACCCAGCATGTCAGCGATCAGACCGCCGGCTTTGTCTTCCAGCTCCGCCAGCGGAACGTAAGCGCCGTTTGCTCGTTCCATGGCGTCTCTAACCGTGGGGGATGTCTGCGATCCGCCGAGCAACGTCACCGATCCAATGGCGTTGATTACGGGAGTCGCGCCGAGTTCGTCATAGATATCTCCCCAGCCGGGCTGTGCCATTGAAACGCTCCTTGCACTGTTAGGTAACGGCAGACGCGGCGCAGTCTCGCGCCAGATGCGTCGTGAATCCACCGGGTTGAATCGATTGCCGGGTTCGCTGCACCTTACGGGCTGTGAGGGCGCACGGGTCCGCGATGTCCGGGCAGGTTTCGTCGGCCGGAATCTCGTCCACGTCAAGACGACACAGGGCGTCCAACAACGAACAGGGAGGAAATTAATGTCCACGGAGTCAGTACCCGGCCATCATCTCGGGGCGATCATGGCCGGCGATGTCGACGCGATTCTCGAGGACTTCACGGAAGAGTCCGTTCTGCTTACCCCGGATGGTCCGGTACGCGGGCTGGACGCTCTTCGTGGGATGTTCACGGGACTGGTTACTGAACTTCTGCCGCCCGGCTCTGACCTGAACCTGATCAATCAGTCGATCGAGGGCGAAGTGGGCTACGTCGCGTGGAGCGGATCGTCCGAGAAGTACGACTTCCCCATTGGCACGGATACCTTTGTCGTCAAGAACGACAAGATCGTGGTGCAGACCTTCGCAGCGAAGATAGACGCGAAGTAGGACCCTCCACATGCCGCCTCTCCCAGGGAAATAGGGATGTGGTGAGGGAGGTCAAGATTCGGTCTCCCGCAACCCGGCTGATTGCCTCCGGATCTACCCACGCCAACCGCGTGACTATCGCGGACCGACAACGTTCACTTTGTCACGATTGCAAATTGCGTGGCGTAAAGGGTTGACAGTATCGTGACGGCCTGCTAAAAAACACTCAGGTCCCAAGTAATCGAGACAAAAACGCAAAGCCCGAGTGGACTGAGCCGAAGGCGCAAGCCTGAGAATCAGGAAGCAGAGGTAGACCGTTTAGTAATCAAGGTTACTTGGGGCCATTTTCTTTGGGCTGGCTTCCCGCATCGCCCATGTCCGGCCGGACGACGCCGATGAACGGCAGGTTTCGATACTCCTCATCGAAGTCCAGGCCGTAGCCGACGAGGAACTCGTCAGGCACCTCGAATCCCACGTATTTGAGCTGCGTGTCCGCAAGCCTCCGTGCTCGCTTGTCGAGGAGAGCACAGACTTCCAGGCTGGCCGGTTGCTTGCGCTCCAAATAGCCGAGCAGATACCTGAGCGTCATGCCGGTGTCGACGATGTCTTCGACCATGATTACGTGTCGGCCGGAAAGATCGATATCCAGGTCTTTCGTGATTTTGACTTTGGACTCGTCACCGTTGAAGTAGGAGATCGACATCATGTCGATCGAAAGCGGAAGGCTGATCTGACGGGACAGGTCCGCCATAAAAGGAATCACGCCGCGCAGCACACCTACCAGAACGGGACTTTCGCCGCGGTAATCGTCCGAGATTTCCCGGCCTAATTCCGCGACCCTGCTCTCGATCTCCCCACTCGTGAACAGAATGTCGCCGACGGAGGGAGCGCTGGCGTGTATCAGCGGACCATGACCGTAGTTACTCAGTAGCCGGTGATAGTCCTTCCGGTAAAGCAACCTGACGTTGATGTCAGGATGAAGTTCCTTGAGCCTGCGGACTTTCCCGTTCTTGCGCGTGACCAGGCTCTGTCTCAAGGTCGTGAGTTCTATGTACAGGTCGATCTCAGGCAGGTAAAAGTCCGGCCTGAACCGCTCGGTCACGTGGTCCCCGTCCCACCTCAGATCGAACGATCGCGGCTCGTATTCCCAGTCCATCCCGTAAAAGTCGAGGATCCGGGCGAAGTCTGCTTCGCTCGGATGCGCGAACGGGGCCGGAGCCTCTTGAGTCTCCGCCTTATTCAGGGCGTCGCCGGGCTCGTCCCCGTCATCTGCTTTGACACGCTTCCGCCCGGCAGGTTGTCTGGAGGTCATACTGGACAGCAAACCACCTGTGCCTGAGTGCTTAACCTGGCACGTAGTTTGCGCCACCGCCGGGAAACGGCCGCTGCTCGCACGCGGTCCGCTAGGCGGATTCCGTCCAGTTCAGGACGACCTTCCCGGATTCGCCCGAGGCCATGACCTCAAACGCCTTCTCGTACTCGGTATAGTGGAAGCGATGGGTTATCAGCGGCGATATGTCCAATCCGCTCTGGATCAACGCCGTCATCTTGTACCAGGTCTCGTACATTTCCCGGCCATAGATGCCCTTGATCGTCAGCCCCTTGAAGATCACGTCATCCCACGCAACAGCCGCGTCACGATTCTGTATCCCCAGCAGCGATATCTTTCCGCCGTGCGCCATGTTGGTCACCATGTCGTTCACGGCCACCGGGTTACCGGACATCTCCAGTCCGACATCGAAACCCTCAATCATTCCAAGCTCTGACTGCGCGCCGCCTATCGTGCCTTCAGTCACATCCAGCGCGATCGTGGCATCACACACCTCGGCCAGCGCCAGTCGATACGGGTTGAGGTCCGTGATAACGACGTTTCGTGCGCCGGCGTGACGCGCCACCAGCACCGACATGATGCCTATGGGCCCGGCTCCGGTGATCAAAACGTCCTCGCCAAGCAGGTCCCACGACAGCGAGGCGTGGATGGCGTTCCCGAGCGGGTCAAATAGCGTCAGGACTTCGGGCGAAATGGCCGGGTCCACACGCCATACGTTTCCGGCCGGGATCACCAGGAACTCGGCAAACGAACCGTCCCGGTTCACTCCAACCGCGTCCGGTGCGTTGCAAAGATGTCGGCGGCCTGCCCGGCAGTTTCGGCAGTGACCGCACACGATGTGACCTTCGCCGGAGACGAGATCCCCGGCCGCGATGTCCGTGACGTCAACGCCGACCGCCTCCACCACCCCCGCAAACTCATGACCGATCGTCTGCGGAACCCTGATGGTTTCCTTCGCCCAGTCGTTCCACTCGTAGATATGAACGTCGGTGCCGCATATCGAGGTCTTCTGGATACGGATCAGGACGTCGTTGATCCCGACCTCGGGCACCGGGACATCGACGAGCGAGAGGCCGGGAGCGGCCTCGGTTTTGGCGATGGCTTTCATTGATCCGGTGTTCCTGGTCCTTCATGTGCCCGCTCACTTCAAGTATCGCCTGTTTCCGCCTGAGAAACTGTCCCCTGTATGACAGATTTCGGCGATACCCCGGCCGCACGTTTACACTGCCGATATGTCAGGCGAACCTCACTTCACACCCGCCCTCTTCGATTTCTTCGGCGAGCTTGCGCTAAACAACGATCGTGACTGGTTCAAGGAGCAACGTGAGCGCTACCTGAGGAACGTGCGCGATCCCATCCTGAGGTTCGTCACAGACTTCGCGCCGCGCCTCTCCGGGATCAGTTTCTTCTTCAATGCAGACCCGAGACCGGTCGGCGGGTCGATGTTCCGAATCCATCGCGACATGCGGTTCTCGAAGGACAAGAGTCCATACAAAACGAATGCCGGCATCCAGTTCCGGCACGAGCGGGCCGGTGATGCGCACGCGCCGGGCTTCTACCTCCACCTCGAGCCCGGCCGTTCAGGCGCAGCGGCGGGGATGTGGAAACCGGGACGCGATGAGCTGGCGAAGGTGCGCGGCGCTATCGCCGCAAGCCCGTCTGGCTGGCGTGATGCCACCTCCGGGGACGACTTCGAACGCCGATGGGAGGTCACCGGGGAGTCGTTGGTCCGACCACCCCGCGGGTTCGACCCGGATCACCCGGCGATCGACGAGATCAAGCGCAAGGATTTCATCGCCTGGTCGCACTTCACGGATGAGGAGATCTGCTCCCCGGACTTCCTGGACGAGTACACAGACGCCTGCTACGGCGTATCGCCGATGGTGGAGTACCTGTCAAAGACAATCGGCCTGAATTTTTAGGCCCCGCCCGGTGTTCGGCCCTTCCCCCGGGCGGTAAAGGCGGATACCGACCCGCCCTTGCGATGATGTTCCCCAAACTCCATCGTCCCCCGAAATAACTGCCCCACGGGGCCTACCCGCCGTACCCCTCCAGCGCGTGCGCCCTCAGGTAGTCCAGGTCAAGCTCCATTCCCAGCCCGGGCCGGTCACTGACGTACAGGTCGCCCTCACGGATATCCAGCGGATTGTCAATGAAGGGGTTGTAGTTGGACAGGTCGTACTTGTTGGTCTCCAACTTGTAGAAGTTGGGCACATTCATGCAGACGTGCGCCCCGGCGATCACGTTGATCGGCCCTGCGGCGTCGTGCGGCGAGAGCGGCACGTAGTACGCCTCCGCCAGGTTGGCGATCTTCTTCAGCTCGGAGATTCCGCCCGTCCAGGTCACGTCCGGCATGATGTAGTCCGCCAGCTCCTGCTCAAGGATCGGGACGAACTCCCAGCGGGTGTAAAGCCGTTCCCCCACCGAGATCTTCTGAGGGATCTGGTCCTTCACCTGCTTGAGCGCGTGGTAGCTCTCGGGCGGGCATGGCTCCTCGAACCACAGGATGTCGAACGGCTCCAGCCGCTGCGCCAGCCGAACCGCTGTTGGCACGTTGAACATGGCGTGGGCATCGATGAGAAGCTCCGTCTCCGGGCCTGCCGCCTCGCGGATGGCTGCCGTGATCTCCACGGCCTCTTCCTCGCCGCGCTTCGAAATCTGGCCGTCGATGTACCAGGCATTGCCCTCCGGCAGGGAGCGCATGAAAGGATCGAACTTGAACGCCCGGTGACCCGAGTCCACGATCTCCCTGGCGTCGATCGCCGCGCTGACCGGGTCTTTCGGCTCCGGCGGGTGACAGTACAACCCGATCCTGTCGCGCACCGCGCCGCCCAGTAGCTTGTAGATCGGCTGCCCCAGCTCCTTACCCCTGATGTCCCAGAGAGCGATGTCGATGGCGCTGATCGCTGCCGTCGTCGCGCCCCGGGACCCGACATAGGTCATCCGCCGGAACATCTTGTGCCACAGGTACTCGATATCCGAGGCGTCCTCGCCCACCACGAATGCCGACATCTCTTTGACGAAACGGTGCATCGCCCGGTTGCCCACCAGCCCCGGGAACGGCGTGATCTCGCCCCAACCCGTAACCCCCTCGTCCGTCTCTACCTGCACGAACAGGAACTCCCGGGTCGTCGGGTTCCGCGGCAGGTCGCCGCCCGGTCGCTGATCCCAGTCCGCGCTTATCAGCCAGGGATTGACGGCAGTGATCTTCATTGGACTCCGCTTTCTGCCAAACTCGAATGAGGTCGCTTCATTTGTTCCCTCTCCCCAACGCGGGAGAGGGTCAGGGTGAGGGGGTGTCGGCAAATCCGACCAGTAGTTCGGCACGGATTATGCACCAGTTCGCACGCCAGATAACCACCCCCGAACCCGCTCCTGAATCAGGAGGGGGTGATCGGTAGCCTCCTCTCTGGGAGGGAGGAGGTTGGAGGTGGGTCGCGATGCGAGCGCGACGCCGAAAGTTAACCACCCCCAGACCCCCTCCTACATTAGGAGGGGGCCGTCTTCGTCCCCTCTCCCAGCGGGAGAGGGTCAGGGTGAGGGAGAAGCCGCCCGCCAGCGACAACGCACGTCACCTGCCGTACCATCCGCCCTCAACACCGCTCGCACAATCACGACGCGCACCACCGGAGACCCCACAAATTGACCGCACAGCAATCCGACGCACCCTATCGGGGCATCTACGGAATCCCGCCGACCCCGTTTAACGAAGATGAGTCGATCGACTGGAAGAGCCTTGAGTCGGTGCTCCACTTCACGGTCGAGTCCGGGTGCCACGGCGTCGTGATGCCGGTGATGGTGTCCGAGTTCCAGGTGCTGACCGATGACGAGCGGCGCGAAATCGTCGAGACCACCGTCCGGGTCGTGGCCGGACGGGTCCCCGTGGTCGCCGGAGTCACCGGCATCGCCAACGCCCACTCGATCGGCCTCGCAAAACACGCGCAGGACGTCGGCGCCGACGCCGTGATCGCCATGCCACCTCACTCCAAGCCCACCACGGAATCAGAGGTCGTCCGCTTCTTCCACGAACTGGGCGCGGCTGTCGATCTACCGGTCTTCGTACAGAACTTCGGCGGCGCCTACGCCATGCCAACGCACACCCTGGCGAAGCTGGCCCATGATGTCCCCAACGTCTCATACGTGAAGGAAGAAGGAGCCGAGCCGCTCCAGGCCGCCACCCGCATCATCGAGGCCGCAGGCGACGATATCCTCGGCGTGATGGGCGGCTTCGGGGCGAGGATGCTGATCGATGAGTGGCGGCGTGGCGAGGCCGGGAACATGCCGGCGTCTCACTACGGCGATGTCCACTCCAGGATCTGGAATCTGCTGGAGGAAGGCGAGGAGAAAGCGGCGCGCGCTATTTACGAGCGCATCCTGCCGCTGGTCTTGCACGACAACCTGGCCGTCATAAAAGAGATCTTTGTCCGCCGCGGCGTTATCGCCAGCAACACCTTGCGCTCCCCTTACGGAATTACCGCGCCGGACAAACACGGCTGGGACGAGATCGACTACCTGCACGACCAGGCAAGCGACCTGTTCACCTGGAAGAAGAGCTAGCGGATCCTTCATCCCCATCTTGATCCCGGGGACGGGTGTGGGCCGAACGGCCGGATGATTCCGGCCATCAACACCAATCTGTCATTCCAGGCCCGCACGCGAGGAATCCGCGGCCAGCACTCCGTCACGTCCCCAACTCGTAGCCCGCCGCGAGCGTGCTGCTCGCGAATAGGTGGTATTACGGGCATCCATATACCCGTTATTAGCGTTATCCGTCATTCTTCTAGAGTGATTTGACAGTTCTCGTAGATTCAACTACGTTCAGCTACCGGCATACGCAATTAAGCGAGTACGACGCCGGGAGGAGCACCAGAGCAACCGGGGGAACAGCATGGCAAATCAGAGCGCAGAGGAACTGTTGAGGGCGAACATCGAGGCGTTCAACGTTGGCGATTTCGAGGCGTTCGGCGCAGTGCTCGCCGATGACACCATCTACGACGAGCCGGGTACAAACCGGCGGTTCGAGGGCCGGGATGAATCGGTCGGCGCCGCATCGGGCTGGAAAGACGCTTTCTCCGATGTCGTGGGATCGATCGAGTCGATGACGTCGTCGGGGAATACCGCGATCGCGGAGATCACGTGGCGCGGCACCCATGACGGCGACATGCAGACCCCGGAAGGCCCGATCGCGCCCACCGGCAACCAGGTCACTGTGCGGTCATGCATGGTCTCCACCGCTGAGGACGGCGAAATCAAAAGGACCAACCACTACTTCGACCTGCTGACCCTCCTGACGCAGATCGGCGCCGTGGAAGCCCCGTCCCAGGAGCCAGCGACCGCCAGCTAGCCCGACGGACAAGCGACGATCTGTCTTGAGGGGAGGACCAGGTCAAGACATGCCCGCTGGCCGGGATTGGCGGGATCCGCACATACGGCCGGCCAGCGAACCCGAAGGCCCCCGGCGCGCATATCCGGGGGCCTTCTCGCGCCCCCCACCGGGGGGCTTATTGTGGGCAGCGCGGCCGATTCACAGTCGTCTCACCCACCGCCTGAGGCTCTCGAAGGACTGGCCGAGGCGTATTGCCATACGTCCCTACAGCGCGGCACCGTACATCCTGTCATCCTGGGCCCGGAGTGAAGGATCCCTGGCGAGCACTCCGCCACGCCCGCATAGCGCGATCGCTCGTTCTCCGCCGCCCCCTCCTAATGTAGGAGGGGGCGGCGGGTGGTTACATACAAACGAGAGCCTGCATCACGACCCACCTCCAGACCTCCTCCCTCCCGGGGAAGAGGCTCAAAAACATCCACACGTCGTTTGTCTACTTGCCCACTCCAGCCGTACCCTACGTTGCCGAACACACAGCCAGCAAATAGAAACACCGTAGGGGCGGCCGACTACCCGCCTTACACTCGCCGGCAAGACCGGAAAATCAACCACAAGCGCCTTGAGGCCCTCGAAGGGCCACCAACCACCGCAAATAATCGCCCAACCGGGCCCCCACCGGGGCGAAGAAAGAAATACCCATGACCACCGCCGACCGACCCGCAGGCGCCACCTCCAACGTCGCAGCCACCCGTGCGTCCAAACGCGCCCCCGGCAAATGGCGCTCATGGGAAACCACGGAGGGCGCCATCCGCGCCCCCCACCGCTCCATGATGCGCGCCATGGGACTATCCGACAAAGACATCGACCAGCCATTCGTCGGCGTCGCCTCCACCCACAACGAAGTCACCCCTTGCAACATCGGCATCGCCCCCCTTGCCGAGGCCGTCAAACAGGGCGTCTCCGCTGCCGAGGGCACCGCCTTCATGTTCGGCACCATCACCGTGTCGGACGCCATATCCATGGGCACCGAGGGCATGAAAGGCTCCCTCGTCTCCCGGGAGATCATCGCCGACTCCATAGAGACGGTCTGCTTTGCCGAGCGCTTCGACGGGCTCGTCGCCGTCGCCGCCTGCGACAAGTCGCAGCCCGGGGCGATGATGGCGATGGCCCGGCTCAACATCCCCTCGGTCTACGTTTACGGCGGCTCGATCCTGCCGGGAAGCTGGCGGGGCGAGGACATCCAGATACAGTCGATGTTCGAGGCCGTCGGCCAGCACCAGGCCGGGCAGATCGACGACGAAGAGCTGTACAACATGGAGATCCGCGCCTGCCCGGGCCCGGGCGCGTGCGGCGGCATGTTCACCGCCAACACCATGTCCAGCATCGGCGAGGCGATGGGCATATCGCTGCCCGGCGCAGCGTCCGAGCCAGCGGTCGACCAGCGCAAGATCGCTTCGTCCCGCGCCGCCGGTGAGGCCGTCATGCACCTGCTCCGGGAGGACATCCGGCCTTCCGACATCATGACGCGCAAGGCTTTCGAGAACGCCGTTTCGCTGGTCGTGTCGATGGGCGGATCCACCAACACGGCGCTCCACCTCCCGGCGATCGCCAACGAGGCGGGGGTGCCGCTGGACCTGAAGGACATCCACGACATCTCGATGCGCACCCCCCTGCTCGCCGACATGAAGCCGGGCGGCCGCTACCTGATGTTTGACCTCGACCGCGCCGGCGGCATCCCGGTGGTGATGAAGCGGCTCCTGGAGGCGGGTGTCCTGCACGGCGACGCCATGACGGTGACGGGCAAGACGGTCGAGGAGAACCTGGCGGATGTCGTGACCGACTCCAAGACGCACATCTACCCGGCGAACGGCAAGCCGGAGCCGATCATCTCGTCCATCACCGAGCCGCTCTCCGAGACCGGCGGCCTCGTCACCCTGTACGGCAATCTCGCAGCCGAGGGTGCGACCCTGAAGGTCGCAGGCCACCAGTTCGGAGCGAGTTGGTCCGGACCGGCGCGGGTGTTCGAGCAGGAAGAGGAGCTGATCGACGCCCTTAATGCTCGGACGGTTAAGGAGGGCGAGTTCATCGTCATCCGCTACGAGGGGCCGAAGGGCGGACCCGGCATGCGGGAGATGCTCCAGGTCACCGGCATGATCGCCGGGCAGGGGCTGAACGAGAAGGTCTTCCTGATGACCGACGGCCGATTCTCCGGCGCAACCCACGGCTCCATGATCGCCCACGTCGGCCCCGAAGCCTACGTCGGCGGCCCGATAGCAGCCGTAGAAGACGGCGACATAATCGAGCTAGACCTCGAAAACTTCGAGCTAAACCTCAAGATCAGCGAAGAAGAGATGTCGCGGCGGTTAGAGGCGTGGACGCCAAGAGAACCGGCCTACACGCGAGGCACCCTCGGCAAGTACATCAAGCTAGTGCAGCCAGCAAGCAAGGGTGCGGTTACGGGGTAGGCCGTTTCGCATCACAGGACGATCACATCTGTCGGCGTACGCTACCAAGTTGATGTTCCTCCACATTACTCAGGCTTTCAATCGCCAACTTGTGTCTCCACAAACGCAGGAATAGACTTCGGGGCGATTTGACCGCGGCGTCACAGCAGGAATGTCGTGACATGAATCGCACCGGATCAGTTGTTCTAATTTGGATATTGCGTCGGCAATCGGTCGGAATTCTGAAGAACTCAGTTGCGCCCAGTCGTTGAAATGTACATGAGCGTTGATCGCCCATTGATCTTGGAATAGGTCACCCACCAAATCTTTGCGCCGTTGCTCCAACGTAGCCAATGTTTCGACAAGTTCTTGATCCCTATTCGCGACCGCGATGCGTTTCGCCGTCGCGTAAGTTTCCTTGAGTTGTGCGATGGCCGCCGGCAACCAATCATCGAGTTGCCATAGACCTGTCGCCGTGTACCGAACTGGCGCAGCCATCGAATCACAGACGGTCTCGAAGAAATCCTCAGATCCTCTCTGAGAGTAGATGCCGCTGATTCAATATTCTCATCCTCGATCTGCCGATATATTTGGCCCCAGTGATCGGTTTCTAAGTGCACGACGGGGCCGGCTTCAGGCGACCAAGACGTGAATCTGACAATATTGTCTGGTGAAGCAACTTGTCGTTGCTTCATTTGTTGCATCCAATTCCGGTCGTGAGTTGTGATGATGAACTGTTTGTCTGGATATTTCTCACGAATCATTCCGCATATCAAACGGCGATGGCCCGAATCGACAGACATGACGACATCATCAAGTACGCACAATGCCGAACCCGCAGGATCCAATTGCTCCTGAAGCGCCAAAAACAGGCATAATCCCATACTGTCTTGATGCCCTTCACTGTGGAGTGCCTGGGGAGGATGGCTCCCTCTGCCGAAAAAATCGACTCCTATGATGATGCCAGCGTCCTCATGATCAATCGCCGCTGCAAACGTGTCTGTCTCTTCAGGATGCAAATAGCAATACAGCTCCGAGAACCGGACAGCAATATCAGACCAAAGCGCTTCGAGTACAGAATCTCTGTTGGAAAGATATGACCCCAACAAATATGTCGCTCGTTGTTGTACTCGGAGTTTTTCTTGTACTACTGTACCGGCATTGACTATCTCGATCTGGGCGTTTTCGATTCTCCCCAGCGTGTCCCATGCGGATAATTTCGGGTCGATTGAATCACCAACAACCACGGACGCGGATTTCACCCGCTCCAGCAATTCCAATGTATCGGGCGGAGAACTGACAGTATCGACACCCGCTGTTGCCTCGGAACATAACTCGATGATCCGAGCTCTATCTTGAAGAGATGTTTCATCATCTATGAGACGAGCTAACCACTCAGAAAGCAGGATTCGGTCAGAGTTCGCAAACGCGGTCTCCTCTGCTTTTGCGATTTCGGCCAACGCGGCGAGCAGGGATTCTTTAGCTTTTACGGTATCTTCTGACAGAGTCGCCGTTGCAGCAGATATCAGCCCTTCGACCCGTCGGCCTTCTACTGCCTGATCGTGTTTGTTCCTCACATGTGCAAGTAGTTCGCCCGGCCCCCAAACGGAGTCGCACAACGGACAAACGGTAGTGTCCTCGTGAATCAAGCTAAGTCCGCCCCGGAGAACCACATAGCTGTCCCGTGCTGCAGCAAGCCCCGGATCTTGTTCCAACGAAGCGAAGTGGGCGGCCAGAGCTGTTCTAGCTTCCAAGCGGCGCGCGCGTTGCTCGGCATTTACAAGGGCCAGAAGTGTTTCGGTCGCCGACCGAAACACAACTGTGCTGAAGACAGACTGCCGCTCGTGCCCCGCAGGAGGTGGGACTTGAGATCGAGCGGATCCTCCGTCCAAGTTCTCCAAATGCGATGCACCCAGCTCAGTGCGTTGCCGATTGATGAAGACGAGTAAGGCATCCTCTTCCTCTTCGATTTCATCTTCTGGTAACAAACGCATCAATACATCGGTATGCGAATCCCTGACACCCACCGCGACACGATAATTGGCTATCGCTTGTTGGTTGGCGGTCCCGAGTACGCGCCGGAGTCTCTCCAGATTCCCAATGTTCATCAGCGTCTGTAGGCGGTCTGCCCGCGTCCCGCTCTCGGCAACGATAAACTCCAGAATGGCGCGACGTGTGAGACACATTTGCCCACGCGAAGCCATTCGAATTGCTTCAGCCAAGTACGGACGCGCAGAATCCGGGCAATTGAATTCGCCCGGGTGCTCCATCGATCTGGATACGGTGACCGTGTTTGAAATTCCGTCTACTTCCACTTCTGCTTCTACATTCACCAAATTCCGGTCCACGTCGATGTGGCGACCATGGTTGAGAAGCGTTATGCCCCGCGTGCCTTCACCCACGAGGCGAGATATTCGGCCTGAAAAGAGGAACTCGATCGCATCGATCACCCCGCTCTTCCCAGACCCGTTAGGCCCCCATACGATCAAATTGTTACCGGCTGGAACGAGCTCGAGTTCCCTGATCCCCCTGACATTATTTATGATCAGTGACAGGATCTTCATCACCCACCGTCCCCTGCTCTAGTGCTGCCCCCAATTGGTTGATGTCCGGTGTTTCAGCGTTTCCGAGCAATCGGCCGAATTGCGATACATCTTCATCGGTAAACAATGGACTAGCCGCCAGATCGTCCAGTACCTTTGCAATACTTGATCTTCCAATTCGCTGGGCTCGTACGCATGATCCGTAGTCATCTACGTCACCTCAATCTTTCCCCTGTCAGATCAATTCGTAAACTCGTATTCCGGCCTCTTTACCGGGCGAGTTGTTCTTTCAAGATGGCGCCGTGCGCTTTTACAATTTGATCGGGCGTCGCTCCGGTCGATAGTCGGATGTAAACGGCACCCCGATCGTCCACCACCTCTTTATCCAATACGTAACGGGGTCGATTTGAATCCGAACACCAAATGACGTGGGTCTCAGCGCCGACCTCCAACCGGCCAATGAGTTCATAACCGTCTGAGGCCAGTCCTCCAAGTTCAATTCGGGACGGTTCAGTGTGTTCTGCAGCCATGTTCCGATCCCCCGCACAAGTGTCATTTGATAACTGTCCTTTTATCCGGACATTGCAAGGAGTCTAACCTGTCGGCCTCAAGTCCGCAGGCCGTGTGGATTTGGCTCACAATAAACTTCATGTTTCGGAACATTCTCGGTTTCAACTAGCCCGAATATCAGCACCATTCTCATGGTGACATCCGCCCATTGACCGATTTGGTGGTTGCGGGGGACGATGAGGGTTAGATGTGGGGTGCTTCGGACTCAGGTCCGGGGCAGGCTCTGGGGTTTCCCGAATCAAGTTCGGGACAGGCTCTGGATCTCAGTCCAGGGTTTGCTTGTTTCCCGCTTGCTAGCAGTGGGCCGCTCGACCTTCGAGGTTTCCTGTCCCTGGATCGAGTTCAGGACAAGCCTTCTGGCCAACGCCGGAAGGTTCAGGCTTCACATCAAACACATCGTCCCGATCCACAAATCGGGACAGGTCCATGGACCCGGTGGGTAGTGTGGAGGAGGGTACCTAGCCTCCCCCCATCGGCCTCAACGAAGCAAGATGACCTACCCCCTCTCCCTCGACGGGAGAGGAATCAAAGGTGAGGGTGATCCAGGCTCGTCTGTACCAACGGTGCAGTTTGACAAGACAACGTAATTCCCCCTCATCCCAACCTTCTCCCGCCAGGGGAGAAGGAGCAAGTTGTTACACCAGCACGTCCCACTGGTGTGAGAAGCGGCGACCGAATTCGCCCCCTCTCCCTCGACGGGAGAGGAATCAAAGGTGAGGGTGATCCAGGCTCGTCTGTACCAACGGTGCAGTTTGACAAGACAACGTAATTCCCCCTCACCCCAGCCCTCTCCCGCCAGGGGAGAGGGAGCAAAGGCCAACCAACCTCGATCGGCGTATTTGAGCGCCCTGCGCAGCACCCACCCTGACGCGCTCGAAGGGCGGGCTGTCCCGCGGAACGGTTGGTGTTTGATTTGACGCTTCGAGAACCTCAGCGTGGGTTCGCGCTCTCTTGACCGACCCGTATATCATCACGCCATCGCATAACTGAACGGATGGGGTGTTGATATGAGTTCAAGCAGGTTCAAAATCGCGCCGACCGATGATGAGTTACGGGCTGCCGAATCGTTGCTCGATGCGGTACTGGTGGACAACTCTGACGAGCGACAACAAAACCTTGCGGCATGGAAAGAGACCAACATGCCCGCGGTACGGAACCTACTCAGGCAGCATTTCGACATGATGCTCGGGGAGTTAATGGACCGAATGGAATCGGACACCCGACGCCAACGTTTCTCGCAATCATTTCAACGACAATTCCCCAGGTTCGAGATCGCGATCCACACGACTTACCAGGGCGTCGACGGCACGCGCATGGTCCGGGAAGCCACTGAGCCAACGGCGTCGAGTTCGACTGGTGATGCCGATTGGGACTACGACGACGGCGGCGGACGGTCGCCTAACGACGACCGCTCAGACTCTATGAATCCCAACAGCGACGCGTACGAGGCGTCGGCAGACAACCGCTCAGATCAAATGAACCCGAACAATGATGCCTACTGGTCGTCCCGTCGCTAACTCCCCAATTCACGACTTCCTCATCGTGCCCGCAGTAGCCTCGCGCTCATAACAGTTGCGGCTGCCGTGTAGGAGACGACCATGGGACTCCAGCAACGCATGATGAACTTCATGCTGGCGCGCAAAAGCCCGGAAGCCACGAAGGCGATGATGGGCGACATGATGCCGCAGGTGATGGAGAAGATGGGACCGGACGGCATGGCCGACATGATGGGCACGATGATGCCTCTCATGATGGAGAAGATGGGACCGGACGGTATGGCCACGATGATGCCCCAATTATTTCAGGGGATGTCCGGCATGATGGATCAAATGGGGCCGGAAGGCATGGCGGGCATGATGCCGAAGATGATGGGCGGAATGGGCGAAGGCGGCATGGGCAAGATGATGCCTCAAATGATGGCGTCGATGCCCCCGGAGCAGTTCGAGCAGATGATGCAGGACGCCATGCCCGGCATGATGGACACCTGCTTCTCGGCAATGGATGGCGAGCGCCGGGCCTTCATGCTCGGCCACTGCCGCGGCATGCTCGACAAGATGGAAGAAAAGTACGTCACGCCAGCGGCCGTCTGAGCGACGGCTCCCCCTCACCCTTCCGGCAACTGGAAGGGTGGGCTCCCGGCCCTCTCCCGCGGCGGGGAGAGGGAGCACACATTTCCGCGGGACCCTTCGAGAGCCTCGGGGCGGGTTTGAGATACGCGTCATCCTGGGCGCAAGTCAAATGCCTGTCCTGAGCCCGTCGAAGGAGATTTTTACCAACCCCGTGGCGGTGCAGATCCCTCCGTTTCAGTCGGGATGACTGGTTACACGGGACCCTTCGAGAGCCTCGGGGTGGGTGTACCTCCGACGCGACCCACCTCCAACCTCCTCCCTCCCGGGGAGGAGGCAATGGGAAGCCCTCTCCCTGGGAGGGAGAGGGTCTGGGTGTGGGTTGAACTCCCGGTGAATCGCTCGCCCTTTGAGAAACTCCAAGGCTCCGCCCCTATCCGCCCTACGTAAGGTCGTCGAGCGCGTCCTCTTCGGCGTCATGGGTCGCTATCGCCTCTTCGCGCAGCTCTTCCACGATCTGCTCAACCTCGCGCGGCACGCCCTGGAATCGCAGCAACGAGTGACGGATGATCTCCAGACCGGCCTCGTTCTCCGGCCACACGACCTCGTCTACTCCGAGACTCTTCAGCCGTTCGCCATCCTCTTGCCAGTGCGCCCTCACCACGATGTCCAGCGCCGGGTTCATCTCCCGCGCTCGTTCGACGGTCACCGAGGCCGCCGCGACGTCACCGGTCGCCACGACGAGCAGCCGGGCATCCTTGACCCGTGCCGCGGCCAGCACGTCGGGACTGCTGCTCGACCCGATGATCATGTCGCAGTCCATCTCCTGCCATCGGTCGACGATCCGCGGGTCGATGTCGATCCCCACGAACGGAATCCCCTGGTCGTGGAACGACCCCGCAACCATGGAGCCGACCCTGCCCAACCCCGCCAGGATGGCGTGGCTCTCCATGCCGCGCAGGCGCGCCTGTTCCTCTTCGGATATCGGCCGGTACGGCCGCAGCGATGGAAACGGCCGTCCCAGGGCATCGAGCGCCCGCGACCCCGTGGTCAGCACGGCAGGCGTCAGCGCCATAGTGATTACCGCCGCCATCACCGTGACCGACAGGAACTCTTCCCCCACGATGTCGAGCCGGGCCGCCTGGTCAGCGAGCACGAAACTGAACTCCCCGATCTGCACGAGGCCGAGGCCGACCATCACGGCTACGTGGGGCATGTGCCCGGTGAACCAGGTAATCCCGGCACCGATCACGAACTTGACGCCGATGACGGCGCCGATGATGGCCAGCAATGTCACAGGGTCGTCTGCGACGGCGCCGGGATCGGCGAACATTCCCAGGGAGACGAAAAATAATGCGCCGAAGACATGTCTCAACGGGACAGTCTCGGACATCGCCCGGTGCCCGAAATCGGACTCACTGAGCGCCAGCCCCGCCAGGAACGCTCCGACGGCGGCAGACAGCCCGAGTTCCTGCGTGATCACCGCGACGCCAAAGGTGATCGTCATGAGGCTCAGGAGGAACAGCTCCTGGTGTCCAACGATCGCTATTCTCCGAAGCACCAACGGGAACAGCCGCGGGCCGAGGAGGAGCATGGCCGCCATCACACCGAACGCCTTGAGCAGTCCCTCGAACAGCTCCCGGACGGAGAAGTCGCCCCCGTCGGACAGCGCGGGGATCACGGCGATCATCGCCACGAACGCAAGGTCCTGGACAAGCATCACGCCGGTCAAAAGCCGGCCATGAAAGCTGCGCAGTTCGTCACGGTCGACCAGCGCTTTTAGCACGACCATCGTACTGCTGAGCGACACGACCAGCCCGAGGATCAGTGACTGCTCCCAGCTCCAACCGAGCAGGGCGCCGACCCCGGCGCCCGCGACGATCGTGATCGCGACCTGGCCGAAGCCGATTGCGATCACTGATCGGCCGAATTTCCGGAGGTCTCGCAACGAGATTTCCACGCCAACCGCGAAGAGAAGGAGCACGACCCCGAATTCGGCAAGTTCGCGCACTTCGTCCACGGTGGTGACTACCCCGACGAGGTGGGGGCCGACGATCACCCCGGCGGCGAGGTAGCCGAGCAGCAACGGCAGACGCAACGCCTGCGCCAGCAGGCCACCGGCGAATGCCGCAACGATGGCGATCACGAGGTCTATGAAAAGCGTGCTCTCGAAGGACATGTTGCGCGTATCCAGGCGCTATAGAGACGGATGCGAGCGGGGGCCGAGCGCGGGTTCCAGTATTCACCGGGGATAAGCGAGATGGGAAGCGCGGTAGTTACCGGGTTAATTGCCATTTCGTCGCGTCGAACACGACGGGCGCACTATTGACGACCCGCAGAATCAAGAAGCGGGCGGGTGGCTCCAACCGCCCCCCTCCTCGACGGTAGAGGGCCGGGAGCCCGCCCTTCCGCTGTCGGTCCTTCGAGGGCCTCAGGACGCGTGTACGCCGGGTCAGCCCGCGGCGCTGATCAGCTGGACCTTCAGGCTGCCGGTTGTCTTATCTCCGGCCAGCGCGAAGGCCTCGTTGATCTCCGACAGCCCGTACCTGTGCGTCACGAGGTCGACGACCGGCGGGGTTCCCGACTCAAGGATCTCGATCGACACCTCGTAGTCGTGCCTGCCGTCGATCACGGCGTAGCAGTGCGACATGATCAGTCGAAGCTCCCGCTGCAACATTCCGACCGTGCTGAACGGGATCGGGTTCTTCTGTCCGCCCACGCTGACGATGCGGCCCGACTTTCGGGTCGTAAAAATCGCCTGCGCCAGTGACGCCCCGGACGTCCCGCCCACACACTCGAACACCACGTCAGCGCCCCGCCCCTCGGTTCGCTCGTGCACAAGATCCAGCAGCGGACTCCCGCCCTCGGGAACCGCCGTGTCTGCGCCCCGTCCGGTCGCACCCTCCGAAGCCGCCAGCCAGCCTTCTTCCGGCTCCGCCTGCACCACCCGGGAAGCGCCGAGTCGACGCGCCATATCCGCCTGATGCGAATGCCGGGCGGTCACGAGAATGTCTCGAACGCCCATCGCCGAAAGCGCCGCCACGCAGGTCAGCCCGATGCTCCCCGCTCCCAGAACCACGGCGGTCTCGTAGGAGCGCGCCTCGGACAGCCGGACGGCATGCACCGACACGGCGAGCGGCTCGACCAGCGCGGCCTGCTCCCACGTCAGGCCATCCGGCAGCTTGAAGCAGGCGTGGGCCGGGACGCACATGTAGGAGGCGAATCCGCCACCGCGCCGCTCCTGTTTATCGGTGCACTTGACGTACTCGCCCCGCCGGCAGAACCAGCAGGACATGCAGGCACGCGATAGCCCCACCATCTCGACGGCCACGCGGTCACCCTCGCCAAGACCCCGGACATCAGCCCCTGTTGCGATCACGCTGCCCGCGACCTCGTGGCCGACCGGGACAGGATCGAGCTCGTTCCGGACGCCGAGAAAGAACAGGTCGGAGCCGCAGATGCCCGCCGACCCGACCTCCAACACGACGTCGCCCGGTCCCGGCTCGGGGACGGACTGGTCGATGAGGTCGAACGACCCGGCGCCGTTCCAGATAGCGGCAAGTGGCTTGTCGGCGGTCGTCAACGCAGGCTCCTCGGGGATGCAGGGTCGGTGCTGGGAATTTCACAAAGCATACGCCGGACGCGACCCACACCCGGACGCTCTCCTTCCCGGGGAGAGGGCAATCGAGACAGTGTCCCGAGGCTCTCGAAGGACCGGATAGCGGGAACAAGCACTCGCGCTAACCCTCACGGACAGTCACACCTCCTCAACTTCGGCAGGCACCCGCGAAGAGAACGGGGCAAAGGCTGCCGTCACCCGCAGGACGAGATCCGGACCGAAACATTCTCTCTCTCCCGGCGAACGGGGTGCTTGCCTCACGCGGGTTTCACGACTTCCTTTCCCGGACGGCGGTAGGATCGAACCACGCCGCTGGCTGTCGCGCTTGTCGCAGTCGCCCGGCCCTGTGACCCGCAGATTGATCCTTCCGCCACATGACACTTCTCGATGCGCGACCACAACGATCCGGTGATCACCGGGAATCACGTACATGCTGGAAATCGGTAGCGGTCGGCGTGTCTAGCGCGATCTTCCTTGTAACCGCCATAACCGCATGCGGCACAGGAGATGGCGACAGCGACAGCGCAAGCAGCGACCCCCGGAACGGGATCACGGCAGACACCGAGATCTACCTCGCGCACCAGTCGGAAGAAGAGCGCGACTGCCTGGAGGAGACCTTCCAGGGCGACGAACTTGGCGGCGTCCTGCAGTCATGGGCGGAATCCGCCCTGGACGATAGCCCGCTGGTGACCGCGAGGCTGGCTGATACAGAAGGTCTCTGGGAGTGCGGTTACAACGAGTTCTCCACCCTGCGCGCGATCGCCCGTTCGATCTTCCCCTCGGTGCCGCAGGCTGAAGCGCCCGTTGATCTCTCCGGCGTACCGTGGCCGTCCATCCGATCCGCCTATCTTGCGGTGATAGCCCGACTCCCGGAAACGCTGGACGGAGCGAAACGCGAGGACGGCTCGGGGCAGGAGGTCTTTTACCTGGACGACGCCGGGGATCGACGCTTCGTGATCGAGGCCGGCGACTTCTCGGACCCCGATTACGGTGGTAAGTGGAAGGTGTCAGACGGGCTTATCTCCCGCCTGCTATCGCCATATTTCACGGGGTCGGCGATCGGCATCGGCGACGGCATTCTATGGCTTCGATTCACCGCTCCGGAGAACGACGCACAAGACGCCCGGACTATCCACGTCATCAACTGGGGAGAACCCGACGCCTCCCTGTGGTTCCAGGTTATGGCGTTCACTACGGAGGATGCCGATCTGCTGGCGAAGACGTTTGCGGAGGCAGCATCCGGCGGGTAGACAAACGTGTCGCACTCACGCCCATCGCCCACCAATTCACGGGTACCATGCATGCCGCAATCAGCGACACCCTGGAAGGACACCAATGCCTCGCATCAACAAAGTCATCGAACTCTGGGACGCCGGACAGCCGATATATCACGTCGGAGCCGGCGAACTGTCGTACGACAACGGCGTCAAGCAATCCCAGACATGGGCCGACTATCTTGAGATCGACTTCGAGAACGCCCCGTTTGACCTGATCGGTCTACAGGCATTCATGCGCGGCCTGGTCGATGGCGGGCCAACGCCGTCCGGCCACCGCACCCCCACCGTGATCTGCACCGTCCCGGCCAACGCGCGGACAAAAGAAGAGGTCGACGCCAACGCCTGGCAGATCAGGGCCGTGCTATCGACCGGCGCACACGGAATCCTCAACACCCACGTTCGACAGGCCGATGCGACCCAGGCCTTCGTCGAGGCATGCCGCTACCCGTTCCAGCAGACCGGCGTTTCGGACGGTCGGCTCCACCAGGGCCAGCGCGGCGCGGGCGGACAAATGGTCCCGGCGGAGATCTGGGGCGTCGACCCGGTAACCTACACGAAGATCGCTGATCCCTGGCCACTGAACCCGGAGGGCGAGCTGATCACCGGCCTCAAGATCGAGGACAAGGAAGGCACGGCCAACGCCGACGACATCGCTGCCGTCCCCGGCGTGACCTACGGCGAATGGGGACCCGGCGACCAGGGCATGTCACACGGCTACCCGGATTCGCACGACCCACCATACCCGCCCGAGATGACGGTGGCCCGGGAGCGGATCATGGCGGCGTACAAGCGCAATAATGTCCGATTCCGCTCAGGCTGGCGCGACACCGATATGACGGTCGAAGAGCAGACAAAGAAGTTGATCGACGAGGGCGTCATGGACGTCGGGGTGAGTGAGGCGGGCGCAGATTACGGCCGGAAATACACAGGTCGGACGATGCCCTGGTAGGACACGAATGTTTTCGCGCTGCGGACCCTTCAAGAGCCTCAGGGTGGGTTGGGACGGGCGCCGGGTGACGCACTCGTGCTGGGGTTCTTGAAATACACGTAGGCGCGTATTGCCATACGCCCGCGGGTGGCCGAGTCCCGTCCCTACGGCGTTTTTGCACGTGACACCCGGTGTCCTTCTATCCCGGCGCGCGGAACAGGTAGATCGCCCAGTTCAGCGTGTCCCGGGCGTGACGGAGATACACCGTCCGGTTTTCCCGAATCCTCTCAAGCAGTTCGGGCAGGTCGGGGTCGTCCGGATTCTCGATGGCGTAGGCCTCCCCCGCTCGCCACTGGAGACCTTCATAACGGTCCCAGTCGTCCTGATTGCTTGCGATCGCGTAAAGCGGCGTCAGCCCTGCGTTCACGGCAATCGCCACGTTCTCCGCGTGGGTGACAAGATTGGCCACAAGCCCCGGATCGGCGTTTTCGTATTCGGCCGACGGCTCCCGCATCTTGAAAGGCTCACCGATGGCTATCAATCCACCCGGGTTGACGATCTTCTTCAGCGCCTCGATGGTCCCGAGGTATCCATCCCACACCCATGTCGCACCGATGCACATCGTCAGATCGAAAGACCCGGCCGCAGCGTCGTAATCTGCTCCGCCCATCTGGACGATTTTGACTCTGTCTTCCAGTCGGTGTTCAGCAACCCGTTGCCGGGCGACATCCGTTTCGTAGGGCGATATGTCCACGCCAACGCCGGACGCACCGTGACTGTCGACGATTCGAATCAATATCTCCGCCTTGCCGCAGGCGATATCGAGCACACGTGCGCCGGACTGGAGCGGGAGCAGGTTTACAAGTTCGTCTATTTTGGTCTCAGATGTCGGGTTGCAGACCAGGTGGTCAGCGTGCGTGACGGCGTAATACTTCCAGATGTCCATAGCTGTCCATATCTCTCCTCAAGATGGGACGCGACTCTACTGCCCGGTACACACGAATAGCTAAACCCGCCCCGAGGGTACTTGCCCCTACGCCCTCTTAACCTCGATAACGGACCCGGCGTCCGCGTCCGAGGCGACTATCGGATTACGCAGAGGCGCGCTGAAACCGGCGGAGTAGATAGTCACCTCATCACCCTCTTGATACTTCCAACTCCGTTCGGTGTAGCTGATCTTGCTCGTGCCGAAGTAGTGCACGTGGACATCGCCCGGCACCCGATGGCCCGGGTACTTGAAGTGATGGTCCTCGCAGTTGGCAAGCGTGTGCGACATGTACTTCTCGCCGGAATAAATCGGGCCGCTCTGGTAGATCGGTTCACCCCCCCTCGTCGTCGTGCACTCGTACTCCAGTTCATCGAACATGAAATCGGTCACGAGTTCCGGGCCGATCGAGCAAACACGCAGCTTGGATGGAGCGAGATAAAGGTAGTTGATGCGTTCCGTCTCGTGATCCGCCCACTCATTGCCGAGCGTGAACCCGAGACGGCGCGGCGTGCCGGCGCGATCGATGATGTAGCAGGCCGCAATCTCCGGCTCTTCGCCGCCATCGAGGGCGTAAGCCGGGATGTCCAGCGGCTCACCCGGGCCTCGCAGGAATGTGCCGTTTCCTTTGTAAAACCACTCGGGCGATACGCCGCGCGTCCCGGGCTCCGGTTTGCCGCCTTCGATCCCCATCTGGAACATCTTTGCGGAGTCTGTGGCCGGTTCCTCGGACTCAGGTTCGTCCTCTTCGACATGCATCGCGTCGCGTGATTCCATGCTGCCGGTGTGCGTCAGCCCGGTTCCGGAAATCAGGACTCGATGTGGATCGATGTGGTCCACCGGGGCGTGCAAGAACGGCGCATCGCCGCCGACCTCCGCGCCGAGAATTTGAGCGTAGTTGATCCGTGAACTGCTGGCGTCCGCCGCTTCCTCCAGCACCTGCTCAAAGCCAACTCCCGAATTCTGCGCCGCATCGAATACCTGAAAAATATACGTCAGCGAAGGTGATTCAGCCGTGATATCGATGATGTCGAGGTCGTCAACAACTCCGACCCGCCTGCCTGTGCCCGGGATCTCGAACTGGACTACCCGCATGATGACCTTTCGTTACTTAGCTTCCGGTTCTGGCTTCCGCTCGACCGGCGTGATGGACCGTTGATAGTAACGGCTGGAGGAGAGGGACGTGACTTTCGTCGGGATCGAGCTTGTTCCGCCCTCATGCCGGGGTAACCCACACGCCCCTTTAGCGCAGCGACTCCGCTCCGAGGTCCAGCACCGATTCCGCCACCGCCATCAGCATCGCCCATGCCGGTTCATGCGTCGTCGTGTCCTCCGGAACGTCCATGTACGTGTCCAGCAAAAGATACTCCGCGCCCATGTCTGCGAAAGCTCCCAGGTCGTCACGGACCTGCGACAAGGAGCCGATCCCCGGTTTGCGTCCGTCTTCCGGCAGATCCCGATCGGTGATGTGCAATTTCACGCGCGGTGAGAACGCCGGAGCCGGCCTTCCGGCCTCGTCTGCGAAACGTTTCAGGGTCGGCACCCCGTAATCCCTGAGCCAGGTCATATCCATGTTCATGGGATGCCAGGCGTCGCCGTGTATTACGGTCCGCATGATCGCGGCGTCGCTCGCGCCCCCCACCCAGATCGGCGGGTGTGGTTTCTGGACCGGCAAGGGCGCTGTCAGGACTTCTTGAAACGATGTGAACTCGCCTCCGAAACTGGCCGCGCCCTCCGACCACAACTCTTTCATGGCGGCCAGGTATTCATCCGTCATCGCACCCCGCCGGTGGAACGGCAAACCGAGTGCTTCAAACTCAAGGGTCGACCAACCCACGCCGACTCCAAATATGAAGCGGCCGCCGCTGAACTGGTCCAGGCTGGCGACCATCCGAGCGGTGAGAATCGGGTCCCGGTACGGCAGGATGATGACCGTTGTGCCGAGCTCTATCCTGGACGTCTTCCCGGCGAGCCATGACAGCGTGGCAAATGGATCGTACAACGGCGCGGGATAACGTTTGTGTATGTCCGTTGTGACCGCTACGTGGTCACACGCCATCGCCAGGTGGTAGCCGAGGTTCTCGACCAAACCGGTCCAACGGGCCAGCGATTCCGGCGACGCGGCCGGCCCGAAGTTCAACAGATTGACTCCAGCCTTCATTCATATCTCCAGGGCAGCGGTTCGGGGTGGTGCAGCGTTGGTGGGCAAAGCGCGTAGTTAATCGACCTCGAGCAGAATACTCGCGTCCTGGTGTCCCTCAATCAGGTATTCAATCCGCTCGCGAGCCTCTCTCGCCCGCTCGACACTCAAGAACCGCTGCAACCACTCCTGTCCCGCCCCGGCGTCCTCATGATCGGTGTAAAGATGTACCCGGCTCCCGTGGCCCCAGGGTTCGACGAAGATACGCATGGCCACGTCCTGCGTGCTGGCATAGGCCTGCATCTCTTTGAGCGTGTCGATGAGTAGCTGTGTCTTGCCCGGCTGAGCGGTGTACGTACGGATAGATCGAATCATGGGTCGGCCTCCTCGTGTCCGGTACGGTAACGCACACATCGTCATCCTGCTCGTCCCTCAGCCCCGTATCTCGGCGCACGTCTCATCGTGGCGCACACGGATGCATAGTCTGCCGGCGTGATAGACGATAGCTGCATGGGAGTCAGCGCGCGTCCGTCGAGGTTCCTGCCACTGCTGCTCATCGCGGCCGTTGTGGCGGTCGCGTGCGTCACATCGACGTCCGGCGAACCTTCATCGCCCGTCGCCGTGGGCGAAACTCTCACCGACACGATTGCGACGCCGGATGGGACGAGATCGACCCCGCCTGCACCTCCGACCCAGGTTCCCTCTTCAATACCGGCGCCCACGCCACGGCCCACACAGGACGCGCCGGCGCCAAAGGCGGTGCCTCCTCCTGTTGTCGAAGCGACGGCGCCGACGACAGCGCCGACGGCGACGCCTTCTCTCGTGGGAGAAACGGAACCGACAGTCGTACCGGTTGCCACCGAAGTGCCGACGGCAGTCCCCGTTACGCCAACGCCAGTCCCCACGCCCACGACCGTTCCAACCGCCACCGCGGTCGCCGTCCCGGCGACACCAACGCCGCCAACGCTGCCGCCGGGCTCTTTTCAGACCGCGGCAGGGGCGATGGCCCGGGCCGCCGAGGTCGGATGTAGCGGATTCCGGGGCGAACGGGTGGACGGCAGCTTCGGTTATTTCCCCTGCGGTAGCGTGGATGAGTACGAAGCCCTCATCTCGGGTGGGCCGTTCAACCTGTTCGGTGAGGCGTGCCGGTTGGAAAGCAACCCGGACGTCAGGTTCACCGCCCCCATCACCGACATCGACACGATTCGATCAATCATTCCCAGCGGCTCACCGGCCGGCGCCGTTATCAAACCCCACGGCTACATCTTTCCGGAGTCGATCGGTGGCACCAGGATTCTTTCGTCCATCTACGCGCCCGCCGATTCATGGCTGCAATCGGTCGCTTACTACGGGACTTCTCTTGGCACCAACGAGTATCTGCTGGTGTTTTTCTCAAGCTGCGAACTGTCATGGCGGGTTGACCACGTCCTGACACCGGTAGATAGCATCCTGGCCATCGCTCCGACCATCCCCTCGGACAGCTCCACCGCTGTACGGCCCGACGAGCCGATCTTCTTCAAAGCGGGCGATCTCGTGGCGCAAACACGCGGGTCCGGCGATGGATTCGGGCCGTGGGACTTCGGCGCCTACAACACGACCGTCATCAACACGTTCGCCAACCAGGAACGCTACGCGTCAGCCACCAATACCGGCCAGGCCATCAACTCTGTTTGCCCGTATGACCTGTACGACGAGCCGCTGAGATCGCAGTTTCGTGCATTATTCGGTGGTAGCGCTGGTACAGGGTTCAGCAGCGCGCCATGCCCCGGTGGTCGAGACGTGGCGGGGGCGCTCACCGGGGCGTGGTTCGCTCCAGACGGTCGGGGCGACGGCAACGGTTTCGCCATCGCCCTGGTAGCCGACAACGCAGTGAACATGACGGGCGCCGGGCTGGACATTCGTGTGCCGGGCAGCGCTCCAACCTGGATCGACCCGGGTACCGTCACCACCAGCCACTGTTACAACAACGGACAGGGCGGCTGGGCGTTCCTGGAGCTGCTGGATGCGAACACGCTGGCCGTGGCCGGCGGCACCGGAACATGCCCTGCATCACTGCCGGTTAACCACGACATCTTTGTGCGGTAAAAGCCGACCTTCGAGACCCTCAGGATGGGCATATATGCCCGGGACGGCGAACGGACGTGTTCCAACGAAACCATAGTGGGAGCGACCCCGGCATCCGCTCTCGGGTCGATACCAATCGGCCCCTGCGACCGTTGTGCTGGATGGTCGATCCGGGAGTGACGATGATCAACGTCATCCTGAGCCCGAAGACGAAGAGCCTGTCCTGAGCTTGACTCAGGAATCTCCCGGCCAGCACTCCGCCAGGTGCTTTTCGCCTCACGGCCGGTAACACGCCCGAGCGAATCACCGGCGCGTCGGGGGTCTGGCCGGGAGATATTGAATCAAATTCCGTATGACAGGGGACCGTACTCATGAGCAAACACATGTATCTGCTGCGACACCGTAGCGGCGGTCAACCGTCCGGTTAGGTTCGGTGCCAGATCGCCGGAATTAAAGAGAGGGCCTCGCCGTATGGCGGACCCTCTCTTATTTATCCGTTTCGGTCTCCGTCAGCATCGATCCGGTCCGTGTCAATTGGCCGGTCTAAACCCGGGGTGCGATATTCGGTCTATTGACCGCCCTGGCTGACGTCCCCAACGCATCGGCTTTCCCGTTGCCGGTGATCGTCCAGCCCATTGCTTTCTGGTTCGCTACTCCCGGTACTGATCGTATTCCTGCTTCGTAAGAAAAGCCCGGCCTGGTCGCCGGTCTCGCTTACGGCTCATGATCACCGTTTGCCGGTCCAACCGCTGAGGTCCGTTAATCGTTCTTTATAAAGTGGCTGCCGTCATGTCCGGTACCCCTCGATGGAGGAGTGTCCGGAGAGGACTGGCTCAGCCCGTAAACGCAAGCATGCGGTCTTCAGCGGGGTTCATTCCTATCCCGGCCGTGGAGGGCAACAGTGCCGAACTCCCCCACCCGGGATCCGTACAGGGTTCGAACCACCTGTGAATCCAGACATAGACACGGACTCCCGTCATGTTTCGTGCCTCGCTTTCTGAAGATTTCTTGTCGTTGACGGTCGATTTCTAGCGCTTCCCGGCGCCTTTCCGGCGCCGACCGAATGGCCTCTGTAACCGTCGATTTCGACTATCTCACACCCGGTCTGAGGGAGTCGTGAAGAGGGTATGTAAAGGTCGTGAGGGCCGGTGTGGCAGGGTTCAGCGGAAGGTCGATTCCAGGTGTATCGACAGACAGGCCTTCTCCCTCACCCTGCCCTCTCCCGCTGGGAGAGGGGGCAGTCGTGTTGTCTCTCTACGTGACTCTACTGGACTGTCGAGAATGGCATGGCGTTGTAGAGCATGTTTTCCTGGTCGATCGGTGGCGAACCGGAGGAAGGCGGCCAGCCGACCTCTGCGAACTTCTTGCGTGCCTCGATGCGATGCTCCCAGCTCTCGTAAGACCACATGTGCCACCAGCGGTTCAACTGACCCAGTTCCGAGGACCAGATTCCGACCGGTTGCGACAGCGCCATCCTCTCTTTGATCTTCGAGCCCCATGCTTCCATCCAGGCCGATGTTGTTCCCGGCTGAAGCGTGTAAGAACGAAGTTCGAAGATCGGTCCGATTTTGCGCTCGATCTCCAGGGGAGGCAGAAACGGCGCCGGAACGAATATCTCCGAGTACTGGTGTTGGATCAGTTCCTGGGTTTTGGGAGGCCAGTTGCCACCGGCGACGGCGGTCGCCCGCATCTCGTTGCGATGCTCCACGCTGTCGTACTGCCAGATGTGCAGTACCCGGTTCAACCGGCCGACCTCCGTGTAGAAGTAACCGACCAGTGGCGACAGCTTTTTGCGCTCCTCTATGACGTCAGAGACGCGGTCGATATAAGCGCCTATCGAACCCGGTTTCAGGTCATATGTACGAAACTCGTGGATCATATCTGGCTCCTGGATTTGGCGTGATAATTCGGACGTTGCGCATCCACGCCGCGGTTCTTGAGATATGGGCGTGGGCGGAGCAAGCCCCGCCCCTACGGTGTTGTTGCTGCCGGGGCTGCTCGGGCCATGGTGTTGTCCGGCTCTTTACTGAATCGGCGAGAAGTCCGCTGCCCACATCAGCTTGTTTTCCTGGGCCAGCGGTGAGACCCCAGATGGCGGGGGCCAGATGCCCGTGGCGTTGCCTTCTTTGCGGACTTCCATCCGGTGCTCAAAGCTCTCGTACGCCCAGAGATGCGCCCATCGGTTCAGGTTGCCGACATCGGTGTACCAGGCGCCGACGAGCGGGGAGAGTTTCTCCCGCGCCTCTATCGCGTCGCCCCATGCGTCAACCACCTTCTGGATGTCGCCCTGTCCGTACTTGTATATCCGCAGTTCGAACAGAGGTCCGACTTTGCGCGGCGTCAGCGGCTTCATGAACGGCGCTGGATAGTAAATGTCTGACTGCATGTTGAGAATGATGTCACCGTTGTCCGGCGGCCAGATACCGTCCGCGACGACCTGCGCACGAGTTTCGGCGCGGTGGTTCATATCGTCGTACGGCCAGATGTGCACGACCTGGTTGAGGGCGCCGACCTCGGTATAGAAGAATCCGCCGAGTGGCGTGACCTTGACACGCTCCGGTGCCATTGCTCCGGTCTTCTCCAGGAACTGTGGAACACTACGGGGCTTGAGGTCGTACGTACGGATCTCGTGGATCATGGGTTACTCCTACCGGGATTATTCGTCGTAGCGGCAGGGTACACCTACGGGGACGCCTGTGGTGGCGCGCGAGAGGTTGCGCCAGCCTGCGCTCAAGGTCGTTGGTTACGCCGGTGTACAGCACCCTGTAACAACTGGCGAGGATGTAAACGTAGTAGTTGCGGGAAGACATTCGGATGGCCGGATAACCGGGAGGTTCTTCGCTTCCGGCTCTCCGCCCACAACGCATGTCTCGTCCGACAACGCCCCTCACCTCCTGCCATGCCTTAATTGACTATTAGAACAGTTGTTCTAATATGTCTTCAGCGGTGGCGTGGAGCGCCCCGCTCTGAGCAACTCTGGGGGCGGAGTGAAAGCGCAACAGCAGGAGAACACATCACAGGAACAAGACGGAGACGCAGGGCCGAAGGACCAGGTAAATAAGGGCAGAGCGCTTATCGGGACCCAGGGATGGACCGGTCCTGACTGGCGTCGGCTTGCCTATCCGAATGGTCTTACAGCCAGCGGGAGATTGTCCTGGTATGCACGCGTCTTTGACGCCGTAGAGGTCAACAGTACCTTCTACGACATCCCTTCACACGCGACCGTGCGCACGTGGTACGGGTCGGTTCCACGCGGCTTCACATTCACGGTGAAGATGCCGCGTCTGATCACGCACGAGCCTGGTCTCATGCGTTCTGAGCCCGAGCTTGCTTCTTTCCTCAGCGCCGTGAACGAGCTAGGCGAATCGCTCGGCGGGATTCTCATACAGCTTCCGCCGAGGTTCGGACCGGAGCGTTTGCAAGAACTCTCGCAGTGGATGTCACGCCTGCCTGCATCCGAGTTCCGTTTCTTCCTTGAGACGCGCTCCCCCGCCCTGCATGGGTCGGCGCTTTCTGAGTCACTGGAAAGCGCCGGGGTTGGACCCGTCACGACGAACCTCAGCACCCGGCCGGGTGAGATAGCGATATCTCCCTCTGTGCATGCCGGATATCTCCGGTGGCTGGGATCCAGAGGGGCTCTTATTGCCTCCGGCAGGGGCTCTATTTCACCTGGCGGGGGTAGGCGCCCTGATGTCAAAACCTTCAAACAGGACGCGGCCTTATGGGCGTCTGCCATCCGGTCTCAAACCGAGCGCGGGGTAGACGTGTTCGGCTTTTTCTCAGGCGACTATCTCGGCACCGGGTTGCTGCCCGCGGCCTACCTGTCCGAGCAACTGGGGCAGCCGGTCGATCTATCGTTGCGCCCGTCCGCAGCGCCCTTCATGCAGTCCGCGCTCATCGACGCCGGTTACCCGCGTGTAGACCCACCGTCTGCACCCCGGCGCTCGCCCTCTGATGACGGAGCGGCAGCACAGGGATGGCTTCTCTAATGCCGACTCTTGACGGAAAGCGCGCCGCGGTCGCCTGCATCCACATCCCCAACTTCATGTGGCAGGTGGAGTCGTTACGCCGGCCCGGGCTGGCCGGCCGGCCGGTGATCATCGTGGGGGAAACCGGGGTGAACTCAGGCAAAGGGGCGCAGTCGGTACTCGACTGGTCGCCCGATCTCGGCTCGAAGATGGGCCAGAAATTTACCCGGGGCATGCCGCTCAGCGAGGCGCTGGCCGACGCACGCAAGGATGTAACGCTGCTGGAGCCGGACATGCCTCTTTACCAGCGCACGTTCGGAGAGGTTTTGACCTCCCTTGAAGCACGTTGCCCGGACGTGGAGCCGGATACCGAAAGCGCCGAAAGTTACGGGCTGGGTCGTGCATATGTCGGCATCTGGGGACTGGACCGGCTGTACGGGGACGATGCGCAAGTGGTCCGGGCGCTGTCCAACGCCGTGAACCAGTTCGACGCACGGATAGGCGTGGGCGAGAACAAGTGGCTGGCCTACATCGCAGCCTCAGCCAGCTCATCCGGGCGCGGCCTCAAGATAACGGGCGAGCCGGGCCGGTTCCTGGCGAACCTCCCCGTCGAACTGTTGCCGGTCGATTTCAAGCTGGTCACCCGGCTTCACGGGTTCGGGCTGCACACGATGGGGGACATCGCAGCGCTGCCACCGGGCGCTATGCAGGCACAGTTCGGCGGCGACGGAACGTTGGTATCAGACCTGTCGAACGGCATCGACCATCGGCCCCTCGTGTCGCGCCGCACGGAAGAGGCTGTTTCGGAATACCTGGAGTTCCCGGACGCCACGGCCAGCATGGCGATGATCCTCCCGGCGATCGAAAGCCTCTTATTCCGGGCATACACCCGCCCCCAGCTCACACGCCGCTACGCACGCGAGGCAAAGTTGGAGGCGAATGTGCTGCGTCGACCGCCGTGGACGATGCGGGTGGCGTTTAAGGAGCCGGCCGGGTCTCGAACGAAGGCCCTGTTTTCCATCAAGTCGAAGCTGGACGACCTGGCGCTGCCGGGCCCGATAGAGGACATGCGCCTGACGCTGTCCGGGCTGACCGGCGAGGCCGGGCGGCAGGAGTCGTTGTGGACGGAGGTTCGGCGTGATCAGAAGTTGCAGGAGGCGGTGAGTCAATTAGAGGCACGGCTGGGTACAACCCCGCCGGTCTACCAGGTAAGGGAGTTAGAGCCATGGTCCCGAATCCCCGAACGCAGGCACGCGCTCGTGCAATTAAGCCCCTAAACGCCCCGACTCCGGTGACGGTAAGCGCCGACGAACGCGGAATGCCGCTTTCGGTCTCCTACGGGAACAGGACAAACGAGGTGGCCGCTATCGAGGACATGTGGAAGATCAACGACGAGTGGTGGCGGGGACCGGATAAGGAGATAGAGCGTGTGTATTTCCACGCCCGCCTCGCCGACGGACGCCCGGTAACGCTGTTCCATGACCTGGCCGCCGATGAGTGGCTCCGGCAGTGAGGGGG
>CAYYRD010000003.1:0-72650 GCA_964474025.1 uncultured Dehalococcoidales bacterium | reverse complement strand
GTGAGGGGGTACCGCCGCAGGCGGTTCCAAAACACACATGGTCAATAGAGCAAGAGCGTTAAGACGCAGGTCCACTGCTTCTGAAGAATGGCTGTGGTCGGTACTCAGAGATCGTCGGTTAGAAGGCTTTAAGTTCCGACGCCAGCACCCAATGGGGCCGTACATCGTCGATTTCTTTTGTTCCTCCGCCGGGCTGGTCATCGAACTGGATGGAAGCGGTCATCACGGTCGCGCTGAAACAGACGCTCAACGCACGTCTTTTTTACACAAGACCGGGAACCGGGTGCTACGTATCTGGAACAACGATGTGACTGATAACCCGGAAGGTGTAATTGAGCACATCCTTGATGCGCTCCTAACCCCTCACCCCGGCCCTCTCCCGCGAGGGGAGAGGGGGCAAGTTATTGAACGGACAGCGCTGGCGCGAAATAAGGCCTTCAACTACGCGACACAACGTTCACCCACACTAGATTAGGTGAGCAGATTTGCCCCCTCCCCCTTCACGAGAGAGGGGGCAAGTTGATGAAAACCACCGCGCTAAAGTGAATCAAGGTACACCCACCACGCAACACAACGTTCAGCTACCAAATCAGGCGAACACGTTTGCTCCCTCTCCCCAGCGCGGGAGAGGGTTGGGGTAAGGGGGTGCCGCCACAGGCGGCCCAACACCTAAATGCCGAGACGTAAGAAGGAACACCGTAGCCTGGGTGGCTTTCTCTATGACCTGGCGGGGGCCGGTGACCTGAGAGGGTCGGACGATGGTCTCGCGCCCCTTGATGGAACGAGCGGCCCCGGTGATGCGGCTGAGATTGCCGGGCATATAGGCACGAAGTCTGTCGATAGTTCTCCGCGTATGGAGAAGCGGCGTACTTCTAGCGTTCGTGCTCGTGAGGCGCGGGCGCGGGTTGACCCAGAGATAACTTCTCCCTCACCCCGGCCCGCGCCCAAAGGGCACCCGGCTGGCAGAGGGGGTAACGTCTCGACCGGGATCTCCTCTAAGCCCCCCTACGCCGAGCTGCATTGCCATTCCAACTACTCGTTCAAGGAGGGCGCTTCCCATACATCGGAACTGTTGATCGAGGCACAGGCGCTTGGGATGCGGGCGCTCGCCGTTACGGACCACGACAACCTGTGCGGCGTTATGGAGTTCGCACAGGCGGCGAAGGGCGTCGGGATCAAGCCGATCATCGGGGTCGAGGTCACCCTCGCAAGCGGCCACCACCTGACCCTGCTGGCGGAGAACGCAGAGGGCTACCGCAACATCAGCATGCTCACCACGCGGGCGCACATGGATCCACCGGAGCGCCCGGGTACCAGGAATAGTTCTGGTGTCGTCCTGCCGGCGCTCGATCCCGCCCTGCTCAAAGACCATGCCGCCGGGGTGATCTGCCTTTCCGGCTGCCGTCACGGGGAGATCTCTGAACTGGTCCTTGCGGGCGATCTCACAGAAGCCCGGCGACTGGCGGCGCAGTTCCGTGACTGGTTCGGCGCGGACAACTTCTTCCTTGAACTACAGCAAAACCTCGTGCTTGGCGACACCGAGCGCAACCGGCTCATGGCCGGCATCGGCGCCGACCTCGGCATCCCCGTCGTCGCCACCAACAACGCCCACTACCACCTTCGAGAGCGCAGCCACCTGAACGACGTACTGGTCGCCACCCAGCACAACAAATCGCTCGAAGAAACGCACCGGGAGCGACGCGCCAACGACCAGTTCTACCTGAAGCCGCCTGAAGAGATGGCTGCGCTGTTCGCCGCATGCCCTGAGGCGATAGCGAACACGGTTCGCATAGCCGACAAGTGCGATTTCGATCTCACATCGGCGAAGGTGTACGACTTCCCGGACTACGACGTTCCGGGGGGCCACAGCCAGACAAGCTGGCTGCGGCAGCTGTGCGAAGAGTCCGCCGTCCGCAAGTACGGCGAGGTCAGCGAACCCGTTCGTGAGCGGCTGGACGAGGAAATGGCACTGCTGGAGAAGCACAACCTGGCCGGGTTCGTGCTCCAGTACTACGACATCATCAGGATCGCCCGCGAGGTGCATGAAGACCTCGGCCTCGTCGAGCCGGGGCTTCCGCTTGAAGAAAACCCGCCCGGCCGGGGGCGCGGCTCCTCGGTTGCGATGCTGGTCGGCTACCTGATCGGCCTCTCGCACATCGACCCGCTGGAGTTCGGGCTGACGCTGGACCGCTTCATGCCGGACGCTGAAATGGACGGCCCTCCGGACATCGACCTGGACTTCCCGCGCGACATTCGGGAGAAGCTGATCCTGCGCGTCCATGAGCGCTGGGGCAACGACCGCGCCGTGCTCACAGGGATGATCTCCACATATCGAATCAAGGGCGCTATCCGGGACATCGGCAAGGCGCTCGGGCTGCCCGAGGATGACCTGGACAAGCTGACGAAACGGGTCGACGGCCACGCCGGCGTGAAGGACCTTCCTGCCGAGATGCGGTCGTTGCCGGAGTACCGGGACCGGGCCGACCTGCCGCTCTGGCAGGACCTCGTTCGCCTCGCCCTCCAGCTCGGCGGCTTCCCGAAATACCTGGCACAGCACCCGGGCGGCATGATCCTCTCCGCGCGCCCGCTCTCGGAAACCGTGCCGCTCCAGCGCAGCGCCATCGACGGCCGATACATCTGCCAGTGGGACAAGGACAGCGCGGACGACGCCGGGTTCGTCAAAATTGACTTCCTGGCGCTCGGCGCGCTGTCGCAGATGAACGAGGCCCTCAAGCTGATCGAACTGCGCACGGAGGAGCGCGTCGACCTGTCGCGTATCGATTTCGAGGACCCGAAGGTGTACGCCATGCTGCACCGCGCTGACACCGTGGGAGTGTTTCAAGTAGAGTCCGCCGCCCAGATGCAGACGATCACCCGCGTCCGCCCCAAAAACCTGTTCGAGATGGCGTGGGAGGTCGGGGCCGTCCGCCCCGGGGTCGGCGTCAACGACGGCGTGTCGATGCTGATCCGTCGTCACACCGGCCTGGAGCCGGACTGGGACTACGACCACCCGCTTGAGAAGGCGGCGCTTCAGCGCACTTACGGCGTGCCGCTCTACCAGGACCAGTTGATGGAGCTGGGGGTCCACGTCGGCGGATTCACCCCGGCCGAGGGTGACCGGATGCGCCGGGCGTTCAGTCGACGCAACCGGGCCGACCTGATCCCGTTCTGGCGCGAGAAGTTCATGTCGGGAGCGCTGGTCAGAGGCGTCCCGCCAGAAGCGGCGGACAAGATATTCAGCAAGTTCCACGGCGAGTTCCAGTTTCCGGAGGCGCACGCATTCGCCTTCGGCGTCACCGCCTACCAGATGTCCTGGATGAAGCGTTACTACCCGCTGGAGTTCTTCGTGGGGCTGTTCAACCAGCAGCCGATGGGCTTCTACAACCTGGAGACCCTCAAGGAAGACGCAAGGCGCCACGGCGTGCAGGTCCTGAACCCGGACGCGAACCGCAGCGGGAAGCTGTCGGTGATCGACGATGAACGCCTCAGGCTGGGATTCGCGCACGTGTCCACTGTGCGCTCAGCGACGGCCGACCAGGTTCTGGCGGAGCGTGGCGCGAACGGCCCGTTTGCCTCTGTTTCGGACTTCATGGAGCGCACGGGTGTGAGGCACGAGCCGCTGGACAAACTGGTGGATGCCGGGACGTTCGATTCGTTGACTTCACGGGCGGTAGCAACAAGCGCTCCTGCGGTGGTCGGGGTGCTGGAAGTGCCGGGACCGGTGCCTCTGCCGTCGAGTCCCGCCACTAATGAGGTCGTCCGGGAGCAACGGACCGTCTGGACGCCGTCCGATGAGCGACGACGCGAAACAAAGTGGGAGGTGGGGCTGCGCTACCGGCCCGTCGGACGCCAGCTTGCCTTTGAGTTGCCGGTGGAACAGGACATGGTGGCGTTGCCGGAGGCGTCGGAGTGGGATGTGATGAAGGGCGAGTACCAGACGCTCGGCCTGTACCCGCGCTCCCACCTGATGGAGAAGTTGAGGCCGCACCTGCCGCCGGACGTGGTGCGAAGCGCCGATATCCGTCACCTGGAGGACGGCACACCGATACGCGTGGCCGGGGTGGTGATCCGGCGACAGCGGCCGCTCGCAAAGGCGGTGTTCATCACGCTGGAAGATGAGACCGGCCACGCGCCGCTGGTGATCTGGCCGGATGTCTACAAACGGGTGCGCCGAACGGCACGCGAGGCGATTCTGCTGTGCAGCGGGGTGGTATCGCATCGCGAGGGAACGCTGAACGTGGTGGTGCGCACCGTCCAGCCGGTGCCGACGGATGTGGAAATGCTGAAGTCGAAGGACTGGGGGTAGGGCCGGTTCGCGACCCACCTCCAACCTCCTCCCTCCCAGGGAGGAGGCTTTCTTTCGTCGCCTCCTGATTCAGGTATGGGTTAGGGGGTGATCCCCGGAACACCACGCCCCGTAGAATATCCGTTTGCCGTCTCCAACCCGCACCCGGTCGCAGTCATGCCAGTCACCTACCGCCCCATAACGATGGACGAGTTCGATCAGTTCGACCTCGCGGTGATCCGAGGATTTTCGGGTCACCCGGATCCCAACCCTGTGTTCAAGGATTTCGCCCGGCGCGTGTTCGAGCCGGAGAACAGCGTCATCGCATTTGATGGCGACTTAATGGTTGGAACCTCCACCTCGATAACGCTGGATATCTCGGTCCCGGGCGGGAGAAACATCCCGGTCGGCGGCATCACGGAAGTAACCGTATCGCAAACTCACAGGCGCCGAGGAATACTGACCGAGATGATGCGGCGCCAGTTCGACGCGCACCACGAACGCGAGATACCCCTGGCCGCGCTCTGGGCTTCCGAAGCGATTATTTACGGACGATTCGGCTACGGGATGGCGGTCGCGCACGAGTACCGCGAGATAGACCTCCGGCATACGACGTTCGCTCACTCACCCGGGGTACGCGGGCAGATGCGTTTCACAGAGAAAGAAGCTGCCCGGGAAGTGTTTGCCCCGGTATTCGAGCGAATCTCTCTTGAGTACCCGGGCATGGTTCAACGCAATGATCTTGCATGGGAAGCCGCAATCTCGCTCCCGGAAGGTCTGCGCAGCGGGGCGCCAGCGCCTTTCTACGCCTATTACGAGGTGGATGGAACTCCGACCGGGTACGTGATGTACAGGATCCGGGAGAACGTGACCGATGGCCACGCAAACAACAAGGTGGAGATCCTTGAGCTGGTCGCGGCGGATGACGAGGCCACGGCTGCGCTATGGCGTTACTGCTTCGACATCGACCTCGCAAGTACCATCACCGTGGGCCACGGAGCGCCCATCGACGACGGTCTGAACTGGATGCTGGCCGACGCGCGCCGGCTCAAACGCAGCCCCTACGACGGATTGTGGTTGAGACTGATCGATGTGCCAGCCGCGCTGGCCGCACGCGCCTACTCGGAAGCGGCGTCGCTGACGATCCGGATCGAGGACTCGTTCTGCGAATGGAACGAGGGCACGTGGCGGATTGATGGCGGCAGCGAAGGCGCTGAATGCGTTGCGACCGGTAACACGCCGGACATCTCCATGTCTGCGGGCGACCTCGCGGCCATCTACCTTGGCGGTTCAAAGCCGTCAGAGCTGGCACGTGCTGGTCGCGTCATCGAAAGCACCCCGGGTGCACTCGGCCGGGCGGATCGCATGTTCGCGACTGCGAGAAAGCCCTGGAACGTGGTCGACTTCTAGGAGTTACATCCCCGGATCAGCCCCGGAAGCGCGATCCCGGAAACCCTCCACGCTGCCCGAAAGCCAGTGCCGCCGCTATCAGCAGCACGCCCGCGCCGATCCACTCATCATCCAGCGATGCGTTGATGGCAAGAATGAAGGCCAGCACGCCGGTGGCCAGGGTGCCAGACAGCCTCAATCGGCGAATACCAGCGTGCTCCCTCGTGCCCCGTTCGCCGGCGTGATCCGGGTCGGAATTCATTTGAACTCTCCTGAGATATGGCTTCGCGCTGCATTGGCGCATCGGTCGTCAGTTCTACTGACGTTCTCGGATGGTCGAATGTTCCCGGGACACCACCGGAGCGGCCCAATCCATGAGGGTTGTGTGAAGAAACGCGCACAACGATTATCGCGGCGCGAGACTCCATAAAAGGTACCCGGTTTGTGCGGAAGCTCTGATCGGTTGAGGCATCGCATCCGCTCCTCTGCCGCCCTCGGTTTTTCGCGCTCTCAATCCCGGGAGCCGGATCGCCGACGATCGGCGAAATCCCGCGACGACGAGCCCAGGGAGGCCCCGAATTGCTCAGCGTAACGCGTCTTCTCTGTGATGAGCGAACTCCCGGAGACGACCTCCGGTATGGCGAGAGGAAGCCGGAAAATCCCAACCCGGCTCCCGTCCATCGACGCCCGATCGTCGTCTGGAACGTTACGCGAAGTTGCAACCTCCACTGCGCCCACTGTTACGCCTCGTCGCATGACGAAACTTACCCGGGAGAGCTGACCACCGAGCAGGCGATCACCGTCATCGACGACCTCGCCGACTACGGCATCCCGGTACTCCTGTTCTCCGGCGGGGAGCCGATCAAGCGCTTCGATCTACCCATACTCGTCAAGCACGCCGCCGATCGCGGCCTGCGGCCGACCCTGTCTTCCAACGGCACCCTGATGACGCCCGAGATGGCGCGCACCCTGGCCGATGCGGGAATGGTTCGCGCCGGAATCAGCCTGGACGGCCTTGAACAGGTCAACGACAAGTTCCGGGGCTCAAAGGGCGCTTTTCAGGCTGCGCTGGAAGGGATTCGCAACGCCACCGCTGTGGGCATGCGCGTGAGCCTCAGGTTCACCATGACAAAGCAAAACGTCGACGATATGCCGGGCCTGTTTGACCTGGCGGAAGAGGTCGGAATCCCGCGCGTCTGCGTCTACCACCTCGCCTACGCCGGCCGGGGCGAAAAGTTACTGTCGTTTGACCTGGACAACGATCGGCGGCGTGAGGCCGTGGAGTTCATCTTCAGGCGCACTATCCAGTCCCACGAGACCGGCCACAATCTCGAAGTCCTGACGGTGGATAACCACGCAGACGCCCCGATTCTCGCTATGTGGGCGCGCGAAAACGCTCCAGATCGCACGGACGATATTGAGCGCCTGTTACGAAGAAACGGCGGTAACAGCTCCGGACGCGGCATCGCCAGTATCGACAACCTCGGAAACGTTCACCCGGATCAGTTCTGGTGGACCCGGAATCTTGGCAACGTCCTGGAGAAGCCGTTCAGCCAGATCTGGACCGGAGAGGATAACGAGTTCCTGCAAAAACTCCGGGCCAGGAAATCTCTCTTGCCAGATCGCTGCCGGGGCTGTGCATGGCTTGACCAGTGCAACGGTAACCTGAGGGTCCGGGGCGAGTCCGCTACGGGAGATCCCTTCGGCATGGACCCCGCCTGCTACCTGACCGACGCAGAAATAGCGGAAACCGTAGCCGTCTAATGGCGGGCCAGACCCATCCCGGACATCCCGGCGGAGCGCGAGGCGGCCATCCCGGTAGACATCTGGGCGGACGGCCCGGCATGCCCGGCGGCATGCCCCATGTCGATACGGATCGCGACCCCGTGGTCGTGTTCTGGGAGATGACCCGGGCCTGCGCCCTCGCGTGCGAGCACTGCCGTGCCGAAGCGCAGCCGAAACGGCATCCGCTCGAGCTGTCCACAGACGAGGGTCTCAAGCTGATGGACCGGTTGGCCGATTTTGACCACAGGCCGATCATCGTCCTCAGCGGGGGCGATCCCTTCATGCGGCGTGACCTGTTTGACGTCGTGAAACATGCAGTCGGCCTTGGCCTGACCACATCGGTGTCGCCGAGCGCCACAGCGCTCGCCACCAGAGAACGATTCCAGAAACTGGTCGATCTCGGCGTATCACGCGTCTCGTTCAGCCTCGATGGACCCGACGCGGAAACGCACGACGTTTTTCGCGGGTTCGCCGGGACATTTGACCGCACAATCCAGATGTTCCGCGATGCACGTGAGGTTGGATTGGAGTTCCAGGTCAACACCACCATCACCCGCCGGACCCGGGAGTACCTTCCGGAAATGGCGGATCTGGTCGGGAGCGAGGGCGCTGCGCTCTGGGACCTGTTCCTTCTTGTGCCCGTCGGGCGCGGGCTTGAGACGGCACTCATGTCGCCCGAGCAGCACGACGAGACCTTCAACTGGATCGTGTCGAATCGCCGCGGCTGGCCGTTTATGAGCAAGACCACACTCGGCCAGCCGTTCCGGCGGGTGACCATCCAGAGACGGCTTGAGGCTGAGGGGCGGGATGTCGACGGCATGAGCGCGGCGGAGGTGCGCGGATTGTGGCCCGGGCCGGTCACCAACGACGGCAAGGGCATCTTCTTCGTCTCGCACGTCGGTGATGTATACCCGAGCGGGTTCCTCCCCTACCGCACCGGCAACGTCCGCACCGACGATCCGGTGGATCTGTACCGGAACCACCCCATGTTCAAATCCCTCCGTGATCCGGGGGCGCTGGACGGCAAGTGCGGCATGTGCCCGTTCAACGTCGTCTGCGGCGGATCACGAGCGCGCTCATACGCGATGACGGGCGATCCCCTGGCGGCGGAACCCTGCTGCCCCTACCTGCCCGCGGCAATCTCCGCGGCCTGAGGGGCCATCGGCCGGCGAGCAGGTTCCTGACATGCGGACGACAAGTTCAATCCGGGATCCGGGAACTCACATCAAGATTCGATCGACGCCGAAAACTTGAAACTTCCTTGACATTGCGCGCGTAAAACATATTCGTGGCAATGCAGACAAAGCGGGCGGACGCCCCGTCAGGGAGTTCAATCGGATGAGTCGTCGATGGTTTTTCAAGCTTGTAGTGGCGTTGGGCGCGGTGGGCGTCCTTGCAGGCGCAACTGTGGCCTCAGCGGATTTCCGGGGCGGTGTGCGCGGGGGCGAGGTACTGGACAGGGTCGCTTCGATCCTCGGTATTGAACGTACCGAACTCGATGAGGCGTTTGCACAGGCGAAGTCCGAGATCAAGGACGAGAAGCAGGCCGAGGCGCTTGCCGCTCTCGTGGAAAACGGCACGCTGACCGAGCCCGAAGCTGCTGCAATAGGTGAATGGCTGGAGAGCCGGCCATTGGTAATGAACGGCATCAAGCCCGACCACCGAAACGTATTCAAGTTCCACAAAGGCGGACTTGATGGCTCGCGGACCGGTTCCGTTCCGGGCATCATGTCGATCAGCCCGGAACACCTTGCACGGTTGGTGGAAGCCGGCAAACTTTCCCAGGAAGATGCGGATGCCATCCAGGCATGGCTCGACGCCCGGCCGGATGCCGTCGATAAACTGGTACCGGAGCCCGTGCGGTCCCTGGAGGGTTTCACCCCGTATGGTGAGCACATGGCGCCCTTCGGCTGGGGAGGGTACTTCCGATTCGACAGTGAAGGTGAAGGTCTTGACCTGGACGAGTTCCGGAAAAAGCTGGAACAGTTCAGAAGTGATCTGGAAGAAGGTTCATCTGAATTCGATGGCGAGTTCCCGGAGATCCCCGGTTTCGAGATGCCCGAGGGCGGATTTTTCCAGTTCGATGGCGACGGCTTTGAATTTGAGTTCAAAGGTAACGGACCGGGGTTCTTCTTCCGTGGCGGACGGGGTGACGATGGGCGTCGCTTCCGAGGTTTCGGGGGATTCGGTGGTCCCGGGGGCCCCGGGCATTTCCATCACTTCACGCCCCCAACGACCGAACCGGCCGACGGCACCGAGCCGGTTAACCTCTAAGCCGGCCGGAGGGGAAGTTCCACATGGCGCAGGCACAAATGGTCGCAGGCAGGCCGATGGCTGACTCCAACCCGTCGACCGAATCGCAGAGGCCGATCCTCATCGTCGAGGACGATCCCGACACCGTCAGGCTCGTCCGGCTGTACCTTGAGCGCGACGGACACAGCGTGATCGAGGCGGGCGACGGCATCGATGGACTTGAGCTGGCGCTGACACGGTCCCCGCGTCTCGTGGTGCTCGACATCATGCTGCCGGGTATGGACGGCCTCGCCGTGTGCGAGAAGCTCAGAGCGGAGTCCGACGTCCCGATAATCATGCTCACGGCTCGCGTCGATGAATCAGACCGGTTAACCGGCCTGGACAATGGCGCTGATGATTACGTGACAAAGCCGTTCTCACCACGCGAGCTTGCGGCGCGGATTCGCGCCGTGCTCCGCCGCGCCACGCCGAGACAGGATGACGAAGAAGCGCCAACGGTCCAGGCCTTTGGACCTATCGAACTGGATATGGGCGCGGGATCGGTCAAAGTGGACGGAGAGATGCTCCGCTTCACGGCGACGGAGATGCGGTTGCTTTCCTACCTGATGCTCAACAACGGCCAGATCCTGTCAAGAGACAGCATCATCGAGAAGGTCCTCGGCTTCGATTACGACGGCATGGACCGCACGGTGGACACGCACATCTCAAATATCCGCCGCAAGCTAGAGAAATCCTCCGGGCGGCGTTTCGTCCACACTGTTTACGGGATGGGCTACAGGTTTGGCGATGCCTAGCTGGGCACGGTCCCTGCAATTCAGGCTGACGCTGGGGTTCACGTTGATCCTGGCCGGCGCCCTGCTGTCCGTCAGCGCGTTCGCGTACGCCACCACCGAACAAAAGATCGATTCTTTCAGCGATGAGATATCTCTTGCGCGGGCAGAACGGCTGGACCAGGTCGTATCCGATTCCTACAACGAGTTCGACGGCTGGGAAGGAGTTCAGGGCGCCCTTGAGCAAGTCTCCCGTTTGTATGACTGGCGGATCGTCATTGAGGACGAGGGTGGCCTGATAGTCGGCGACTCTCACTCGGCGTTCAACCGAAACCCGGTGTTGTCACCGTATTTCCTCCGCCGTCCAGTCGTCGTGGGTGGAATTCAGATGGGTAACTTCTTCATCGAGACGGGCGAGGGATTCGTAGCCCCCCCGGGCGATCGTTCGGCTTTCATCCAGAAACTGGGCATGCGTGACCTGGAAAGACGCGAAGGCGATCAATCCGAAAAACTAAGCGGCCAGCAGGCTCCGCCCAGGCGTTACGACGACGACAGGCCACCGCCGCTCCCGGAAATCGAACTGGCGACCGAACCACAGCTCTCTGAGCTGGCTTCATCATTCAACCGGTCCCTGCTCTGGTCCGGACTCGCCGCCGCCGCCGCCGGCATCGGCATGGTGACGTTCACGACACGGCGCGCGCTCGCGCCCGTCCACCAGTTGAGCGTGGCAGCGGCGGGAGTAGCGCAGGGTGACCTGTCACAGCGTGTTGAGGCCAGTCCGGGAAGCGAACTTGGCGACCTGAGCATAGCGTTCAACGATATGGCGAGCGCGCTGGAAGACGCCGAAGCAGAACGCCGGCGACTTGTCGCAGACATAGCGCATGAGTTGCGGAGCCCGCTGACCAACATCCAGGGCTACCTGGAGGCGATCAAGGACGGCGTCCTGGAGGCTGATGACAGGACCATAGACACGATCTACTCGCAGACAAAGCACCTCGGCGCCCTCGTCGAAGACCTCCGACTGCTCGCCCTTGTCGAGGCCGGCAGCCTGCGCCTCGAGTTGATCGATGCAGACCTGCCTGGTCTCGTCAGTGACGCCACCGAGGCGTTCCGGCCACGGGCCGTGGATCGCTCGATCACGCTTGAAGTGACGGCCGACGACGGCATTCCCGTCGCCCGGCTGGATCCGACACGTATCAGGCAGGTCGTGTCCAACCTTGTCGAAAACGCCATCACCCACACGCCGGACGGCGGACGCGTGTCCGTGACGGCAAACCGTGCGCCGGACGCTGAGAGCGCGATCATCTCCGTTACAGATACGGGGGGCGGAATATCGCCCGAAGATCTGCCGCACGTTTTCGACCGCTTCTACCGGGTAGACCCATCCCGCAATCGCGTGACAGGCGGAGCCGGCCTGGGGTTAACGATCGTAAAACGGCTGGTGGAGGTTCACGGCGGACGGATCGACGCCAGCAGCGTGCCCGGTTCAGGCACCACCTTCACGATCCAGATCCCTTTCGCTGGACCGTCGTCGGACACGTAGGAATCCGATCGTTCGGATGCCCCGGCTCGATTGACACGCCCGCCTCATCGAAGTAGGTTCGCCCGGCCGCGGATTTACCCGGGGCAACCAGCGCGCGAATCACCTCAGGAAGGTACTAAATGGCAGGCGACCTCAGCAGCATCGTCGAACCCGGGTCCGAGTTCGAACAGATAGCGACCGGGTACGTGTTCACCGAGGGTCCGGTGTGGGACTCCGGGTATCTCTATTTTGTGGACATTCGCCAGAATCTCCTGTTACGAATCAAGCCCGGAGGCGAGCCCGATATAGTCCGTCGTGAGACCGGTTCCGGGGACGGCCTGACGATGGATCACAACGGGAACCTGCTCATGTGCGAAGGCAGCCATCGCCGCCTGACACGGACCCACAAGGACAGCGGGCGCATCGAGATCATCGCCGAACGCTGGAACAAGCTCCGGCTCAACTCCCCCAACGACGTCATCGCCCGCCCGGACGGGACCGTCTATTTCACAGACCCGCCGTGGGCGGTGGCCCCGGAGCGCAGGCAACTCGACTTCGCCGGCGTCTACCGGATATCGCCTGATGGAGAAGTCCACCTCGAAGCCGGCGAAAACGAACTGCCGAACGGGCTCGCTTTATCTCCCGACGGCAGCAAACTCTACGTATCCAACACTCGGTCTGACCCTTACATGAACGTGTACCCGGTGAACCCGGACGGATCGCTCGGCAAAGGCGAGCGATTCGCCGATATTCCGTACGGCCCGGGCGGCCCCGTGGACGGCGTCCCGGACGGCGTCAAGGTTGACGAGGCGGGACGCGTCTTCTGCACGGGAGCGGGAGGGGCTTGGATCTTCGAGCCGGATGGCACGAAGATCGGGGTCCTGGAAGCGCCGGAGCTGCCCGCAAACCTGGGATTCATCGGCGACGACCGCAAGACGCTGGTCTACACCTCCCGTACTTCCGTTTACAGCATCAGGGTCCAGACTCCGGGAATGCCGGTCGTCTACTGATGCCCCCGGTACCCGGCATCTCCCACGTCATCTTCGACCTGGGACAGGTCCTGTCGCTCGTGGACGAGACGGTGGCGGTGCGCGTCGTTGCGGGGCGCTCCGGCCGGACCGAAACAGAAGTCAACGCAGCCCTTTTCTCGCCGGAGCGCAAGAGACCGCTTGAGTCCGGGTTTCAAATGTGGAACGAGTTCTCGGCCATGATCCGCTCCGAACTAGAGCTGGACATGGACGATGAAGAGTTCCGGGATGTGTTCACCTCGGTTCTGACGCCGCACGAGCCGATGTTCGATATCGTGCGCGCCCTCGCGCCTCGGTTCACGCTCGGGTGCTGTAGCAACACGAGCGGCCCTCACTGGGAGGAAATCCGCGCCACTGTGCCGGTAACCGACCTGTTCGGACCGAAGATCCTGTCGTTCGAGGTGGGATCGATGAAACCCGGTCAGCAGATCTACCGAGACCTGATCGGTGCCTGCGGAGTCCCGCCGGAAGGGATAGTGTTCATCGACGACAGTCCGATGAATGTTGAGTCGGCGATAGAAGCCGGCATCCGTGCGCTTCGTTTCACGACCGTCGCCGAACTTGAATCAGACCTTCATCAGCTTGGAATCGAATGGGAGTAACGCCGCATGACTTCGACATCGGCGATAGATGACCGTTACACGCTCCTGACCGCATCCCGCCTGCTGGACGGCACGGGCGGTCCCGCTATCGAGGATGCTGCCGTGCTGGTCCACGGTGGTGGGATCGAGCTGGTTGGAAGCAAGGCCGAGGTCCGTGCCCCGGACGGCGCCGAGGTGGATGTCATCGATTACGGCGACGCGTCGATTCTCCCCGGGATGGTCGACGCCCACACGCACCTCGTCTCCCCGGGCGACGGCACGCCCTCGGACGAAGTCGGCCGGGAGGCGGACGACATCCTGCTCATGCAGGCGATAAAGAACGCCAGAACCATCCTCCACTCCGGCGTCACTTCCATCCGGGAGAACGGGGCCAAGAACCACGTTACTTTCTCTTTGCGCGAGGGCATCGAGCGCGGACTGGCGATCGGCCCAAAATTGACTCTCTGCGGACGGCCGGTGACGATCACCGGCGGGCACATGTGGTACTTCGGCGGAGAAGCGGACGGCCCGGAGGGTGTGCGCAAACAGGTACGGCAACTCATCAAAGAGGGCGCCGACTACATCAAGCTCGTCGCCACGGGAGGGAGCACCCGGGAGTCCGATCCCCTGCTCCCCTCTTACACCGTAGATGAGCTACGCGTGGCCACCGATGAGGCGCACCGTTTCGGCAAACTCACCGCCGCCCACTGCGCTTCCGCGCAGGGCGTCCAGAACTGCCTGGACGCCGAGGTGGACATGATCGTCCATTGCGTATTTGAGGACTCACAGGGCCGCTACGAATACCGGCCTGACCTGGTCGATCGCCTGCTTGACGCGGACGCATGGGTGAACCCTACGTTATACGTGGTTCAGGCAGGCATCGAGCGGCTGGCGGAGCGCGTGGAGTCGGCAGGAGACTCGGCGCCCTCCCTGCAAGAGTCGCTGGACCAGCGAAGGCGCGGGCTGGACAACCGTATGGAAGCGTGCGGCCGGATGATGGAGGCCGGGGTCAAAATGACCGCGGGCTCCGACTCGCCCTGGGGCGATTACGCTCCGGGAGAGTTTGTGAACGAGGTCTTGATGCTGGCCGGCGCGGGGCTGTCTGCGCCGGAAGCGCTGGCGTCCGGGATGTCCGGCGCTGCTGACTCGATAGGCATGGGCGATACCTCCGGCCGCCTGGTCACCGGAAGGGCCGCGGACCTGCTCGTTGTTCACGGCGATCCCTCACGCGATCTGAAGGCCCTCTGGAACGTAGTCGACGTGTACCAGGACGGTACGCGCTTGGAACGAGGTGTGTTGTGACGAGCGCCTCTGAGGTGATCGTCGTTGGCGGTGGCGCGGCAGGCGCTTCAGTTGCCTACGAGCTCGTGAAACGCGGGCTCAGCGTCACGATGATCGAGCGTGATTCGATAGCCAGCCACGCAAGTGGATTCGCGTACGGCGGGTTGTTTCCGACGATGGGCGCCGGTATCCCCGGTCCGATCCTTCAGCACGCCAAGCGGGGCATCTCTCTGCACAAGCGCCTTGCTCCTGAGCTTGAAGACGCCACCGGCATAGACATCGAGCTCCGGGCCGTGCGCTCGATGGACCTCGCCCTCGACGAGGACGGATTTCGCGATCTCCAGGAGTCTCTCGCGTGGCAACAGGAGGAGGAGCTTGAGGCCGAGTTGCTGGATGCTGACGGCGTTCGGTCCGAAGAACCGTCCCTTACCGGACAACTGGCGGGCGGACTGGTGCAACGGAGTCATTTCGAAGTCGACTCATACAAGTACACGCTGGCCCTCGTCACTGCCTTTGAGCGCGTCGGCGGAAACCATATACCGGGTGATGTTGCCGGGCTGGTTCGTGACGGGGATCGCGTGACCGGCGTGGTGCTCACCAACGGAGAAGAGGTTCCGGGCGGCTCCGTCGTACTGGCAACAGGCCCCTGGTCCGGTGACGGCACGGAAGGCCTGCCCCACTTCCCGGTGAAACCAAAGAAGGGTGAAATCCTCCGATTGCGATTCCCCGGGCGCGACTTCATTCACCGGGTTTCACTGGCCGGGCACTACATCGCTCGCAAACCTGACGGGCTCGTCTGGGTCGGCACGACGGAGGAAGACGCCGGGTTCGATGACAGGCCGTCAACCGCCGCCCGGGATTCGATCATGGCCGGAACCCTGGCGCTCGCCCCTGCACTGGAGAACGCAGAGATCGTTCAGCACACGGCCTGCCTGCGTCCCGTAACGTCGGACGAGATGCCGATCCTCGGAGCGCTGCCCGGTTACGACGGTCTGTTCGCAGCCAACGGGGCGGGCAAAAAGGGAATCCTGCTCAGCCCCGTGATGGGCCGCATGGTGGCGGGAGCGATAACGGGCGATGCCGGGCGGGATCCGATTCCCGCCGAGTTCGACGCGGCGAGGTTCTCGTACGGGTAAACGGTGCTGAAGAAATCCCCGTGAATTCAGGGTAGGGAACCAGACAGAGGTCATCCCGATCTTTCCGGTTCCGGAAGGACGAGGGATCTTCACCAACACTTCGTCGAACGAATAGAAACCGCTCCGATGAAGACCTTTATCCTTCCTCACGCCTGAAACATAGGCCTCTCCCATCCGAAGAGAGGGCAGGCGCGTCCCTTTAACCCGCTCGTTCCCGTTCCAACCTGTCCCGGTAAAGCGCGATCAAGGTTGGGCCGTGCGTGATCTCTCCAGCGGCGATCCGACTCTCAACCTCCGCAAGCGGAAGACTAACGACGCCACGAATCTGGTCCGCTGAATCGCTGTGACCGGCATCCCATCCGGTGCAGTCCTCGGCCCGGAAAACGTATGTGTCGTGGGACAACAGCCCGGGGTCTACGTTCACCTTCCCGAGGCTCGTCAATTTCGGCGTTTCCAGGCCTGTTTCTTCTTTCAGTTCACGCAATGCCGATTGATCCGGCGTCTCTCCCTTTTCTCCCAGTCCCCCCGGCAGCTCCAGCATCCAGCGCTCTACCGGGTGCCGGTAAACCTCGATGAAAACGATATCTCCCGATGGAAGTGTCGGCACGATATTGCAAACGAAGGGAAATTGAAGTTCCAACCAGATTCGCGGGCCTTCGGAACCATCGGCGAATCGCAACTCGTCGCGATTGAGCCGTGCCCAGCCGTCGTCGTAGGGAACGCTGCTTTTGAGAACCTCCGGCAACGCGTTCTTTTCCGATTCTCCAGCGCTCATTGCGCCGTGTAACCGCCATCGACGCTGAGCGCGGTTCCGGTCACGAAGGATGCTTCATCCGACGCCAGGAACAGCGCACAGTTGGCGATCTCTATGGCCTCGCCGAGCCGACCCATGGGATGCGCGTCTTCCATCCGGGCGAGCAGTTCCGGGTTGTCACGCAACCCGGCGGTCAGCGCAGTGTGAGCAAAGCCGGGACATAGAGCGTTGACGCGAATCCCCTCTCGCGCCGTTTTCACGGCCAGATCGCGCGTGATCTGCAACACGGCGCCCTTGGAATGTGCGTACGCGCTGAAACCGTCCCCCAGCCACTCGGTACGACCTACCAGCCCGTAGATCGAACTCAGGTTGATGATCGATCCCCCGCCCGATTCGCGCATCGCTTCGACAGCGATCCGGCACGGCAGCAACGTCCCTTTCACGTTGATGTCCATCACCCAAGCCCAGGTCTGGTCGGTATCGTAGTCCGCAGGAGCGCCGCGATCCGAGACCCCGGCCGAATTCACCAGGATGTCCAGTCGCCCGAACTCCTCGACAACGGCCCCGATGACGCGCTCCACGTCGTCACGGACCGTCACGTCCGCCTGGAGCGCTATCGCCCTTCCGCCGGCTGTCCGTATTCGATCCGCCACCGCCTCTGCTGTGTCAGCGTTCAGGTCGCACACCCCTACCGCCGCGCCTTCCCGGGCGAACAGTTCGGACGACGCCTCGCCGATGCCCGAACCGCCGCCGGTTATCAAGGCAATTTTGTTCTCGAGTCGCATCAAGCGTCCTTTCAGATGGCCGCAGTGAGAGGTAGGCGTCAATCCGCGTGTTTTGCCGACCGCGGGCCGTGCCCGGATAATCCTGTGCGGGCATCGTAAGGACGAGGTGATCGCGGGTCAACGCGATGCGCCCACCGGGCGCTGTTCCCCGTATCATTCCTGTAATGTCCTCCCCTGCTCCGGAACGCACCAGGTACCCGTTCGTGTACGCGCACACCTTCAGGCGTATGTACGCGGGCGCGATTGATGTTGGTCTATTGCTGATGATCATCCTGATAGTCAATCGGGTGACTGGAGCCAACGCTTTCGCGGGACCGGAGACCGCGCCGCAGGACCTGTTCATCCTGCTTGGGTACCTGATACTTTTCACCGGAATCAAGGGGCAGACGCCGGGCAAGATGGTCGCCGGGATCATCGTCGTGGATGATGAGGGGCATGTCCCGGGAGTCGCCGTCGCTATCCCTCGCGAAATGGTCGGCAGGCTGGTTGCGACCGCAGCTCTTGGCCTGGGCCTGGCATGGATATCTCTCGACCCCAAACGACAGGGCTGGCACGACAAGATCGCCGGAACATACGTCGTGATGAAGCCAAAAGCCGATCGTCACGGAAACCGCCGCGAAGGCGGATTCAAACCCGGAGATCGGCCGGCCAGGCAGCGGCCGTGGCGGTCCCGCCGCAAGGGCTAGTCGTTCCGCCTCAAGTCCGAGACCGTGGCGGTGATCGCCTCGCGGAACGGCGTGTATTCCAGTCCCAGTTCTCGTGTGGCGCGCCCGCCATCGAACTCCGCCGGGCCGATACGCAGCGTGCGGAACGAACCGAACGGCGAACGCCGCCGTCTCGCCAGCGAAACGATCGACCAGCACAGCGCCCCGGCGATGGCGAGCCAGTCCGGCAGTCGCACGCGCGGTGGACGCCGGCCCGAAACCTCGGCCAGCTCGGCGAAAAACTCACCCACCGTTACCGTCGGCTGGGCGAGTATGTACCGGTCTCCGCTTTCACCGCGCTCCATCGCGAGCAGGGCCCCGCGAGCCACATCGTCCACGTAGACGAGCGACATCGGCCTGTTTACGAACGCCGCCGCCGGCAAACGGCCGCGCAGGAACGCTCGAATCAGTCGCACGAAATAACGATCACCCGGCCCGAACACGACGGCCGGGTTCACGGATATGACGCGCATTTCACCGGCGGCAGCGCGCACCAGTTCCTCCGATCGCCACTTGGAACGGGGGTAACCGGGACGCCACGGGCCATGCGGGGCGGTGGTCTCGCCGGCACGCGACCCCGGCTGTGCCCCCAGTGCGGCAATGCTGCTCACATGGAGGAATCGTCGCACACCGGACGCAAGCGCGGCGTCCAGGACGTTACGCGTGCCTTCCACGTTTACCCGGTCGAAATCGTCGAGATTCCAGTGGAAAGGATCGACCAGCGCCGCGCAGTGATAGACATCAGAACAACCACCCACAGCCGCAGCCGTTGTTGCCGGGTCCGTCACATCGCCATGGACCACCTCCGCCCCCGACGCCGAGAGCTCGGCCGCCACGCCGGTTCTCTGGCGAACCAGGGCCCGCACCCGGTGACCGCGCATTAAGAGCAGCCGGACGATCGCATCACCCACCATCCCGGTGGCTCCTGTCACGAGAGCGACCCCGTCGGGCGCGCCGGGATCTGGTTCTCCGGCGCTTGACGCCAATGCGGCTCCAGTGAGTGAGATTGCGGTAGCCGACCTATAATAGCCGCCGCTCTCGGGTAGCCCGGAGCCATCAGGCAAACGTCTCAAGAAGGATCACCGATGGCAGTTTCTGAAGCGGTCCGCGGCCAGATGGAAGGCGCGTCCTGGATTCGCCGAATGTTTGAAGAGGGGATCCGTCTCACCGCCGAGCACGGCGCAGAAAACGTGTTCGATCTCAGCCTGGGCAACCCGCTGCTCGAACCGCCGCCGGAATTCCGCACCGAGCTGCTCCGTCTCGCGCAGGACAAGACACCGGGGACGCACCGCTACATGCCGAACCCGGGATTCCCGGATGTCCGCGCCGCCGTCGCGGCAAGCCTCGCACGAGAGTCGGGCGTACCCCTCGAGGGCGGCGACATCATCATGACCAGCGGCGCGAGCAGTTCGCTGCACGTAATCCTGCGCTCGCTGCTGGACCCGGGCGATGAGGTGGTGATCCTGACGCCCTTCTTTGTGGAATACGTCTACTACGTGAGCCACAACAACGGCGTCCACAAGCTGGTGGGGTTCCACGAGAACTTCATGCCGGACATGGATGACCTTGAAGCGCAGCTTTCGCCGCGCACCAAAGCCGTCATCATGAACTCGCCGAACAACCCCACAGGCGTGATCTATCCGGAATCGGTGATCGCCGAGATCGGGGCGCGGATACGGGACGCCGAGGGTAAGTTCGGCTCGGAGATCGCGCTGATCACAGACGAGCCGTACCGCAAACTCATCTACACGGATGAGCCGTATCCATTCGTGTTCAAGCACCACCCGCGAACGATCGTTGCCACATCCCACTCCAAGGACCTGGGACTGGCGGGCGAGCGCATCGGTTACATCGCCATCAACCCGGACTACCCGGACAAGGGCGAGATGCTGGACGCCATGGTGTTCTCGTTGCGGACGCTGGGATTTGTGAATGCCCCGGCCCTGATGCAGCGGGTCGTCGCCGGGATTCAGGATGTCACAGTGGATGTGACCGAGTACCGCAAGAAACGTGACTTCATCTACGACGCCCTGACCGATATCGGCTACGACATCGTGAAGCCCGGCGGCGCGTTCTACCTGTTCCCGAAGTCTCCCCTTGAGGACGACGTGGAGTTTGTCCGAACGCTGCAGGAAAAGATGGTGCTGGTGGTGCCGGGCAGCGGATTCGGCGGACCGGGCTACTTCCGCCTGTCGTTCTGCGTGGAGGACCGCGTGTTAGAGGGATCGCTGGACGGGTTCAGGGCTGCGCTTGCGGAGGCTCGGGCGCGATAGGCGGTTCATGCCGCTGTTTACAGTTTCAACTCATGCCCCTGCGTAGCGCCCATCCTGAAGTTCTCGACCCATCCTGAGGTTCTCGAAGGACGCGGACTGGCAATCAGGCCTTCCTTGGGCGACGAAGCGCTGGTGGGATGGCAACCTCCGATCACCACACCCGCCTCTCGCGATGCAGATCGGGAGCAAATCCCGGCCGAGCACACCTAACAGTCATCCCGATCTTTCCGGGCCCGGAAAGACGAGGGACCTTCACCGCGCGATTCTCGGTCCGGCACACAAGTTCCGGCCGACACGACCGTATGTGACGCTCGCAGACGTTCGTATGCCGCGGGGAATCCGGGGAAACCAGCCGATCCCACGAAGACCGGCGGTTTGACCTCCCTCAGCCGGCCCTCTCCCACCGGGCGAGGGGGTTAGCTTGCCGGGTACTTCCGGTGCAATTCCTCGTGATCGACCCGGCCCAACAGGTCGTCGGCCGTTGCGACGTTCCGCTCCACCTCATCCACGGTCCGCATGCCGACCAGCGCCACATTGACGAGCGGGTTTGAGAGCACGAACTGCAAGAGCGATTGCGTGTAGTCGAAGTCGTCGTCTGGCCGGACGGTGCTGACCCACTTCTGGAAGATGCCGGAGGTCAGCGTCCGCATGGTCACGACTCCGACCCCCTTACCGCGTGCCTCAAACAGGCTGCCGAAGGGGCGCGTCCACTCCGCCGGGTGCTGGTGGAGCAGGTTGTAGCTGATCTGCATGACGTCGAAGCGGCCCGAGTCGATGAACCGGAAAACGGCGGCGTTGTTGTCTTCGCTGGTGAAGCCGACGAAACGAGTCAGCCCTTCACTCTTGAGCGCCTCCAATTGCTCCAGTGTCCCGCCGGGAGCGAGGATATCCTCGGCCCGCTCGTCCGTGTACGAGTTGCCGTGGATCTGGACAAGATCGGCGTGATCGGTTCTCAGTAGCTTGATACTGTCTTCAACCGATGCTCGAACATCATCGACATCCCCCGATACCTTCGTGGCGAGGAATACCTCCGCCCGTGACCCTTCCAGCGCCTCGCCGTAGATCGATTCCCCTGCCCCACCGCCGTAGCCCGGCGCCGTGTCGAAGTAGGTGACACCCAGTTCAATGGCCCGTTTTATGGCGGCGACAACGCCCTCGCGGTCGGTGTTACGCGCAGGATCGTAATCATCCAGGTACTGCGCCAGTCCGGCGGGCGCGCCGCCGAATCCAAGCCTGCTGACTTCGACCCCGGTGCTACCGAGCTGAGTTGTTTCCAAGGGTGTTTATTTTCCTGGCGAGCGGATGAGTGACGATCACGCGGTAATCATGTCATCCCGATCCTTCCGGGTCCGGAAGGATCGGGATGACGATTCGGTGTTGCGGGCGCTTATGGACGGTTCCTCAGTCAGGTCAACGGCTCCTTCAGCCCCGAACCGGTTATCGGGATGAGCACCTGCGCATTCTCAGAAATCGCGCCGGTTGCGACCATCCCCTCAAGCCCGGCGAACGCAGCTGCGGAGGTCGCCTCGCAGAAGATGCCAGTTTCTGAAGCCAGACTTTTCTGCCAACGCAACATGGCTTCATCGTCGACAGCGATCCCGGTACCGCCGGATAACCGCACCACGTCAACACACTGCCGCAACCGCGGCGGATGCGACACGGAGATGCCGCTGGCGACCGTCTTCAGGTCCGGCTCGAACGACCACTCTTGATCGTTCAACGCCGCAACCAGCGGCTTCACCGCCTCGGCCTGAACCACGTGGAGGGCGGGGGCTGAGTTGATCCGTTCGGACGCCTGGAGCTCTTGAAATCCTTTGAACATTCCGATCAGCAGCGAGCCGTTGCCCACCGGGATCACGATGTCCGTGACAGATGCGGCGTTCGACCCCACTACCTCGTAGGAGAACGACTTCATGCCCTCAAGAAAGTACGGGCTCAGGTTGTGCGACAGGTACGGAAGCGAGTTTTCCGCAACGTACGAAACCGCGGCGTCCGTCGCCGCCTGGCGTGGCCCCGGTATCGGGTGCAGCGACGCGCCGAATATCCCGATCTGGTCGACCTTCCCCTGCGCGGCGCTGTCAGGGAAGAAAACGTGTGCCGTAATCCCGGCACCCGCGGCGTAGGCGGACAGCGAAGCGCCGGCATTGCCGGACGAGTCTTCCACGAACTCGGTAACACCGGCCTCCAGTGCGGCCGACGTCAGCACCGCGGAGCCGCGGTCTTTGAATGATCCCGTCGGCGCCATCATTTCCAATTTTGCCCAGAGCCTACTTATGCCAAGCGATCGCGCGATCGACGGCAATGCCACCAGGGGCGTGTTGCCTTCGCCAAGCGACATCCGCTCCGAGGGCCGGGCCAGCGGGAGCCGGGGTGAGTGACCGTCGGACGGTTCGTCGTACGACACGTCCATCACGGAGCCGCACGAGTTACACGCGAGATCCGTGATCCGGGCATCTTGAGTTGCGCCACACGAGACACACCTGAACCCGAAAGACATCGGCATCAAACGAGCGGGTTGAATCGGGCGTCAGAGTTTGCCGGACCGCCGCTCAATCCCGCCGGAACGCCATCGGCACGCCAGCACGCCGCTCCGGTCATCAGTCCGCGCTCGTGGTCGATCAGGATGCCGTTCATGCCGCCAGCGACGTTCGCTACGCGCACCACCGGATGCCCGAGCCCCGTCAGCTCGGACGGCGGCCCCTCACCGAATCCCGGTTCCAGTTCAACATCCTGCCCCTGCGTCCAGAGCCGTGGCGCTTCGACAGCTTCCTGCAGGGTCATGCCGTGATCGATCACGTTCATGATCGCCTGCATCACCGATCCAAAGATGCGCACCCCGCCCGGCGTTCCGATGCCCAGGAATGGCTTGCCATCCCGGCTCACGATGGTGGGCGACATGCTGCTCACGACGCGCTTGTTTGGCAGCACCGAGTTCGGGTTCCCCGGGTGTGGGTCGAACATGGCCTGCGTGTTGTTGAGCAGGACTCCCGTTCCGGGGACGGTGACCTTTGAGCCGAACACCTCGTTGATGGTCTGCGTCATCGACACCATGTTGCCTTCGTCATCGGCGGTCGTCAGGTGCGTTGTATTTGACGACTCCGATGAGCGCGTTCCAGCCACCTGGACACTGGCCCGGGACATGTCGATCCCGGCGGCCCGCTGCTTTGCGTACTCCTTTGAGGTCAGCCATTCCAGCGGGATTTCCATCACCGCGGGGTCGCCGAGGTACTCAAAGCGATCGGCAAAAGCGATCTTGAGCGACTCCGCTACCAGGTGGAGGCCGTTTTTCGTGCCAAAGCCCTGTCCGGACACGTCAAAGTTCTCAAGGATGTTCAACATCTCGATGATGAGCGTTATGCCTGTATTCCCGGGCGGCGGTCCGGATATCTCGAAGCCCCGGTACGTTCCGCGTACGGGGTCTTTGCGTAGGGTCGAGTAGCCGCGAAGGTCGTCGATAGTGATCAACCCGCCGTTGCGTTTCATGTCTTCGGCAATAACCTGGCCCAGCGGGCCGTTATACAACTCATCAGCGCCATTTGATGCGATGGCCTTCAACGACTCCGCGTAGTCGCGCCGAACGATGAGTTGCCCGGCCGTTGGAGGCGCCCCTCCCGGCAAAAAAATCTCGGCGGTGGCCGGGAAGCGCCCGATATCCTCCCGGTTCTCTGTAATCAGTCGCACCAGGTACTCTGATGCCGGGAAGCCGTTCTCGGCGTACCTGATGGCTGGAGCGACGACCGCCTCCCACCTCAGCTTCCCGTACCCGGAGTGCAGCTCTTCCCACGCCTTCAAGTTGCCGGGAACCCCGACGGCGAGGTAGCCAACCTGGCTTTCCCGGTCCTCGGTGAGCAGGTAGTCGGGCCAGTTGTCAGACACCGGCCGGTACATGTCCGGCGTCGCGGCCGCAGGCGCCAGCGTGTAGTTGTCGATACAGACGGATTTCCCGTCCGCGGTCCGGAGGTTGATGTAGCCGCCGCCAAAAGGCCCGACCATCATCGGCTCTACTACGCTGAGGGCGAAGACAGACCCGATCGCGGCATCGATGGCGTTGCCGCCCATCGATAGCATCTCAAGCCCGGCGGCCGAGCCCATCGGGTGGTTCGTTACGACCATCCCCCGGGATGCCGTGGCGGGCTGCTTGAAGGTCTCGAAGGTTGCTCCGGCGCTGGCGCGCCAGTCGGTGGCGGTGGTCAAGGGATGTTTTCCTGCTTCACGGGATGGCTCGATCGACAAGCGGGATCGGCCGATTATAGGGCGGTGTTATGCGGTATCCGACCTTTTCTGGAACACAGTTGCACCCCGCCAGGTGGGCTTCACCTGCTCGCTCGGCCCAAAACAAGTCATCCTGAGGGGAGCGAAGGATCTCATCGGCGGAGCGGAAAGGCATGGGAAGGTCAGTGTTCGGACCGCAATCAATCGGCGAGATTCTTCGTCGCTGGCTCCTCAGAATGATTTGCTACCGTCGTTTCAACGCGCCTTAACGCTTTCTTGCCGCACGCCCGTAGCGGGCGTACCGTACGGCCGTTCGCCGCACTCGAAACTACCCACAGCCGGAGCGTCAACATGGACCAGCCCAATCGAGTCGTAACCGCCCTGCGTGAAGGCCGGAAAGCCTACGGCTTTCAACTGACGTTTCCAGCGCCTCAAATCATCGAGATCATGGCGCCCCTTGACTTCGACTACGTCTGGCTCGACTGCGAGCATGGTCCGTTCTCGCTGCAAGACGTGGAGCACGCGTGCCGGACCGCCGAGTCGGTCGGAATCACCCCGATCGGGCGCGTCCCCTCGATCCAGTCCCATGTCGTGCTCCAGTACCTGGATCGCGGGATGAAGGGGATCATGGGGCCGCACATCGCGACGCGCGCCGATGCCGAGCAGCTGGTGCGTGCCTGCAAATTCGGCCCCGAGGGCGACCGCTCGTATGGCGCCAACCGCGGCACCCGGTACGACTTCGTCGACCCCGGACCGGAAGACTGGGCCGACCGACGCGATTACTACAGGTACTCCAACGACAACATGCTGGTGGGCGCCCTCCTGGAAGACGCCCAGGTGATAGACGAGCTTGACGGAATCCTGGAGGTACACGGAATCGACTACTTCGGCGTCGGCCACAACGACTTCGGCCAGTCGATCGGCAAGCCCGGCATGGGCGATTCGCCCGAGGTACAGCGGGCGCAGGCAGAGATATACGACCGAATTCGCGCCGGCGGCGGCCGGGTCGGCGAAGACTTTATGGTCGCCAACTGGGTCCACTCGATGCTCCTGGACGGCGGACGCAGGATAGTAGAGGGGCGCTCATAAATGGCTGAGCGCGGGACAGGGCTGCTCCTGGTGATGATGGATATCGACCCGGAGTACGAGGAGGACTTCAACCGCTGGTACGACGAGGAGCATGTGCCGGAACGCAAGGCGATTCCGGGGTTTCTCACCGCCCGGAGGTATCGTGCGGTCGAAGGCGGGCCGAAATACCTGGCGATCTACGAGATGGACAACCCGGAAGTGCTGGACAGCGAGGCATACCGGTACGTGTCTGAAGAGGGGCGAACTGAATGGACGGAGCGGGTGGTCGGGCGCGCGAAAAACTACGTCAGGAACGTGTACGTGGAGATCACCGCGGGCGAGTAGGGGCGGGAGTTGCTCCGCCCTCGCGGTGTCTTGGAGACCAGGCGCGCCGGCGTACTGGCCGCTTCCCAGCGCCCCCCTCACCCCGACCCTCTCCCGACCGGGAGAGGGAAAACGACGTCACCCCACGGCTTGTCATCCTGAGCTGAGCGAAAGATCTCGCCGGTTGCCGAGCGTACGGTTATTAATCGTATCCACAGCCTACTAGTCGGGAGTTTCTTCGCCTCAGGCTCAGAATGACAACTAGACCGATCGCACCAGTCTCCCTCTATTTGTAACCTCCGTCATGTCACCCGCGATACGCCCCGATATGTCATCCTGATCCCATGCCAGACAAATCCGCCCTTGTCCGGGACCTTGAACGGGTAGTCGAGCCGAGCCACGTCGTGTGGAGGCCGGAAGACCTGCTCGTTTACGAGTACGACGGCTCCATCGATCGCAATAACCCGGGCGCCGTGGTCGTTCCGGCCTCAGCGGAACAGGTGTCCGAGATCATCAAGATCGCCCGGAAGCACGATGTGCCGGTCGTGCCGCGCGGCGCGGGTACCGGCCTTTCCGGCGGCGCCATATCTATGGAGGGCGCCATCGTCCTGGCGCTGACCCGCCTGAACAAGGTCCTCAACATAGACAAAGAAAACCGGGTCGCCATCGTCGAGCCCGGGGTGGTCAATCTTGAACTGGGACAGGCCGTTGCGCCGTACGGCCTCCAGTACGTCCCGGACCCCTCCAGCCAGAGCGCATGCACCATCGGCGGCAACGTTGGCGAGAACGCCGGCGGCCCGCACTGCCTGGCATACGGCGTGACCACCAACCACGTCCTCGGCATGGAGGTCGTGCTGGCCGATGGCACGCTCACCTGGCTGGGTGGCGAGACACGGGAAGTGCCCGGCTACGACCTGCGCGGGGTCTTCATCGGCTCCGAGGGCACGCTCGGCGTGGTCACGAAAGTGGCCGTGCGTCTGGTCCCCGTCCCGGAAGCGATCCGCACGATGGTCGCGGCATTCTCCAGCGTGGAGGCGGCCAGCGAAACCGTCGCAGATATCGTGGCGTCCGGCGTCATTCCCGGAGCAGTCGAGATGATCGACCGCCTGTGCATCGAGGCCGTGGAACCGGCGTTTCATCCCGGCTACCCGGAGGACGCCCAGGCGATTTTGCTGGTAGAGGTCGATGGCCTGCGTGAGACGGTCGACGAGCAGGCTGAGCTGGTCGAACAGCTTTGCCGTGCGCACGGCACGACCGACTGGCGCACCGCGGAGGACGAGGAGGAGCGTGAGACGCTCTGGGCGTCACGCAAGAAGGCGCTCGGCGCGCTCGGACGGCTCGCTCCCAACTATTACCTGATCGATGGCGTGATACCGCCGACACGACTCCCGGAGACGATGTCCAAGATAAACGCCCTGTCTGACGAGCTTGGCATACCGATCGCCAACGTGCTCCACGCGGGTGACGGCAACCTGCACCCGTGCATCCTGTTTGACTCGCGAGACCCGGAACAGGTGGAGAAAGCTTTGATCGCGGGCGGGCGAATCCTGGAGATGTGCGTGGAGGTCGGGGGAGCGCTTTCCGGCGAGCACGGCATCGGGCTGGAGAAGCAGGGCTACCTGCCGCTGGTGTTCACAGACGAGGATCTCGAAGCGATGGCACGGCTCAAGCCGGCTTTCGGCGCGGCCGGGATGTTCAACCCCGGCAAGATCTTCCCGACAGACGAGCAGCGTGAAGGCATCCCGCACGGGGCGATCATGCAGCGGCTGACGGCGGACATGGTGATTTAGAGCCGGCGGCGGCGTTGTCCGGTGACGCGTGCCCCCTCCAGACTCCGGGTTGTTGACGCGTTGCGATGCGCCCCACCCGGGATTCGCTAAACTGACCGCCCCAGATCGCTACCAGTTATGAGGCACCCATGTCACAGTCCGCTCCCGTTCGTATCGGCATCATTGGCGCTGGCGGTTTCATGCGCACGCACATGGAGTCGTTTGCGGATATTCCGGAGGCCGAGATCGTCGCCTTTTGCCGCCGTAATGAAGCGGCGCTGAACGAAGCGGCAGATGAGTACGGGATCGAGCATCGGTTCACCGACTACCGCGACATGCTGAAGATGGACGGACTCGATGCGGTGGCGATCATCACGCCCACGGGTTCGCACCGGCAGATATCGCTCGACGCCATAGCCGCGGGGAAACATGTCCTTTCCGAGAAGCCGCTTGCGCTGACCGCGCCGGATGCAAAAGAGATGCTGGATGCGGCCGAGGCGGCGGGCGTGGTGCACGCCACCAACTTCAACCAGCGCGGGCGCACCCCTGTTGGACGCATGAAGCAGCACATGGACGCCGGGTACATCGGGCGGCTGTTTCACGCCAACATCTGGTGGGGTCAGACACAGGCCATCGAGGACAAACCGGGAGTCGCGCCCTGGCGATTCAAGGCGGAAGATGGTGGGGGGCCGGTGTACGAACTGATCCATGTATTCGACATGGCTCGTTTGATCGGCGGCGAGATCAAGCGCGTCTGCGCCCTGCTCACCACCGCCGTCCCACACCGGACATTCGGAGACGGCAAAGAGGTTGACGTCGATGTCCCCGACTCCGGCGGCTACCTGCTTGAGTGGGTGGACGGTGGCTATGCCGTCGTCCACACGAGCTTTGTTTCCAAGGGCAACGACGCCGACGGTCGTACATCCCCCCGGATAGAGATCTCGGGGTCGGATGGCCGACTGGAGAACGACGGCATTACCGGGATTCTCGGCGTACACGGTGTCTCTGGTGTGTTGCAGGAAGTCGAAATGGGCCCGGAGTATCCGCAGCCCTATCGGCAATTCATCGACGCCATACTTGATGGAACACCGGTACGGACCAGCTTTTACGACGGCATGAAGGCGGCAGAGATCGTGGACGCGGCTTTTCTCTCGTCAAAAGAGAACCGCTGGGTGGATTTGAACTAACAGAGTTCACGCCAGGGCGAAAAGACAGGAACGCGATGCAATACAGGAACCTCGGACGCACGGGTCTAAAAGTCTCCGAGATGTGTCTCGGGAGCGATAACTTCGGCAATCCCTTTGGCGCTACTCCGGAGACGAGCTTCGCCATCATGGACCGGGCGCTCGATTTCGGCGTGAACTTCATCGACACGGCCGACCAGTACGCCGGCGGCAATTCCGAGACGGTTATCGGCGAGTACCTGCGATCGCGTAAAAAGCGCGATGACGTGGTCCTGGCGTCCAAGTTCTGGACGGCAACAGGGCCCGGCCCGAACGATTACGGCACATCTCGCTACCACCTGATGAACGCGGTGGACGCATCGCTCAAACGGTTGCAGACGGACCATATAGACCTGTACCTGCTCCACGCCCCGGACCCGACTACGCCACTGGAAGAGACGCTTGAGACGCTCACCGATCTGCGTCGCTCCGGCAAGGTTCGCTACATCGGCGTCTCGAACTTCCCGGCATGGTTGCTCACGGAGGGGTTGTGGATCTCTGACGTTAAGAACCTGGCGAGGTTCGACTGCATCCAGTCCGGCTACAACATCCTCCGGCCCGGGATGGCCCGTGATGTGCTGGAGCTTTGTGTGGACCAGGGCATCGGTGCGACTGCGTACAGCCCGATGGCCAGCGGCATGCTCACCGGGAAGCACGACCGCAAGGCAGAGGTTCCTGACTCCGACACCAAGTTCGGGGATCGCGACGCGGCCCGCGGCGGCACGCTGGTCGGCCGCTACTGGAACGAGGCGATGTTCGACGTGGTGGACATGCTGGGCGGGCTTGCTGAAAAGTCGGGCCACACGACGATGCGGCTCGCGCTCCAGTGGGTCCGAGAGTCTCCCGGCATGACATCTGCGATAGTAGGAGCGCGGCGCGAGGACCACATTGAGGGCATAATCGATGCCTGGTCGGAAGACGCATCACCCGACGTGATGGCGGAGGTCCGCCGAATCGCGGACGACTTCGCCGCAAAGACGCCTTCGGACTATCCGCCGCCCTTCGCCATTCCTCCCCTCGGTGGAACCGGCGGGGCGTAAATCTTGATCAATTCGCCCCGCCGCAAGACAAAGTAACGCCCTATTGCCTGAACCCTACGAACTCGATGGCATCACGCCATCCCGAATCGAGCGCCCGGCCACGGTCGACGACCTGTCGGCCACGCTAAGGAACGTCAACGCCGACGCGCAAGCCGCCGTCCTGTGGGGCGGAGGAACGCGGATGCACGTCGGCAACAAGATCGCCCGGTACAACGTGGCCGTGGATATGACCGGGCTGGACCGGATCGTCGACTACCGTGCGCCGGATCTCGTGGTGGTCGCAGAAGCCGGTATGACGCTCGCCGCTCTGCAGGCAGAACTCGGGGTGAACAACCAGCGACTGCCTTTCGACGTCCAATCCCCTGATAGCGCAACCATCGGTGGCGCGCTGGCCTCGAACAACGTCGGCCCGTTACGCAGCTCGTATGGCGGTGTCCGGGACTTCGTCATTGGCATGTCCGTCGTCCAGGCGGATGGGACCATGACGAAAAGCGGCGGCAGCGTCGTCAAAAATGTGGCCGGATACGACATGGCACGGCTCCACATCGGCGCGCTTGGCACGCTCGGAGCGATCGCCACCGTCGCTTTCAAGATCGGTCCGGTTCCGAAAACCATGCGCACCGTCGCCGCATGGTTTGATTCCGCGGAATCCGCCGCCGTCGCGGGCATGCGGATCACCAACGGCGCTTTCATGCCGGAGGCCGTGACCCTTGTCGCCGGAAAACGCGCTGCGACCCGCGCAACTGAACTTGCGGAGGCTAACTCCGGTTCCGCTTCAGACAACGCCGTCATGCTGCTGATCGCCCTGGCAGCCGGACCCGCCACCGTGGAACGGCAGGTGAACGACACGACCTCGATCCTCGGGAGCTCAATGGCCGATGGCTTCGTTGTCCTTGATGGCGACGCGCAGTACCCCGTCTGGTCGCTCGCCGGCGAGCAGAACCCGCCATCGCCCACGCTCTCGGTGCGTTCGACCGTCAAACCGGTGGAAGCCTTCAAACTGGTCGACGCGCTGGCGGGATCAGCCGGTTCTGGCGACGTACACGTTGTGGCCCAGGTCGGGTTCGGGACGGTCGAAGCGCACTGGCGGGAACAGTCTTCACCGGACCTCGTTCGATCAGCCCGGGACGCCGTGGCAAACGCGGGCGGGGCCTGCATGATCGAACGCTGTCCTCCGGAACTGAAGTCGGAGTTGGACGTGTTCGGAGACCTCGGCGCGCCGCTGGAGATCATGCGCCGCATGAAACAACAGTTCGATCCGAAAGGGACGCTGTCCCCCGGTCGTTTCGCCGGGGGGATCTAGATGTCCACCGAACCCCGGCCGACTTCCACGATACGCGCCAGCAACACCTCTAATTTCAGGGGGCCGGATGTCCCGGCGCCGGAAGACATGTACAAGTGTGTCCACTGCGGCTTCTGCCTCCAGGCTTGCCCCACTTATCTCGAAACCGGTCTCGAAGCGGAGTCGCCGCGCGGGCGCATCGCCCTGATGAAAGCGGTCGAAGAGGGCCGCACCGAGATCACCCCCGCGATAGTCGGCCACTGGGACAAGTGCCTTCAATGCCGTGCCTGCGAGGTCGTGTGTCCGTCCGGCGTGCCGTACGGGAGGCTCATGGAGGCGACGCGGGCCAACGTGGAGACCGTGTTCAAGCGGGGATTCAAAAAGCGGCGCGCCCGGGACATCGGGTTCAACGGCGTACTTCCAAATCCGAAACGGCTCAACCGCATCGGGAGAGCTCTCAGGCTCTACCAGAAATCCGGCCTCCAAGCCTTCGCCAGGAAGACCGGTGCCGTTCGCCTCGCTCCGGGCGGATCGCTTGAGAAATACCTCCCCAAGCTCGGCGACAGGTTCTTCATCACCTCAGGCCAGGTCATACGGCCCGATGGCGAGGTCCGGGCACGGGTAGCAATGCTGGGCGGCTGCGTAATGCGGCTCACCCACGGTCCCACTCTGGAGGCCGTGACCCGTGTGCTGGCTCGCAACGGCGTTGAGGTCTACGTGCCGGAGACGCAGGGCTGCTGTGGGGCGCTAAATGCCCATTCCGGCGAACGCGACTCCGCACGCGAGATGGCCCGTCGAAATATCGACGCCTTCCTCGAGGTCGAGACGGACGCGATCATCGTCGCCGCGGCCGGTTGCGGATCCACCATGAAAGAGTACGGAGAACTGCTCGAAAACGACCCGGAATACGCCGAGAAGGCTTCCGAGGTGGCGGAGCGGACCAAAGACATACACGAATTCTTGAGCGACCTGGGAATCGAGGCTCCGAAGGGCTCCCTGGCGAGAAATGGAGTCGACCTGAAGGTCACTTACCAGGACTCCTGTCACCTCGGGTTAGCGCAGCGCATCACCGCCCCTCCTCGACAACTGTTGAACGCCATCCCCGGCGTCGAGTTCGTGGAGATGGAGGAGTCGCTGGTCTGCTGCGGGTCCGGCGGCACCTACTCGTTGTTCGAGCAGGAGATGTCGCTGCGCCTGGCCCGGCGCAAGACCGGCAACATCGTTGCCTCCGGCGCCAACATCGTGGCGACGGCCAATCCCGGTTGCGTGATCCAGATGGAGCAGGCGCTCGCCCGCGCGGGCGAGGGAGCACAGGTCCGCTACGTTGTCGATCTGCTGGAGGAGTCGTACCGGCTCGGCGACGCGGACTGACACGCCCATCCAGAACCCCACATGAACAGTCTCAGAATCACGCAGGACGGACGTATAATGCCGCTGCCCCTCAATCGGGGCATAGCTTTGTAATCAAAACCGACGTGACGCCGCGGATACCGACCATCACTCCGCAACAAAAGGCAATGGAGACACACGAATATGGATCTTGGACTCACAGGAAAGGTCGCCATCGTTACCGGCGGCAGCGACGGAATCGGCAAAGCGGCCGCAACCTCGATGGCTGCGGAGGGCGCGAAGGTCGCGATCGTGGCACGCACGCAGGCTGATCTCGACGCCGCGGCCGCCGATATCAAGTCAGAAACCGGCAACAACGATGTCCTCGGCATCGCTGCGGACGTGACCGACGAGGCCCAGGTACAGAGCATGGTCGATACCGTGGTCGGCACCTGGGGCGGGCTCGACATCCTGGTCAACAACGCCGGCACCTCATCTGCCGGAAAATTTGAGACCGTGACAAACGAGACCTGGGAAACGGACCTCGGCATCAAGGTCTACGGCGCCATCCACTGCTCCCGTGCAGCCATCCCGCACCTGAAGCAGCGCGGCGGCGGGCGCATCATCAACACCACAACCCCGGGCGGAAAAGCATCACCGGGCGGGTCTCTCCCGACTTCTCTTTCACGGGCTGCGGGAATCTCCCTCACGAAAGCGATGTCCAAGGACTACGCAGCCGACAACATCCTTGTGAACACGATCTGCGTCGGAGTGCTGAAGAGTCGACAACACCGTCGGCGCTGGGACGCCGCGCATGCGCAGGACTCCAGCCTCACGCTGGACCGTTTCTACGAGAACATGGGGGGACGCGTCCCACTGGGCCGGGTAGGTGAGGCGCGCGAGGCGGGCGACGTGATCGCGTTCCTGGCCAGCGACCGCGCCAGCTACATCACGGGCGCATCCATCAACGTGGACGGCGGTTCCTCCCCCGTCGTTTAGGCGCTTTTGGTTGCGTCCGACCCGAACAAGAAAGCGTACGGGCCGGGCCTCCGTGCCAGTTGTCGGCGCGGAGGCCCGCTATTTTCACGAGAGGCTCAGACGATGGATCTCGGACTCAGCGGAAAAATCGCTATCGTCACCGGCGGCAGTGATGGCCTCGGAAAGGCCGCCGCTACGCGCCTGGCCGCAGAGGGCGCCAGCCTAGCGATCGCCGCACGGGACCAGGCCCGGATCGATTCCGCCATCGCCGAGATCAAGGCGGCGTCGGGTAGCGATGACGTGATCGGAATATCGACCGATGTCACGGACGAACCGCAGGTCAACAGCATGGTCGATGCCGTGGTGAGCAAGTGGGGTGGTCTCGACATCCTCGTGAACAACGCCGGTACTTCCGCCGCAGGCAAGTTCGAGGACATCGCGATCGAAACCTGGGAATACGACATTCGCCTCAAGGTCTTCGGCGCAATCCACTGCTCAAGGGCGGCGCTCCCCCACCTCAAGAAAAGCGCCGCGGGTCGAATCATCAATACCACGACCTGGGGCGGCAAAGCGACACCGGGCGGCACGATGCCGACCTCTCTGTCACGGGCGGCCGGTATCTCGCTCACCAAGGCGATGTCGAAGGACTATGCAGCGGACGGGATCCTGGTGAACACGGTCTGCGTCGGCGTGCTCAAGAGCGGGCAGACGGATCGCATCTTCCAGGCGCAAAAGGCCGCCAATGCATCTCTGACCCTGGACGACTTCTACGGGGGGATTGGATCGATGGTTCCGCTCGGGCGTATCGGCGAGTCAGAAGAGGTCGGCGACGTGATCGCTTTTCTGGCGAGCGAGCGCGCCAGCTATGTGACCGGCGCGGCGATCAACATAGACGGCGGGCAATCTCCGGTGGTTTAGCGATCCCCGCACGATCTCCCCGGCCGGGGCTGCGATTCAACGAGTGGCATACTGACGCCCGCTGTACACAGTTGGCCAGGAGAACGATATGCCGGACGCAGTGACCGCCGCACCCCACTTTTACCGGGTCGTCGAAGAGAACGATCGGGTCAGGATCCTTGAGGCCCGTGGAAAAGCGGGTGACGTAACAGTGATGCACACGCATCCGAACCTCGTCGCGATCCCTCTGGAGGATGGGAAGGAACGATTTACTTTCCCGAACGGTGATTCCATCGAGTTGGAGTTCACGGCGGGTCAGCCCATTTTCACTGAAGGGATCGAACACTCGACCGAAGTCCTCGGCGAAACCACACATGTCATCCTGGTAGAGATAAAGGACTAATCAGCGAGGCCGGGTCAGACCTTGGTTTGACCATTAATCAAATCGCCTGGCCCTTGTCCTGCACTTCGTATCTGAAGTCGCAGTGGGACGCGCCCTGCATGATGGTCTGCGTCCTAGTTAGCTTCATGTTTTTGTTGAAGCCGAGTGGGAAGTTGAAGTCGCGCCCGCACGAGACGATGAAGCCCAGGTCCTGCATGCCCAGCTCCCGGTACATCTCGGCGTAGCGGCAACGAGTCACGTTGTAGTCGTACCGTTTCTCGTCCAACTCCAGGGTTTCGGTCTCAAGTGCGTTGTTGGCAGTCCATGCGCTCTTGTTGGCGAGGTAAGTGGTGAGGTCATTTGCGCCCGCCTTCTTCGCCATCGCCGCTCCCTGGTCCTGCGCAATTTCCTCGATCACCCGTTGAGCCACCCGGTTGGTTTCCTGCTCACCGAACTCGTCCTGGAAGGCACGGATCATCGGGCCGAGCACCATCGCCTCGATGCGTCGCCTCACGAGGACCGGCATGGAGTCGATATCGGCGTCCGTGAATGGCCGCGGTTCTTCGGGCATGGGTGGCTCCTGGTGGGATGGTCCGTTCAGGCCGGATTTCCGGACGAATCTGAACCGGATTATAGATGTGTCCGTGTATGTGACACGTCCGTTTGGAGGTTACGGCCGGGATACCTAACATGCCGTCCAGCGACGCTTACCGAACGTTTGTTCGATTTGACGGGTTGTGATGCTAGCAAAAACAAAGACCTGCGCCGTGGTGGGGCTCGACGGACACATGGTGGACGTGGAGGTCGATATCTCTCCGGGCCTGCCGAAGTTCACCGTAGTCGGGCTGCCGGACGCGGCTGTGCGCGAGTCTACCGAGCGCGTGCGCGCGGCCATCCGTAATTCAGGAACCGAGTTCCCGATGAAGCGGATCACGGCCAGCCTTGCGCCGTCCGATCTGCCAAAGACGGGGCCGTCGTACGACCTGCCGATCGCCGCCGCACTGCTTGCGAGTTCAGGCCAGTTGCCGCACGTGGACCCGGGTTCGCTGCTGCTGGGAGAGCTGGCACTCGACGGCAAATTGCGGGCGACCCAGGGCATTCTTCCAATGGTGGCCGTGGGACGTGAGCGGGGTTACGACACGGTTTTCGTGCCAGAAGAGAACGCCGCAGAGGCGTCTCTGGTTAACGGGATGAGTGTGGTGCCGGTGGATTCGCTTGAATCGCTGGTCTCGCACATGCGCGGCATGCGGGTGTTGCCGTTATTCGATCCCGGGACCGGAATCGTGCGGGAAACGCCTGCGCCACGGAGTGGTCGTGTTCCGGACTTCTCGGATGTCCGCGGGCAGGAACACGCCAAACGCGCTCTTGAAGTGGCGGCGGCGGGCGGACACAACATCCTCATGTCTGGACCACCCGGCAGCGGAAAGACGCTGCTTGCACGATGTATTCCCGGGATCCTGCCGCCGATGAATGGCGATGAGTCGTTAGAGGTTACGAAGATCTACAGCGTGGCCGGTTTGCTCCCTGCAGGAAGTCCCCTGATCGAAGAGCGGCCATATCGCGCGCCTCACTACACGATCTCTAACGCCGGACTGGTCGGGGGTGGCGCCATCCCGAGGCCGGGCGAGATCACGCTCAGCCATCGTGGTGTCCTGTTCCTGGATGAGTTGCCGGAGTTCGGCCACTCGGTGCTTGAGGTGTTGCGACAGCCGATAGAGGACAAGGTAGTGACCATCAGCCGCGCCCAGGGGACGGTGACGTTCCCGGCGAATTTCATGATGGTGGCGGCGATGAACCCCTGCCCCTGCGGTTACTTCGGGGATACCGATCGCGAGTGCAGTTGCTCCACCAGCGCGGTGTCTCGCTATCAGCGCCGCATCTCCGGCCCCATGTTGGACCGAATCGACCTGTTCGTGGATGTCCCGAGGGTGGCCTACGAAAAGTTGACCGAGCCGCCGTCCGGGACCAGCTCGGAAGACGTCCGTCAGCGAGTGGCAACCGCCCGGGAAGTGCAGCGTGCTCGCTTCAACGGCTCGGGAATCGTTGCAAATGCCGAGATGGGGCCGGTGGAGGTGTGGAACGACTGCCAGGTTGAGGATGCGGCCCGCTCACTGCTCAAGATGGCGATGACACAGCTTTCGCTTTCCGCACGCAGCTTTCATCGCGTCCTGAAGGTCGCACGCACCGTTGCCGATCTGGCCGGGTCTGAGGCAATCCTGACTGAACACCTGGCAGAAGCACTTCAATATCGGCCGCGCACCCAGGCGTAGACGCGGAAAGGGACCGATCCCGCACTGTGAGAAATCGGTCCCTGGCTCAGCAGATGCCTCGCCTTTACGGCGTAAGATCCAGCGCCTCTACGACGTTGTCGTACGGAATGTTGGCTTCGTCGTTCACCGCTCGAACATCATCGGCGCTGCTGCCCTCAAACAGGCACATCGCCGCCGACTTGCCGGGGACGAAAGTGGTCCTGATGTAGCGGACCGGCGTGCCTTCTTCGGTGAACTTTGTGGAGGTGTCTATCGCAGCTTTCTGTGCTGCGCCGAGCTGTTCCATCGTGATCCCCGGAAGACTCCGCTCAACCATGTAAACCGTCATTTCGATCTCCCTCTATGATCTTTGCCTGTCGATGCGGAGAGTGTCCCTGGACTGGCGGAACCACACATCGTCAGAACTTCCCGTTTTCTCGGGCGATCGAGATCGATCTGGTGCAAAAACCGGCAATAAGTTGCCGGTCACAGGCGAATCAACTGGCCCCGGGGATGGTCAGTTACCTGACGACGATCCCGGCACGTGCCGCCAGTGCCGCCGCCTGCGTCCGGTTCTCGGCGCCGGTCTTCTCAAGGATGCTGGTCACGTGGTGTGCCACGGTGCTCGGGCTGATACTGAGCTCTTCAGCGATGTCCCTGTTGCTGCGCCCTACAGCGATCAGCCGCAACACATCCATCTCGCGTCGGGTCAGGGCGATATCGAAATCTCCCGTCACCGCACCTGGAGTAGATCCAACGGCGTCATGCGCATCGGGCACCAGATCGCGGGCCAGGCTCAGGTGTGATTCTGCATCGGGATGGCCGATCGACTGCAACAGCAGACCGTAGTTGTAGTGGGCCTCGGGCTCATCCGGCCTCAACCGCAGCGTCTCGGCGTAATGCGTGGCCGCAGCGTCTGTATTCCCGGAAATCTGCAACAACACGGCAAGATTGTTGTGGGCCTCAACGTAGTCAGGCCGGAGCGCAATCGCCGCACGATAATTCGTTTCGGCCGCCGCCACATCTCCCTGTTTTTCGAGGAGAAGCGCGTAATTGTAATGCGTTTCGGGGTGACCCGGCTCTATTTGCAGGGCAGATCGGTATCGCTCGGATGCCTCCACCATGCGGCCCATGTCCTCAAGCAGAACCGCAAAGTTGTTCAACGCCTCCCTGTGCTCAGGATTCAGCGACAGAGATTCGGCGTAATGAACCTCCGCTTCTTTCACCCTGTCGGTTCGATGCAACAGGCTGGCAAATGCAAAGTGGGCGTCGACGTAGCCAGGCCGGTATTTCAGCGCGGTGCTGAAATGTTCACCGGCGCCCGTCAGAGAGCCTCTTCGGTCCAGCAAGACGGCGTAGTTGTAGTGCGCTTCCGGGTAGTCCGGACGAAGTGATATCGCGGTTTGATAATGCCCGGTCGCGGCAGATATTTCATTCCGCGCGCTCAAAATCACGGCCATGTTGTTGTACGCCGTCGGGAGTTCCGGGTTCAGCCGCAGGGCTTCTTGATAACAGGCGATCTCCGTGTCGGTGTTCTCTTCCTGTGTGCCTGCCAGCGATGCCGCCCTCAGTAGCCAGTCATCGGCGCTCATCTCTTCTGGAGAGCGTGTGCTGTAAGCGTCGGTTCGATATTCGAGAATCCGGAACATCGATCGATCGCCTGCTCGATCCCCCTCGACGTTATAGACGCCCGCTTCCCGGTACTCATGGAGCGGCGCGTCTACCAGGTCCAGGATCGCCTCGGACACAAACAACGTGTCGGGATCGGCGAGGCCAACAGAACCACAGGCCAGGTCTACTGCGCGACCCTGCCACATGCCTCGCTCGGCAAGTTGGGCGCACTCACCGAACTGGCATGCAACCCGTAAACCGACCGCTTGTGCGTTGGTCAAACTAGCGAGAATCGTCTGATCTCCGCTCCCCGACAGCAGTTCCCGCCAATCGTCGATCAGGCGAAGCCCGAACTGGACCGCCGCGTCAGCGTTCTCGAATACGGCGACCGCGCCATCAGAAAACGGCTGTTGACTCACACTCCCGTAACGATTCGCCGTCGCCGCCGTCAGTTCCTGGAGTCGGACCGAGTACATGTGAACCCGGTCGCGCGAAACACGCGCCTGTTCCAGCGCCCCTCTGTCAAACCTGGCAGCTACGACCGCTCTGTACATCCGGTACCTCGGTCAATCGAAGCGTTATCGAGATCCGTCGAGCGTGAAGTAGCTAGTCCTGCAACTCGATTTCGACGGCATCGTGCACGCGTGTAACCGGGAGTTCCGCTCTCTCATTGAGCTGTCGAACGTCTTCCGCAGATGGCCCATCAAAGATGCAGAAACATTTTGCTTCATCTGGCATAAAGATCGACCGGTGGTAGCGGAGCGGCGTGCCTTCATCAGTCATCTCGCGGGCGGTAGTGCGCGCTCGGCGGGCCGCTTCACGTAGATCGTCCGCAGTGAATCCGGGAATATCCCTTTCGACGACGAACTCAGGCACGGGTGACCTCCCTGACGCGGCGAATTTGATACTCGCCGCGGGCACATGTTAACCCCAGCGGCGGTGGTGAATCGCCATACGGGCACATCTCCACGACAATCCGGCGGTTCAAGTCGGCCCTGGCTGTTTCGGATCTAGTACGTCTCACGGTCACTGTAGAAAACCCGTTGTGTCCGCTTCCCGACCGAACGTCGTCGTGTTCCTCGCCGACGCGGCGATCTGTCATGTGTGGGAGCCACGGACTTTCGCACGCCGAATCTTGACTGCATAGCGAAAGACGGCGTGAGGTCCACGGTCTCAACAATGCCCCCAGCGGCGGCTCGGACCCGACCACGCCACAACGCATGTGAGCGCCAGTAGTAACCCCGTTGCATCAACCCTGTCGGCATGCTCACGTAACCCCATGCGAAAACTTACGGGATGGGGAATTCTGTTGCCGGGGTTGCTCATCGGCCTGGCGCTGGCCTGCTCATCCGCTGACACGCCCGCGGGGCAATCGCCTTTATCGACGCAGCAGCCAACTCCAGAAGCGACCGTCGTAGCGACGACCCTCAGCACTGCGCCCCCCGCACGCGTTCCGACAACCGTCATCGTCCCCCCGGAACCTTCACCGACGCCGGGTTCCTCTCCGACACCTGAAGCATCGTCAGCGCCCGATATCTCTCCCACGCCTGATCCTTCATCAGATCCTGAACCCGTACCGTCCCCCACGCCGGAACCAGTCCCACCCAGCACACCGACGCCAGTCAGCACCGCAACGCCGACTCCTGAGATTACCGTGTGCATCCCGTCCGGGGATCACACCGGCATCCAGGCCGCACTCACACAAGAGGGTTCCGAAGCCGTCTTGTGTCCCAACGCCGTATTTGAGTTGGGCGACACCATCTTTTTCACCCAGGACGATCAGCACGTCTATACCGAGGGGTTCCCGACGGACGATTCGAGAGCACTCCTCCGGGTCGTTGGCAAAGACGTAGCGACGGCCATTTCGGCCGAGGGCAACAACTACGTGTCGATCAAGAACGTGATCATTGACGGCAACCGGCCCGCGCTTGGCATTGCCGATGGCGCGTTGATTAACTTCGGCCGGGGTATCGAAGATCGCTATGCACTGGGCCATGTTGTCGAGTGGGTACGGGCCTATGAACCGCGCGGCTGGACGATCATCTATCTCGGTGGACCGTGCGATGGGGCGGTGGCGAGGAACAACGACGTGGGCCCGGCGGGCCGGGCCGAATACGTCATCGCCGACGGCATATCCGTGGATTGCAGGAACGCCGTTGTGGAAAACAACACCATTACAGACGTGACAGATGGCGGGGTGGTCGTTTTCCAGTCACCCGGCGCGGTTATCGCCGACAACACCATCAGGGCCAAAAACCGCATCATGATTTACGGCATCTCCATGGAGGATTACTGGCCCGACGCCGGTGATTTCACGAGCACGACAATCACTCGCAACGTCATCGATGCCAACGGCGCCATGATCCGTGAAGGCATCGGCATGGGACCGCTCGTCGGCTGTGCCGATATCGAAGAGGAACCCCTGAGAAGCCGCGGGGCGATTGTCACGGACAATGTTTTGATGGGTAATCACATGGGTTATGGCTACGTGGTTGGCGGTGTAGAGAACTGGACCGTTACGGGAAATGTCGATCTCTCCACGCACCTCGTGCCTGAAGAAGAAGCCGAATGTTTTGGCAACGTTGCTGATCACCCGGCCGGTTTCCAACTTGATCCGCGGACGACGGAAGGCACGTTCCAGGATGAATTTGAAGCGGCAGTGCTCGGGGGCGTGTTCGATATGTGGCCGCTCCAGGTAATCGCCGACGAGCCATGTATGGCCGATCTCATCGGGGCCGACCTGTTTTCCGACATAAGAGCAGGGTCGCACGGAGATCTGTGGGTTGCCCTTGAGGAAGCGCCGAACGGTGAACGCATCGCCAGTTGTGTCAGCGTTTACCAGCCGCCTGACACTGCCGGTATGCCCGGCGATATCGGGCTTCAGGTCCAGGATTGCACGCCAGAATGCATCGGGATAAGGATCTTCAATCTGTCCGAGACAGAGACAGCGAATATGCAGAACGCCGAGTTCATCCTCGATGACTTCTCTGTCCCCTGCGTCGGTCTGCCTGAACGCATAGAACCGCTGGACGAGTTCAACTGCACGATAGACAGCGGCGTGACCGAGGGTTTCCACGTTTTGACGTGGTACGGGTTCCCGGGAACTGGAGGGAAGTGGACCTTCACCTATCCCTTCGAAGAGGAAGAGGTGTGAGGCAGAGTCACTGTCTCGGGGCAGGCGACCCGGCGCCACCTGGTCCCGGGCGATAATCCAGTCCGGCCCGGCTCCCCGGGAACGCGGCGCGTAATGTAGGCTCTGGCAAGCGTTGATCTGATCCCTCGAAAGCCAGTTCAAAAGGCCCGCCAGATGTCCGATTCAAGACCGAACGTCATCGTGTTCCTCACGGATGACCAGGGATACGGCGATCTATCGTGTATGGGCGCCACGGACTTCCGCACACCGAATCTTGACCGCATGGCGAAAGACGGCGTGAGGTTCACGGACTGGTATTCCAATAGCCCGGTTTGCAGCCCTTCCCGCGCCGCCCTGCTCACTGGCCGATACCCGGGGAATGCCGGCATCCGGGGCGTATTGCGCGGTCACAGAAAGACGGCCGGCTTGCCGCAGTCGGCGACAACCCTTGCGACCATGCTGAAGAACGCGGGTTACGGGACGGCGATCGCGGGCAAGTGGCACCTTGGTCTTGGAGAAGAGTTCCGACCGCACAATCACGGTTTTGACAGATCATTCGGATTTTTCGCCGGGAACGTCGACTACTACTCGCACATTTTCTACTACGGCGCTAACCAACCCGGAATCGGAATCAACCCGACACACGACCTGTGGGAAGACAACGAGGAGGTGTGGCTGGATGGTCAGTACTTCACGGAATTGATCGCTGAGAAATCGATCGAGTACCTCCGTGAAATGGCCGCTGAAGATAAACCATTCTTTCTCTACGTGCCGTTCAGTGCCCCGCACTACCCGATGCACGCGCCGCGAAAATACATGAACCGATTCACAGATCTGCCGTGGGATCGACGCGTGATGGCCGCGATGATCAGCGCGGCAGATGACGCCGTTGGAGCGATCATGGACGAAGTAGATCGACTCGGCGCAGCAAAAAATACCTTCACGTTCTTTACGTCCGACAACGGGCCGTCACGCGAGACCCGTAACTGGCTGGACGGCACGCTAGATCCCTACTACGGCGGCACGTCTGGCGGTCTCAAGGGACACAAAGGGAGCGTGTTTGAGGGCGGCATTCGCCTCCCCGGGATCATGCACTGGCCCGGGCACATTGAAGGCGGTGAAGTGTCCAACGAGCCATGTGCAAACATGGATATAGTGCCAACGGTGTTGGAGGCGTGCGGTATCGACGATCGCGCGTATGAGATCGACGGCACCAGCCTCCTGGCCTATCTGACCGAGGGGACGCCGATATCTGAGCGGCCGATCTTCTGGGAATGGCACGGTCAGACGGCGGTCCGGCGAGGCAAGTGGAAGCTGGTCTTGAACGGTTCGCTTATCGGACACGACGAACCTGTCCCGGAGGTACATCTGTCCAACCTGGAAGTTGATCGCGGCGAATCGGCAAACCTGGCGGACAGCGAGCCAAAGATCACGGCGGAGTTAACACGGCTCGCCCTCGACTGGCGGTCGGCAATCGACAAACGCTGGGTTGAGGAATACAACGCGCCGGACGAGGAACAGCGCAGAATCCTGACTTGAAGGTTGGATCTTCGCGGCAACGGAGATTTACGCGCGCGTGGCCGCCGGAGCTTTGCCATCGGGTCAGAGACGGATCAAACGCTTCGATCGCTTCCACCGGTGTCCGATCAAGACAATCCTGGTTCTCGTACGAACAGGTCCAGGGGAACTGCCGGATCTCGGCCTTCTCCGCCGAGGTGATCCACGCCCGACGTGGCCACACGCCCCATCGCCGTAAAGTGGACGCCCTCGCCGCTCACCTGGCTGGCGTTGCCGCCGTGATGCCCGCGAAGCCAATCGGCGCTGATCACCCGTTCCCCGTTCCAGATACCGCCCGTAGCTACAAGATGTCCGAAGCGCGCCAGGTCCAGGGGCGTCATCACGGCCCATCCTCCGCCACCGCGAACGGGTTGCCCCCCGATCTCGTATGGCGGATCAAGGAAATCGCCATATCCGGGCATCTCCGGATACCAGGTCGGGTCATCGTGGACACTGCGCCCCGGCGTCCAACTCCATCGGTCGGTATGGATGCCGATCGGACAAAACAAACGATCGTCCAGGACTTTTTTCAGGTCTTCTCCCCAGAGCGCGGTGAGCGCCTGGGACAGTCGCCACATGCCGCCGCTCGAGTAGATACGTTGCGTCCCCGGCTCGACGTGCGAGTAGTTGTCGTACGAGGGATCACCCGTCCAGTTCGCCCATCCGGGGGCGGCCACGCCAGCCTGCGATTTCATCTGCCCGGATGACCGCTGCCGCCAGTAGTATCCGTTCGTGACGGGGAAGCCACCGTCGTGACCGTAACCATCTTTCAGCCCGAGCAGATGTCGCCACTTGAGCTTCTGGTGATGGCCCCGGTCGAGTCGCTTGTGCTCATGCGATAACTCGCCCGCGCCGGTCCATGTGTCGAGCACGAGATCATCGGGCGATACCAGTCCCGCATCAACGGCCAGCCCGAACACGGCCCACGAAAACGCTTTCCCAAGCGAAGCCGACTGTGCCAGGTATTCCGGGTCGCCCCAGATCTGAAGAATTCGGCCGGCGCGCGTGAGGACGCACCCGTACTGGGTCTCGTCGTGTTCTTCGCCTTCCCAACTCTCCGCCCTGACCTCGCCACCGTCCAGGAACTCCGCCCAGCGGTCCACATCCAATCCGGCTTCAGCCGGTGATATGTGCTCCCACTCAGCGCCGGGAAACCGGACCCATTCCGGCAGAGACTCAACGCTCATACAAGCGTGATCTCGGCCAGGTCTGGTGAAACTGTTAGCTCAGCTTCGGTCTGCGACTGGATCGACGCCGCGTCCCAGCCGGGTGCGTGCTCGATGAGCCGGAGACCGCCCCCACCGGGCAGCACCTCGATAACGGCGATGTCCGTGACGATCAGGCTGACACACGACTTGCCCGTCAACGGGTAGCTGCACTCTTCTACGACCTTGGCCGTGCCGTCACGGCCGTTGTGCTCCATCGCCACGATGACCCGCTTCGCTCCGGCTGCGAGGTCCATCGCACCCCCCACGTTGCCGACGCCGCGCGCGGGGAGGAACCAGTTCGCCAGGTCGCCGCTCGCCGAGACCTGGAGAGCGCCAAGCGCTGTCACGTCGATATGGCCGCCGCGAATCATGGCGAACGCTTCAGCGGAGTCGAAGTACGCCATCCCCGGGATCGGGCTCAGGAACTGGCCGCCGGCATTGATGAGATCGACATCGCCGTCACCCTCATCCGCCAGCGGACCACAGTTCAAAAGGCCGCTCTCGGAGTGGTACATGAGCTGCACACCGGGCGGCACGAAGTCCGAGCACAGAGTCGGAATGCCGATGCCCAGGTTCACAACCTCGCCGTCGAGGAACTCGCGGGCTACGCGCATGGCGATCACTTCCCGGCCTAACCGGGGCGCGGAGTTCGTCATGAGGCGCCGCCTGACTCCGCCTCCGGCCTCGTCCCCCTCACCCCGGCCCTCTCCCGCGTGGCGGAGAGGGGGCAAGTTGGAACATCTCGCCCGGGATTCGCAGACATTACGAAAGTATCTCCACAATTCCATGCGGGTGACGGAAGTTGGAGGAAGAAAATTGGAACATCCGTTGTCATCCCGATCCTTCCCTGGAACGACGACGGATCTTCACCGGCAGACCGTCCGCCCATTCCATACTGATCCTGAGGGGCCAGATCTTCTCCCTCACCCCAACCCTCTCCCGCTGGGAGAGGGCGCAGCACTATTGGAGAGAAGAGGGAGCGATGTAGACCATCCACCGTCATCCGGATTCTTCCCCGAAAGGACGAGTGACCTTCACCGTCAGGCCGTCCGCCCAAACCAGACTGATTCTGAGGGGACGTCTGTCCTCCCTCAATCACGCCCTCTCCCGGTGGGAGAGGGGGCGCGCCGGTTACACCCATCGTCATGGCAACACCACCCCGCCTTCAGACGCCGGTGGCCGGGCTACGATCCTCTGAACATAAATAGATGGCGTGTCAACGCGATCCGGGTCGATGCCTCCCGGTTCAACGATCTGATCGACTTCGGCTATCGTCACCTTTGCTGCGGCGGCCATCGGCGGATTGAAGGTGCGTGATGTCCCCGCGTAGGCCAGGTTACCCAGCGTGTCTGCGGTCCTCGCCCGTATTAGGGCGTAATCGGCATGCAGCGCCTGTTCAAGCACATGCTCCCGCCCGTCAAACATCCGTGACTCTTTGCCATCCGCCAGCACCGTTCCGGCGGCGGTCGGTGTGTAGAAAGCTGCGATCCCGGCCCCGGCCGCGCGCATGCGCTCCGCCAGCGTCCCCTGCGGGACCACTTCAAGCTCTATCTCGCCCGCCCTGAACCCCGCCTCGAAAGCGTTGGGCCTGGACACGGATCCGGAAACCGGAAACGAGGCGATTACCTTCGCTATCTGGCCGTTCTCGATCAAAACGGCGTGGTCTATCGGTTCCACGCCATCCGGCCAGCCGAATCCCGTCGGCGCGGCTATACCCGCCGTGTTTCCGATGATGGTCAGGTTGCGAGCACCCTGGTCCCGCAACGCCAGCATGAGGAGGTGGGGCATCCCGCCAGCCCCTCCAAAACCGCCGATCATCACGACCGAGCCGTCCGGTATATCGGATACGGCCTCTTCGAAGTTATTTACGGTCTTGTCTATGGGCATGAAGGCGGAACTCTGAACGTCCTCGTCATTCAACCGGGCAGTACGCCCGGGCCTTTCTGCGGCCGGCCTACCAGAGGGTCATAGAGTCCTGGAACATGCGACGCAGGTCGGGCTCATCAATTGCACGCGGTGACAGCTTGGTCACACGGTGTTGCGGCAGCGTTCCCTGGACCAGGGCGTCGATATCGTCGGCCGTATACCCGACCCCCGAGAGACCGTTCGGCATGCCAAGCTCACGGATGTAGCCGACGATAGCGGTCGCCAGCAGATCGCCCGCGTCTTCGAGACTCGCGCCTGTTGTGTTCGCCCCAAGCAGACGTGCGCAGTGCAGGTGACGCTCGGGATTCGTCGGGGCGGTATATCGGAATACCGACGGGGCGGACAGGATCACGCCCATACCGTGCGGGACCATTGCGTGGCCTTCCGGATAGCCGTCCGGGACGTATTCTTTCACCATCCCGGACACCGGGTATGACATGCCGTGCGCGAGATGGACTCCGGCGTTGCCGAATCCGACCCCGGCGAAGGTGGCGGCGAGCATCATGTTGGAGCGCGCGGCCCGGTCGGTCGGATCCTTCACGGCGGGAATGATGTTTTTGGCGACCATCTCCAGCGCGGACATCGCCCACACATCGCTAATCGGGTTTGCTCCCTGGTATGCGGGCCGCTTACCCGGATCCTCCGGCGCCTCCCGGTCGCTGAACGGCATCGCCGTGTACGACTCAAGTGAGTGGCAGAGAACATCAAAACCGCTGCACGCCGCGACCATTTCCGGCATCGTGTCGGTGTTGTCCGGATCAACCAGTCCGATCAACGGGCGAATGGCGCGATCAGAAATACCGGTCTTCGCCTTCATCTCCAGCAGATCAAAGATCGCTCCGCCGGTCGTCTCGCTTCCGGTGCCCGCAGTTGTGGGGATGGCGACCATCGGTTTCAGCGGACCCGGCGCAAGCTTACCTTTACCGATCGGCGCGTTCACGTAATCAAGAAAGTCGGCCGGGAACGTAGCGTAGAGATTGGCGGCCTTGCAGGTGTCGATACTCGACCCGCCACCGACCCCGACGTATCCGTCGAACTCACCATCTATGGCGAACGCGATGGCGTCTTTGAACGACACGTCCGTCGGCTCAACCTCGACGCGGTCGAACAGAACGGCTTCGACGCCTTCAGCGGACAACGATTCCATCGTGATCCCGACGGCACGGCTGTCTTTCAAGCGCGGGTCCGTGACCACCATCACCCGTTTAGCGCCAAGACGCCGCATCTCGAAACCCACTTCCCGGGTCACGCCAGGCCCGAAGTGGATGGATGAGTTGTCGATCGCAAACGCTGTGTCGGTCGTGATAGGAGAGTTTGACGTCAACGGGTGTGTGACTTTCTAAATTCAGAGCGCCGATACATCGCTTCCGGGGTAACGACGGGATTGTATCCGACGTGAATGGGCTTCTGAACCGTACTCCTTACCTGAACCGCAGTTGTCCGGAACGCACGGGGGATGGATGAAACGATATGCGAGATCCCTCGTTCCGCCTGCTTAAAGAGTGCGCTGAAACCTGGTGAGCAGACAAATACAAGACCCGAAGTTGACGAACGCGCCGGTGAAGGTGCCCCGGCTGTCCGCAACTCGGTGTTTTAGGTGAGCGCCGGGAGGGCTAAGCTGTACCCCATCACGTTCGCCACCACTGGAGTTCCAATTGCTGGATAGAGACTACGGACGAAGTCCCCATCCGCCGACCTGTACCTGCGTCACCTGCACGGAGCGACGCAACAAGCGCGGAGGACGACGCAGCGTCGGCGACAGGATGACAGGAAGCGGCGGCAACTGGGGCGTGATGATTGGCGTCGCGGTGGTGATCGTCATCATCGTTGCAATCATCCTGGCAGTCGGTTGACACTCGTCGCCAGGCGCAGACGCGAAAAGGCGCCACCCGGAGGTGACGCCTTTTGTCGTTTCTTCCGTGCGACCGGCCTCTGGTAAGAAGGCCAGTTCTCGACGGGCTTCTCAGGCCGTTATGCCCAGCTCCGCTCGGAGTTCCTTGATGGTCTGCGGTCGAGGCCTTGCGGGGGTCATGTCGCGCAGGCCAACCGGCATATTCTGGACCTCGGCATCGATCTTGATCGAGATGAACACCGGTCCTTCTTCGGACATGATGCTCTCGATCTTCGTGGCGAAATCCTCGAGGTCGTCGAAGTGGTGCGTTGACGAATACCCGATGGCCTTCGCCATGCCGGCGTAGTCGATTCCCTTGTTGTTAGGAACCGGCTGTCCGCCTGTCGTCGCATAAACCTCGTTGTCGAGCAGGAAGTGGACGAAGTTCTTCGGCTTCTTTCCTGCTATCGAGGCCAGCACGCCCAGGTTCATGAGCATCGCGCCTTCAGAATCGAACAACACGATTTTTTCGTCGGGCAATCCGAGCGCCAGGCCAAAGGCTGCCGACGTGGTCTGGCCCATGGCGCTTCCCATGGAGACATCACGTTCCGGGTTGTTACTTGTCTGCGGCCACTTACGGCCGGCCGTTCCGCTCGTGGTGACAATTGCCTTGCCACGGTGCGGCTCGAAGATGCGGAACACATCATCTGAGTTGATCATTTAGCTTTCCTTCAGGCGTAGAAATTTGATCCGGTTGCGGTCGTGTCGATGCGTTCCGCTGATTTTCAGCACTCCACATCGGAACTGAATCAGCGGTTGAATCCGTGGTACTCGTCACCGATCAGCACAACGACAGGGCGACTGGTCTCTCTCGCCTGCTCGAATGCTGTGGAGATCCGATCGCCATCCGAATTGTTCTCCACAAAGTAATAGTCAAGACCAAAGGCGTTCAGGAACGGTTCGGTGTACTTCGCTGCCGAGTCACGGATCACGCCACGGCGCGTCCAGCCGCGGTAACCGACTACGAAAACCATCGGGAATCCGGCGTCTATCGCCATGCCCCGGATCGAGTCCCCGGCTTCCATCATTCCGGTGTTCTGGATCAGCACCACCGGGACCTTGCCGGCGATGCAGAGTCCGAGAGCCGTGCCCGGCGTCTCACCTTCCCTTGAGACCGGAACCACGTCGAGCCAGTCCTGTTCAACCATCAGCTCGTACAGGTAGTTGGTCTCGCTGTCCGGGATGGTGACCACGTGGGTCACGCCGTTCTTCTTGAACTCGTCGACGAGTGTCTCCGGCTTGAGGATTGCCGCCTGTTGTTCGACCAAGTCTCTATTCTCCTTCGTCACGACCTTCGCTTGCGTTTGCTGGGCATCCGCCGGGCGCCCGCGCCATCGTGATGGGCGGGATGATACATCTACCGGTCGAGAATCGTAATAGGGCGAGTGAAATTGGCTTCGATTGGAACGTCAGGTGATCGTCCCCAACCGGTATCCGGAACCGGCGCTATCGCTGCCGGCGGCCACCCGGCGGCTTGGGGCGGCGCTGGCGGGGCGGATTTGGGGGGGCGCCGGAAACGGCCTCAGTATCCACATCTGCCGCTTCAACTTCGCGTGCGTTCGAGGCCGCGCTGCGCTTCTCAAAGAAGTCCCAACCGGCGCCCAGAGCGGCGCCAACCACGGTAAAGATCGGTATGCCAAACAGGATCTCCGCAAGGATCACGTCTTTTCGCGAAACCTCGTCAGAATCGAACTGCACGGCCGAAATCAACATGATGGCGATCGCACCAAAGAACCCGATCATTGCGCCGATACGGGTGAATCCGGAGAGTCTCATCTGCTTCCGCAACGGTCCTTTCGAATCGATGCGCCGACCGGTCAAAGGCCCACGACGCCAAGCAAGAACAGCCCCCGGGAATGCCCGGGAGGCGCCACCACTTTACACGTCGCGGAGAGGAATCTGACGACCCCGTGCTACACTCCGCGCCGCCGCGGTAGATCACGTTGAACGCAGGTTTGGCAGCACCGTCCACCGGGACGCCAGATTCCATTCAAAATCCGTAACGAACAGGGGACCCCATGAGCAGCAACGGACACGACGCGAACGGCAAAAATATGGTCCGGCGCAGTCATGAGTGGTTCGGACCCCGCGACCTTGAAGGATTCCTTCATCGCGCCGGGCTCAAGTCCCAGGGCTATACGGAAGAGGCATTTGCCGGAAAGCCCGTCATCGGCATCGCCAACTCCTGGAGTGAAGCGACCCACTGCAATGTCCACCTGCGCGCGCTGGCGGGTCACGTCAAGCGCGGGATCATGGCCGCCGGGGGGTTCCCGCTGGAGTTTCCGACGATCTCGCTTGGCGAGTTCTTCCTGCAACCGACTTCGATGCTACTTCGCAACCTGATGGCGATGGATATCGAGGAGATGATTCGCGGGCTGCCGATCGACGGGGTCGTGCTGCTGACTGGCTGCGACAAGACCACGCCCGCCGCGCTCATGGGCGCGGCCAGCGCCGACCTGCCCGCGGTGGTGGTCACGGGCGGCCCGTCACTCAAGGGCAACTGGAAGGGCGAGGAGCTGGGTTCGTGTACCGACTGCCGGCGTTACTGGGGCGAGTTGCGCGCCGGAACGATCACGCAAGAGGAGTACGACTCGCTGGAATCCGCCATCTATCGTTCGCCCGGCCATTGCATGGTGATGGGTACAGCTTCCACGATGGGCGGCATCACGGAAGCGCTCGGCATGACAGGTCCGGGCGGGGCGTCCATCCCCGGGGCCGACATGCGACGGAGCGCGTTCGCAGAGGTGGCGGGCAAACAGGCCGTAGAACTGGTCGAAAAGGGCATCCGGCCCTCCGACATCATGACCGAGGACGCCATCGAGAACGCCATGCGCTTCCTGATGGCGTCAGGCGGGTCAACAAACGCGATCGTCCACCTGACGGCCATCGCCGGGCGGCTCGGGTTCACGCTCACCCCGGAGAACTTCGACGAGATATCTCGATCAACGCCGACCATCGTCAACCTGAAGCCATCGGGCGAGTACCTGATGGAGGACCTTTTCTACGCGGGCGGAATTGAAGCTGTCCTGAACCGGTTGTCTCCCCTGCTCCACTTGGATGCCATCACGGTAAACGGCCAAACCCTGGGCGAGAACATCGCGGAGACCGTGGCCATAGACGACAAGATCATCAAGACGCTCGAAACGCCGATGTACGAGGAGGGCGGCCTCGCGATGCTGAATGGCTCACTCGCCCCGGACGGCGCGGTGATCAAGCAGAGCGCGGCTTCGCCCGAGCTGCTCCACCACACCGGGCGCGCCGTGGTCTTTGAAAACTACGAAGACATGCACGCACGGGTGGATGACCCGGCCCTGGACGTAACGAAGGACGATGTCCTGGTGATGAAATCGGCCGGACCCGTCGGCGGACCGGGCATCCCGGAATGGGGGATGTTGCCGATCCCGAAGAAGTTACTGGAGCAGGGGGTCCGCGACATGATCCGGATCAGCGATGCGCGGATGAGCGGAACGGCGTTCGGCACGGTGGTCCTCCACATCTCGCCGGAGTCGGCACTCGGCGGCCCGCTGGGCCTGGTTCAGAACGGCGACATGATCGAGCTGGATGTCGAGGGTCGGCGCATCGACCTCCTGATTGACGACGCCGAGATGGAACGGCGCAGGGCGGCATGGAAAGCGCCGGCGCCCCGCTATACGCGCGGCTACGGCCTGATGTTCTCCGAACACGTCATGCAAACCCAGCACGGCTGCGACTTCGACTTCCTGGTCGGCAACGACCCGGTGCCGACCCACGCCGAGATGCACTCGACGGGGTGATGGCTGAACGGCCGGTTATAGACAGCCGCGTTTGACCTTTCCGGGTTTGGTTCGGTGGCGCAACTACTGGTAAAGATCCCTCGGCTATGCTCGGGCTGACGTAGGGCGCTCATCCTTCATAAGGCGCGTTGTTAGCGTGAATCACATTTGAACTGTCAACCCGAGCGTAGCCGAGGGACTTTCACCAAAACGACCACCACCATGAAGTTCTGTGATCGCACACTCACGTGTCCGCCATCGGTGACACGAAATGCTTTGTCGTCAGGACGAACGCTGATAGCGTGATTCACGTCTGAACTGTCATCCCGAGCGGAGCCGAGGGACCTTCACCAGCGCGTCCACCATCATGGAGTTCTGTGTCTACATCCTCGCCAGTTTTCAGCGCACTCTCTACGTGGGCGTAACGAATAACCTGGCACGCCGTCTGACACAGCATCAGGCGTCGGATGACTCCACATTCACCGGCAAATACAACATCCGTCGTCTGGTGCATGTGGAAGTAGCTGACTCGCCGATGGACGCCATCGAACGTGAAAAACAGATCAAGCGTTGGGGGAGGGCAAAGAAGATCGCACTGATCGAGTCCCTCAACCCTGAATGGCGTGACATGAGCGACGACATCCTGGGGACGCAATCCAGACCTCTTCGGCACACAACGCCTCGGTAAAGGACCCTCGTCCTTCCGGGCCCGGAAGGCTCGGGATGACGCACGGCGGGGCGTCAGAGTATCTAGCTACCCGTATCGGTGAAAAAGCCGGTTGTTGACAGCCGCGTTTGACGTTTCCGGGTTTGGTTCGGTGGCGCAACTCTTGGTAAAGGTCCCTCGGCTCCGCTCGGGATGACCTGGGGCGCTCACCCGTAATAAGGCGCGCTGATAGCGTGATTCACGTCTGAACTGTCATCCCGAGCGTAGCCGAGGGATCTTCACCAAGACGCCCACCACCATGAAGTTCTGTGATCGCACACTCACGTGTCCACCATCGGTGACACGGCGCGGCGGCGAGGACGTGGAGTGCAGTCCGCCGCCATTGCGTTAGTGTGGACCTATGAGCAACCCACTCCCCCCGGGCGCGGACCCCAGGCAGGTCGTTGTCGATGGTTATGACGCCATCGGGCAGGCTTATCTGGCAGAAGCGCGCAAAGACAACGGCGGCCTTCGGCGACGATACATCCGCTACCTGACCGAGGACTTCCCGGAATGCTCGGACGTTCTGGATCTCGGTTGTGGCGCCGGAGATCCCGGGACGAAGATGCTCTCGGAACACTTCAGAGCTATCGGGGTCGACATCTCGCCCGGGCAGATCTCGCTGGCGAAGAACAACGTTCCCGACGCCAGGTTCATCGTGGCAGACATCTCCAGAGTCGAATTCCCACCGGATAGTTTTGATGCCGTGACCGCTTTCTACTCGATCGTCCATGTGCCCCGGGAGTTGCAGCCCGGCCTGATAAAGAACATCGCGTCATGGCTACGCGTCGGAGGTCGCTTCACCGGGACGTTCCACTCGGGGGCCAGTGAGGAGGATTACGATCCTGACTGGCTGGGCGCTCCGATGTACTGGAGCGGGTACGGCCCGGAAGATAACCAATCGATGGTGGAGGCCGCCGGTCTCCAGATCATCAGCGCAAAGAACGAAACTATCCAGTTCGACGTCGACGGGGATCCGACTACGTTCCAGTGGATCGTCGCAGAGAAGGTGCAAAAAGCGTGACCCATTCAGAAGGCTTGATTCCGGTAGCGCAACTTAACGGCATGAGCCGGGAAGAGTTCGTCGAGGCGGTCGGACAGGTATTCGAATACGCGGCGTGGGTGGCTTCGGACACATGGGAAGGGCGACCGTTTGGAGACGTCGATAGTCTGCATGATGCGATGGTTCAGGCCCTAAAGGATGCTGACAGAGACAGGCAGATCGAATTCCTGCGCGGCCACTCCGATATGCAGGTAACCCCGGAAGCGATCGAGGCCATGACACCGGACTCGCGGCAGGAGCACATAAGCGCCGGTTTCGACAAACTGACCGAAGCCCAGCAGCAACGGATGGAACGGCTGGTCGGCGCTTACAAGACGCGGTTCGGGTTCCCGTTCATCGCGGCGTTAAGGGGCCGGAACGCTGCCGAGATATTCGCGCTGGCCGAGCAGCATCTGGGCAACGACAGCACGGATATGGAGCTTTACTTCGCCTTCAGCGAGGTGGGCAAAATTACCCGGATGCGGCTCGACAAACTGGTGGTCTGAGGCAAGACACCCCGGGAACGCAAGAAGGGCGTCCCAGAAATGTGGGACGCCCTCTTCAAACGAAACGTGGAATCAGGTCACAGCCGTCACCGTCCCCCGGTCGGGAGGGGTTGACGGTGGCTTTACAACGTCGCTTCGACCGGCTCCCTGACGTAGTCCTGCATTACCGGGTCAGCGATGTTCGCCTCTCCCTTGACCGATTCACATAGCTCGAATGCCGTGCGGACCGTCTCGTCGTCGCCTTCAAGGGCCAGAATTACGGCGCCCTCAGAACCAGCGACCCCGCCGGAAGCCACGTGGACGGCCTTCACACCGGTCATGCGCTCAAGGGCCTGGATCTCGGTGACCACCTTGGCGGTGGTTATCGGCATAAACCCGGCGACCGAACCCATCACGTAGTTGTGCAGGTAATTTCCCGTCAGCTTGGAAGCTTCGAGGACGGACGGGATCAGGCGCTCAAGGCTGACCGGAGTGATCCAGTGCGCACCACGCGCCGTGAGTACAGGCCAGATTCCTCCGACCGTACCGCCCGCGGGGTGCGCGGCTAACACGCCGACATGACCCTCGGGATCGACTGCATTGGCGCCCTTTATGGACACATCGGTGTGTGAGAACTGGTTCAACGCCACGTCCGGAGGCGTCTCGGAGAGCTTGCCGTCTTTGAACACCCAGGGGCCAAGCCGATCATCTTCGATAACGGAGCCGAGACGGCCCTGAGCAATGATTCCGGCGGTTGCGTTCTGCTTGTCGACATGGATTCCCAGCTCATCCAGAACGTAGGCCATCGTCACGCCGCGGGACACGACAAACCAGCCTTTATCCATGACACGCTTCACTTCCTCAAGCTCCATGATTGCTTTCGCAATCAGTCTCTTTCCCTCGGTCGGGCGCAGGATGACCATCGCGTGTGACCGGTCATCCCGGATTCCCTGGAGCGGCTTGAGATAAGGGGAAGTGTCGTAGAACATTCGTCGGCCTTTACTGAATCATGATTCGGTCGAATTACCAGAACCTGCTAGCTGCGATGGGCGTCACGGCGGGCGGGTCAGCGGAGCGGAGCGGCGGCGATTGTAACCCGGCATACGTGATAAAGCCGTGAAGTAAATATGTGCGTTTTAACACGCGTGTATCGCTTTTGATCCGGCGTGGTGGCCGTGAGCAGGTAACACGCGATCCGGGGATGAACAGCGCCAGCCCGATCGACATCACCGGGACAGTTCCGGGCATGAATAAGCCCGCATACGCTCGACTCGGCCCGACGGGCCCGGCAACCCGCCCGACGACAGTCGCACAACGATGTTCGCCGCAATTGAGGCGATGACGGTGTCGCCGACGTGGCCCCTGGTCAGGTCAAGGTCTTCCCTAACGACCGCTACGATCGGGACGATTCCGAACCAGCCGAAGAAGGCCAGGAAGAATGCGAACCACGTGACCTGGAAGGCCCGCATTTAGGGCGATGTGACGTCCCTGATATTGATCCAGACGGCCTTGTTGCCGTGGGAGTCCGTGGAGCCGGACAGGCTCAAGCCGATGCCCCGACGGGCGAATTCGGCGATATTGAATCGATGACAGGAATATCGGTGTCTTGTGTCGCGGCCAGGCGCTCCATGAGCGCCAGCACCATGTGCCCCATCTTCGGGTGTTCCGGCACAACATCGGAGTTGACGCCGAAGCGTGAGAGCGCTGTCGCGCACGTGGGACCGATGGCCGCCACCGTGATGCCTCCGTTCAGCGTATCCGTGAGATCCGCACGAAGCCCGTGCCCTTCCGCTACCCGGAACAGGTGGCGCGCCTGGACCTGGCTCGTGAACGCGATTGCGTCGAATCTGCCTCCAATCAGTTGCCGGCAGAGCGCCTCCAGCGGACGCGTGTCATCCGGCAACCGCCACTTGTACAGGTAGATTTCGTGGATTCGATTTGTCCGGGTCCCGAGCCAGGAAATTAGTGTTTCGTTTCGATCGCCGTGGTGGACCACCGTGATGGACTTACCCGCCAGCCGCAACTTGTCCAGCGCTGCGATCACGTCGTGGGTCGTGTGGGGCATCGACACGCTCACCGCCGGTTTCAGTCCGAGCTTCCCCAGCGCGCCCGTCACCTTTGGTCCCCGGCTCACGGTAACGATAGACCTGAGCCCGTCTTTCAACTCAGGCAACCGGCCAATCCGGTCCGCGGTACGCGCCAGCTCCCCGATGGAAACACCCGTCTGAAAGACCACCACGTCGACCTCAGACGCCGTGAGGCGATCGATCAGTCTGGCGACAGATCCTGTCGCATTCTCCGGGCGTTCTTTGACCGCCGCAACCGACACGGGTGCTCCGCCGTTACGCACGAAAAGGCGCTCGAGTTGCTCCGCCATACGTGCCTCTAGAAGAGCGATCTCTGGAATGCGCAGCTTGTTCTTTGAAGGGGTCATTCGCAATCTCCGGACGAGGCTGGGGGTGGCTTAGCCCGCCTCTGTGCCGGCCTCCAGGTACATGCGTCCGTCCGGCGTCACCCGGACCTCGTAGGTCTCGAGTCGATCGCACAAGGGTCGCGACGGCTCTCCCGATTTGAGGTTGAACCTCAACTCGTGGAGCGGACAGACGACCGAGTCTTCAACGAGGATCCCGTCCACCAGCGGCCCGCCGAGGTGCGGGCAGTCAGCCTGTGTCGCGTAGACCCGTCCCGAGCGCGGCCGGAAGATAGCGATATTTCGGCCACCCACGATCACGGCCCGGCCCTCACCGAGTGGTACGTTCTCGAGAAGCCCAAGGTCGGTCCCGGCGACTTCGGCGACCGCTGCGGTCGCTGGTTCAGACATTTGCCACCACGCTTTCGAACTGGCTGGGGTGATTCGGCGTTTCAGCTTCGTTCCACGGATCCCTGTAGTCGTCCACGGCCGCCTGGATCTCTGAGTCAAGCCGATCGCAAATGCCGTCCACGTCATCAGAAAGCAGCGCCTTCAGGTGTTCGATGCCCATGCGCTCTACGAAGCCGTGCGTGCGCTCCTTGAAGCGGCCGTTCTCCCGGTAATACTGGAAAAACCGGCCCATGAACGTCATTACCTCGTCGTGGGAATCGACAGTCACCAGCACATCGCCCTTGCGGACCGTTGAGCCAGACGCGCCGCCCACGTACACCTCCCAGCGGCCGCCTTCGATCGCCACTGCGCCGATATCCTTCGTGGTCGCCTCGGCGCAGTTTCGGGGACACCCGGACACCGCCAGCTTTACCTTGTGCGGCGCCTCGATGCCCTGGAACTTCTTTTCGATCGACACGCCGAGCGCGGTGCTGTTGCCGACCGCAAAGCGACAGAACTCCGCCCCTACGCAGGTCTTACAGGTACGCATCGACTTCGCATAGGCGTGCCCTGAGGGCATCCCGAGGTCTTTCCAGACGGCCGGCAGTTTTTCCTTCTTGATACCAAGCAGATCGATCCGCTGGCCGCCGGTCAGCTTGACCATGCGTGCGCCGTGCTTGTCGGCAGCGTCGGCAATCCGGCGTAGCTCGTCCGGCGACGTGATTCCGCCGTAAATGCGCGGGACCACGCTGAATGTGCCGTCGTTCTGGATATTTGCGTGAACGCGGTCGTTGATGAACCGTGCATCCCGCTCGTCGTCGTACTCCGATCCCCAGATGGTTTTCAGCAACGACGCGAGCCCCGTTTTGGTGAGCACGTCGGCCTCGCCGACGCCGAGGTCTTCGCACACGGCCGAGACGCTCTGGAGTCTGCGTTCTTTTAACGCGCTCACGAGTGCCGCTTTGTCCAGCGGGATCCCCGGGACGTAGTAGTGTTCTGATGGGTCGGTCACGATAGGACCGGATGAGAACGCCTGTATCAGTTCTTGTACTTGCGGCTTGCAGGACCCACATCCCGTGCCGGCGCGGTTTGCGTTCCCGACGGCCTTGATCGAAGTGGCCCCACCGGCCACCGCTTCGACTATCTCTCCCTTGCATACGCCGTTGCAATTGCAGACCTGGGCATCGTCGGACAGATCCATGACACCGGTCATCAGGGCATCTCCCGCCGACGGGAAGAGCAAGTCCGAGCGCCTCGCCGGAACCTCTTCCTGCGTGTCGTATGCCCGTATCAGGCCGGCAACCCCGGCGTCGTCTCCGAGCATCGTCGCTCCGACCAGCCGGTTGTCACGGACGATCATCTGCTTGAAGACGTTGCTCGCTGGATCGGTCCACCTGATCACGTCATCATCCAGGAATGCCGGTTCTTTTTCTCCCATCACCACCAGGTCAACCCCGGCCACCTTCAGACCCGTCGAGAAGCTTGACCCTTGGTACAGATCGTCGGACGCCGGGTCAGCCAGGCGTCTCGCGAGGACCTTCGCCTGCTGCCATGCCGGAGCGACCAGTCCGTGAACCGTCCCGCGATGCTCGGCGCATTCACCGATCGCGTAAACGGAATCGTCGCCGGTGGAGACCAAGTCGTCTCCGACCAGGATGCCCTTTTTCACCGGCAGACTGGCTCCTCGCGCGAGCGTTACGTTGGATCGGATGCCCGCCGCTATCACCACCAGTTGGGCTTCCAGGGTTGACCCGTCGGCAAACGTCAGGCCGGTGACCGACCCATCCCCCGTGATTTCGGTAGTCGATGCGCGCAGGTGGACCTTGATGCCCATTCGGGACACGATGCGCGAAAGTACCTCGCCTGCGTCCGCGTCCAGTTGCGCTTCCATAAGGTGATCCATCAGGTGGACCACGTGAACGTCGAGGCCCCTTTGGAGCAGGCCGTAAGCCGCCTCAAGTCCCAGCAGCCCGCCGCCGATGACGACAGCCGTTTTGACCGAACCGGCACGATCGGCTATCCGTTCGCAGTCGTCCAGAGTCCGGAAGACGAACACGCCGTCCTTCAAAACATCTTTCTCCGCGTAAACACCGGGGATGGGTGGCACAAATGCGCGGCTGCCGGTAGCAAACACAAGGTGGTCGTAACCCTCAACCACCCCGCCGGCCCCGTAGACCGTTTTTGAGTCGCGGTCCACCCGTTCCACGGCGACGCCGGAGTGGAGGCGGATGCCGTTTTCTGTGTACCAGTCCAGCGTGTTGACGAAGATCTCGTCTGATCTCTTCGTCCCGGCGAGGATCGACGAAAGTTGAATCCGGTTGTAGTTACCCTGCGGCTCCTCGCCGAACATGACTATCTCAAACTTTCCACCCTCATCAAGGGAGGAAAGCTCTTCAGCGAACCGGGCCCCGGCCATGCCGTTTCCGATCACCACTACTCGCGTGCGGGATTCCTGTTCCGTCATCTCGATGCACTCCCTGCGTCGTTTTGGCCGGTACCGATTGGATCCTCGTAGTTGCGGGCAATCCTCACTGCGCACGCCTTGAACTCCGGCATCCTGCTTAACGGGTCCAGCGCCGGGTTCGTCAGCGCGTTGATCGCCCGGTCTCCGCCCCAGTGGAAAGGAGCGAACACCGTGTCCTTTCGGATCGCCTTGCTCACCTTCGCCGTCATGCGAGCGCTCCCGCGCCTGCTGATTAGCACCACATCGTCACGATCGGAGATACCGTTCTCCGCAGCCGTGTCCGGGTGGATCTCCGCCTCGGGCGTACCCATCATCCCGTTCAGCTTTTCCACGCGCCGGGTCTGGGTCCCTGACTGGTACTGCGCGAGAACCCGGCCGGTCGTGAGAATCAGGGGGAACGCTTCATCTGTTTCCTCGGCGGGGGTCCAGTGCGCCACCGGTTGAAATCTGGCCCGACCGGTGTCGGTAGGAAATGAATCAGCGAAAAGTCGTGGCGTTCCCGGGTGTCCCTTACCGGGGCAGGGCCAGTACACGCCGCTCTCGGTTTTAAGACGCTCGTAAGTGATGCCTGAGTAATCAGCCGTGCCGCCCGCGCTCGCACGACGCAGCTCCTCGAAGACGTCTTCAGATCCGTCGTAACGGAAATAACGACCACGGCCCAACCCATCGGCGATCTCGCACATGATCTGAAGATCCGTGCGTACATCACCCGGTGGGTCCGTCGCTCTCGGGCGGAGGATGACCCTGCCTTCCAGGTTCGTCACGGTCCCGTCCTCTTCAGCCCACTGGGCGGCGGGCAATACGACATCCGCAAGCTTCGCCGTCTCGGACATGAAGAAGTCCGAAACCACAAGGAAGTCCAGGTCGCTGATCCGCTCCGCGACGAGCCCGGTGTTGGGGGCCGAAACTACCGGGTTGGCACCGAATACGAACATCGCCCGCGCGCCGTCGTCCGTCCCCAGCGTCTCAAGTAGCTCGTATGCGGGCAGGCCCGGTCCGGGGATTTCTTGCTCTTCCACGCCCCAGACGTCCGCCATGTGCTGACGAGCGATCGGGTCATTGATTGATCGGTACCCGGGCAGCTGGTCCGTCTTCTGGCCGTGCTCACGTCCGCCCTGTCCGTTGCCCTGTCCGGTGATCGACCCGTAACCGCTGTTGGGCTTTCCGGGCGCGCCAAGCGCCAGCGCAAGGTTGATGTATGCAGAAGAATTGTCGACGCCGTGTGACTGCTGCTCGGGGCCGCGTGCCGTGAGGATCATTACGGATTTGGCGAAGCCGAGCATCTGGGCCACCCGGAGCAGGGTGGACTGCCTGACGCCGGTGATTCGTTCAACCCGCTCCGGAAAGTAAGAAGCGGTGAGCGCCCGTATCGCCTCGAAACCGTCGGTGCGGCCGGCGATAAACGTCTCATCGACGAGGCCATCCCGTATCAATATGTGAAGAAGTCCGTTCGCCAGCGCCGCGTCCGTGCCCGGCCTGACCGGCAGGTGCATGAACCCGAGTCGCGCCGTCGGCGTCCTGCGGGGATCGATGACGATCAGCCGCCCGCGATTGCGTTTCTGTGCCGTGAAATACTGCATCAGCGGCGGCATCGTCTCGGCGACGTTCGCGCCCGCCATCAGGATCACGTCGGCATTCTGAATGTCATCAAGCGGGAACGGCAGGCCCCGGTCGATTCCGAGTGCACGTTGGCTGGCTACTGCGGCGGACGACATGCAGAAACGGCCGTTGTAGTCGATGTTTGGCGTACGCAGGCCGATGCGGGCAAACTTGCCGAGCAGGTAGGCCTTTTCGTTTGTCAGTGCACCACTGCCGAAGACGGCAATCGATCCAGGTCCGTACTTTGACTGGACCGCCTGGACCTCCGTCGTGATCCGGTCCAGCGCCTCGACCCAGGTCGCCGGTTCAAGTTCGCCGGCAGCGGTCCGAACCATCGGCCCAAGCAACCGGTCGGGGTGGTTCAGCAACGCCGTCGAGGTCCAGCCCTTGATGCACAGCGTGCCTCGGTTGACTGACGCCCCAGGGTCTGGGGCCACGGTCAGGACTTCGTCTGAACCCCGGGCCGGGGGATCCAGCACGAGTCCGCACTGCAACGCGCAGTACGGGCAGCTCGTCTTCGTCCTGGTCGTCACGAGCTCGGGCTGTGGGCCCGTTGCCGTAACCGGCGCCGTTGTGAGGGGTGGCATGTCGATCACCGTCATGCAACGAACGTTAGGAGCCAGTTGTTTCCATCAAATTACGGCGAAGTGCTCATCTATTACGGCCATGTAACAATTTGTTCCGTTTTTCACAAATGGGATATCTGACCCGGTCGAATCTTCGTACGGAAGTGTTACTCGTCAATCTTGAGGAGACCTCGCCGAGGTGACCCGGGGATGACGATGGCGGATTTCGGCGTCCCGAGTCTCGTCATGGAGGTGGTCGGCGACTTCCGTCGAGTGCCCGCCAAGAAGTCACAGACGATTCAACCGGGGCCTGGTAGAGCCCGGCCGGATTCGGCGCTCGGGTGCGTAGAGGAAACCGAGGCTGCTCCATGGTTCTAGGTAGCCACGCGGTGCGCCTGAGCCTCTCGCAGGACGCTCCAGCGAGATCAACTCGTTACGGGGTCGGCGCGTCCGACGGGATCAAACCTTCGGCTTTCATTTCGGACCACATCGCATCGGGGATTTCGACGCGGATCAACTCAACGTTTTGTGTGACCTGTTCCGGAGTAGCCGCTCCCGGAATCACAGACGCCACGGCGGGGTGTGCGAGCGGGAACTGGAGCGCCGCGGCACGCATGTCAACGCCATGAGCATCACAGACACGCTTGAGGGCGCGGGCCTTTTCGATCCACTGAGGCGCCGCCTTCTCGTAATTGAACGCCACCGGGCCGTCCAGATCCTGTGCAGCGAGAATCCCGGAGTTGTACGGGCCGCCGGTCGCGATCTTGACGTTCTTCTCGACGCAGAGCGGCAGGAATTCCGGGTAAGCAACCTGGTCCAGCAGGGTGTAGCGCCCGGCCAGGAGGATGATATCGAGGTCAAATCGCTCGACGAATCGGCCCGGCATCTCCCACTGGTTCATGCCACAACCGATGGCCTTCACGACACCCTGCTCACGAAGCTCGATCATCGTCGGAAAGGCCGTGGCGATGGCCTCGTCTTCCATATCTTCCACGTCCGGGTCGTGGAGGTAAAGGATATCGACGTGATCCAGGCCGCTCCGCTCCAATCCCTCTTCGAGCGCGCGCATGATCCCGTCACGTGACAGGTCAAACTTCGCGGTCAGGTGCGGCAGGTTATCGACCTCCCATTTGCCGGGGTTAGCCTCGTCTGGCACAAGCAGCCGACCAACTTTTGACGACAGCACAAACGAGTCTCGCGGGTAACGGCGAAGCACTTTTCCATAACGCACCTCACTGCGGCCTTCGCCGTAGAGGGGCGCGGTATCGAAATACTTGATCCCGACTTCGTGAGCCCTGGCGATAGTCGCGAGCGCGGTTTCGTACGGTGGCGCTTCGGACGAACCGTCCGCCGGACCCCGTCCTGCGACAAACACGCCCCCCATCCCGAGGCGCGTGACCTCGACTCCGTGTTCGCCAACCGGTACGGTTTCAAACGGGTTCACGAGCTAGAACCTCCGTGCTTTCAGACCTGGCTTCACGTTCGGTATTCTTCGGGGGTTACTCCGGGAACGGGCCCGTTTATTAAAACTTTCCTGCAATCGCATCACCCACGCTGCCGGTGCTGGCGGTTCCCCCGAGGTCCGGCGTCAGCAGCTCGCCGACCTCCAGCACGCTCTTGACGCTCGCCTCGATGGCAGCGGCGGCGGCTTCATCGCCCAGGTGGCGGACCATCATCGCCCCGGTCAGGATCTGCGCCATCGGGTTAGCCAGGCCCTGGCCAGCGATGTCCGGAGCGCTCCCGTGAGTCGGCTCGAACATAGACGGGTTTTCGCGGGTCGGATCAAAGTTGGCGCTGGACGCCAGTCCCATGCTGCCCGTAATGACAGCGCCGATGTCCGTGAGGATGTCGCCGAACAGGTTGCTCGCGACAACCACGTCGAACGACTCCGGCTTGCGGATGAAATCCATGCACGCTGCATCGATCAAGAGCGAGTTCGTGGTGATGTCCGGGTACTCTTCGGCCACCGCCTCAAACGTCCGGTCCCAGAGCACCATGCTGTAGCCGAGCGCATTTGACTTGGTTATCGAAGTCAGGTGGTTCATCTTGTTCCGCTTGCGAGCCGCCTCGAACGCGTAACGAATTATCCGCTCACACCCCCGCCGGGTGAACGCCGCCGTCTGAACGGCCACCTCGTCCGGTTGCCCCTCGTACATGAAGCCGCCCATGCCGGAGTATTCGCCCTCGGTGTTCTCCCGAATGACGAGCATGTCTACGTCATACGCTTTCTTTCCGGAGAGCGGAGAAGTGACCCCGGGGAACAGTATCGAAGGCCGTTCGCACACAAACTGGTCAAACGTCCGGCGAATCGGAAGCAAGAGGCCGTTCAGCGTGATGTGATCCTGGATGTCAGGAGCCCCGACCGCGCCCAGGAAGATAGCGTCGTAATCCCGCAACTGCTCCACACCGTCATCCGGCATCATCTGGCCGTTCTCGCGGTAGTAGTCGGAGCTCCACGGAAATTCGTCGAAGGTCCACTCGATGCCGTGCTTCGGACCGGCAGCCTCGAGAACCTTCAGCGCCTCGCCGACCACTTCGATACCGATTCCGTCGCCCCTGATTACGGCGATCTTGTGCTTGCTCATTAATCCGCCTGTTCTATCGGAACCAGAGGTTCGATTATTTGTTATCAATCCGGTCCGTCGATGTGGCTTACGCGCCGGAGCGCTTCTCTATCGGAATGATCGTCGCCGCGATGTCGAGATCGGAAAGACCGGTATCACGCCCTTCATACAGGATCTCTGCCGCCGCGCTGCCGGTCGGCATGGATAGCTTCATATCGCCGGCCATCGACATGATGATTCCGATGTCCTTGATCAGGTTCCGCATGGCCGCGCCGGAGTTCTCAAAATCCCTGTCGGCGGTAATCGGGCCCGACCGTCCCACCATCGTGCTGCCGCCGAAACTCTTCTGTAGCAGGTCGGTCGCCTTACGGATATCCACGCCCGCCGTGTTCGCGAGATTGAACGCCTCGGCAGCGGCGACTGTGTGGACGCAGGTCAGGAGCTGGTTGATCAGCTTCATCGCCGTGCCGGCTCCGGTTTCACCAAACCGGACGACGTTGGTCCCCATCTTCTGGAACTCGGGAAGCGCGCTGTTGAATGCGTCTTCGTCCCCGCCCACCATGATCGATAGCGTCCCGTTCGATGCGCCCTCCGGACCGCCCGAAACTGGTGCGTCCAGGAATGCCACACCCACCCGTTCGGCGTGTTCCGCGGCTCGTTTGGAGAGGCCCACGCTCACGGTGCTGTGATCCACCACGATCGCCCCGCGCTTCGCGTTGGCGAACACACCGTCATCGCCCATAAGGATTCCTTCGCACGTTTCCTCGTTCGGCAGGCACACGAAAATCCGGTCGCACACTGACGCCAGTTGGGCGACACCCGTCGCCGCTTCCGCACCCATTCCCGCCAGGTCCTGCACAACGCCCTGGCTACGGTTGTGGACCATCAGGTTCGTCCCGGCGTTCAGCAAATTGACCGCCATCGGACGTCCCATGCTGCCAAGTCCAATAAACCCGACCTTTATCGCTGGCATAGCAGGCGCGAACCTCTGTAATCGATAGTGTGACGATGTGGAACATGGCCGCTCCATGATCGCGGAGCAGACCGGAAGCGGCCATCTCCCGGATCCGGCCGTTTCGGGGCGGGAGCGATTATATACTCCGGGCCCGGCCATCCTGATCCGCGTGGAAAAGTTTCCGGCCGGGCTCATCAACGAGGAGGTCATGAATGACGATCCTGGTGCGGGCAGATCAAACCACGCGTGAGTCGAGGCCCGGAGTGGTCGGGCTCGCCATCGGCGGCCCAGATACCGGCGCGACGCAAATGACCGCCGGCCTCAATACGCTGGCCCCGGGGGCGATCATCGGCTACCACTCGCATCCAGACGCCGAGATCATGCACTACGTGATCGAAGGAGATGTCGAGGGCGTGATTGATGGCCACCGCGTAAACCTGCATAAAGGCGATGGCGCACTCGCCCCGGTCAACGTGAAGCACTCCTTCGAGAATCGAAGCGGGGCTCCTGCGCGATTCATCACCGCGGGCACCACCATAGGCGCCGGCCGTGAAGAGCAAGACCCCGATCCGCCCAGCCACGGCCCGCTGCCAAAATACGTCGTGTTCGCAGAAGACATAACCCCCACCTACCCGTGGTCCGGAACGGAACGATTCGACCCCATGGACGCCAGCTTTGGCTCGTCCACGCTGCTCTTCAGTAAAGGAGTGATCGCCCCGGGGTCTGTTGCGCCTGCGCACTTCCACCCGGAGACCGAGGAGTTCATGTATTGCCTGGAAGGCGAACTCATGGCGATGTACAACGGTGACGAAATCCCGCTCCATACAGGCGATATGTTCCTCGCCGAGCCCGGCGCACACCACACGATATTCAACGCCTCGAATGAAAGGGCCGTCTTGATCGCCGTACACCCGACGACGGACCCTGTACGGGAACTCATCGATTGGACGCCCTCGACGCCCCTTCCATCGATACCGACAAACTGATCCGCATCACATAACTGGAGCGTTCCCGTCCATGTCGATCCTCCGTCTGCAAGACCAGAAAATCACGGAGCCGTATCCCGGCGTCATCCAGCGGACCCCGGCAGGCGCCGCAACCGGTGCGACCCAGCTACGGGCCTATGACGCCGTGATCGAGCCCGGGGCGTCGATCCCGTATCACGCCCACGGCAATACCGAGGCGACTTATTTCGTGGTCGAAGGTGATCTCGCCGCCGTGGTGGACGATCATCGCGTCAACATGCATCCCGGCGACCTCGTCATGGCGCCTCCCGGAACCGGTCACGGTTTCACGAACAACGGCGGCAGCGATGCGCGGATAGTGACGATGATTCCGCACACAGACCCGGACGTGTCACATCTTGATCCGGGGGATCCTGCCACCGGCGAGCTTCCGCCCAATATCGTCCCGCGATCCAGCGTCGAAGCATGGACGCCGTGGGAGCGATGTACCCGCTACGACATGATGAACCACGAGCGTGGAGCCCTTTCCACCGCTTTCAGCGAGCTCATCTTTGAGCCGGGTTCCATGGCCCCTCCTCACTTTCATCCGGAGACGGAGGAGGCGATGTACTGCATAGACGGGGCCCTGGTCGCCATGTACGGGGGAGAAGAGATCCCGTTGGGACCGGGTGACATGTTCGTCGCCGAGTCCGGCGTCCGGCACACCGTGTTCAACGCATCCAATGAGGATGCGATCCTGCTGCCGCTGCATCCCACCGTCGTGCCGGTGCGCGAGCTGGTTGACTGGATCCCTGTGACCCCCCTGCCCGATTAGCGGAATCCGGGCTACTTGAGCGGGCCACCGGATTTAACCGGGTTGCACCCGGTTCTGGACGTCTCCGTCCAGGAATGACAACACGTTGTCCACCACCATCTTCAGACTTGAGGCAAGCGCCGCATCCGTGGTGCTGGATGTGTGAGGTGACAACAGCGCATTAGGCAGAGTCCGGAGTGGGCTTTCGGCGGGTAACGGTTCGGACTCGAACGTGTCCAGGCCTGCTCCAGCAAGCGCGCCGTCCCGCAACGCTTCCTCCAGGGCCTCCTCGTCGATTATGTCGCCCCCGGACGTGTTGATCACAAACGCCGATGGCTTCATCTGCGATAGTTCAGACGATCCGATCATGTGACGCGTTTCCTGGGATCCACGTATGTGGATGGAGATCGCGTCCGATCGCTCCAGCAAGGTCGGCAGGTCGACGAACTCCAATCCGGTGGTCTCGGGGTTGTACTGTTCCGGATGGAGCGTCCACAAGATCACGTGCATCCCGATACCACGGGCGATCGCAGCCATCTGCTGCCCGACCCTGCCCGCGCCGATGATCCCCAGCGTCTTGCCGTGAAGCTGGGTGATCATCCCACGTGGCCATTCACCCTGGTGGATCCGGTAGTCGAGTTGTCGAACCCTGTGGGCTATGGCAAGCAACAGCGCCAGGGCGTGTTCGGCAACTGAAGCGGTTGCTATTCCCGGCGTGTTACTGACGGTGATGCCAAATCGCTGGGCGCTCTCAAGATCAACATGACCGGTATTCGGGCCCCACAATGCAAGGTGTTTGAGCCGTCCACAACGCGATAGCACTTCATAGTCAAATCGCGTTGACGCCCGGACATTAAGGACCGTATGCGCGGTCGCGATCCGCTCGACGATCTCGTCTGTACCCGACGGCAAGGTGTCGAACAACTCCAGCTCGATGTCAGGGGACGAACGCAACCGCACCATGGCCGGGGTGTCGCTGAACACCGGCGGTGCGTCATCGATGACCACTAGTTTGACCAAGAAAGTTCCGGCTTTCTTAACTGTGACGCAAGCCGACGTATGCCCCGAAGGATCCGTCACACGATACGAGTGCTCGTGTTTCTGCGTGCTAACATACCGCCGCCCTACGAGCGAGCTTGATATCCCGGTTGCTTCCCGGCATTTTCGCTGTCAAACGGCGCTCTACATTGTTCGGCACTATCGCGAATTTCCTCAAGTGGTTACGAGGTTCTCTTGCTTCAGGTTTCAGCTTGCGCATGGGCGCTATCAACAACTCCCACGGAATCACTGGATCGGATCAGGCTCGCCGGTTTTGACACGGTAGACCTGTGGCCCAACTCTTTCGACGCTATCGGCAGCGCCGACGAGATCACCGATCGCGGCCTCAAGCCGGGTTGTTTCGGCCTGCTGGCGGGCGCCATGTCAGGCGGGCTATCGCTCGACGACATCACTGGCGACAACGCACAACCCGCGCTCGACATCATGTTCAGCTCAATTGACCAGGCTGGTGCGCTCGGCGCAAAACGGGCGTACATGGTCACGCCGATGGAGTATCCAGCGGACGACACACAGTACCTGGCGTCCGTCCGGTCGCTTGGCGACAGGGCGGCATCGGCCGGCGTAAAGCTCTGCATCGAGCCGCATCCGGGGCGTTCGCTGCCGGACGACGCCGCCTGCCTCGAGTTCGTGAAAAAGACCGGCCACGAAAACGTCCATGTGCTGGTCGATTTCGGTCATTGCCTCATCACCGGCGAGAGCCCGTCCGAGAGTATCCGGAACGCCGGGGATCGGCTGGGCTACGTCCACGTAGATGACAACCACGGCAAGCTGGATGATCACGTGGCGCTCTTCGATGGCGTACTCAAAGCGCCCGTGATCAACGATTTCCTGGAGACGCTTGTCTCACTGCCCTACGACGGCGGCCTCGGCATCGAGTTCAAGCTCACGACACCGTCGCCGATGTCGGCCCTCGTCCAGGCACGCGACTTCATCCGGGGCTGGGAGTTGCGGCAGGGCACGTAGCCCCTGAGCGCTGTTCACCCTCTCCCAACGGGAGAGGGCCAGGAGCCTGCCCTTCCGGGGAACGGTGAGGGAGAACGCCATTGCCCGACCGGTGGGCTCATGTGCGAGGCGGTCCTTCGAGAGCCTCAGGACGCTGCCGTGGCGGTGGCGCCGGGGAGAGGATTCAGCATGAAAATTGAGCGCTTCAACCCGGACGGTCTTTACGAGCCGCCGTCATACCACCACGTCGTTAGGGCCTCGGGCGGCACGACCCTCTGGATTGCAGGACAGGTGTCCACGAACGCCGCCGGTGACGTGGTCGGCATCGGGGACCTTGAAGCGCAGGCCCGTCAGGTATTCGAGAACCTTCGCATCGCACTCGAAGCGGGCGGCGCAACCTTCGACAACGTGGTCAAGATGACGACGCTGGTCGTGAACTTCGACAGATCGATGATCCCGGCCCTCAATGCCGCCCGTTCGGGCTACATCGGCGAAAACACCCCCGCGACCACGCTTATCGGCGTCCAGGCCCTCGCGAGACCGGAGTACCTGCTCGAAATCGAGGCCATCGCCGTAATCGACTGAACGTCGACTGCCCCCTCCTGATGCAGGAGGGGCTCCGGGGTTGGTTAATTATCGGCGCTGCCGCCGTATCGCGACCCACCTCCAGACCTCCTCCCTCCCAGGGAGGAGGCTTCTGTTCGCCCCCACCTGATGCAGAGGGTTGCCCGGGTTCCCGGCACGGCTAATGCGGGTGCCCGTGCCCGGCGCGCTCCTGCTTGCCGTTCACGTCGTGGATGGCGTCGTGGAACACCTTCTTGATCGCTTCATGCCGTTCTGGGCTTTCCGGGATGGCCAGCGTGTCCAGCCATTCCAGGCCACCCTGCATCACCGTGATCAGATGCTCGCCCGCCCGTTGCTGGAACAGTTCGCTCCCCCGCTCAACCACGTACACGGGCGAGGTGTGCGCGTTCATGTTGACCGGCCATACGTGACACGCGACGTTCTCGCTGCCGCAGCGCGCCGCCAGCCAGCCGCTGCCCTCGACCTGGATATCCTCACTGAGAGACAGCGACAGAGCGCCGGCCTGAACACTCTCACTGGCGACGACCCGGCCGTTAAACACCACGTCCAGCGTGTGGATCGGTGAGGCTGAAATGGCAGACACCTCGACGTGAACGGTCCGGCCGCCATTGCCAATATCGAGCTCGTCGCCCGGCGCCAGCCCATCGGCGGTAAACGACAGGATCGGACCGGAGGTAGTGACCGTCTTGCCGGCACGGACCGCCCTCCCCCACGACGCAAAAGAGAACTCGTCATCGCCGATGTTGGCATAGGTTCGGACCCCGCCGACGGGCATCGAGGCCGACATCTTGTCGGTTCCGCCGACGGCCGCGACACGATACCCCGCGTTGAGAAGCTGGTACCACTCGTGCACGGCGAAGGTGTCCATGCTTGACGACCAGAAGTCCCTGATCTCCAGCCCATCGACCACGCCCCGTATGACCTCGGCATAGACCTCCGACTCCGGGAACGGGAAGTGTGGAACGATCACCACACCGTCTTTGCGGCGGCACTCCTCCGCCCACTCGCTCATCGCCCGCTTGACCGAGTCTCCGATATAACCCTCGGAAGGCCCGCCGGTGGACAGCGGGAAGATCGGCGACCCCGTATAGGCCAGCAGGTTGATGTGGCCCATCAGGTGTTGCCGGTTCTCGGTCCCGACCCAGACCAGCGTTTCTTCGGTGGAAGAGCCGGACAGCGCGCCGGTCAGGTCGCCCACGTTGGTGAACAGATCACCCCACTGCGCGGCCAGCAGATTGACCAGGTTGGTATCTTCCGCGGCGGCCTCCAACCGGGCCGTCTCCGGCGTCAGGAAATGCGTGTGCGTGTCCGCAGTCACCCAGCCATCCGGCCGCGTGTTTGCGATGCGCTCCAGTTCTATCCGAAGCTCCCGCTGCCCGGGTTCGATGTGCAGTTTCTGGCGGACCGGCGCGTACTCGAAGCCCTTCACCACCTCCACGTACACGTCGCCTACCGGCAACTCGCCCTGCAACGTCCCGTCCACGTAGGCGTACTGGGTTGAGCCGAGAAGCAGGTCGGCGCCGTAATCTTCAAACCAGTTGTCGTTGACCTCGTGCCGGTGGCCGTACGGCGGTATGTATCGGCCGTCCGGGGCGCGGAAGTGGATGCGGGCGGGCGTAGGCTTTCCCGTCGCAGCGTCGATGATCGTCGTGTGCACCCATGTCCGATCAGCCGTAAGCAGCCTGATCTTGGCCCGGCCGTCCGATGCGGTCACTTCGCCGGACTCCATGAGGCCCGACATGTCGAACTCGTGGGTGCCCACCGAGAGCGTGGCGTCCGGATTGGCTGCAACATCGAGCATGAGCGACGAATCGCCCCCCGCCTCGTCTCCCCAGCCCTTCCGGTCTTCGGCTACCCACGTCTCGGGGTCAAAAGCCGGAACAGCGTATGCCCGGGCGACAGTCCCGAGGTCGATATCAACCTCCACATCTGAAGGTGCGGAGGCCTCGCCGGGGGGCAGTTCCACGGCCACGCTCTCCAGCTTGGCGTGCCGCAGCGGGTGGTTTTCTCCGTGGAACAGCGTGATCGCTCCGATGCCGATCGATGCGCGCCCGCTCGGCGTCACGCGTATCCCGGTGATCCCCCGCTCCGGGTGCGGGTTCGACAGGGCGTACAGCAGCCATGCGCCCTGCCCGTTCGTAAGAGAATCAAGTGAGCCGACGTTGACGTTGAGCTGCATCCGCCCCCACAGGTTCCTCGGCGAAGGGCCCCGGAAGTCCAGCGCGACCGGCTCAAGGTGATCCTTGGCCGCGTACGTGCTCTGGGACCTGTTGCGGGGGTTGTTGATCTCGAACTGGCGACGCACCGGAGCGGCATGTTCCGATCCGTCCGCGAACAGCAGGGTGTACTCGGCCAGCAGTTCGCCGGGGTTGAGCGCCACGGGCGGCCGCCCCGCCTGTAACGGGTAAGGCTCACGCAACTGCCCGGCCTCGTCGAGCGCCCGGGCATCGCACATGTGCTGGAAAACAACGTAATGGACGCCATCACCATCCCCACCATCGAGGCCTATCTCTACCGGGTCGGTAGCGCCGTTGGCGCCCGCCACGATGATGGAGTGTTGAGCGGATTCGGCCCCGGAGAACGGGATGCCCCAGAAGGTGTTTTCGCCGCCCGGCAGACCGGCGACGGCACTCGCAGTGCCTTCGTCCCACGGTGATCCATCAACGCGTGGGTGGTTGTATGCGGAAGTGAGGTAGAGGTGGTCCCGGAAAACTGGACAGTGTGATAAGTGGAATCGCTGCCTGCAGA
>CAYYRD010000002.1:0-284634 GCA_964474025.1 uncultured Dehalococcoidales bacterium | reverse complement strand
CGGAGGTGGCCGGACTAATATAATCCCTGGTATCGCTTCAGGGGGCAGGTCAGTCTGGCAGACAAAGAGCGGGTGCAGGACCCAACTGAGAAACTGAACAATGAACTGGTCGATGTACCCGCTAGTCTGACAATCAATTACATAGGGTTCGATGTCAACATTGCGCCAATGGACGATCCTAATTTCAGGAAGGCGCTGATCCACGCTGTCGACAAGGAACTGATCGCCGATCAGATTTTTGCAGGATTGGTGGAGCCGGCTTATGGAGTGTTGCCGCCGGGGTTTCCCGCGTATAACGAGAATCTCGAAGGTCTTGGATTCGACCCTGAATTGGCGAGACTACTGTTGGAGCAATCGAGGTATGCGGATCCATCAACGAGGCCGAGGATCGTAATCACGATTCCCGGGAGCGGTGGTTCCAAAGGACTCACCACAGAAGTCATATCTGATATGTGGCGGCAGAATCTCGGCGTCGAGACAGAAATTCAGCAGGTTGAGTTTGAAACCTTCCAGAAGGATTTCAATAGCAGATATCTGGCCCTCTATACCTATGAATGGTTCCCTGATTATTTGAGCCCGGATCAACTGCTAGAACTATTTTTCCATTCGCACGGACTGAAAAATGCCGGTAGCTACTCGAATCACGACGTGGATTCGTTGCTTGATAAAGCACGATCTGAGATCAATGTGGCGAATCGATACCGCTTCTACCAAGACGCTGAGCAACTGATTGTGGACGATGCCGCATTGATGCCACTTTGGTTTGACACGACCGGACTGGCGTTGGTCAAACCCTGGGTGAAAGGACTAACTTTCCCTCAGACCTTCAAGCCGAGATTTGGTCAGGTTTACATCGACCAGTAGATGAAATTACACGTGAGTTGCGAGGAACCACCGGGTGGCATACGCCGCAAAGCCCGTCAGGAGCGATTCCATCTCGCTTTCCACTTGAGTAACCAGTAAAGCGCACGCGCGTAGACGTGGCCTGGCAAGCACCGATATCCTGTTATGGACCTGAATCTAGCGCTCGCCCCCGTAGCTCAGCGGATAGAGCAGCTGCCTTCTAAGCAGACGGTCGGGGGTTCAACTCCCTCCGGGGGCGCCACTGCGCCATAGCTGCGCTGGCTTTGGCGGGTGTAGAGTCCCCCACGCCGCCCGGCGCCGCGCTACAAACTCCGCATCGTCGGCGGGATCGCGTCGAACATCACGTCTACCGGCGCGTCTTGCCCCGTCCACAGCTTGAACCCTTCCGCGCCCTGGTAGATCAGCATCGACAGGCCGCCGGCGATCTGCGCACCTGCGACCTCACCCGCCTCCAGGAAGGGCGTCATCGGCGGTACGTACACGGCGTCGTAGCAAACGGCGCTGCCTGAGATCAGCTCCGGCGGCACTGGTGACTCCTCAACCGCCGTGCCACCACGCATCCCCATCGAGGTTGCGTTGACGATCAGATCAGCATACGGGGCAAAGTTGGCAAGCTGGTCGATGCTTAACGACATCGCGTCCGGGCGGAACCGGGCGCGTGACATGTCCCGGGCCAGCGCCTGTGCTCGCTCTTCCGTCCGGTTGGCGATCGCCATCCGGGACACTCCCACCTCCCGTAGTGCGTACACGATCCCCCGCGCTGCCCCTCCGGCCCCGAGCACCAGCGCGGATTTCCCTTCCGGCTCGAACCCGGCCGATTCCCGCAGTCCCCGAATGAACCCCGGGGCGTCAGTGTTGTAGCCCTTCAGACGGCCACCCGTGTTGACGATGGTGTTGATCGCACCGATTTCTTCCGCCGCGACGTCAAGTTCATCGACCAGCTCAAGCGCCGCCTCTTTATGCGGCAGCGTGATACAACAGCCAAGACAGTCATCGGCGCGCAACCCTTCCACCGCTTTGGCAAACTCTTCCGGAGGCGTCGGCCATCCCTCGAACCGGGCGTCGATCCCGAGCGCGTCCAGCGCCGCCTGCTGGAACAGCGGAGACAGCGAGTGGTGGAGCGGGTACCCGAAAATCCCGAGTCGCTTGGTCACTGAGAACTCCGTCCCGCTCGGTTCGCACGCGCGGCGAGGAAACTTTCCAGGATTATCACCGCCGCCATCGAGTCCAGCCGTGCCCGATCCCGGCTCGGCTCGAATCCCGCCGCTCGCAGCCGATTCTCCGCTTCGGCAGTGGTGAATCGTTCGTCGTAGCTCTCCACCGGGATCCCCGCGGACTTGCGCAGGGCCGACGTGAAACGCCGCATCTTGCGGGCCGCCGGGCCGTGAGTTCCGTCCAGGGAAAGGGGCAGACCGACGACAATCACCTCAGCGCCTTCGCGCTCCGCAGTCTCAATCACCGCGGCGAGGTCGTCCGATTCTCCGGTACGGGTAAGCGCCTCGATAGGCAGGCATATCACGCCGTTTGGATCGGATATCGCCAGGCCGATCCTCGCATCGCCTACATCCAGTGCCAGGGCGCGCATGACGTGCCTAAGCCTTGCTGCTCGCGAGGGTGTCCCGGACGACGTTCGGAGCTTCCTCCAGCGCCCTGGACAACAGGGAGGCATCGTTGCCTCCCGCCTGTGCCACGTCAGCCCGTCCACCGCCCCGCCCGTTCATGATCTTGGCGATGCCTTTAACGATGGCGCCGGCGTTGTGCCCCTGTTCAACGAGGTCTTTTGTCACCATAGTGATGACCGTCGGCTTGCCTTCCAGTTCACCACCCACGACCACGATCCCGCTGCCAAGCTGATCGCGCAGGTGATCGCCCAGTTCCCGCAATCCCCTGGCGTTAACTCCGGACTTCTGTACGACCATCACCTTTGCTCCATCGACATCCACAGCGGAATCGGTGGCACTGGGACCGGAACCGCCGCCGCCCAGCAAAGCCTCGCGCTCAAGCCGCGCCACCGTCCGACGCGCCTCGTCAAGCTCGTCGAGCTGGGATTCGATGCGTGCACTTAGCTCCGGGACGGGTGTACGGAGCTTGTCCGAGATATCGGAGAGCGTGCCGAACCGCTCCCACAGGTGATCTTCGGCGCCTTTGCCCGTCAGCGCTTCCAGTCTCCGGGTGCCCGATCCTATCCCGCTCTCCGTCGTGATGAAAAAGGCGCCGATGCCGCCCGTGTGCGCCATGTGCGTGCCACCGCAAAGCTCATAACTCCACGGCGCGTCGATCTGGATCGTTCTGACATCGGCCTCGTACTTATCGCCGAAGAACGCCAGGGCGCCGCGGTCTATTGCCTCCCGGTACGACGACCACTCCACGTTTACGTCGTGATTCTCACGAATCTTGTCGTTCACGATGTCCTGTACCTGGCGGATTTCCCCCGGGGTCATCGAGGCTACATGCGTGAAGTCGAATCGAAGGCGATCGGGCGCAACAAGCGAGCCGGTTTGACGCACGTGCGTGCCGAGAACCTGCCGCAAAGCTGAATGGACCAGGTGCGTGGCCGTGTGATTACGCCGGATGCGCTCGCGACGGTCCTCATTCACCGTCGCCGTTACCGCGTCGCCAACCCGCACGGTCCCACTCCGCACCACCGCCGTGTGCACATTGACATGGGAGTAGGGGTTCTGGGTGTCGGTGATCTCCATTTCCACACCGGCCGCGACAACTACCCCGGCGTCACCAATCTGGCCGCCGCGTTCGGCGTAGAACGGGGTTTCGTGAAGGATGATCTCTATCTCGTCGCCTTGACTGGCTTCTGGCGTCGACTCCCCATCCCTGACGATTCCAACGACCCGTGTATCGACCGTCAGCGTTTCGTAACCCCGGAACGGCGTGTCATCCACGCCGAGCGACTCGTAGACCCGGCGTGCCGCGGTGTCGCCGCCAAACATGCCCCCGGACGCGCGACCCCGTTCCCGCTGCGCCTCCATCTGTTCCTCGAAGCCTTCACGGTCCAGCAGAAGGTCTACTTCACCTTCACCGGCCGGTTCCGGGGCCGATTCACCCGTCGAGCTCATGAACCGGTCAAGCGCGTCCTCGCGAACAAGCTCAGGGGGGAAGCCGTACGTGTCGTACAGCAAGAACGCTTCGGTGCCGGAAACCATGGTTGCCCAATTAACGTTTCGTGACTGTGCTAAAGCATCATCGGGATAACGTATGGCCTCACTTGTGGAATTTGACAGGGCCTCGTACGCAGCTCGCATACCCACAGAAGAAGAGTCATCCCCTTCGGGTTTGATAATTCCCTGCTCAGCAAGAAATTCGGGGACCTGATCAGGATTGATTCCGTCAGATTTCGCAATCCCGATCTTCTCTGCTGTGGATCCAATCGTATCGCGGTACTCAAACATGCCGTCCAGGACGCGTGTGCCCTGTGCGATGGCGCGAGCGAAACTCTCTTCCTCGATCTCCATCACGCGGAGGATGAAGGGGCGGTTGTCCTTCAACTCCGGGTATACGTCACACATCTTGTCCATGGCGACCTCGGCGACCTGGCCGACAAAAGGGCCTTCGATGCCGAGCGCAAGGCCAAACCGCATGGCGCGCCTTATGATCCGGCGCAGGACATAACCGCGCCCGGTGTTGCCGGGCACGACGCCATCGCCGATAAGGAACGATGCCGAGCGTGAATGTTCAGCTATCGCCCCCAGAGCGCGGTCGATGCCCGGGTCTGCGCCCCACTCCCGTCCCGCCAGCTCCTCGACCTTTGAGATGACCGGGACGAAAACGTCCGTGTCGTACAGCGATGTCACGTCCTGGAGTACCGCCGCAGCCCTCTCCAACCCCATCCCCGTGTCAATGTTCTTGTTCGGGAGTGGCGTGTCGTTACCTTCGAGGTCCCGGTAAAACTGCGTGAAAACGAGGTTGTAGACCTCGAGGAAATCGTCGTTGGTGTTCGGTCCCCACCCGTTCTGCCGTATCGGATCGTCAAGTGCAGGAACGTCGTCCATGGAGCCGCGGTAATAGTGCAACTCACTGCACGGTCCGCACGGCCCTTCAGCCCCCGCAGGCCCCCACCAGTTGTCTTCATCGCCAAAGCGATAGATTTTCTCCGGCGGCACCCCCAGGTCCAGCCAGACCCGCTCGGCCTCGTCGTCGTCCTCGTAGATAGTGATGTACAGGCGCTCGCGATCAAAGCCCAGGTGATTCACCATCAGGTCCAGCGACCACTCACAGGCTTCCTTTTTGAAGTAATCACCGAAACTGAAGTTGCCCAGCATCTCGAACAAAGTCAGGTGCGTGGCGTCTCCGACCTCGTCGATATCGGTAGTCCGGAAACTCTTTTGAGATGTAGTGAGTCGCGGGTGCGGCGGGGGAGACTCCCCTGCGAAATAAGCCTTGAACTGCGCCATGCCAGAGTTAGTGAGCAGCAACGTGGGATCGCCCGCCGGGATCAGCGATGCCGCTGGCATACGCAAATGATCCTGCGTCTCGAAATACTTCAGGAAGGTCTCGCGGATCTCGTCCGCTGAGCGTGGCATGGAACGTGAATCGGGCATAGACGTGGCGTCAGGCCTGGGAATCTGGTGGGCGGTCGTATTCGGAGCGCAGCAAGTCCAGCGCGCCGGGTGTTCATTCTATCGGGAGATACAGGTCGGCGAGTCGCGTTGCGATGTGAACCCGTGCCGTTTACTTGATGTCACGCGCGCAGTCCTAACCGTGGCGCCTTTACCGGTCAAGCGCGTTAAACCGCATCCAGCAGGGAACCGCCGATGATGCCTAGCGCAATCATGAACGTGAGAACCGTAACGATCGTCAGGGCTACTCTGGGGCCGACATTGACGATCGCCCGGAGATCGACTCCGAGCCCGATTCCGACCATCGCTACGGTGAACAGCAGTTTCGACACGTCGCGCACCTGTGATCCAGTTTCCGCACCGATGATGTCAAACGACCGGAATGTGGTCAGGATTGCAAACCCGATCAAGAACCACGGCACAAATCCGGTCGCATTGGTCAACCGAAACCCGCCCGTGACCGTGGCGTCTGCGTTGTCAGCGCCCCCGCGTATCGCTGCCCGTGCGCCACTTCGTCTTTGAACAATCTGCGCCGTCAACACCATCGGTGAAAGCAGAAATACACGTGTCAGTTTGACGACAACCGCCACGGTCGCGGACGTCTCGCTCACGACGGCCGCCGCCGAGTACACCTGCGCCATCGCGTAAACAGCGAGTCCCGCCACGATGCCGTAATGGTAGTCACTCAGCCCAAAAATCGGCACCAACAACTGGAGTAAAAGTATCTGTGCGGCGCCCAGAATCGCACTTATCCCGATCGCAGCACCCACGTCGGATGGAGTAGCCCGGATCACCGGCGCCATCACGGCGATCGCTGAATTGCCGCATATCGAATTGCCGACGCCGACAAGAATCGCCAGCTTCCGGCTCAGACCCAGTAGCACATGACCGACGAGATACGCCAACGCCATGCTACCGATCACGCCGGTGACGACAAGCGCAAGCAGCCCTCCCCCGGACCGGGTGATGTCCGGCATGAAGACACTTGCGCCGAGAATCATCACGGCAAACTCGAGGACGCTTTTGCCAGCGAACCTGGACCCGGGCTTGTGCCAGTCAGCCGTCGGAATCAGATTCTTGACGGCGATTCCGAAGACGAGGGCGAGCAGCAGGCCGTCGAAATACGGGTTTCCGAATACCCGATCCCCCAGATAAATAAAAATCCCGACCGTGGCGGAGAACGCCAGGCCGGGTAGAAGGGGACGCACCCGGGAATATTTTGGCACGTCCCCCGTGAAGGTTAGGATCGACATCGACACCTACAGGTACAGGTACAGGTCCGGCGCGGCATGGTGCCCCCTGGAGAAAGTTTGGCCCGGCCTGAAACGCCCGGCCCCTGACGAATATCCGGGATGGTAGCAGGTTGGCGGGAGGATATCGTGAGGTGTGCGATTCCCCCGGGTTCCCCGTGCCCTGTCTTCGTGTTTTCGGGTACCCGAGTTGACCGGGCCATCCGCCGCGACAAACACTGACTACGACCGGTGACGCTCCTGGCAGCGGAACGCCTGTCCCGATCGATAGGTGACGGGATCACCGGTTGACGAGCGCCGGTTAACCCTCGCCATGGTCCTCGTCGACTTCGTCCGGATCCACTTTTTTGCGCTCTGATGATTGCTCGAGCGCCATGCGATCAAGTTCGGCCAATCTCTCGGCCGAGCGAGGATTCGCCCGATGTTCCCCGTCCTCTTCGTCGTTCAAATACGCCGGCCGGGACCGCTGCCTGATCTGGCGCGAAATGTCATCAAGCTCCGTAAGGCGCTCAAGAGAACGGGGGTTGGGCCGACTCCGTCGTTCCGCCTCTGCTGTGAGCGCTGACTCATGTAGCGCCTCCCTGCGGGCCTCCGCCGGCATATCCAGTTCCTGCAAAGTCTCGGCTTCGGTGTGTACGTCTTCGTCTCCCTGATTGCCTTTCGAAGGATGCGCCCCGACCCCCCAGTAAATTGTCTGGTGCGGGAACGGTATCTCTATGCCCTCTTCGTCGAACCGGTCTTTGATCCGTTTGCGAAGTTCCCCCGCTATCTCCCACTGCGTCAGTGGCCGGCAAACGCCAAGCATCTTGATCGTGATCTGGGAGTCGTCGAACGAATCAAGCCGTAAGACCTGTGGAGGGTCGATGATCTTCTCCGCCCAGTAATCTTCTCCCGAGAGTTCCATCCCGATCTCGTTCAGGATGTCGAATACGTGGTCCATGTTCTCTTTGTAGGCCACGCCCACGTTCAGATTGATCCGGGACCAGAACTTGGTGTAGTTGGATGCGACGCTGATCTCGCCGTTTGGCACCACGTGGACTTTGCCGTCCAGGTCCCGCAGCACTGTCCGGCGCAGGTTGATGCTCTCCACGGAACCGGCGATGCCGGCAATCGATACCACGTCGCCGGTGCGGTACTGGTTTTCGGCGACGATGAAAAAACCGGCGATCATGTCCTTGACCATCGACTGAGCGCCAAATCCGACGGCTATCCCGGCGATGCCGAAACCGGCGATCATCGGGCCGATCGGCACGCCGATCTCGGACAGCACGGAGAAGATGGCTATGGCCCAGACGAGGATGGCCAGAGCGTAGACGATCACGCCGGAGAGCGTCTGCGCCCGGAGTTCCTGGGCGCGATTGCTCGAAGAATTCGGAAGCCCGGGATCCTCGCCCTCGGTCATCACTAGGCGGCCCATCGCCGGGGGAACCAACCGTTTCAACAGCCGAATGGCGACGTAGGCCACGACCCAGATCACGACTATCGGGACCACGTGGGGCTGGATGTTTCCGCCGACCGACAGGAACCCTTCACCTATCGCCTTCCAGATCGGCGAAACGTTCTGGTCGAGCACGTAGGCGATCCACAGGCCGAATGGCACTCCGACCAGGATCAACAACATGGGTCCTTCGGACAGGAACAGTACGGAAGACTGTGTCCGGCCGCCCAGGTGACCCATGCCCTGCTCTTCGAGCGCGGCCGCGCCCGATCGGAGCAAGCGGTGAAGATAAATGCGGAGAATGAACCAGACGATGATGGCGGCGAGCGCGATCAGTCCGGCCCAGATGCCCTCATCGGCCACCCACGCCAGGAAGGATCCGTCAGACGGGTTCCCGAACAACTCTCGCAATGTGTCCTCCGGCATTCGCCCGGGCAGCGACGAAAGGCGTCACGGCCAGATCGCCGTTATTCGAGATTATATGAGCCGTACCGCAAACGAACCTACAGTGCACCGATACCAATTAGGTTTGAAGTCGGATGGACGAGATCCTATCCCGGTGGGAGTGGGACAAGCCGGCGTCTTCAAACCTAATTGGTGCAACGAGAGGCTCAGGACACAGCTGCGACGCCGATCGCCCGGCTCTGACGTTCAAACCGGCCACCCTGAACTTGATTCAGGATCCATTTCGACGTCGCAGACAGTCATTGCCGGCAAACCAGCCGACTGGAGGGAGACCCGTGTCGACCCATCAGCGCGCCGGAGTGGGATGAGCGGATCGTGAATCAAGTTCAGGATGACAGTGCGGCGGTGGATTCGCACGCCGACGCGGACAACGAACCGGTGGGGCAAGCGCCAACCCACGACGTTGATCGCAAGCAAACCCGCCATCCGGGGCGTAAGCCGTCAAAATAGCCGCCCTGCCGGGCCCCGGCAGGGCCCTATCGGAAGATGTTTTTGACCTTCTGCAGGAATCCGGCGCTGGCGCCGTGACGCCACTGATTGAAACTCGCCTCGGCCGACCCGGCGCGAGAGAGTCGAGACTTCCGTTCCTTCATGTAGTCACGGATGTGCTTTTCTTCGCCTTTGTCGAGCCAGTAACCCTCATCGTCCGGGCAACGCTCGATTTCCAGCGGCCAGCCCCTGTAGCGGAATCGCAGCATCTGCTTGCCGCAGTGCGGACAGGCGTGCTCAACCTCGTGATCCCCGAAATGGATCGTCCCTTTGGGGATATCGTGGTCGAAAACCTGGTCTTCAAGCTCCGCCAGTTGATCATGGTCCAGGTATTCGCCGTCGCAATCCGGGCATCGGTCCACCTCGAGGCCTCGAAGCTTTGCGTGCTGGAGTTCGGTTCCTTCTACGGGACAGAGCAAATGGACATTCCTTGTAGGCGGTTCGTCGGTTTCGTCGCATCTGACGGTACAAAAAGGCTCGAATAGTCGGCGGCCTGCAAACCTATAATACGGCGGCGATTACTGGATGAGATTCCCGCCCGCCCGTTACGGGCCTGGTGGGCCATGGGAACGGAGACCGGATGGGCGTCTACGAAGACATGGGCTTGAGGCCGATTATCAACGCGTCCGGGTCCGTCACCCGGCTCGGCGGCGCGCCGATGCCCCGGGAGGTGCTGGACGCCATGATGGAGGCAGCGTCAGGGTCCGTGCCCATCGAGGTTCTGCAGGCGAAAGCCTGCATCGATATCGCAACGACAACGGGTGTTGATGCCGGGATCGTGACGGCCGGAGCGGCATCAGCGCTGACCCTCGGCGCGGCGGCCATCATGACCGGATGGGACCGTGGGCGCATGGAATTGCTGCCACACTCCGAAGGGTTTCCAAACGAGTTCGTGGTCGCCCGGGAACAACGTTCCGGGTACGACCACGCGGTGCGGGCCGCGGGCGCCCGGCTGGTCGAAGTTGGTTTCAACGAGATCGTGCCCGGGGCCGGGGTACGCCGCACCGAGCCGTGGGAGTACGAGGCGGCATTCGGTCCCAATACAGCCGGTGTCCTCTACGTGTTCACAAACGATTCCGAGCCGCCACTAACGGAAGTCGTCGCCCGGGCGCACAAACACAACCTTCCCGTGTTAGTCGACGCCGCCGCCGAGCTCCCACCTCGCTCCAACTTGATAGACATCCCGGCAACGGGCGCCGACCTCGTGGCGTTCAGCGGCGGCAAGTCGATACGCGGACCGCAGTCGACCGGGATCCTGGTCGGACGCCGCGATCTGGTCGGCCCCGCCTTTGCGCAACTGGTGGATATGGACGACCACCCTGCACTCTGGAACCCGCCGAAAGAGTTGGTGGACATCGAGAAATTCGAGGGTGGACCGCCCCGTCATGGAGTCGGACGCGCCCACAAGGTCTCCAAGGAGGAGATCGTCGGGCTGCTCACGGCGCTGAAGCTGTTCGCAGCCGGGGCCTACGACGAGGAGGTCGCCGGGTACCGGCCTCGCCTGGAGCGGATCGCCGCAGCGCTGGCAGGATCGCCGGTGATCTGCACCACCCATGATCGCGATGACGGCGAGTCGTTTCCGCTGCTGGACATCGCCGTTGACGGGGACGCTACGGGCAAGACGGCCTTCGAAATATGCCGGGCACTTCGAGAAGGCAGTCCGCCCGTGTACCCGGGACACGGAAAACTGGCACAGGGAACGCTCGTCATAAACCCGCTGCACCTGGACGACGCCAGTGCAGACGCACTCGCACGGCGGATTCGTGAGGAACTGGGAACGCCCTAGCCGTCGGTCAGCCTCACATCCCCCACGAGTGCTTCAACTTCCGCCAGATCGGACGCCGATAGCACCCAGTCCCCTGCCGCGCCGGTCTCGATGATCTGCGCTGGCGACTTTGCGCCGCAGATCGTTGCCGTCACCGCCGGGTTCGCCTGTGTCCACGCCACCGCCAGCTGCACGATGCTGTGGCCGTGGTCAGCCGCCCAGCCTTTCAGGCTTTGTGTCACGCCGTAAGCGGTTCGCGTGTTTGCCGGGGTCAGCGACGGGTTCCCGACACGCCTGTCGCCGACGACATCAAACACGTGGTCAGGGCCGTATTTGCCGGTCAGTAAGCCCTTCGCAAGTGGCGCGTAGACCATCGTTCCGACACCGTTCTCAAGACAGAACGGAAACAGCTCGTCTTCCGCTTCCCGGTACATCATGGAGTAGCGGGGCTGGTGGCTGATGACGCTGGCGTACCGCATCGCCTCTGCCGTCTGGGCCGCGCTGAAGTTAGATAGACCGATGTGGCCGATCTTGCCCTGTTCTTGAAGTTTCACAAGCTCACCCATCGTCTCTTCGATGGACCACTGGGGCTTCGGTCGATGTAACTGGTAGAGGTCGATGTGGTCCGTCTGGAGCATACGCAGGCTGTTCTCAAACGCCTCTGCGATGTGCTCCTTCGACTGATCGCCCGAGAGCTTGGTCGCGAGGAAGACCTGGTCACGCTTCCCGACCAGCGCCTTGCCGGTTATCTCCTCGCTCGTGTCGTATCCCTCGGCCGTGTCGAAGAAGGTCACCCCGGCATCGATTGCGGCGTGTGCTGTGGCGATGGCCTGGCTCTCCTCGATCGGGCCCATGCGCCCGCCAAGTTCCATCGTGCCGAAGCAGATAGCCGATACCTCCGGCCCATCCTTTCCGAGTTGCTTCATCCGCATATCGAGTGTCTGCTCCTGATCGTTTGAACCGGTGTCGTTGTCGTTCCTTCGACAACTATCGTTTGGCGGGGGATTGTATGCGCTGATCGGCGGATCGGAAGGTGAAGTCCCCTCGACTACGCTCGGGATGACTTGGATTTGTCGACACTTGCCCCCTCTCCCGGTGGGAGAGGGTTGGGGGTGAGGGAGGTTAAAGATCTCAGCGCTATCGGTATCAATGTGCGGAACGGTGTGTCGGTAAAGGTCCCTCGGATTCGCTCGGGATGACGGTGATTGTGTTCAGCCAACGCGCGTAACCGCACACCCGGTCCTTCGAGAGCCTCGGGGCACTGGACTTTTACCCTCCGGTCATCTCCCGTTGCATCTGCGCCAGGCCCATCGGCCCGAGATCAAGAGCGCGGTTATGCCAGTCCTTCAGATCGAATCCCGCTCCAGCCTTCGCCTTCGCCTGCTCTCGTGCATCGAGCCAGTAACGCTCGCCGACCTTGTAGCTGATCGCCTGTCCCGGCATCCCGAGATATCGGTCGATCTCGCTCACCATGAATTCCGGGCCGAAAGGCGAAGTGGGCTGCATGAACGCCAGCGCCAGGTCCGGTGTCCACACCTCTCCCGGGTGAAAACTGGAGTCGTCCGGGATTCGCAATCCAAGGTGCATGCCGATGTCCACGACAACTCGTTGCGAGCGGAACAGTTGTGATCCCAGCATCCCAAGGTAGTAGTCCGGATTGTCCAGGTAACCCAGCTCACCCATCAAACGCTCCGCATACAGACCCCATCCCTCTACATAGCCGGAAGTCCCGGCGGCCAGCTTCTGGAAACGGGAAAGCTGGTCACCGAGGCTGATCGTAGTGGCAATCTGGAAGTGATGCCCCGGGACACCCTCGTGGTAAACGATTGAGACCTCGCCCCAGAGCGGGAACCGCGTCTTGCCTTCCGGCACCGGGTACCAGGTGCGGCCGGGCCGGGAGAAGTCTTCGGACGGCCCGGTGTAGTACATCGCCAGTGCGCCGCCGGGCGGGGCGATCATCACTTCCACCGTCTTGACGGAATCGGCGATATCGAAATGCGTGCCGTCCAGCTCTTCTATGGTCTGGTCCTGGAGGTCCTGCATCCACTCCTTGAATGCGTCCACTCCCTCTATGGAGCGTTCCGGATCCTCATCCAGCAGTTTCTTGGCGTCGTCGAAATTGCCTCCGGGGACGACCTTGTCGGCCGTCGTCGCCATCTCCGACTCGGCCCAACGCACCTGCTCCCAACCCCATGCGTACGTTTCCTCAAAGTCGATCTGAGCGCCGAGGTACGCTCGGGCTCGCAACTCGTAGCGTTCGAGGCCGACCCCGTCACGATCGGGCGTCGAGTTGATGTGTTCTTCGGCCAGGAAGGTCCCGAAGTTCGCGAACGCTTCCGACGCATCTCGTGCCGCGTTCGCCAGCCGTTCGCGAAGCGCCCCGTCGCTCAATCTCGTCTCATCGTATGCCGACACCAGGCCATCGAAAAAAGACGGGCTTCCACCCTGCCCGCTGTACACCTTCGCCTGTTCAATAACCCCGGCCACCTGCCGGCGCGAGGTCGTTTGGCCCCTGTCGACACCTTCTTCAAGGGTTTCTCGATAGCTGATGAGGGTCTCCGGCACCTGTGACATACGGGCGGCGATGTTGTCCCAGTCCTCGTTCGATTCCCGGGCCATGAGGTCGAAAATCTGGCGGGCGGTCTGGAAGGGACCGTGCAGGATGTTCATGGTCCGGTACTGCTCACCGGCATCGTACGATTCGAGGGTGGTCTCTAATTCCTCGGCCATCACTTCACGAGCTATCCGATCGCTGTCGTTTTCCGGTTCAGCCTTGCCCAGTTCCACCAGGGTGGAGCGGTCCAGCTCTGCCTGCGCCGCGTCCCCGGCGGGCGAGTTGTCCGGCATCTCGGTTTCGTGGCCGGGTATACCCAGGTACGTCGCGACCAACGGCTGCAATGCGGCGATCTGATCGATGTAACGGTCAGCGATGTCAAAGATTCGTGACACAGTTGTCCCCCCCCAAAACAAGACATTTCTAAGCTAGATCGACAGCGCTAGCCGCCCAGGTAATCGAGTGCGGCCCGGGCGAATATCTCTACTCCCAGCGGCAAGCATTCCTCATCGAATACGAATCGAGCGTTATGGTGTGGCGGTCTTACCGGATCGCCTGCTCCCAGCAGGAAGTAGGCTCCCGGCGCCCGGTTGATGAACTCCGCCATATCGTCGCCGACCGGCACCTCTTCGTGTGGTCCGACCTTGTCGACGCCCGGCACCAGTTCGGCGATGCCCGCTACCCACGCCGCCACGTCCGGGTCGTTAACCACCGGCGGCGCGCCGTTCAGCAGCTTGAACTCGGCGCCGCCACGCAGGGATTCGGCTACGCCCTTCGCTATCCGCTCCAAGGCAGAAATGATCTTTTCACGTATATCTGCTGTGAACGCACGAATTGTGCCCCTGATGGTGACGAAGTCGGCGATCACATTCGGCGCGGTCCCGCCGATCACCTGCCCCACCGTTACCACCCCCATTGCGTTGGGAGCGATCTCCCGGCTGACCACCGTCTGCAGGGCCGATATCACCTGGGCGCTGATCGCCACCGGGTCGATCGCCGTATGCGGGAGTGCGCCGTGACCGCCCTTGCCGGTGACCGTCAACTCGAACTGGTCGGCGCTGGCGAATACCGTCGCCTCGTTCACGCCCACGAAACCCGTGTCGTACTGGTTCCACAGGTGCAGGCCGATAACACGATCCGGCGAGTGGTCTGACATCACTTCGTCGGCGATCATCGCCTTCGCGCCTTCCACGAACTCTTCAGCAGGCTGGAAAACGAAGACGAGCTTCCCGGTCAGCTCGTCCTTCCGGCTGGCCAGAAGCTCCGCAGCACCAAGCGCCATCGTGATGTGGCCGTCGTGCCCACAGGCGTGCATGTTGCCGTTGGTAGAAGCGAATGGGAGATCGCCTAGCTCGGCCACGGGCAGCGCGTCGATGTCGGCCCGGATCATTAGCGTCGGTCCGGCGCGTCCGGTGTCCAGCACCCCGACGACGCCCGTCCCGCCCACTTCAGCCTTGACGTTCATCCCTGCGTCGTTGAGCCGTCCTGCGATGATCCCGGCGGTGCGAGTCTCGTAAAACCCCAGCTCGGGATTTTCATGGAGATCACGTCGTAACTCGATCAGGCCGGGGAGGGCCTCTGCGACCTGGTCGGTGACGGCGTCGGGCATGGTGTAGCGGCTCCGTTATTGATTGATTTTACGTTTGAAAACCGGGCCGGAGTCTATCACGGCACTGCGTGCTCTTATCCCTGCGGGGACGCCGGTTGTCGCGCTAAAATCATTCCGATGCCAAATTTGCCGATCTTCCCACTGAACACGGTCCTGTTCCCGGGTTACCGGTTACCACTCCGCATTTTTGAACCCCGATACAGGCAGATGCTGGACGACTGTCTGGCCGCGGAAAGACGTTTCGTCATCGCCTTGATCCGGGACGGCGTTGAGGTCGGCGGCGAAGCGACGCCGCGGGACGTAGCGACCGTCGCGCGCATCGAAGAACTGGGGGATCGAAACGCAGACGTAATTACCCTGGTCGCGGCCGGGGAGCAACGCGTCCGGATCACCGATCTGGACCGTTCGCTTCCCTACCTGGCGGGCGAGATCGAGCCGATAGACGAGCCGATCCACCAGGTGATTGATCCCGAGTTGTTGAAGCAGGCCCGAACCGCGACCACCCGGTTCGCACGGGCGATGCTCATGCAGATGCGGGGCGAATGGCGCGCCAACCCGGAGATGCCGGACGATCCCGGGCAACTCGGGTACAAGATGGGAACACTGCTGGCTGACAACCCCGTAGCAGCACAACGGGTGCTGGAAGCGGTCTCCATCAACGAGCGTCTGCGGCAAGCGATCCCGGCGGTCGAGGCATCAGCCGCCAGGTTTGAAGCGGCGTTGTTGCAACGAGGCGCAACCGATCACCGCCGGGGCATGCAGCGCAACTGAAAGCGCGCATCCAACGTCGCCCGGCTGAACGTTTAGATTCGGTTGAACTTTGTGACCCGCTGCCCGTCTGACGTGGCCCCAATTTCGGCGACGTAAATATTGCCACTTGCATCCACCCAGCATCCATGCGCGGCGACGCACACATCGTGATTGCCACGCCAGCGCGTGATCAGATCTCCACCTGATGTAAATATCGAAATCCCGTTCCCGGGTCCCTGCTCCAGCACGTAAACGTTTCCATCGGCGGCGAAGTAGATGTCCCCCGGCATCACGACATCATCCCATTGTTCCAGGTAGTTCCCATCGGCATCGAATATCTGGATTCGGTCGTTCTCCCGGTCGCAGATATACACCCTGTCCTGTGCGTCCACGGCGACCTTGTGCAGGATGGCGAATTGTCCCGGCCCGGTCCCAGCCTCGCCCCAGGAGTGTTCTAACTCGCCGGTGGACGAGAATCGGTGCACTCGTTTGTTTGCGTAGCCGTCCGAGACGAACAACTTCCCGTCAGACGCGATGCCCACGCCGGTCGGCATATTGAACGGAGCGCCCTGGCTGCCGTTCGTCGTGACGGTGATGTTTGCGTAGCCGAACGTCCCTAACTCCATCAAAACGCTACCGTCTTTAGCGTGTTTGGTCACCTGGTGTGTCTGGTGATCGGCGAGCCAAATGTTGTCGTCGCCATCGATGAAGATCCCGTGCGGCACCCGGAACTCGCCGGGTTGCTGTCCGCGGTCCCCCCAGGAGCCAACAAACTCTCCCTCCGGGCTCCAGCAGGTCACCGGGTGATCGCTCCGGCTGAAGACCCACACCAGGCCCTCAGAGTCGACCGCGACATCCGGGCACTCTGCGAGGTCCCAGTGCCTCGGAACACCCCTCAGCAACCATTCCCTGTCTACCTCGTATTTGAACTCTCCGTCGCCCACGATGGTCATATCGAACCTCATTCAGAATAGGAACGGCCCGCATGCCGTCTGCAACGCGGGCCGCCCGATCATGACACGTCAGGAACCGCGCCTAATCTCCGGGTGCGGCCTTCATGTAACCCTTGCCGTCCAGGAACTCGGCCAGGCGGGTGATCCCGTCCCGGTTCTTCTCCGGCGTCTCGTACGCAAAGCACAGGCGGGCGCAGTTCTGCCCGTCACCGTTCGGCGCGAAGTTCGATCCAGGCAGATAGCCGACCCCGGCATCGAACGCCTCGTCGACCAGCTCATCCATGGGCGTGCCCTCCGGCATGGTCAGCCAGGTGTAGCAGCCGCCCTGCGGGACAGCCCACCTGGCCCCGGTGCCGCCGAAATTTTCGCCGAGCGACGCCACCATGGCGTTCGCTTTTGCGCCGAGCGACTCTGACAGGTCGTCCTTGTGGTCCTGCAGGTGCTCGGTCAGGTATCCCTCCACCGCCAGCGACGCGAAGTGATTGGCCGTGCCGGAGCTGCGGAACCCGACCGCCCGGTTCGTCACCTCTTGCGGGGCGACGAAGTAGCCCAGGCGAAGCCCCGGAACCAGCAGCTTGGAGTAGGAGGCGACGTGCATCACCATGCCGGTGGTATCAAGCGAGGCATAAGCCTCCTGCATCTCGCCATCGAACCTGAGATCGACGTAGCAGTCGTCCTCGAGAATCGGAATCTCGTGCCTGTGACAGATCTCGATGACCTGCTTGCGGCGCTCCGTCGGCATCGTCGTGCCGGTCGGATTCTGGTGCTCGGGAATCGTGTACAGGAACTTCGGCTTTTTGCCCTGCGCCGTCAGATCCGTCATCAACTCGTCCAGCGCCTCGGGGATGATCCCCTGATCGTCGATCGGCGTGCCGACCACGTTGATGCCGTGGTTCTTGAGCTGACTGAGCGTGCCAACGTAAACGTACTGCTCGGTAATGACCGTATCGCCGGGGTCGGACAGCGCCCTGATCAAAACGAAATTCGCCTCGCCGGATCCCGCGGTCATGAAGACCTCGTCCGGGGTCGCGGTGATGCCGCGATCGTTCGCGAGTTTCTGGGCCGTGAACTCACGCAGCGCCTCGTTGCCGTTGCGCTCGGTATAGTAGACGAGGTCGTGCCCTTCCCGCTCAAGGCCTTTCTTGAGGCCATCGATAAGCCCGTCAAACGGCACCGTTTCCGGTGGCGGATAAGCGACTGCGAAGTCGTACGTCGCGTGCCGCGGGTGGGACACCGGGGTCTCTTTGGATCGCTCGGAGAACTTGCCTTCGTAGCTGAACGTGGTGGTCATTCGGTTAGAAACTCCTGGGGCTCGCCCGCCCCGCGGTGCCATTCCGATTTATTGTCGATCCCGTTTGTCGCGCCGGGCGCGCCCGTGCGCGTACGCCCCGATTCAAGGGTGAAGGAGCCAGGCGGACCGCGATTTTAGTCCCGGTCCCGATCCCTTACAACCGAGGTCCCCTTCCCGGGACGAAACCCATCGCCGATGGAAAACCTGGAACGCGAGAACGGGTCGCCGGATGGCGACCCGTTTCTACAGACCGTACCTGTCTAATTACTCGGCCGGCGCCGCGTTGAGCATGCCGTTGTCGTCAAGGATCTGGGCGAGAAGCGCCATGCCCTCACGGTTCTTCTCCGGAGACTCGTAGCCAAAGCACAAGCGGGCGTAGTTTTCGCCATCACCGTTGGGGGCGAAGATAGAGCCGGCCTGGTATCCAACTCCGGCATCGAAAGCCTTGTCCCGGAGGGTGGTCATGTCGGTACCGAGCGGCATTTCGAGCCAGGTATAGCAGCCGCCCTCCGGTTCACTCAGTTTGGCGCCCGTTCCGCCGAAATGCTCGCCGAATGACGAAACCATGGCGTTTCGCTTGGCGTGGAGAGCGGCGGACAGGTTGTCCTTGTGCTCCTGCATGTGCTCTTTCAAGAAGCCCTCGACCGCGAGCGATGTGAAGTGGTTGGCAGCGCTTGAGCTGCGGAAACCGATGGCCCGCTCTCGAACCTCTTTAGTCGCCACGAAGTAACCAAGCCGGAGGCCCGGGAGCAGCAGTTTTGAGTAAGAGGCGACGTGGGAGACCATGCCGGACTGATCCAGAGCCCTGAAGGACTCCTGCATCTCCCCGAGGAACCGGAGATCGACGTAGCAGTCATCCTCTATGATCGGAATCTCGTGTTTGTGGCAGATGTCGAGGATCTGCTTGCGCCGTCCCGTCGGGAGGGTCGAGCCGGTCGGGTTCTGGTGTTCTGGGATGGTGTAAAGAAGACGGGGTTTGTTACCGGCCGCCGTGAGGCTGGTGAACAACTCGTCCAGCGCTTCCGGAATCAGTCCGTCGTCGTCGATAGGCGATCCGACCACGTTACAGCCTGCGTTGCGAAGCTGGCCCAGTGTTCCGCTGTATACGAATCGTTCGGTGACAACAGTGCAGCCGGGATCGGTCAACGCCTGGATCAGTCCGTAGTTGGCCTCTCCGGAACCTGCGCAAATGAACACGTCCTCCGGGTCGACGGAGAAACCACGATCAGCCTCTAACTTTTTCGCCGTGAACTCGCGGAGCGCCAGGTTTCCGTTGGAGTCCGGGTAGTAGACGAGATCGTGACCTTCACGCTTCAGACCCGCTATCAGCCCTTCGACAAGTTCATTCAGCGGAGCCGTCTCAGGTGGCGGGTACGCGGTGCCAAAGTCGTACTTTGCGTGCGCCGGGTGAGCGACCGCCGTATCGACGGAGTCTTCGGAGAATCGGCCTGAGTAGCTAAACGTGGTTGTCATTCCGTGGCGGTCCTTAGGTTCCTCTGGGTTTCTTTGGGCTGGATTCCGTTGCGACGCAGTGGTCTTCGGCGGCCAAGTGTACGCCTAGTCGGTCACTTCGATACGGATTCGCTTGTTGATCCGGCCCTTGCTCTGATGGCCGACGATCTTGATGTGCCCGACCTCGCCAGTGGACGCGACGTGTGTTCCGCCATCCGCCTGCAGGTCCAGCCCGTTGATGTTGATAGTCCGAACTTCCTCAATGCCTTCAGGCAAAAGACTGATCTTGGTGCGGATCAGGTCCGGTATCGCGAACGCTTCAGCCCGCGGCAGAATCTTGACTTCTATCGGCCGGTCGGCCGCCACTTCGACGTTAATGGCGGCCTCGATCTCCTCCGTGAGTTCCGCACTCATGTTCTCGAACTCGAAGTCCATGCGCCCTGCCAGCGGGGTCATGTTTCCGCCCGTCACCAACGCGCCGTAGTCCCGGAATACGACGCCGCAGAGGATGTGGAGCGCGGTATGGGTACGCATCAGCTGATAGCGATGGTCCCAGTCGATTCGGCATGTCACCGGTTCCCCGGCTGACAGGCTATTTTCGGGAACAGTGTGGACGATCACACCGCCACGCCCGGACACATTGCTGACCCCAAATTCTGATCCGTCAGCGGTCAGCATCACCCCTGTGTCGTTCGGCTGCCCCCCGCCGCCCGGGTAGAACACCGTGCGGTCGAGGATCACGCCGGCGTCTGTAACGTCTGAGACGCTGGCCTGGCACTCGCGCAGGTATGCGTCCGTGTTGTAAAGCTGCTCCGTCACCAGTGCCTCCAGAACGAAGTCTTCGAGGTCGATATGCCGATCATATCGGCAAACGGCATGGATTCGGGGCCGGATACATAAACCGGCGGTCGTATACTCCCGCTGCCCGTAGCGTCCCTCGCATGCGACGCCCCAGACATCCCACACCAGCACAAGGGAGTTCCACATGAGAGGCGCCCGCTTTCTTGGCGACCGCAAGGCAGAAGTAACCGACTTCCCGGACGTTGAACCCGGTCCAAACGAGGTCCTGATCAGGACGCGGGCCTCGGGGATGTGCGGGAGCGATCTCCACGCCTACCGGTCACCGGCGGCGGAGATCAACACCGAGAACCGGCCCGGACACGAACCTTGCGGCGAGGTGGCTGCGCTCGGCCCCGGCGTAACAAAAGCGCAGATCGGCGACCGGGCCATGATCCACCATTACGAGGGTTGCGGACACTGCCGCTTCTGCCGGGAGGGCTACCAGCAACTCTGCTCAAACCGGGGGCCGTGGACGAAATACTATGGCGGCTCGGCCCACGGCGGACACGGCGAGTACATGGTGGTCCACGAATCGACTCTGGTGCCGATGCCGGACGCCATTGAATACGACGTGGGCTCGATGATCGCCTGCGGGACCAGCACCGCATGGCTGGCCCTTGAGAAATTACAGGTCTCGGGGCGCGACATCGTCGCCATTTTCGGACAGGGACCGGTCGGCGTGGCCGGCACGATGCTGGCGGCCGAGATGGGAGCGCGGGTCATCGCCGTCGATCTCTCAAATGAGCGGCTGGAGCTTGCGAAGAAGGCAGGCGCGTGGGAGACGGTCAACGCATCGAACGTGGATACCGTGGAAGCGATTCGAGACCTCACGAACGGCGAAGGCGCCCACGCCTCGCTTGAAGCCGTGGGAGCAGGTCCCACCCGGAAGCAGGCCGCGCAGGCGTGCCGTGTGTTCGGGAGGACGGCGCTTGTCGGTGAACGTGGCGACGCGACATACGACGCCACCCCGGACATAATCCACCGCCACCTGACGCTCTACGGGTCATGGACCGTAAGCAAGTTCGGCATGGAGGATTGCGCCAACTTCATCGCAGACCACAACATCCCGATGGCGTCCCTGATCGAACGACGGGTGAACATCGAGGACACCGTCGAGGCCTACGAGTACTTCGACAAGCAGACCAGCGGCAAGATGGTGATCACCTTCGATTAAGGGGATGGCGACGTGAATCTACTGGTGATCGGAGGAACCGGGTTCCTCGGTCCGGCGATCGTCCGTCGGGCAATGGATGGTGGTCACAACGTGATGGTGTTCCACCGGGGCATTCATCACACCGATCTGGACCCTGATGTGCCTCACATCCACGGGGACACGATCTCCATAGTGGGCCACGTCACCGAGTTGTTGGAGTTCTCCCCCGACGCGGTAATCGACACCAGCCAGTTCCGGGCGGATACAACGCAGAGCGTGATCAGTGTGATCCAGGAATTCCCGTGCAAATACGTACTCGTTAGCAGTAAAGACGTGTACCGCGGATATGGCGTGATTCACAGGACGGAATCCGGGCCTCTGCAACCTATGCCGCTCTCCGAGGAGTCTGAACTGCGTACCGGACCGTCATTCGATCAGACAGAAACCGAAGACAACATCTTTGCCGAGCGCGCGGCTCTGGGGCAGGACGTCATCTCCACAACAATCGTGAGAGCTCCCGGGATTTTCGGCCCGGGCGACCGACAGCATCGGATCGGGAAGGTCGTTGACGCCCTGAACGACTCTGACGGACGCGTCGTCCTCGCGAACGACTGGGCCAGCTTTCGATGGGGCTACGGGTATGTAGACGAGGTCGCCGATTCCTTGCTGCTGTGTTCGAGCGACAGTAGGCCGGGTAACCACGTCTACAACGTCGGCTATCCGACGGGAACCAGCACGATTGAGCTGTACGGGATTGTTGGGGAGATCATTGGTTGGCACGGGACCATCGAAGTGTCAGACGAGGAGCCGTCCGGCTCAAGCAACTACTCCCAGCATCTGTATTCCCTGTCCTCCCGAATTCGAGAGGAACTTGGATACTCGGAGACGGTATCTTTCGAAGACGCTATTAAATTGACGATCGGAAATGAAGCGCCTGAATAAAGGTGCTAACAGTTAGCCGGCAATCGCGAAGCGATGAGGTTCGGGCCCCCTAAGCGGGATAGGGCCGTGGCGCCGATGGCCATTAACCGCCCGGTTGTACCAGTTCGATCACGACCTGATCCGGGCCTTCTATATAGGCGATCTGCGAACCGCCGCCTGTATCCGTAATCGGCATGACAACCCGTACACCAATCCCCTCGAAGTGCGCTATGTCCGCGGCGATATCGTCCGTCTCAAAGCCGTAATGCTCAAGACCCAGCCGGTTGATCTCCGGCACCGCCTTTTCCTGGGATTCACCCTCGCGCTGTGATGAGATGTTCAGTCGAACCGGGCTACCTGTGTCCATCGAGATCGTGATCGTCCCCGGCATCACCTCCCGTGACGCCAACAACTTGGCCCCGAAGTGTTCCGTGTACCAGGCTGCGGCGGCCTCTGCGTCGCTTGATCGAAGGTGGACGTGGTTAATGGCGTGGTGCATCGATCTCTCCAAACAAAAACTGGCGGACGGAATTTACTTCAATTCGATCTCCATGAATGCGACCGGGATATTGCTCCGATTGACCACGTTGTGCTCGGCCCCGGCGCGCCGGAAATAAGGCACTCCGTAAACGATATTGTTCTCGGTTTCACCGCCAGCGGAGACGATCATCAGCGTGCCTGTCAACAGCGGAACCACCGTGTAATCCAGTTCATGGAGGTGGTTTCCGGTCTCGGTTCCCGGGGCAAAAATCCATTTGGTGACACGAACCCGGTCGTTGTCTTCAAAAACCCTGGAATCAGCCTGCTGCGCCATCTGAGTCCTTTCGCGTATCCAGCACACCGCCGGGTGGCGGGAATGCCAACCTTAACCCAGCGTGCGCGCCTCCACAGACAGGATGCGGGGCAGATTGTCCGCCATCAGCTCCCAGGATTCGCCCTCATCGGTCGAGTAGTACAGCGCTCCGCCGGTGGTGCCGAAGTAAATACCCAACGGCTCGCCTCCGTCTACCGACATCGCCTCCCGCAACACTCCCGTAAACGCATTACGTTCGGGGAGACCGCGAGTCTGCGCGCGCCACGTCTCTCCCGCGTCGCTCGTCGTCCACACCGCCACCCGGCCTTCAGCCGCGGACCTGAACTCGTCGCTGTCCATGAGCACCGTGAATACATTTCCGGGATTCCGAGGGTGTGTCACCATCGGGAACCCGAAAGTCGACGGCAGGTCGCCGCCTATATCGTCCCAGGTCAGCCCGGCGTCCCGGGACCTGTACGTCCCGCGATGGTTCTGCTGGAAGATGATCTCCGAATCAAACGGATCGAGCACGGCCTTATGGACACATCGACCGGTGTTCTCGTCCACACGCGGCGGCAGCGCCGGGGTGATCCCTTTACTGCTCAACAGCCATGTCTCGCCTCCGTCGTCGGTCCTGAACAGTCCGACAGCAGAAATCCCGGCGTACATCCGACCGGGCCGCTCCGGGTCCAGCAGTATCGTGTGCAGGCACAGGCCGCCGGCGCCCGGTTCCCAGTCAGGTCGTGACGGGTGATCCCCCAGGGCGCCGAGCTCCACCCACGTATCTCCGGAGTCTGTCGTCTTCCAGAGGGAAGCCGGGGCGCCGCCCGCGTAGAGCACACCCGGTTCCTCCGGGCGGCCGGGCACGATGTGCCACATCGCTTCCAGCGTTTCGCCCGAGTCCTGTCTGAAGCGCGGTTCCTCCGATGATTCGGTCCATGATTCACCCAGGTCCGAACTGCGGCTGATCTCCGGGCCCCAGAAAATGTTGTTTACGGCGGCGTACATCTGGCCGTCGCGAGAGTCCAGGGTGAGGTGATACACCTGTGATCCGCGATGGAGCGGATCCGACATCGTCCATTCTTTGCGATCGGGACCCCCGGTGAAGATGAATCCGCCGCGTGTGGTGCCGACCATTACGATCGTGCGTCCGCGGGGTGTATCGGCCATGATGACCTCCCTCATTTCGATGAATCGTCGGGCGCACAAAATACCACGCCCATACCTGTGTCCATCCGCGTGCGTCAGACTTGCCGCCCCAACGTCTCGCCGTTACGCTGCCGTTGCCCCGCTTGATACGACGACACGATACCGACCCTCCGTTTTCCGGTCAGGAGAGACTTCGATGGACCTCGGTTTTTTCACAATGCCCATGCACGCGCCGGGCGCCAACCTGACGGAGACACTGAAATCCGACCTCCACCAGGTCGTAAAACTGGACGAGCTTGGCTACTCGGAGGCATGGATAGGCGAGCACTTCACGGCTGAGTGGGAGAACATCCCATCGCCGGACCTGTTCATTGCGCAGGCGCTCGGCCTCACGAAGAACATCAAGCTCGGTACCGGCGTCACCTGCATGCCGAACCACAACCCGTTCGTGCTGGCGCACCGGATCGCGCAGCTAGACCACATGGCGGAGGGCCGGTTCTACTGGGGCATCGGGACCGGCAGCTTTCCCGGCGACATGGAGGTGTTCGGCTACCGCGGTGAGAACGCTATCGATAGCCGCGCATACACCCAGGCCTCGCTGGAGACGATCCTCAAGATCTGGAACGACCCGAAACCCGGCGTGTACGAGAACGACTGGTGGAAGTTCACGATTCCAGAGCCGCAGGAAGACGTCGGGTTGAGGGCGCACGTCACCCCGTATCAAAAGCCACACCCACCGATAGGTGTCGCCGGCATCTCGCGCAACTCTCCGACGCTGAAGATGGCGGGCCGACGGGGCTGGATTCCGATGAGCATCAACCTGGTCCCGTCCAGCGTGTTGAAGACGCACTGGGACGTCGTCCAAGAAGGCGCTGACGAGTCCGGACTGACGCCGGATCGCTCTGTGTGGAGGGTGGCGCGCGAGGTGTTCGTCGCCGAGACCACGGCGGAGGCGCGCCGGCAGGTCCTGGAAGGCACGATCGCGCGCGATTACGAGGGCTATTTCCTGAGACTGCTTCCGAAGGACAACATGCTCGGGCTGCTCAAGGTGGATCCGAACATGCCGGACTCTGACGTCACCATGGAGTACCTGATGGACAACGTGTTCGTGGTCGGCAGCGTGGACGAGGTGGCGCAGAAACTGAACGATCTGAACGGCGAGCTGGGTGGTTTCGGCACCCTGATGGCGATGGGCCACGACTGGGAGCCGTACGACGCCTGGCTGGATTCAATGACGGCGTTGAAGAACGAGGTGATGCCGAAGGTGGGTTAGGCAGGGACCGCCGCGCTCCGGCGTTGCCGTATGTCGGGGCTTCTCCCTCACCTCAGTCCTCTCCCGCTGGGAAAGGTGGATTCAGAGGCGGATTCGCTAGTCCCGCACCACCGTCACCGTCCCGGCGGTTCCGTCCACCGTCACGGTCGCGCCATCGGGGATCACGATCGTCCCGTCTCCAGTGGCCACTACCGCGGGGATGCCGAACTCGCGGGCGACGATCGCGCCGTGCGCCAGTACGGACCCGATATTGGTGACCAACGCGCCAATCACCGCAAAATATGGCGTCCACGGCGGGGTGGTGAGGTCACATACCAGCACGTCTCCCTCCTCGAGCAACGCCGCCTCGGTCACCGCTCCTATGACGCGGGCACGGCCCGTGTAAGTCCCGGCGGCGGCGGCCATGCCGGTCACGACAACCTCTCCTTTCGCGTCGGGAGTGACAATCGCGCCCTTGCCGATCACGGCCGGGGGGATAACCGTACGCCACAGGGCGAGTTGCTCTTTCCTGCACGCCAGCTCGACAACCCCTATGGCAACACCAGACTCAAGCAATTCCAGCAGTTCGTCGATCTCGTAGTAATAAACATCGCCGGCCTGCTCCAACATACCTCGCCCGTGCAGCATTTCGCCCACCTTCAACCAACGAGTACGTGACGCATTCGTCAACCTCTGATCCGCCAGCAGATTGTGATCCTCGGTCACCGGCCCAATGTGTTGCGCGTAGGGCAGTAATTTCACCAGTCCCGCAACGACCGGCGACTCCACGGCCGCGTCAGTCAGCGCACTTTCAAGCTCTCTCCGCCGGGCGATCGACGTCTGCTCAACCGACCGCGGGTTGCGTTCTTCGCTTTCCGTCGAGTACTGATCAATTATCGAGAGCGGCATCGATATGTCCTCGCGCCACGTCGGCATGTCCTCCATGCCCAGGGGGTTCATATGACCGTACCGGTCCATCGCAGTCTGGAACCCGTCACGGAACTCCGCTTCGGCCCCGCTGTCCCCTGCCGGAAGTACTCCGGTCTTGATTGCCGACTTCACGGCATCGGATCCGCGTGCGATCCGCCCCAGGTTCCACAGGTCCGCCGCTCTATCCGTGGAGACGTTTGGAAAACCCTGCGTGAGCGCCAACCCTTCCGCCTGTTTCTCGTTTCCAAACTCGGCGACATAACGCCCGGCGAACGTCTCACCGAACATCTGAGCATAGTAGACAGCCGTTCCATGCACGAGGCTCGACACTTCCGAGATTCGCGCCTGTTGCACGGTTATGGTCTCTCTCCATCCCCCCGCAGCCACTGAATCGGGATCGAACGCATCGATCTCTGCGACCACTTCTTCGACCAGTGGCAGGCACCGCTCCCGCCAGTTCAGCAGATCTGAATCGTCAGCGGGCAGGTTTGTATCCTGCAGATGTTCGGGCAAGGTGGACTTGAGCGGCCACTCTGTCCGGGTGTACGCGTAACTGTTGACGTTGATCCGTGTTGGCAACTCGCCATCATCGTCGGTCGGAAACCGGCCGCTAATCAGCGCCCCGATCGTTCGCGCCAGCGGTGAGGATGACGACGAGCCGTGCTCGTTGTGCAACCACGTGGCCTCCTCATACTCGGGACCGGGAAGATCGAATGTCACGTGCCGGTCAACGGCGTGGGTCAACGCAGAGCTCCTCACAGAATCGTGAACGGGGCGGGGCATACGAACCCCGAAACACCCTCGTCGGGTTCACTCGGGCTATTTCGACTGACAATCCTAACCTCGAACGGCTTCTCCCCGGCGAAGCCGTTCCACTTCGACGGCGAACCAGAGGGCCATCGACCCGCCCCGGTGATCGAACCCGAACTCGGCAGGACGATCCAGGTATTCCCGGGTACTCGTCTGCACGCCCGTGCCGGTACACACATCGACCAGCCCGCCCTCGTTATCGATACGTTCCGCCGCCGCATACCACGCGAGTTCCAATGGCTCCCGGTAACTGTCGCCGAGCCAACGCGAGCGGATGCCTCTAGCAAGCGCGTATCCGACCATGCAAGTGACACTCATCTCGTGGTACGAACCTGGATAGTCCAGCACCTGGAGCCATGTGCCGTCCGGTTGTTGCAATGGGAGCAACGCGTCGAGATGCCTGATGTGGGCCTGGAGCAGCGCCGGCCGGAGATCGTGGTCCGCTGGCATGTAGGTCAGCAACTCGGCGAAGCCCATCGCAGCAAAACCGTTCGAGCGTCCCCAGTTCCAGTCGGCGCCCTGGCAATGCATGAACAGCCCGTCGGCTTTCTGGGTATCGGCGTCCGCCAGGAACCGGGCCGCCAGGTCGATGTATTCGGGCTTTCTGGATGCGGCGAATGCGCGACCGAGCACGGCCGACGTGAAGAACATGTCTTCCGTGCGGAAGTTATCGTCCGATGGCGGCGGCGGCACACCGGCTCCATCGGGCCTGTATCGATCTGCTGCATCGATCAGCATGGCCGTGTAACGGGGATCGTCCGTGGCTTCTGACAGTTCATCACACCAGACAAGACCCGCCAGATGTGATCCGCCGGGATGATTGTCGAACGCCGTCTTCTGGCCGGCGGCGTAGCCCTCGACAAGTCCCGCGATATCCACCGGCGTCCCGTCCCGTTCTCCCCAGCCGGCCTCACATTCCAGTTGAGCAAGCCGCAATCGCCCGCTTATCGCAACGCCCTGCGTGTAGATCACGGGATCCAGGGCATACCCGTAAGTCCGCCCGAGCAACCGGGCTATCTCCATCGGTGAACGATCTCGGCGGGCATCAAGGGTCCTTCGCGCCGGTGATCGCTGGATCGATGCCTGTATCGCCCGGACCAATCGCTCAAGCTCACCCCCGAGGCCATCAGCTGTCGAAGTAAGTCGAAGGCCGGGGATCGGAGCCAGTCCGCTGGGTTCGCCCTCCCCCAGCGCCGCCATCAGGGAATCCGCTGGCGACGCCGAGGTCGCGTTCAGCATCCTTCCCGGCGCCATTGCCGCTGAATTCGCCTGCCACGCCACGGCGTCGCCATCTTCCACCTCCAGCACGAGATCCGGCGCCGTGAAACTGATCCAGCGCCAGAGATAACGCGCCTCCGGATTGGTGGCATCGTCGAAATAACCCCCCTCTGGCGGATAGCCGTGAGCCGCGCCGGTCGCAGCCCCTGAATCCAGGCGTGCCTCTCCTGATAGCCCATCGGGATCGGCCACTGGAATCACGCTGAGAACGAGGCCCACCCCGGCGCTGCGTGCGGTCTGGGGCAGTTGTTCCACGGCGTTTCGAGCGGCGTCTACATCCGCTGATTTGCCGCTCAGCCCGCCAATTAACACGACTCGAATCCCTGTCGATGCCGGGTTGTTGGCGTCAGGATGGAGTAAGACGGGAATCGCGTTGCCTGATCTGGTAACGCCACATGCATCGAGACTCCAGTGAAGATCCGATGCTGGGCGTGATCCGTTGGAAGCGCGCTCGTCGGTCATTTATGGTCCACGGCTTTCTGGTCTGGCCTGGTTTGACGGTCAAGGAATTGAAAAGCGGACATTACCATCATCGGACGTCATTACCCCGGGGGAAAGGACCTCTTCGGACGATGGAAGGGTCCTTCGGCCCACGGCGTGCAGAATCCCCGGACTATCCGCATGGCAGACCGGGCGCGCCCTGCTAGACTTGACCGCAGCGACGCGGGGGTAGCTCAGCGGTAGAGTTCCTGCCTTCCAAGCAGGGTGTCGCGGGTTCGAATCCCGTCCCCCGCTCCAGAAAGTCCAATTCCCCGTTCAAAAAGGCCCGTCAGAGTCGTCTGGCAGGTCTTTTTTGTTTGCCCGCGATAACCCCCCTGGTAATCAACTCGCCGGTGACCGTCTACCGGCAGGGTAGAAACGTTCTGGTCACTGAGATCACGGTGCAGATGCCACGAACGCATCTGCGCGGTTACGTTCGACGATCGCGTAGCACTGTCACCAAAACGACCGATATTGAGACATCTCTACGACAGCTGATTTACGCCTCAATAAATAATCGCATCCGGGTCAAAACCAATCGATCTCGGGTGGAATTACCAGCACGGGTACGCCGGATGTTCTGATGACGCTGTCCGCTATGCGGCCGAGGACCCAGCGTGTCAGACCGGTCGTCCAAACCGACCATCAACTGAGCCTTTTTTGGCGTCTTTTCTCGCGCTCATAATCACCCATTCCGGACAAATAAGAGAGTGCCCCGGTGCTGCCGCGAAATCTGGTATCAGCGCTGAGGACACAAAGAATGCCACATCACTTAATCGTCGTTGAACACGAGGAGTTGCAGCATGGCGGAGCAACAGGACGATCGACAGGACCAGCCGGAAAGCACCCCCGGGGCGGACGGGGGCGGGTCGGTTCAACCGGGTATGCGAACCGATGGCGACACTATACTGCCGGGCGCTGCTCCAGCTGAGGGCCAGCCGGCCCAGCAGGTCCGGGCGGAAGAAGAACCTCCGAACAACACGCCGTCGAAAGTGGAGCCGGGCGTACAGGATCCGGCCGAACCCGGACTCGAAACAGGAATCTCCGGTTCCGGGCCCGGCAGCTCCGACGGCCAGTCACCGTGGAACAGCCCGCCGGTCCGGATAGGCGGCGTACTGGTCGTGATCGCGATCATCGCGGTGCTTGTGATCGCGTTTCTATCGAACGGAGGGTCCGGGGGCTCAAAGCTGGGGGAGATGGTGCCGGACGACGCGGAAGTTCTCGCCATAATCGACGTCGAGCAACTGGCGGGAGACCGCGTATTTAACGATGTACTTGACGAACTGGACGATGATTACGGGCGAGCACTGGACGACATGGGGATTGATTTCGACAGCGTGTCAGAACTCGGCATAGTAACGACGTCCGATTTCGACAGAGTGTTTATGGTTTCTGGCGGATTTGATCGCGAGGAGATCGAAGAAGAACTGGATGACATGGACTATCGCGACGACCTCTACAGAGATGTTCCGATCTGGGAAGGAGACCGCAACTGGTCCATAGTCGGCATTCTCAACGACGAAACGCTGGTTTTGACTTACGACGAAGACATAGTCAAGGACTTCATCCGAACGTCCGAAGAACCAGCCCAGTCCCTCTGGAGGGATGAAACGATTTCCAGCGTTCGGAAGCGACTGCCGGACGCTTTCATTCGTACCCTGATCCTGGACTGTGAAGACGATGATCTCGACGGTTGTGAAAGTTCTGCCATATCGGTCGGCAAAAGCGACTCCAGCACTTTCGGTGTCACCTGGACAAGCAAGTTCAACAGCGAACGCCGTGCAGAGCGAGCGATGGACGTCATCGAAGACGAAATGCGTGACGAAGATGCGTTCTTCGCAATCGATGTCGTACAGAATGGGGAGTACGTGACGGCGACCTCGGAAATCGACATCGACGACTTCATCGATATCGGGATGCTTCCTTAGGCGCGGGACGATTTTGGCGTTTGGAGGCTAAGCGCCCTCCTGCCCGCGCCTCTTCGCAAGCGCCTCAAGAATCCGAATCGGTTTCATCGGGACCTGTGTCAACCTCACACCCAGCGCGTCGTGGATGGCGTTGGCTATCGTCGCCAGCGGCGGCCCTATCGGGATCTCGCCTACGCCTCGCACGCCAAACGGGTGGGCCGGGTTCGGCACTTCCACGATCACCGTCTCGATCATGGGAACGTCCGTCATGGTCGGCATGCGGTAGTCCAGGAAGGACGAGTTCTCCATCACGCCATCGTCGTTGATGACGTACTCCTCGTTGAGCGCCCAACCGATTCCCTGCGCTGCTCCGCCCTGCATCTGACCCTCCACGGCCTGCGGGTGGATCGCCGTGCCGGCGTCCTGGATCACTGTGTAACGGATCACGTCCGTCTTGCCGGTCTCAGGATCGATCTCCACGTCGGCTATGTGCGTGCCGAAAATGCCACCACCACCATCTGCAAGATCGACAGAGCCGGACGCCATGATCGGGCCGGCGGTGCCGTCAAGCCGTCCGGCCAGTTCCTTAAAGCCGACGCGTAACTCCGGATCTCCCCCCGAGAAGAACTCACCTTCGGCGAACTCCACATCTTTCGCGTCGACCTCCCACGCAATCGCAACGCCGGCCTTCATCTTCTCCAGCAGGCTCTCGGCTGCCAGGACCGCCGCCATCCCCGTAGCGTTCGCCACCCGGCTCCCGCCCGTCGTACCCGTGTAACCAATACTTCCGGTGTCCGGGATCAGCGGCTGCACGTCCTCGGCGGCAATACCAAGAACCTCCGCCACCTCCATCGCCACGATGGCCCGGCTGCCTGAGAGATCGGCCGAACCCTCGACGAGCGCCACCGATCCGTCCGCGTTCAGGCTCAGCACGACGGCCGACTTCCCGCCGGCGTTCCCGCAATAGGCAGAGGCGAGGCCCCGGCCGCGCAACACCCCATCAGGGCCTCCGCGGTCCAGCGGCGTATTCCAGTGGTCAGACCTCTGCGACGCCCGCAGGACCTCCTCTTGGCCTATACGGGGGAACCTCGGGCCATCGGCCCGGCGGGTGCCTTCTCGAGACGCGTTCGCCAGCCGGAACTCGATCGGGTCCCAGCCATTCGTCTCGCAGATCTCGTCCACAACCGACTCCGTCGCGAACACTACCTGCGGCACGCAGGGAGCGCGATACGCGGCGGCCCGGGGCTTGTTCACAACGATGTCGTAACCGTCGATACGCGTGTTGGCGATGTTGTAGCAGGCGAAGACAGACCGGGCGCCCACCGCAACCCATGCGCCCGGGTACGCGCCCGCCTCGTAACGCATCTCGGCCGTGGCAGCGTTAATCAAACCTTCGTCGGTGACGCCCATCTTGACCCGCACCTTCGCTGCGCCGGTTGGCCCGGTCGCCTCCAACACCGTGCGCATGTCCATCACGAGCCGCACCGGCCGCCCGGCCTCCCGGGACAGCAGCGCCGCTATGGGAGGAAGGTAGACGGCGCCCTTGCCGCCGAATCCGCCGCCGATCTCCACCGGCATCACCCGTATGCGAGATTCGTCGATACCCAGGTATGCCGCCATATGATCCCGGATACCAAACATCCCCTGGGTGCTGGACCAGACCGTTATCCGGTCGTCCTCGCCCCAGAGCGCCGTGGCAACGTGCGGCTCGATGTAGCCCTGGTGGGCCATCCCGACCGAGACCTCGCGCTCGATCACGAGCGAAGATTGCTCAAACGCTCCGTCTGGATCGCCGAACTCTATCCGGGAATGGCTGGCAATATTCGTGTCCGGGACATCTACACCCAGGTGATCGCCGATTAACTCTTCGAGCAGAATGGGCGCGCCGGGGGCGGTGGCCGCGTCTCCACTCATAACTGCGGGGAGCGGCTCGTACTCAACGTCTATGAGTTCCAGCGCGGCGCTTGCGGTCTCACGATCTACCGCGGCGACCGCGGCGACCGGGTGCCCTACGAACATGGCTTTATGGGTCGCCATCAGGTTTGCCGAGACATCCGGAAGGTGCTTGACGCCGCCCCGGACGTCGATCTCGCGCCGCCCTTCCCGGGGCGCGTCCAGTCCAGACAGGACAGCGAGCACGCCGGGCATCGCGACTGCCCGGGACGTATCCACGCTGATGATCCGGGCATGGGCATGTGGGCTGCGCAGGATGTCGCCCCAGATCATCCCCGGCAGCGATACGTCAGCCCCGTACTCGGCCCGTCCGGTCACCTTGTCGTGGCCGTCGTGCCGAATCGGCTGCGTGCCGATGACCTTGTAGTCCTGTCCAGATTCGGGAGCGACCGTCATTCAAATGTCCTTGCAGTGGCGCTGGTGCGGGCTACCGGGGGAACGCCTTGATGTTAGTGCAGGAAAGAGCAGTAGTGTTGCGCTTCCGCTTCTTCCAGCAGGAGTCCGCCTCGGCGGGGGGGATCAAGGTTTCGCGTTCAACGAGCCTTTTCTGCCCAACGCCCTGCCGGAGAAGATCGCTCAACTACGCTTCGGATGGTAACCGCCTGGTCCCCGCGGCCCGAGGCATCCTCGTGCACGGGACCGGCGAAAGACGTATCGCAACGCGCCCAGGCATGCCATTCACAGCCGAGCCTGTATCATCCCCCTCTGCCCAGCACGCCGTCGGGAGGTGCGCCATGGCTGACAAGATCGCCCTGCTCGTTGGGACCAACAAGGGCGGATTCATCCTCACCGGTGACGCAACGCGCCAGGAGTGGGACGTCTCCGGACCGCACATGCGCGGGTATTCGATCGATCACATGGTTTTTGATCCCAGGGATGGCCGCCTGTTCATGACGCTCAACCATGACGTCTACGGACCCGAGGTTGTCAGCAGTTCCGACTTTGGCGAAAACTGGACACCGTCCGATTCCGAGCCCAGGTTCACGGACGGCAGCGATCGCAAGGTCGAAAAGTTCTGGAACATCCAACCCGGGAGGCCCTCTGAGCCGGGAGTGATCTACCTCGGCGGCATGCCGGCAGCACTCTGGAAGTCCGAGGATTTCGGTAAGACCTGGCAGGAAAACATGCCGCTCCAGCAGCATGAATCCAGACCACTCTGGCACCCTGGCGCGGGCGGCCTTTGCCTCCACACGATCGTTCTGGACCCAAACGACGACAACAAAATGGCGATCGGCATATCAGCCGCGGGCTACTGGGTTACGGAAGACAGGGGCACAACCTGGGAGAGGCGTTCAGACAATCTCCCGGCAGATCCCCTCCCCGAAGACATGAGGGAACTAATGGGCATCGTCGACCACGACCCGGACGAAGATAAGTGCGTACACAAGGTCGCGGTGGACGCCAACGATCCCGCGGTGCAGTACATCCAGCACCACACGGGCGTCTTCCGCACCCGAGACTACGGGGAGGTCTGGGAGGACATAAGCGAGGGACTGCCGGAGCAGTTCGGCTTTCCGATCGTCAGTCATCCTCGCATGTCTGGCCACATCTGGGTCGTCCCCAATCACGGTGGCGAATTCAGAACCTCTTCCACCGGCGCCTTCAGGGTGTTTAAGAGCGAGAACGGCGGCGAAAACTGGCGTGCCCTTACGAATGGATTACCCCAGGAAAATGCCTACTTCAGCACACTCAGGGAAAGCCTGGCGGTAGACGGCGCAGACCCGCTCGGTGTCTACGTCGGCACAAAGAACGGCATCCTTTTCGGTTCCTCGAACGAGGGCGAATCTTGGAGCACCATAGCTCCCTCCCTTCCACCGATCCTGTCAGTGGAAGCAGCGATTTTCTGACGGGCACGTACGGACTGTGCTGTCTTCGTTGGCAATTACCAACATTCCAGCGTTTCGCGTGTGACGTCATGTAGGCTCTTTCGGCGACATAACACGCTCGAAAGTTGAGATTACCCGATGCGCATTGGATTGATGGTTGAAGGCCAGGCCGGACTCACATGGGAGCGATGGATTCACATCCTCCACACGGCGGAAAGGCTCGGAATCCCTTCGGTCTTTCGGTCAGACCATTACGTCATTGGGACCCCGAAAAGTGCGCTCGACGCTTATCTGTCTTTTGCGGTGGCTGCGATAGAGACCAGTAACATTCGCTTCGGTCCACTGGTCACCCCCATCACGTTCCGTTCCCCGCAGGATGTCGGACGAATGGCCGCCCAGATCAACCAGTTGAGCAACGGCCGTTTTCTGCTTGGACTCGGCACCGAGTGGCACGAGCCGGAACACACCCAGTTCGGTATGCCCTTCCCACCGCTACGGGAACGCTTCGACCGGCTGGAAGAAGGCATCAACATCATCAAGACCCTCTGGGGAGAGGGGCCAGCTTCCTACGAAGGAAAGTTCTACAACGTCAAAGACGTGGACATGCTGCCCAAGCCGGTTTATGGAGCCGACACCCCGATCCTGATCGGCGGCAAAGGAGAGAGACGGACGATTCCGTTAATCGCCCGGTATGCCGACGAGTGGAACGCCGTGAATATCCTGGTTGACGAGTATCGACACAAGGTGAGCGTGCTTGCCGATCGATGCGCCGATATCGACCGTGATCCGGCGACGGTCCGCCGTTCCGTCATGGGCTTCCCCCTGGTCGCCGGTGACGAAAGATCCCTTGACCGCATGACGCGATGGCACATGTCCATGAGCGGCGCAACCGGCTCACCGTCTGCATACCGAGAAGACAAGATCGCAAACTCGAACATGATCATCGGGCTGACCGATGAGTTCGTCGATACACTCGGACAGTTCGCAGAATTGGGGGTCGAAGAAGTCCAGTTGGAGCACTTCAATTTCGGCTCCGATGAGTGGCCGGAATACCTGGCGAGCGAAATCGCTCCGCGTGTGGCGGGTTTCTAGTCATCACAGGCGTTTCGTTCGGACACCCGGCTATTCGTCGGCCACGTGACGACAAACCCGCGGGACTCTGTAGTATCGACCGATGATCACGCTGCGAAACGGTGCCGGGGTGTTCCTTTACGTCGGCGACCAGGTTCTCCTCCAATGGCGGACGCGCGACGCGCCGATCTACCCTTCTTTCTGGAACTGTTTCGGCGGCATCATCGAAGACGGCGAAACGCCTGAGGAGGCTGCATTGCGCGAGATCGAGGAAGAGATCGGCGTCACGCTTTCGCCCCGGATTTGACCTCGCTCGGGGCCGTCACGGTTTTCCGAGACGAATCAACGGCAGAAATCTACTACTTCTCGGCGCCGCTGGTGGCAAAATTGTCCGATCTCAGGCTGACCGAGGGCAGCGGATTCGCCCTGTACGGAATTGAAGAAACACAGGGACTGGAAATGCTGCCCGAATCAAATTTCGCGCTCGATCGGCACTACCGACAACAGGGATTCGGCTGGACCTCGTGAACTGTGACGGCATCGCGGCCTCCGATCTTGTTCTACCAGGGGTACCGCCGGGTACGAGAGATGTTCTCTACCACTTCTCGGAGGATCCCGGCATCAAGGAATTCCGGCCGAGACGATCGCGCGCCCTCCCGGGGCATCCGAAAGGTCGAGACCTGGTCTGGGCAATCGATGAATATCACGCGCCCGTCTACTTCTTCCCTCGTCAATGCCCACGCATCGTTCTGTGGGCGCTGGAAAAGTCAACGCGAGCCGACATCGACCGCTGGATGGGCGGGCCGGGTTGTCGTATGGCCGCGTTCATCGAAAAAGAGTGGCTCCCCACGCTGGAGTCCTGCCGCCTGTACCGGTATTCGTTCGATCCCGCCGGATTCAAGGACTCCGGTGACCACGGAACTCACGTAAACCCTGAAACAGTCCGCCCGGCGTCAGTCGAGCCGGTGGGACCGCTGACACACGCACTTGAGGGAGCAGGAATCAGGTTGAATATCGTGGACTCCCTCCGGGTCTTCGGCAATTCGATCAACTCGTCGCTCCATTTCTCAGGCATCCGATTGCGTAATTCAGAGACCTGGACGCCCCCCACCGAAGAGGAGCGGGACGACCGGGGTTTCTGGGCTCCCGAAACCCGGACCGTCGATGATTAACATCTACCTCGTCCGGCTAATAAGGTTCGGCGTCGGACGCGGTCCGGTGTGATAATCACCGTCACATCCGACCGCAACAACCCCCGGAGTCAACCCGTAAATGGACTACAAACCTTTCGGCCGAACCGGCGTGAACGTCAGCCCGCTCGTGCTCGGCTGCATGATGTTCGGCCAGAAGACCGAGCTCGATGAGACGAAGCGCATCGTGGACCGCGCGCTTGATGCCGGGATCAACTTCCTGGACACCGCCAACGTTTACGGTGCGGGCCGGAGCGAGGAGTTCACCGGCGAGGCCCTGTCCCGAGACGGCAAGCGCGACCGGGTTTTCCTCGCGACCAAAGTCCACCAGCGAATGTCGCCCGACCCCAACGGCCTGGGCAACGCGCGGCTCCATATGATCCAGGAGTGTGAGGCCAGCCTTCGACGCCTTAAGACCGATCACATTGATCTGTACCAGTTGCATCGGCCGGATCCGCACATCGCCATCGACGAGACGCTCCGGGCGTTCGACGACCTGGTGCGGGACGGCAAAGTCCGCTACTTCGGCACCTCCAATTTTGGCGCGTGGCAGGTGGTCGAAGCGCTGTGGGCGTCGAAAGAACTCGGGCTGAACCGCTTCGTTTCCGAGCAGTCGCCCTTCAGCCTGGCCGACCGTCGCGCGGAACGGGAACAGATCCCGATGGCCCGCACTTTCTCCCTCGCGTTCATCCCGTGGTCTCCCCTCGGCGGCGGCGGACTAACGGGCAAGTACCGAAAAGGGCAGCCGCTGCCTCCCGGCACTCGCTTTGGCGACGAGACGGACCCGGAAAAGCAGAAGCGTTTCTCTGAAGATGTCGCTGAGATAGTCGAGGTGATCGCGCCGCTGGCCGAGGCAAAAGGCTGCACGATCGCCCAGTACGCGCTGGCATGGGTGATGGCTCAGCCCGGCGTAACGGCGCCGATAGTGGGGCCGCGCACGCTGGAGCAGTTCGAGGACAATCTCGGTGCAATGGAAGTCGAGCTCGTGCCAGGGGATTTCGCAGCGATGGACGCAGCGATAGCCCCCGGTGAGTACGCAGCAGATTTCTTCGAGGCCAGCTTCGCACCAAACCAGCACCGCATCTGGTAACCGCGTGCGGTGATTATTTGGATGGTCTTTTAGGGCATTTGCCTCCTCTCCCGTCAGGAGAGGATGGAGGTGAGGGGACTCCTTCCGCCGGGAAAGACGACGCTAGCGCGCTCATCGCGTTCTAAGACACCGACCACGCCACAACCCCAATGGTTCGCGTAAAGTCCATCAACACACCCCACAGCCAATCATCCCCAAGGACATACACATGTCACGATTTGACGGCAAAGTCGCACTTATCACCGGGGCCGCCAGTGCGGTCGAGGGCGAGTTGATGGGCTTTGGCGGCCGGACCGCCTGGCGTATGTTGCGCGAGGGCGGTCGCGTTGTGATCGGTGATATCGCCGATGAACGTGGGAAGCGGGCCGTGGCGCAGATGCGTGATGCCGGGTTGGACGCGTCCTATCTCCACCTTGACGTGACCAGCGAAGACGACTGGTCAGCCGCCGTCGACGCCACGGTTTCACAATTCGGCCGATTGGACGTCCTCGTCAATGTCCCCGGTACGTCTGACCGAAGTTCGATCCTCGATACCGACGCCGACGCATGGCAAATGGTGATGGACGTTTCAAGCCGCGGGATGTTCCTGGGGGCGAAGTCGGTGGCGCCCGCTATGGAGAAGAACGGGGGCGGCGCAATCGTAAACGTCGCATCTATGGCAGCGCGCTACGGCTCCGAATACGGAGCGGCCTATTCCGCGTCCCGTTCGGCCATCATCGCGTTCGGCGGTTCCGCCGCGGTCCAGTTTGCGCCGATGGGAATCCGGGTTAACTCCGTCCTCCCTGGTTGGACCCACACGCCCTTTACCGACGAGATCTTCAACGACGCCGACGCCAGCGCGATGCGCATCAACCGAACCCCCCTGCGTCGATGGGGTGAGCCGGAAGAGATCGCCGCGGGAATACTGTTCCTCTGCTCGGATGACGCGTCGTTCATCACGGGTACGGAGTTGGTGATCGATGGCGGGGTTCTTGCCGCGCTGCAGTAGTTTCGCTCAGATCAACCCGCGCTCTTCAGAATCCGCTCGAACACCTCCAGCGTCTTCTCCGTAAACAGGTCCATGTTCTCGGCTCGGTCTGAGAGCCCGGTTTCCAGCGTTTCGGCGTGCTCCGCTGGCCCCACCACCGCAATACAGGTGTGTCCAGCGTCGTCGCCGTAACGGTTTCCCGTCGGCCCCGCCGCACCGGTCTCGGCGAGGCCCCATGTCGTGTCCAATCGCTCCCGTGCCGCTTTCGCACACAACAAAGCAAACGGCTCACTACTGGATCGGACGCCCGGGTGATCGTCCAGGTTGATCTCGGCGAAGGCGTCTCGCGCCGCGCCGGTGTAAATCACCATGCCGCCCATGAAATAGGCCGAGGCTCCCGGCACTGCCAGTAGCGCCGCCGACACCAGCCCGCCGGAGGACGATTCAGAGACGCCGACGGTCTCCCCGCGTTCCTTGAGCAGCGTGCTGATCGATTCAGCCAGCTCAGCAATTCGTGTCATATCGCCCTCCTGATATTCCATTTCCCGAGCATCCTACCGGCTCCGGTTGACGGCCGCGCCCCCGACATGACCGCCGGTACGGATGTATCATCCCGCCGTACGCAAGCAACTTGCCTTCCTATTCCGGCACAAGCGCGCCCGGTCACGTACGCACGAGGAGATGAAAACAGATGCCCACACGCCCGATAACAGCCAACGCCTCCCGCGTGATGGTCGAACAACTTGTCGCGTCCGGCGTGGACTACGTCTTCTATAACTCCGGATCTCGCGAGGCCAGGTTCTTCGACTCCCTCCACGCCAACCCTGACATCCAGGGCATCCTCTCCCTTCATGAAGGAATCGTCACGGCCGCGGCCGGCGGCTACAGCCAGGTCAAGGGCGACCCGGCGGTGATGGTCGTTCACCTGGGAGCGGGCCTCGCGCAGTGCCTCGGACAGCTCATCAACGTCTGGGCCGCCCAGCTTCCGGTCGTGGTGATCACCTTCGCCGGCGACACCGGAAGCTTCTCCGACCGCGTCTCGCTGGACCTCGGCCACTCGTTCGGCCCGACCTCGATCGCGGCGCCGTTCGTGAAAGCAAGCTGGGCTGTCATCGAACCGGAAGGATTGCCGCAGGTGTTTGAACGGGCGATTCGGGTAGCCAAAACGCCGCCGTTCGGCCCGGTGCACCTCGCCATCTACGATCACATGCTCGAAGACGACCTCGTGACGACGGACATCATCGAGGGCGAGATACCGGACCTCCGGGCCGGGTACCCGTCCGACGCCGACGTTGAGACGATCGCCAACGCTATAGACGAGGCGGAACGACCGATGTTTTACATCGGCGACGGCATCTGGAAGAGTGGCGCAGAGGAAAGACTCATCGCCCTCGCGGAGCACTACGGAGCGACGGTCACGACCGCATTCGACGACGCACGCGGCGTCCCGGTCACCCACCCCCTGCATTGCGGCCGGATCGACAACGCTGTTGAGGCGGCAAATCCGGACCAGATCTTCTGTTTCGGAGTTCGTCACCAGGGCAACGGCAAGCCCGGAGATTTCAATGCGTTTGCGACGGCGGACCGCATCATGGCGGTCGGGGCCGGGGTGGCTAACTTTCAGAACCTTCCGGGGTTGGCGCTTGAAGTGCTGGCGGACGAATCCCGAACGCTTGAACGGCTGCAAGGGGTTGCCGCCAAAGGCGCGCCGGCCTCGAAGTACGACGCACGTCGCGCCACCGCACGGGCACATTCCGCTGCTCTGCGGGAAGAGCGACGCGCATCGACTGGATGGGCGCCTCAACAATCGGGGCAGGTTCGGCCGCTGGTGCTGCTTGATGCGCTGGATGCCGAGCTTGAGCGCGTCGGCGGCGGCGTCATAACCACCGAGCAGTTCGCTGCGCCGTTTGACTGCATCCCGGCCAAGGACGGCGGCGGCAACAACATCTATATCCGCCCCGCCGGCGGGTCTGAGGGCTACGGCATCGGCGCGGCGATAGGAGCGAAGCTCGCAGCACCGGATACGCCCGTGGTGGGACTCGTGGGAGATGGCTCGACCTTCTACTGCGATTCCGGGCTGTGGACGGCTGTACATCACCGCATCCCGGTGCTTTACGTGATCCCGAACAACGGCGCGTACGGCATAGTCGCGGGAGCTTTCGGGGCCGCGGGCGAGGTAATGAGCGACACGGGCGAGTACGCCAGCGTGGCGCTCGAGGGAATCGACCCCGTCACCATCGCGAGCGGATTCGGCATGGACGGCGTCACGGTCGACGACGAATCAAAAGTCGCCGAGGCTATCGCTCGCGGGTTGGACATCGTCATGAACGAGCAGCGGCCCTACATCATCGACGTCAAACTCCCGCTCGGCCTGCCCCAGGGCGGCAAGCCGGCCGAAGTCTGGAAGTTCGCCGGGTGATCGCCGAACTGATGCAGGCAGTCATCACGTAGTCACAGGAGTAGATGGCAGTGGACAACGTAAGTATTGATGGCGTAAATATCGCCTACCAGGAGACCGGTTCCGGGTTCCCCCTAGTGCTCGCCCACGAGTTCGCAGGGAGCATGGAGAGCTGGGATCAGCAGGTGAACTATTTCGCCCGCAAGTACCGCGTGATTGTTTACAACGCTCGCGGCTACACGCCGTCCGATGTCCCGGAGTCGGCCGATGTGTACGGACACGAGCAGCAGGTGGCCGATCTGTACGGACTGCTAAATCACCTGGGGATCGAAAAAGCCCACATCGGCGGGCTGTCGATGGGCGCTTACACGACGATCGGGTTTGGCCTCACACACCCCGGGATGTGCAGTTCGTTGATCGTGGCCGGGGCCGGCAGCGGTTCCGACAACGTCGAGGCGTTTCACGCCAACGCAGCGGCCCGGGCCGATCGCATCGAGGCGGGTGGCATGGAGGGGCTGCGGGGATACCTGGGTGGCGAGGCCAGGATCCGATTCTCGCATAAGGACCCGGCGGGTCACGCGCGCTTCGAGGAGCTTTTCCTGGCTCATTCTCCGAAAGGTTCGGCCAACACGTTCCGCGGTTTCCAGGGAGCTCGACCATCTATTTACACGCGAGAGGCAGAGTTGCGCGAGCTCCGGGTCCCGATGCTGGTCATAAATGGCGACGAGGATGAACCGTGCCTGGCGCCGGGACTGTTTCTGAAGCGGACCGTGCCGACGGCTGGACTCGCACTGGTTCCACAGACGGGTCATGCCGTCAACATCGAGGAACCAATGGCATTCAATCAGCTTGTCGGAGAATTTCTTTCGCTCGTGGAGCTTGGCCGATGGCGGGAAAGGGACTACGGCACCGGCGACACCTGGTAATCACCCGCCGAGTTCGGGGTGATAGGCGCGCCGCTTGCCTGTATCATCCCCGGGATGCCGAGCGAAAGAATACTTAAACGGGTCGAGCGGATGCTCGACGAAGCGGACACCGCGCTGGATGGCGGCGACTGGGCGCGACTACGCGAGCTATGCGCGGACGTGCTGGCTATTGATGCCGACAACGCCGATGCGTCGGCTCTTCTGCGGATCGCTGAACGGCGGAACACCGGTTCTGCACCGCCGACAGCCGAGGCGGCGGCGCCTTCATTAGACGCCGCTCCCGCAGCCGACTCAGAGCTTGGAAACCCCGCGGAAACGGCCACTCCCACGGCCGCCCCGGACGAAGTTGCTGAAGAAGGACCAACCTCGTTCGCGAACGGCCGGTACACGGTCGAGCGCTTCCTCGGCGAGGGTGGGAAGAAACTCGTCTACCTGGTCCACGACACAACCCTCGACAGGATGGCAGCTCTCGGACTCATCAAGACACAGGGATTCGATGACGTAGCGCGGGCACGCATCCTCCGTGAAGCGCGCGCCATGGGACGTCTGAGCGCCCATGAGAGCATTCTCACCATCCTCGACATCGGGGACGAGGACGGGCAGCCGTTCATGGTCACGGAGCTCGCGGGCGGCGGCGACGTTGAGGACCTGATCGAGAAAGCAGAAGCGCACCGCCTGCCCCTTGAACAGACACTCAAAATCAGTGCCGAAGTTTGTCGCGGGCTTGACTACGCGCACTCGCACGGCGTCGTCCACAGGGACATGAAGCCCGGCAACGTATTCCTGACCGATGACGGCATCGCCAAGATCGCCGACTTTGGCCTGGCCGTTGTCGCCGATCAAACTCGGCTGACCGCGGAGAAGATGATGATCGGCACGGTCTCCTACATGCCTCCAGAACAGGCAACAGGGGGCGAGGTTACGGCGCGTTCAGACCTGTACTCGCTCGGGGCGATGATGTACGAGATGGTGACCGGCCGGCCGCCGTTCGTTGCGGACGATGAGATCGCCGTCATCAGCCAGCATGTCAACACGCCGCCGGTGTCGCCCTCCTGGCACAACTCGGACTGCCCGAGACCGCTCGAAGCGTTAATCATGCGGCTGCTCTCGAAGGACCCGGGTCAGCGACCAGAGTCAGCAGCCGAGGTTATCAAAGTCCTGGGGACGATCGACCCCGACGCGCCGCGGAGCGTCGACCCGGCAGACATCGGGACGGAAACAAGCGGAGGCGTGTTCGTCGGCAGGCAGGCGGAGATGGACCGGCTCCGGGCGATTTTTGAGGAGACGCTTTCCGGGCGCGGTTCGCTTGTCGCCCTCGTCGGGGAGCCGGGCATCGGCAAAACGCGGATAGCCCAGGAGCTCGCCGGATACGCCGGTCTGCGGGGCGCCCGTGTCCTGTGGGGGCGATGTTACGAGAGCGGTGGAGCGCCGCCATACTGGCCCTGGGTGCAGGCGATCCGGTCTTACGTCAACCAGACCGATCGCGATCAGCTTCGCCAGGAGATGGGTTCCGGCGCGGCGGACATAGCGGAGATCGTGACAGATGTACGGGAGGCACTCCCGGAGCTCGCGGGCCGAAGTGCGCCGATGGACGACCCCGAGGCCGCCAGGTTCCGGCTGTTTGACTCGATAACATCTTTCCTCCGCAACGCATCGCGAAACACCCCGATGGTCATAGTCCTCGACGATCTGCACTGGGCCGACCAATCGTCATTGCTCCTGCTGGAGTTTGCCGGACGCGAAATAGCAGACGGCCGCATCCTGGTTATGGGGAACTACCGTGACGTTGAGTTAAACCGGCGTCACCCGCTGGCCCAGACACTTGGCCAGCTGTTGCGCGAACGACAGTTCGAACGCGTGGGGCTGACCGGCCTCACTGAAGACGATGTACAGGCCTTCATCACCATCGTCGCTGGCCTCCCCGCGCCACCCGCTCTGCTCAGGCTCGTTTACGCGCAAACGGAAGGAAATCCACTTTACGTCACCGAGGTGGTGAGGTTGCTGGCGCAGGAAGGTTTGCTCACACCGGAACGCTTGCGGTCCGTGGTCTCAGGGCCTGAGGGCAATGACTGGAATGTACGGGTCCCGGAAGGCGTGTGGGAGGTGATCACACGTCGGCTGGATCGCCTGAGCGAAAGGTGTTACGACACGCTGATGACGGCGGCGGTGATCGGCCGCGTGTTCACCCTGGAGCAACTGGACCGGCTCCTTGACGACATGTCTGAAGACCGCGTCCTTTCGGTGCTCGAGGAAGGGCTGGAAGCCCGGATCATCGACGAGCTTCCATCAGCGATCGGCTCCTACCAGTTCAGCCACGCGCTCATCCGCGAAACGCTGGCCGGGGAGATCTCGCTGACGAGGCAGGCGCGGCTGCACGCTCGGATTGCCGATGGGTTGGAGGATCTTTACGGTTCCTCCGCGGACGAGTATGCCGGCCAAATCGCCCACCACTACGCCGAGGCCGGGACAAACCTGGAGCGGCTGGTGCACTTCTCCCTTGTGGCCGGGCAGCGGGCGCTCGACGCGTATGCCTTCGAGGACGCCGGGGAGATTTTTGAACGGGCGCTTGAGGCTAAAGATTCGGAACCGCTCTCGGACGATACCGCAGCCCTCCACGCCGGGCTGGGCGCCGCGTACTCTGCGCTCCGTCACATCGACGAGGCGCTGTCGCATATCGAGACGGCGTTTAACTACTATGCCGAGTCAGGGCAAGCGCGACGCGCCGCCGCTGTGGCGGAGTCCCCGGTGACGGCGGGCGTGGCACAGATCCGCATGATCCCGTTGATGGAGCGCGCCCTGGAAATGGTCGCTCCGCAGTCGCTCGATGCCGGCCGTATCCACTCGCTTCTGGGTCGCTACGTGGGCGTCGCGCTTGCCGATTTTGAGCGCGCCCATGAGCAACTGGACTCCGCCCTTGAGATAGCACAGCGGGAGGAGGACGTAGGACTCGAGATGCGTACCACCGCGAGCGCTGCGATGCTCGATGTCTTTCATCTCAAGGGTCAGTCAGCAGTGAAGCACAGCGAGCGCGTGCTTGAACTTGCAAAGGTCCACGACGACCCTCTTTCGGAATCAATGGCGAGACGAACGACGGCCTGGGCGATCTCAGACACCGGGGACCGGGCGCGGACGCGTGAAGAATTGGACGCATGCGTGGTCGCGGCCGAGAGGGCGCGTGACCACACCTGGCTGGCGACGGCCCACTGGGCGGCGCTGGTGGAGGCTCTGCTTTGCGGAAACTGGCGTACGGCGCGCGATCACGGCCAGCAGGCGCTGGATGCCTGGCCCGATGATCCACGGGTGTTCGGCCTGCTTGCGTGGTTGGAATATGAGACATCCAACCCGGACCGGGGAGCTGATTACCTGGACCACCTTGACCGGATGCGCGGTCGCGGGGCCATGGGGCTGCCGATGGGACTCCTGCACGTGGCCCAGGTCCTGCCACGAATCGCCAACATCACCGGCAAGCCGGAACACATGGCTTCCGCAAAAGCGGCGGCGTCCGAGGTGCTTTCTTCCCCGTACAGGACGCCAAATTCTGAGCTCGTCTCGCATATGGCGCTGGCCCGCGCTGCCCTCGCAGAGGGCGATATTGAGGCCATAGAGAGCGAATACAGAGAACTCGAACAGGCTCAAGAGCTGTGGTGGTATCACCCCGCGCCGGTCAGGGCAGCGCTCGCGTTCCGGCTTGGCAAATTCGAGCAGGGACAGACCGATTTTGAAGACGCGATGGAGCGCTACAGGGAAGTTGGATACCGGCCACTGCTCGCGTGGGCCGCGTACCAGTACTCGGTTGCATCCGGGGATGCCGGCACCGAGTCACCGGCGTTCATCCGGTCCCTGGAGGATGACGCTCTTGAGATCGGTCGTTCGCTGGGGATGAGGCCGCTTGTCCAGAAAGTCCTGTCACGCCGGGAGATCCTGAAGGCGTAGGCGGCGAACCGGGGGCGGGACGATTACCGTGTCTCGGCCGCACGTTCCATGAATGCGGTCAGCAAGAGATTGACCTCGCTGGCCGCTTCCATCATGGGCATGTGTCCCACCCCGGGGAGCAGCGCGATCTCGATCGAATCGGGAAGGCCCGCGGCGTGTGACGCCGGGATGACACCATCCATCTCGCCCCAGATAACTTGAATCGGAACCGTGATCCCGGCCAGGCGGTCCCGGAGATCGTGTGACTGTGCGCCGCCTGAAACGAATCCCGAGGCGGTTTTGCGTAAAGCGCCGGCAACGCCATCGATACGCTTGAACTTGAGCACGTCGTCGACAAGACGCCGGGTAACAAGCGCCGGGTCTGCGAACAGTTTCCGGAGCTCGTCGCGAAGGGAGCGGCGACGATCAGCGGCGACAAACCCCTCGACAAACCCGGCGTCGATCTCCGATCCCAACCCGGCGCTTGCTATGAGGGAAAGCGATGCCACCCGCGTTGGCTCGGATAAAGCGATGTGCAAGGCTATCGCGCCGCCCAGGGAATGACCTGCGAGGTGCGCCGACGGGATCGCAAGGGCATCCATGAACCCGGCAACGGCGCTGGCGAAGGCGCTGATCGAGCCATCACCCACATCCCGGGAAGACTCACCGTGACCCGGCAGGTCGAGAGCGTAGACCGTGCGGGCCGCCGAGAGAGCCTCCGAGTTGAACAGCCAGTTGTTCAGGTCGCCGCCGAAACCGTGGAGCAAGATGAGGGGAGGCGCGCCCGGTTCGAGTTCTCCGAGTTTTAGATAGCGCAGTGAACCCCCGCCCACCGTGACCCGCTGCGTGGACGGTCCGATGACCGCATCCGCGTCATCCCCGGGCACAAAGGTCTCAGCGAACTCCTCGACTACGCGGTCGATTCGTTCGGCATCGACGCTCCGTTCGGCGATCACGGCGAGTAGCCCGCCGACCAGGACGGTGTCGCCTTCCGCGGCGACGCGCCTGTGAAGGACACCTGCGGATGGAGCCTCCACCGCGCTGGCGATCTTCTCCGTCTCCACCTCGACCAGCTCGTCGCCCGGGCGAACCTTTTCGCCCTCTTCAACGAGCCATTTGACGACCGTCCCGGCGGTCATCGTCAGGCCCCACTTCGGCATCGTCAGGCGGTGGATCTCCGCGTCGCTCATCGGGAGTAGCCGGTCACCTGGCGGACCGCGGCCTCGATCTTCGCCATGTCCGGCACGTACAGGTCTTCAAGCGAGCCGGCAAACGGAACCGGCGTGTGGGGCGGCGTGACCATCTGGATCGGCGCTTCGAGCGAACCGAAGGCGTCCCGGGCGATCAACGCCGAGATATCGGTAGCCATGCTGCAACGCGGCGACGCCTCATCGACGATAACAACGCGTCCGGTGCTTTCCACGCTTTCCAGGATCGTCTCGTCGTCGAGAGGCGAAGTGGTGCGGGGATCGATCACCTCGCACTCTATCCCGTCAGCAGCGAGGGTTTCTGCGGCTTCAAGCGAACGGTTGACCATGAGCCCGAGTGCGATGATCGTGACATCGCCACCCTCACGCACGACGTTCGCCTCGCCAAAGGGGATGGTGTACGACTCTTCGGGGACTTCGCCCTCGCTCTGGTAGAGGGACTTGTGCTCGAAACAGATCACGGGGTCGTTGTCTCGAATCGCCTGGATTAGCAGTCCCTTGGCGTCATACGGATTCGACGGCACGACGACCTTGAGTCCCGGGACGTGGGTGAAGATCGAGTAAGGGGACTGGGAGTGCTGGGCGGCGGCGCGAATGCCGGCACCGTACATGGTGCGGATCACGACCGGGGTCTCGGCTTTGCCGCCGAACATGTACCGGAACTTCGCCGCCTGGTTGTAAATCTGGTCGAAACATACCCCCATGAAGTCGCTAAACATCAACTCGGCGACAGGTCGCAGCCCGCTCGCCGCCGCACCCACCGCCGCCCCGATGAAGGCCGATTCCGTGATCGGGGTGTCCATGACACGGTCGCCGTATTTCGGGTAGAGACCCTTGGTTATCCCGAGCGGGCCGCCCCATGCGTCCATCTCTCCATCGGCGCCCGACCCCCCCACGATGTCCTCACCCATGAGGATTACGGACGGATCGTTTCCCATCTCCTGGTCGAGCGCCTCGTTAATCGCCTGCTGGTAAGTGATCGTCCTGGCCATGCTGTTATCTCCGGTTATCTGGACTGACAGTTCGGGACGTCGACCCAGGTATTGCCTCACCCCGGCCCTCTCCCGCCGGGAGAGGGCCGGGGTGAGGGAGAAGTCTCATCGTTAGAACGCTCCCTGTTGCGTCGTTGAGTTAGCTCCTCAGTACGAAACGTACACGTCTGTGAGGAGATCCTCCTCCCCGGGCCGCGGGGCAGACCGGGCTTCGTCGACCGCGGAGTCGATCAAGGTATCGACATCTCTATCGATACCGTCAAGATCGGCCTGCGCGATATCGCCAGATGTCGTCACCGCGTTCTTGAACAGATCGATGCAGTCACGGTTGGCGCGCAGATCTTCGACCTCGTTGGGGCCGCGGTATGTCTGGGCATCGCCCTCGAAGTGGCCGTAGTAGCGGTTGACCCGGCACTCTACGAACGAGGGCCCGCCCCCGTCGCGGGCGCGCCTGATCGCCTCTCCAGCTGCCTCGTAAACGGCGAAGAAATCGTGCCCGTCCACGGAGACCGACGGCATGCCAAACCCGGCGGCCCGGTCGGCGATGCTGTCCGCTCCCACGGAGTACTTGGAGGAGGTCGCCTCTGCATAACCGTTGTTTTCTGCGACAAATACGGCGGGCAGGTTCCAGACGGTGGCCAGGTTGAGGCTTTCAAACGTGGTGCCCTGGTTTGAGGCGCCATCGCCGACAAACGCCACGCCGACGTTCCGGGTGCCTTTGACCTTCGCTGCGAGCGCCGCGCCGCAGATGAGCGGCGGACCGCCGCCGACGATGCCGTTGGCGCCCATCATGCCTTCGTCCAGGTCGGCGATGTGCATGGAGCCGCCCTTGCCGTGGCAGACGCCAGTGGTCCGACCATATATCTCGGCCATCATGCCCCGAACGTCAACCCCCTTGGCGATACAGTGACCGTGCCCTCGATGGGTCGAGGCGATCCTGTCATCGCGGGTCAAGTTGGCCATCACGCCGGCGGCGGAGGCCTCCTCTCCGGCGTACAGGTGGACGAAGCCTTCGATCTCCCCGGTGGCGAACTCGTCGTGTACCCGTTCTTCAAACACCCGGATGGTCTTCATCACGCGATATGCGTGGAGCAGTTCTTCCCTGTCCAGGGGCATTCCGTTCCTCCTGTGTTTGTGTGTCCGCCAGCGCTGCGCACCTGCCGGGACGGATCAGGCCCGCCCCACCGGCAGCGCGGGTTGGAACGCGATGGCCGGATGATACAGCGGCGGGGAGCTAACCGTCGGTCGAGGGATCGGTCGCTATCGCAGACTCGTCGGCGGCAGGAACCGCCGCCGGTTCCGGGGCCTTCTCACGCGTCGATTTGACAGGGGCCTCCAGCCGCAGGAACACGGCCGCCGCCAGGAGCATCAGAACTCCACCGCTGATGAGCACTGGAGTGTAGGTCCCCGTCCAGTCGAATATGAAACCCGCCGCGACCGGACCGACCATGAGGACGCTGTTGTAAAGAGGCGCCATCATCCCCCTTATCGTGGCGAAGCTTTTCCGCCCGAACAGGTCTCCTACGAGCGCCCAGTTGAGCGAACTGCCTGCCTCTGATCCGGTGAAGAGCAACAGGGCGAGGAATAGCGGGATCGTGCCTTCGGTCAACACCACCAGGAACAGGCTGAACGCCGACATGGCATACCCGAGCGACAGGATTTTTGTCCGGCCGATGCGGTCTCCGTAGTAGCCAGCGAGCAGGATGAGGGGGACTGCGACTAACGCCAGCCCGCCGACCATGTTCGCTGCGACCTGTCTGTCTATATCCTTCCAGTCAAGGATCGCTATCAAATGTACGAATATCGTGCCGTGGGCGGCTATACGGAGCATCGTGCCGACCGATAGCACCCAGAAGGCTCGTGTCCTGAGCGCCTCTCTGGTCGTCCAACTGTCGTATGTAGCGATCGGCGCTGCGTGGCCAGCGGCCGGGGCGCCTGGCTCAGGGTCTGGATCGCCGTCTGGATTCAGGCCGTAAGCCTCGGGAGATCGCCGGAACACGAGGGCCATTGGTGTCACCAGGAACAGCATCATCAGGCCGATGCCAATCGAGGCGTTTTGCCAGCCGTACTTCAGGACGAATACGGAGAGAATCGGCACCATCGCCGCTCCGCCAAGTCGGAAGGCGGCAGCATTGATGGACATCGCCAACCCGCGCTTGCGAATAAACCATGAGTTAATGCCCGCCGTCGTCGCCTGCATGAAACTGGTCGATGCCCCTATCGAGATCACGAGAATGTAGATCACGAGAAAGGCGATGAAATTGTCAGCGCGGGACAGGAGCAGGTAACCGACGCCGACGATCATCGTGCCCACGAACATCAGTGGCCGGACGCCGTAGCGGTCGATCAGCCAACCGGACAGCGGGCCTACGACGCCGTTTTCTGCCCGGGCGAGTCCAAACGCCAGCGCGGTCGCACCGAGTCCGAGCCCGAGGCTCTCGCTTACCGGCAGGAACAACACGGTGAAGCCCTGCCACTGGAGCGCGCCACCGGTGCCGTTTGTGATGGCCGCCGCCCCGACGATCCACCAGCCGTAGAAGATCTTGCCGCGCTTCGGAGATCCGGGCGTGTCCGCTGGCCGATTTCTTCGGAAAAGGTTGATCTTTAGAGTCCAGACAAGGGTGGGTGAGCGGCGACATGGAGCGGGCCGAAGCAATAGTGGCACAGACGCACCACGGTTGCACGGTCCGCATCCCGGGGCGCGAAACGGCGGCGTATCGTACGCCGCCGTCCGCACTTATTTTCCAGCCAGCGGGATTAATTCCCGGCGGGACTCCCCTCGGTAACCGTTTCCGCTATCTCGGGGTCCCCCTCGATGCTGATCCTCGGCAACCACTCCAACCAGCTCGGGAAGTACCAGTTCACCTCGCCCAGCAACTCCATGCTGGCCGGAACGAGCACCATGCGGATGATCGTGGCGTCCAGGATCACCGCAACCGCCAGACCGAAGCCCATCTGCTGGAACATCGATAGCGGGCCGAGCGCGAAGCCTCCGAACACCGCGACCATGATCAGGGCTGCGCCCGTGATGATTGAGGCCGTCGAGTGCAGACCGTAGGTCACCGATCCAGAGTTATCCCCTGTTTCGTCGTAGCGCTCCTTGATCCGACTCAGCAGGAAGACGTGGTAGTCCATCGAGAGTCCGAAAAGGATGGCGAACAGGAACAAGGGGATCCATGATTCGATTACCGGGACCTCCTGGAAGCCGAACAGTGCGTTTCCGACGCCCTTCTGGAATACCAGTACTACCGTCCCGTACGCAGCGCCCACCGACAGCAGGTTCATCCCCACCGCCTTGAGCGGCACGATGATCGACCGGAAGGCGATGAGCAGCAGGATGAAACTCGCCGCCAGCACCGCCGCCATGATTAACGGAACGTACTGCTTGACGATGTCGACCGAGTCCATGGTTTCCGCTGTCCCGCCACCGACGAGGACTTCAGCGTCCACGTCTCCGAATGCTGACGGTACGTACTCGTTGCGCACTCGTTTGATGGCGGAGATCGATTCGTCGCTGGAGACGTCTCCCGCGATCGAGAACCTGATGTCCACGAGATCGCCGTTCGGGCTGGTCATCGCCTCCGCTGTTCCGAAGTAATCATCGGAATCCAGGAGCGCGATCATGTCGGTTACGCCGTCCTGCACAGAGTCAACGCTGACGTCCGGGGCCAGCACGACGATATCGGCGGTGATGATGCCGTCCGAGAAGTTGTCGATCAGAACATCAAACGCGTGTCGTTCGTCCGTATGGTCGGGCAACATGCTAATACCGCCGGAACCAAGTTCCATTGTCGCCACCGGCGACGTAAGCCCGAGCAGGATGATCGCCGTGATCACGACGCTGATGACTGGATTGGCCGTCACGGCGCCCGTGATCGCTCCCCAGAATCCGCCTCCGCTCTCGGGAGACTTGCGCCTGCCGAAGTACGGAATCGTCAGCCAGTTAACGCGGTCGCCGAGCAGTCCAAGCAGAGCAGGGAGGAGCGTAAGCGCAGCGGCGACGGCAGTGATAACCACGACTATCGTGCCGATGCCGAAGCTCTTGAACAGGATGTCAGGCATGATCAGCATGCCGGCGAGCGCTATCGCTACTGCGACTCCGGAGAAAAGCACGGTGCGGCTGGCGGTGGCGCCCGCGATGCCGATGGCGTCGTAGCGCTCAAAGCCGCGGTCCCGTTCCTCACGGAAGCGCTGGACGATGAGAAGCGTGTAGTCGATGCCGACCGCAAGCCCGACCATCGTGGTCACGATGACGGTGAACTCGTTCAACTCACGGGCCAGGCTGATGGCGGTGATGAGTCCGACCGCAGCGAAGATGGCTACGATGGCGACCAGGATCGGAATCAAGGCGGCAACAACGGCGCCGAATACGGCCAGCATTATCACGAGTGCCGTGATGATGCCGATCATCTCGCCCTTCTGGAACGTCTCGTCCGCCATCTCGCCAAACAGACGCTCGACGCTCATGTTGCCGATGGTAGTGACGCGAAGTTCGGAGTTTTCGTTGAATTCGTCGATCACGTCGAGGATCGGATCGGCCGACTTCAGTTCATCTTCCTGGCTGAGATTGGTGGTGACCTCTATAAGTGCCATTCGGCCATCATCGGTGAGCAGCGTATCTGCGCCGTCAAGGTAGCTGGCCACTTCGCCAACCACAGGAGTTTCCGGGTCACTATCAGGAATTACCGCGTCAATAGCGCGAATCTCGGCCACGATCGAACCGACGACGGAGGCGAGCAAGTCTTCATCGACCGCTCCCGGGTTGGACTCGACGAGGACGTACTCCAGGGCGCGCTGATCTTCGCCGGTCGCCTCTTCGATCAATGCGCTGGCTCGACGGGCATCGGTGGAAGCGACACCACCCTCGCCCGAGACGTTCATCTGGCCCGACAACATGAACGCGCCCGCCAGGATGAGTACCCACGCTCCCAGGGTCCACCAGGCATGGCTGGCCGTAAATCTGGCCAGCCGTCCCGTAAGTCCCAGGGCGCGACGGTCTGTTGATGTCGAATTCATTTATTTACCCCCCCAAGGGCATTGCCGAATCCGTAAGGTATGCACCCCGGATGCGATCCGTGCTTTATTTGCCTGGTTCAGATGAAGGAAGGCGCATTGCACCCCAACATCCACGTTGCTCATTACTGATGCGCGGCGAGGCTACCTACGGTGGCGGGAGATAGTCATGAGAGCCGTGTTTACGCCGAAAAGTGGTCATTATTCCCGAGGGCATGCCCGTAGTTCCGTGTTTTCGGTCCAATCCTGATCCTGGTAGCGACCGCATATCGATCCCGAAACGCCGGGGGTTCGCCGTGCGGGTGATGTTGCTCATTAGCTCTCCCCTCCCGTTGTGATGTGCGCCGTGTCGGCAGGTCTTCAGTCGTGCTCGTCCGTTTCACAGCAAGTTAAGTAGCACCCTGACCGGCGTCGTCATCCCGGGGTGGTGGCGACAGTGCTCTTGAGGGCGAAACCCCTGGTCCACTTTCGGCGGATCACAATGCAAAGGCGTACCTCTTGGGAGGTACTAACGATCCCGCCGGGATCCCTTCAAGGTTGTGTATCGGCGGCGGCACGGCCAACCTGTCGGCGATATTTCGCGGATATCGCGATCGTCAAACCGTTACCCTGAATCCGTTTCACGCCGATCTGGCCGGGGCGGCGGGCGGACCTTGATCAACGCGAGGCCGAGATCGACCCAAACAGTGAGGAGCAAACCTTTGGAAGCCAGCGAGATACTCATCGACGCGTACACGCGCATACAGGAGCTTGTTCATCGTTCCGCAGAGGGACTGACGAGGGAGCAGCTTGCGTTCCGGCCGGAGGAAGGCGCCAACTCGATCGCCTGGCTTATCTGGCACCTGACGCGAATCCAGGACGGTCATCTCGCCGGGGCCACCGGAAAGGAAGAGGCGTGGGTGAGTGAAGGATGGGCGGAACGCTTCGGGATGGCGGCGGACATCTCGATCAACGGACAGGGCGATGGACCCGCAGACGTAGCGGCGTTACAAGCAGATGGCCCCGATGTCCTGCTCGGTTATCACGACGCGGTCGTGGACCGGACAAGGGCGTACCTGCGGACGGTGGACTCAGCCGAATTGGACCGGATTATCGACCGGTCATACGACCCGCCCGTATCCGTGGGAGTGCGGCTGGTGAGCGTCATCAGCGATAACACCCAGCACGCCGGGCAGGCCCGCTATCTGGGAGGAATGATCGAGCGACAGGGGTAGATGGTGTTTTCTCTAGCGCGTCGTCGTGATATTCGACGCTTTGAGGTCCCGAGGACGCTGATGTGACGCCGCCGGCCAGATATGCCCACTCTCCCCACCGCGGGAGAGGGCCGTGGTGAGGGGGTTCGCCAACGGCAAACCTGCTTTGTCAAACTACCCCGCCACCCAGCCGCCATCCACCAGCAGATGGTGCCCAACCACTCCAGATGCCGCGGGACTCGCAAGATAAACGAACGCGCCGGCGATATCCCCGGGATCAAGCCGCCGACCCAGCGGAGACCGGTGCGCCACCTGAGCCTCTATGTGATCCGGAGTATCGGCAACCAGCTCGGTGTCAACCGGCCCCGGCCCGACCGCGTTCACATTTATGCCGTACTGGACCCATTCCACCGCCAGCGCCCGTGTCATTGCGACAACCCCGCCCTTGCTCGCCGTGTAAGCAGCGTTCCACACGCGGGCCGACTCAGCGACCTGGGACCCGGTATTGATGATCCGTCCACCGCCGTGGTCTTTCATGTACCTCGCAGCGGCCTGAGCGCAGAAAAACATCCCTCGCAGGTTCACATTCAGCACCCGATCCCAGTCCTCTTCCGTCTGATCCATCGCCGGTCCCCGTGCGGCAATTCCGGCGTTGTTCGCCAGGATATCGAATCCGCCCATCTCGGCGATGGCGCGCTGGAAAACCCCGGCGATTTCGGAAGTCCGGGTCACATCGAACCCGTAGCCGTACGCCTCTCCACCGCCTGCCCTGATCTCGTCGCAAACACCTTCAATTTTTGACTTCTTGGACGGGACATCCGTGACAGCCACCTTCGCCCCCGCCGCGGCGAGCCCCATAGCGATGGATCGACCGATCCCCTGCGCCGCGCCCGTCACAAGCGCGCATCTGCCGTCCAGCCTGAACATTGAAGCCTGCATTTACCGTCTCCCTGCCTTTCAAAGGGTGGCAATAAAAGCCAACCCCGAATCTGCGTGAGTTTCGCAGGTATCCGAGCGCACCGTAAGCGCGCCCGACCTGGCCTTCCCGGTGTGCGCTCCCGTCACCATCCGTACAATGCGGCGACCTGTACAGATTTCGGGAGAGCAACATTGGCTCTACATCCACAGGTCGCGGCAGTGTTGAAGATCGCGGAAAAGCTAAATCTGCCGGCTCTGAGCACGCTGACGCCGGAGAAAGCGCGTGCCGCGCTCAGAGAGCGCATAGCCAACGCGCCACTTGAATGCGATGGCGTGGCCGACATCCGGGACACGATGATCCCCGGTCCGGGCGGAGACCTGCCGGTACGCATCCACACACCGTCAGAGGGCAACGATCATCCGCTGATAGTCCGGTTCCACGGTGGCGGTTGGGTAATTGGTGACCTGGATACGGAGGATGTGGCCTGTCGAGTTATCTCCAACAGCACCGACTCGGTGATCGTATCGATCGATTACCGACTTTGCCCGGAGGTCCGATTTCCCGAGCCCGTCGAGGACCGTTATGCCGGGCTACTCTGGGCGCACGCCAATGCCGCAGAAATCGGCGCCGACAGTTCCCGGGTCGCGGTAGCGGGTAGCTCGGCCGGTGGTGCCCTCTCGGCCGCGACATCCCTGATGGCTCGCGACCGCGGCGGGCCATCCATCTCACACCAGGTGCTGTTCTGCCCCACGCTCGATAACGACTTCACCACGGCCTCTTATTCGAGAAATGCCGAAGGCTACGGGCTCACGCGTGATTCCATGGTCTGGTTCTGGGACCACTACCTCGGGCCGGGCGGAAACGGCTCCGACCCCTACGCGTTCCCGCTGCGAGCCGAGAGTCTTGCCGGCCTGCCTCCTGCGACCATCATCAGCGCAGAGTACGATCCAGTTGTCGACGAAGCCGAAGCTTACGCAGACGCATTGAAAGCGGCGGGGAACAACGTCACCTACAACTGCTACGAGGGCATGATCCACATCTTCAACCTGCAGGTCGGGATTTTTGATAGCGCCCGCGACGCCCTCGCCGAAGCCGCGGACCGGCTCAACGCCTCTTTCTCAAGCTAATCCTCTCTGATATGAAGGGTTCTTCGCCCTGTCCCGGTGCGCGCTACCTTGAACGCTCGTACAATGCGGCGACTCGCACCGGTATCGGGAGGTCAACATTGGCTCTACATCCACAGGTCGCGGCGGCGTTGAAGATGGCGGAGGAAATAAATCTGCCGAACCTGAACACGCAGACGCCGGAAGCGGCGCGTGCCTCGGCAAAAGAGCGCACGGCCGCAGCTCCGACCGAGCACGACGATGTGTACAGCGTGCGGGATACTGTATTTCCTGGTCCCGCCGGCGATCTGCCAATACGCATCTACACGCCATCTGAGGGCGACAATCACTCGCTAATCGTCTGGTTCCACGGCGGCGGCTGGGTAATTGGCGACCTTGATAACGAAGATCCGGCCTGCCGCGTTATCGCAAACTCGACCAAATCCGTGATCGTATCCATCGAATACCGGTTGTCCCCGGATGTCCGTTTTCCCGAACCCGTCGAAGACTGCTATGCCGGGCTGCTCTGGGCGCACGACAACGCATCAGAACTTGGCGTCGACGCCTCTCGCATCGGGGTCGCCGGGACCTCCGCGGGCGGAAACCTCTCCGCCGCCGTGTGCCTCATGGCACGGGACCGGGGCGGGCCGAAGATATCCCACCAGGTCCTGTTCTGCCCGGTAATCGACCACGACTTCAGCACCGCCTCTTACTCGGCCAACGCCGACGGCTACATGCTGTCCCGCGACTCGATGATCTGGTACTGGAACCACTACATCGGACCGAATGGCGATGGCTCACACCCGTATGCGTCACCGATTCGCGCCGAGAGCCTTGCCGGCCTGCCCGCAGCGACGATCATCACCGCCGAATACGACCCGCTGGTTGACGAAGCCGAAGCCTACGCGGACGCGCTCAAGGCCGCTGGCACCGATGTCACCTACAACTGCTATGAAGGCATGATCCATGGCTTCAACGGCCGCGTCGGAATATTTGACCGCTCACGGGACGCACTTGCCGAAGCCGCAACCCGGCTGAACGGATCATTCTCAAGTTAACCCCACGCCAACCACCCGTATCACACAGCCCCTACATCAAGGACTCACCAATGAAGATCGAGATGTTCCACCTCTGCCCGTACCGGGACCTTCCGGAAGATTTCCGGGAGAAGAATCGGAGCGTGTGGGTGGACGTTCCGTCGCATCTCTTCGACGCCGAGATCGCCAGTCGAACTTACAACCAGACGCTCGACGAGCTGAAATACGCCGCGGAGGTTGGTTATGACGGCATCTGCGTAAACGAACACCATCAGAACGCTTACGGCCTGATGCCGTCACCGAACATCATGGCCGCCGCCATGTCCCGGGAGACCGAGGACGTTGCAATCATCGTCATGGGCAACTCGATCGCCCTGTACGATCCGCCGATCCGGGTGGCAGAAGAGATGGCCATGCTGGACTGCATCAGCGGCGGACGGCTGGTCGCCGGATTCCCGGTCGGCTCCGCGATGGACACCGCTTACGGCTACGGAGCAAACCCGGCTCTGTTACGAGACAAATACGCCGAAGCGGAGGAGCTGATCCTGCGATCCTGGGAAGAGAAGGAGATCTTCTCCTTTGACGGCAAGTACACCCAGCTCCGCTACGTCAACATCTGGCCGCGACCGATGCAGGAGCCACGGCCGCCCGTGTGGGTTCCGGGAGCGGGATCCATCGAGACCTGGAATACCTGTATCGAGAAAGGGCACCTGTACGCCTACCTCTCCTACAGCGGTTTCAAACGCGGCAAACAGGTGATGGACGGCTTCTGGAAGGTCGCCAACGCCGCCGGGGTGGACAACCCGTACCATGCCGGGTTCCTTCAACTTGTCTGCATCGCAGATAACGAGGACGAACTGCACGAAAAATACGCCGCGCATACCGAGTACTTCTTCAACAAGATGCTGCACGTCTACCCGGGTTTCTCGGACCCGCCGGGATACCGGACCGTAGACACAATCAAGGCCGGTCTGCTGGCTCAAACGACCACCTTCGGCCGGTCGACCGACGGCGAGGTCACGTTTGACCAGTTGCGGGAGGCGGGCAACGTCGTCGCCGGCACACCGGAACAGGTGACGGAGCAGCTGCGAAGCGTCATCACCGATCTGCACATCGGCCATTTGATGATCCTGAACCAGTTCGGCTCCATCCCGCATGAGCTGGCCAAAGAGAACATCCGGCGAACAGCGCAAGAAGTCGTCCCCAACCTCCGAGACATGTGGTCCGAATACGAAGACAAATGGTGGCCACAGAACGCCATCGTAAGAGAGGGCACAGCCGCCCCAACTCCTGCGGACTAGCCAGTCGCAGAATCCGCACCCTTCGAAAGCCTCAGGGAGCACTACGCGATGGGACTCCGGGTGCGCTTCCGGCAGGGCGCACCCATCGAGTGTTCGAACATTGCTCCCTCTCCCCTGCGCGGGAGAGGGCCGGGAGCCTGCCCTTCCGCCAGCCGGAATGGTGAGGGGGAGTCCTTCCGAAGAAGGACAACCCGCGACAACACCATCCCGGCAACCAGCATGAATCTCACAAGAGGAAACAGATGAACGAAAGATCGGTCTCAGTCCGGAACGGTGAGTTCCAGGTAGACATCATCGAGGGTGGATCAGGCGACCCGATCCTGTACCTGCATGGCATCGCGGGCCTTGAGTGGACTCCGCTTCTGGAACAGCTGTCGATCGGTCACACCGTCATCGCCCCGCGAACCCCCGGGTTCGGCGAATCCAGTGGCACGGAGACGCTCCTGGATATTCATGACCTGAACTATTTCTATCTTGATCTGCTGGACAAGCTGGGACTGGACGGCCTTCCCATAATCGGCCACTCCCTCGGCGGCATGTTCGCCGCGGAGCTTGCCGCTATCCAGCCGGGCCGATTCAGCCACGTGGCGCTCGCAGCTCCGTTCGGGCTCTGGGACGACAGTGATCCCATACCTGATCTGTTCTCGATCTCGCTCACGGAGCTGGCCGAAGCGATGTACGCCGATGTGAAGTCGGAATCAGCGGTAGCGGTAGCGACCGCGCCTCAGGCGCGCATGACAGAAGTAGATCCTTCGACCGACGAAGGACAGGCGACGCTCAACTTCCTTGTTGAGCGCGCCAAATCGATGTCGACGGCCGCAAAGTACCTGTGGCCAATCCCAAACCGGGGCCTGTCAAAACGGCTCCACCGCGTGACACAACCGGCGCAGGTTATATGGGGAGCGTCAGACGGGATCGTGCCACCGGGCTACGCAGAGCGGTTCGCTTCTCAGATGCCAAACGCGGCGATCCACGTCGTACCGGACGCAGCGCACATGGTGGTAGACGAGCAGCCCACCCACGTCGCGGGACTGATCGAAAGCCTGCTGGCGCGTTAAACCGAGAGCCACGACGGAGAGCGTTCTATGACCGATCCGCACCGGCTTGATGAGCAGGTCGCCATCGTCACAGGGGCCGCCCAGGGAATCGGCAAGGGGATCGCGCTCGTCCTGGCCGAGGCGGGGGCAAAGATCGTCATAGGCGATCTCCAGGATGCGTCCGGCACCGTGGACGAGATCCGTGAGTCTGGCGGTCAGTCCGTGAGCTTGGTGATGGACACGAGCAAACCGGACGACGACCGGGCACTGGTCGACCTTGCGCTTTCTGAGTACGGACGATTGGACATCCTGGTCAATAACGCCGCGATTGATGCGCCCAAAGGCAACGTATGGGACCTTCCGGATGAGGAGTGGGAGCGGACGATAAGCGTCAACCTGAGCGGCGTCTTCTACTGCTCAAGGGCTGCGCTCGTGCCGATGTTGAAGGCCGGTTCCGGGGCCATCGTCAACCTGAGTTCCGTATCCGCCAGATTCGCGACGAAGGGTATGTCGCCCGCTTACAACGCCAGCAAGGCCGGCGTACTCGGGCTAACGGCCGCATTCGCCGAGCAAGTGACCGGGAAGGGTGTCAGGGTGAACGCCGTGATGCCGGCGCTGATCGAGTCCCGGGACTTTGGCTGGTCGCCGGAGGAACGGGCCAGGCAGATCGCTCCTTACCCGATGGGGCCCGGCCAGCCGCGTGATATCGGCGAGGCGATCCTCTACCTCGTGAGTCCCGCAGCGCGCTGGGTCTCGGGAACCACCCTGCCTATCACCGGCGGCGTCCAGCGCGGTTCTTCGGTGTTCTAGCCAGCGCCCGACCATTCATTCACACGCGCTTGCTACTCGTCCGGGCCAATCCAGGCCGGTGCAAAAATCGACGCCTCCACCGAGACTCCTCGGTCGATTGGCACAGCAGGATCACCGCCTCGCCGATATCCTCATATGGCTCAGGTCAATCGCGGATTTCATCGCCCTTATCTGGTTTATCTTGTTGTTGGAACAAAATCGCGTCTCGCGTCGTCTTTACAGGCAAGCGAGATAATGATCACTCGATCGCAGACTCGCCCATTCAATCGATCACGGTTGGAGTTGGCCAGCAGGTCCTGACGTTTTCGGCCGCCTTGAACCGGATCGGTTAAGTTGCGCCACGAATCTGAGGAACGGTGGGGATGTCTCAATCACCCGGAAGTGATCCGTTCATAGATCGCCTCCCGGCCGAACTCCAGGACTGGCAGGATCAGGGCATCATCACGGCCGAGCAGGCCCGTGACATCGCCGCCAGTTACGACCTCCAGCCGGAACTGGCCGCAACCCGGCGCGCCCGCGGCAAGCTGGTCACCATCCTGGCGGTCTTCGGATCCCTGCTGGTAGGCCTCGGCGTCATCCTGTTCATCGCCGCCAACTGGGACGCTATCCCGAAGGCGGTTCGCCTCGCGCTGATTCTGATTGGCATTCCCGGCGTTTACGCCGCCGGTTACTGGCTGGGTTATGTGCGGCACTCCCGGTGGGTGGGCATGGCGGTGCTGCTGCTGGGAGCCGTTCTGTACGGCGCCGGTATCCACCTGGTGGCGCAGGTCTACAACTCACCGGTAGACGATCCGAAACTGGTCACACTGTGGTTCCTGGGCGTACTGCCGCTGGCCTACGTTTCCCGTTCTCTGGTCATCGTAGTCCTGTCACAGGGCCTTTTCTTACTGGCGATCGGTTACTGGGTGTTCGAATGGATGGACGGACCGAATGAAGGACAGGCGATATTCGGTTTCGCCCTGTACATGACCCTGGGCGCGCTAATGTACGGGCTCGGAAAACTGCAATCCAGATTCGACTTCACCCGGGACTACGTGGGCGGTTACGAAATCGTCGGGATAATCGTCATGATGGGGGCGGTCTTCCTCCTGAGCTTCCGTGAGCTGCACGACCCTGATTTCGATTGGGAATTCGGCGTTGACGTTGAAGTGTCGACGAATCTGAAGGTGCTCTTCTTCCTGGCGGGCGCGGGAACCGTGGCCTCGATGGCCGGCGCCGCGGTTATTCGAATAAAGAGTGGTCTCCCGTTGATCACCCTTATCTACGAGGCGGGGGCGATGGCGCTCTCACTCGTAATCGCCTACCTCGTGGTATTCGCCCACTCGGGCAACAACGCCCTGTACCCGATCCTGTTCAACCTCTTGCTCTTTGCCGGGATTATCGGTCTTGTATTTGCCGGTTACTCCTGGCGCAAGGAAGCGTTTATCAACCTCGCCCTTATCTTTTTCGGGTTTGACGTAATCGCACGCTACTTTGAGTTCAGCTGGGGCCTGCTGGACCGGTCCCTAGTCTTCATCGTTGCCGGCCTGGTACTGCTGGGCGGCGGATATCTGCTTGAGCGCGGGCGAAGCTCAATGGTCAACAGGATGGAAACGCAGGGGGATGAGTTATGACTCCCCGGCTGAAGATCGCTTTCGTTGTCATCGTGGCGGCGCAGGTTCTCGTGCTGATCGGGTTCATAGCGGACCGGGAGTACACGCTCCGCACCGGTACGGACGTTGTGCTCCAGACCGTACCGATCGACCCCCGATCCCTCTTCCAGGGGGATTACGTCATCCTCGATTACGAGATCGCCACGGCGGAGTGGTACATCGATTACCCGGTTGGACAGACCCTGTACCTGTCGCTCTCGGAAGCTGGTGAGGTATGGGAAGCGGAGTCGTACGGGGAATCGAAACCGCCCGGAGATGACGCCGTGTTCATCAAGGGGACCATTGACAGGCCGGGACACCTGGACTTCGGCATCGGGACGTACTTCGTTCCAGAGGCCACGGGGCTTCTCGTTGAGAGAACCAGTGATGTGAAGGTCGTCGCCTCGGTGGATGATCGCGGCAAAGCCGTCATCAAAGATGTCCTGCTGGATGGCGTGCCGTTCAGCGAAGCAAGGAAGTTGAAGGCCGAGGCCGAAAAAGAGGCCGAATCCGAGACAGGACCGCCGCCGCTCCCGCGCTAGCGGGCTAGTTTCAGCTTGATCCGGCCATTCGAAAGCCTCGGGGCGTACCCCATCGGCCAACCGCGTCCAGTTCGTTTGCGGTCACACGCGCCGGCCGACGTCTTCGCCGGAGGCGGACGGTTCTCGCCAGAGCGCCGGTGTCCTCCCGCGTGCCCGCCATCGTTTCGCGATTCCCACGGCCACGATGTAGCAAATCAGACACGCCGATGTTAGCTTGCCCGACAAACCCCAGGGTCTTGAATCAGAAAGCACGGGTCCCGTACACCCCCCCAAACGAGCAAACGAAAGCCACAGGTGACGATTTGACCATCGACGTAGCAACCGGGATAGCAAGGATTCTCAAGCAAGAAAACGTCCCGTGGGTATCAACGTTCCCGGTCAGCAGAGTAAACAACTCGTTTGGACGAGAAGGCCTCAGGCTACTGATGATGCGGGAAGATCGATACGCGGTGGCGGTCGCCGACGCGTATTCCCGGATTACAAACGGTGAGCGGATTGGGGTCTGCACGTTCTCGGGAGGTCTCAACGCCGCAGGCGCTCAGGTTGCGTACTCGGGTATCGCCCAGGCTTACGAAGAAGGTTCTCCCGTCCTGTGCATTGTGGATGCGGTGGCCCCGGGCGATGGAGAGAGCACCCGGTACGATCAAGCAGCCGCGCTGAGGGGGGTCTCGAAATGGTACGGGTACATCGACAAACCTGAACGCGTGCCTGAAATGATGCGCCGGGCCTACACCATGCTCCGTTCCGGACGGCCGGGGCCGGTGGTGCTGGGCGTTGCCGATGCCAGTGCGACGTATGACGAGACGGTAGACCCTTACACGCCGCCAAAAGGCTGGAAATCACTCCCGGATCCCGAAGATGTAGCCGGGGCAGCGAACGCACTTCGGTCAGCAACGCGTCCTCTATTGTTCGTCGGAGAGGGGGTCCTTTACTCGAACGCCGCGGCTGAACTTCAGGAGTTTGCCGAAAAGGCCAACCTGCCCGTTGTGACCACGCTGAAAGCGAAAGGCGTGTTCCCGGAAAACCATCCGCTCTCGGTCGGCACGCGTGGCGATCACGTGGTCAAGTACATCGAAGAAGCCGATCTCATTTTCGCGATCGGCGCGAGTATCTCCCCGGGACGATTCGGACACGGAATCCCCGACGGTGCGAACAAAAAAATCATCCAGTGCAATATCGACGAGTTCGACGTAAATAGGATTTACCCGACTGCGAACGCCGTCATCGGTGATGCCAGGTCGACTCTTCAATCGCTCATCGCCGAACTCGACAGCGAACCGATCGAGAGCCGGGGGGATGTAGCGGCCGGGGTCAAAACCGAGAAAGATGCCGGGATGGCCATATACCGCGAGGCGATGGCATCAGAAGACAAGCCGATAAATCCGTACCGCGTTTACGGCGATCTGATGGAGGCGCTGGATCGCGAGAACTCTTTCGTAACGCACGAATCAGGTAACACCCGGGATCAGCTTTCGACGGCGTTCGAGACGCTCATCCCCCGGGGGTTCCTCGGCTGGGGCAACGTTTCGTCCCTGGGATTCAGCTTCCCGGCCGCGCTCGGCGCCAAGCTTGCCTTTCCAGACAGGCAGTCGGTGGCGGTCACGGGCGACGCCGGACTTGCATACATGCTCGGCAGCTTCGAGGTGCTGACACGACTCCAACTCGGAGTGACGGTGGTTCACATTAATAACGGCGGCTTCTCGGGTTACGGCCCGGGTTTCTGGGGCGAAGGTCACGATCCTTACACGTATGACGTGCTCGGCCCGGATGACATCAACATGACGAAAGCCGTCAAGGAGATCGGCTGGTCATCCGAGCGGGTCCACGAGCCGGATGAGGTCATACCTGCTCTCAAACGAGCATTCGCCGCCAATGAAAACGATCAGCCTGCTTACATTGAGGTCATCGCAAGCCAGTACCCGGTGTATGGCAACTGGGCATCCGGATAGGCACGTGGCCGTCGCGGCCCGTATCTCCGCAACTTGAGACACCGGGTGACGAGTAGCCACAGGCAGTCGCGTGGCCCCCTCTCCCGGTGGGAGGGGCCGGGGTGAAGGGGCTTTACTGACGCTCTCCTCCGCCCCGACTGATTCTGGTCGACAACAGCCCGAGCGAGTTCAGCCGATCACCACGAGACTGACTAACGACCCAAATGGCGAGGATCCCTCGGCTACGCTCCGGAAAACAACGTACCTCCAATGCCCGCGCTCCTGGATGGGAGGGGGCGGGCTGAAGGGGCAGGTTCGGATTGCAATCCGAACCTGGGACCGCGCGCGTTTCTGAACCACCCGGTCTTTCGGGAACCTCAGGACACTGGACCGGAGCCTTACTACACGCCGTCCGGCCCGAGGCGTAAGTGACGAGGTAACCAGTCTCTCTACCCCAAACAGTTAAGATGAACGGCGAGCCGGGCAAAGGGGGATCAAGATGACGACTGTAGAAAGGTCCGTGAGGCTCGAAACCGCTCTGGCCGAGCTAGCCGATATCGAGACGGCGATCCTTGACGCGCTGCGCCAGTTTGGAGATCGCGTCGCAATCCACCCGGACGTGCCCGCGTTGTTCGCCGATGTAGAGCGAATGGCCCTCGATCACGTGGACGCAATAGAAGTCCGTTACCGGTCTTTGACCGGTCTAATGCTTCAGCTCCGTGGATCAGAATCAGGGTCCGGGACAATTAGCGAGCACGAGCTTGCGAGCTTTCATCCAGTGTCGAGCTCACTCCGAGCGCTCTACGCACGGTTGAACGAAGCAGTAATCGCGTACTCAACCTTAACGCTGATGGCGGCCCGATTCCGGGACAGTTGGACTGCCGCAAGTGAGGGTACGACAGCCCACATCGGGCGCGCCTGCACGCAGGAGTACATGGCCGCCATCGGCCAGATCACGGAGATCATCTACAACGTCGTTCGCTGGGAACTTGACGGGGCAGACCTTGAGTGCCAGTGCACCTGCCCGTCATGCATCATCGGAATCTGTGTCGGTCCCGCCGCTATGAGGAACACCTTTAGCGAAGCGTGGAACGCCGCCCGCCCGCCAATGGCCGACACGGGGATCGTGGTGCAACCGCCCAGGACTGGCAGCGCAGCCGATGAGGCTGGATTCAGACCCGGGGACGTGATCGTCGCGGTCGACGGCGAAAAAGTGGATTCTGTTCCGGCCCTCCAGAAAGCGGTCAAGGGCCACCTGCCACACGAGTGGATCGAGTTCGGGGTGCGCCGGAACGGGGAAGTGATTTCTCTGGTCGCCGAACGGCGGAGCGACCTGGAGTTTGAATTGGACACGAACGTGGAAGACTGTGTCCAGGCTCCAGGATCCGATTTTTACCAGGACAGGGCGCGCGACATCCACGCCCGCGTTCTTGAGAATTATTCGGCGAACGGCATTGGGGGGAATGGGCTTTCCAGCCTGAGCCCTCGCGAGATACAGGTCCTTTGCCTGGCGGCTGACGGCGCAAGTAATCCAGAGATCGCCGAAGAACTCGAGATCAAGCGCGCCACGGTCGCGCGCCACATCGCCAACATCCTCGAAAAACTTGGCGCAGCCAATCGCACGGAAGCCGTAAGTATGGCGGCGACGGGTGGCCTGCTGTCATACTCCTGACCACTCCCGACTCGACATTCCGCCTCCGCCAATGGTTCATATGAAGCATCACAACAGATAACTCCACGTGCAGGATTCGATACGCCCCGGCTGGAGACCAGCCAGGGCAGTCAGTCCTGCACGAGGAGGTATCGTCGTGGCAACGATCGTTCTATCTGAGAGGCTCCACGTTGCGCTGACAGGATTACTGGCGCACGAGAAAGCAATCGATGCGGCCGCCACGGATCCGTCCGGGCGCGTGTCCGACCACGCCGAAACTCGCGACCTCTTCGCCGGTATCCAGAGGGCTTCCAGCGGTCACCTGATGGCCATACGTGAGCGGCTTAACCTCACGTCGGGTGACGGGTTCACGGAAGCCGATCAGCCGCGAAGCAACCCGCCAGAGTTCGCCCGTCTACACCCGGTCTCCGACTTACTCTGCGCGATCTACTCACTCCTGGGCGAGGCGGTGGTCCGGTACTCGGCCATGCAATCGGTCGCCAACCGGATGGCGGATAGCTGGGCGGTCGCCAGCGAAGGCACGACGGCGCACATAGCTCGCGATCACACTCAGGAATACGTAGCGCTCATGGGAAGAGCAACGAACATCCTCCACGACGCCGTTATCTGGGAGTTGGAGGAAGACGGCCTGGAGTGCCGCTGCTCTTGCCCGTCTTGCGGCCTCGGCGTATGCCTATGCGCTGTTTCCGCGCGAGGAATCCTGAGCCCGGCCATCGCCAACGCGCTGCCCCGTGTAGCCAGATCCGGGGTCGAGGTTGTGCGTCCCCGATCCGGGAGTTCTGCTGAAGGGGCGGGGTTGCAACAGGGGGACATCGTGATCTCGATCGATAGCGTTGCCGTTACCGAGTTACCGGTACTCCAGGCTGCCATCAGGGATCACGAACCGGGTGAAATCGAGTTCAGCGTACTTCGCAATGGGGAACAGATTGTTCTGACCTGCGAAACGGGATCGTAAGGAGGACACCATGTCCAAAACCTACACCTGCCGGGATGTCGGCGCAGACTGTGATTGGAAGACCACCGGGGAGACCGAAGACGAGGTGATGGCGAACATCGGAGATCACGCCGCCGAGGTGCACCCCGATATCGAGCTAACGCCGGAACTCATGACCACCGTCCGCGGGGTTATCAAGGACGCGTAGCCTGTATTCCGAGTTCCTGCGGAGAACTGGCGCTCGGTCCGGACGTTCTTCTCCCTCATCCTGCACCTTCTCCCCGTCGCGGGAGAGGGCCGGGAGCCTGCCCTTCCGGTAGACGGAAGGGTGAGGGGCGATCGCCGTCAAGCGATCAACGCACCAGCGCGTGTATTCACGACCAGGTCCTTCAAGAGCCTCAGGGCGCTGGCGTTGCAGCATCCCCCTTTCTCGGTCGGATGAGGGGGCAGGTTCGGATCGCAATCCGAGCCCGGAGACCAGCGCGCTCGTCAGACGTTCACGAATATTCAGCGCGAACCGCTGCTCAAACCTGACGACCTGTCGGCGGGCGGAGCAACCCCCGTTCCTACGCGCTATCGGTCATCACGTGTGCGCAGTCCTCGACGTGTCAGTCCCTACTCCCCGCCGTCCGGCCCCCAGAACACGACCCACATCGACAGGTCCTCGGTGAACTCTTCAAACCGATGCTCGACCCCCGCGTGGACAAACAACGCGTCGCCAGGACCAAACTCATGCCGGTCGTCGCCATTCACGAACCAGCCGCTCCCGGACTGGATCACGTATATCTCGTCCTGGTCGTGCGGTTGCTGCGGGTCATCGCCACGCGGCGCGTACACAAGCAGCCGCATCGTGCCGTTGGCGAACACCGTTTGCGACCGGAGCTCCGCGTCGGAAGCGATACCCTCCTCAGCGGGTCTCAACGGCCAGTGAAGTCGTACTTGATCACCCGAGGCTGTGATTACTCGTCCGCCCTTCGTACCAACCGGACAAGCCGGGCGTACTCACGCTCCACGGATTCACACAACCGTTCCGCGTCCACATATGCGGCACGCGCCTCGGCGTTATCTTCCTGCTGAGCCCGGAACTCGCCTATCGCACCGAAATCGGTGACCATCCGCATCATCATCAATGCGTTCGTGTCGCCGGTCGCGGGTCGGGAGACGCTCGGAAACGGTTCGCCCGCAAGATCCCTGATGCGCAGCAATTTCTCGGTCAGCGCGTCACGTTCGCCGGACTTCGCAGAGAAGACGGTGCGCTCGAGATATGGAGCGTCGTGGCTTCCCGTCAGCGGGTTCGGGTCCATCCCGGCGATGCCCTCACCGATCATGTGCGAAACGCTGACCGACATCGCTGCGATCTCCGCCCAGGCGCGGACACTGTATGGATCCGTAAGCAACTCCTCTATGTAGGCCTGGAGCGCTTCCATATCCTGATCGAACGGAGCGTTATTCACTATCAACGGACGTTTCGACGCCACGCTCACCGTGCAGAATCCCCGTGTCCGTTTGCTCTCGGTCTTGTACTCGATGATCTTGTCGACGATGTCCTGGCTACGACCGGGTTGCGGTGTAATCAGGGTTGAGTAGACGTACTGGGGGGACATGGGGCCTTTCTAATTCCGGCGCACGGGCCAGACCGCTCTTCTTCACCGTCGATTGCCGGACCGCTCCGGCAGTCCTCCGGCAGGTTCTTCTAGCCGCTCACGCGCGCCCACTTGCGAAGGCTCACCGGCTCGCGGTCAAACGAACCACCAAAGTTCCGGACCGTCGTGAAGGACACTTCCGCCACATACACATTGCCATCGGCATCCGTGTCCATCCCGTGCGGCGCCATAAACTGGTCCGGGCCTTCGCCCTGCGTCCCGGCGCCGAACCGCGTGACCTCGTTGCCGTCCGAATCGATGACGATCACGAACAGGCCGAGGCCGGGTACGTCCTTCTGGACGGGGGGCGGGCCCGCCTCTGCGACATACAGGTTCGTGTCATCACCGCGCCCGGCCGCAATGGCTATCGGTCGGTGGAAGTGCCACTGGTCCAGGTACTCGCCGTCGGCCGTGAAAACCTGAACCCGGAAGTTCTCGCGGTCGCACAGAGCGATTCGGTCATCGCCAATCATGGCGACGTTGTGCGGCAAGGAAAACTGGCCCGGGCCCGTCCCCGGCTCGCCCCACGACTTGCGGTGGTTCCCGCCCGCATCGTACTTGTGAATTCGAGAGTTGCCGTATCCATCGGAGACGAAGAAATCGCCGGTGGATTTCTGTATGGCGACGTGCGTCGGACGGTTAAACATCCCACCTTCCTGCCACGCGCTCGGTTCGCCCGGCGTGCCCAGCGTGAAAAGAACCTTGCCGTGCCGATCGGTCTTCTTGACCGTATGGTCAAGGTCGTCCACAAGGAACAGGTTGCCCTCGGGGTCGACCGTTACTCCGTGCGGACGCTGAAATTCGCCATGCCCCCACGACTCTATGTACTCACCCGCCCTGTTGAGGACGACCATCGGGTGGTTGCCACGGTTGAATACATAAACACGATCGCGCGCGTCATCAACGGCCGCGGCAGTAGCGTCCTTGAAGTAGATCCCGTGCGGAATCCGGCCCCACAGGGCGACGGGCTCGTAAACGGTGTTGGAGTTGGCTGGTCCTGGCAATTTGTACTCCTTGGTAATCCCCTCCCCCGGCGGGAGAGGGCCCAAATCATTCAGAGGGTGAGGGAGAAGAGATATCCCTCCAAACCCTCCCTGGCCTCCCGAAGGGCAGACACAGGGGTCTGTCCCTACGATCACCCGCGCCTCATTCCCTGGGCGCTGGTTCCTCGCCGTCAAATATGTGGATCCCTGCGCGATTCGTCACGGCCAGCCGTACCGCGGACTCGTCGCTGACCGTGACTATTTCATGCCGGTAACCGCGTTCCACAAACACCACGTCACCGGGGCCAGCCCTGAACGGCTCTTTCTTGCCGACACGCCACTCCAACTCGCCCTTGAGCACCACCCACCATTCGTCGAAATCCGGGTGCCAGTGGGGGTTGTTGGAGGCGCCGGGCAACGAGTGGATGAAGTTGACGCGGTTGCGCTGATCCAGCACGACCTCTTCGCCCCAGTTCGTGTCGGTGCCATGCCGTTCCAGCATCCACTCGTAGGACGTGTGGATCAGGTTGGCGGGTTCGGCATCGGGCAGCGGAAGGAGCTTCGACGGCTCGATGCCCTTGATGTCGTGGTTGCTCCACTGCGGGCCGACGACAAGGCGCATGTTCCACGGCCCTCTGCCTGTGGAGCGGATGTCGTGGCGGAAGCCGCAGGGGGCGATAACAACGTCACCCCACTTCGCCTTGAAAGGCTCGTACTGACCGATCTGGTACTCGGTCTCGCCGTCCAGCATGATCCAGAACTCGTTGAAGTCAGGGTGGATGTGCGGGTCCGGTGGTGCATCGGGCGCGGCGGTAATCAGGAGTGCTCGATTGCGGCCGTCCTTTGTGAGCAGCTCACCCCACCGTTCTTCTCCGTCGTGCAAAGCACGAAGGTCGGCGAGATGTGTGACGTCTTGATTAACGGTCGGGGACGCTGCGATCACCATGCGATGTGACTCCTGCTATTCGGGACGTGCGTGTGTCCGGCGGGCGGAGTATACATCCGTACATCGGGGATTCTGGCCGCCAGAACGGCTCACCTCGCCGGAATCCCCGCAACGATCTACGAGGTGTGAGCTGGTGAGACCTGGACACGTGAATGGGACGGTCGGTGCTACCCGGCGCCATGAAATCCGTCTCGGGGCCGACGAAACTCCAAAGATTGTCCGGGAACTTCCCGGCTGGATGAAGTTCAATCTGTTCACCGGGTATGCCGCAACCAGATCGCAGGTAGTATGTGCAATCGATGCTGACCTTCGACGGGGTGAGCTTCTCGATCGTGCCACATCCGGGAGGTGAGACGGTGGCAGGACTGGCGCGTCCAGAGACGGCCAACAGACTGACGCTGCCGATGTTGATGCTGATAGCAACGTTCAGCATCCCGCACGTCAGCAGCATGTCCCCCTTCCTCACGGAAATGGCGGACGATTACGGCGTGTCTGAAGGCTTGGCCGGGCAACTCGGATCGGTCTCCTTCGCCGGTTCTTTTGTAATTGCGGTCGTACTCACCCCATTCGTGGACGGGCTGTCTTTGCGAAGGCTCATGGCCATCGCGCTGATCGTCGTGGGGATCACGACCTTTTTCACGGCCACCATCCCCTCGTTCTGGGCGGTTATGGGCGTCCGAGTACTCGCCGGCCTCGGCGGGGGGATGATCGGCTCCAGCGTACTGGGCTCGGTCCCGCGTGCCTGGGCGGATCCCACGGCGCGGTTAAAAAGGCTCGGGTTGGTCGTCGCGTCGTTCGCAGCCGGGCCCGGGTTGTGGGCGCCATTCATGCGCCTGGTCGCCGATACAAGCTCCTGGCAAACGGCGCTCGTCATTTATTCGATTGCGTCAACGGTGACCGGTGTGATCATTTGGACGTTGCTCCCGGAGTTGGGCGGCGCCGCGCGTGTTGGAGTTGCCATAACCCGCCGTGTCAGCGCGGCCGTTAAGCTCATCTGGTATCCCGTGCTGGGACAGGTCTACCTGACCCGCGCCATCTCGGTCGCTGCTTTTGGAGCTGTTATCGGGTTCATCGCCGGATTCAGTGAGCATTTTTATCCCGGGTCCGACGCTTGGATCGGGCCGATGATCGCCTCGACGGCCATAGGGTTCATGATCTCGGCGCTGGTCAGCGGTGCGGTGGTAACCAGGATGGGCGGCGCGGCCCGATCCGCACTCATTTTCTCGGCCCTGTCCGCGGTCACAACGACCCTCCTGGCCTGGCTCACCCCGGACCCGATCATTACCGTGATCATCCTGTTCCTGTGGGGCGCCTGCGCGGCGATAGTGATGAGCTCCACTCAGGAAATCCTGTTCACCCATTCCGGTGAACACCAGGTTTCCGCCGTGTTCCTGAGCGGGGCGATCGGCCCTCTCGGCAACGTGGCCGGGGTCATCATGGGAGGAATAGCGTTCGACGCCGCGGCCGATCTCGATCCGTTCAGGTGGTACATCACCATCCTGGGATTCCTGGCGATAGCTCCCATGTTCATGGTCACCCGGCAGATTCGCGCTCAGCGTTCCCTGGAACCCGCCGTCGCGGCCGAATGATACGCTTGCGGGCCTGTTTCTACTCGAACAGGTACTCGTCAACGTCACAGACCGGTTTGTAACCGATGCTCATGTATATGTCGTTCGACGTCCGGTTCGACAGGTCCGTGTAGAGGCAACAGAACTCGCGCCCTTCGTCCAGCATCCGCTGGCTGAGCGCCGCGACGCATGCCGACGCGTAACCCTGAGCGCGTTCGTTGCCGGGCGTGTAAACGGCGTTGATGGTCACCCCGTTGCGGGTCGGCCGATTCCACAGCGCCGTCGAGACCGGCCCGCCGTTGTCCCAGACAAATATGCGGCCATCAGCGATTCCCGCTTGGGCTATCTGCGCCCCTGTTCGAGGATTCGGGATGCCCGTCTCTTCGATGAAGGCATGCAGCCATCCAGCAAGCAAGTCCAGATCACCGGGGCGCGCACGCCGCAGTTCGCCCGGCGTTGACGCCGGCGGCACGACCCGATCCAATCGGTAGATGCGCTGAGCGAGACCGAGGCGGTAGTTCTGACCGATTAGATCGGACCATTTTTCGGCGAATCTCAGTGATGATTGAGCCGGTCCGAGCACGCCCGGAGGAGTTAGCCCGCTGGCATGGATTTCCGCCGCCAGTAGATCAACGGTTTCATCTGCCGCCGCCGTTAATACGACGTTGTACGGGGGCGTGATGAAAGCGGTCCCGACAACTTCCCCGCCGTCCGACACGGAGGCCCAGAGATTACGCGTTCCATCTTCCGGCAAGTTCATAGCGGCCACGCCCAGGGTCAGGCCATTCTCGGCCTCGTTCCGCAGAAGATAAGGCTCGGTGTGACGCAGGAAGTCTGCGCCGTCCGCGTGCCTGGCAATCTCGATATTCATCATTTCGCCTCCCGGAATCGTCGAGGGATCAAACGCAAAACTGGGGGAGGCGCGAGGATACCTGCTGGAGCCGTATGCGAACATCCCGCCCGAACTCGAACGAGGTTCAGATGAACGACGAAGCACGCCAGGCACTGGCCCGCGACAAGACCATCGACATCACGACCACCGGCAGCCAGTCGGGCCAGCCTCGCAAGACCGAGATCTGGTTTATGTATATCGAAGAACGTTTCTTCATCACCGGCACTCCCGGCCCTCGTGACTGGTACGCCAACCTCGTCGCCAACCCGGAGTTCACCTTCCACCTGAAGGAATCCGCCAGTATCGATCTCCCGGCGCGTGCCGCTCCGATCACCGATCGCGAAGAACGCCAGCGCGTGATGTCGTCGCCGGAGACCGCGTGGTACCGGGGACAGGCGACGATGGAGCAACTCATCGCGGGGAGTCCAATGGTCGAAGTGCACTTCGAGTAAGCTGCTGGAGCGTCCGTCGCCGGTCAGAAGGGGGCAAGCTCATGAATCCCGAAGTCCAGAAGGCTCTTCAAACAGACCTCGTGGTCGATATCACCACCACCGGCCGGCGTTCCGGCAAGCCACGCCGCATCGAGATATGGCTACGCCCGCTGGCCGACCATTACATCATCGCCGGGCTGCCCGGGCCACGCGACTGGTTCGCGAACCTCAAAGCGAATCCCGCATTCACCGTGCATCTCAAGAAGTCGGTCACGGCCGACCTTCCGGCGCGCGCAAACCCCGTAATCGACCCGGAAGACAAGCGCCGCGTGCTGGAGACCATGGAACCCCGCCCGGAATCCGATGCCATCGATGAATGGGTCGCAAACAGCCCCATCGTTGAAGTTCGGATTGATTGACGTCCGGTTACCCAAACATCTCTGCCTCGCCTAACGGTCAGAATCACTGGCCTTCTCCCTCACCCCGGCCTTCTCCCGGCGGGAGAGGGGGTAAACAAGTCACAACATCCGCTCTATCTCAATCCGGTCCTTCTGGTTCCGGAAGGACGAGGGACCTTCACCGGGACATCGTTTCGCGATTGATACTCTGATTGCGTCAGGCAGTCTTCTCCCTCACCCGGGCCTCCTCAGCCGGGAGAGGGGAACTTAAGGACCGTGCATGGGATCGTCTCTGATCCGCGGGAAATACGTCGTTTGCCGGGTGATTGATGACGCCACCAGCGAGGTGGTCGAAGACGGCGCTGTCTTTCAGCGCGACGGGCAGATCATCGAGATCGGCCCTTACACAGATCTGAAGGCCCGACACGATCCCGATGAAGAAATCGGCGGACAGGACGTCGTTGTGATCCCCGGCATGGTGAACGCCCACCACCACATGGGGCTCACGCCGCTCCAGCTCGGCTCGCTCGACATGCCGTTGGAGCCCGGCATCTTCGCCAGTTGGTCCAGCCGTGAGGTCGATCCCTATCTCGACACGCTGTGGGGCGCCCTCCAGATGATCGAGTCCGGGATCACGACCGTGATGCACAACCAGGCGATGGTGCGCACGCCATCGGGCCTTGATTTCTACGACTCCAATGCTCGGATTGTCGACGCCTACGAAGACTCGGGTATGCGCGTCGCTTTCTCGCTGTACAACCGTGACCAGCATTTCTTCACGTCGCAGGACGATGATGTGTTCATCGCATCTTTGCCGCCTGCCCTGGCGGATCGTGCACGGAAGGGCATGAGCGCACGGCCGATCACGCTGGAAGACCACCTGTCAGCCAGCGAAAAATTGTTCGCCAACAAGGCGTCAGACAGGACCCGAATTTTCATAAGCCCGCATAACGTCCACTGGTGCTCCGACGAGTACCTGGTAGCGATCAAAGATTTCGCCACCCGCCACTCCACCGGACTGCACATCCACCTCCAGGAAACCGCCTACCAGAAGACCTACGGCGACGAGCACTGGGGGAAGACGCCGCTGGCGCACCTGGACGATCTCGGGTTCCTGGGGCCCGAGTTGTCGTGCGCCCACGGCGTCTGGCTGACCGATTCCGATATCGACCTCCTCGCCGAGACCGGAACGTCGATCTGTCACAACCCCAGTTCAAACCTCCGTCTCAACAGCGGCATCGCACCGATCAACCGACTCCTTGAGCGTGGCGTCAACGTGGCGATAGGTATCGATGAGGCCGGGATCAATGACGACAACGACGTCCTTCAGGAGATGCGGCTGGCCCAGAAGATCCATCGCGAACCGGGCGTCGGCGTGGCTAGCCCTTCGTCGCATCAGATCCTCGATATGGCGACCCGGAATGGCGCGAAGGTGACGTTCTTTGGAGACGAGACGGGAACGCTGGAGGTCGGCAAACGCGCCGATATGGTGCTGCTTGACCTGCAGCGGATCACTGAGCCTTATCTTGACCCTGGCACCGATATCGTGGATGCGTTGGTGTACCGGGGAAGGGGTTCCGATGTTGATACGGTGATCGTGGACGGCGAGGTGCTGTTACGAGGCGGAGTCCATACGAAGTTCGATCGTACGGAAATAGCAGCGCAAATCCGGGAGTCTCTGGACGGTCCTTTGAAACCCTTCGCGGTGGAACGCGCCCGCCTGAATGCCGACCTGAAGCCTCACGTAGAGCGCTGGTTCGCAAGCCAGCAGATGCCGGCGGGCCCGACGCATTATCGGTACAACGCTCGATAACCGAGTTCGCCATCGGTGTACGCCAAAGCCACCCACCCTGAGGTTCTCGAAGGGTCTGTCCCACGACAACACCTTGGGAGGCGGGGCTTGTTCCGACAGGACACATGTGGACGGTTAATAGCGCTCTGGCAATACGCCGTTCTCCGAGCGATCGCACCTCAACTAACTCCTCTCCCGCAGGAAGAGGCGGCATGTCCCACACTCGGTCATCCCGACCGAAGCGGAGGGGCTTTCACCGCGACATCAGTCCACCCAAAACGCGCCGATATCACTCAAACATCCTCACATCCGCCTGCCTCGCAAAACATCGTCCGGCGTTGCCGCACGATGAGATTTCCCCTTTGCTGTGCGACCGGAGACATGGGTGTCATTTTAGACCGGACACGTGGGTACCACTTCGGGTTGCCAGACCGGAGCGGAGGGACCGTTACCGCGACCTCTCTCTGCCGAAACACGAGGGTTCCGAAAATCTTTAATCCTCCCTCACCCCAACCATCTCCCACCGGGAGAGGGGGCAAACAACCCCCTACTCCACGCTGATCCGGATTCGAACGTCGCCTTCCGTGATGTCGATCGCAAAGCCGCCGTCGGCCAGTATTTCGTCCAGGCGATCTGCATTCAGGTTCTTGAAATCCAGGTCGATCCCTCGCTCGCCGAGCGCTTCCGTCACTCGATCCGCAGCCGGGCCCGGGATGAGCGACGTCAACAGCGCCCCGGCCTTGATCAGGCCGATGGGCACGCGAATGTTCAAGCGATCCGCGTTCGGGTCGGCTCCGGCGTCGGCCCGCGGATCGACTCGCACCCGGATGTAGGCGCCGCCTGGTCCGTCGCGGTAGTGCTCGCGAAGGTCACCACGTCGACGAGCGCGAGCGCGTCGCGACCTATCCCGCCCACTTCTCGCCCGGTCCCGTCCGTCCGTCTCACGATCCGGAGGATCAGGCGCCGCGGCGCCACTCACCAGCGCAAGCAAGTGCTTCGCCTCTTCGGCCGTAATCTTACCTTCGGCCAACAGATCGAGAACCTTGTTGCGCGGATCCGGTTCGTTCGTCATGACAGCCTCTCGATCGCCTCGGCGGCGGTGATCGATCCTTGAGCCAGCAACTCCAGCACCTCGCCGCTGTCCTGACCGATGTCGAATGGGGGAGGCGACGGATCGTTTTCGATCATCGGCAGCGCATCTGATATCCGGTTGAGCCTGTTCTTGACCGTCGGATAGCTGATCCCGAAGACGCGTTCCATCTCCTTGATGGAACCATGGCTACGGACGAAGGCCATGACGAATACGAGATCGTCCGGCGACAGCATCGCCAGCGCCGGTGGATCGAATCCTCCTTCGATAGCAGTATCGCCATCGGCGAGGCGGACGCGTTCGACCGTGAAGGTGTCGCCCCCGGTCAACTTCAGCAGTTCCTGCCAGTCTTTTGCCATTATTCAGTGCATCCCTGTGAAACTTCAAGAAAATTAATAATCTATTGCATTATATTAACTTCCCGTATACATTATCTCAAGACAGATATTAATTATTACGAGTCGAACGAGCTAGTGCATTAACTTTGTCTCAAGAACGACGATGTCGGCGCAGCAATCTGAAGGGAACGTACATAACGGCTGAGCTGCGTGCCGGATCAGATCAGGACGAACACCCGGGTTCCGGGATCTCCCATCGTTACATCGTGGCGGCCGTCGTGTTCCTAGCGAACTCGCTCGCGGTCGGCGGTGTCATGCTCACGTTCGGCCTGTTTGTGGAGCCACTTGAACAGGAGTTCGGCTGGAACCGTACCGAAGTCTCGGGCGCGCTCACCGCCGCGCTCCTCGTCAGCTTCCTGGTGGCCCCGATCGGTGCCGCCGCAGATCGCCTCGGCGCACGCGCGGCGATGGTCGCTTCGTTGCTACTGGTGGCGCTCGGGCTCGGTCTGCGACCCTTCATGACCGACCTCTGGCATTTCTATGCGCTCACCGCGATCGTCGGGATCGGTTTGCCCGGCGCAACCGCGGTGACGACGGATCGCCTCATCTCAAGCTGGTTTGTTCGCACCCGGGGACGAACCCTCGCCATCACCGGGGCGGGAAACCAGGTCGGCGGCCTGACGATTCTTCCAGCGATAGCGCTCGTGGTAGCCATGTCCGGATGGCAGACAGGATTCTTCGTCCTTTCCGCGTTGTTCGTGCTTGCCGCGATTGCGGCGTTGGTCCTCATCCGGGAACCGCGGCGCCGTCCCGAACCCGGCGGCGCAACGTCGAATGAACCGGACATGCCCTTATCCAGCGCACTCCGCTCGATAGCGTTTTACTCGCTCATGGGCGTCTTCGTATCGTCGGCGATGACAGAGATGGTGATGTTCCCGCAACTCATTCCCCATCTGCAGAACGAAGGGCTATCCGATGGCCGGGCCACGGCCGCGCTCGCCGTGGTGTCGTTCGGCGGCCTGCCCGGCAAATTGATCCTTGGACGGTTCGCCGAACGCTGGACTGGTCGCAGGACTCTCGCGCTCAGCATGCTCATGATCATGAGTGGGACGCTGATGCTGGCGATCGCCGGCGGTTCGGCGCTTGTCTGGCCGGCAGTGGCGCTGTTCGGCGCGGGATTCGGCGCCCTCGGTGTCCTGTACGCCCTGGCGATCGTCGAGCTTTTCGGGCTGCGCGCATACGGTTCGATACTCGGGGCGTTCAAATCCGTTACAGCGCTCGCCGTGCTGCCCGTACCTCCCCTCGCCGGGGTGGTGTTCGATCTCACGGGTAGTTACCAGCTGATCCTGTTCCTGGGAACGGGGATGGCGGCCATCGGCATCCCGATGCTTCTACTTGCGAGGCCCGGCAAACAGAACGTCGGCTCGTAAGCGCCGAGAGTAGCCAGAGTCGCCCCGGACTCTATCAACGTCATTCAAGATTTGTTCAATGCCATCCTGGATCTAATCAACGTCATCCTGAACTGATTCAGGATCCGCGCATTCCGTTTCAAGAAAAATCCAGCCCGTGTGCAGAAGTGCCCTCCCGCGCAGGTGGTTGGACTGAGACCCGATTCTGAATCGAGTTCAGGATGAAGTTGGTTTTATCCCTCGCGGTGAATAATCACAACCGGCGATTACTGATTCACAAACTTCGTTCGGGCTCGCCGGGTCCATCCGCATCCGCCTTTGCTATGCTGATATGAACGGGTTTGCGAAGCTGTATGGGTCGATCAACCTCCGGTCTCGCCAACACACCGGCGCACTGGGCCGTACGAAGAAACCAGCCTACGGAGAGAACCCATACCAGCCACCGACTCCCCGGGCATCGAGGCCGGGGAGGCATCGACCGCCGATTCCGCCCGGGCGGACTCCCCGGAATCCGCCGTCGCGCGGACCGGCATATACCGCGGCTGGCCGATCGCCGGCGTCGCGTTCCTGTCCTCCGGATTCGCCATCGGCATGGCCCAGTACGCGTTCGGATCCTTCGTGGTGCCGCTGGAAGAAGAGTTCGGCTGGACGCGCACCCAGATCAACTTCTCCCTGACACTCGGGCTGACCACCGGATTCATGTCTCCACTCGTCGGTCGATGGATGGACCGGTTCGGAGCGCGGCCCGTGATGGTCATCTCCCTTCTGTTCCTCGCAGCCGGATTTCTGTCGCGGGCGGTAATGACAGACGCCGGCAACGTGACGATCAACGTGTCCCCTAATTTCCTGGTCTGGCAACCGGACTGGCACTTCACCTTCCTGACCCAGTTCTACCTGTTCAGCCTTCTCCTTTTCATAGGGTTCCCGGGCGCGACCGTCATGCCAGCCGGCCGGCTCATATCCGTCTGGTTTGCGCGAACGCGCGGGCGGATGATGGGGATCGTCACGGCCGGTAACAACTTTGGCGGGTTGACCATGGTCCCGCTGGGCGCCTTCGTGATCGCAATTGCAAGCTGGCGCTGGGGTTATGCCGTGTTCGGCATCATCATCCTCGGCATTGCGGTCGCCGCCTGGTACCTCATACGAGATCGTCCCGAGGATGTCGCCGGGGAGCGAAATAAACGCTGGGCTCCCCCCGGTCTGGACGCCGCGACCGCAGCCGCGGCGGCGGCCGGTTACTCCATGCGGCAGGCCCTGCGCATGAAGTCCTTTTACTTCATCACGCTTGGCCTGAACGCGGCGATGTTCACTTACACCGCGGTACTCACGCAGTTGATCCCGCACCTTGAAGCCGAGGGGTTTTCCAAGAATGAGGCCGCCGCCGGTCTTTCCATAGTCGCCGCCTGCGGAATCGTGAGCAAACTCGGATTTGGCCGGCTCAGTGAAACGATCACCGCCCGGTGGTCGGCCGTGATGAGCCTGATGATTCAGTCCTCAGGGCTTGTCCTCTTCATAGTTGCTGACGGATCGAATCTGGCGTGGGTCGCCGCCGTCGTGTTCGGCCTGGGTTTCGGCGGGATTGGCGCACTGATCCCGCTCACCGTGGCCGAGGCATTTGGAATACGTCATTTCGGCAGCATTCTCGGGGTCATCCACATGGCCGGCGTGATCCCGGTAGTGATCGGTCCACTCATGGCCGGAATCATCTTCGATAAGACCGACAATTACGACCTGGCGTTCGGCATCACGATCGTCATGTTTTTGAGCGGGGCGGCGTTCATGATGCTGGCGGGACGCCCGAAGATGGCGATGTCCTGAGACGCTTCTGTGAGCCGCGTAATCACCCGGCAGTCGTCTTGATCTCCGCCTCCAGCCCCCGCATGTATTTCAGGCTACGGGTGTCCATCTCAAACTGGTCCCCTACCCGGCCACCCTCGATCGCCACGTAGCCGTCGTACCCTGCTTCGACCATGGCAGTCATCAGGAAGCGGTAATCCATCTCGCCGTCCTCCAGCGAAACCTTCCACGCCACCGCGCGTTCGTTCTCCGGGTGGACCACCCGCGCCACGTTCTTGCAGTGCCAGTAAACGGATATGCCTGCGAGTGCCCTCACGTTGGCTTCCGGCGTCTCTTCCGCCTCGTGGTAGGCCCACGCCACATTGCCGATGTCCGGATTGATGCCGAAGTTGGGACGATCCACGAGATCACACAGCAACCGCGCCGACCACGAATTGTCCACAGGAGAGGCGTGATGCATCTCTATGGCGATCGTGATCCCGCGATCAGCGGCCGCATCGCAAACCGGACGTATCGAATCTGCCACTCGTTCATATAGATAGATTGAGGCGTCCCGAGACGAATCCTGGGAGTAGATTTGCCCGGTCGGCTCCCACCCTGCCGGCAGATAGCGTTGCGGCGCCATCAGGTTTCCGACAACCAGTGACGAGCCGACCGCCTCGGCGTAGTCCACGCTCCGGCGCATGACGCCCAGGTTGCGGATCGCCGACTTCGCTTCGATCAACGACCCACCCGCACGAACGGCGACTATCGGAAGGTCGTAGCCTTCGAGTCGCTCTTTGAAGCCTTCCACACCGGCGTCACCGTCCAGCAGGTCTAGCGTGTTCGCTCCCACCTCAAGCCCGTCGTACGCGTCGTTGCTCACGGCACGAAGCCAGCCATCCGTGAAGTGCTCAGGGGCGGCCGTCCAGGTGCTGTGCACATCGGGGAATGCAGCCTGGCGCCTGTTGGCGTAGCAGTATTTCATTGGTTCTGCTTCTCCTCTGGCTCCGATCGCAATCCGACCGTTGCAGGGGCGTATGGGGCTACGCCCGCCCTTCGAGAACCTCAGGGAACAGGCGAGAGCCGGCCTCAACAACCATCGTCAGATCAACAGATCGTGAGGCGGATGCACCCCGGGGTTTTCGAAGACCCCCGGTTTCTCGGACGCGCCATGAGATTTTCGAAGAGCCGCCCGGGAATGGGCCGAAGCCCGCCCCCTCAAGCAGTTTCTCTATCGGGAATCCCCCTCGGCCCTAACCCCTTCCGGCATCGATGTCGGCCATTACAGACTTCGCGTATTCAACGCTCCGTCCGTCGGCGAGCCACTGGTCGCCGGCCCACGCGCCCTCGATGGCCATGTAGCCCTGGTAGTCCGCCTCTACCATCGCCGTGATGGCGTAGCGGTAGTCGATCTCGCCGTCAGGGATAGCGACGCGGAGGAACACCGAACGCTCGTTCTCAGGATGGTTGACCCGGAATAGGTTCTTGCAGTGCCAGTACACCGAGATGGGGGCGACCGACTTGATGTGCGCGTCGGTAGTCTCTTCCGGCGTGTCGTAGGTCCAGTACACGTTACCCAGGTCCGGGTTGATGCCGAAGTTGTCTCGATCCACGAGGTCCTTGATCAGGTGTGCCGACCAGGAGTTGTCCACGAGTGTGTTCTGGTGGACTTCCACCGCAATCGTGACCCCCTTGTCGGCGGCGGCGTCGCTCGCGCCTTGCAACTCCGTCGCCAGTCGTTCGTAATCGTAGATCATGGCGTCCCGGCTGGAGTCTTGCGCCACGGTCCAACCGGTACTACTTCCGGGCTTGCCCGGGTAGCGTGCGGGAGCGCCAAGCGCGCCGTTGATGACATCCGCGCCGACCGCCTGTGCGGTGTCGACCATCCGATGCAGACGATCTCGGTTGTCCTTGAAACCCTTCGCAGCGGTCAGAGAACCGCCACACCTGATGGCCATCGCCGGAACGCCGTGGTCTGCCAGGCGCTTGCCGAAGTCTTTGACCTTAGCTTCAGACCCGAGCGCCTCCAGCGCCTGGAATCCGATCTCCATGCCGTCCATGCCAATGTCCTGGCACTTGCCGAGAAACTGGTCTGTGTAGTCCTCAGCCTTGACGTCCCAGTTGGGCTGGCTGTCCGGATACAGGGCGTGGCGGCGGTTTGCGTAGCAGAACTTCATCGGTAGGACCTTCTAACGGGCTGACTGGTTGACGAACCGGGGTTACTTCCGGGCCCCACCACGCAGGGCCGTAACAGCTTTATCCAAGCGGCGCGGAGTCTAGCACAGCGATACCCGATATCCGTCCTTCAATCCCCATGTTCCGCTCACAAATATCCGGGCATCACGCCTGTATGATGGCGCCGCTCTTGAAACGGGCGGGTTTGTTGTTGGAACACGCCCGCAATACAAATGCCCAGGTAGCACAGCGTTCTCCCTCGCCTCAATCCTCTCCCGGTGGGAGAGGAGGTTTCCTTCTCCCGGCGGGAGAAGGCGCAGGATGAGTGAGAAGCGCGAACAATCAATACGGTCAGTTGCGCGGCGCACAACGGGCCATCGTTCACAACAGGTCACCTCGTCAGGATTCAAACCCGCATGAAGATCACCGATATCAAGGTCTGGCCGACTCGTGTCGCAGCGAACCGGTCCTGGATTTTTGTCGAGGTCAACACCGACGAAGGCATCACCGGATTCGGCGAGGCGACCAACTCCGGCGGCGGCGGCGTGATCATGGTCGCCCGCATGGTGGAGCTGGTCCGTGAAACGGTGCAGGGAGCGGACTTCGCAGAGGGATTGATAGGCCAGAACGCCAACGAGATCGAGCGCATCTGGCACAACCTTTACCGAAGGTTCACCACGCTTGGCCCGCGCGGGCTGGTCACTTCCGTCATCAGCGGTATCGACATGGCGCTCTGGGACATCAAGGGCAAGGCCCTCGGGGCGCCGGTCTACGAACTGCTGGGTGGCAAGGTCAGGGACAGCATCCAGCTCTACACGCACGTAGGGCATCAGGACGATGCGGACGCCGCGGCGCAACACGCCCGTGAACTGGTGGACATGGGCCACACCGCACTCAAGACCGATCCTTTTTCGAACGAAATGGGCCAGCACCACCGCCGTTACATGGATGGCCGTATCTCCGCGGCGGGCGCACAGCTTGGCGTCGATGTCATGACCGCTATACGGGAAGAGGTCGGCCCGGACATCGACCTGATGATCGACGCACACGGCAACTTCAACGTGCCCACCGCTATCGAGCTCTGCAACCGCATGAAACACGTGAATCTGAACTGGTTCGAGGAGCCGGTCCAACCGGAAAGCATCAACGCCCTCCGGCAGGTGAAAAACGGGACCGATGTTCCCCTGTGCGTGGGCGAACGGCTGTACACGCGGTACGACTTCGCAGACGTGTTGTCAGAAGGTCTCGCTAACTACATCATGCCGGACATCTGCTGGACCGGCGGGATCTCCGAGATGCGAAAGATCGCCACGCTAGCAGAGACCTATTACGTGCCGATCAGCCCGCACGACGCTCTGGGTACTTTGAACGTGGTGGGAGGCGCACACGTCATGATGGCGACGCCGAACTTCTATCGGCTCGAAACTGGACCGCCAACCGCCGATCTGTACAACAAAGTGCTCAAGGAGCCGATCGAGTTCGTGGGCGACCGGTTCACGCTCCCAGAGAAGCCGGGACTCGGAGTAGAGCTGGACACCGAATACATGGCAGCGCACCCGGACCCGCACTGGGCCCAGGCGGGCGGAGGCGGCTAGCGGACAAGCCGCCACGGCGATGGTCCCTGCGACGACGGGACTGGGCCGGGCGGAGCGCAACCGGGGAATCATTCTCGTAACGGCGGCCACATTTTTCATGTGGGGGTCGCTCTACCTGTACGTCCCGTTCCTGCCGATCCGTGCGCAGGACCTCGGCGCGAGCAACACGATGGTGGGCGCGGTGATCGCGTCCTACGCTATCGCCCAGGTCGCCCTCCGGATACCGATCGGCGTGGGTTCCGATCTACTGGGGAGGCGAAAGCCGTTCGCGCTGGCCGCTATCGGTTCGGCAATCCTCGGCGCGCTCTGGCTCGGCGTGTCCCCCAACCCGCTCAACATGTTCTTTGCCCGGACCATCACCGGAATCGCCGGCGCGGGCTGGGTGGCGCTCAGCATCCTGTACGCCTCCTACTTCTCGGCACAGGGCACCGCGGGAGCGATGTCCCGGATCATGGCCGTCAACGGGATCGCCCTCGTGCTGGCGACGCTGGTCGGCGGCTGGATCGCCGAGCTGATCAGCCCTGCGGCGACCTTCTATTCCGGCGTTATCGCGGGGAGCATCGGCTTCGTCCTGCTGCTCATGGCGCCGGAGCCGCCGATGGGCGAACGCAAGGACTACTCACGCGCGACCTTCATCGCTATCGCACGCACACCGCTGCTGGTCCGCGTCTCTGTCATCTCGGTGTTCGCCCACTTCGTGACCTTCGCGACCACGTTCACCTTCGTTCCGATCTACGCCCAGGAGATCGGCGGCACGGAGTCCCAGATCGGCTACATAAGCACGGCGATGTTCGCGGGCGGCGTGCTCGGAACCATCCTGGCCCCTTACATAGCGCGAAGGATCGGCAACCCGGCAGCGATCCTCACCGGGTTGTCGCTCATGGCCATCTCGGCCGTGGTCGTTCCCGCGCTGGACGGCGTGCTCGGGCTGGGCGTCAGCCAGTTCGTCGGAGGATTCGGCCGCGGCGTGGAAGCGGCGATGCTCATGACACTGGCCGTGCTCGCGGTCGCCCCGGCTGCGCGCGCCACCGCGATGGGCATGTTCCAGGCCGTGTACGCCACCGGCATGATCGCCGGACCTATCGTGGCCGGGGTCGTGGCGGACAACATCAACATCGATGCAGTGTTCTACCTGTCGACAGGGGTCGCGATAGCCGGCGGACTCCTCGTGCTTATGGGCCGCATTCCGAAGACGACGGAGTGAGCAAGGGAACCCCGCCGTCCCCTCATCCGTTGCGGTGACGCCGCGAAATAGTGACTAGTCGGCGGCCGTCAGTTGATAGCGAATCCCGCTGAAGTAGTGAGCGCTGAGGCCTTCGAAACCTGAGTCCAGTCCGACGATCAGCCAGATTTGTCCGTCAACGTCTGAAAATACTGATAACGGGCTGAATTCGTTCTCTAGAGTTTTCACCCTGTATTCGTCGCCGAGCACATCGGGATGAGAAACGTTGCCGATGGTGACCATCTCACTGCCATCGGAGGCCTGGTTGCCCTTGTCGGTGCTTATCCGGAGGTGCCCGGCGCCGTCGTCGGCAACGACCGGTTCGCCGGACGCAGCGCCGACTTTCACGAATACGCTTTCGCCGGGCGAACCTCCGATCCCCATCATCCCACCGGGAACGTTCGTGACGAGGTCAACACTGACATCGATCCGGTATTCAGTTGACGGTGCCAGTCCGTCGACCTGCCGGGTCAGATAGGCGAACAGATCGTCACTGCGGTTGTGGCCCTGCAGGTACATCCCACCGCCGCCGGTGACACCGGACGGCAGATCGCGATACCCGGAATCCAGTTCGTAAATATCCTGAGTCCAGTTCACCGGCAGGTCAGCGAACCCGGTTTCCCACCCATTGTCGTCGCTTTCGAAGTCATACTCGAAAACTACGGGGGAAGTCTGAGCGGGTTGGGTCGGTTGGACTTCAGGTGTCGGCGTGAATGTCGGCGCGGGCATGGGTGTAGCCGCAGGCATCGGAGTGGCCGTTGGCGTGGGGACAGATGTGGGTACGCCCGTCGGCATGGGCGCGACCGCCGGCGTGGGAGTAGATGTCGGCATGACCGTCGGCCTGGGCGTAGATTCAGGCGTCGTTGTTGCCGTTGGCATGGACGTAGACGCCGGCGTTATCGTTGGCGTGGTCACGCTGCCCTCCGGAATCGGGCTTTCTTCATCGCTGCCGCACGCGATTCCACCCACAAGTAGCGCCATCACCGTCGCGGCAAGCAACGATCCCATGCCGAGCTTCATCTTCGATCTCCAAAGTACTGGTTGCGAAGTCGTTCGTTATTGAAGACGAATGACATCCCGGGTTTGTTCCGTCCGCCCCGCCGTGGCCGGCGTCGTTGCCGACAACATCAACATCGATGTCCTGTTCTACCTCTCGACCGCCGTTGCAACCGTGGGTGGAGCGTTGGTGGTGATGGGCCGGATCCCGAATACGCCCGAGTGAGGTGTTCCCTCGCCCAACGGGAGAGGGTTAGGGTGAGGGAGAAGTCCCGTTATCGACCCACCCTCGCCCCGCCGTAGAGTCGCTTCAAGATAATGACCGTCCACACTAGCGCGCCATCGGCCACGTCGGGATCCGGTCCCGGCCTGACGGACTCCGAGGCTCGCCGCGGGATCATCATCGTCACCGTGGCGACTCTCTTCCTGTACCTGTCGCTCTACTTGTATGTCCCCTTCCTGCCACTACGCGCGGCCGAACTCGGGGCGAGCAACACAATGATCGGGGCGGTGATCGCCGGGTTTGCGGTTGGCCAGGTCGTGCTCAGGCTACCCATAGGCATCGGGGCGGACCTGATCGGACGACGTAAGCCTTTTGCCGTTGGCTCGCTTGTGCTGGCGACCGTAGGCGGCCTCGGATTGGCGCTCGCGCCGAACACGGCCGCGCTGCTTGCGGCACGGCTGCTGACGGGCGCGTCCGTCGCCGGATGGGTGGCGATCACCGTCCTGTTTTCCTCCTACTACAGCCCTGACAACACCGCAAAAGCGATGTCCCGGATCATGACCGTCTGGGCCGCCGGACTGGTGCTCGGAACTTTTTCGGGCGGGGTTGTCGCGGATTTCTGGGGAGTCCGCGCCACCTTCTGGGGTTCGGTCGGCGCCGGGGCCATCGGCACTGCTCTGATGCTGTCAGCACCCGAAACCCGCCTTGAGCAAACGCAACGCTACGGCTTCGGAACAGTCAGGCGGGTTGCGTTTTCCGGACCCCTGTTGCGTCTCGCCGTGATCGGGATCGGTGTGCAGTTCGTCGCCTTCGCCACCTACTTCGCCTTCGTCCCGGTCTATGCCGAGAGCATCGGCGCGTCACTCTCCACCATTGGCTACATCACGACCTTCACGCTCGGCGCGGCGATGGCAGGGACGCTGATAGCACCGGTGATCATCGCCCGCATCGGATACCGGGCCGGCGTGACCGGGTCACTGGTCATCGTTGGACTGGCCACCGCCGCTGTCACGCTCGCCGACACCCCCGCCCCACTCTTTCTCATACAGGGAGTCGCCGGGCTGGGCCACGGCGTGCTCTCGGCGGCGCTCATGGCGCTCGTAGCGCTGACCGCGATTCCCGGGCTGCGCGCCACGGCGATGGGCCTGTACCAGTCGGCGTACGGGGTGGGCGTACTGGCCGGGCCGCTGGCCGCGGGCATGGTGGCGGACGGTTCCGGGCTGGGCAGCGTGTTCGTGGTCACGGCTGCCGTCGCTGCGGGTGCGGCGGTCCTGGCGCTGTTCACCCGGATGCCATCGAGCGAAGACCGCTGAACGACCCACATCAAGATCCTTCGAGAACCTCAGAGGGGGTTTCTCCCGTTTGCAGAAGGGACCACCCGGGAATGAAAAAGATCCTGGCGGGGAGGACCGCCCATCATCGCATTGCGAGTCGCACTCACGCCCCGGCCGTCACCACCATCTCTGATTCGATCTTGTCCGGGTCCAGCTCCATGCCCATCCCGGGCGCGGCCGGCGCTATGAAGTCGCCATCGACGGGCTGCGCTGGCTCTTTCAGGAAGTGCTGGAACAGCGGGCTCCAGAGCACCTGATTCTCCTGCAACGGCGTCAACGATGGAGACATAGCGGCGCTGAAGTGCAGGTTCGCCGGGTTGTTGAACCCGTGCACCATCACCTGCAAGTCGTGGGCGGACGCAAGGGCCGCGATCTTGAGCGCCTCCGAAATGCCGCCGGTCCAGTAGATGTCGGGCTGCAGGATATCCATCGCACGCGCCTCGGCAACGGCTTTGAACGACCATCGGGTCATAGTGTGTTCGCCGCCGGAGATCGGGATGCTCGTGTGCCGGCGAAGTTCGGCATGTCCGTCCAGCCTGTCCGGCATCAGCGGCTCCTCGAGCCATCGCGGGTCGAACTCCTCAAGCCGGCGCACCATCTTCAGGGCGTACGGCAGGTCCCAGCTCATCCATGCGTCAAACATCAGGTCGTAACCGTCGCCGACCGCTTCCCGCAGGGTGCGCGCCAGCGCCACGTTCTTGTCGATCCCGTCAATACCGGAACCGGGGCCGTGCCGAAAGAACCACTTTTGCGCCCGGTATCCCCTGCCACTCCACTCCCCTGCGCGCTCACGTACCAGCCCGAGGTCGTCCGTTGATGAGCTAATCATCGACGCGTACGCCGGAACCCTGTCGCGCGTCGGCCCGCCGAGCAACCGTGCAACCGGCTCGCCGAGCGCCTTGCCTTTCAGATCCCACAGGGCACAGTCCACGGCGCTGATGGCCATCAACGTATCGCCGAGCCTGCCGTCCGGCGACTGTCTGAACATCTGATCCCACAGCAACTCGGTCGATCGCGGGTCGCGGCCGAGAATCATCGGCGTCAACCGATCAGAAACGATCTGCCCAAGGTGATCACCCAGCAGCGGACCGGCAATTCCGGACACACCCTCATCCGTCTCGATCTGCATGAACAGCCCTTCAACTCGTACATGACTGTCATCAACCCGGGGCAGGGCTGCCCGTTCAAGCAGCCGATGCTCCGGATACACATCGATCGGCATCACGACCCGATCCTCGACGAAGCCGGGGTCGCACTTAGCCGTGCCTGTCAGCTTCCTGAGACGGACATTTGTGATCTTCAAAACGGTCCCCTGATCGACTGGCTCATCGAAGCGATCATGCGCTCAGCCATCCCCGAACACCGGCTGTGTCCACGCCTTCTCTCCGTTTGAGGCGTATACCGTTGCTCGGACGTAGTCGTCTATCCGAGATAGCGTAAATCGGGCCGACTCGCCGGTTGTCGTCCACAACTCCCGGCCGTTGGGGCCTGTGAACACGACCGTGTATTTGAGCTGGAGGGCGGTATCCGGCTCGATCTCCATCACGATCTCCCGGCCACGGATTTCCAACTCGGCAAAGCTCACGCCAGTTGAAGCGTAGAAGTCGCCGCATGACATCCCTTCCAGCAACGACTCGTCAGACAACTCGTCCGCCTTTACCGAAATCCAGCCGCGGCCGGGGTTCGATTTGCGCGGCCCGAACTCACCCTGGAAGTGGTGCGCGTCGTCGGTCGCCACGCCAAACATCCGTCGCCCTGACACCAGTACGCGATCCCAGATCGATTCTGTGCTGGGGCTCGCGCCGCCGCCCAAATTGTTCACGCCGGGGTGGCCATTGAACACTTCCATCGCCCAGGCTCCGTGGGTAGCTATGATCTCCCTGTCACCGTAGGACCACTTGAAGTTCGGATGGTTGAGCGTGGCGAGACCGCCGGCCTTTTTGATGGCGTCGATGTTCGCCTGTATCGTCCCGACAAGTGTGTCACTCTCGTGCGGACCGACCAGTTCACGGGTCCCGATCCCGCCCAGATGGATGGGAGCCTCGTTGAATACCGCCGAGATCTCTTCGCCCGGGATCAGATGGGGCCACCGGGCGCGCTCGGTGTCCGAGCCGTCAAGGATTGTGCGGTGGTTGTGGTCCGACAGAACGAGGAAGTCGTAACCGTGATCGTGATACCACTCGGAAACATGCTCGGGCGCCGTGTCTCCCGGTCCGCGTTCGCTGGCGGACGTGTGGGTGTGCAGGTTGCCCTTGAACCAGTTCTTGTTCGGCATCGGGCAAGCCTACCAGCGCCGGGGTTGATTCGGACGCGTCATCGGCCGGTTGATCGGCCAGCCATTTGACAGCCGCCACGCTCCATCCGAGACTCCGCGCACCCACACCAGCGAAAGGCGATGACGATTGACCGGCGATGCCACGCAGCCCGAGACAGGCCGATCTCTGCTTCCCGGTTTCTGGGAGGTCGGCGCATCAATCCACACCGAGATCGAGGGATTGACCGAAGAGCAACTTGACTGGATCTCGGACGAGTTCGACTGGGCCGAGTGGAGTGTCCGCAGGCAGACCAGCCACATGGCGTCCATGCTGTACCGCTGGATGCTGTTGCGCTGGGGAGATCAACTCTTCCCGGATGGATCGGGGCTGGATGAATCTCAGGTCACGGCGCTGGCCGCGTCCGAGACAGACCGGGCGCTGGACGAGAACCTGTTCAGGGACATCGACGACATCACGCGTGCGCTCGATAACGCGCTGGCACTGGCCCGGGCGGCGCTCGAGTCTTACACGGTCGACCAGATGCGCAACATGACTATCGAGGCAGAACAGGGACCGCACTGGGACCTCATGATCAACGCCCACCCGACCGGGATCGACCGCAACACCGAGACCGGCATCTCAGTCCTCACGATGGAGGGCACGTTCCGTCACATGTATTTCGAACTGATCACGCACCTGTTTAACATCCAGCGTCTCAAGAGAGCACAGGGACTGGAAGCGGTCGTTGATCTCCCGCGAGTCGGCTACTACACGCTGGACGGCTGGGACATTTCAGAGGCTTGATGGCGTTCCCCAAAACCCCCGCAACTAGCGGAGAAGGTTGGGGTGAGAGAGAACCGAGACCCCCAACTGGAAGTGTTTCTGTCCGAGGGTCTTCTGGTGAAGGTCCCTCCGCTTCGGTCAGGATAAGCATATATACCCGGGATGACGACAATCTTGCTCCCTCTCCCAGCGGGAGAGGGCTGGGGTGAGGGAGACCAGCGTTCCCTCCAATTCAGACACTTTATCCAGACGCACGAGCCCTGATTCACGGAGACTCACGTGGCAGACAAACGCAAAGTCCTGATCACCGGCGGGGCCGGTTACCTTGCAGGGATGCTGTGCGAGGGACTGGCCGACCGATTCGATCTCTCGCTGGTCGATGCGGTCAGGAAGCGAGACGGCGATCCCCGGCCCGATGTCGTTGTCCGGGATTTGATCGATTCCGATACCTCGAAGTACGAGAACGTATTCGAGGGTGTCGATACCGTCATACACCTCGCCTACAAGAACCCCGGCGGCATGTTCGGTAACGCCGTGCCGCCCCTCGAGCGATTTCCGATCGAGATGCAGAACATCCAGATGACCTTCAACGTCCTCAACTGCGCCCACCGGGCCGGCGTGCGCCGGGTTCTGATCGCCACATCCAATGCCGTGACGAGCTGGACGGAACAGAACCGTATCCACACGCGCCTGCAGGATTTCGTCCACCCGGATGACGCACCGTTCTCGGCTTCCTTCTACGGCTGGGCCAAGCTTTCGTACGAGCAGCTCGCCTTCCTGTTCGCTAACGGCGATATCGGACGCAAGATGGATGTCGTGTCTATGCGCATAGGCGCGCCCCGGCCGGTAGAGTTGGCCGATTACGGCGGTGATATGAACCGCTACAAGCGTGATCTTGCCGCGTACATAAGCCCGCGCGACTGGCGTCAATTCGTCACCCGAGCCATCGAAACCGAGGACATCACCAACGCGGACGGCGTGCCCTTCATCGTCTGCTACGTCGTGAGTGAAAACACCCGTCGCTTCTGGTCCATCGAAAACTCGATGCGAGTCCTCGGCTATACGCCGGAGGACGATGCCGAGGTGATATGGGCGGAGGACGTGCGGCACGCGCTGGCGGGAGAGAATCCGCACCCGGGACGGGTAGGCCCGGGACGAGCGGGCGGGGCTTCAACGCGAGGGAAATGAGGCAGAACAATGGGCAGTGATGTTTTAGAAGTAACGCTTCTCGGTACCGGCTCGCCGATCTTCGTACCCGGGCGTTTCTCGACCAGCACTCTCATTCGCGCCGGCGATGAGTACCTACTTGTCGACTGCGGTCGTGGTGCGGGCATCCGACTCCACGAAACCGGACTGCACCCGGGCCGAATCAACAAGTTATTCCTGACACATCTCCATTCTGATCATGTAGTGGGAATCCCTGACTTCTACATCTCGGGCTGGTTCACCACATTCGGGCGGCGGGAAGGTCCACTTCGTGTCTGGGGCCCTGAGGGAACAACCGCGATGATGTCGAACATGGATCGGACATTTGAGTTTGACGAGCGCGTACGAGCGTCCGAAATGCAGATTCACCACAACGCGAACGAGAGCCATGACATCGAACCGGGCGTGGTGTTCGACGAGGCCGGCGTTCGCGTCACCGCTTTTTACGTCGACCACCGGCCCATCCATCCGGCCCTTGGATTCAAAGTCGAATACGCGGGTCGAAGCGTGATTCTCTCAGGAGACACACGTCCCACTGACTCCATCGTCGAACATGGGACAGGCGCAGACCTGTTGATTCATGAGGTAATTTGCGGCAACAAGGACGACGCTCCTGAGCCGGACCAGTACGAACGGATCATTGCGCATCACACCACACCACAACAGGCGGGAGCCATTTTCAACAAGACTCGCCCGCGCCTGGCGGTTTACTCACACGTCATCCTGTTGGCCGGGGTTACCGTTGCGACACTGGAATCGCAGACGCGCGAGACGTATGACGGTCCGCTCCTGACAGGGGAAGACCTGACCCGGATTACCGTCGGAGACGAAATCACCGTGGAGCATCTGCGCTGACGAAGATCGAGACGGGCTGAGCAAGCCCCACCCCGGCCACGAGAACGGCTATCAGTCCGCCAGCGCGCTGACGCGTAACCCGGCCCTTCGAGAGCCTCGGGGCGCTAAAGCGGTCCTCAGTACGAGGACCGGGGGGCAGCCTAATCGTAGAGTGGCAGTTTGCCCTGGATCAGTTTGTCGTCGCCGACGTGCGCCCGTATCTTCTCCCAGCCCTCAAAGTCCCACTCCGCCATGAAGGTCACGGCGTAACCGCGACGGCCCATGCGCGCTGTGCGGCCAATACGGTGGACGTACTCCTCGACGTTGTCCGGCATGTCGTAATTCACAACATGGGTGATTTCCGGAATGTCTATTCCGCGGGCGGCGACATTGGTCGATACAAGAATCGGAAGCTCCCCGGCGCGGAACATGCCCATCGCCTGGTTGCGCTCCCCCTGCGACAGCCCCCCGTGCAGCCCCATCGCTCCAAAGCCTCGTGACTTGAGCGCCCGGGCGAGCCGGTCCACTCCGATCTGCGTCCGCCGGAACACGAGCATCCGGTAGTCGTTGGACATGTCATCAAGGACAAGACCCAGCGCCGTCTGCTTGTCTCGTTCTGCGACCTCGAAGTAGATCTGATCCACCTCGTCCACGGTCTGAATCTCGGCACCTAACTGGATCCACATCGGATCGTCCTGGTAGCGTCGAATCAGGCGCTTTACGAAGCCGGGGACGGTGGCCGAGAACAGCAGCGTCTGCCGTGACCGCGGCGTCCGCCGAAGGATGAATTCCATGTCTTCTGCGAACCCGATGTCCAACATCTCGTCCGCCTCGTCCAACACCGCAACCCGGACGTGTTGCAGGTCCAGAGTCCCCCTGCCCATGTGATCCATGATCCGGCCGGGGGTACCGACGACGACGTTGGCGCCGCGTTCGAGCTGAACAAGCTGGCGGTTTATCGGCTGCCCGCCGTAAACGGCGCAAACGGTGATCCCGCGATACTTGCCGATGCGCTCGACCTCTTGCGTCACCTGCATCGCAAGTTCGCGTGTCGGGACCAGGACAATAGCCTGTACGTTACGGTCATAAGGATCGACCCGTTCGCATATCGGGATACTGAACGCGGCGGTCTTGCCGGACCCTGTTATGGCCTGCCCGACGAGGTCGCGTCCCTCAAGACAGCCCGGCAGGGCTTCCAGCTGGATCGGCGACGGGGTTTCGTACCCCATATCGGCCAGTGCGGCGGCGATTGGGCCAGAAACGTCGATGTCGCCGAACTTGCCCCTTTCCGGGCCACCATAAGAACCGAGAGCGCTGCCCTCGTTTCGCAGTGGGGCACGCTCGTCTGAAGGTCGTGGCGCCTGTGATTCGGGTCTTTGATCCGGGGAACGGCGGCCTCGGCCTGCACCGCGTCTGCGACGTCGCGGCTCGCCGTGGGATTGTTTGCGCTCGCCACGTCGCTCGTTACCTTCCCGTCCCGGGCGCGACTCCTGCTCTTCATGTTGCCGCGAGCCCGACCGCGGAGACTCCCTGCCCTCGGCGCTCGCCACATCATCATTCCGTTCTCGGTGTTCCCGCTCGCCCGGGGCGCGGGCTTTCCGGCCATGCCCACCTCGAGAACGCCGCCTCGGTGTCGCGTTTTCACCGCGTTCACCCGCCGCCGCACGCGATTGGCGACGCGGCGCGCGGGTGCCAACCTGTCGCGGTTGTGCCACCTCCGCCCTGGCCCTGCTCTCGCCACCGGACTCCGCTCGATTGGTCACCCGGTCGGAGTCGTCATTCCGGTTTCGGCCTACGAATGAAGAAAGGGTACGCAAGATACCTCGCGCACCCTTACCGTCTCGAATATCGTTATTTGTATCTGAATCTTTGTTTGTATCTGGCATGTAATACACAACAGTTTAGGTACTGCGTAACTGCTATGCAATTAATCCAGGGTGTCCCGAAATGAAACCTACGATCTGTTTCGCCCGAATCTCAAATCGTCCCGGAACCAATGCCCGGCTCTGCCGGGACCTTCGGCGTTCTGTCCGCGCTACCTGTCTCTGATCGTGACCACCGCGTTGCACTGGCACATACAGAGACTCCCCCGCAGATGGTACGAAAGGGAAAACGTGAGTGCCATTGGCGCGCCCTGCCGCCTTACAGCCGGAGACCAATCTGCTCCCGTATGGTCTTCTCCAGCGACGCCACAAGCCACCGACCGACCGGCGTGGGATCCCCCATCTCGCGCAGCAGAGCCTGATCCACGCCATCAGCCCCACCGTCATCGGCGTCGTATGCTCGGAGAGTCCCGCAGATCATTTCCAGCCTGTTCAGAGCGGGCGACAGCCTGATATTTCGCGCACACAGCTCCAGCGGCCGATCTGGATGAACATCACCGCCGATTGCCTTGAGGACCGTAGAAAGATTGGCGAGGAAATCCCAGTGGCAAGGCATGAGCAAATCAATGGCCCACCCCAGCGAAATCTCGGCGCTCTCGCCATCGAGCGTGTCGTGAATAACCGTCCGTATCGTCGCATCCCGAAATTCGGAGTGCTCCCGGTACCGGGGAGGACACTCTGTAGCGACGTGGGCTTCATAAGTTCCCGAAACGAGCATCGGCACGTACCGGTCCATTGAACCCCCGATCGTATCCCGAGACGGGCGAACCTCGATTCGTTCAACGACTCGTTGTACCTGCCATTCCTTTAGTGCTGTGCGAGCCCCGAGAACACTCACCAGTTGCGAGCCCGGCGTGTCCCCGAGATCCTGGTCTATCGCTTCCGACGTCGCGCCGGCACACCACGCCCTCAGGATCGTCGATGCGTTGCGTTGCAGATCGACGTTTGAGGGAAAGCTCTTTGCACTTTTAATCGGGCCCGGCCCGGAAGGGAGTCCGTAGAGACGAATCGCCTCGATGATTTGATCAACGTACAACAGGACATTGAAATGGCAACACTCAAGCCTCGTGATCAGCTTCCGCGTTTCGATCGCGTCCGTGCCGATCTGTTTTAACCGAGCTTCGCTTTCATCGATCGCGCGCGTTTCGGCGTCAGCCAATCCGATATTTAGCCAGTGGATTGGAGGCTTTTCGCTCACATCGCGGCGCTCCTCTCATCTGGATGACCGCACTTGATCTCCAGGCGCATCCACGTTTCGCTCCGCCGATACTCGACATTCCACGATACACCCGCCCGATTCTCAAGTAGACCGTGACGGGGCGATGCCAGTCCTCCATCGCCCGTTCCAGTGCGTCGCTCCGGGGGGCCTTACCAGATGCCCGGCGAGCCGATACGGCCGTGATCGGTGTCCCATATTTCGCAACACCCCGAATGAAATCGCCTCCCTTGACTCTCGAATCATCGGGAATGCCCGGCGCATCTCGGACGAGGAGGTGAGGAACGCACTCATGAGAATCCGTCGCGCGTCTCAAAGGCGAACATTCGACGGATCCTGTTACGGTCGCCACGATGGATACACACGCGGAATTCCGGGATTCTGAGCGGGGAACCCTTCCCCTGCGCCTTGCTGTTGTGATCGGCGTGCTCGCCCTGGGCCTGGGGACCGGTGCCGAACCCCTGGCCGTGGCGGCGCTTGCGAGCGTCTTCGCCCTCTACACGGGCGTCCTTCAGCTCGCGCTGCTTCCCCGTTTCCAGTCGGACGCCTGGATATACGGCATGATCGTGTTTGATGTGGCATTCACAGGATCAGCCGCCGCCGTGCTGGGATTACCGGGCCCCGTCATCGCCCTACCGGCGCTTTTCGTCGCGCAACATGCCCTGTTCCTGGGATACCGAGGCGCCGGTGTATCCGCGTTACTCGGGATTGTGGCGACCACCGGCGGCGGAGTGATCGCGGGCGCAGACGTTCTCGTCACAATCTCCATCACGATGCCTTTGATAGCGGGAGTCGCGGCGCTGTCTGGATACATCGCTTCAGACCGTTTTGCCGAGCGCTCGATGCGCCGGAAAACCGAGCGCTACAACTATTCCGATTCGCGAGCGGCAAGGACGCTCGACGGCCTCAGACCAATCGCTTCGGCGGGGAACGAGGCCACGGCCCTGGAAGCCTTCGCCCGTTCCATCCTGGCCATCAGTGGATTCGACGCCGTGGCGGTCTACACGCGCAGCGGAGGACTGGGGTTTCAGCAACGCGTGATCCTCTCCCGGGACGGTGAAGACAATCCGGTCGAGAATGCAACCGAAGCTTTCGAGGAATCGATGCACGGCGATTCCGCCGCCGCGCACGCCGCCGCGCAGGGCGTCGCGCTGGCCATCGGACCCGGCGGAACGGCTTCGGAACAGATGCCGGCCTGGGCAACACGAATGGGCTTCTCATCCGGGGTAGTGGCGCCGATGATCGCCGGACACCTCACGGTCGGCGTTGCCTTCGGGTTGAGCCGGGATGAAACATCCGCGACCCTGGATCGAATCGATCACATGGAGCAATTCGTCTCGCTCTCGTCCCGCCTCGTCGCCGCTCACAACCCCGGGACGCAACCGGCCGCGCGGAACCGCCTGTCATTGGAACTTGATGCAGCCGGCAGGGCCAGCATCGGAGAAGCGCGCCCGATCATCAAGATGGACGGACTGGTGCTCGATCCGTCCACCGACCGTTCGTCCGTCGCGGGTGTTCCCGTATCTCTGTCCCGCTCCGAGTTCGATCTCCTGTACGCCCTGGCGAGGTCACCGGGAGAGGTGGTCGATCCCGGCTCGCTCATCGAGTCGGCGTTTGGCGAGGCTCCTGACAGCGGACAGAGGACGGTCGACGCCACGATCTACCGTTTGCGCCGCAAACTGTCCCGTGCTCCTGCGGGAGACGGCCTTGTCCGCACGGTTCGCGGAAAGGGGTATCTCCTGACGCCTCCAGATGTCGGCCCCGGGTCAGTTCAAGAGTCTGCCGCTATTACCGCGGGCTGACGGTCGGAGCCCGTGGCGGCGCATGCCAATACGCCTTCACCCAGCCGCTAGAAACTCAGGGAGCGGCCGCGACGCCGCGTCGCCCCCTCTCCCGTTGGGAGAAGATTGGGGTGAGGGAGGTTAGAGGTATTCCCAAAAATAAGAGCGACGGGACCAGCAATTTGGGGGGGCCGGGGGGCGTTGCTGACCCCGTCGCTTTTTGTTTGTCCGGATCCCGGGGGGAGGGTCGGACTGCCCGGCGAAACGATATTCGCCCGGGCCGGTGAGGGGGGGTCACCGGATTAGCTGAACCTTAGCACGTTTGTTCTAAACTCTGCCCGCAACTTTCATTCCGAGTTTTGGAACAATTGTGCTAATTTGCGGATTCCGGTCTGCAGGCCGGGCTGCATGAGCCATGAAACGTCCCAGTGAGGGTGCACCGATGCCAGACAGCAGACGACCCTTTCATCGCGCCAGTGACAACCTCACTACATACCGCCTCAAATGGGCCGCATGGGAATGGCTCTACAACAAAGCGGGATGTCGAGCCGTCGGGTTCGAGGTTCGGTTGGAGGGCCCGGGAGGCAGAGTCGTTGACGTCGTAGGTGTCGGACCGGATAACCGTGTGTACGCTGTCGAGGTAAAGGCGTCCCGGGGCGACAAATCCCGCGACGACAACGACTCGACCGATCTCAAGCGGCTCACGGCGCAAGCCCCGGTCATGGAAGAGGCGGTCCACCTGTCCGCAGGGATCCTGGAGGCCGCCGCTAAATACGCAACGTCATCAGGAGTCGAGGAACTTGAGACCGACCCGGCGTACCGCCAGGCCCTGGCAGACCATGACCGGCGGACGAAGAAACGCGACAATCATGCGAAGCGCGTATCTGGCTTCAGCACCAAGTTCCGCGATCCCGGGTTTCTCCGCACGGCACACTGCCATTACCTGATAACGCCATCGGGACTGATGCGGCGTGATGAGTTGCCACCGTTCTGGGGCTTGCTCGACGAAACGCCGAGAATCGTCGTTGAAGCGCCGGTGAAACAGGTGGCTGACGCGACTATCCACGTGCTGCGCAACATCGCCCGCTCGAACTCGACGGCGATGATGACCGAGTACGGTGTGACCAGGTCAGAAGAAGAGACAACGTTTCCGAACCACATGGGGCCTGTACGAACCGGATGAGTAGAGGAACTGAAGATGAGTGATCTATCACGGGTGGAGCTGGTCCCACCGAATCCTGACCTGAATGCCAGCTACAACTCCTGCGTTGGAGTCGTGGCAGAAGAACGCCGTTACATCAGCATCACCCATCCTCCGTCAATCGATGACACCAGCAATTTCATTGAGTCCGTCCGGGCGGTCGACGGACAGATCATGCTTGCCGTAACTGGAGACCAGGTCGTCGGCTGGTGCACCACTCGCCCACACACCGCGGAAATGTTTCGCCACATTGCCGACATCGGCATGGGCCTTCTGCCCGAATTCCGCGGCCGGGGTATCGGCCGGCGCTTGATCGACAATGGGCTGACGTGGGCCTGGGAATCCGGGTTCGAACAGGTCGAGTTGTCGGTATTGACCAACAACGATATCGCGGTCAAGCTTTACCGCAGCGTCGGATTTGTTGAGCAGGGCGTCAGGCGTCGAGTTTGGAAGCTTGACGGCGAATACCGGGATATCATGCTGATGGCTGTCTCACGCCCGGTACGGGCTAGCGTGCCGCCAGCATGTCCTTGATCTGTGAGATGCCTTTCCTGAGGTTCTCCTCAGAATTGGCGAACGATAGCCGGGCGTAACCCTCGCCGAACTCGCCGAATGAGGTTCCGGGCAGCAGCGCAACGCCCGCCTCGTACATGCACGCGTCCGCAAACTCCTGGCTCGTCATCCCGGTGCCACGGATGTTCGGGAATGCGTAGAACGCCCCGTCCGGAGTTCGGCAACTCACGCCATCGAGCGAGTTCAGTCCGTCGACCACTACAGTTCGGCGTTTCTTGAACTCCGCAACCATGTCTATGACCGGCTGCTGAGAACCTTCCAGCGCAGCGATGCCCGCTATCTGCGTGAACGATGCCGCAGCCGACACCGAGTTGGTAGTCAACCGGGTGAATGGCTCAACAAGAGCGTCCGGCAGGATCGCCCAGCCCAGCCTCCAACCGGTCATCGCGTAACTCTTTGAGAATCCGTCCAGAACGATGGTCCGCTCACGCATGCCGGGGATCTGGGTGATGGACGTGTGTGCGCCTTCAAAGTAGAAGTCGTGATAGATCTCGTCGCTCAGGACCAGCAGATCGTTTTCGATCGACAGAGCAGCGATCTGCTCCAGGTCGGAATGCGGAATGACGCTGCCGCAGGGGTTATTGGGCGAGTTAACGACTATCAGCTTCGTCTTCCCGGTGATCTTCGATGCAAGATCCTCGATGTTCGCTGTGAACCCGGACTCTTCATTCAACTGCAACGGGACTGGTGTGCCGCCCGAGAAGTTGATCATCGACTCGTAGATCGGGAAGCCGGGGTTCGGGTAGATCACTTCATCGCCCTCTTCGACGAGGGCGAGCATCGTGTAAAACATGGTCGGCTTGCCGCCGGTGGCGAGCACGATGCTGTCGGGGCTTACGTCGTAGCCCATCCGTTTCGACGCGAACCGTGCCACAGACTTTCGGGCCTCTGGCAATCCCGCAGACGGCCCGTAGTGCGTGAAGCCGTCTTCGATCGCCTTCTTGCCGGCCTCGCGGATATGCTCCGGCGTGTCGAAGTCCGGCTCGCCGATCTCCAGGTGGATGATCGTCCGGCCCTCTGCCTCGAGTGCCCTGGCCTTCGCCAGCGTTTCAAACGCCGTCTCGGTACCGAGGATGCCCATCCGTGAGGCTAGTTTCATGGCTCCGGCCAACTCCCTGAAATACACACGCGGACAGCCCTGTTACCGTCCGCGATGGTCGGTTGAATTTTTGACAATAGGGAACGAGTTTGAGCGAGCCTCAATGGAGTGTCAACAGTCCAGCCGTGCGAGCACGTTTCAATTGCCTGTGACAATGAAATACGCGGTGACGTTCCATCTCGCGGCTTCGGTGCGATAATTCCGCCGCCGCCAAATGGGCCGACGGCATCATGTCATTCCGGGCAAAGTCGAGGAACGTTTACCAGGACGACATCGAACCGATACAGCGAAAAAACGCCAACACCCGTCGCCCCAACCGCAACAACCAACAACGCAAAAGGAACAGCCCCGTGATCACTGAAAACCGGATGAAAGCCCGGATCAAAGCCGGAGAACCCGCGTTCGGCGTGTCGATCACGTTTCCGGCGCCGGAGCTCGCCGAGATGGTGGCGCAGGGCGGTTACGACTGGATACTGATCGACGCCGAACACGGCTCACACACCATCACGGACGTGTACCAGATGGTCCTCGCCTGCGAGCTTCACGGCGTCACCCCTATAGTCCGGCCGCAGGTGAACGACGCCGACGTGATACTCCGCTACATGGACCGAGGCGCTATGGGCGTGCAGGTGCCGCACGTGAACTCGGCGGCCGAGGCAGAGGCCGCGGTCAAAGCAGTGCGCTTCCACCCGGAGGGGGAGCGCGGGCTTGGAGGCGGTCGAAAGCTCATGGGCATGAGCGAGCCGGAGTTCCTCAAGCGCTCAAACGAGGAGACGCTTGTGTGCGTCCAGATCGAGCACAGAGAAGGGCTCGACAACCTGGACGAGATGCTGGAGGTTCCGGGAGTCGATGTCTTCTTCATAGGCCCGTCCGACCTGTCACAGTCGCTCGGCTACCCCGGACAACGCACGCACCCGGTCGTTGCTGAAGCGGTCGACACCGCTTTCAAGAAGATCCACGCCGCCGGCAAAGCGTCCGGCACGCCGGGCGGGCCTGAGCTCGCCCGGTCAAATGTAGAACGCGGCGTGCTTTACCACTACACGCACATCCCGACTTTCGTATCACACTACAGCGAACACTTTTTCAGGACGGTGCGCGGCAAGTGAGCCCGGCCAGGCGGCTGTTTGGAACGACTGCGCCGATAAGACCGATCCCCGGCAACAAAAACATTCACATATCAAGTGATTCTGAGCGCAGCGAATAACTCACGGTTCTCCGTGCGTCTCAGCAAATCTCTCCGCCCCGGCCACACACAGAGAAAGGCCCCCGGTGCTCCACCACTACGATCTCCCGGAAGTCCAGAGCCTGCGACTGGACTGGATCCGATTCATGAACGCCGGGGACGTGACGCGTCTTGGCTCGCTGTTCATGCCCGGCGCGGTGTGGATACCCGGCAACGAACCGGCCCTTGAGGGTTGGGCCGCCATCTCGGACTGGCTGGAAAACATCTTCAAGTCCTACCAGTACCAGATCAGCGTTTCCGACCCGGAGGTCCGATTCGCCGAGAATTGGGCGGTCGAAAAGGCCCGTTTCACGGCGATACTCGCCCCGCTGGACGGCACCGAATCCAGCACCCATCAAGGCGGCTACATCATCATCTGGCGCCGCGGTGTAGACGATCGCTGGGCCATAGACCGCTACATGGACGATAGCGGGTAGGTTGGGATCTGACCACTCCCTGACTCCCTCCCAGGGAGGAGGCTGGAGGTGGGTCGCCACTTTCCGATCAGGCGGTTCGTTTTGCAAGTCATCCTGAGCCGGGGCGAAGGGTCTCTCCGGTTGTTGGGCGTGAAGAGGTCTGTCGCGCTGACGGCTTCCGGCGGCGAGGTTCTTCGTCGCGGGCTCCTCAGAATGACTTGTTGTGGCTCGTTGTCGTTGATGAAAATACAGACGGAGCGCCCGTCGGATCACCTCATGAACATCAGATGGACCGTTTATGGCGCCTTTCCGGGATGAGGGGGAACCGTTCTACGCACCCCGCCCGTGCCACAATAGTCCCGCCGCACACCCGCTCACACCAAAAATAATTTTGGGGCTGCCATGACCCAGGCTGAGACGCGCTACGACGGTAACGTTCCCGCGCCGCCATTTCCCGAAGGACTCGACTGGCTGAACACCGCCAGCGCCCTCTCGTGGGAAGACCTGAGCGGCAAGCTCGTCGTGATGGATTTCTGGACCTATTGCTGAATTAACTGCATGCACTTATTTCCGCAGTTGCGGAAACTCGAAGAGAAGTACCGGGACTCGCTGGTCGTGCTCGGCGTCCACTCGGCCAAGTACACCACCGAGAAGGAGACCGACAACATCCGCAGCGCCGTGCTCCGTTACTACATCCAGCACCCGGTCGTGAACGACGCCGAATTCAAGGTCTGGGGCGCCTGGGGCATACGGGCCTGGCCCACGATCATGTTTATCGATCCACGGGGCAACGTGATCGGCAAGCACGAGGGCGAACTGCCGTACGCCGAGTTCGATCAACTAATCGGCGACATGACAAGCGAATTCAGCCGGGTAGAGTTGATCGATCCCACTCCCCTGCCCTATCAACTCGAGGCCGCTAAAGAGGCGGCGCGCCCGCTGGCGTACCCGGGCAAGATCGAGGCCGATTCCACACGCCTGTTCATCGCCGATTCCAACCACAACCGGGTAGTTGTCACAGACCTCGAAGGAGGCGTGCAGGATGTGATCGGTTCCGGGGAAATCGGCCGTTCAGACGGTGCATTCGAGAGCGCGTCGATGTGGCGGCCGCAGGGCATGGCCATCGACCGCGACAAACTCTACATCGCTGATGCCGAGAACCACACGGTCCGGGTGGCGGACCTCTCCGCACGCACCCTGTCCACCATCGCTGGAACCGGTGAACAATCGCTCATCCGCCACAGGGGCGGCGACCCGCTGGCCAATCCGCTCAACTCGCCATACGACCTCGCCCTGCATGATGGCGTCCTTTACAGCGCCCAGGCCGGTTTCCACCAGATCTGGGCGCACGATCTTGCGAGCAACGCCATCGCTCCATACGCCGGCAACGGGCGAGAAAACATCGTCGACGGGCCGCTAGCCGAGGCTGAACTGGCGCAGACGTACGGCATACAGGTACTCGACGGGAAGCTCTATTTCGCCGACAGCGAAACCAGCTCAATACGCACCGCCGGTACCGAACCAGACGCCCGCGTACACACGCTTGTCGGAACCGGGTTGTTCGATTTCGGCGACGACGATGACGTGTGGACGGCAGCGTTACTGCAACATGTCCAGGGCATAGCGATCGGCGATGGCGTTCTTTACCTGGCGGACTCGTACAACCACAAGATCAAGCGGCTGAACCTCAGCACCGGTGTCGTCTCCACAATTGCCGGCTCAGGTGAACGAGGCCACCACGACGGTCCGGCCGCTGACGCCAGTTTCGACGAACCGGCAGGCGTGGCATACGCGGACGGACGGGTATACGTCGCAGACACCAACAATCACCTGATCCGGTTTATCGATCTCGAATCCGAGGTCGTGACCACGCTAGCGTTGTCGGGGTTGTAGATGATTACCGTTGTCTGGGGTAACGCGCTATCAGTAGGAGATGTTTCTCCAACTCGGAACGAGAGAGCAAGTTTGCCGTATCTCGATCGTCATACGGCTCGTCCCGTAAGGGCGCGGCTTGCTCCGCCCGCTCGATTCTTTCCAGACCGTCCGATGATGAGAACAACCCTGATCAACCGTCATCCTGGGCGTGATTCAGGATCCGAAAATATCTCGGCAGCAATGTCTTATGAACGGGATCGCTCGCAATGTCGAAAGAAGCGGATCCTGAATCAAGATCAGGATGACATCGCGTACGCCCTTGAGCCCTCTCTCGTTGGGAGACGGGATCGCGTGGCCGGGGATTGACATCCATGCGCCACCGCATCCGCGCCGGGGCAATTATCACCCGGGCAGAATCGATACTGCTCGTCCAGAGCAACAGTGATCTCGGCCTCAAATGGTGGACGCCCGGAGGTCGAGTCGATGGCGATGAAACATGGGCCGAGTGCGCCATCCGGGAGACCTTTGAAGAAACAGGCCTGCGGGTCGAGATCGGCCGTCTCGCATACACCTATGAGATGGTCACGCCGGAGAACGATACGCACCATTTTCACGTTCTTTATGCGGGCGTAAATCCGCAGGGCGACCTGCATATGGCGGTTCCAGGAAACCCGGGATACGACGCCCGACAGACCGGTATTCGATATGTTCATCGGGAAGAGGTTTCGAACTCCCAGCACTGGCCGGCGCCGTTGCGCACCGCCGATTTCTGGGCCAACCACGACGCAGGATTCCCGGCGCCAGTGCACCTGGGCATGGTGGCGCAATGAAGGACTACAGGCACCGTGCCAGCGCCGTTGGAATCGTCGTGGACGGCGACCGCATTCTTGCCTCCCGTATCCGCACTCCATTGCTTGGAACCGATCCTCACTGGCTCTGGCCGGGCGGCAGGGTTGAGGGCGCAGAATCGCTCGAAGAATGCGCGGTCCGTGAGGTCCGGGAAGAGACCGGGCTGGAAGTTCGCGCGGACCGTCTCATTTACGTCTACCAGAGCGTGGACGAACGCAACGACAATCAGAACGCTGAATTCTTTTTCCTGTGTACCGTCGTCGGCGGTTCACTCGGGGATTGGGCTCCCGATGTCGAAGCATCAGAAGACATTCTTGACGCACGATTCTTCTCACGAGAACAACTCGACGGGGAGCAGATCTGGCCCATGGGGGTGACCGACCGGGTCTGGGATGATTTAGCGGCCGGGTTCCCGGAAATAGTCGACCTGGGATTCCGGCGCCTGCCTGAAAATGATGGATAACAGGTTCGTCTTATGTCCGCCCCTCTCCCATTGGGAGAGGATTGAGGTGAGGGGAACGGGGACGGATCGGAATCCGCTCCCGAGGCAAACGCGGAAATGAATCGGCAGACGGTCGTTTCAAGGTCCGCACACGAACAGACGCGACGCTGATCTCGAGCGGTTCATCAACAACTATCCAGATCCGACGGACACCAAATGCCGAACCGCCTTGCTACAGAGACAAGCCCCTACCTGCTCCAGCACGCCGAAAACCCGGTCGACTGGTACCCGTGGGGCGACGAGGCGCTTGAACGGGCGAAAACCGAGGACAAACCCATCCTTTTGAGCATCGGCTACTCGTCCTGCCACTGGTGCCACGTTATGGCCCACGAATCGTTCGAGAACGAACAGATCGCCCGGATCATGAATGCGGCGTTCGTTTGCATAAAGGTGGACCGTGAAGAGCGCCCCGATGTGGACGGTATCTACATGGCGGCCGTACAGGCGCTGACCGGTTCAGGCGGCTGGCCCCTCACCGTCTTCCTCACGCCGGAAGGCAAGCCATTCTTTGGCGGCACATACTTCCCGCCGGAAGATCGCGCACAGATGCCGGGATTCCCGCGCGTGCTCGGGACTATGGCAGATGCTTACCGTAACAAAAAGGGTGATGTTCTCCAGGCGACCTCCGAGATCGCGGGCCGGTTGGCCCAGATGTCGTCACCACAGCATTCCGATGAACCGCTGAACGACGATCTGTTCCTGGCGGCGTTCAATACGCTGGCCCGTGGCTTCGACTGGGAGAACGGTGGCTTTGGACAGTCGCCCAAGTTCCCGCAGCCGCTCGTGCTCGATGTCGTACTCCGCCAGTACGCCCGCACGGGCGCATCGTTGATCCTGGAGATGGTCGAGACCACTCTGGAAAAGATGGCCCATGGCGGCATGTATGACCAGATCGGCGGCGGATTCGCGCGCTACTCTACCGACGAGAAGTGGCTGGTGCCGCATTTCGAGAAGATGCTGTACGACAACGCCCTGCTGGTCAGGCTCTACTCACATGCGTTCCAGGCGACCGGCAATCCACTGTACGGGCGTGTGGTTGACGAGACCCTTGCCTTCATAGAGCGGGAGATGTCGCACGAAGCCGGTGGCTTCTACTCCTCGTTCGACGCCGATTCGGAGGGTGTAGAAGGCAAGTTCTACGTCTGGACGTCAGGGCAGATTGACGAAGTGCTGGGCGAGGCCGAAGGGCGCGTGGTGCGTGCCTGTTACGGGGTCGAATACGGTGGCAATTTTGAGGGCGAGAGCATCCTGTGGATTCCGCGGGATCTGGACGAAGTGGCAGCCGACTTAGGGATGTCCGGAGACGAGGTCCTGGAGGTGGTGGAACGGTCTCGCCCGAAGCTGTTTGATGCACGGGCACGTCGAGTCCCGCCGGGACTCGACGACAAGATCCTGGTGTCATGGAACGCCTTGATGCTGACGGCGTTCGTGGAAGCAGGATTGGCGTTCGACCGGCCGGAGTGGATTGAACGCGCAGTCCAGAACGCATCGTTCCTGCTCGACAGCCTGTTTGATGGCGACCGGCTGCTGCGGACCTGGAAGGCTGGGACCGGGGGCGATCCCGGCTCAGCCAAAATCCCGGGCTATCTCGAAGATTACGCGTCACTTGGCGGCGCACTTCTGATTCTGCACGAAGCGACGTTTGACCAGCGCTGGCTGGACGAGTCCCGGCGATTGGCCGACGCAATGATCGACCTCTTCCGAGACGAATCAACCGGAGCGTTTTACGACACCGGTTCCGACGCCTCAGAACTGTTCACACGACCACGGGACGTGTTCGACAGCGCCATCCCCTGTGGCGGATCCGCAGCAGCGAACTTACTGCTCAGACTTTCCACACACACTGGCGAGTCGTCTTATCGCACCGCGGCCGAGACGAGCCTGGCATCCGTCCGCGAGTACATGGAGAAGAGCGGCACAGGGTTCGGCGGATGGTTAGCAGCGCTGGACTATTTCGTCTCAATCCCAAAGGAGATCGTCGTCCTGGGGGAACACGATGATCCGACGACAAAAGACCTGCTCCGAGAAGTCCACACCCGCTACATACCAAACAGCGTGATCACAGGCGCAGACGGCCAGATCACACCAGCCCCGACGCCGTTGTTGGAAGGCCGCGCCCTGATAGACAATTGCCCGACCGCGTACGTTTGCGAAAATTACATCTGCCAGCTACCGGTCACAGCGCCGGACGCCCTCGCAGTTCAGCTAGACACGTAGGAGCGCGGCTTGATCCGCCCGCCCTAGACCCCCTCATCCCGTGATGACTCTGCATCGATCACGATCTTGCTGACCGCGTTCTCGCCGATCTTCTCGTAGTCGTACACCACGCCCAGCCCCGGCCCCTCCGGCACACTCACGTTGCCGTCCGAGTCGATAGCTTCCAACTGGTCGCCGTCGTAGTCGTTTGCGTACACGGCGAGGTCCGATCCGGGCAGCTTCGGGTGAACCAGCCCCAGCTCGTAGAAGTTCGAGTTGCGGATGGCGGCCATCGCGTGTCGATGCGCCGGGCCTCCCGTGTGCAGCTCGAGGTCCATCCCCATGCCTTCCGCAGCATGGGCGATCTTCATCAGGCCTGTTATTCCACCGTCGTACTCCGCGTCGCCTCGGAAAAAGTCCGTCGCTTCAGCGATCGCCATATCGGTATGCGCCTCGACAAGGTGTACATGTTCGCCCTGCAGCAGAGGAGTTTTCAGGGCCGCCCGTAGCTGCTTGTGGGCATATAACGAAACGCCACCATCCCGCATCGGATCCTCGTACCAGAAGAACCCCGCGTCATCACAGGCCTTGCCCACACGCAGGGCGTCTCCGTACGTATCAAACACGCAACACGGGTCGCTCATGAGCGCCATCTTGCCGCCGACACGATCGCCCACAGCCTTGATGGTCGCTATCTCACGGTCGATGTTCCCGTCCGCCCAGGTGTGGAGCTTAAAGCCCCGGTAGCCCATCTCAAGGCACTGCTCAGCGAAATCAGCGAACGCCTCAGGCGAGTTCAGTCCGCCGGGCGTTCGGTCCCCGTGGTACGTGCTGGCGTAGCACGGGAGTTTGGTACGGTGCCCGCCGAGAAGCTGGTAGATCGGGGCGTTGTGATACTTCCCGGCCAGATCCCAGAGCGCGATGTCGAGCGGGCCAATGCCCATGCGGTCGTTCTTCCGCAGGTGCGTCTTGGCGATGTTGTAGAACTTCTCGCGCTCCAGCGCGTTCGCCCCGATGAGCAACGGAGCGACGGCCTGCATCTGCTCATATGTCCCGGGTGCGCCCGACATGAACTCGCCGGTCACGCCATCGTTGGTGAAGATCTTGATGCCCAACAAACGCCGGGTTCGCTGCGAGCCCTTCTCGTAAAAAGGCCCGACCGCGAAATTCAGGTCGTCGCCCACGTCATGCCACGGGAACAGGTAACGGGTGATCTCTATCCTGTCGATAACCGGGTAGTCAGGCATCTCGGCGTGCTCCAGCGACTGGAGTCCATCGACTCAACCGACCGCCCCTGCGGTTCGCGTCCGACGGCTCGCAGCGAAACATACCCGCACGGGCGGGCCGCCGCCAGTCTCGCCTTACCTGCTCAGCCCGTGTTTCTCGTAAAAGTCGTCCAGCGCCCTGGACGATCGGATGATGTGCGTCTCGATACCGTCCGGGATCTGCCCTTCGAACTCCTCCGCCATGTTGCGGAAGTGATCCCGGCGCCACCACATGTCATACACGACCGAATCCCGGGTGAAGAAGGTTAGCCAGAAGCTCTCCCGATTCCCGTTCCACAACTCTTCGCGCCTGAACGCTCGCCCCAAGGACCTCTTGAAAGTACGCCAGAACATGACCTTCCACGGTAGCGCCAGGACGATCACCGTATCCACTCGGTCAAAGATCAGATCACGGAGAATCCCGTAGTTGCCGTCGACCACCCAGCCCGTTTCAGCAACATCGAGAACCGATGTCGTCTCGGCCCGCATATCGTCGTCGGGCCGTTCTTCCCATCCGGCCAAATGCCTGAGCGCGTCCAGCTCAACGAACTCACATCCAAACCGGGTCGCAAGGGCCCGACCAAGCGTCGTTTTGCCGCCTTTGCCGAACACGGCGATGCGCCTGCCGAGCGGGTAGGCGTCTGAGTCCGGATCGGGCATCATTCCATCCATCTATGACTCGTTCCATTCCACCGGAATCATCCGAATCCGGATGCCGCAGAATACTGAAAGGGCCGTCGCCCATATTCAGGCGACGGCCCTTTATATCCGTTTTGCCGGGTGCCCGGAGCACCCGGATAGCCTCTCGGCCGGGTTACCTGTTCGGCTGTGGCGTGACCCGCAGGTAAGGCTTCGCAGCCTCGTATCCCTTCGGGAACATCGAGTCAGCATCCTCGTCCGAGATAGCCGGCAGGATCACGACGTCGTCACCATCTTTCCAGTCCACCGGCGTCGCCACCTTGTGGCTGTCAGTCAGTTGCAACGAGTCCAGGACCCTGAGAATCTCGTCAAAGCTGCGGCCGGTTGACGGCGGATAGGTCAGCGTGAGCCGGACTTTCTTGGCCGGGTCCACGATGAAGACCGAGCGCACAGTGGCCGTGGCGGCGTCGCCCTCGACCATGTCATACAACTCTGCGACCTTTCGGTCGTGGTCGGCCAGCAACGGGAAGTTAATGGGCGTTCCCTGGGTCTCGGCGATGTCTCCAATCCAGTCGTTGTGTGAGCCAATGGGGTCGACGCTAAGGCCAACCGCCCTGGTGTTTCGCTTATCGAACTCGGGCTTCAGCCTCGCGACGGTACCGAGTTCTGTTGTACAAACCGGTGTGAAGTCCGCCGGGTGCGAGAAGAGGATGCCCCAACCATCGCCCAGGTAATCGTGGAATTCGATCGGCCCTTCTGTCGATTCCTGCGTAAAGTCGGGCGCAGTGTCTCCCAATCGGATACTCATATCCAGGTCCTTTCCGGCCGCCGCAACGCGGGAATTCCGCTGACAACAGCCTCGTCGTTCTTCGCCGACGTTTCGGGTGGACCGGCTCTGGACTTTCCTATCAGGCGACGCCCTCCCAGACACGAAGAACCAGGCGTTAACCTTCCGTCGGTCGGCGCAGTGTACAAATTTCAGCAAACAATGAAAAGAATCGCTAAAGAAATGGGACTGCTTCTCCGATTTCTTGCACCAGCGACCGGTCGTCATACCGAAGTTGCCGCGACGGGTCCGCAAATACGAGCGCCAGAAAACCGGACGAAAGGACCCCGGCGTTGCTGCTTGCAGTTCTCAGTCAGCCGTAATCAGTCGAGGTCTTCAAAACTGCAAACAGTTGACGGTCGTAGCCAGCGTATGGCAGGCCTTCTCTGTCGGGTGTGCGATGAAAACCAGTCGCAATACCGCCGTGGTGCATCGCCCTCTCGCCGATAGCGTCGGCCTTCAGTCCGCATCCCTTGGCGGTGAAGCCGTTGCCATTCCGGTCTCGAATGCGTCACCTGAAACAACGGTTGCCGAGATCTTCGGCAGCCACCCGTCGAGCAACTTCACCAGGCCCGGCAGTACCACGACCGTCGCCAACCAGCTAAGCGCCATGATCGACACCAGCAACTGGCCCACGATGATGTACGGGGTAAGAGACGCCAGGAGAAGCGGTACGAAGCCCAGCGAAATGATCACGGCGTTGCGGCTCAATGCCCGTGCAGGTTCCTCAAAGAAAACCCTGAGCGTTACAGCGACCGTATCGTGTTCGGCGCGGAACGCCCGGAACCGTTGAATGAAGTGGATCGCAAAGTCGATCCCAATCCCCAGTACTAGCGTCGACAACACCGCCATCGGCATGTCGTAGTCCCTGCCGACAAACCCGGCGAGTCCGTAAACCAGCACGATCGATCCCGCCAGCGGGATGATCGCCATGACCGCCCAGCGGACCGAGCGGAACAGCAGGATCATCAGCACGAATGCGACCGCAAGCGTGGTCAAGAAGGCGTTCAGCATCCCGGAGACCATCTTGTTCTGCCACACCAGGTTCAAGTAGGTCTCGCCGGCCCATTCGACTCCGATACCGTCAGGTACCGGACTGACTACGATGTACGACTCGGTAGCGTCGACCACGCGCTGCATCGCCGTGTTGTCGCCGTTGGTAAGCCGAAGCTGCAGATTTGCGTTCCGGCGCTCCGTGTCGATTAGCGAGGACACAAGCGGAGCTGCCGCCGAGGATGACACCTGTTCCAACACACCGGCGTTCTCTGCCGGAGTAGCTCCCAGTTCCCCGTCCGGACTTGCGGCCCGGATGGCGTCCAAGTAGGTGGAAGATGCGCCGACTTCGTCCAGCGTCGACCAGCGGGCCTCAAGGCCATCCACCCAGTCGACCACTTCCGGCTCAAGCAGTGAGTCAGCAGATTCCGCACGAACCAGAAGGTTCGCCTGGTAGGTTCCGCCAAACGTTTCGTTCAAAGCGTTGGTCGACTGGCGAATCTCGCTGCTGGATTTGAACCACCGAACCGGGTTGTCGTTGATGGTAATCAGTAGTACGCCGGGAATCGCCAGGAGCGCTATCAGTGCGAAGCCAGATGGCGCCAGCAGGGCCCGTTGGATGGCGAAGCCGCCAAGTCGGCGCACACCAGCCGTGAACCAGCGATTACTCGCCTGCCCATTCAAACGGACAAGTCGCTCCATACCCTCTTCCGAAAGCGACATGACAAAAGCCGGAACGAACACGAGCGTCATGAGCCATGCGATCACCACGCCAACCGCAACGAACGACCCGAACACCTGCACCGGCGGGATTGGCGCAAGGGCAAGAGAGCCGAACGCTACCGCTGTGGTGAGGGTCGTGTAGGTGATCGGCACCAGCACGTCTTTGTAGACGGATCGCAGCGTCTCGCGCCGGTCCCGGATTTCAACGTATCGATCTATGAATTCGCTGAGCACATGGATGCTGTCGAGAATAGCGATCGGCATCAGGAAGATCGGAATCATGGAGGTCATGATGTGGACCGAGAAACCCAGTCCAATTAACAGCCCCATCGTCCAGATCACGCTCACCATCGCCACGATCATGGCAGCGAAAACGAGCGCCAGCTTCCGGAAGAAGTAGATCATCAGGGCGAAGATCAGCATCCCGGCCAGCGGGGCGAGTATTCCCATCTGCAAGAACATCTGGAAGCCGAACTCTTCCTCGGCAAGCGGCAGGCCCGCGATGTGCGCCTCCGCACCGTTTAGAACCGGGTTCGCGTCGATAAATTCCTCTGCGGTGTTGGCCGCGCGTCGCGCATCGGACTTGTCTTCCAGAGGGATCAGGATGCTCAGGCCTGTACCCGACTCGGCAATCGCGAATCCACGGAGGAGGTCGTTAGCGTCCACGGCATCCGCGAGGGCATCGGCCTCCGTCTGCGAACCCGGCGCCACATAGGCCGCACCGGCGAGCTCAAAGCTAACTATCCCAGAAGCCACCACACCCCGGGTACCACGGAGCTCATCGATCAGGCCGCTCGTCGCACCGAGAAACTCCGGAGTGGCGACTCCGTCGTCGTCGATCAACCCGATAAACACCGAGTTGGTGCTGCCGAACTGTTCGGCCATCCTGGCGTTAAGTACACGCACCGGGTCGTCCCCGGGGAGCATGTTCTCCGGGTCTGTATCGGTTTTGACCAGAGCCATCATCGACCCCAGGGCCATCGTTATCAGCAGAGCGCCCCAGAGCACCCATCGGCGGCGTTCTATCGCCAGGTCTACGAGGCTCAACCCCCCGTTTCGGAGCGATGGAAGATTCGAAGTCACGACAGTCCTTTACGGTTCCCGGGTGGTTGTATGGCCGCTGGCCAGGCGCCGGTGAGAAGCGAATTGGATGAACGTTCGATCAGAAAGTAATCCACTCGAGTCAGCCTGGAATTAGGCGGGTTTGAGGATTCCCACGGGCGGTACCGAAGCGGCCCGGGAGTCTCTGCAGCAAACCTTCTCAACGGTCGGATCATGTGTCTCGGTCGGACGCCTGCGCATCGAGCACTTCATCCCGCCCCCCGTTCCTCTGGGCTTGATGCGTCAAACCCTCCCGGTTCACGAGCCTGACAGAAACCCGGCGACCTGATCAATCAATCCGGCAAAAAAAGCGATTTGAGTGTGGCCGTACAGTACATACGACAAATCCCGATATCAAGTAATTAATTGAATAGTTGATAAATCCGGCCCGACGGCGTAGATTCGAGACATGGCAGACCGGCTTTTGTTCAGGGAATTCCTCTACGAACAGTTCGGGCGAATCGGGTCGGCGCTCGCGAGCGAGCGCCGCCTTGAGTTGCTGGACTTTCTGGCGCAGGCGCCGCGCCACGTGGATGCACTCGCCACGCTGTCCAGGATGTCGGTCGCAAACGTGTCTCAGCACCTGCAGGTCCTCCGGAACGCTCGTCTCGTTGAGACCGAGCGAGAAGGCAATCGTGTTGTGTACCGCCTGGCCGACGATTCGGTCCGGCGGCTCTGGCAATCGCTCAAAGACGTGGGGATTTCTCGCCTCGCCGAGATACCCCGGATCGCCCATGAGTACGGGTTCGCCGGTGCGGGAGACGGGGAGTTGTCTCGTGACGAACTCAGAGCGTTGCTGGACGACGAAGACGTACTCCTTCTGGATGTCCGCCCGACGGCCGAGTACGAAACGGGCCACCTTCCGGGTGCTGAATCTCTGCCGCTGGAACAGCTCCCGGACCGCCTCACCGAGCTACCCAGGAACCGGCAGATAGTCGCTTACTGCCGGGGGGCCTACTGCCTCCTGGCCGATGAGGCCGTGGTGGTGCTGCGGGACAACGGATTTGACGCCGTTCGCGTGGACGGCGGATGGCTGGAGTGGAGCATCGAAGAGGGTTCTTCCCCTCGGCACGTCGGCTGACATCAGGGCTCTGTTTCACCGAACAACCGCCCGCGCACGGGCGTAAGATGGCTTGCACTGCCGTACCGGCGTCGAATCGTCGCCTGTTTCTCTTCCGCGGTCTCCGGATCGGGACCGGGAGATGGAATAGTGGCGCGCACGAAGCCGGACGCTACCCTTCAATCTGTGACATGGAGATCCGAATGCCCCAGCAGGCCGATGGCCCTACCCGACTGGAACGCGACTCGATGGGCGAGCTCCAGGTGCCGGCAGGCGCCTTTTACGGAGGAAACTCCCAGCGAGCCAAGCTCAACTTCCCGATTAGCGATCTGAAGTTCAACCGGTCCTTTATCAAGGCGATGGGACAGATCAAGCAATCAGCGTCACGGGTCAACCGGGATCTTGGGGCGCTCGAACCGGAACTCGGCGAGGCCATCGACAACGCCGCCCAAGAGGTCGTCGACGGCGAGTACGACGACCAGTTTGTCGTGGACATCTTCCAGACCGGCTCCGGCACCTCCACGAACATGAACGCCAATGAGGTGATCTCAAACGTGGCAATCTCCGCTCTGGGCGGGGAACTGGGTTCAAGAGACCCCGTGCACCCGAACGACCACGTCAACAAGGGACAGTCTTCCAACGACGTGATCCCGACGGCCATTCACCTGGCGGCAGCGGGCGCTATCAAGGAACGGCTTCTCCCGGCAATGGTGGAGCTCGAGGGCGCACTGCGGGCCAAGTCCGAAGAGTTCTGGCCCATCGTCAAGACCGGCCGGACCCACCTGCAGGACGCCACGCCGATCAGGCTCGGGCAGGAGTTCTCCGGCTACGTCGGCCAGATGGAGTACGGACGGCAACGGGCAGGCAAGGCGCTCGCCGAACTCAACGTGCTGGCCATCGGCGGGACAGCCGTCGGCACCGGGATCGGCATGCACCCGGAGTTCGCCCAACGCATGATCGACCAGCTCAAAGGGATGACCGGGCTGGACCTGAGCGAGACGGCGAATCACTTCCAGTCCCAGAGCTCGCTGGACGCCGTGGTCGAGGCCAGCGGGTCGATGAAGACCATAGCCGTCAGCCTCATGAAGATCGCCAACGACATCCGATGGCTCGGCTCAGGCCCGCGCGCCGGGATCGGTGAGATCATCCTCCCGGAGGTCCAGCCCGGAAGCTCGATCATGCCGGGCAAGGTAAACCCCGTGATCGCTGAATCGGTCACGATGGTCTGCGCGCAGGTAATCGGCAACGACGCGACAATCGCCGTCGCCGGTCAATCCGGCAACTTCGAGATCAACGTGATGATGCCGGTAGCCGCATACAACCTGCTTCAATCGATCGACCTCCTGGCGGCATCCTGCGAGAACTTCTCCCGGCAGTGCGTGAGCGGACTCGTGGCCACCGACAAGGGACCGAGCATGGTGGAGCAGGGACTGGCGATCTGCACGGCCCTCGCCCCGGTGATCGGATACGACTCGGCCGCGGCGATCGCACACGAGGCATCCGAGACCGGCGAGACGATAAAGGAGGTTTCGCTGCGGGTGACCGATCTCACGGCTGAGCAACTGGACGAGATCCTCGAACCCGGCGCAATGACCGAACCTTCTTAAGGCTGCGCCGGTCAATTTGAGCGACTCCCAGAACGACCAGCAAGACGACCCATCAGATAGTGGACGGACCGTAGGCCCCGAGCAGAGGCCGGCGCCTTCCGGGGCCGCCGATTCTGACATGGTCGCGGCGACAGACGCCACAACCGCCGCCAGCGCACCATCCCGAGAGCGCGGCATGTTCTTCGGCTGGTGGATCGTCATCGCCTCCGTGTTTTCGAACGGCACGGGGGGCGCGATCCACTGGCAGGGCTTCTCGGTCTTCTTTCTCCCCGTGACCGAGAGCCTGGGACTGAGCCGATTCCAGACCTCTCTCGTGTTCTCCTTCGCGCGGCTGGAGAACGGGCTGATGGGGCCGTTCACGGGCTACCTGATCGACCGATTTGGTCCGCGCTGGATGGCTTTTTTCGGCTCTCTGCTGGTCGGTATCGGCTACATCGTCCTTGCCACCACCGACACCTACTACCAGTTCCTGTTCGTCTACATCGCCATAATCTCCTTCGGCGCGTCGACCAGCTTCATGCAGGCGTCCATGGCGGTACTCAACACGTGGTTCATCCGGCGACGCGGCCTCGTCATGGCGATCAACGCCGCCGGCATGCGCGGCGGCGCGGCGATCTTCATTCCGGCGCTGGGCTGGCTGCTGGACACCTACTCGTGGCAAAAGGTTTCCGTCGGCATCGGGCTGATGATGATCTTCTGGGTCGCGCCTTTCGCCCTCACCTACCGGAGGTCCCCCGAGTCTTACGGCATGCTCCCGGACGGCGATACGCCGGAACTGCGTGAAGCTGCGGAGCGTGCCGCGAGACGGGGAGGCGCAGCAAGGTCTGACCAGGCATGGAGCGTTAAAGAGGCGCTGCACACATCCGCATACTGGCTGCTCGCCCTGGCGACCACGCTCAGGCTGGGGGTGACCAGCGCCATCCAGGTCCACGCCATCGCTATCTTCGTGTGGAAGAGCGAGAGCGCTGTCGCGGGCGCCGCCATGCTCGGAGCGGTCTCCGCCATCGCGTTTCCGATCATCCTGATCATGGGGTGGTTATCGGATCGCATGGCTCGCGGCCCGCTGCTCTTCGTCTCCTACACCATTTCCGCGATAGGGCTTGTGCTACTGAACTTCGTCGAGGGCACGGTTCTCGTCTTCATCGCTTTCGCCATGTTCGCCCCTGCCCAGGCCTCTGCCTCGGTCAACTGGTCCCTCGTAGGAGACCTGTTTGGCCGCCGAAACTTTGCCACGCTTCGAGGTTTGCTGGCGCCGATGTACAACATCGCCACCGTCGTAACCGTGGCCGGGGCCGGATTCATGTATGACAGGACCGAGTCGTATACCGTAGTGCTCCTCGTCGGCGCCGCCCTGCTATTCGGCGCAGCCATGAGTTTCCTTGCCCTGAGGCCACCACAGAAACGCGATGCAACCAATCAGCCGAGTACAGAAAGAATCAGATGAGCGCAGAAGCAAAGATCGTTGAACTCAAGCTGGACCTGTCACACCCGGCGACTCCCCTCGGCAACTACGTCGAAGCGGTATCGACCGGACACCTCGTGTTCCTGGCCGGACACGGACCGCGCGGCGCCGGGCCGGACGGGAAATGGCTCAACGGCAAGTTGGGCGCGGATATGACCGTCGAGCAGGGCTACGAGGCCGCACGCCTGACGGGGATCGGACTGCTGGCCACGCTGCGACACGAGATCGGCGACCTGGACCGCGTGACCCGCGTTGTGAAGGCGCTCTGCATGGTCAACGCCACACCGGACTTCGAGCAGCACCCGGCCGTCGCAAACGGCTTCTCCGACCTGATGGTCGAAGTATTCGAAGAACGGGGTCGCCACGCGCGATCCGCCGTCGGCATGCAGTCTCTCCCGAACAACATCCCGTTTGAGGCGGAGATGATCGTCGAGGTGGCGCCAGAGTAGCCCCTGGCCGGGTCGCGTACTAAACTGCGGCCGGCCGCCGGAAATACAAATAATCGCCCCACGGGGCTGGAGCGCCAAATGGCCGGAATAACCATCACCGGTTTCAACCACATTGCCTACCCGATATCGACGCGGCGCCACACGCTTCCCATGTACCGCGACATCCTCGGTCTCGCCGTAATCCCCTCCATGGTGGACGGTCCCGCGGTGATCTGGACGCAGATGGAAGACGGCACGATGATCCATCCGATCGAGGCGCCGGAGCCGGGCAAATCCGCCGGATTCCACGTCGCTTTCGGGGTGGAGAGCGTTCCCGACACCATCACTTCACTCGAGGCGTCGGGGATCACCGTCAACAGCAGCGGCGAGCGGCACGACGGCCAGGAGTTCGCCTTCATCAACGACCCCGACGGCAACCGCCTGGAGTTTGCGAGCGTCAACAACAGAAAACCGCACAACCGGGTCTGTGATCAATGGGGCATGACTTCCGAAGGCGATGGCGCTCCAAGCCGTCACCAGAAGGCGGACGCACCGATACGCCTCCTGTCAGCGGAGCACGCCGGCATCCCGGTGACGGACCGCAAACGGTCCGTCACTTTTTACAGGGATGTGGTGGGCCTCAAGGTAATTCCGTCTATGGTCGAGTCCGAAACGATCACATGGCTCGGCCTCCCGAACGGAGCGATGCTGCACCTGGTCGAGGCTGAGCAGGGCGACGCTCACACCTACCACGGCGGATTCGTGGTCGAAGACTTTGGCGACGCGGTCACCACTATCCAGCAGTTGGACGCCGATAACATCAGGATTGGTGAACGACTCGACGGCCGCAGCGCACTCCACTTCGACGACCCGGATGGCAACCACGTGGAACTTGTCTCGAACAATCAACCGCGGTCCGGCCACCGGGTGGCAGACGAGTGGGGGTACACGCGAGACGCATAGGAACTGCACTGATTGAACGAAAACGTTGTAGAGGCGGATGGCGGTCCGCCCGCGGGTGGGCCGCTGCCCACCCCTGCATGCCCCACCACACCGCGAGGCCCACATGCCAGAATTCCACGTAAACCGTATTCAGCACTGGATGCTCCCGATCGCTGATCGCGCAAAGGCGCTGCCCTTCTATCGCGACTTCCTGGGGCTGCACCTGGTCCCATCGTTTGAAGATTTTCCGGGCGTCACGATGCTTGAAACCGACGACGGCACGATGATCCACCTGGCCGAGGTAAGTGAACGGACTCCTCCGACCCACGTCGCCTTCGAGGTCAGTGATTACGACGCCATGCATGAACGGGCTCAGGAAATGAAGGCCACGACCCGTGACGCGATCAAACGACCTGACGGACGTCCGGCCGTCCAGACTGCGGACCCGGACGGGAACGCCGTCGAGTTCACAACGGGGCCGGGACCCATCACGCTCGACCGCGTCGTGGACGCGAACGGTGTCACGTCCGAGCGCGCTTCTGATGGGTCGGAGCCGGACCTGAGCGGGATCCTTCCCGAGTTCCACATGAACCGGATCCAGCACGTTATGTTTCCGATTTCAACCCGTGAAAAGACGCTGCCCTACTACCGTGATTTCCTGGGACTCCGCCTCGTACCCGCTTTCGAGGATTCACCCACCGTGATCTTCATGGAGACCGAGGACGGCACGATGGTCCACTTGAGTGAGCGCGGTCCCCGGACGCCCGCCGCACACGTCGCTTTCGAGGTGGACGATTTTGAGGCCATACACAGGCGCCTGGTGGAGTTGGGCTACGAGATTGATGGCCCGGACCAGCGCGCTGACGGCCGGCCCGCACTCAAGATCCAGGATATCGACGGCAACACAATCGAGATCACGACCGGACCCGGCCCGATATCCATAGCAGACCGGGACGTAGACGAGTGGGGTCATACATCTATTCCCGGTGCGTAGCCGGACGTGGCTGAAAACCGATGACGCGAGGGTGTCCGGTTATACGCCCTCACGGTTCCATTGAACTGACGCCCCGGCCCGGTAATCTGTATGGGCGGGCAACCTGTGCCCGCACTACACGCCGATCAGAAGTCTGTCCCCCGATTGAGCAGCCCCAGCCATAACACCTCGCCGGACCGGTCTTCGTTTCCGGCGGGGGACAACCCCCGCCCGGTCCGGTCCTCGGGCAGCCCAGGCGGTCATGGCGGCTTTGGCCGTTCATCCCTCCTGTGGACCCTCTATGTCCCCAGCTTCCTTTTGCAGCTCGGCGTCGGCATGCTCATCCCGGTCCTCCCCAGTTTCATCGAGGAGATGGGCGTCGGTGTCGGCCTCATCGGCCTGGGGGTGTCCGGGGTCCTCATAGGAACGATGATCTTCGACGTGCCGTCCGGACTGCTGGTGGGCCGTTTTGGCCACAAGCAAACGATGCTCGTGGGTTCGACCGCCCTCGGTCTGTTAACCCTTGTCACGGCGTTCACCACGTCTTTCCCGGCTTTCATGGCGCTCCGGCTGCTGGCCGGTACGGCGATGGCGTTGTGGTCCATCTCCCGCATGGCGTACGTCTCCGACACCGTTCCCTCTGCGGCGCGCGGCAAAACACTGGCGACGTTCGGGGGCGTTCAGAGGATCGGGGCGTTCGCCGGCCCGGTGATCGGCGGAGTGATCGGCGCCCGTATCAGCCTGGAAGCGGTGTTCCTTGCCCAGGCGGTCATGAGCGCCGCAACGGTGGTGATGCTGGTCGCGTTCACGAAGGAGATCGGTGGCGACAGGGCCGACCAGGTCAGGCGGCAGGGACGATCCCCGGTTCTGAAGACGATTATCGATCACGGCCCGAACCTCGCAAGAGGTGGGACTGCAATGGTTTCATTGCAGTTCGTGCGTCGTGGCAGGGAGCTGCTCCTACCACTCTGGGGAACGCATCTCGGCCTTGAGGTCGACCAGATCGGCTACGTGATCGGCGCCGCGGCCGCCGTCGACATGGCCATGTTCGCCCCCGTGGGTTACGTGATGGACAAGTACGGCCGCAAATGGATGTCCGTCCCGAGTTTCCTTGTCCTTGCAGTTGGGATGGCGTTGCTCCCTCTGACCGGAGAGATCTGGAGCTTCGGCGCGATCGCGGTATTCACCGGATTCGGAAACGGGCTGAGCAGCGGGGCGATGATGACGCTGGGGGCGGACCTCGCTCCGAGGCAGCGCGCCAGCGAATTCATCGGTGTCTGGCGGCTGATCGGAGACATAGGAGGTGCGTCCGGGCCGATCCTCGTCGGCCAGATAGCAAGCGTCGTGACACTGGGCTGGTCATCGGTTTTCATCGCCGGCTTCGGGTTTCTCGGCGCTTCCGGCGTGTTTTTTGTCGTTCCAGAGACCCTGCGTCGTGACGAAGGGGCGGGATCAGCGGAACCGTCCGGCGTCACGAGCGCCACAACTTCATCCGGGACCGGCGACCCGGGCAACTGAGCGCTATCCGGATAATTCCCGGCGCGGACCCTCCCGAATTGCTCTCCACGCGTTTAGTCTCTACCCGGGCACGACGCCACCACGCAAATTACGCCGACCGCCAGCTTCCAGGAGAACGTTGATGGCCTACGAATTCATCTCGTACGAAAAGAAGGGCCGCATCGCCTACGTCACGATCGAACGCCCGGAGCGCCTCAACGCGCTGCACCCGCCGGCAAACCGGGAACTTTTCGATGCATTCACCGATTTCAATAACGACCCCGAGGCGTGGGTGGCGATCATCACGGGAACCGGGGAGAAGGCGTTCAGCGCAGGCAATGACCTGGTCTACACCTCTCAGAACTGGGCAGAACGAGAATCAAACGCGCCTCGCGCGCCCTTCGGCGGCATCACCTCCCACTTCGAGTGCTGGAAACCCATCATCGCCGCCGTCAACGGTTACGCCCTGGGTGGTGGATTTGAGCTGGCGATGGCGTGCGATATCGTGATCATGGCTGACCACGCACAGGTCGGTCTTCCAGAGCCGCGCGTCGGACTTATCGCGGGCGCGGGCGGCGTTCACAAGCTCCCGCGTCACATCCCGATCAAGATCGCCATGGGCATGATGCTGACGGCGACACGCATCGACGCCGCGGAGGCCCAGCGCCTCGGGCTTGCCAACGAAGTGGTCCCACAGGCGCACCTGATGGCGACCGCCGAGAAGTGGGCCAACCAGATCCTGGAAGTCGCCCCGCTTTCGGCCCGTGCCAGCAAGCAGATGGCGTACCAGGGCCTCGGTTATCCCGTCGAAATCGCGTTCGACCGCAAGTACTCGGAAGAAGCGAAGTTCCTGGCCTCAGACGACCGGCGAGAAGGACCGCTGGCCTTCGCCGAGAAGCGCAAGCCAAACTGGACCGGGAAGTAGGTCCGGACCCCGCGACGCGACCCACCTCCGACCTCCTTCCTTCCAGGGAGGAGGCTCTTGTTGCCCCTCTCCCTATGACGGGAGAGGGCGGGGTGAGGGTGGTTTCGAGCGCCACTCCTCATTTAGGAGGGGGATCGGGGGCGGCTAGTTAGTTCGGTGACCACCCATCTCAATCAGCCGGCCGCGGCCTTCACCCGAGCCTGGACCTGCTTCTTCATGCCCCCGAAAAATTGCTTCATCAGCATCTTCGCCACGCCGCCAAGCAGCCGCTGTCCGACGCGCGAAAACAGGCCCGCTACTTCCCCTTCACCCTCCACGACCACCTGCGTCTCGCCCGGTTTACTCTGCGAGAGCGTGAAGGTCGCCGAGCCGTTCACAGCGCCCTTGGCGCCCTTGCCATTCACGACAAGCCGAAACGAAGACGTAGGCTCCTGGTCGGTGACTTCGACGCGCCCCGAGTAGTTCCCGCGGATCGCAGCGACTCCGATACTCAGATCGACCGCGTATGCGTCATCGCCGTCCGGTGTGAACGACTGCGCGCCCGGGATGGATTTCGCCAGCGCGTCCGGGTCGAGCAGCGTCGCCCAGACCGTCTCTGGATCCGCCGGGAGCTTGTATGAGCCGCTGATCTTCATCGCCGGTCTCGTCCTTCTATATGTCGCTTCGCGCAGTGCACTCCACGATACCGGAGCGAGGCGGCTCATGCGATACGAATAACGCCCGATCAGCGGATTGCCGTGATTCTGGCTTGCACAGCTTCAAACTAGCAGGCATAGTGCGGCCTACACCGAAACAAGCGGCAGGGAGGCCGACCATGTCGACCGAAATCACTGTCACTGTGAACGGAACCTCGCATACAGCCAGCGTTGAGCCCCGATTGCTCCTGGCACATTTCCTGCGCGACGTTCTTGATCTCACGGGGACACACGTCGGATGTGACACGAGCCAGTGCGGCGCGTGCACGGTTCACTTGAACGGAGAAGCCGTTAAGTCCTGCACGGTGTTCGCCGTCCAGGCGGATGGCGCGGAGGTCACGACCATCGAGGGTCTTGCGGACGGCGATTCGTATACAAACGTCCAGCAGGGCTTCTGGGATGAGCACGGCCTCCAGTGTGGCTTCTGCACGCCAGGCATGATCATGACTTCTGAGGCGTTACTGAGGCAGAACCCGAACCCGTCCGAGGCAGAAATCCGGGCCGGTCTGGCCGGCAACTACTGCCGTTGCACTGGCTACCAGAACATCGTCAACGCCATCGGCGCCGCTGCGAAAGCGGGGAGTTAGTCATGGCTACAACTCTATTTGGCGATAGCGTCAAGCGCACGGAAGATCCACGGCTAATCACCGGCCGAGGGAAGTACGTAGACGACATCCGACTCACCGGGATGACCCACATGGTGTTCGTGCGCAGCCCGTACGGCCACGCAAACATCAGGGGTATCGATACTTCCGCGGCGGCCGCAGCGCCGGGCGTCCTCACCGTTTTCACGGGCGCCGATCTGCAAGAAGAGCTCGGCGGGTTGCCCGTCGGCTGGCTCCTGCCGGACCTGAAACAACCGCCACATCCGCCGCTCGCGTATGAGACGGTGCGCTACGTAGGCGACGCCGTTGCGGTCGTTGTAGCGGACACGGCATACCAGGCCGCGGACGCGGCCGAACTGGTCGATGTGGACTACGAAGTACTCCCGGCGATAGTCGACGCCGAGGCGGCCGCCAAAGACGGGGCGGTTCAACTCCATCCCGAGGCGGAAAACAACATCGCCTGGGATTGGGCAATCGGCGGCGGGGACTACGACGAAGCGGTCAAAGATCCCGACGTAATCGTGGTCAAAGAACGCATCATCAACCAACGCCTTATCCCCAACTCGATGGAGACGCGTGGAGTAGTAGCCGACTTTGATTCGGGCAGAGGGAATCTGACCCTGTACACCTCTACCCAGATCCCGCACCTCGTCAAGTTGCTTTACTCGTTGGTGACGGGATCACCGGAACAGAAGGTCCGAGTGGTGGCCCCTGATGTCGGTGGCGGATTTGGCTCAAAGATTTCGATCTACGCCGAAGAAGTCGTGAGCGGCATAATCGCCAGGCGGCTCGGCCGGCCGGTGAAATGGATCGAATCCCGCACCGAGGCATACCTCGCCACGAACCACGGTCGCGACCACATCACAGATGTTGAAATCGCCGGCAAGAAGGACGGAGAGATCGTCGGCATTAAAGTCGATCTTTACGCCAACATCGGCGGCTACCTGTCCACTTTCGCACCGCTCATCCCGACGTTTTTGTTTGGACTGTTGCTTGGCGGCGTGTACCGGATGCCGAACTTCTCGTGCCAGGTGTGGGGCGTATTCACCAACACCACCCCGGTAGACGCCTATCGCGGAGCCGGGCGGCCGGAGGCGACGTTTGTTGTTGAGCGGATGGTGAACCGCTTCGCTCAGGAGATCGGGCGCGACCCGATCGCCGTTCGACGCAAAAACATGCTAGCGTCGCACAAGACGGGACGCGACGTCACCGCGGGTATTACCTACGACTCTGGTGACTACAAGGGCAACCTGAACAAGACGCTAGAGATATTCGATTACCCGGGCTTCCGCGCTGAACAGCGAGCGGCCCGACGCGAGGGCAAACTCCTCGGCGTTGGCATCTCGACATACATCGAGATAACCGGCGCGGCGCCATCGGCGGTCGCTTCCTCTCTGGGAGCGCAGGCCGGATTGTGGGAGAGCTCCAACGTACGGGTCCATCCGACCGGGAAAATCACCGTTTTCACGGGAACCTCTCCGCACGGTCAGGGGCACGAGACGACACTCGCCCAGTTGGTGTCGATTGAGCTCGGTATACCTATGGAGGACGTGGAGGTTCTGCACGGCGATACCGACCAGGGCCAATTCGGGGTAGGCACATTCGGAAGCCGCAGCCTCGCTGTCGGCGGCGCGGCGCTCTACCAGAGCGTGGGCAAGATCAAGGCCAAGGCACATCGGCTTGCTTCCCACTTGCTTGAAGCCGATCCGAAGTTCGTAACGTTCGAAGGTGGCTCGTTCGCAGTCGAGGACATACCGGACAAGTCAATCACCTTCCAGGAGGTTGCCGGTGCCGCGTACGGCGCCGCCAACCTGCCAGCCGGTATGGAACCCGGATTAGAGGAACTCAGCTTCTTCGATCCCACCAACTTCACTTTTCCGTTCGGCACGCACATATGCGTCGTCGAGGTCGATGAAGACACCGGCAAAGTCACCCTGGTCAGGTACGTTGCGGTCGATGATGTCGGCAACGTACTCAACCCGATGATCGTAGACGGCATGTTGCACGGGGGCATCGTTCAGGGCATCGGACAGGCGCTCACGGAGCAGGCGGTCTACGACGATGACGGCCAACTCCTGACTGGCTCCTTGATGGACTACGCATTGCCGTCCGCCGACTTGTTCCCGATGATGGAGACGGACCGGACGGTTACCCCATCGCCGGTGAATCCACTGGGCGTCAAAGGCGCCGGCGAAGCGGGAACAATCGCCGCCAGCCCGGCGGTGATGAACGCTGTGATAGACGCGATTTCACACCTGGGCGTTAAGCACATGGACATGCCGGCCACATCCGAGAAGGTGTGGCGGGCTATGCAGGACGCGAAAGAGGCCCGGCGCGCCGAGCGCGCCGCCGCTCGCGGTCAGAGGAGTTAGAGATGGTCACAGGTAATTTCGACTACTTTGCTCCGACCTCAGTGGACGAGGCGACAAGCCTGTTGTCTCGGTACCGGGGCGAGGCCAAGGTTCTCGCAGGCGGACACAGCCTTATCCCGATGATGAAGCTGCGACTGGCGGAACCGGGTGTCCTGGTGGACATCGGGGGGATAGAAGGCCTGTCCTACATCAACGACGGTAGTGACGGGGTTTCGATCGGCGCAATGACGACCTACCGCACGCTGGCGACCTCATCCGTGATCCAGTCGAAGTACCCGCTGCTGGCGGACGCCTCGGCGAAGGTCGCCGACCTGCAGGTTCGTAACCGGGGAACCATCGGCGGAAGCCTTGCCCACTCGGACCCGGCAGGCGATATTCCAGCGGTGATCCTGGCTATCGGCGGCAGTGTTGTGGCACGGACTCGACGCTCCAGCCGTGAGATCAACATCGACCGTTTCCAGGTCGACCTGCTGACGACGGCGCTACGGGACAACGAGATCATCACGGAGATCAAGTTGCCGGCGCTGGCCTCAGGCACTGGCACCGCTTACTCCAAGTTCCACCAGCCGGCGTCGCACTACGCGATCACCGGAGTGGCGGCGGTAGTAACGATTTCCGGCGGGACATGCACTGATGCGCGCATCGCTGTGACCGGGGCGGGCGACAAGGCCACCCGGGCACGACGCACCGAGCGCATCCTGAAAGGCAAGGAACTCACACCGGCGGTGATCCGCCGGGCGGCGAGTCGCGCGGCAGCGGAAGTGGAAGACTCGTTAAACGAAGACATCCACGCCTCGGCCGAGTACCGGGCCCACCTGACACAGGTACACGCCGGGTACGCGATCGAGCAGGCGGTAGCAGCCGCAGGATAGGTCGTTCGACGAATCAGAGAGTTGGAACAGGGGCGGTTCGGTAACACGAGCCGCCCCTCTTCGCGTCCACGCTTATTTGAGGTTACAACGTACCCCGTCTCCCGGTAGGAGAAGGCCGGGATGAGGGAGCTCCAACCAGCGTTTCTACGCCCACCCGGCTAATTTTGCGACAGGCCATAGATCCACGCACGACCAATCTCATGGCAAGATACCGCCGTTACCGACCCCAACTCCCGGAGCACCCGACCAATGCCATCGCCCCTGACCGCACACGACCTCACCTACGGCCTTGTGGCTGTCTCCGCGCCGACACTGTCCCCTGATGGACAACGCCTCGCGTTCGCCCGTGCCACCATCTCCGCCGAGACCCACAAGACGGACAGCCGGGTAATGGTCAAAGACACCGCGGGCGGCGATGCCACCCGGTTCACCGGCGGCCCCGGCGACTCGTTTCCGAAGTGGTCGCCCGGCGGCGGATTGATCGCATTCCTCCGGGAAGACGGTGATGGGCGCAACCAGGTATGGGTGATCCCTGCGAACGGCGGCGAAGCCTGGCAGGTCACGACACGAATCAGAGGCGTGGTTGATTTCGCCTGGTCCCCGGACTCAACGCGAGTCGTCGTCTCGGCAGACGTCCCGGACCCGGAAGAGCCCGGACCGGGCGGACCGGACTTCGATGAGGACATCCCCCACTCCCGCAGCGTCAAACGAATCCGGTATCGGTACGACTCTGTCGGCTGGCGCGGCGAGATGTACCGACACCTTTTCATATCTGACATTGAGAGTCGCGAAGAACGACAGATTACCGACGGCTCATGGGACGACATGGCGCCGGTTTGGTCGCCGGACGGTTCTCGTATAGCCTTCGTATCGGGACGACGACCGGACCACGACACCCGCTGGCGATCTGAAGGCTACGTAGTTTCGGCGGACGGTGGACAGGCCGAATGCTGGTCAGGCGATCTCGGCTCAGTCAGCGGTCTCGGCTGGTCGCCGGACTCGACTCGACTCTGCGCAGTGGTCACCGAGTTGGACGGAGCATACGTTGGCGCGCAGTCGTACCAGGGAATCGTGGCGCTGCTCGGGCCCGGCAAAAACCCCGAGTTCCTGACGCACGAGGACGCGGCGCCGGACAGCCTTTCGCCCCCAACATTTCGAGCCATCGAGCTGAACTGGGGCGACGACGATCGGATTCGCTTCCTCGCGGCGCATCGAGGTCAGAGTGCGCTGTACTCAGTTCCGGCTTCCGGAGGGCCGGTAGTGGTTCTCGCGGCAACAAAAGGAACTCTCTCGGCAATCGCCCACAGCGCTTCCGATAGCGCGACCGCCGCCGTCCTCAGCACCCCGGATTCGCCGCCGAGGATTGCCCTGGCAAATGGCGACTCGTGGTCCTGCGTGACCGACGATAACAGGGAACTCTTCGCGAGCCATCCACCGGCCGCGATGGAGAAATTCACCCTGGAGCGGGAGGGGTTGGGCATCGAGTCACGGGTGATGCTGCCACCGGATTTCGATCCCTCACAGCAGTACCCCCTGTTACTGGAAATCCACGGCGGCCCGAATGGCGCATTCCTCGATTCATTCATGCCTGACCACCACATGATGGCGACGAACGGTTACGTGGTGCTCGCCGTAAACCCGCGTGGCTCATCCACATATGGAATGGACTTCATGACGGCGGTGTTCGACGACTGGGGTGGCGAGGACTACGAGGACATCATGGCCGCGGTCGACGAGATGGCGTCACGGTCATATATCGATGCAGACCGAATGGGGCTCCACGGCTACTCGTATGGCGGCTTCATGACCACCTGGACAATCGGACACGACAACCGATTCAAGGCTGCGTTGGCGGGAGCGCCCGTCACCAACCTGAGCAGCTTCTACGGAACGTCCGACATCGGGGTCTCATTCGGCGAGCGCCAGGTCAGTGGACGGCGCATGGACGAGCTCGAGAAGTACTTGTTCAGATCACCAATCAGCTACGCCGAAGCGGTGGATACACCGGTATTGATCATCCACGGTGAGACCGACGTCCGGGTGCCGATGGAGCAGAGCGAGCAGTACTACGTGACGCTCAAACGACTCGGCAAGACAGTGGAGTTCGTCCGATTCCCGAACTTCTCTCACCTGTCAAAACGCTCAGGTCACCCAATCCTGAGACAGGAGTACGGAGACCGAATGCTCGCCTGGTTCGATGGGTATTTGAAGGGTTAGGTAGCGTCGCGAGTGGTGGAGGATTATCGTCTTCGCGCGTTCTATTACAGACGTACTGCCCACGCGCCTGGCCCGGTCGGTCTGCGACCTCCACCCCTCTCCCTTATCGGGAGAGCGTGCAAGGTGAGGGGATCCTTCCGAGGAAGGATGATCGCCAGCGCGCCTGACGTACAGACAAGACCGGGCGCCAGCCCTACAACCCCTGAAGGAACGGGTTGTTGACTCGCTCTTCACCGATCGTGCTCGAAGGCCCGTGGCCCGGGTAGACGATCATCTGGTCCGGCAGCGTGAGCAGGTTGTCCCTGATGCTCTGTAATTCCTGCTCGCCATCACCCCCGGGCAGGTCGTAGCGGCCGATGCTGTTCTGGAACAGGGTGTCGCCGGTGAACAGCGCCTGCCCCGCCAGGTAACAGACACTTCCCGGGGTGTGGCCCGGGGTGGCGATAACGACCACGCGCGACTCGCCCAGGTCCAGTATCTCGCCCCCGGCGACGGGTTTGTCGATGGCCGGAGGGTTGGCAAAGCCCGGGATCATGGCCGCAAGCGACGCCGACGGCTCCTCAATCTGCCCGCGGTCGCCCTCTCCCACCACGTACTCACCGCCCGACTTACGGTGCAGGTCAAAGGCCCCACCGGTGTGATCGGCGTGGCCGTGCGTCGTCAGGATGTACTTCAACGTCGCTCCGGCCGCCGCCAACGCGTCCGAGATGCGCAGCCCAGCCGCACCGGGGTCCACCACGGCTGCGTCTCCACTTTCCTCGTCCAACAACACATATGCGTTTGTTTGCAGGGGCCCAACGACCAGCGTTTCGACTTTCAAATTACTCCGTCTTCTCTACTGTGGCGCGTCCTGGGATTTGCGCCCGGTGTGATACATGAACGACAGCACCCTGGGGCTCTCGAAGCCTGTGCTGAGCCTGTCGAAGTGGGACGGCCAGCGCCGACCCATCTTCTCCCTCACCCTTCCGACGAGCGGAAGGGCAGGCTCCTCGGCCCTCTATTGCAGCTGGCGGCGCCGTTCCCGCTGGGAGAGGGGAATATACCACCGTCGATTTAGCTAACCCGACTCACCGTCGTCGCCCGCCATTTCCTGTAATCGGTACAGCTCGGTGATCGCCTGCAGCGGCGTTAGATTCGCCACATCTATCTGAGCCAGTTCACCCTCCACCCGGGATGGCCCGGACATGAGCGACAACTGGACTGCGGGACCAGCGCTCGCAACCGTCGACTCCAACCGTCCGTTCGATTCCAGTTCGGCCAGCAGATCCCAGGCCCTCGCGATCACCGCCGGCGGCAATCCGGCCAGCCGGCCCACGTGCACCCCGTAGCTGCGATCTGCGCCCCCGGGGACGATGCGATGAAGGAACACGACTTCCCCGTCCTCTTCAGACACCGCCACCTGGTAATTTACGGCCCGGGGGAGCATGTCCGCCAGCGCCGTCATCTCGTGATAGTGGGTGGCAAACAGCGTCTTGCAGCCAAGCCGCGGGCTGTTGTGGATGTGCTCGGCAACAGCCCGGGCTATCGACATGCCGTCGTATGTGCTGGTACCGCGTCCGATCTCGTCCAGCACGATCAGCGAGCGTTTGCTCGCCTGGTGCAAAATCGCCGCCGTTTCCACCATCTCCACCATGAATGTCGATTGTCCGCCGGAGATGTCGTCCGCCAGTCCAGACCGCGTGAAGATTCGGTCGATCAGGCCGATGCGTGCGCTTTCCGCCGGGATGAAACTGCCCACCTGCGCCATCAGTACCAGGACCGCTGCCTGCCGGATGTATGTCGATTTCCCCGACATGTTGGGGCCGGTGATAATCGCGACCTGCTCGTCGCTCGCAGACAACCGGATGTCGTTTGGAACAAAGCGTCCCGGGCCAAGCGCCGCCTCGACCACGGGATGACGCCCGGCTTTGATATCTATCGTGTCTCCGTCATCGAGCTCCGGGCGCACCCAGCCGTTGTCCGCGGCCGCATGGGCCAGCGCGCACTGAACGTCCGTCCGGGCCACCGCAGCCGCCGCGACCATAATCCTGTCCGCATGGGCCACCACCTCGCCGGAAACCCGCCGGAAAACAGCGCGCTCGACATCTGAGATGCGGTCCCGTGCGGTCAGGACCTTCGCTTCGTATTCCTTGAGCTCGGGCGTTATGAACCGTTCACCGCCGACCAGGGACTGGCGCCGATCCCACGCCTCCGGCACGGCGTCCAGGTTCGAGCGGGAAACCTCGATGTAGTAGCCGAAAACCTTGTTGTATCCAACCTTGAGGCTCTTGATCCCGGTGTCCTGCCGGGCGGTCGCCTCGAGACCGGCGATGTATCCCTGCGCCTCGCCTGACAAGGTTCTCAGTTCGTCCAGTTCGGCGTCGAACCCGGGCCTGATAGCGTCGCCCCCGCCTGCCGCCACGGGCGGCTCGTCTGCGATGGCGGCCTCGATCAGCGCCCGCGCGTCCTCGACAGGAGTGATACCCGAATCCACGCCCGCCAACTTCGCCGTTTCGATCAGTCCCGGCAACTGCGTCAGCCCGCGGGCCAGCGCGGCAAGGTCGCGTGGAGAGGCGGAGAAAGCGCGGACACGGTTCGTAAGACGCTCCAGGTCAGGGACCCTATCCAGCAGGTCTCGCGCCGAGGCCCTGGGACCGGCTGCGGCCAGCCACGCCGCCACGCCGTCCTGTCGTTCAACGAGCCCGTCAAGCTCCATCAAAGGCCGTGCCATCCGCTCCCGCAGCAATCGCTTCCCCAGCGGGGACCGCGTGTGGTCGAGCGTGCCGAGCAGAGTCGGCGCACCATCGCGATCCCCGAGCGGTTCAAACACCTCAAGGTCCCGGCGCGCCCGGCGGTCCAGCACCATGAAACCCGCTTCAGACATGGTCCTGAGCGTGGTGACCTGGGGCAGGCTGCCGAGCTGGGTTTCGCGAACGAACTCCAGCACCGCGGCTGCGGCCATCGCGGCCAGTGGTTTCGACTGGCACCCGAACGGCTCGAGCGTTGTCGTTCCGAAGTGCCGGCGCAGCCTCTCGCCCGCCAGGTCGGCATCCAGGCGTCCTTCCGCCATCCGCCGCCGTGTGTATCCCACGGTTTCCGACTCTCCCAGGGCCTGATCAGCGGCGGTGTCCACGATCACCTCCGCGGGACCGATGGCGTCCAGTTCGTCCGCCAGGCGATCAAGCGGCAGGTCTCGCGTCACAAACTCGCTGGTGGTTATATCGATGAAGGCGATACCGGCCCGCTCGCCGTCCACTATCGCGGCCGCCAGGTAGTTGTTGCGCCCGTTATCCAGGAGCCCGGGCTCGAGCACGGTCCCCGGGGTCACGAGTCGGACCACCGCCCTGTCCACGATCCCGTTCGCTGCAGCCGGGTCGCTCGTTTGCTCGCAGATCGCCACCTTCAGCCCTGCGGAAATCAGCCGTCCCAGGTATGACTCAAGGGAGTGGTACGGGATCCCGGCGAGCGGAGAACGGACCCCCCCTCCGACGTCTCGAGCCGTCAGGGCTATATCCAGCACATCCGCCATCACCTGAGCGTCGTCGTCGAAAGTCTCGTAAAAGTCACCCATGCGGACCAGCAGCAACGCGTCCGGATGCTCCGCCTTGATCTGGAGGTACTGCCGTCTACCCGGGGAGAGGCGCCGCTTCCCGGCGCGTGCCGTCCCGCCGTTGCCGGGGTTCTTGTCTGCGCTGGGCGCGCTCGAGGAGGTCTGGGCCATCGTGCGCTGATTCTACGCGCGCACGAACCGAACGAGCGTCACTGCGTCGGGCAATCTCGTTGTTTTGGTTTGCCGGCCGCTTGATCAATCCCGGAATCCAACCTGGATGGTGTCGGACGCTTTCCAGGTCAATCGGTCTGGCTCGAAATCCGGTGGAACCTCGAACAGGAGCATCCCGGCTACCGACTCGTTGGAACGGACGGTGATACTTCGCCACAGGCCGATGAAATCCGGATACCTGTACCGGGAATCAATCGGTCCAGACTTGCGCAGGCTGCGTTCCACCACGTTGATCGGCGCGTACTCATTACCATCGACGTCGTACATCGCAGCGGCGTCCTCGTCGATAGTCATCGACACCTGCTGGGACGTTTGATTGAACAGCGATAAGTGCACTACGGCCAGGTTCCAGTCGTTGGCCGGGCCTGCAATACGGAAGTTAACGGAATCGCCGCTGATGGTCCGTCCGCCGTACTGCACCTCATCCACGATATCCGGCTGTGAGGCCCGCATCCAGAGCGTCTTGCCGGCCCGGTAGAGCGGATCGCCGGTGGGATCAGAGCGAGAAATAATTACCGGGATAAGGATCACCGCGGCGATGATGGACAGCGACGCCAGCGTGATCAAAACCCATGGTTGGTTTTCTCTTGGCCGTGAAATCAACTCCCGCGTGCGGACCGCGCCCTCGGAATCCACAAGGATCCACTCTTCTCCCGGGCGACCAGAGAAACGACTCGCCGGACGATAACCTATACGTACCCTGATATCGGAGCCGAGCCGTTGGGTCTCCAGGACCTCGAACGAAAGTTCGCGTCGCGCCATCGGGCCGCCGTAAGGCGTGCGGTCCTCGTCGACGTACGCGAGCGCTACGGCCTCCGCTGCGCTGAACGCAGCGCGGTCCGCAGGGTCGACGGTCCCTTGTGAGGACGAATCTTCATCCGCGTCAATGTTCGCCGGGGCTTCCATGCGCTCCTCGGCCATAAATTCCTTCTCGATTGAATGCGTTGCCGGTTGTTCAGACGTATCGATTCGGGGGTGTCAGGTGTCCGCAGACAATCCACGTTACATCTCGCCCCGTTATTTCGGTGCTACAGCTTACGACGCGATAGCGCCATTAGGTCTCCCGGCGATCTCGCAATCACAAGAATTCGACATTAGGTGAAACCGTGGATCAGGGAGTTGAGGCGAGCGTCGGCATTTCCCGCAACCGGGAGATGACGTCCGGGAGAACATCCAGAGTTGTGCGAATTTCGTCCTCGGTGCTGTCGCCCCCGAGCGTGAGCCTGAGGCTGCCAACGGCGAGATCTGCATCCAGCCCGAGCGCAACCAGCACGTGAGACGGTTCGATAGAGGCAGAGCTGCAAGCGCTCTGAGTTGAAGCGCAGATGCCGGCGAAATCAAGCCCCAGCAACACGGCCTCGCCCTCGACCCCGTCGAAAGAGAAATTGGCGTTATTGGGTAGCCTGCGGTTTCGGTCTCCATTCAATCGTGCGCCCGGGATACGCTCAAGCACCCCCTCGATCAACATATCTCGAAGCGTACGAACGGTTTCGTAGGATTTCCCCCGCTCGTATTCGGCAAGCTCCAGGGCGACACCAGCTCCGACGATGCCGGGCACGTTCTCTGTGCCTGATCTGCGTTGCCGTTCCTGGCCACCGCCCACTATCAACGGGTTGAACGGCGTTCCACGGCGCACGTATAGAATGCCGACGCCTTTCGGACCGTGAAATTTATGCGCGGACAGACTCATCATGTCCACGTCAAGCTCGTTTACGTTCAGGCTGAGCCATCCCGCCGCCTGCACGGCATCCGTGTGGACGACGATGTTGCGCCCCATCGCTTCGGCCTTGCGGTGCGTCCGGCGGGCGATCTCGCCGATGTCCTGGACTGTTCCGATCTCGTTATTGGCGTACATCACGCTGACGAGGATCGTGTCCTGGCGAATCACCTCCTCCACGGCCCCGGGATCAATGATCCCTTTTTCTCCCACCGGCAAATATGTGACTTCGTATCCGGCCTCGACCAGTTCCTCACATGAGTGGATTACGGCATGATGCTCGATGGCGGAGGTGATGACGTGCTTGCCGCTCGGCCTCAACGCAGAAGCGACGCCCTTGATCGCCGAGTTGTCGGACTCCGTGCCCCCGCTCGTGAACACTACTTCCCGTGTGCGGCTTCCCAGGACGCCGGCGACCTTCTCACGCGCCTCGTCCACGGCGTTCCTGGCCTCCTGGGCGAACGCGTAAGGACTGTTCGGGTTACCGAACAACTCGGAGAAGTAGGGCGTCATCACCTCCAGCGCCTCTTTCCGTAAAGGCGTGGTGGCGGCGTAGTCCATATATATCGGTTTTTCGTTAGTCACGAGCGCCCGCAGATAGTCCCGGTAAAAACGGATTCGGGAGATTGTTGTGACAGCATCGGTGTTCGAATGACCGCACGAGAACCAATGTCATCCGATTTCCCCGGTAAGATCGCCGATCACGGTTTCCCAGATTCATTCCGATTCTACAACCGCCTTTACCCCTGTCACGGCTCCATGTCTGAAGTTTCCCCGCCCGAGCGAATATTTCACAGCACCCCGGAACAAAGCTCGATGCTCTCTGAAGCTTCGGCAGATCGGTGTGGCATGCCCCGTTATCAGGCTTGGCCCGCGGTCGTGGCGTGGGCTAAGATACTCCGGTTGCGCGGGCTACTCACCGTTGCTGCAATCCGACGAGCGGTCGAAGGTCGTAAGCCTCATGTACGACGGAGTTCGACGCCGCCCGAATCGATCCCGGAAATAAACAATCCCCCCGAAGTCTCGGGCGAGTCGCACAGAGCTTCTCCGCCCGAGACGCGTGTAACCAGCCAGTTGATTCAAGAAGGCTCCAAGAACAGATGATCCGGCTCGACCATATGTCGAAATCTTACGGCGACTATCCCGCCGTGATCGACGTGTCTGCGTTCATTCAACAGGGAGAGATCGTCGGATTCCTCGGGCCGAACGGCGCGGGCAAGACGACGACCATGCGCGTGCTCACCGGCTTTACCCCTCCCACGGAAGGCACCGCGGCCATAGCCGGTTACGACGTCGTATCCCACTCGTTGGACGCCCGCCGGCACATCGGCTACCTCCCGGAGTCTGTACCGCTCTATCTCGATATGACCGTTACGGACTACCTCCGGTACATGGGCCAGCTTCGCGCCATGAACCGCAAGTGGATCGACGAGCGCCTCCCGGTCATCATCGAAACCGTCAGGCTCGGTGAATACCGGAACACTCTGGTCGGCAAGCTGTCCAAGGGTTACCGGCAACGGGTGGGAATCGCCCAGGCGATCATCCACGAACCCGATGTGCTGATCATGGACGAACCGACAATCGGAATCGATCCGATACAGGTCGTCGAGACGCGCTCGCTGATCAGTGAACTCGGCGGCGAACACACGTTGATCTTGAGTTCGCACATCCTTCCGGAAGTCAGCGCCATCTGTCGACGGGTGCTGGTGATTCACGAGGGCCGGATCGTCGCAGATGACGACCCAGAGAATCTATCGGACCGGCTCCAGCATGCTGAACGTATCGAGGTGAGCTTGCGCGGAGCCGAATCCAGCGAGGCGATAACCCAACTGCGGAAACTTCAGCATGTCGTCGACGTGCGTCGAGATTCACGCCCGGCACAGGAACGAATGGCCGAAATGGGCGTGATTGCGCTGGTGGTGGATGCCAGGCCAGATGAAGGCGCACCGGAAGACGTGGCGAGAGCGATCGTCGACTCCGGTTGGGGTCTCGTTAACCTGCATCCGCTCCCGATGACTCTGGAAGAGATATTCCTTGAGTTGACCACGGACGAAGAGGCGCCAGTCTGATACCCAAACGCCCCCGGCTTTTAACCCCCTGGAATCCTGGGCGGTCCATGACCGGACCGGAACTTGAGAATACGATTGCGTAACATTCAGACAATTGCCTGGAAAGAGGTAAAGACGTACTTCGCGTCACCGATGGCGTACGTTGTTGCCGCCTCTTTCCTCGCCATTACCGGGTTCTTCTTCGTCGCCTCCGTGTCGGACCCTTTTTCCGAGGCGAGCATCCGGGGCTACGTCGCGGGCGCAATCTTCTTTATGGTTTTCCTGTCTCCCGCCCTCACAATGCGACTGCTAGCTGAGGAGCAGAAACTCGGGACCCTTGAACTCCTCATGACTTCCCCGGTCCGGGAGTGGGAGATCGTCATGGGTAAATTCATCGCGGCGTTCGTGATGCTTGCCCTGATGGTTGCGGGGACGCTGTATTTCGTGATCGTTCTGGCCTGGTACGGCGACCCCGACGTCGGCCCGATCCTGACCGGCTACCTGGGCGTACTCCTGTATGGCTCGGCGACCCTTGCGATCGGGCTCATGGCCTCTGCGCTTTCCAGCAACCAGCTGGTGAGCCTTGTGGTCGGAGCCGGCCTTCTCACGGCCCTCACCGTCAGCAACTTCGTCGCCGACCGGCTCACCGGGGTGGCGGAAGAGATCGTCTCGAACTTCCAGTTGGGAAGTTCGTTTTCCGTATTTGACACATCAAGTTTCGGAGTGGTTGAAGGCGGGCACTTCGCCGACTTCGCCCGCGGGATCGTCTCGGTGACAGACATCGCATACTACGTTTCGATTACGGCGGTGTTCCTGTTTATTACCGTGGTTCTCCTGGAATCGAGAAGGTGGCGCTAGAGCACCATGGCTAACCTGGACCCGGAAGCGGAACGCGCGCGGCGCATCTCATCCCGGCCGGACGAGACGCGTCGCCGGATATCTCCAGTCGATACGTTCCGTAACAATCTAACTTCCGTCAGATACATGCTGGTCGTGGCGGGCCTCGGCGCGTTTGTCGTCGGCGCCTTGATCTTCATCTTCATCCGGGAGTTGGACTCGACAGGCCAGATGACTATGGCCATAGGCCTGGCCCTGCTTGGCGTCGCCCTTATCGCCTCATGGCGGCAGGTGGCCAGGGCCATTTTTGGGCGCAGGGGCCGCTACGGGGTCAACACCCTCATAGTCGTCGTCTCGTTCATCACGATCCTGACGCTGGGCAATTTCGTCCTGTGGTGGTTGACCAACCAGGATGATCCCGCGGGCTGGCTCCGGACCGATGTCACTACGAACGATCAGTTCGGCCTATCAGAACAGACCGTTCAGTTACTTTCTGATCTGGCAGAACCCATCCAGGCCACGGTCTTTTTGCAGACCGACTCGGCAGAGGGCGCAGCCGCGTGGCGGGATACACAGGATCTGCTTTCCGAGTTTTCCCGACGCGCCGCAGACGATTTTGACTTCCAGCTAATCGACCCTGTTCTTCGACCCAATGTCGCCGCCGATTACGGCGTAACCCAGACACCGGCCATCGCCATAGAGGCCACCGATTCGCGGCGTACCGATATCGTCGTCGGGGGTAACCCGAGGACCAGTCCGGACATCTTTGACGAACAGGGAATCACGACCGCGATGCTGGTGGTGAACCAGGTAAGTCAGAAGCAGGTGTTCTTCATCACCGGTCACGGCGAGCGGGATATCAACTCGGCCCAGGCCGATGATGAAGGGTACGTCCAGGCCGCGGTTGCCCTGATAAGGGATAACTACCGTGTGTCCTCGTCCACGCTGATCGACTTGCTCCCGCAGATTTTCTCCAACAGTAAAGATGACTTTCCGGCCGCTCTGATTTTCGCCGGGCCCAAGAGCGAACTCGTGAGCGCCAGCGGAGAGTTGAGAGACGAGGCGGACATTCTTCGGCAGTACATGCTGAGGGGCGGAAGCGTGATTTTCCTCTTCGAGCCCGATCCTGATCCCTCGTACGGAGATCTGCTGGGCGAGTTCGGTGTGGCCATCGGGACCGGACGTCTTCTGGACGTAACGAGCTTCGTTGCCCCGGAACTCGACTTCCTTCAGATCACCCGTTCGAACAGGCAGTTTGATCCACCCCACCCGATCACTGAACCGATCGACGTGGTGTACATGCCGGGCGCAACTTTCATAGGCAGGACCATCACCGACGATGCCATTCCCCGCACCGTCACCGGAGAGCCACATCTCTCATTGACGGGACTCGCGACAACGACCCTGAACAGCTGGGAAGAGCTCGGGGACAACGAGAACTACGACCGTGATGTCGATCGTGGCGGCCCCTTCCCGGTGGCCGTAGCCGTCGAGGCGCTGGCGCCTATCGGGTTCAGCCCGCAGATCGTCGACGGAGAACCCGTCCGGACGAATATCGTGGTGATAGGGGATACCGATTTCGCGAGCGACCGCTACTTCACATCGGCCAAGAATGGGGACTTCCTGTCAAACGCCGTCAACTGGGCGGTTCGTGATTTTGAACTCATCTCGATCCGCTCAAAGACCAAAGTATTCCGGGAGCTGGTGTTGACCAGGTCCGAGCGAGACTTCGTCAGATGGTCAGGCTGGCTGCTGATGCCATCGCTCATCAGCGCCGTCGGGGTCTGGTCCTGGTGGCGGAGGCGTTAGTCCTTGAACCTCCGCTTACTTCTCGTCCTGGTCATCCTATTATCGCTTTCGTCGATAGTCGTGACATTCATAGTCACGGACCACACGATCGATCGCGTTTCCGGTGGTCCGCCTTTCTTCTACACGATTCCTGAAGGCGATATCCGCCGATTGGAAATCGACTCCCCCGCCGGCGTGATGGCCTTCGAGTTGGACGAGGTCGAAAACTACTGGATCTTCGCCGGCGACCAGACGATGCCGGTCGATCGCCAGCGATGGAACGGTATTACCACCCTGCTCGGCGGACCTCGGTCACAGAGACAACTACAGACCGAGTTCGAAGATCCAGCGCTTTACGGGCTCGAAACACCCCGAACAACGGTCACGATCGGGCTTGAAGATGGCTCAACCGTCCGATTGTTCCTGGGAGATGAAACCCCGGACAAGGGCGGCAACTACGCCCGGCTGGAAGGGTTCCCCCAGCTCGTACTGGTCAGCTCTTCATGGGGCGAAGTCCTGAATGGGTTGATCGCCGACCCGCCGACCCCACAATGGCGTTACGACCTCAACGTAGCCGAAGTCACTGAGGTCGTGTTCCTCATCGAAAATGAGGTGGTGGGGGGAATGGCCCTCGACATCGACGAGGATCAATGGCACGTGTGCAACCTGCCTCTCAAAGGTGACGCGGTGTGCGATGGCGATCTGGCCATAGATAAGGCCACGGTGCTGGACCGCCTGCATGTTTTCGCGGATCCCCAGTTCATCGGCGTCGAGGAGGTCGGTGAGATCTCTGACGACGTGCAGGCGACCTACGGGCTGACCGACAAGTCCCCGTACGCGACCGTGCGCTACGAGATCGAAATCCAACAGGGTCTGCGACAGGCAAACCAGATCTCGATCACCCTCGGCGATCCGACCCCCGATGGCGCAGGAATGTATGCCCTGGCCAATGAACAACCGGACGTCGTCGTAATCGATGCCGAGTGGGGCCAGCAGATACGCGATTTCTTTGACCTGCCGGACAGATTGTTGGCGGACGAACCGGTCACGTCATTGCCTGCTGGGTAGGCGGTTCCCCCTTCCGAAACAGACCGTCCCCGAACGGGACGTTACGCCGATTTTCAAAATGGCCGTCTTATCTGCTTCGGGTCGCCTGATCCTCTGACGATCGGACGTTCCGGTCATGATTCACGTATCTTGTGCAGCATCTGGACCGGTGCGACCCCGGGCGCTCCATGTCATCCTTGCCCGTCTCGCACCATCACACGACGCATCAGAGCGAAGGAAACACGGAATGAATGCCGAGATCCTGGCGGTAGGCCATGAGTTGCTTATGGGTGAGATCGTGGACACGAACTCGTCCTACATCGCCCAGCAGCTTTCCGGGACTGGCATCACGGTCAGATGGATGTCGCATATCGGTGACGACCTGGACCATCTCTCTGAGGCCTTCAAGCGCGGCCTCGAGCGGTCTGATCTCGTGATCTCCACCGGTGGACTCGGCCCGACTTCTGACGACCTCACGCGGGAGGCCGTCTCGAACGCCGTGGGCGAGAAGATGACGGTCGACCCGGACATCCTGTCATGGCTCGAGGGCGTTTTCTCAAGGCGCGGCATGGAGATGCCGCCGACCAACATCAAGCAGGCCACGCTGATCCCGTCCGCCACATCCATCCCCAATCCGAACGGAACGGCGCCCGGATGGTGGGTAGAGAAGGACGATCATCACATCGTGATCATGCCCGGGCCGCCCCGGGAACTCAAACAGGTCTGGGAGGAGACCGTCGGTCCACGGTTGGCCGAGATCTCCGGCTCGGGCGTGACGGCGACGCGCACTCTCAAAACCCTGGGGCTGTCCGAGGGCGGTATCGACGAAATCTTGTCTGAACTGTTCGGCCAGGAGAATCCGTACCTTGGCATTTATGCGCATACGGACGGGATTCACCTCAGGATGATCGGCCGGGGTTCTGACCAATCTGCCGCAGAGAAGGTCATCGAGCCGGTAGAGCAAGAGATACGCCGGCTCATCGGCCATTCGGTGTGGGGTACGGACGAAGACACCCCGGCGGGCCGGGCCGCATCGATCCTCATGGACCGTCGCCAGACCCTGGCGGTGGTTGAAGGCGCGAGCTCGGGAGCTCTGGCCTCCATGCTCCACGCCCTGCCCGAGCGAGAGTCGTTCTTCAGAGGGGCCCTCGTACCCGGTTCGGGGCCGGTCCACGCCGGACACGAGAGAGCGCCCATTGACGAAAGCGGGGCCATCACGCTGGCGCAACTAGCGCGCGAAAACCTGTCCGCGGATGTCGGAGTTTCCGTGACCCCTGTAGACATGAAAGACGGCAACGTCTTCATCGGCATGGTGTCCCACTCCGGGACCCATGTAGCGACGGGCCGCTTCCCTCGCCGAAATCCTGAGTGGTTGATGCAGCGGTCGGCGACCACGGCCATCGTGCAACTTATGGACGCGCTTTCCTCCAACCGGATCTAGGCGACCGGATTCAACCACCCTTCTGGCCTTCGCACAGAACCCGTCTTCACACTCCCCACACACCTTTCCGCGTGATTTCGGGCTATTGTGCTGCGAGCTTGCCCGGCAACGAACAGTCGCCCGGTGCGGACGACGCACGAACAGGCATCATTTTGGTCGGCGATCCCGGTAAACCGGTCCGACGGACAACACGGAGGCTCCCATGACGCAGGTAAAGCAGTACGGAACCGGCGCAGACACCACGGTATCGGTCGACCAGGGCGCCGATCTGTTCGTGGAGGCGATGCTCGCGAACGATGTCGAATACCTGTTCATCAACTCCGGAACAGACACCTTCCCTATCCAGGAGAGCCTGGCAAAGTACGTCGATCGCGGACAGAAGGTGCCGGAGACCATCCTTTGCCTGGACGAAAAAATGGGGATGGCCGCCGCCCACGGCTTTTACATGGTTTCAGGCCGGCCCCAGGTGCTGCTCGTGCACGTGGATTCCGGAACGCAGGCCGTAGGAGGTGCTGTCCATAACGCCCAGCGAGGCCGGGCCGGGATCGTGTTTTGCGCCGGCCGAGCGCCGTACACCTATGAAGGTGAGTTGCCCGGCGGAAAAAACATGAGCATCCACTGGATCCAGGAACAGATCGACCAGGCGGCGGGAGTCCGTCCTTTCACGAAGTGGGATTACGAAGTAAGACGCCCGGAAAACCTCCAGCGGATCATGCAGAGGGCATTCCAGGTCGCCGGCACTGAACCCGCGGGACTCGTCTACGTCACCCTCCCCAGGGAAGTGTTGATGGCGCCGATGGAGACGACGGTCATACCCGCCGCGTCACGCCACGCTCGCGCAACAACCCCACAGGCTGATCCAGAAGCGCTGTCGGAAGCCGCGTCCATCCTCGCCGCCGCACAACGCCCCCTGATAATCACGTCACAGTCCGGCCGGCACGAGAGCGTAGTAGGTCATATGGCTGAACTCGCCGAATTGATCGGCGCGCCCGTCATCACGGAACGCGTCCGGCTCAGTTTCCCGAGCAACCACCCGCTGGCAGCACCGGGAACGTTGGAGGCGGACTACGTAAGGAACGCCGATGCCATTCTGATCGTTGACTCAGACATCCCGTATGTGCCGGCCAACGCCCGGCCCGCCCCGGACGCCGCGGTAGTGTGGATCGACCAAGATCCCGTCAAAGATTCGATCCCGCTCTGGACCTTCCCCGCAGACATCCTCATGGAGGCGGACTCGTCCAAAGCGATACCGGCGCTGGTGTTCGAGATCAGAAATCAGATGACCGCGGCCCAGTCACAAACCGCCGCCGAACGCGCGGCGACCACCGGCGCGACACACGAGACGATAACAACGCAGCGGCGCGAGCATTCAGAAAGCCTGTCTGCTGAGTCGCCGATCGCCGCTGACTGGCTTTCGTACTGCCTCGGGCAGGTCATGGAGCCGGAAGACATCCTGCTCAACGAGAGCGTAACCAACAGCGGATCGGTGATCGGGAACATCCCGCGTACCGTACCCGGGACGATGTACGGCAGCGGTGGCTCAAGCCTCGGCTGGTCGCTCGGCGCAGCGGTGGGAGCGCGGCTCGCGGCACCGGACCGGAACGTCGTCTGCACCGTCGGCGACGGCGCTTTCGTATACGGCTGCCCGACATCGAGCATCTGGGCGGCGCAGAAGTACAACGCGCCGTTCCTGACGGTGATCTACAACAACCAGATCCACAACGCCCCGAGGATGGCGATCCTGGGCGGATACCCGGAGGGAGTGGCCGAGCGGACCAAGAACTTCATCGGCATGGAGATCTTCCCCTCTCCCGATTACGCAACGCTCGCAGAGTCTTGCGGCGCGTACGGAGAGAAGGTTGAAGACCCGGCGGAGGTCATACCGGCGCTGAAACGAGCTTACGCCGCCATGGCCAAAGGCCAGCCGGCGGTTCTTGACGTGCGATTGGCCCGCCCGGCGTTGTCCTGAACCACCTCTCAACCCCGGGGAGGCGTGTCCGAACAAGGCGCGAAAAGGCCCGGGCAGTGCGCCCGGGCCTTTTACTTAGACCTCTGTGAGCTGTCGATACAGCTGTGGGAGCCGGGTCGGAAGCATCGCAATGTCCGACAGGACCTCGTAGCTCATATCCTGCATCATCGTCTTCAGGTAGTCGTGCCCGTTTTTGTCCACCGTGAGGCAGAAGGGCTGCACGCCCTCCTTGCGAGCCTCGTCGAAGGCGACACGCGTGTCGTGCACAGCGTACTCCTTCTCCACGCCCTCGCGGCTGTAGCCGCGGTCCTGCGGCCGACCGTCGGAAATCATGAACAGGATCCGTGACTTCGCATCCACCTGGGTCAACTTGCTGGTGACGTGACGTATCGCCGGCCCCATGCGCGTTGCGTGAAGCGGAGCGATCCGATCGATCCGTCGCGGGATAGAGGGGCCCCAGCGTTCGTCCATCTCCTTGATGACATAGAACTCCACGTTCTCCCGTCCGTAACCGGAGAACCCGTAAATCCCGTACATGTCACCGGTCTGCTCAAGCGCGCTCGTCAGGAGGATGATGCCCTCCTTTTCGATGTCCACGATGCGCTTGTATGACCGCCGCAGGCCTTCGGCACGGCGTGACCGCAGCCACACCATGTATTCCACGGGATCATCCGGCGCGCCCCAGTCGTCGGTCGGCCGTTTGTTCTCGTCGATCGCCTCTGCCGTGGATGCGCTCATATCCAGGAGGAACGCCACGGCGACATCTCGCTCAACCTTGTTCCGGCGCCAGAACACCTTGTCGCTCGGCGTCGTGCCGGTACGCCTGTCGATGACCGCCTCGATGACGGCGTCAAGGTCGAATTCTTCGCCATCTTCCAGCCGTTTCACCTTGCGGTACATCTCCGGCATGACCAGCTCGAATTGCCGGTGGATCTCGCGGACCAGGGCGGAGTGCTCGTTGAGCGTGTCCTCGTAGAACTGCGGCTCGCCCTCGGCCATCTCTTTCTCGTGGATGACGCACCACTTCGACTTGTAGTCATTCGCCCGGAAGTCCCACTCGTCGTAAACGAAAGTCCCCGGCTCCGTCGCGTCGAGCGGGCCGCCCTCTTCAGGCACGTGAACCAGCGGGCCGTCACCGAACTGCTGATTCTCCGGGTCCCGTTGCTGCATCTCCTTCATCAGGTTCTGCAGCATCTCGTCCATTTGCTGCTGCTGGCCTTCCTCGCCCTCTTCCATTTCGCCCTGTTCGAGTTCCGAGGAGTTCTGGAGCAACTCCTCGAGTTGCTCCTGGGTGATCGGCTCCGGCTCGCCATCAAAGTCCATGGCGTCCATCGATATCTGGGACAGGAGTTGAGCCATCTCCGGCTTGAACTCGCCGCGGTAATCCACGTCCTCCGGGGAGTCATACGACTCCTCGTCCATCGGTTCCTGCTCGTCCGTCTCTCCGGCTTCCCCAGCGTCTTCTCCCGCGCTCTCGCCTTCTCCGCCAAACATCTGGAGGATCTCTTCCGTGTTCTCCTCCTCCTCATCGGGGATCTCATCATCCAGGTCCACGTCCTCGAACTCATCTTCGGGAATCGTGTTGTTCGGCACATCGGCGAGCATCGCGTAGATGCGCGTTGCGGCCTCGGCGGAGTCCTCGACGGTGGCGTCGATCTCGGTCAGCATGTTCACGATCCGGCGAATCTGCTGGGCGATTTCCGTATAGGCCTTCGGTACCTTGATATTTCCGGTCTGCCTCAGGCTGAGCCGGACGATGAACTCGACCATCGCCTCCCGCATTGGAAGTTCTTCAATTCGCGGGCGTTCCGACAGCGAAAACGCCTGGGTCTGCAGGTAACTCGCCGCGAGACCCCGGTACTCATGCAAGATTCGGGCGTCTAGGCGCGTGTCCTCTACGACGGTGAAGATGTCCAATCCCAGGGTCCGGTCAGCGAACAGGTCGAAGAACCGCCCCATGTCGGTCAGGTAAGCCGTCTCTATCCCGCCTTCTTCATCCTGCGGCCCGGACGCCCCGGTATCTCCAATTCCCGGAATGGCTGCCTCGGCCAGTTCAGCTACGACGGCGGAAGCGTCGGTACCGGGCCGGGCTGCCGGGTGCATGTTGGGACGGAGGTCTTCGAACATGGTCGACGGTGTGTCGAAATCGAACTCGAAACTTCCGAACTCGATGTGACAGCTCTGGTGGGTGGCGATGACCTTGTACCACCCGAAGTTCTCGTCCTTGTGGGAGAAGCGATCCGCCACCGGCGGCAGGTAGATCGTCGTGCCCTCGGTAGTGGCGCTCTGCTCGTCCACCCAGCCGATCTTTTTGTCCACGATCTGGGCCGTGGCGTTCACTTCGATATCCCTGGCGGAAAGCGCCCGGCAGTAGGTCCGCAGCAGGTCCTTGACCCGGGTCAATTCGACCCCGGAGGAGAGCTGGTCGAGCGACTCCCGGGAGCGCGCCGACTCCAATCGGTAGTAGGCGGGACCTGAATCCGGGGATTCAGAGATGACTCGCATGCCTTCCCGGTGCCACTCTTCGAACTGGGAAGGGCTCAGCCGGTCAAGGATACTCGGGGCCTGAGTGATGAGCAGACTGACGGAGGCCGGAGACGATGAAAGCGGTTCTTCGGCCAGCTCCAGCAAGCGCTGCCTGAACTCCGCCGGAACGTGATTTACCGCATTGCTGGCCCCGGCGAAGAATTCGCCGATCGCCGTCTGTTCCCTGGCGATCAACCTCCTGGCGATAACGAGCAACCGGCTGCGGTGCACGGGTTCGAGCGCCGTCAAAGAGGTAGAAGCCGCATCGTAGAGGCTCTTCACTTCCCGCCAGGAGTGTTCCGCCAGGTCATGCGAGACCGTGATGAACGCGTCCCGTTCGTCGCCAAGACGCGGGAACAACCGGGCCGCCTTGACCAGGCACTCGTCCGCAAGGTCATAGGACCGGCGAGAGAGAACCTGGAGGGACTCCCCGAAACGCGTGAACTCGGCAAAGGTGAGAGATTCGAGTAGCTGCGGACTGACCTCGTAGAAATGACACGCCAGGTTGCTGGACTTCCAGGTGCCCCGGTAAAGAGCACGGCCCAGGTTGGCCCAGTCATCGACATACCGGGGCCGGAGACGCGTCAGGGCGTCGGGGCTGGCCTTGAAGAACGAGACGGCCAGGCTCGGCGAATCGTCGCAAAGCCTTCCGCCGATCGCCGCCCAGCGGATGAACTGGCCGGAAGGCAACTGGCGCTGAACGGCCGGACTGGCCTCCAGGTACTCGGCGGACGCCTCCCAGGACCGGACCGCTTTGCCTGCGATGGCAAGACCATGGTTGGCCCAGTCCAGCAGGTCCTGCGGGCGCAGACGGCTTTCGAGTTCGGTGAACGCGTTCCTGTACTTCTCCAGTACGGCGCTGGGGAACCGTTCGAGTTCGCTCTCGATACGCTCCATCTCTGGACCGAAGTCACCCGCCTGTTGTGAATCGTTCGTCGTCAAGTTGTCTCATTCCCGGCCCAAACGGCCATAGATTCAGGCTTGCCCGAGGCAATCGATTAGCTGCGAAACTATCTGTCCGGTAGATCCCCAGATAACGCGGCCATTGTATGCGTACGTGGGACGTGTGACGTATCCCGACTCGTACCGGCGGGTTTCATCCCTGTCACACGATCCGTCCATCAACGCCGACACCGGAACGGTGATCACTTCACTCACTTCCCGTTCACTGAACTCCAGGTCACTTGACCGTGAGAGCCAGCCGGTGAACGGGCTGAGGGCGAAGTTGGAAATCGTCAGAAGCGGGTCAAGAGTTCCCCACACCTCTACCTCCGACTCGGAGACGCCAATCTCTTCGACAGTTTCCCTGACTGCGGTGGCCGCCAGGTCCGGATCCCCTGCGTCCACTGCTCCCCCGGGGAATGCCATCTGCCCGGGGTGGTTGTGCAGGTTCAATGATCGCCTGATGAACAACACGGACAGCTCATCGTCCACCATGCAAAACGGGACCAGCACGGCGGCGGGGCGTGCGTCGATGCCGTTCTCGCCGTCACCTACCCGGTCGCGCAGAACGCGTTCAATTCGGTTACGAGACGGGGCCGGAGACACTGCCCCGGCCGCGTCTTCGTTCGCCCCGGCGACGGGCGGACCAACGGTCATCAGGCGAAGATCGTCGTCACGACCTCGTCGACGCTGCGTTGCATCTGTTCGTCGTCCGTGATGCCCCACGTTACTGCTACCTGGCAGGCGCGTCTCGGCGCCACACCCTGCTTCATCAGGCGGGCGGCGTAGATCAGAACACGGGTACTTGCGCCCTCGGCCAGGCCGTGGTCCCTCAGGTTCCGGATCTTGTCACCCAGCTTGGCGAGCTGTTCGGCAAGCTCGGTCTCCACGTCGGCCTCGTGCTTGATGATCTCCATCTCCACCTCGGGCGGCGGGAAGTCGAACTCAAGCGCTATGAAACGCTGGCGGGTGCTGTGCTTCAGATCCTTCAGGGCGTTCTGGTAACCCGGGTTGTAAGAGACAACCATCAAAAAGCCGGGCGCTGCTTCGACCACCTGGCCCAGCTTGTCTATCGTGAGCATGCGCCGGTGGTCGGTGAGCGGGTGGATTATCACCGTCGTGTCCTTGCGGGCCTCGACGATCTCGTCCAGGTAGCAAATGCCCCCGGCCTTCACGGCTCGTGTCAGCGGACCGTCGACCCATCGCGTGCCCTCTGCGTCCAGGAGATAACGACCGATAAGGTCGCTCGCCGTCATGTCTTCATGACAGGCCACCGTAACCAGCGGGATCCCTCCATCGCCGTTGTCGCTCGGGCCCGGGGCCTTACCCCCGTCCTTGACGACGTTGAGGGGCTGGCTGAGACGCCACGCCATGTGCTCAACGAAACGGGTTTTGCCGACGCCCGTCGGACCCTTTAGCAGGATCGGGAGTCGTTGCTCATATGCGGCGGTGAAGATATCAATTTCGTCGCTGGTAGGAGCATAAAAAGGCTCATCCTGGACGCTGTACTCTTCAACGCGATATTCCCGGTACTCGGTTGTCGTCATTACCCGTTGTGCCTTCCCTGGGTTATATCTGGGATCCTATCGGTCCACAGTTTTTTGACCGTGGCGGCGAGCGCCGCCCGATCCTGGTCGTTCCGGACCATCACATCGGCCCGTCGTTCACGCTCTTCGTTGGACATCTGGGCGCGTACCCGTGCGCGCGTCTGTTCCGGTTTCTGGTTGCGCTGGCGTTCAAGGCGCTCCAGGACATCTTTTTCGGGGGCCGTGACCACCCAGATCTCATCGAACAGGGTTTCCCAGCCCGCTTCGAACAACACCGCCGCCTCAACGACGAGAACCGCCGTGTCATCGCCGTCGCGGTCTCCGCGTTCCCGGGCGATCTGTCTCTCAAGGCTTTCACGAATTCGTGGCCAGACGATATCAGTCAACCGCTTCAGGTTACCGGGATCGCCAAAGACGATTCGTCCCAGTGCCCGTCTGTCGATCTCGCCGTCCAAACCGACGACCTCGTCTCCGAAGGCCTCGACCACCTCGCCCCAGGCCGGTTCACCTCTCCGATATGTTTTATGCCCCACGAGGTCGGCGTCTATGACCAGCGCGCCGAGTTCCCGCAGGATGCCGGAAGCTTCGCTTTTCCCCGAACCGATGCCACCGGTAAGGCCAATGGTCAACACGGTAACGTGATTTCCACGATTGAAAGGAGTCTCCGAAACTTCACAGCCGCCTATTATAGTGCGGGTAGGGGTTCCAAAGTAGTTACGCCGGAACCCCACCTTCCAAACGTGTGCGCAACCGGGGCGAGCACCGATGACAAGCGATCGCATCAATATCCAGTTCAGGTCCCTGCCCAGTGTCGAGCAGCTCCTCCAGGAGCCCGGGCTCGGCGGGCTGGCAGGAGCTTATTCCCACACGGCCGTCGTAAGCCTCGCCAGGCAGCAGTTGGACGCCACCCGGCAATCCATCCGAGACGGCGGAGATGCACCGGCCATAGATCAACTTGCGGCAGACATCATGGCGCGTGCAAAAGAGGAATGGGCGCCGTGGCCGCGACCCCTGGTGAACGCCACGGGAGTCGTGATCCACACAAACCTGGGTCGCGCGCCGCTCAGCGAAGCCGCTATGGACGCCGTGAAAGCCGCAGCGGGCGGATACAGCGATCTTGAATTCGACGTTCAGGCCGGCGCTCGTGGATCTCGACAGGCCCACATCGCCCGGCTCATCTCGGAGGTGACCGGCGCCGAAACCGGGCTTGCCGTCAACAACAACGCCTCCGCCATCCTGCTCGGATTAAGCGCCGTGGTGGGACCGGGCGGTCCAAATCCGACGAGGGAAGTAATCGTCTCTCGCGGCGAGGGCGTTGAGATCGGCGGCGGATTCAGGATCCCGGACGTCTTGAGGCAGTCCGGCGCAGTTCTAGTTGAAGTTGGCACGACGAATCGCACCTACGTCCGTGATTACGCCTCGGCGATTAACCCCAATACCGCAGCGATACTCAAGGTCCACCCGAGCAATTTCCGCGTGACGGGGTTCACCCACGGGGCGACGGTGGAGGAACTCGTGACGCTCGGCCGTGAACGGGGCATCCCTGTATTGAACGACCTCGGAAGCGGGTGTCTGCTCGACACCGCGCAGTACGGCCTCACCCCTGAACCGACCGTGCAGCACAGCGTTGACGCCGGCGTTGAGCTTTCCTTCTTCTCAGGTGACAAGCTCATCGGGGGCCCCCAGGCCGGCATCGTGGCCGGCAAAGCGGAATGGGTGGAGCGCCTGGCCCGGCACCCGCTGGCGCGCGCAGTACGGATCGACAAGATGGGATTGGCCGCCCTTTCGGCCACTTTGACTTCGTTCCTGAAAGAGAACGCCCACGAAGAGATTCCCGTGTGGCGCATGATTTCGATGCGGCCGGACGTCATCGGTCAGACAGCGGAGCGCTGGCGCACGGCGATCGACTCCCCGGAGGTACGCCTGCGTGAAGGCCGATCCACTGTTGGCGGTGGCAGTCTGCCGGGCGAGACCCTCCGCACCACGCTGCTGGCCGTGACGCCGCCCGATTCGCCGGACCGATTCGCAGAGCGACTCAGGTCCGGGCCGACACCGGTGATAGCGCGCATCGAGGACGACGATGTTGTCCTCGACCCGCGGACGGTCCTGGAACACCAGGCCTCTATCGTGGTTGAGGCCGTGAAGTCCGCGCTAGATCCGTCCTGAGCCATGTCACCAGCACGCAAGCGAAAGAAAGTCCGCAACCCCCCGGCGCCGACGCCCGGGTTCGCCGCCGCTTACGTGGATTTCAAGATCGACCTTCACGGCCTCTTCGTGCGCGATGCCATCATCGCCCTGGACAAGCACGTGCAGGTCTGTTTTGCGGCGAACGCTCCCGTAATACACGCCGTCCACGGCCACGGCTCTGGCAGGCTGAAAACGGCGGTGCGCGATCATCTGAAAGGCCATGAACTCGTCGATAAGGTCTACCCGGCGGGGTACGGAATGGGCGGAGACGGAGTCACGATCGCTGAGCTGAGGACGGGCGACCGTTATGCTACGCGCAAGAACTCACACAACGCCGCGCTACTTCCATCCCCGGAGGGCCGCCGCTAGTCCGTTCCCGGGAGTTATCCGGCATTGCACTGGACGCAGGTTCGAGTCACGGCTCGGTCCAGAGGGTCCGGAAGACGCGTGGGAATATCCGGCAGCAGTTGCGGTTAACGGCATCTAAATCCAGCGCCCCGATGGGGGCCAAGATTCAATGACCCTCTTCGACCACAGACGCAAGGAGATCGCCCGCCGGTCCGCGCCCCTCTCGGCACGCATGCGGCCCGAAACGGTAGACCAGATCCTGGGCCAGGACCACATCCTCGGCGAGGGCAAAGTCCTGCGGCGGGCGATAGAGGCGGATCGCGTGCCTTCGCTGATCCTCTGGGGACCGCCCGGGACCGGCAAGACGACGCTGGCGCGGGTCATTGCGTCCGTCACTCAGTCGCACTTCGAGACGATCAGCGCGGTCAACTCCGGGGTCCGTGACATCCGTGCCGCAGTACAGGGCGCGCGGGACCGGCTTGGGATGGAAGGCCGCCAGACGATAGTGTTTGTGGACGAGATCCACCGTTTCAATAAGTCACAGCAAGACGCCCTCCTTCCTGACGTGGAAGAAGGCACGGTGACGCTTATCGGCGCGACCACCGAGAACCCGTCGTTCGAGGTGATCGGCCCCCTGCTCTCCCGCGCCCGGGTGTTCCGGCTTGAATCGCTCGCAGACGAGGATATTTCGGCCCTGATAGATCGCGCCCTGACAGACCCGGAACTACGGGCGGGAGAACCGGAAGCCACGCTCACGGATGAAGCACGGGCGCTCCTGATTCGCGTGGCGAACGGGGACGCCCGTCACGGGCTGGATTCGCTAGAGTTGGCCGTGGCCTCTACAGAACTCGCGGAGGACGGCTCCAGGACCGTAACGATCGAGACCGTCGAGAACGCCGTCCAACAGCAATCTCGCTACGACAAAACCGGCGACCTCCACTACGACACGATCTCCGCCTTCATCAAAACGATCCGTGGCTCAGATCCCGACGCCGCTCTCTACTGGCTTGCACGGATGCTCGATGCCGGCGAAGACCTGATGTTCATCGCCAGACGGCTCGTAATCGCCGCTGCGGAAGACGTGGGATTGGCGGACCCGCAGGCGATTCGGGTTGCCGTTTCGGCGCAGCAGGCGGTCCACCTGATCGGCATGCCGGAGGCGCGGATAATCCTCGCTGAGGCGACGGTCTACCTGGCCAGCGCGCCCAAGAGCAACTCGGCGTACATGGCGATCAACAAGGCCCTGGCGGACGTGCGCGACACCCGTAATGATCCCGTCCCGATGCACCTTCGTAATGCTCCGACAAAGTTGATGAAGGACATGGGCCACGGCGAGGGATACAAGTACTCGCACGATTACGAGGACAACTTCGCCCCGATGGAGAATCGACCCGAAAATGTTCGCGGTCATCGCTACTACGAACCCGGAAACCAGGGCTTCGAACCGCGCATCGGCGATCGATTGCGCCGCCTATGGAAAGACGGCAGATACGGCCGGCCGCCAGAGGATGACGGTACCTAGTTCTTGAGGCGATCACCCGTGTCGCAAGGCGATCAACCGTATCCTGGGGTTTTCGAAGGACCGGACCCTAACAGGAACGCTGCCCCGTCTGCGGACGTATTGCCATACGCCCCGACAACTGTCGCCGTTCCAGGCCGAAACCGTGTCGTAAGACGATCAACCGTTCGTGAGGCGAATGCCCGTGTCCTGAGTCTCTCGAAGGATCGGATCGTACGCACACGCTGACGCGGAGCCTTTCCCCCCTCTCCCGGCGGGAGAGGGTTGGGGTGAGGGAGGTTCAGGCCGTCACAATCTACTTGACGTGATTATTCCTTCTCTCCGTTGTGAAAAGGACGGGCCATCCAGCCACCGATCGCGAACCGCGCCTTCCCTAATCCACGTCCACCCGGGGCGGCGGATTCAGCACCGGGTGGATCGCCAGGACGCGGGCGTCGGCGGAAGACCGATTCCGATTGCCGTGACGGACCCCGGGCGGCGGAACGTAGATGTCGCCCGCCTGCAGCACCAACTCGTCCTGCCCGAACGCCGCCGAGATTTCACCGGACAGGCAGTAGATCCCCTCTTCATGTGCCGGGTGGTAGTGGGTCTGCGTCCAGCCTTCCGGCGAAAACACAAGCTCGCTGAAGTAGGTCGATTCGGCGCCGATGAAATCACCGGCCATCTCGTAGCGCAGCACCCCGGGAAGAAACTCGATCGGCTCCGACTCTCCACGGAACGTCGCCGAGGAGATTCGTCCTTCGACGATCTCGGAAGGCATGTCCAGCGGTTCGATTTCGCGATCGGGGATCGGGAAGATGGCGATGAATTTGAGCGGAATGTCGCCACTGTTGCGTACGGCGTGGCCCCGCCCGCGTGGAGCAAGCACCGTGTCGTCCGGGCCGGCGGTAAACCTGTGCGCGTCCACCACCATCTCGGCGCTTCCCTCCAGCACGAACATGGTCTCGTCGGCATTGGCGTGACGGTGGTAACCGATTGCGGCTCCCGGGGCCATCGTCGCCTCGGTGATGGTGAGCATCTCGGAACCGGTCGACCGGTTGGCGAGGATTCGGCCGGTGACGCCCGGCATCAGCTCAACGACAACCTGATCAACGCGCCGGTTCACCGACATCTGCAATTCCTTTTCAGCTGAACGCGAAGTACGGCCGGCCATCTCCGGTCATGACAAAAACAGTGGATTGCCGTCGAACTCTGCGTAGTTGGGCCGCAGCCGTTCGGTGTTGTAGTACTTCTGCACGTCGACGACCTTGTGCGGACCATGAACCACGTCGAGTGGAACGTCGCCATAGACGCCGTTACGAATGCCAACCAGCCGGCCGGACGTACCTTCAAGCACCAGGTCTAGCGCCAGGTTGCCGAAGGCCATCGGCGCCACGGAATCAAGTGCGTCAGGTGCCCCTGAGCGGACCATGTAGCCCAGGCGCTGACTGGTCACGTTGACCCGGGTACCGTCGTTGTATTTCGCTGATAAATCCGAGATCTGCGCCGCCACCTGGTCGCCGATGCCGCCGAGCCTGCGGTGACCGTACTGGTCGGTCCCCTCCCCTTCGTAATATCTCTCGCCCGCCGTTGTGGCGCCTTCCGACACCAGCACTACCGAATATCGGCTCGGATTCCGGTCGCGGTCACGGACGAGAAGTTCGGCGAGGTTCTCTATGTCGAACTCGTGTTCCGGTATGACACAACGGTCGGCGGCGCCGGCCATCGTGGGCAATAGCGCTGTGAAACCTGCATATCGCCCGAAGACCTCGATAACGAGGATGCGTTCATGCGAGCCCGCCGTGCTGCGGAGAGCGTTGGTCAACTCGATGGTTCGCGAGACGCACGTGCCGAAGCCGATGCAGTAGTCCGTGCCCGGTACGTCGTTGTCCATGGTCTTCGGAATGGCGACCAACTTGACGCCCTCGGTGTGCAGGCGATACCCGTAGCTGAGCGTATCGTCGCCCCCGATGGGAATGAGGTAATCGATTCCCAGGTGTTCCAGGTTCTTCAGGATGGTCGGCGTCACGTCGTTGATATCTTCGGAATATTCGTCCTCCATGTGCCGCGGCATCGCCTCACGGGGCAGGTGGCTGGGACGTGTCCGGGAGGAGTGGAGGAGCGTGCCGCCAGTTCGCACAGCCTGGTTGACGGTGTCGTCGTTGAGCACCTGGAAGTTGATGCTGTTGTCTGCATCCTTGTCGGGAATCATGTCGACTAGCCCGGCCCAGCCCCGCCGGATGCCGATCACCCGGTACCCTTCACCGCGGGCCCGTATAGTGACAGCGCGGATGGCCGGGTTGAGGCCCGGGACATCTCCGCCGCCTGTGAGGATCCCGATGGTGCCCTTGTACCCTGCCATCGCTATCCGGCGACCTCCGCCATCACTTTGTCCATCGCGACGATGGCGATATCGATGTCTTCGCTGTCGATACCGTAATGCGGCACGAACCGAAGATCGGAATCACCGCCGTTAATCAAGACACCCTCTTCTTTAAGACGGCCCGCGATCTCGTTGCCTTTGTGAGCCGGGACACCAAACCGAACGATGTTGGTCTCGACTGTAGCCAGGTCGATGTCTATCCCGGGCATCTCGGCCAGCGCAGTCGCAAGTTTTCGGGCATTGGCGTGATCATCCGCCATCCGGTCAATCATGCTTTCAAGCGCCACAACGCCGGCGGCAGCTATCACGCCGACCTGCCGCATGGAGCCGCCGAGCATCTTGCGCCAGCGTCGTGCCTCCATTATGAAATCGGCGTCACCACACAGTACGGACCCGATGGGGCAGGCGAGACCTTTCGACAGGCAGAAGCCTATCGAATCGGCTTCCGCGGCCAGCTCGGCGGCGGGCGTCTCCAGAGCGACGGCCGCATTGAATATGCGTGCGCCGTCCATGTGGACCCGCAGGCCATACTGGCGGCCCGCATCGGACATCACTTTGATCTCTTCAGGGGACAGCGCTGTGCCGCCCGCCATGTTCTGCGTGTTCTCGACGCAGAGGACCGCAACCGGGGCCTTGTGATGATCCCTGGGCGCTGCCGCGAGGCCGATAGCCGCCGGGTCCATCGTGCCGCGTTCGTCCGTTTGAATGGGCATGTATACGATTCCGCCCAGCGCAGACGCTCCACCCGCTTCCGCGTTGAGGATGTGGCTCTTGGTGCCGAGCAGAACCGTGTCCCCGCGCCCCGCCTGTGCCAGCAAAGCCACCAGGTTGCTCTGGGTTCCGGAACTGACGACCACCGCCGCCTCCTTGCCCAGCATCTCGGCTGCCCGCTCTTCCAGCAGGTTCGTGGTCGGGTCATCGCCGTACACGTCATCACCCAGCTCGGCCTCGTACATGGCCTTTCGCATCTCGGGGCTGGGGTGGCTTACGGTGTCACTTCGGAGATCGACGCGAATCATTCGCTATCCTCATTCGCCAGTGTTGAAATGCGGTTCGGGTCCGTCGGAATGGTTGCACTAGAGAGTTCGTGGCGATATCAGGGCGTACCCTGAGATTAAGCGGCCTGTGCCGCAGGAACGGCGGTCATTCTAGCAGCGCGCCCTTTCATACATGCGTGACAATTGGCTCGATGTCGAAAACGGACTCTTCGGACCAGCGTCAGAAAGGCCAACCAATAGTGCCTATGAGCCAGTCGGCTGTCAGCTACGAGGTCGATGGTGATCAAGTTGACGGCGTGATCGGGCAACCCTCGCCCGGCGAAGCGCCGTATCCGGGCGTGGTCGTTTGCCACCCACACCCGTTGTTCGGCGGCGATATGAACTCGTCCGTGGTGGTCGCGATTTGCGGCGCACTGGCGGAGCGCGGAATCGCGTCGCTCAGATTCAACTTCCGTCAATCGGGAGACGGCGAAACCCTGAACGAAACCTCGGCACGCGACGTTGAAGTCGGACTTCAACTGCTGGACGGGTGGGAGATGGTGAACAGCGTCCGCCTGGGCGTGGCCGGATACTCGTTTGGCGCCGCAGCGATGGCCCGGGCCTCATTCGTTCTCGAGCCCGCAAAGGCCCTGGCTTTTGTGTCCCCGCCGGTAGCCGCCATAGGGAAATCAGCGTTGAGCGACGATAACCGGCCGCAATACTTCGTGGTCGGAGGTAGAGACAGACTGGTCGATCCAGAGGCACTATCCGATGTCGTGGCAGGGATGAAATCACGGCCCACCTTTGAAACACTGGACGGGGCGGATCACATGCTCGGCGGATATGAACGAGTGGTCGGCGAACGCGTGGCTGATTTCATGGCCGAAAACCTGTTGGCCTGAACCGCAAGGCGCCGGACGGTCCGAGATCTTCGCCGGTACGTACATATACTTCAATACTTATGACCGACCTGACGCTGAACCACGGGGATGCTCCGTTCTGTCTGCCTCGCCTCCCCGAGCAATCAATACAGCCAATCCGGGTGACCGGTTCAAACGATGAGTGACACCCTCGACAATAACCCCGGCGAAGAATCAATCACGCGCGCGCCGGAGCCGTCAGACGGCCCAGGTCTGGTTTCGGGTCTGAATATACGAGAATCCGGTCCGTCTTCATGGCGCGCATTTCGTGATCCCCTACTCCTCAGCATCCTCGTCATAGCACTCGTGGCCGACCAGATCACGAAGCAGCTCGTGCTGAACAACCTCGGGCTCGGTACATCCTGGCTGGACAACGGAATCTTCGATTTCACGTATGTGCGGAACGATGGAACGGCGTTCGGACTGTTCCAGGACAACGGCACGCTTTTGACATTCGTTTCGATGGGCGCGGTCGCCCTGATCGTCTACTTCTACCGTGAAGCGGCTATGGCGTCCTGGTTCACGCGCGTCGCCCTCGGCCTCCAACTGGGCGGAGCGGCGGGCAATCTCATCGACCGGTTTCGACATGGATACGTGGTGGACTTCATCGACGTCGGTCCGTGGCCGATCTTCAATATCGCAGACTCGGCCATCATCACCGGGATCGTCGCCCTGATCGCCTACTTCACTTTGTTCGGGGGACGTGAGGAAAAGTTCAGCGAGCCTACAAGCGCGAGAAGTGAGGTACCGGACCCCGTTAACCCGCCCGTCCCGCCGCCCGAAAGCCGGGATTAAGCGGCGTGCCGATCGCACGATTTCGATTTGACGGACCCGAAAAGAAACGCCGCCTGGATCTGTGCGTCTCAGAGGGCGTAGAGGAACTGAGCAGAAGCGCGGCCCAGCGGCTCGTACGAGCTGGCGCAGTGGCTGTTGATGGCAAAATCGAGACCCGGCCCTCGCGCACGATCCTCCCGGGAGCGGACATCCAGGTGGATGTCTCCGAGCCGGAGGCCGAATCCGGGCTGGCCGCCACCCGGCAATCCTACGGAGTCGTGCACGAAGACGAACATCTACTGGTCATAGATAAACCGGTCGGCCTCTCCGTCCACCCCGGTCCCGGACACGAATCCGACACGCTGGTCAACGGACTGCTGGTCGATTACCCGGAAATCCGGGATGTGGGCGAGCCTGAGCGGCCCGGCATCGTCCACAGAATAGATCGCGACACCTCCGGACTGTTGATCGTCGCTCGAACTCAGAGAGCACACGAACTCCTGTCCGAGATGATCCGGGAACGGCGCGTCCGGCGTACCTATACTGCGCTGGTTCGGGGCGGCCCGGAAACAGACGAGGGACTTATCGACGCGCCACTTGGGCGTGATCCGCGCAACCGGCAGCGCCAGGCGATAGTCGAGGACGGCCGTGAGGCACGCACGCGTTTTCGGGTAAAGGAACGACTCGCACGCACGACCCTGTTGGAGCTAGAACTCGAAACAGGACGAACCCACCAGATCAGGGTCCACCTGTCCTCCATCGGCAACACGGTAGTAGGAGACGGCGTCTACGGACGCGCCGCGAAAGGCCCGGGCGGCCTGGCACGCCAGTTCCTGCACGCAGCCGCGCTGTCCTTCACGCACCCAGTCTCGGGAGAAACACTGGAACTAGCGTCGTCGTTGCCAGAAGACCTTCAGATATCACTGGACGCGGCCCGACGAGAGTAATGCGGCTCCCAAAAACAACGCCAACTTTGTGGGTGATACGATTTCAATCCTCATGACCGATAATTCTCACAACGGCCCCGTTCGCGTCCGCTACGCGCCCAGCCCCACAGGCGATCCGCACGTCGGCAATCTCCGCACCGCCCTCCTGAACTGGGTGTTCGCCCGGCACGCCGGCGGCCAGTTCATAGTTCGCATCGAAGACACAGACCGCGAGCGCATGGTCGATGGCGCCGAGGATCGCATCCTCGAGGCGTTGAAGTGGCTCGGCCTTGACTGGGACGAGGGCCCCCAGGTCGGCGGACCATACGCCCCCTACGTCCAGTCCGAACGCAAAGCGCTCGGAAAATACGCCGTCGCGGCACAGCAGTTGATCGACAACGGCCACGCATACGAATGTACATGCACGCCCGAGCGGTTGGACGAGGTTCGGCAGCGACAGCGTGCCGAGAAGAAGCCGACCGGATACGACGGTTACTGCCGGAACAAGTCGGCTGAAGAGATGGCGGCGGATAAAGCACAGGACCTCGCGTCAGTGGTCCGATTCAAGGTCCCGCTTAAGGGCGAGGTCGTTTTCAACGACGTGTTGCGCGGCCCGCTGACCTTCGACCCGTCCCTTCTCCAGGACTTCGTGATCCTGAAGTCCGACGGCTACCCCACCTACCACCTCGCCCACATAGTCGACGACCACGAGATGGGCGTCACGCACGTCCTCCGGTCCGAGGAATGGATATCGTCCACCCCTCGCCACGTGATGATGTACGACGGGTTCGGCTGGGAGCCACCGGCCTTCGTGCACCTGTCGATACTGCTCGGGCCCGACCGCTCGAAGCTGTCCAAGCGCCACGGCGACACGGCCCTGCTTGAGTTCCGGGACAGGGGTTTCCTGCCTGGGACAATGTTCAACTTCCTGTCGTTGCTCGGCTGGTCAGCCGGCGACGATGAGGAGGTGATGAGCCGGGAGCAGATCGTCGAGAAGTTCAGCCTTGACGGCCTCAACGCAGCGCCGTCCATCTTCGATATCACGAAGCTGGAATGGATGAACGGCGTCTATCTGCGCCAGCTCGGCGTCGACGCGCTGGCCGAAATGCTGCTCCCGGAACTGGAAGCGCGGGACGGGCTTCCGGAATCAATCTTGCGACCACTGGACAAGGAATACGTCACCTCGCTGGTGCCGCTGGTACACGAACGACTCAAGGTGATTGACCGCGCCGAACTTTCAGAGATGCTGTCCTATTTCTTCCAGGACGAGATTGACCTGGACATCGCCGAGGTCGTTCAAAAAGGCATGGACGAGGCTGTTACAGCATCAGCGTTGGAGTCGGCGGCAATGGCCCTGGAGTCGGCCGAGACGTTCGAGGCGGAGCCGTTGGAAGAGCAGTTCCGCGCCCTTTGCGTGGAATTGGATTTGAAACCACGGCAGTTGTTCGGCGCATTGCGTGTGTCGCTGACGGCGCGAAAAGTAGCCCCGCCGCTATTCGACACGATGGTTGCACTCGGGCGCGGGCGTTCTGTTGATCGAGTCAGGCGCGCGGCAGCGCTCCTGTCCGAGACCGGCGCGCGCGAACGGACAGTTTCGTAGCTGGCTACTTGACCGTTTAGCCCTTTCCTGCCTAAGCTGGAAGGTACCGATTCGCCGCAATCGGGCGAGTTTCAAGTTCACGAGTACAAGAGGTTGAGTTTGCCGGAGATACGAATATCTGAGGGCGAAAGCTTTGAGAGCATGCTGCGTCGCTTCACGAAGCGCGTGCAGCAAGAAGGGATCCTGTCAGAGTCCCGTCGCCGCCAGCACTTCGAGCCGCCGACCAACCTTCGCAAGAAGAAGGCTGCAGCAAAGCGCCGCAAGAGTCTGAAGGCGCAGCGCAAGAACATGTAAAGACGCTGGTCCCTGCAATCCTGGGGCAGCGTTACCAAATGAAGGACCGGTTTTGAACCGGTCCTTTTGTTTTACACGGGCCAGCCCGGTTCATCCGTGCCTCGACATGAGTCACCAGCGCGGACGGTTCCGTATAACCCGGGGGTCGGTTACGCTTTTACGATGAAGTTCGGCATCCTCGTTTTCCCCGGCACATGGAGCGATCGCGACTGCGGCTACGCGCTGGAATCTCTCGGCCAGGAGATCGAGTTCGTGTGGCACGCGGACACAGATGTCGACAGGTTCGACGCGCTGGTGGTGCCCGGCGGGTTCTCTTATGGCGACTACCTGAGGGCGGGCGCTATCGCGCGCTTCGCTCCGGTCATGGAGTCTGTCGCCCGATTCGCCGAAGACGGACGTGGCGTGATCGGCATCTGCAACGGTTTCCAGATCCTGTGCGAAGCCGGACTACTGCCCGGCGCTCTGATCCGTAACGACCACCTTGAGTTCAGGTGCACCTGGACGGATCTCCGGGTCGAGAACGACCGCACCATGTTCAGCCACGAAGCCGGTCTCGGAGACCTCCTGAGGGTCCCGATCTCGCACGGCGAGGGCAGTTACCAGGCTGATGAAGACACGATTGCCGAACTCGAAGCAAGCGGGCGCGTGGTGTTCCGTTACTCAGGTCCGGCCGGTGAGACCACGCCCGAATGGAATCCCAACGGCTCGATCAACAACATCGCCGGAATCATGAATGAAGCGGGCAACGTCCTCGGCATGATGCCGCACCCGGAACGCGCCTGTGATCCGCTCATTGGCGGAGAGGACGGCGCGGCGATCTTCCGCTCCATGTTCACGGAAATCCCGGCGCTGAGTTAACGGGCAAGGGATCAGGGTGAGGCAGAAGTTGTAGGGCGTATGGCAATGGGCCCTCGGGCGGGGCAAGCCACGCCCCTGCGATGTCTTCTCTTTCCCAGCCGAACGCCCTCTGCCCGCGGGTCACGGAGAAGGTTTCGTCACCGGCACATTGAACCCGGCGACCGTCCATCGCATCCAATCACTCGACGAGCGCCGACGAACGAACTCGCCGCGATGGCCGAATAACCCGGGAGGACGAGACTCCCCGAATGACCGAACAAACCCCACTTCGCGTACTCAGCACCGACTGGTGCCCTTACTGCCGTGTCCTCAAGCGCTTTCTGGACGAGCACGCAATCCCGTACGACCAGTTGAATGTCGATGAAGACGACGATGCACTGGACGAGATCCAAAAGCTGCAAACCGGCGGTCGCACGGTTCCGACCGTCGTCTACGCCGATGGCACCCACGACGTGAACCCGAGCGGCGCCCGTTTGATGGAAAAGCTCAGCGCCTCGGCCTGATCACCGGCCGTGTGGCCGCCCTCGGTGACGCATGCCCTGATCAGCGAGTCGCCGGTTCGTCCGTGAATTTTCCAGCCTGTTTCCGGTCCGCCTTTGTGGAAGGGTCCCGGTCGACATCCCTGTTCATGCGCCGGTAGTCAATGCCACTTCTACGGCGACCGACTCATGACCTTTCTCGCCGACCGCGAGCAACTGGTATTCGTACGAAGTCCCCGGATCAACAGCCTCGTCAACGACTCGTCGCGACGCGGCATCGAGCGATTCATTGATCAACACAAATGGCAAACCTGTACCGCTGACCCGGCGCTTCAATTTCCAGTGAACCACGTTCTCGCCTCTCCCATCATGCCTCCATATCAACGTGACGGCGCTGGGCTGAATATCGGCCGCTTCGAATGAATTTGCCGCATCTGGAGGTCCGATTGGACCCGACCTCAAGGCAAACCACCAGATCACGAAAATCGCGATCACGGCCAACCCCAGAATTGCCATTATGTTTCCTGCGGACAGCCCGAACCATCGTGGCTCGGTATAACTGCTTTCTGTGCCGGAGGGCGTAGACCGCTCGCTTGGCGGTCGCGCATCAGGGGTACGTTCACTCATATTTTTTTATCAGGCCGTTCGTTGATAAAAGGCCTGGCTGCCTCTCCGCTACCAAAGAACCCGCATTATCACGTTTGCGGCGCGTCCATGCACGCCGATTGGCGATGGTTTTACATACCGTGCCGGCCACTCACAGCAAGGTCGATCCGCCGTCTATTGCGATGGTCGCGCCCGTGACCGTGGACGACTCGTCCGAGGCCAGGTACAGCGCCCCGTACGCAATGTCCGCGCCCGACTGGAGCCGTCCTATGGCTAACGGCTGTCGCTTCATCCTGCGCTCGTAGTTGTCGGGGTTCGCTATATCCGTATTCCAGGTGTTTTCACTGTGAGGCTGACTACCCCTGATGAATGGAGTATCGACGTGGCCCGGGCAAAGAGCATTGACCCGGATGTTATCAGCGGCGTGCGCCAGCGCCGCGTTGCGAGAAAGCCCGAGCACCGCCGTCTTTGAGGTCGCATACGCAGGCCCTCCCCCGCCCTGTTTCAGCGCCGCGCTCGACGCGATATTGATGATCGAACCTCCGCCTGCTTTTCGCATCGACGGCACCACGGCCCGGATCCCGTTGTAAGTCCCGGAAAGGTTAACGTCGAGGACCGTCTGCCACATCTCTGGCGTCTGCTCATCCCAGCCGACGCGGAAGTTTGTCCCGGCGTTGTTGCCGAGGATCGTCACGGGTCCGAAGGCTGACTCGGTCGCCGATATCGCGGCATCCCAGGCTTCGGGCTCGCGTACGTCCAGCTGAACACATCTGGCACGCCCGCCGGAGGTCGCTATCTCGTCCACAACCTCGTTCGCCTGCTGCTTGTTCAGGTCGCCGATCATCACGGCGGCGCCTTCCCGTGCAAACAAGATCGCTTCAGCACGACCGATACCGCTTGCGCCGCCGCTGATCAGCGCGATCTTCCCTTCGAGACGCAATTCGTCCTCCGGTCAAGTTCAGAACAGATGGATCGTCGCCGTCATCATCTGCGTCCCCCGGGAACCTTTCCATAGAAAACGCAGTCAGATCAAAAGACGGGATCAGGTTGACGCGCGACTCACGAATGTCTATTGTGAACCGGCATTCATTTAAGTGAATCTTTATTCACGGTTCGCTTTCAAACACCAGAACGGATACCAACCCTGTCACCCAGGATGACCGAGGCGCACGTCGAAGCGCGCCGAAACCAGATCATTGATGCCGCCAGGGCGTGTTTCCTGCAGCGCGGATTCCACGCGACCAAGATCCAGGACATCGCCAAAAGAGCCGGTCTCAGCACCGGTGCGCCCTACCGGTATTTCGAGAGCAAAGACGACATCGTCGCGGCGATGTGCACAGAGGCGCTTGAACGGCATCGCCAGCGATTTGGTGCGCTGGATCTCACCGCGGCGTCGCGAGCGATTTTCGAAGAGCTTACGACTGTGTATTTCGCGGCGGCGCATGAGCCAGACGCGGAGGACACGGCGCGTTTGACCCTGCAGGTGTGGGAAGAGAGCGGCCACTCAGAACACGCCGGGGAGGTACTGCGCGCCGACTTCAGCATGATCCAGTCCCAGGTGAGCAAGATCGTAACCAGGGCCCAGGGCCGCGGTGAAATCGACTGCTGCCTGGATCCCGTGAGCATCGCCCAGGCCATGGTGTCCCTGGTCCTGGGCCTGATCGTCCAGCGTGCTGCCGGCACTGCAATCGACGCAGAAAAATATGAAGAAGCAGCCCGTTCTCTGGTAACCGGCCAACTCTGGATGTCCACGACAAACGAACATGAAACGACCGAGGCCCGGACCTGAAGCTACAACAGACGCACAATCCGTAAACGGGAGGGAAAACGGAAATGACACTATCCCCCGGGACCCTGGCAAGCGCCAGTGGCCGTCACCCGTGGTGGGTGATGCTGGGCTGGGTACTGGTCGTCGCGGCCGCATTCGGGTCCGCACTGACACTTGTCGCGGACGCCCTGGACGGCGAGGACGGGCCAACCCAGACGCTTGAATATGAGAAAGCGGCGATCCTCCTCGATGAGCGTTTCGGACCCCTGGACGAGGCCGAAACCGAAAGCACGGAAGAAGAGGACCAGTCCGGCCCGGATGCCGGCGGTCGTTCCACGCTGACCGAGTTTGTGCTCATCAAATCGGACTCTTCCGGCCTGGCGGCGTCAGCGTTTGATGTCCCGGCCGCCGAGTTCAACGAGGCGCTTATCGCCGCCCAGGAAGAGAAGGATATCCAGGTCCTGGTTGGCTCTTTCGCCGAATACAACGGCGAAATGTCCGAAGACGGAACCACTCTCCTCACGACCGTTCAGGTCTTTGAATCTCATGAGGACGACATCACCGTCCTGACTGAGATTGCCGAGGAAATGACGCACGGTCCCAATGGGTTTGAGTTCCTCATGATCGGTGACGCGAGTGTCAACGCCACGTTCATGGAACTCGCCGAGGAAGATCTTTTTGTCGGCGAGATGATCGGCATCGGAGTTGCGATCATCATCCTGGCGCTCGTATTCGGAGCCGTCGTCGCCGCATTCATCCCGATAATCCTGGCCATCGTTGCCGTGGTCACTGCCATCGGCCTCACCGGGATAATCGGCCAGTTCATGGAGTTGAACGAGTTCGTCCCGAACATCATCACCATGATGGGCCTGGCGGTCGGGATTGACTACTCGTTGTTCGTCCTCTCCCGGTACAGGGAAGAGCGCTCCAACGGTCTTGATAAACAGGCAGCGATCGACATTTCTGGCGCTACGGCCGGACGTGCAGTCGCTTTCAGCGGGATGACGGTGGTGCTCGCGCTTCTCGGAATGTTGCTGATTCCCGAGCGAACCTTCATGGCTTTCGGGATCGGTTCGATCACCGTCGTATTCGTCGCCGTGCTGACGAGCATGACGCTACTTCCGGCGATGATCGGCATCCTCGGTGACCGCGTGAACAGCGTTCGCGCCCCATTGCCACTTACGCTCGGGCTCTTCATCGTCGGCGTCGTGATGGTGGCGTTCACGATCGGGCTCGGTCCCGTCGTCATCCTGGTTTCGTTCTCCGTGATGGGGATTCTTGCCATCCTGAACGGGATCCGGAGATTCATGCAGCGTGGTTCCGCGACCGTCGCGACCGACTCCGGCGACCCCGGTGCGAACGACGGCCACGGGGTCTGGAACACGATCACTATCGCGGTGATGAAACGCCCCGTAATCAGCATGACCGCCGCCGCCCTGTTCTTGCTGGTGCTCAGTTACTTCTTCCTCGAGCTGGACAAAGGGACGAGCGGAATTTCCGTTCTGCCGGACGAAGAACCGGCCAAACAGGCCTTCGAACGACTCGACGACAAGTTCGGATTCGGCAGCGATGCCCCGGCGTTCGTGGTGATCGACGGCGATGTGGGCTCCGCCAGTTTCGCCGGGGCCATCGAATCACTCAGGGTCCTGATGATGAACCATGATGGCCTGCAGGAGCCGACGGTACGGGTCGAACCAACCGCCAACCTCGCGTCACTGTTCGCCAAGATCCCGGGCGACCCGTTGGACCAGGGGGCCCTGAACACGATCCGGGACATCCGGAGCAACTTGATACCCGTGGCGTTCGCCGATGTGCCCGACGCTGATTACAGCGCATATGTGGGCGGCAATACGGCGGAGATCGTAGACGCGGTCAAGATTACCGATGAGTACATGCCCGTAGTTTTTGGAGCCGTGCTCAGCCTCAGCTTCATACTGCTGCTGTTCGCTTTCCGGTCGGTCACGATCTCCATTGCCTCGATCATCATGAACCTGCTCTCGGTCGGCGCTGCATACGGGCTGGTCGTTCTGGTGTTCCAGAAGGGGTTCTTGATAGATCTGTTCGGCTTCGAGCGCGTGGACCAGGTTGAGTTCTGGCTGCCACTGTTCATGTTCAGCATCCTGTTCGGACTGTCGATGGACTACCACGTGTTCATGCTGAGCCGTATCAAGGAGCGCTTTGACCAGACCGGGAACGCAGCTGAGTCGGTGGCCTTTGGCCTGCGCACGACGGCAAGCATCATCACGGGCGCCGCTCTCATCATGGTGGCGGTGTTCGGCGGGTTCGCACTTGGCAAGATCGCCTTCTTCCAGTCGATGGGCTTCGGCCTCGGAGCAGCGGTCCTGCTGGACGTCACAGTCGTCAGGTCATTGCTCGTCCCGAGCGTAATGCGCATGCTGGGCGACCGGGCCTGGTGGTTCCCGAAATGGCTGGAATGGATGCCAAACATCTCCATAGAGGGGACGCGACCAGAACCGGTTCCGGGTGCAGCTCCCGCCGGCGGGGACGATTAAGCATCGCGAACGCTCTCCGGCGAGACAGGTAGGGGCAAGCCCCGCCCCTACCTGTCTCGCGTCCTGAGGCTTTCGAAGGGCCGTCCTTCGGACGAGCGCACCTATCGACGATATGCGCGAGCTCGATCGCGCCGGCCGTTTAAGGCTTGAGGTCGCGTCTCACGTCATGGCCGGCCGGTAATCCGTTTTCCAGCACCTCGGCGATCCAGTCGGCGATCGCCGGGTACACGTCGGCCGCAACCTCGCCCATCGGGTGGAACACATCCTCGTAAAGCCACAGCTCCTTCGGGCAGGTCAGGCGATCCATCCAGACCTGCACATCGTCCGGCGGGCAGAGCTCGTCCATGTCCCCCGCGACCAGCAAATACGGGCAGGTGAGCCTGTCGCCGGCTGCGAAGAAGTAGGCGTCCCTCTCCTCGGTGAAGCGGTCGAATTCGTCCTCGTCGGTCATACCCGCCATGTACATGGAAATGGTTTTGAAATTGGGCTGAGCCTGGTCGTAAATAACATCAGACGGTCCGACGTTTGCCATTTTGCCGATAACCGCCTTCACGCGATCATCGTCGGCGCCAATCTCGACGCCGTAGCGGGTGCCCATGCTCGTGCCGAACACCGCTATCCTGTCTGCGTCAACGTCACCCCGCTCGACGAGCCAGTCGATGGCCCGGGAACCAGCGCGGCCGTAATTACCGATCGTCTGCCAGACATGGTTGAGGTTGCTTTCACCCTGCCCCGGCCCGTCCATTACGCAGATGTTCATTCCGCGGCGGGTGAATTCATTGTTGTACGGGTTGGGGAAGTCTTCCTTGATCTGGTCCATCCCCGGGGCATGCAGCACCGTCGGTTTTGGTCCGTCACCGGGCGCGTGGTGAAAGAGCACCGCAATTTTCTGGCCGTTCTCTATCTCGATCTCGTGCCGTGTCACAGCGCCATCGAGAGATTCCATTAGGCCCGCGTAACAACGCATCGCAGCGCCGTGATACTCGATCTTCCGGGGATGGCCGTCCACCGGAATCAGGTGTTGCGCCCTGCCGTAGTAAAGCGCCGCGCGGTGGAAGTGCTGTCCGGCGGTCACCCGGCGGCCCGCGGCATTCGCCTCGTCGGCAAGGATTTCCTGCTTCGCAGCCTCGCGTGCCCACGATCTCGGGAACGAGCGACGGCCCGACACCCGCTGAAAAACGCGTTCCATGTCTGCGTACTTGAAGCCGCGCTCCAGCCGCACGCCCATCATCCCGGCGTGGAGCACTTCCTCGTTGTCGGAAAGCTTCAGGAAGTTGTCAAAGATCCAACCCTGTCCGGCCCGCGGTGCCTGTCGGCGCATAGTTCAACCTCGCGTACAAGATCCCACCTCCCGTCAACGCCACGTCGGCGGCGTGCGCCAAAGATATATGCTGGCCGCCCGAAGCGACAACTGCCGTGATCGGATCCCTGCACCGCATCATGAAACCATTTCGGGACCCCATTTCGCCTCTGAAGCATGCAGTCGGGCACGGCCCCCTCGCCCAAACCTCATACGGAGAGCTCACGGTGGCACCAAACGCCGATTACGTACACGGTTACTCCGACACCGAGGCACAACGCTTGCGCGACCAGGCGGAATCGGTAAGGGATCTGTTACACCACGACACGCGTTTCCCGGCCGGAAGCCTCGTACTCGAAGCCGGATGCGGAGTCGGCGCCCAGACCGTCACGCTGGCGATGAACAGCCCGGATGCGAAAATCGTGTCCATAGATCACGACCGGGCCTCGCTGGATGCCGCCCGGCAAGCGGTTACTGAGGCCGGTCCCTCAAATGTCACCTTCCAGGCGGCGGACATCTTCGATCTTCCGTTCGCAACGGAAAGCTTCGACCACATCTTCGTATGCTTCATCCTGGAGCATATGAAACAACCGGCCGACTGCCTCACGGCGCTGGCAGGCGTTCTCAAGAAGGGCGGAACGATCACGGTGATCGAAGGCGATCACGGCTCGTGCTACTTTCACCCGGCGACCGAGAACGCGCTGCGAGTGTGGAACTGCCTCATCCAGGTGCAGACATCGCTCGGGGCCAACCCCTTGATTGGCAGGCAACTGTACCCGCTGCTTGACCGGGCCGGCTTTCGCAACGTGGAGGTCACGCCCCGGATGGTGTACGCGGACGAGGGCAGGCCGGAATTGATGGAGATCTTCGTCTCAAAGACCATCGTGCCCATGGTCGAAGGAGTGCAGGAGCAGGCCATCGACTCGAACCTGATCGACCACGCCGGCTGGCGGAATGGGATCGATGACCTCAACCGGATAGCAGAACAACCGGGAGGCACGTTTTGCTACAACTTCTTCAAGGCCACGGGCGTTAAGTAGAAGCGCCCGAGTAGACCGTTCACCCGCCTAGATCAACCCCAGCCGCTCACACATCTCCTGAACCTCACGGAACGCCGTCTCATCCGGTTTGCGAGCCGGCAACCGGGGGAAAGCAGAAGTGAAGACCCCGCGCAGTCGCAGGATCTCCTTCGCCATCCAGTAGTTCATGCCCTGTCCGTAGCGATACATCTCAATCAGGTGCGCGTACCGTTCCCAGCGCCCGGCCGCGGTGCCGATGTCGCCCGCGCGATACTGCTCCCACACCTGGCACAGCACGTCGATGATCGCGATGCTGGCCATCGCTCCCTCGGAGCCGCGATCCATCTCCTCGATCAGGTAGGCGCCGTTCACCCCGCCGAGCAGCGTCAAAGAGTCGCCCGCGAGCCGCTTCGTTTCGGCAAACCGGGGAGGAGTCGGCAAGGTTTCGACCTTGGCGTGCCGGAAGTGCACGTCGTCGTTTGCTAGTTGCGCCATAAGCGACGGGGCCAGCGACGCGCCGGTCCGGTCCTGGAGCATGATCGGGATGTCCACGGCCTCGGCGATAGCGAGGTAGTGCCTGCGCACGTCCTCGGCGGGGAGGTCGCCGAAACCGTCCGGCGCAATCATGGCCATGCTGGCGCCCAGTTCCAGTGCCTTCCGCGTCCGAGAGATGGTCATCGAAGTAGATGGCGCACTGGTGGCGATTACGGTCGGCACACGGCCATCAACGTGCCGGATGACCGCGCCGATCACCTCGTCCCGTTCCACATCTGTCAGCTTGTTTAGCTCACTCGCCACACCCAGGGAAATGCCGTGGACTCCCGAGTTGAGGGCGAAATCTATTTCGGACTCCAGGTCGCCGAAGGCCACGGCGCCGCTCTCATGGAACGGAAGCTGGAGGATCGGGACGATGCCGCTTACGCGTTGATTTGCCAGTTCAATCGCTCCTTTGATGATTCACGTCGATGGTAGTCGTCATATTTGTTATGTCGCCGCTAACGCGACCCACTTCCAAACCTCCTCCCTCCAAGGGAGGAGGCTCTTTGTCGCCCCCTCCTAATCCAGGAGGGGGTCAGGGGGTGGTTACCTCAAGGCGCTAACGTCACTCAACCGGTCACCCGCCAAACCACAACCTCTCGGCCGTCCCGCCCAGGATCGACTCCTTCTCTCCCTCGGAAAGACCCAGGTCTTCCTGGAACAGCGCCAGGTGGTCGCTGTAATTCACCTTCGGGCACCACAACTCGGTCGGGAAGTCCGAGCCCCATACGCATCGGTCCGGCCCGTAGGCATCGACAAACATGCGAAGCGGCTCGTGCATGTCGGTGAATGGATATCGCTCCGCCGAACCTGTTCCCAGGAAGGTCAACTTGGCATGGAGGTTCGGGCGTCGCGCGAGCTCAACAACAGCCGCCACCGTCGCTTCGAACTCAGGACCACGCGTGAGCGACAGGCAGTGGTCCAGTACTACATTGAGATTCGGATAATCGTCCAGCATCAGGGCCAGTTGCTCCGCCACCGCGAGCGGGACCAGCGCGTTGATGACGATCCCCAGTTCCTGGGCCTGCGCCCACAGAGCGCGCACCCCCGGGTGATCCAGCGTTCCGTCGGCCGCGGGTACGGTGCGCATGCCCTTGATATTGGCACGCTCCACCAGCGAATACATGATTTCCGGGCTGTGGACGTTGTCCGGATCGAGCGTGCAGACGCCGGCCGCCCAGTCGCTCGCTCCGGCCGACGTGTCCCGGGTGAAACGGTTGTCCCATCGGTAGAAGGTCGAGGTCTGGATCAGGCAAGCGCGATCCACCCCGGCCTTCGCCATCTCCGCCCGCAGGTGATCGGGATCACCGGTACCCGGCGGCGGGCTGTACGGGTCATCGATGGTGGGATAGCTCTCTTTATCAGGGCTGTAGATGTGTGCGTGGGTATCAATAATCATGGTGAGTGGGAGGATATCAGCCCGGCTGCGCTACGATACGCCGCCATCTGCAATCGTTATCGCCGCCGATCGGACACCGCATGAGAATCGAATCTATCGAGACGCTGCTCTTCCACACCTGGTTCGTGGTGCGCGTGCACACGGAAGAAGGCATCACAGGGATCGGGCAGACGGCTTTCTGGGGCTACCCGGACGCATCGGAACGGGTGGTCGATGCCTTCCGTGACCTGTTGATCGGCGAAGATCCGCTTCGGATCGAGCACCACTGGCAGCGCATGTTTCGGTCTGCGCCGTTCCGTGGCGGCTCTCTCTCGGGCGCTATTTCGGCGGTCGACATGGCGCTCTGGGACATCGCCGGCAAGCGTTTCGATGCTCCGGCGTACCAGTTGATGGGCGGCAAGCAGCGGGACAGAATTCGCCTCCACCTGCTGCTCAAGGGCAACAGTCGAGACGAATGGGTGGCGAACGCGGCAGCGGCCAAAGCCGAGGGCTACACGGCGGTCAAGCTGGACCCGCTCCCAGACGGTTTCCAGGACATGTCCCACAGCCGGATGATCCAGGAGACGGTCGACAACATCGCTGCCGTACGGGAAGAGGTCGGCTGGGACATCGACATACTCGCCGAGATCCACCGCAAGCTCGGGCCGGGCGAGGCGGTAGCCCTGGCCGGCGAACTGGAACAGTTCCGTCTCTACCTGTACGAGGACGCCATCCTCCACGACAGCGAGGACTCATGGGGAGAAATCGCATCGAAGATACGCATCCCGATGGGCACCGGCGAACGCAATCACACGATCTTCGAGTTCCGGGAGCTGCTCTCCAAGGGGGCGGCGCAGTTTGTGCGCCCAGACATCGGCCTTGCGGGCGGGCTGACCCACGTCAAGAAGATCGCCACGGTCGCCGAGTCGTTCCATGCGCAGGTCGTGCTGCATAACTACCTGAGTCCCTTGCTCACGGCGGCCAGCGTGCAGTTATACGCCGCCATCCCCAATGCAGGAACGCTCGAGTACGACGCCAGAGATACCGAACCGCCGGGCAGCGAGATGCTGCTCAACCCGCTCGAAAAAGATGGCGGCTGCCTGATCACGCCGGATCGGCCCGGACTGGGCGTTGAGCTGGACGACGGCGTGATTGCGAAATACCCGTTCCACCGGCAGAAAGAGACCCCGGCATACCGGGCGGACGGCTCGTACTACACGCGCTGAAGCAGGCCCGAACAAGCGCGCCTCCCCGGGAGGGAGGAGGTCTGGAGGAGGGTGTTGAATTCAGTTTCTCGCTCTACAGATCATCCTGAGCGTAGCGAAGGACCTCGCCGGTTGTTCAGCGTGAGTTCGCCTGTCCTGCTGTGGCCATCCGGCGGCGAGATTCACTTCGAGAGCCTCAGCACAAGCTTCGTCGCATGGTCCACAGCAATTGCCGGGGCGTTGTCGTGGACTGAGAGCGCAGTCGCCGGTTATCGGCGGGCGACGCAAACCCCACCCCTGCGTGGGGTCACGGGACGAGATAACTACTCGCGTATCACCTCCTGATCCCCAACCCGCCGAGCCCCCAGCAGCAACCACAGCGCGCCCAACACCATCCCCACGGCTATCACCGTCACGAACCCCTTGTACCCGTCGTAACCGGTTGCCGCAACTATCGCAATGCCGCCCAGCACGGCTCCGATCATGCTGCCCCCCGGACCCAGGGCGCTGTTGACGAAGATCGCCGCCCCCAGCCGCTCGCCCGAATGCTGGTAGATGAGGGCCGTCATACCGGTCTGGGCCACCCCCATCAGCAGCCCGTACAGGAAAAAGAAGAAAGCCGAAAGGAACGGGGACGGGGCCAGCCAGACGAAACAGATCACCGTCGCACCGGTCAGCATGATCGACAGAGCCGTGGTGCGCATCACTCCTAACAATGCCAGGATCGGCCCACCCACAAACGCCGCCTGCATGAAGCCGAACGGGCCGACGAAGAACATCGGAGCGATCCACGCCTCCTTCCCGGGGTGAAGGTCCACGAAGAACGCCGCCAGGAAGCTGAAAACGACCCCGAACATGATCTGCGAGACAAGCCGCATTCCGAGCACGGTTCGGATCAACGGCATTCCGACGGCGCGACCCGCTTCGGCCAGTCGACTCAAATACGAGACCTCGCTGCGAGCGCCGGGAAGGGACGACATCCCGAATACCACGAACGCGGCGACCCCGGCGACCACAGCTCCGTATACGACGAGTCCCGCTTGCCAGTCGGCGAATGTCGCAAACACGCGCAAGAGGGGCCCCAGCACCCCGGGGCCCGAGGCCATCGCCCCTATGACCAGCCCGGTCCTGACCACCCGCGTCTTCGGATCAGTCCAGGCTCTCGGGATGGCAGCCAGAGTCGCCGCGAGCACGATCCCGGCGGCGGTCCCGGCGACCAGCCTTATCGCCAGCAACGCGGCGAAGTTATCGACGACGCTTGAGGCGATCGACGAGGCGGCCAGGACAATGAGAGCGAGCACCAGCACGCGGCGGATAGCCATCTGCCCGATAAACGGCGCGAGGGCGAGCGCAGAAGCGATACCGCCCAGGTAGGTCGCCGTCCCGAGCTGGCCGGCGAGCCCGGTGGACAGGTCGAAATCCGCCGCTATCTCGTTCAAGAACGGCGCCATGCTGGCCTCGTGCGGAAACGAGAAGGGGATCGAGGCCATCAGCGCCGGGAGCGTGAGCCGCTTCGCACCGGCGCCGTCTGGTAAATTCATGGACCCGAAATGATACGCCGACGGCGGCCGTGTTCACCCCACCCGGCCGACGTTCTCGCGCAACCGTGGGCCGCCCGGGTTATCGATGCTTTTTGACCAATCTCACGTTGGTGGTGTCGGAAAGCGCCTCGGCAACATTGATCACGTCCCTCGGAAACCCTTCTGCGATCCGTACGCTGCCTCGTCCCCTCACCTCAAGATCGACCCAGGCCTCGGGAAGATCAACATCGTGGGAGCCCATCGAATGATCTTTGGTCGATGTGTACCGGATCTCTTTCAAGTCGCCGAATCGGATGGTGTCCTGGCTGTCCGCCCGATACAGGTAGGTCTTGCTGGTCACGATCTGCCCGACGCCGGTGTCTATCTCGATCTCTTCCGAGGTCGGGTGGTCGTACCCGCACCAGCCGCCGAGTCCGATAATGACCACGCCGAGCCCCAGGCTCCACCACATCCGAGCCGCCCCATCTAGGTTGGCGTGTGAGCGTACGTGGTCGGACAACATTATCGCCAGGAATATGATCCCTCCTCCGAGGGCGAGAATCCCGGCGAACATCATCACCACCGCGAGATACGGTTCGACCACCGGACCACGGACATGAAATCCAGTGACGCCCGCCCGTTCAGGGTCCGTGGCCACCCAGGCTCCGATCTTGAAGACGATCGACGATCCCAGGAACCAGACCACCCACAGTCCCCAGAGTCCCAGGATGCCGAATATGCCGCCAATCAGCAATCTGGCCCCGAGCCGGTCCCACGTGTCTCGCCCCGAAGTGGCAGTTTCGGTGGCCATGATCGTCGCTCCTTCCGGATTGACTTTCCCCGGTGATCCGCTCTCTGGTCTGTAGTCCCCCCTCGGTCGCCGAGCGATCCTGTGATGTGGGTCGTACCATTGCGTTCACAGACATCGTGCCCACGCCACCTGCAACAAACAATCTGGTTGATCGTAGTTTCTGCTCCGATATTTAAGGCCAGTAGCATTTTTATCAACAGCATGTGGCGGGGCGGCCGCGCTCCGGGAATCTTCACCCGGCATCCAAAGACCCGCGGACCGCAGCCGCCGGAGGTATCCAGGGAGACAGGTTGGAACTGACCGACGAGCAGACAAGACGCCACACCGCCGAGCGCCGTAAAACACTGGCGGTGGTGTCACTCGCCACTTTGCTCGGGCTGTCGGTCTGGTTCAGCACCAACGCCGTCGGGCCTGCGCTTGAGACCGAGAAGGGTTTCTCTACGGGCGATCTCGCATGGCTGACCATCGCCGTCCAACTCGGATTCGTGGCCGGGACGCTGATCATCGCCGTCACCAACCTGGCCGATCTCATCAACGCCCGGTTCGTGTTCGGCGCATCGGCGGCGATGGCAGGGCTGCTCAACCTCGGAGTCATTCCGCTTGATGATTTCGGCGCCGTGGCCGCGATCCGTTTCGCCACCGGTATCTTCCTGGCCGGCGTCTACCCGCCGGGCATGAAGATCATCTCCGGCTGGTTCCAGTCGGGCCGGGGAATAGCCCTCGGAATCATGATCGGCGCCCTCACCATCGGGTCCGGATCTCCGCACCTGCTGCGCTCGGCCTTCGTCGACAACTGGGAAGCGACCATCGCCGGCAGCTCGATACTGTCTGGCGTGTCCGCGGTGCTGGTCGTGCTGCTCGTCCGTGATGGCCCGTACAACGTGAACGGGGCGAAGTTCGATCCCCGGTACATGCTCCGAGCCTTCACCGAGCGAGGCCCCCGCCTGACCCTGTTCGGTTATCTCGGTCACATGTGGGAGCTGTACGCCATGTGGGCGTGGATCGGCGTGTTCCTGGGCACGGTGTACGGGGCGAAGACCGTCACGGGAACAGGTTTCGAGCTGGCCAGCGCCATCGCCTTCGCCGCCTTCCTTGCGGGCGCCATCGCCAGTTACGCAGCGGGCGCGATGGCTGAGCGCTGGGGGCGCGCTTACACAACAAGTCTTGCCATGCTGATCAGCGGCGGTTCGGCCCTCGTGGTCGGCTTCCTTCCAATCAACTGGGAATGGGCGATAGCCGTCCTCGTGCTTGTATGGGGCGCATCCGTCATCGCGGACTCGGCCCAGTTCTCGACAGCGATGACGGAACTCGGCGAGCCTGCCTATCGGGGCACCCTGCTCACCTTCCAGACCGGCCTCGGTTTCGCGCTAACCGCCGTCTCAATCAGGCTCGTGCCGATAGTAGAAGACGCCTCCGGCTGGGGCTGGGCCTTCGCCATCCTGGCCATCGGACCAGCGCTTGGGATCGCAGCAATGATGCGACTGCGGTCACTCCCGGAGTCGCTCAACCTGGCGGGCGGACGACGGTAACCGTACGGGCTTTAATTATCGCCGAAAGTTTCAATCGTCATCCTGGGCATATATGCCCAGGATGACGCCGATCGAAGTCGTGCCTGCAATGGAATTCTTGTTCGCCTGCGTCATCACCGCCCGCCATTGACTCCCGCGCCGGTCGCGCGTTCAATGCGCCGCACACACGGTCCATCACGAGCACCCGGAGCACTCATGAAGATCAAGTCGATCCGCGCCGTCAGCCTTGACATGCCGGCCATCAGCCCGCTGGCACGGCCATCCGAAACCCGTTACAGGACAGAGCGCCGACCGTCATGGATCGAAAGCGGCCCGGTGGCCAACCCTATGACTCGATACCCGCGCTACGCCTCGTATCGGCCGTCGTGGACGCCGACATGGGACAACTTCGGCTGCGTGATCGAGGCCGAGGACGGCACGTGGGGATTCGCCATCGCCAACCACGGCAAGCCGGTTGCGGCGGTAATCGACGACTACCTCGGCCCGAGACTTGTCGGCGAAGACTGCATGTCGGTCGAGAAGATCTACGACATGGCGGTCCGCATGTGCGCTCCTGTTGGGGCCTCCGGATTGGCGTCTTACGCCGTGAGCGCGATCGACCTCGCCATGTGGGACCTCAAGGGCAAGCTGCTGGGCAAGCCCGTATACGAGCTGCTCGGCGGACCCGCCCATGACGAGCTGTTCTGCTACTCGACCGGAGGTGACACCGACTGGTACATGGAGCTGGGCTTCAAGGCGACGAAACTGCCCTGCCCTTACGGTCCGGCAGACGGTCTGGACGGGCTGAAGAAAAATGTCCAGTTCATCGCCGAGACCCGGGAACTGGTCGGCGACGATGTGGAGTTAATGCTTGACTGCTGGATGGCGTTCGACGTGGAGTACGCGGTGCGGCTGACCGAAGCGCTACGCCCCTACAACATGAAGTGGATGGAGGAATGCCTCCGCTCAGAGGATATCGACGCCCATGCGACGTTGCGGGAGCGGGTGCCGTGGCAGACGCTGGCGACGGGCGAGCACTGGTACACAACGGCGCCGTTCCAGTACGCAGCGGCCCACCACCTCGTGGACATCCTCCAGCCTGACATCAACTGGGTCGGCGGCATGACGCCAATCGTCAAGATCTGCGCCATCGCTGAATCGGCCGGGATTTCCGTCATCCCGCACGGCGGCGGCAACACGGCGTACGGCCAGCACGCCTGCTACGCCATGCCGGCCATCCCGTGGACGGAGACATTCGTGGCGTCTCCACCCGGAGTGGCGCCTGAAGACGCCGCCAGGCTGCCGGGATTACCGACCCCCGTCAACGGGTCGATGAAACCGTCAGACGCGCCGGGTTTCGGGCTGGAGATCAGGGAAGAACACCTGACCCCATTCGCGTATTAAGACGCCCCCATCACCCAAACCTGTACTGCATCCGATCTCTCCAATTCTGGGTGACGTCCCTCGGCATAACCGGGAGAGTGAAAGAACACGTATCGATGAACCGCGTCAACGGAAGCGACTTTGTTGATATCTTGGGCCAGCTTCCGATTGCTGGTTGGCAACGTGGCAGCGAATACCTCTGCCGCGATCAATCCGGGTGCTAACGTCTCTATGTCGGAGCCGGACCGAGTTCCGAGGTTCAACCGCAAGCCTCCACAGTCACGATGCGACTCCAGTAGGTAACGGGCTGCCTTGAACGACACCATATAAGTGAACGACTGATTGACCTGCTCGATCAGGTTCAGATCGGTATCTTCGGTAGGATCGCGGCCAATTCGCTCAAATTTGATGTGTTGAAGAAACTCAAGGCCAGCGTCATTGAGATTTTGGAGTCTTTCCACAGCGATATGAGCAGAGTCTCTTACTTTGTCTTCGTAAATATCCAGTTCGTTCGGTGAGTGGATCTCGATCATCGGCATCTTTAGTTAACCTTTCTACACGGGCATGGCCTCCCTACACCAGCAACCGCTCCTCGTACTCCACGCGGGACAGCACGCGGGCATCGCCTTCCGTAACCAGGATCATGTCCTCGATCCGGACGCCGCCGCCACCCGGGACATCCGGCACCCAAACGAGCGGCTCCACGGCAAACACCATGTTCGGCTGAAGCTCGATCACCCCCGCACCCGGCAGCGTCTCGCCGATGTACGGCGGCTCGTTCGCCCCGATGCCAATCCCGTGTCCGATGAACAGGCTGAACAGCCGCTCGGCGTATCCGTGCTCGCCAATTTTGGCGATGATCGTGTCCGCCACGTCCTGGTTGGTGTTGCCGGGACGCATCATCGCTATGCCGGCCATTAGCCCTTCATACACAGCCGTGTAGATCTTCTTCTGCTCGTCCGACGGCTTGCCGATGATGGTGGTGCGCCCGATATCGGCGAAATAGCCGTTCCACATGGCGCCGATATCGATAAAGCACAGGTCGCCGTTCCGCATGATCTTGTCGGTGGAAATACGATGCGGCGGCGACATGTGCTCGCCCGTGGCGACGTACGGCGTGACAACGTGCGCCATCTCGCCCCCCATCTGGAACAGCGTCTGCATGGCGTCGCCCGCCACGTCCAGCTCACGGCGTCCCGGCGCAGCCTCATCGAGCGCCCGCTGCGTAACGGAATCTCCGATCGCGCACGCTTCCTCGATGATGGCGATCTCTTCGTCGAACTTGATCAAGCGGGCGCGCTGCATCACGGCGTCGCCATCCACCAGCTCCACGCCCGGCAGGTGGCGGCCTATCGAGCGGATGAGCGACATGTTGACCTGGTCAACACCAAGTTTCCCGTTCTCCAGCCCCCGGTCGCGAATCAGCGGAACCAGCGTCCCTGACACGAACCCATCGACCAGCTCGGGCTGCTCCATGATCGGCACGGCATGAATCGATCCCACCCACGGCATGCCGAAATGTGCCTTGTCCACTTCGCCACCCGATGCCAGCAGCACAGGATCGCCACCACCCGCCAGCAGCACACCGTTCAGGGAGGTGCTCTTCCCTGCGATCAATTGAGCGCGAAGGGAGGTCAGGTAGCGAACGTTCTCATCTTTCCACAGCAGAAGTCCGTCAACGCCGAGATCCAGGATGGCGGAGTTGACTGCGCCAAGTCGCTTTCGGCGCAACCCAGGAAAGTCGTATCTCTCCTCCCAGTCCACAGCAGCCTGCCCGAGTCCGTATTTCGCCGGCATGTACCCTCCGTATCGCGGCCTGTAATGCGTGTCGCTCGGAGTGTGCATCAGATTTACGAGACTGGCGAGCACCCTCCCCGATTCGAGGCAGAATCACGATCCTCACGCATCACTCAGTGAGGCTGTGTCACACTGCGGGAATTAAGGCTGCCTGGCAATCAACGACTACGCGGGTCCTGTATATGCATCACGAACATCTCTCCGTACGGGGACGAACAGCCGGTTTCCGCACCCTGGCCACAGCCGCAGCGTTCGCTCTCCTGTTGATTGCGGCGGTCGCGTGCTCCTCCACCGTCGACGAGTCGATAGACCATTCGTTCACCGTTGATTCCCGATCAAGAGTCGAGATCGACAACTTCAACGGCGCGGTGCGAGTCAAGTCCGGGTCGTCCGGCATCGTTCGATTCGAAGGTGATATCACCCGGGCCAACCAGATCGAGTACGACTTGCGTCAGGAAGGGGACAGCATCGTATTCGAGTCGGAACTCGCCCCGGGGTTCGCCGGCGAGGATTCGCCGAAAGTAGACATCGTCATCACGGTCCCGGCCGAGACCGAGCTCGCGATCGTCACCGGCAACGGCCGTTTCGAAGTCCTCGGGTTGCGCGGTTCCGGACGGCTGAACACCGGTAACGGCGAGATATCGTTCGAAGACAGCCACGGGGATTTCACCGGCAGTTCCGGCAACGGAAAAATCAACCTTGTGAACGTCTCGGGCGAATTCGCCCTCAACTCCGGCAATGGCGATATCAATGTATCGGCCGGACAGGGCGCGTTCATCCTCAACACGGGCAACGGATCTGCCGAACTGGACGACGCAAACGGTTCGTTCGTTATCACGACCGGCAACGGCAAGATACAGTTTTCGGGCGCGCTGACCCCGGGTGGCAGCAATAGCCTCATCTCCGGGAATGGTTCTATCGAAGTCACGTTCGACGCCATCTCCGATATCGCCCTGGACGCGGAAACGAAACGGGGCGAGGTCAGGAACGAACTCGAACTCGACATAATCGAGCTGGATCAGACGAGGCACCTGACGGGTACGATTGGCGCCGGGAGCACAGAGCTGGTTATGGGCACAGGAGGAGGCGACATCATCCTCCGCTGAGTCACGACAGCGCCCTGACGCTCTCGAAGGGCCGGGTTTCACGCAGGTTCGCGACGCGAAACACCCCGCTACGGCGTGCCCAGGATCCAGCCTTCTTCCTCGACAGCAATCGCAGCGTCCGCCGCCGATAGATCATCGGGCCAATCGAAATACGCCCCGAGTTCTCCAACCACGTCCAACCGGCGCGCCCACTCCACGACAGAGATGACCTGCGCCCGGTCCTTGATTCTTGTGCGTGGGTTCATTAGCGACTCGGCAACACGAGGCCAGATCTCGGCGTGGACGATGGCAGGTCGATCCGGGGATGTCGGTTCGTCGGTAAAACCGGTTTCGAACGGCCAGACCTTCGAGTACTGCGCGAACCTGGGATGATCCCTCAGCGCGGCCACGTGCGGAATCCCGGCGACGCCCTGCCCGCCCACGCTGCCGGTGCCCAGGAGGTGCCAGCAGGTGTGGATGTTCAGTCCAGCCCCCCGGAACCGGGCATCACAGACGCGAAGATCCCCGAGAAAGCTGCCGTCCGGCATCAGGTACGGGAACTCCAGGTAGCCCTTCAACTTTGGCGGCAGAGTCGCCGTCACCTGCGCGGCAGGCGCGCACCAGAACGGGCCGTACGAGTCAGCGCCACAGAGCGCATTAAGCTCGGAAGCAACGACAAACCGGTTGTTCAGATTCCGTTCGTTGTCCTCGTATCGACCGGAAATGGCGTCCCAGGTCACGCGCCACAGGGGCACGTCGGATCGCCCGCCCATCCAGCGCGCAAATCCGACCGGATAACCGTAAGGAAGGTCGAAGCCAACCAGCACCCGCCTCTCCTCCGCGATCCAGCGCGTCAGCAAACGGCGTACATGGGCGATGCCCGCCATCCGAGACCTGAAGTAGCGAGCACGTGGCGGCCGGTCATGGGACTCACTGGCGCCCACCCACACCGCATCAGCAGAAGGCCGAGGCGGAGAAAGCCCGTTCTTCGCGCTCCAGTCGACCATCAGGTATGCGTCGAAAAGACGAATCTGTCAGTACCTCACCGGGGATGCAACACCCTTTGTCCAAATGGTCATCCTGAATCAAGTTCAGGATGACCGAACTCTAACCAGGCAAGTCGGGTTATGAAGTAGTCCCCTCTCCTTCTGGGAGAGGGCGCAGGGTGAGGGGAACAGGATTGGATCACAATCCGATCTTGAGTCAAGCGCGCCATCCAACCAGACACGAGATCACTCCTCGTTCGCGCTCATCACAGCGAACACCGCTCCCTGCGGATCAGACAGTATCGCGAACCGCCCCGGTGGGATATCAGTCGGAGGAACGACCACCTTCCCGCCGTTCCCGGCCGCCAGCGCCGTCGTGGCATCACAGTCCTCGACCGCAAAATAGACAAGCCAGTGAGGGCGCACACCCGCAGCGGCTTCATCGAGTTTCATCATTCCGCCTGCCGGGTGGTCATGCGTGATGTGGAAGACCGTGTAATCAAACCCGCCCATGTCTTCGGCATGCGAATGCCACCCGAGCAGTTCCTCGTAAAACCTTGCAGCGACATCCGTGTCACGGGTTGAAAGTTCATTCCAGGTCATCGCGCCCGGCTCGTTCACGACTCGCTCGGCCGACTGCCCCGTGAATTGCCAGAGCGCGACGACGGCGCCCGTCGGATCAAAGATCAGCGCCATACGGCCGACATCAAATACGTCAAACGGATCCATCATCAACGTTCCACCGGCCGGAACAACCCTGGCCGCAGCCGCGTCAACGTCATCCACGTTGATATAGGTGTTCCAGCGGGGCGAGATGCTCTGCTCGATCTCGTTTGCGCCCTGCCCGTAGATCGCGCCCGCATCCACGCCGTTGAGCTGCGCCATCGAATAAGACTGGCCGTTACCCATGTCGTTATCCCGGTACGTCCAGCCGAACAGCGTCGAGTAAAAGGCTTTCGCCCGGGACGGCTCGCTGGTGGCAAGATCAGCCCAACAAGGAGCTCCGTGCTCAAAAGACGTCATCGCTGGCATATCGGACCTCCCTTACGGCGTAGGTGCGGATCTGGGCTCGACGCCGACGACGTTTTTGTCGGAATCAGTGGCGAGCTGGCCCTTGCTGGCGTCGAGCAGGACGAACTCGTTTCCCCATGGATCCCGAACCACGACCGCTTTGCCGATCTCGATATCGAATGGCCCGGAGAGCACTGACCCGCCCGCCGCTTCAAATCGCCGCGCCGCCGATTCCGCGGATTCGACCAGCAGGTCAGTCGTCCATTTCCGCGGCTCGACGTTAAGAACGATTTCGGAATCGCCACCGGTCATTTTCAGCCCGGCGCTCGTCTCTCCGCGCCAGAGCAGCTCATGTCCAAGGCGGTCGCGGTAAAACGCCAGTCCGGTCTCGAGATCTGGTACCTCGACGTGGACGCAATCCACCTTTCGGATCAGCGGATCAGACAAGCCCATCTCCTCCTTGATTACCGGTTGGCGGGCACTGCATCGTCGCCGACGCTGGTACTCGTGGCAAGACAGGGATTTCCTCGAATGCCCCCTCCTAATGTAAGGGGGGGGCAGGGGGTGATTGTCTTCCGCGGCAACAGATATCGAAAACGACCGCACATCGCGACCCACTTCCAACCTCTCCCTCCCAGGGAGGAGGCTCCTTATTGCCCCCTTCCCTTCACCGGCGAGGCTCGCGTGCATCAAGGTTGAGGGTGGGGCAAGCCCTCCTTACCCAACATCCCTGCTGATCAGCACGAACGCCATCACGGCCGGCTGATCTGTCCGATTCCGCCAGGCGTGTCGTGTCGCGCGCTGCACGACAGCGTCACCCGCCTTGAGGTGATGCGTGCCATCGTCCAGGTCGAGATCGATCTCGCCCGAGATCACCATCCCGAAATCGAGAGTATCGGTCGTATGCCAGCCCGGTTCGTCTTGCTCCATAGCGCCGCCGCCATCGAACCTCCCACCAGCGGATATGCCTTCCGGGTTGGCCAGTAGCTCGGCCTCGACCTCCGCCCACGGGCGGTACGTGACACAACGCCATACGACGCCGTTCGCGTCGGGTTGAAGCACGGCCACATCGACATCGCCGGGATCGTTGTCGCCCGTCACCGCCGGCGGCATAGTGGCGCGCCACAGCTCATCAAACACAGCCCGCCCGCCATCAACACTTCCGGGCGTCGGGCCATCCATATCGGCCCGGGATTTGCCGTCAGGTCCATTGCCGGTAACAAGTCTTCTCACTGCCATTTACGAATCTCCTTCAATCCACCAACCTGGTAAGCCCTCAGCCCACCCTGAGGTTCTCGATGGGTAGGCGACCGTTCTTACACGCATCTCGATTGGCAGCCACAATCAATTGTCATCCTGGGCCGATGCTCAGGATCTCCCGACTCACACTCCGCCCGGTCCATTCCACGCCACCCACCCTCGATCCCGAGGTGCAAACCCGCCCCGAGAAGGCGTAATTCCGCCTTGAATGCCGTGATCCCACCCTGAGGCTCTCGAAGGGTCCGTTGTGCGACTCGCTCGTCTGGGGATCGCTCGGCCTGCGGCCTCGTCCCCCTCACCCCGGCCCTCTCCCACGAAGGGGAGGGAGGGCAACGTGTTCCGTTCTCCCGGCGGGAGAAGGTGCGGGATGAGGGAGAAGTCCCGGCATGCCAGCACATTCCCTCGTCACGAGATCGCCTAGCTCCCGCCGAGCGCCTTCCTGATCCCTTCTCCCTCTTTTTGCCAGAAACCGTGCAGGATCGTGATATCCGTGCCGACGGAGAAGTGCCGGACGCCCATGTCCAGGTACTCCTTCGTCTCGTCCGCTGAGTTGATCTCGGCCCTCGGCGGCACGCCCATCTGGATGGCGACCTCGAAGGTCTTCTTCTTGGCGGCGACCACGTCCGGATGGCCCATGTTCCTGGGCTGACCGATGTTCATCGAGAAGTCAGCCCCGCCCCACTGCACCATCTCGACCTTCTTCTCGGAGAGGATCTCTTCCAGGTTATCGACCGCGCCCTTCTTCTCGATCATGAAGGCCAGCACCGTGTCACCGACCGACTTCACGTACTCGGCCGATCCGCCGTAGCCCATGTACGAGTTCCGCCGTGTCGCCACACCGTACAGGCCGCCGTGGTCCGGGTGATCCGGCGTCGCGGCCCGGATGCACTCGTGTACTTCGTCCAGGCTGCGGACGTCCGTGAACAGAACGCTGCCGTAGCCCGCGCCGATGCCGCGCTGGGCGAGGAAGGGCATGAGGCTCTGGTCGATCTTGATCATCGAGCCCATGCCGAACAACTCAGCAGCGCGGCACATGTTGTCGAGGTCGTGTAGGTCAGACGGACCGTACTCCGCCACGAACTCCACGTAGTCGTACAGCCCGGTGTGGCCCAGCGCCTCGATTTCCGCCGGCCACACGCTGTGGATGTGCGTGCTCAGGGTCGGTTCGCCGGCTGCAAGCTTCTCTCGGATGACGTTAGGTCGCATGTGGTGCCTCTCTTGTCTCGAAAGTCGTAACCGTGTTCGCGGTGCCGGAAGCCTAAGCCCTTCGAGCCCCCTTTTGAACCGCCTCGATCATGGCCTGGATGTATCCATTTGCGAAAGCCCGGCCACGATGGCCCCACGCCGTGTCCTGGTGCGTGTGCGGCACGTGGTCGTCGATGAAGAAGCCATCGAAATCGACATCGTTGTAGATGGTCATCGCACGGTACATGTCTACGTAGCCGGTGTTGATGAACTCCTCGTGAAAAACGGGCACCTGTCCGGATACGTTCCGGAAGTGGACGTACAGGATTTTGTGACGCTCGCCAAAGTAGCGAATCATGTCGTAGATGCCCTCCCCAGCGGCGTCTTCCATCTCCGAGAGGGTGCCCTGGCAGAACTCGATAGCGTTGGAGTCGGACGGGACGATTTCGATCAGGCGCTTGTAGGCGTCGAAGCTGCGAAGCAGTTGTGGAATGCCGCCCAGTTCGGCCACCGGCGGGTCGCACGGGTGGATGCCGAGCCGGATCCCCTCCTCTTCGGCCACCGGCGTGATGATCTTGATCCAGTACTCCAGGTTCTCCCACATCTCCTCCTCGGTGTAGGCCCGGTCGTGAGTATTCGGCATCCTCTTCGCTATCTCGTAGTCGAACGCCGTCGCCACCGCGCCGCCGCGGATCAGGGCGGGCGGCGTGCGCCACACGTGCGAGGGCATCCAGTTGTAACCGAAGATCGGGATGCCGGCCCGGGCGATATTGCGGACCGTAGCGATCATGTTCTCGATCTGCTCGTCGCGCTTCGGGCCGTTCAGCATGATGTGGTCGTAGAAGTTGGTCGGCACATTCTCAAGCGCCGAAAGCGTCATGCCGTGCTGCTCGATCGACGACCGCAGCTTCACCAGATCGTGCAGCTCCCAGCGGCCTCCCGCGCCGGGCAGATTCGGGGTATTGAGCAGGATGTCCGTTGCGCCGTACTGCTGCGCAAACCGCAGGTACTCAGGCGTCGCCTCTTTGAACTGTCCGAATCCTGCTCGCATGTACGATCCTCACGTTGACCACTGGTGGAAGCGACACCATAAACGAATCGGCAACCACAAATCCCATGTGAAGCACATGTAGGGGCGGACGGTGATCCGTAGAGGATGGGCCGCTGCCTCCCCCTACAGCGTACGGGCGGAGATAACTCTAAGCCGGTTCGGGTCCATCCTCTCAATCACACCGGCCCTCTCCCGCTGTGAGCGGGGAATCACTTGCCGAACGGAAACTCCCGTATCTCGCGCCACTCGCCGTCGGATGCGGTTCCGACACGGCCCATCAAGGTGAGACTCGGCACAACAAAGTCTTCGATCTCGAACGTCCGGGCGAGGCGACTGGCACGCTGAACTTCAGTCGCCGGTATCGCCTGGTAGAACGTGAGATGGGCCATGTAATTTCCCGGGTCCCGGTAAGCGTTAACCGCTATCGGAAGAATTGCCTCCGCCAGACGGTCATGCAAAGACCGCAACTCCTCGGTCACAGCGACTACGGCGAGGGCCGTGGTGCCGTCGGGACTTTCCCTGACAACCCCGTTCGCCGAGAGGGAGAGTGGTCTGGTGCCATCAGCGGCAGCCGATATCCGGTCAGACACCACTTCCAGCGTTCCGATTTCACAGAACGTCCCGAGTGCCGTCACGTGAGCCGCGATCATGGCCCGCATCGGGCGAACAGAATCCCTGAACTCCTGGATCCTTGATCGAATCGGCTCCGGCGCCAGTAGCACGAGGCAATACACGCTGTACCCGTGTTGGTCGTTGGGCCTATCGCTGGCATCTATCACTTGCACCGGTTCACTCCCTGCGCTCACTCGTTATCCGTCGACGCCCGTCCAGGGCTGTCTAGCTGTCACGCGTCCCGAGTGCCATAACAATGTCCCCCGGGGCCAGCACCACATCCGGCGATGGCGACACGCGCATCTCACCGTTTCCGTGTCGAAGCCCCAGGATGCTAGCTCCCACCGGGTCACGCACGGCCATGTCCCTGATGGACAGTCCATCGGCGTGACTTCGCGCCTCCACCGTAAAATCCTCCAGCCACATCTCCATGGTGTCGTCGTGCAACACCATGTCCAGGAAATCCACGACCGTCGGCATGACGGACATTTGTGCGAGGCGACGGCCCGTCAGATTATGCAGGGAGAGCACGCGATTAGCGCCCGCCGTGATCAACTTGGGCCGCGTCTCATCGGTGTCCGCACGCGCCACGATGTGAACGTCAGGATTGAGTGCGCGGGTGGACAGGACCACCATCAAATTGGCGGACTCCGGGGCAACGCAGGCGATCAATCCGGTGGCGCGCTCTATTCCGGCCTCGCGGAGCACATCGTCGTTTCCTGCGTCGCCGCACAGGACGGTGAATCTCCCGTCTTCGGCTACGCGTTCGGCCTCTGCGGAGTCAGCCTCCACGATTACGACGGCGAGGCTATCCCGGAGCAATTGCGAGGCGGCCTTTTTGCCCGTTCTTCCGTATCCGGCGACGATGTGATGGCCCACCAGGGAATGAAGTTTATGATCCATACGCCTCGATGCTAGAGCACCCCTCAATTCACCGGGGATTATGTACTGGCCAAGTGTTGTGGCGGCAAATGCGATTGCGCCGACTCCGCCCAGGATCACGAAAAATGTGAATACACGGCCCTCATCGCTGAGCGGTCTCACCTCCTGAAACCCGACCGTCGATACCGTCACCACGGCCATATACGCAGCGTCAAGCCAGCCAAAGCCCTCAATGATGACGTAGCCAACGGTCGCGCCGAACAGCGTCACTGTGAACAGCAACGCCAGCAGCCCCATCCGCCACGCCGCGCTTCTAGGACGGTGTGAGGAGAACGGCTACACCGCGCCCGGCCGCGCGTCGGGACGTCGATTCCGGTGTGTCGTGGGATTGTCGTGATTGCATGATCAAGTCGGTGGGCATTGAGTCCGCCGAGCAATATCATGCGCTCCCCCGAAGGCGCGGCAACGGCCCACCCGATAAGCTGGGCCACACCATAGGGCGGATCGCTATCGCCCGCGCCCGTCCTTAGGAGAACCTCGAGAAGCGGGCGAGAACCTCACGATGCCGATGAAAGGGTCGAAACCGATCGACCCTTACGATGCGTCTTCGAAATTGTTCCGCCAGGCGAGCAGCGAACCCCAGGCAATCACAAACGGGACCTCACATACATGAATCAGAGTGCTGGAGACAATGGTCCCCTGATCGGCATGATCGGCGGGAGCGGCCTGTATAACATGGAGGGCTTGACCGACACCCAGTGGATCCGGGTTGAATCCCCGTTTGGCGAGCCATCCGACGAACTGTTGTTTGGCGAGATCGACGGTAATCGCATCGTTTTCCTGCCGAGGCACGGCCGCGGCCACCGAATTCCGCCGAGCCAGATCAACTACCGCGCCAATATCGATGCCCTGAAACGCGCCGGTGCGACCGACGTCCTGTCCTTCAGCGCCGTCGGCTCGCTCCGGGAGGATCTACCCCCGGGCACATTTGTGGTCGTCGACCAGTTCATCGACCGGACCTTCGCTCGTGAGAAGAGTTTCTTCGGCGAGGGTCTCGCCGCACACGTGCCCATCGCTCACCCGACATGTACGCGCCTGGGCGATGCGCTGGAAGCAGCGGCGGGTGATACCGTGGATATCAGGCGAGGCGGGATTTATATAGCGATTGAGGGACCGCAGTTCTCCACCCTGGCCGAGTCTAATCTGTACAGGCAGTGGGGATGTGACGTGATCGGTATGACCAACATGCCAGAAGCGAAGCTGGCCCGGGAAGCCGAGATCTGCTACTCAACCATGGCGATGGTGACCGATTACGACACCTGGCACCCGGACCATGATTCGGTGACGGTTGAGATGGTCATCAAGGTGCTGTCCGCAAACGCGCAGAACGCCGCCGCATTGGCCCGCCGGGCCGTGCCCGGACTGCAAGATCGACCAGACGCCTGCCCCAATGGATGCGACCGTGCCCTCGATACAGCGATCATCACCGCACCGGACGCACGAGACCCGAAGATGGTGGCGCAGCTGGGGGCGGTAGCGGGGCGTGCGCTAAGAGCGGACTAAACCGTGCTGGCGGGGATATCTCCGCCCGCGGAGCGACGGCTTTCAGTCGTCATAATCCTCTTCGTCTTCGTCATCTTCGTGCTCGTCATCGTCGTCCTCTTCATCCTCGTCATCGTGACCGTCCCCATCTTCGCTCCCCTCTTGGGTGTATCCGGACACCCCCAACGTCGCCTCCAATCCGCGGGCAAGTTCATCCAGCTCTGAATCCGAAAACCCGCGACCGATTCCCGGGAGCGTGTAGTACCAGGGCGGCATACTCCCATCCCGGATGGTCTCGACCGCCTCGTCAGCCTCGTCCTGCTCCAAATCCCATTCAGAAAAGTTAAGCTCACTGCGCCCTTCATCAACGTGGGATTGCACGTACCACGACATTGGAGCGATGTTCGAATACCACGGCCAGACAACTTCGTTGCTATGGCAGTCGAAACACGCACGTACGGCAAGATCCCGGGTCTTGGGAGAGTCCCACACAGGCTCTTCCCGGACAGGCGGGTTGTCATGACGCCCGTACGGAACCAGTTGGATCGCCAGCAGAAGGACCATCGCGACGGCGAGTAGTGCTCCGAGGATTCGTAACTTATTTCGCCGGACCAAGGCGAATAACCTGCGCACGTGACCGACTCCGAAATTCGACCCGTCGCGACAACCTTTGGACGATCATTCGACCACACGGCACGTCAGCACCGAGTGAGAGCAACGTGAGAACTCCGGGCGCGTGGGTGTGGTCCCCGTGAACGATTTTCCGGAAGCGTTATGAGCCCCTCAGGACCGACCCGCGGGCGGGATGATCAGAACCGGGTGACGAGCCGTTCGCACCACCCGGTCGGTCACAGATCCAAGCTGCCAGTCGGCTCGGTTTGACCAGCCCCGTGTGGACAAAATAAGCAGGGGCTCTTCCACTTCATCCGCAACTTGCAATAACTGTTCCTGCGCCGAAAGGGGTCCGACCACCGTCCGGGCCGAGAGCCCGTCAGCGCCAAGCTGGTCCGCAACTCGCTTCACGTAAAGTTCGGCGTGGTGTGACACCGAATCGAAGTAGGTCGCCGCTCCCCCCAACGGGTCTACTGGTGGAGTGGCGCGCACGAGGACGATCTCGAGGTCGAGAGCCCGGGCAACCTGTCGTACTGCTCCCAGGGATGTGGCCGCGGTCTCGGAACCGTCGAGGCCGACGATTATCGTCTTGACGGTACCCTTCGGCGAAACCGCTCCCCCGGGTTCATTCGGCGGGATGACAAGGACAGGCGCCGGGCTTGAACGAATCACTCTGTCGGTCGTGATGCCCAGCAAGTTGGGCCCCATCGCGGAACGTCCACGCGTCGCCAGGGCGATAAGCCCGCATTGCCGTCCCGCCGCGCAGGCAAGGATCTCCGCCGATGCCTGTCCTTCCTGGATGTCTACATCGACCGAAATCTCGTTGTCTTCGAGTCGACGCTTCATGCCTTCGAGGTACTGGGTTACGGCGCCGGCATCCGCACCACCGGATAAGTCATTCGGAAGGTCGGCCGGCACCGGCGGTATGACGCCGAGAAGGTTGACCCCTGCACCCAGCATCGAAGCGAGTCGCTCAACGTACGGCACGATAGATGCCGCGGCTTCGGAACCATCAAGCGGAAGGAGGATTCGATCCAGGTTGGCGTGGGAGTTCGTCATTAAACCTTCCAGGGTCGAATCAGGCCGTCTCCGGGAAGAGAACCCCGGATACACCTAGGTTAACGCGGATGGCATCGGAAAACATGAGTGCTCCGTGGTCATGACTCTAAAACGACACCGGTCCGGAGGAACAGTTTCTTGCCCCACCAGAGCGACAGATAGACGAGCCCGACCAGCACCGGCACCTCTATCAGTGGCCCCACGACCGTGGCGAAAGCCTCGCCGGAAGAAACCCCGAACACCCCGATCGCCACCGCTATAGCCAGCTCAAAATTGTTTCCGGCTGCGGTGAACGAGACCGCAGTGGTGTCCTCGTAAGAAAACCCGAGCCGTCTCGTGACAATGAACGCGACGCTGAACATAAGCGCAAAGTAGGCAGCAAGGGGGATGGCGATCCGGCCGACATCGACAGGCGAATCGACGATGCGATCACCCTGATTTATGAACATCACGACGATGGTGTAAAGCAGCCCCACCAGTGCGATAGGCCCCAGCCGCGGGGCCAGGGTACGGTCGTACCAGGCCGCCCCACGACGGCGGACAAAGAGGTAACGCGTTAGAGCCCCGGCCAACAACGGCAACCCCAGAAACAACAGCACGTTGCGGGCTATCAGCCACATCGAGATGTCCACGGCGGTCTCTTCAGCGCCCAGCCAGCCCGGAACGACGGTGAGGAACATATAGCCAAGCACCGAATAGAAGAAGATCTGGAAGATGGAGTTTAGAGCCACCAGTAAAGCGGCCAGGTCCTCACTACCGTTGGCGAGCATGTTCCATACGAGCACCATCGCGATGCACCGGGCGAGCCCCACAAGGATCAAGCCGTTCCGATATTCCGGGTGGTCCGGAAGTAATGTCCAAGCCAGGACGAACATCAGGACGGGGCCGACGACCCAGTTGAGGACCAGCGACGTGCTTAGCAACTTCGGGCGCGCCGCAAATCCGCCCATCGAACCGTAACGAACCTTCGCAAGGATCGGGTACATCATCCAGATCAGCCCGATCCCGACCGGGAGCGATACGTCAGCCAGGCGCAGGCGTTCCAGGTCCGTCTTCAATCCCGGCTCTGCTTTCCCGATGGCGACGCCGACCGCCATGGCGATGACGATCCACAGCGGAAGCAAGCGATCCAGGAGCCCCAGGCCCCTTATCGGCGAGTCCGGGGCCCGGGCCGTGTCCTCGAAAGTGTTACTCGCCAAAATCCTGCCGATCGCGCGGGCAGGTCATAAGAAGCCCGCCCAGGCTCGTTTTTGGATCTGACCTACCACCTGAAAATTCGACAATCGTCAAGCGACGCGACGCCGGTGGTTGGAAAGGTAGTCGACCAGCAGATAATCGCCCAGGCGGTCGGGATCGGTGAAAAACGCCCGTCCGCGATTGACCTTCGTCACGTAGTCGATGAACGCCGTCAGGTACCTGGTCTGCTCCAGCATGAAAGTGTTGATAGTGATGTCGGCCCGGGTGCAGTTGCGGACCTCCTTTAGCGTTTCGGACACGGTCCTGCTGCTCGGCGGGTAGTTGAAGTAAGAAATTCCGCCCTCCAGGTGCGCCGTCGGTTCTCCGTCCGTGACCATGATGATCTGGCGTGTCGCCGCCCGCTCCCGGGCGAGGAGCTTCCGGGCGATCATCATGGCGTGCTGCATGTTGGTGCCCTGCATCCAGTTGTTCGGCGTCGCGGTCGGGAGTTCGCCCGGCTTGAGCTCGACCGCGTAGTCCGAGAACCCGACGATAAACAAGCGGTCCCGAGGGTACTTGGACTGGATCAGTGATTGAAGCGCCATGGCAACGCGCTTGGCGGCGCCCCAGCGACCGTAGTGATACATCGAGCTGCTCTGGTCCAGCATGAGCACCGTGGCGGCGTCGGTGGAGTGCTCCACCTCATCCACCTCGAAGTCTTCCACCTGCAGCCGGATCGGCACACCCGCCCCGCCGCGTTTCACGGCGTTCGATAGCGACCTGTACAGGTTGACGTCAAACGGCTGACCCGGCTCGTAAGGGAGCGATGCGCCGGTCGCTTCTCCACCCACGCCGCTTGAATCGATGCGATGTCCGCCGAGCCCGTCTTTCTGCAGCTTGCCGAACACCTCCCTCAGGGCCCGTTCGCCCATCTTCCGGATCGCACGAGGGGTGAGCTCCCAGCGCTCGCCCTCACGCTTGATGTAGCCCTCCTCCTCAAGCATCCGGGCGACATCCTGCATCTCTTCGAGTGCGTCCCGGGCATCCTCGCCGAGCAGTCGAGCAAGTTCTTCGGCGTCGATCCCGTCGAGCTCGCCGCTCCGGCCGGCCGCCTGTAACTCATCCTCCAGCTCATCGAGTTGCTGAAGCTGCTCCATCATGTCCATCGCTTCGCCCATGGACATCTGGTCGTCGCCGGAGAACGGGTAGCTCTGACCCTGTGTCGAGCCCGGGCGCAGCTCCTCCATCATCCCGGCCAGTTCCGCCATCTCGTTGAGAGTCTCTTCGTCCAGGGCCTCCCGCATGGACTCCATCAACTGCGAGCGCGCTTCCGGAGACATGCTGCCGAGCATCGATTGAAGCTGCCGCATTTGCGCTTCCAGCATGTCCAGCAACTCGTCCAGTGTTTCCGGCCGGTTCGGGTCAAAAAAGTGGCCGAACCTGTCCATGAAGGCGTCGAAATCCGGTTCCTTGCCCTCCGCCCTTTCACGCAGCATCTGGTTTAGAGCGCGCATCATCTCGCGCATCTCTTGCTGCTGCTCGGGCGTCATGTCCTGGACGGCGTCCGACTGGCGCTGAGCGAAGTTCTGCATCATCTGCTCACGCAACTGGTCCAGCAGTTCGTTGAACTTCTCCCGGGCCTCGGAGTCGATGAAGTCATACTCGGACAGTTCCCGGATCGCCCCCGCCGGGCTGCCGGGGAGTTCGTCGAGAGTTTGATTGGCGCGATCGGCGCGCTGCTGCACGAACTCCATCAGACCCTGCAACTCTTCGCGCTCGGACGGGATCGCGTACTCCCACCTATCTCGCGCTTCCTGCAGGTTGCGTTCGACGCCCCCGCGTTCCAGATCGACGACCTCCTCCAGCTTTTCCTTGATATCGTCGATAACGGAGTCCAGGTTGTTGCTCTCCAGGCGCTCCCGTCGCTCCCGCGTCAACCTCCGGAGCATGTCACGCAGCCCCTGCAGGCGTTCGCCGTCTGCCCCTTCCATGCCGTTCCGAAACAGATCCCTGAGTGAACGCATCAGGTCGCCATGCTCAAACAGATCGTCCGAGAGGGCGTTCATCAGTTCATCGGCGCCGGGTTTGAACGGTTCCTGGGAGCCGTCCCAGCGTGAGTAACGGTAGAAGACCATCCTGTCTACTCGCTATCCCGCGGGCGCCGGCGACGGCGCCGGGGACCGGGGTCATCTCCCGGATCAGCGCCGGGAACATCGCCCTCATCGAATCCCAGGTCTTCGAGCCGAATATCCATTCCCTCGCGCAGGGATCGCGGTCGTGGCTTTTCGCGATATGTGACCCGGCCTCCCGCCGAATCCCGGTTGAGCCTGCGGTTCAGGTGCAAGCCCTCCAGCACGAATTCGACCGCCGAGGCGACTTCGTGCGGCCTGTCTTCCGCCTCAAGTCGTCGCAGCACCGGTCCCAGGCCGATCACGCGGCTTGCGGCGCTGACGTATTCGTCAGATGGCAGGTCCTGTCCGGCCTCGACAGTCGTCCCGGGGTCGAACGACGCCACGACGCCGTCCAGCTCATCTGAGTGGAAGTTGCGATTGAAGACCTCGAGTACGGCCCGTTTGATGAGCTCTTCGACCACGTCGTTTTCGCGACCCTCTTCGATCGTCTCCAACTCCAGCTTGCCGCGGGTCGATGCGACCAATCCCGACATATCGCTTACGCGGATCGACGCCATCTCTTCATTGAGGCGCAACGCCCGGCGAAGTGCTGAAGCACGGGCCGTCTCGAGATTCGCTATCGTCATCCGGACCGACACGCCCGATCGCTGGTTGACCTCCGGGCTGCGGCGGGCGAGCGAGGTGATCTCGCCGATGACCTCCGCCATGTAGGGGGGAACATGGACCCGCTCTTCAGACGCGTCGTAGTGCGAGCGCTCCTGCTCGGCGATCTCAAGTTCGTCCTCGATGCGTTCAGGATAGTGTGTGCGGACCTGCGCGCCGTACCTGTCCTTGAGCGGTGTGATGATGCGCCCGCGGTTCGTGTAGTCCTCCGGGTTGGCCGTGCCTACTATCAATATGTCGAGCGGCATGCGGACGCGGTAGCCCTTGATCTGGATGTCCCGCTCTTCCATCAGGTTGAACAGGCCGACCTGGATCCTCTCTGCGAGATCCGGGAGTTCGTTTATACAGAAGACGCCACGATTGGTGCGCGGAATGAGTCCGTAATGGATGGTCAATTCATCTGAAAGGTAACGGCCTTCAGCGACCTTGATCGGATCAACATCGCCGAGCAACTCGGCCATTGTGATATCCGGGGTAGCCAGTTTCTCGCCATACCGGTCCTCCCGCGCCAGCCATTCGATAGGCGTGTCGTCGCCCAGTTCTTTGACGACATCGATCCCCGCACGGCTTATCGGAGCACAAGGTTCGTCGTTGATCTCCGAGCCTTTGATGACCGGCACGCACTCGTCAAGCAGCCCCGTGATCGCCCGCACCATCCGGGATTTCGCCTGACCACGCTCGCCGAGGATGATCATGTCCTGCCCGGACATGAGCGCGTTCTCAATCTCTGGAATAGTCGTCGTCTCGTAACCAAGAATCCCGGGGAACAACTCATCCCCGGCGGCGATACGGTCCGAAAGGTTGGCCCGTATCTCGTCGCGCAAAGACCGGCTCTGGTATCCGGAAGCGCGCAATTCGCCGAGCGTTGCCGGCCGGGAGTTCTTTTTCTTTCTTCGGGGCATCGACGTCACCTCGGCATGGTTATCCCCGAACCAGAAGATCAGGGAACACGGGGTCGACGAGACGAGAGGGCAGCCTCGCTGTTGGACCATCTTATCTTCGTCCCGAAGATATACCTACGGATACCGTGACGGTCATTCCTTAACCAACCGGGATACGCACGCGACCGGGGGGTGAGATTGGATGTCGTTTCCGAGGCCATCCAGCGGCTTATCCTGCGGCAACCGGGGCCAGGCGTTAGAATAGAGTTGGATACCGTGCAGATTCGGCATGATTGCTGGGTGTATTCGTTGAGCTTTGACACCCCCTCATGCGTATCTCACGCCCCAAATGTCATCATCTGCCGCACAGGGCATTGCGCCACGGTGGCCCGTAAGGCTGCATCCCTTTAGAACTTGACGGCATCTAACCCTCAGATGGGTTCCACTCGTCTGAATGGTCGACTGTCGCCGACATACCTCCCCCGAAAGTGAAACTGGAGCCTGCAACGGCCTGACGCGACCCCTAATCTTGAATCCAGCACGCCCGATTTACGTTTAAACCGGAACCGGCTGCCATAGGTTGACGTACCACACAACATGACCACAACGAGACGTTCCAAAGACCGATCCGAAGAATCCGAAGACCACAAGCCCTGGAGAATAGATCCGAACCAGGGAGAGCAGGCCTGGGAAGACTCTGAAGAAACCACAACAGGGATTCTTGAAAGCCGCGGCTTCACCGAGATCTCCCGGCAGGACGACTGGGACGCCAGCACTGACGTAGGTCGCCGAGAGACACAATCCGACCTCCCACAGGTAGACGCCGATGTGTTGAACGACTCGGTGCGAATGTACCTGCGCGAGATCGGCGCCGTTGATCTGCTCAACGCTGCACAGGAGCGCACTCTGGCACGGGCTATCGAGCTCGGTGATGGCCTGATCGCCCTCGATACCGAGGACGAAGTACGCCAGAACAAACGGGCATCTGACATCGCTGCAGAGGCGCTCGCAAAGTTAGCCGGGTTAAAGGACGTGGCGAACGCGATCGCCCGATTCATCGGCGCGCCAACCCCGGTAACACTGTCAATCATCACGGCGGACCCCGATATAAGAGAGTTGATCGACGGGATCCACAACGAAGAGCTGGTCAACTACCTGTCTGACACGTTGACGATCGAGCCGGACGAGGCTAAGGCGAAAGTTGCGGAACTTTCGACTATTTCGGCCCTCGTTCCGCAGGGAATCGAAGTCCTGTGGGATATCGATCCGCGCCTGGATGACATGGAAGACGTGTTGGAGGATCACCCGGCCGATGGGGCTCTCAAGTCACACACCCCTTACCTCGCACGCTTCTACCGACACATCGAGGACGAAGCAGACGCTTCACGCCTCCACCTGGGCGAAGCGAACCTGCGGCTCGTCGTCAGCGTGGCCAAAAAATACTCCGGACGCGGACTTTCGCTGCTCGATCTGATCCAGGAAGGAAACCTGGGCCTGATCCGAGGAATCCAGAAGTTCGACTACCGGAAAGGGTTCAAGTTCTCCACCTACGCCACATGGTGGATCAGACAGGCGATCACGAGGTCCATCGCCGACCAGGCGCGCACGATCCGCATCCCCGTCCACATGGTGGAAACGATCAACAAACTGGCCCGGACACGACGCCAGCTCGCACAGGAGTTGAACCGCGAGCCAAATGCGGAAGAGATCGCTGAGCGGCTCGATATCACGCCCGAGCGGGTTGGACAGATCCAGAAGATGTCTCAAGACCCGGTTTCACTCGAGACGCCCGTCGGGGCCGGCGAAGAGAGCCAGCTGGGGGACTTCATCCAGGACCGGACGATTCCTGACCCGGGTGATGTGGCGACCAGCCATTCACTGCGGGACCAGGTCCACGACATCCTCACCACGCTCACGGAACGAGAACGTCGCGTGCTTGAACTCCGGTTCGGGATCGCGGACGGAAGAGTCTGGACTCTGGAAGAGATCGGCAACCAGTTGCACGTGACGCGGGAGCGCATCCGGCAGATCGAACGGAAGGCGTTGACGACGCTCAGACGAGCCGAGTTCAACTCCGAGCTGCGCGCCTATCTCGGATAGCACCGCTTAACCGGAATAACGCATCGCAAACGGTGCGCGGACGGGTTAGGGTCAGGTGGCCCGCACGCGATCAACATCCGCGAAAATCGCTGTTGACGGCCTTTCTGACGGGTATTACCGTAAACTATCTTGTGCGATTGAAACATCGCATCGTGGCCCCGTGGTGTAGCGGTCCAACACGCCGCCCTGTCAAGGCGGAGATCGGCAGTTCGAATCTGCTCGGGGTCGCCATTAAAGAACAAAAAAGAGCCCCGGTGATCCGGGGCTCTTTTCGCGTCCGCTGCCTGAAAAGCCTGGCATGGAGGCCGGATGGCAATGGCCCAAAAAAATTGGTGCCTCTGGCCGTCGTGTGAGGGGAGGGTTCACATGTTGACAGCCCGGGGCACGCTGGCATTCGTCCGGTTCGGGTGGAACCCCGGCGGTGTCGATCCACAGTCCATGACCTGTCCGGCTTGGCGGTCGCACCGGCCCTTCAAGAGAGCCAGGGGAGCTATGGTTCGATCCGTATCGTCCGGCAATTGCCGACGACGAACGCTCAATCAAAACTATGGCCTACCCTGCGGGGGAGGCTCCAGTGAGGGACGGTGTACGCAAGGTGCCGAAACGGTAGAGGGAAGGTTTGCACAAACGTCTGCCAGGTAACCTTCGGCAAACGTAGTCTCAACCTGTGGTTCGATCGACGCCCTTAGTGGTCCTGCCCGCGCTTGGACCAGTCATCCTTCTCAAACATCTGCAACCCGGGATCCTGGATGATGCCGTCTACGATGGCGGGCGGGTGTGCTCGGATGTAGTCCTCATCCAGATCTATCCCCCATCCCGGCTCCGTCGGGGCGCTGAACTCCCCATCCACGACCTCCGGGTAGTTGCTGCCCGCCAGCTTCACGCCCGGGTCTGCGAAGTCGTTGAAGTGCTCAAGTATCTTGCCGTTCCGCAGTGTCAACGTCAGCTGCAAGGCGGCCATCGTCGATACAATTCCGCCGACGTTATGCGGCGCAACCATCATCGAATAGGTCTCCGCCGCCGCCGCGATCTTCTTTGTTTCCAGGATTCCGCCGCACTGCGTGATGTCCGGCTGAATAATGTCAGCGGCCCCGCTCTGCCACAACGCCACGAACTCCTGGGCGCCGTAAAGGCGTTCGCCAGTCGCTATCGGCAGCGACGTGTGCTGACGTACGGACGCGAGTGCCGGGATATCTCCCGGGCGCGTTGGCTCCTCGATCCACGCCGGGCTGTACTTCTCGACATGCCGGGCGATCTCGCGCGCCTGCGCCGGGGTGAAACGGCCGTGCATCTCCAGCATGATCTGGGCGCGCGTCCCGGCGACAGACGCTACCGCCTCGATCAAATCCATAGAGGTATGAAACTGTTCCCGCGTTAGTTCAAGGTCCCCGTTGCCGAACGGGTCAAACTTCATCCCCCGGTATCCCCGGTCTAGCACGCGAGTCGCCGCCGCCGCGAAATCCGCGGGAGACCTCTCGACGGTGTACCAGCCATTTGCGTACGCCGGCACCGTGTCCCGGACCTTTCCGCCGAGCAGGTTGTAAACAGGCTGGCCACAGGCCTTCCCGATCAGGTCCCAGCACGCAAGCTCCACCAGGGCGATGCCGGTATGAACCACCTCGCCCGCCTTCCCGAAATCGAGCAAGGTCATGCGCCGAAACAGCATCTCCACGTCAAACGGGCTGTGCCCGACAAAATGCCGTTGCGCATCCTTGAGGTACTCCGTGACGGTGTGTGTCTTGCCCAGAACCCGCGCCTCGCCGACGCCGGTCAATCCGTTGTCTGTCTCAAGGATCAGGTAAGTCAGGTTGCGCCAGGGCGTGCCCAGCACGAGAGTCCGGAATCCGGTTATCTTCATGAACGTCTTTCTTTATCTGAGTGCGAGAATCCCGCTGGGTTTCACGGTGGCCGTCGAAATGTATGCCAATCTGACGGCGTGCGGTTGTATTCTAGGCGTCCCGACCCCGACCCCGAACTCAACAAGGGCGCTTTTTATGAATCTCCTCCTTCTCAGCGGCGGCAGCCACCCTTACAGCGAAACCACTCCCATACTGGCCGGCTTCCTGCAGGCCGCCGGACACACGGTGGACCTCAGTGATTTCGCATTTGAGCTGAACGTCCCGTCGACCGACGGCTACGACGCCATCGTCCTGAATACCCGCCGGCGTGAGGACTCCAATAACGATCTGTCCGAGATCCAGCGTGAGAACCTCCGCAAATTCGTAAGCGAGGGCGGCCCCCTTGTCTCGATACACATCTCGCCCGACTCCTGCCCGGACTGGCCGGAAATGAAGAAGATCACCGGCGGCGGATGGGTTTCCGGAACAAGCAACCACCCGCCGTTTGGCAGATTCACGGTCAACATCACGAACCCCGATCACCCCTGCGCGGCAGGTCTGAGCGACTTCGAGACAGATGACGAAAGCTACTGCGACCTGGACATTCAGCCCGGTATCGATGTCTTCATGACGGCGATGGTCGAGGGCGTAGAACGTCCAATGGCATGGACGCATCAATACGGCAAAGGCCGGGTGTTCAACACCTCCCTGGGACACGCTGGCGTGAGCATGCGCAATCCGTCCTTCCAGAAGCACGTCTTGATCGGCGTCGACTGGGCGACATCCGGAAATTGAAGCAACCCGGAACGTACCCCGTTATTCCTGACTGAACCCGGTGCGTCGCCCGGCTCGACCGCTACCGCCGTTCTGGCCGGGCAAGCTCCGATGGCAACAAAGGACAGGATCCTTGAAGGTCAACGGCGAGGACTACAGGGCCGTGTGGTGGGAAGAGGGCGCGGTCGGATTCATCGACCAGCGTCTCCTCCCGCACCGGTTTGAGTCGGCAAGCGCGGCCACGGTCGCCCGGGTGGCGGACGCCATCAGCGAAATGGCGGTTCGCGGGGCGCCGACCATCGGCGTTATGGGCGGGTACGGCATGGCCCTCGCCGCACTCAGCGGCGACTCGCTATCGGACGCTTATGACGAGCTGTTGTCCACACGCCCCACGGCGATCAACCTGAAAGTCGGATTGGACGCCGTCATGTCAGCCGAGCCCGACGCCAGGTCGATGCTGGCCGCTGCCGTGGCGCACGACGACGCGGAGGTCGCCGCCGCCCGGGCGATCGGCCGGCACGGCAGCGGGCTACTGGTACACAGCTCCCGCGTGCTGACCCACTGCAACGCGGGCTGGATGGCGGCGCAGGACTGGGGCACCGCCACCTCCCCCATTTACACGGCGGCCCGCGATGGCTTGAGCCCGTTTGTGTGGGTGTCCGAGACGCGCCCGAGGCTCCAGGGCGCGCGGATCACCGCCTGGGAAATGCTCAATGAAGGGATCGATCATCGCCTCATCGCGGACGGCGCGGGAGCAGAACTTATGAGGCAACGCAGGGTGGACATCGTCATCACCGGGGCGGACCGTATCGCGGCCAATGGCGACACCGCCAACAAAATCGGCACGTACTCGCACGCGCTGGCCGCGCGCGCTAACGGGATTCCCTTTTACATCGCAGCGCCCCTCACCACATTCGACGCCAATACCCCGGCAGGAGAGTCGATCCCTATCGAGGAGCGAAGCGAAGATGAAATCCTGTTTGTGGAAGGGTTGAACGACGGTGGCGAGCTTCAGCGGGTCAGGATTCCTCAGCGGGGTTCCCGGGTGATCAATCCGGCGTTCGACATAACGCCCGCCGACCTGATCACCGGTTTCATCACAGAGGCCGGCATCATCCCGGCCACTCCAGACGGGATTGCGGATGCAAAGGGGCGCTCGAAGCCCGCATAAGCCGAGCCCGACCGGGATGATCCCGGAACGATTAAGTCAATCGTTCTCCAGGGCGTTTCTTACCGCTGTTTCCAGGCCACCATCGTTCCACGGCTTGTTCAGGTAGTCCGTGGCGCCCAGCGCCTTCGCCAGGGTCATGTCCTCACTTCCCCGCCGCGCGGTGAGGACTACCACCGGTATATCGGAGAGGCCCTCATCTCTCTTCAACTCCCGGAGGGTTTCAAAGCCGTTCATACGCGGCATCATCAGGTCCAGGAGAATCAGGTCCGGTTTCCGTTCCCGTGCGGCTTCGAGTCCCACATCACCATCGTCCGCCTCCGCCACTTCATACCCCTCGTCCTCAAGGAGAGTGGTAAGGGCCAGACGCACGTCGGGGTTGTCGTCTACCACGAGAATAAGTTGCAATGGTTGTATCCAGCGTGTCGATCACGGGTCACGGAGGTGCCTCGCAATCCGTCGGTCGCATATGGGCGACACGATGGTATGTCACGCGGGGATATACGCACAGCCGACAAACCCTTCATTTTGGTCCAGTAACCGCAAGACTTCCGCATTATCCGGGCCAATCCGACGAAATCCGCTGTTCCGGGGTGGGAATAGCTATACTCGGAACTCTTTATTCTCACGATTTCCACCCGATTTGGCTTCAACCAGATGATGCAATTCAACTCGACCGATCTCGGGAAATGGGAGACGGCCTACCTCACGCTCACCGCGGGCGAACGCCACTCGTTGACGCCCGAGGGCGTGTGGATGATCGGCGACAAGCCGGGGCTCATCGCGATTTTCGACGACGACGATATCGTCTACATCACGTCCACAAGAAACCTGGCAAAGACGTTGCAATCCCTGCCGCGTGAGGGCGCGGAGTGCGAGTTGCGGACGATGGCCGCGATCGTTGACCTGGGAGTGCCCGGGAAAACCGCGTCAAAGCGGGCCAGCAAAGGTCCGACGGCACAGCGAGTCACCCGGCTCATCGGTCGTATGACGTATTCCGTGGCCCAGGTGGCCCCGGCGCACATGGACACCATCAGGGACGCGTACATCGCCATCGCCGATCCTCGATACAACGGCCGGACATCACTCGCCAATCAAGCACTCGATCGCCTGCCAAAGTAGCTCCCGGTGATCGACGGCCGGCTCAGTTGCCGGCGGATGACAGACCGCCCGACGCAACCTCGTTCGAGACGATCCGTGGGATCAGAGACATAACGGCCCTGCCGAGCTTGTCCGGATCATGGCGTACGAAAATGCCTTCAGCCACCTGATCACTTTCGACCACCCACGGGACGAGCGTCTTCATCCGGGAAATATCGTACTCAACCGGCCGCGCGCCCAGTTGCATGTAACGCTGGCGCACACGATCGCTAAATTTCGCAGAGTTGACCACCACTGCATCTATCCGCGTCTCATGACCGATGTAACGATTGACCTCGGTGACGAATCGTTCCGCCGTAAATCCATCCGTCTCTCCCGGCTTCGTCATCAGGTTGGTGATGTAGACGACCCGGGCCTTCGTCGATCTGATGGCGTCGCAGACACCCTCAGCCAACAGATTTGGCACGAGGCTGGTGTAGAGATCTCCCGGCGCAAATACGACGAGGTCCGCGTTCGTTATCGCCTCCAGCACCGGAGGAAAGGCGTACGCCGGCGGGGACAGGAACACGTTCTCTATCTCGACACCGTCCTCGCTGCCACGTGTGTCGATCAAGGTCTCTTCTTCAAGCTCCCGGCCGTCGGAGAGCGTCGCGTGCAGGTGGGAGTTGGTCAGCGTAACTGGCAGCACGCGTCCGCGGATATTTAGAAGCCTGGACGCCGCCTCGATGGCACGGTCATGTGCTCCAGTGATTTCGGTGAGCGCCGCCAGCAGCAGATTTCCAACGCTGTGACCCTCAAGCCCTTCACCCATCGAAAACCGGTGCGTGAACAAGCGGCGCAACATCGCACCCTGCTCGGCGTCCCCGGCAAGAGCCACCAGGCACTGGCGGATGTCTCCCGGGGGCAGTTGACCAAGTTCGTCACGCAGCCGCCCGGAACTGCCGCCGCTGTCGCTCATTGCGACCACCGCAGTCAGATCCAGGTCATGGTCCTTGAGACCGGAGAGAACGCTGAAGTTCCCGGTCCCTCCTCCGATCACTACGACCGAAGGTCTCATAAGCGTCCGCCAGTACTTAATTCATAATCGAATCAGCCCGGTTACATGACTACCGTCACGCCACGGGCTTTCAAACCCGCCTACTGTCTCATGTTGAGCGGGGTGGGTGTCAACGTGGCAGAGCACGACAATCGAGACCAGAAGTGCAATAAACCACACGCAATTGGCAAATATGTCAGGCCTGCGGTTCCGCCAACGCTCATGGAAAGCGGAATCCGCAGGCCCGTCTTAAGCAAGCCGGACTGTAAGCCGGGTTCTGTCCAGGTCCGATCGCGGGTTTACGATCAAGCCTTCTTCCCCGCGGTCAGACCCTGTGCGGTCATCCATCTAGCCCTTCCATTGCTGGAAGGATCAAGCGGCCAACCCGGGGACTGTCCAGGCGCTTGCGTCCCCCTATTTGGCCTTGCACCGGATGGGGTTTACCCTGCCCCTGCCGTCACCGGCCGGGCGGTGAGCTCTTACCTCGCCATTTCACCCTTACCTCGAAATCGCGTCGCCGCTCAATCGAGGCGGTATGTTTCTGTGGCACTGTCCGTCGGGTCGCCCCGCCCCGCTGTTAGCGGGCATCCTGCCTGGTGGTGCCCGGACTTTCCTCCCTCCCGGTCTGAAATCTCCAGACCGAAACGGCGGCCGCCCGTCCTGCTTGCCACTACCGATGGTACAGCGCAATCCGTCCGTGTCCCACCCTCGTCGGCTCTCAGACAGGAGATCCGGGCGCCGTTCCCCGGCATCGGGTCAGGCCGTTAGATCAAGCCGTGCGAAATACGGGTTCCACACGGTCGGCGTGCACGATCACCCGATCTACGAACGATGCGATGGCGGCATGAAGCTCGGTCGGTTCCGCGGTTTCGAGCGATCCAAACGCGTCATCGAACGTGAACCCGGAACGAGCCCCGGAGCCAACTGAGGCCGACATCGCCCTTGTCGCCCGCAGTTCATCCAGTGGGATCATTAGATCAGCCACCCCCCCTCGTCCAGAGGCCACAACCCGTACCGAGTCCAGGAACTGCTGTTCCGTCGTCCGCAACTCGTCGTTCGAAGGATCATCCTCTGGCGGGCTGAACGCGGCCCTTAATGTGTCCGCCCGTTCCGCCCGGAGCGCATCCAGCGTCGCGCGGTCGAGATCCGATTCACGCCAGCCCGGGTGCTGATCTTCTTCGCCGGCGTCCTCATCTACCACGCCGCTGGAGCGCGACGGGCATGTGTAGTAGCGATAGGCACGGGTCGCGATGCTACCGTCGGCCCTGGTCCAGCGCCGGTTACGCTCGATCCCGTGCATCCCGCGCCCGCAGGACCAGCATCGGGCAAGACCGCTGAGCAGGTAAGGCGTGAGGGCGCGACTCCGTCGCACCGGGCTACGAGATGCCATCACAGCCTGGGCGCGATTGAACACTTCGCGGTCCACGATCCGGTCGTGGTTCCCGGCGATACGCATCCCGTAGCGAACGTAGCTGCCGGTATAAGCGCGGTTGCGGAGCATCCCCGATAGCGTCACCGGGGTCCAGGGCCTGCCCGATCGAGTGCGGGCACCCTCTGCGTTGAAGATTCCGGCTATCCGACGCAGCCCGGGGCCGCCCGCGGGTTCACCGGCATCCGTTCCGCCTGATCCTTCCGGGGACGCGTCCCCGGCATACAAATCGAACAGTCGCCTGACCATACCTGCCTCGGCGGGCTCTATCCGAAACGTCCCGTCGATATCGGCGATGTAACCGTATGGCGTGCGGCCCAACACCTCGCCCCGCGCTGCTTTTGACATCAGTGATTCCCGGACACGACGGTTCTGGGCCGGCGCGCGGCCGGCAAAAGGCAAGGATTCCAGAGCGTTCTGCAAAGGGTCCGGCAGATCCGCGTCGGCGCATCTGACTTCACCCCCTGCCAGATCGAGCTCGACGAGCCGATCCACAAGACCGTCCAGCGTGGACGAGAGGTGCCGGGGACCGGGGATAACCACGAGCGCCTCACCACGACCCAGGCTTTCCAGGTAAGAGATGAGCTCGCCGTACTGGTCAGCCTCGGGCAAAGGAGGTCGACCCGGCCCTACGACACGCGCCAGCGTATGGAATCCCTCGCGACAGTACCGCTCTATAGAAGAAACGGCGGCCTGTTCCGAGCGCGCGTCGGAAGTGAGTGGCCGGTAATATCCGGCGGCCCTCACTGCTTAGCTCGGGATAAGGATTCGGCCACAGTTACCGCACGTCACGAGTCCGTCGGAACGTCGAAGCCTTGAAGCTTCTTTGAGCGGCAGAGTTATGTGGCACGCCTGGCAGACGCCGCGCTCCACCCTGGCGATGGCCACGCCGTGGCGTCGGAAAAGAAGCTGATCGTAGAGGCTAAGTTCGTCGGCCGGGACGTTCGCGGACGCCTCGGCCCGTTCCTCTTCAAGTATCGTTACTTCTTTCTGTGCGGCCTTGGCCTGGCGCCGGAATTTCGGGGCGGACTCCGCCCACGTCTTCTCCCGTTCTGCGAGCGTTTCGGTCAAACCTTCCCTTGCACGCTCTGAGTCTTCAGCCGCAAGCCGGGCCGGGCCGAGAGATTCTTCGGCCTGCATCAACTCGCGACGGGCATTCGCCTGTTCCTCCTCCACCGCTGTGAGTTCCCGGAGGTTCGTTACCGTACCGCCATAGATACGCTCCTCCAACTCCTCCACCCGTTCCCTCAAGGCATCAGCGTCAACCTCAAGTCGTGCCAGGTGCGCTCGCCGTTCGATGGCATTTTCCCGCTCTTGTTCGGCCTGTTCGGTCAGTACCGGGATCTCGGCCTGGGCTTCAAGCTCGGCATTCAATCGATCAAGTTCTTGCCGTTTGGCGGCCAGGCGCTCGTCGACTTCCTGGAGGGTAAGGAGCAGTTCTCCTGAGAGTTGCATCAAAATCGGTACACAGTCCGTGGTGAGGGTGGGTCAAATCGGGGTCCAGCGCCGTGATCGGCGCGGATTGCACACACCATCGTATGAACCGCCGTCTGAGCGTGTCAACAAAAATGGCGTTCCCCCGTTCATTCTCCCGATTGAACCGTACTCCGGACGGGCGTATCGTCTAGGGTTCAACGCCCGCACCGGTCCCGACCGTATCCCACACCTTTTCGAGAAACCTGATGCCTTCTTATACCGCTCCGGAATATGTGCTCAAACGGCCCCGAACGCGGATCGTGTGCACTTTGGGGCCGGCGACCGCGACGGACGAAAAGATAGATGAACTGATCTTCGCAGGGATGTCGGTAGCCAGGCTCAACCTGTCCCATGGCTCGCCTGAAGAGCACGCAGAAGCGATCGCTCGTGTAAGGGCAGGCGCCGAGCGCAACGGCGTGGCCGTGGGGATCCTCGCAGACCTCCCGGGCCCCAAGCACCGGCTCGGACCCGCGCCGGATTCGGAATCAGATACGGCGATCGGCCTGGAACCCGGCCAGCGTTATATCCTCCGTGACGGGACCGGAGTTTCAACCGAAAAAATTGGTTATGTTCATCCGCCCGGCTTCGTATCCAGTACACCCACCGGCGCGAGCATCTTGATCGCAGACGGGGCTATCCGCCTCTCGGCCGTAGAAACCCGGCGCGATGAGATCGAATGTGAAGTTACGGTCGGCGGGCTTATCCAGTCAGACAAAGCTGTTTCCGCGCCCGGGCACGCGTCCAATATCAGCTATCTGACCGAAGAGACCGGCGCCGCGCTGGCGGAGGCTGCCGCTGAACGTGTCGACTACGTTGGCATCTCCTACATACGCTCGGCCGCCGATGTGCGCCTCGTACGTGATTTTTTTGCGGCGCGCGGCTTCGACCCGCAACTGATCGCAAAGATCGAACTCGCGGAGTCGATGGACAACCTGGACGCCATCATCGACGCCTCGGACGGCGTTATGGTGGCGCGCGGCGACCTCGGCGTCGAGCTGCCCATGGCGCTGGTTCCGGGCAGCCAGAAGAAGATCATCAGACGCGCGAACCACGTCGGCAAAGTGGTTATAACCGCCACCCAGATGCTGGAGTCCATGATCACAGCGCCCGTGCCGACCCGGGCCGAGGTTACGGATGTCGCAAACGCAGTCCTGGACGGCACGGACGCCGTAATGCTGTCCGCCGAGACCTCTGTCGGCCAGTACCCGGCCGTCGCTACCGCCGTAATGGCCGAGGTAGCGCTGGAGGCGGAAAAGTCGCTCAACCGGGAAGATATCGCAGGACGCCGGCGCACCGGAGTCCAGGGACTGGACAGCGCCATCGCCGACGCGGCCGTCTCGACTGCGGATCGCGTCGGGGCAAAAGTCATCCTCGCGTTCACGGAGTCCGGCAGCACAGCGGCGCGTGTCGCAGGATTCCGGCCCGGGGTTCCCATCATAGTGATCACACCCGACGACGCCGTCGGGCGAGGCCTCGCACTGCGCTGGGGCGTCATAGTGATCACCGCGCCCCGCCCCAACAGCATCGACGAGATGTTCAGGCTCGGCTCGAGCGTGGCACTTGATTCCGGCCTCGTGAAAAAACGCGAACGCGCCGTCGCCGTGATCGGCGTTCCGATCGGCGTCCACGGCAGCACAAACCTGCTGAGGGTGATCGATCTTCCGGAGCCAGGACCCGGGAGATAACCGGTCCGTCATCGGACCTGTTTCTCCCCTCAATCTTCAAGCCCGGCGCCCAGCCTGCCGACGATCTCCGGCGATGACGGCTCGTGCCCGTAGCACGCGGCGTTGAAGCGTTCCGTCATCAGATCCACGGGCATTCCCGGCAACGCCCGTGACATGGCGCCGCGTATCTCGTTCGGCGTGTGGCCTGATTCAAGCGTCATCCCGCGTCGAGTCGCCGCCCTCAGATACCTGAAATAAAGCTGGAACACCTCGGAAATTCCCGGATCGTTCGCTGGATACCTGCGCTCGGCCTCTGCCTCGTGTCCTCGTCGCATCCAATCCGGCAGCAATCTACCCAGAAGACCGACCATGTCCTTGCCGGCATCGGCGTCGCCGCGCACGGACTCGCGATCATCGCCGAACCGCTTCCGTCGTTTTCCCATATATCGGCGGAACGTGATGTACAGGACAAGGAGAATGGCGAGAAGAATGATTATCGCCAGCGGGAGCTTGATCACTTCAATGACGGTGTCGAACACCGAAGAACCGCCGTCGTCGCCCGAAACCGCCGCGGCATCGCCCGGGTCGAGCGGAAAACCGAGGTCTCCGCCGATCTCCACATCTGATCCGCCATCGCCGCGGAACTTGCGTATCAGGTAGACCATCCCCATCGCTACCAACGCGAACGGCACGGCGATGGCTATGAGCACCCAGGAGATCAGCACCCCGATGGCGCGCCCGAGCGCATGCGTGGCGCCGTCGAATATCACGGCCAATGCCGTGATAGTGATGGCCGACAGGAGAATCCCTCCCACCGCCATCGTCATGAACCGGCCCCAGAACGCCGAACCGCGGTTTACGTTCCCGGCGGTAGAGAGATGGTTGATCGCCATCCCGGCCAACGCGCTGCCAAAGAAGGGAAGGATCAAGTACCGGGCGTCCACATCGTTGCCGGTAATCCGTTCGAGCAAAAGCAAGATGCCCAGCGCGGCCGCTCCCGTGTAGAAGATCATGCGCTGACCACTCTCCGGTTCGTTCGAGTTCAGCAGAGCGGTTCCGCGTAACCAGACAACAAACGCCAGGATCAATGACAGGATCACGCCTGCCACTCCATCAGCGCTCAAATCACCGCCCGTCAAAGCGACGGGCCAGTCGAGGTCCAGCCCTGCATCTCCACCGATCACTCGCGCTGCGGCCGCCAGGTAAATAACGGGGAATCCAACGAGCGCCTGGACAAGGGCCAGTGTTACCAGGTCTCCTCTCGCCCCGCCGACGACCCAGTTTGCGATCATTGAGACGCCCATGATCGCGGCGACGGCGGCCCAGGCGATCGGAGCGGAATCAAATCCGACAAGCAGTGCAGCGATGGCGGCGAACGCGAAAATCCGGGCGCTCTCGGACACCCAGAGGGAGAGCATGATCAGACGCCCGCGGCTATCAACCACGCCTGCACATCTCGTTGCCCGGCTCGCGTCGTGACATCACGTCAAATCCGCCACCGCTCAAAGCTCGTTTCCCCGCGCTCCAGGTTGATTTCCTCCTCAAATTCATCGACAAAGTCGTCGTCAACGAAAGCGTCGCCTACCGTCGCTTCCGGGGGCGGCGCGATAGGCAGGTCAAAGCGATCGCCCATGTCTTCCACGGGCACACGGGCGGTCCCCTCCGGGGCATTGTCCCTCCCCACATAGATAGCACGCACCGGGTGACCGGCTGCCGCAAGACGCTCGGCAACGTCAAGCAGATCGCGACCCATCACGGCGGAAACGATCACGATGGTCGCCCCGAACGGGACGGCCCAACTCGCCTCTCGCTCAAGCAGGCGCGCTATGCGTTCAGGCGCAACCGGACGGATCATAGCCAGCGCTTCCATGATCGATCCCAGCTGCCCCGGACCGGCGGACGGCGGTATCACCATCCTGGTGCCTGCGCGCAGAGCGACGCCGTTCGTAACCAGCCCGACGCGGTGCCCGAGTTCCATCGTGCGGTTCACAATCGAACCGGCGCCCACGATCGCCCTCTCAAGCAGGCGGGGGGAGTATCCGGTAAACAGGTAATTCGTGGTCGACACATCCATCACGACAACCGCGTACTGGGTGACCGAGGGATCGAAAGTCCGGACCAGGACCCGTCGCAGCCTCGCCGTCACCTTCCAATCGATCGTCTTTATAGGATCTCCGGGGACGTAATCCCGGAGCCCCCTCGGGCGGTTCGGATCGTCCCACAAGGCCGATACAGCCCGGTTATCCCCGACAGGCCGTCCGGATGGCATATCGAAATCCGGCAACTCTACAGTCCGCGGAAACACGAGCACTCCGTCGCGGGGCTGTGCGACCTGCCCGTTCCTGGGAAACATCCCGAACAGGTCGCCCGAATCGAGCATCGCAGGACCGGGCTGATGATATCCGCGGCGTAACGCCTTCACCGAATAACGCATGCGCACTCGTTCGTACCATGCGAGGTTGATCGACTCACGCAGTTCCAGCGCCAGGCGGCTGTTGGAGCGTCCCGTCCTGGCGTCCTTTACTTCTAGTCCAATCGGGATCAAGTCCGCGACACGTAGCCAGGGCATTGGGAGCGGTTTTGCGTTCGTTATCCGGATCTCGATGTCAAACTCATCGCCGACAAAAACGGGGTGATCCGGCAACTCGCGCTCGTACATCACATCTTCTAACGAAAGGCGGCTCCAGATACGCGCGCCAACGACGATGATGAAGCCGAAAACGCCGACGATCAGGATGAATGGCGACACAAGGCCGATGCCGACAAGCGTCAGCACGATAAACAGGGACTCCCACAGCCCCGAGAGGATTTCTTTGCGGGTCACCGGCGCCCGTTCTCCCTGGATTCCAGGCCTTGCAGCCTGCCTGGGCAGCTAATCAGTCGACCGGGGGCGAATGAGGTCCGAGCTCATCGCTCTATCGGCACCTCTGTCGTCTCCAGTAACTCTTTAATGACGTTATCCCCGGCACGACCTCGCAATCCCGCCTGCGGCGAAACCATCAACCGGTGGGCCAACACCGGTACGGCGACCTGTTTTATGTCATCTGGAAGCACATAACCACGGCCATGGATCGCCGCCCAGGCCTGTGCGGCGTTGTAAAGGGCTATCGCAGCCCTTGGACTCGCGCCCAGATGCAGGGCGTCGTGCTCACGCGTCGCGGAAACGATCGCAAGTAGATAGTCGCGGAGGCTCGGCTCTACCGTCACCCCGGCGATAGAGTCCCGGGCGGCCTGCAGTTCATCGCGTGTCACAACCGCCGGGGTTTCCGGACCTGCTCCGCCCGCCGTGAACCGTTCGATTATGTCCGCCTCTTCATCACGACTCGGATAGCCAAGCGACACCCGCAGCATGAAACGGTCCAGCTGCGCTTCCGGCAGGGGGAACGTTCCCTCCAGCTCCACCGGATTCAGAGTCGCCATCACGAGAAACGGGTCCGGCAATGCCCTCGTTTCCCCGTCCATCGTCACCTGGCGCTCTTGCATCGCCTCAAGTAGCGCCGTCTGGGTTCGCGGAGTGGCCCTGTTGATTTCATCCGCCAGCAGAATCTGCGTGAAGACCGGGCCCCTGCGAAACTCAAACTCGTTGTCCCGCATATTGAAGATAGACACGCCGAGCACATCGGCCGGCATCAGATCGGGCGTGAACTGGATCCGCCCGAAGTCACACCGGAGGGACGCCGCCAGCGCCTTGGCGAGCGTCGTCTTGCCCAGACCGGGGACATCCTCGATCAACAGATGACCGCGGCACAACAAGGCCACAATAGCGAGGTTGATGGCCTCGTCTTTTCCGATGATGACGGTCTGGACCGCCTCGCGCACCCGCGCTGCAAGTTCGGCAACCTCTGCGGAACCATTGGCGCCCGCCCGGGAGTTAATGGGCGCCAGTTCCTGTGATGGGGTTTCTGGCGATTCGCTCACGACGTTCTCCCGTGCAGAAAACGAGTCGACTCCCCTGTCACCGCCTGCGTTGATTGAGGTTGCAATCGATTCCTCGCCATGTTGCTCGGGTGTCGCCGCTGCCGATTTTTCTGACTCTGGGAGCTGTTCCCTGGTGTCGGGCTGCGCCGGCGCGATCGGCGTCGAATCCTCCGGCCGGTCGTACACCGACGTTTGGTTGACCAGGGGAGCCGCCGCCACCGCATCCAGCCCGTTCCCGCAACCGATGCAGAAACGAGCGTGAGATTCGTTGAGAGTGGAGCATCCCGGGCATGTCTTCACGCCAGATGGCTGTCGTCGCTCCATATCGGGAACGATCAGCGGTTCGCCGCACCTGTCGCAAATTTCAGTCCCGGATGCGTTGCCGGTCCCACAGTGGGCGCAGAACACGTTTCACCCCCGGCGATCCCGCAGCCGCCGAACGTCGTCGCCGACCAGCCACGCGTAGGTATGGTCCCGCCAATCCTAATACGACGGCGCCAACTCTGCGGACGCCCGTGTCCTCAAAAGACCAGAGCTCAGACGACGGTGACCGTATTGGTCAGTCGGCCGATCGCCTCAATCTCCACGTTGACGATGTCGCCCTCGGCGAGTGTGAAGTCCATGGGCGGAATTACCCCGGTGCCCGTCACCACGGTGGTCCCATCCGGCACCGAGTTGTGCCGCTGGAGCCAGTCCGCTATGTACTCACAGTCTCTAAACATCTCAGAGGTCGAGGTGGTCCCGTTGAAGGCTTCTTTGCCGTCTCGCTCAATGGTCAGACGCACGGCCAGGTCCTGGGGATCGGCCACTGCGTCCAACGTCGCGAAACACGGCCCGATAGCGCAGGACTTGTCATACACCTTGGCCTGCGGGAGATAGAGGGGATTGTCGCCTTCGATAGACCGACTGCTCATGTCGTTCCCGCACGTATATCCGGCCACTTTGCCGTCGAAAAGGACAAAGCCGAGTTCCGGTTCCGGCACATCCCACGTGGAGTCCGCTCGAATGCCGACCTCTCCGTACGGGCCAGCTACACGGCTTGGCGTCGCCTTGAAGAACACCTCCGGCCGGTCCGCCACGTACACCTTCCCGTACACGTCCGGCGTGTCGCTCTCCGCCTGCCGCTCAAACATGCTGCTCTGGTAGGTCACGCCTGCCGCCCAGACCTCCGGCGGCTGGAAGGGCATCTCCAGCCTCGGGCCGTGGGTGGGTTCGGCGGCGTTCTCGTGGAGCTCTTCGATTGATAGGGTGCTGGCGATCCCACGGTCGACGATCTGGCGCGCCACGTGGTCCAGGGAGACACCCATTAATGATGCCGCACGCAAGAGGGCAAAAAGATCGGTCGCGTGTGGGTTCGCCGAAGTCAGATCAAACAGGGTGTCTTCAGATGTCTCAACGCCGAGGTGGGACTCGCCCCGGATCGAAAACTGGTAGTAGCGCATTCAGGGCCTGCCTTCAAATGGGTGATCTGGATATGGGCGGAAGAAAGCGCGCCCGGCTCGCCCGGAAGCGATTCGGCCGCCGTCTTCCCTCTGGGGTTTTGTCACGTGCCATGCCGCCCGAGACGAGGACCAGAACATCGATCCGTCGCGCCTCGGGCAGTCGTGTCAAAGGTATCGGCTCAGCAGCCCATATTCGCTGGTCCGTGAGCGGGGGCGATGCTACGATTCGGCCCTATCGTTGTCAAAGGCGAAGACCACATCCACGGTGGTCTATGTCGAGGCCCGGGCAGCGCCGTCGAATCGCCGTAACAGGAGTCAGGCCACACTTGCCAGGTACACGTCCAGCGACAATCGGATTCATAGGCGGCACCGGACCGGAGGGGCGCGGGCTGGCGGTGCGGTTGGCCGCCGCCGGACATGATGTCGTGATCGGTTCGCGAGACGCCGCCCGGGCGACCGAGGCGGCGGATGATGTACAGGCCATCGTGGCCGATATCAACGGAGCGGCGGGCGTGCACGGAGCACTCAACCACGACGCCGCATCCGCATCCGACATCATTTTTCTGGCCGTACCCTACGGCGGGATGACGGCGTCCCTGGAGCAACTTTCGCCGGCCATGGCCGGCAAGATCTGCGTGAACGTGATCGCACCGTTATCGTTCACCGGAGGCATACCGGCGTCCGCGCCCCCGGAGATCGGCTCGGCGGCGGAGGAAGCTGCGCAGTGCGCGCCCGAGATTCGATGGGTCGCGGGCCTGCACACCCTGTCCGCGCGTGACCTCATGAACCCGGATACATCGCTCGACACCGACGCGATCATCTGTGGAGACGATGAGAACGCCAAATCAGCCGTGAGCGAGCTCCTGGCCGAGGTCCCGGGGCTACGACCTGTCGACGCCGGACCCTTGCAGAGCGCTCGATACCTGGAAGGCGCGACTGCCCTGCTGCTCAACATCAACAGGCGGTACAAGGCACACGCCTCGCTCACCGTCGCCGGCCTGCACATCCAATAGCTCAAATGGCGTTTTCAGAATCTCCCCCTCGGGTGACCCTGATCTATTCCGACGACGTGTGGCGGTACGAGATGAGCGCCACACACCCACTTCGCCCGGTGCGCTGGAAGCGGGCGTTCGACCTCATGGACTCGGCGGGCCTAGTTCAGGCCCCAAACCTTACGCTAGCGCCGCACAGACCGGCGACCGACAACGAAATCGCACTCGGCCACACCCCGGAGTACGTCGGAGCGGTGAAGGCGCTTTCAATGGGGATCGAGTTGCCGGTCGGGCCGTCATACGGATTCGGATCGGGCGACAACCCCGTATTCGCCGGGATGTACGAGGCCAACGCTCTGACGTCCGGCGGAACGATGGCGGCCGCGCAGGCCATCGCAGATGGCAGCGCCGACATCGCATTCAACTTCGCAGGTGGACACCAGCACCACGCTATGGCGGACCGGGCCTCCGGCTTCGGCGTCTTTAACGACACCGTGATGGCGGCGCAGTGGCTCGCTGAACAGGGTCTGCGAGTTGCTTATATCGATATCGACTGCCACCACGGCGACGGGGTGCAGGCCGGTTTCTACACCTCGCCGGACGTACTGACAGTCTCACTCCACGAAAGTGGGCAGTTCCTCTTTCCCGGCACCGGCAACGTTGGCGAAACGGGAAGAGACAGCGGGCTCAACTACTCGGTCAACGTCCCGCTGGCCCCGCATACCTCGGATGCGGCCTACATGGCTGCATTTGAGGCCGTGGTTCCGCCACTCGTTGAGGCTTTCAAGCCCGATGTCTTGTTCACCCAGCTTGGCGTCGACACCCATGTCCTTGACCCGATCACACACCTGCGTCTGACGGTACAGGGACACGCCGCCGTGGTGAGTCGGTTGCGAGACCTCGCCTCGGAGTGCGGCCGATGGCTGGCGGTCGGCGGCGGCGGGTACGACCTGGGCGCGGTGGCGCGCGCTTGGACCGTCGACCTGGCGATCATGACCGGCGTCGATCTGCCCCCGGACATGCCTTCACTTGTCCCCGAAAGCCCGGGGGCGAAGACCTATGCCGACAACCTTGAAGCTTCTGATGAACTTGTGGAGATGCAGGTCAGTGCTTTCAACGACAGAAGCGTTGAGCAGTTGCGTGAGCAGATCTTCCCGCACTATGGGCTCACCTAGCCATTAGCAGTTCATGAAATATGTGGCGTCACGACTTTTGGAGACGCATCCGGTGGCTGGCGACCGGATCATCGGCGACAGTGTCAAAACCCAGCGATGTGAAGAAACTCGCCGCACCTGGTTGAGAACGCAGCTGCAACCAGTCGAAATCGACGGTCGCTGAATCAATCACTCGCTCGACAAGCGCCCGCCCGATTCCCGTACGACGGTCCCGGGGCGATACGTACATCCGTCTCACCCGGCCAACGGTTACGTCATTCTGATACGGATCCCGGTTCAATCCGCAGATCCCGACCAAACGGCCCCGAGGGAAAGCGCCAAACAGTCGCTCCCCGGGGAGATCGAAACGGTTCTCTCCTGTAATCCAGTCTTCCTTCAACCGCGTAAGGAACCGAAATCCTTCCGCTTCGCTTTCTAAGACCAGGAAGTCAACTTCATCTGGCAGGTCACCCAACTGTCTAATATCGAACTCGACCATCGAAACCTCCGGACACCACAGCCCGAATCAAAAACATAAGGGCCGGACCAGGTCTTCCATATCGCGAAACAGAACGAGGCGGTCCACGTTGAAAAGTGCAGGAAAACCACGTTCAGCCTTTGCCCTGTGCTGAACCACCGTCGTTCGGGATTATTCGTCACTCCGGTGCACAGCATTATCGAGAGACTTGTGAGGATGTAAGCGTAGTAATTGCGGGAGGACATTCGGTTGGCCGGAAAGCCAGGAGATTCTTCGTCTCGACTCAGAATGGGCATATATGCCAAGAATGACAGATCAACCAGGTGGCAAAACACACTGTGCCGCCCCCCGGACCTTGTGGGTAAATGTCGCGTTGCGCCACCAACACCTCCCCCCACAAACGGCCATCCTGAGCGCAGTGAAGGATCTCGCCGCCGACAGAGCGCGAACAGGCCGGTCGTTCAATTGCCAGCCAACGGCGGGATTCACTTCGAGAGCCTCAGCACATGCTTCGTCGCAGGCTCCTCGGAGTGGCTTGCCGCCGGACCGGTTCGATCTGTCCAGACAACGCCCGGAATGAACAGCCGGCCAAAACAAGAACAGGGCCCGGCGTCCGCCGGGCCCTGTTCAGAAACCTTTAACTGGGCGACTCCACCGGGTTAAACCTCCCGGAACTCGCCCTCCACCGTCTCGCCGTCATCCTCATCCTGGTCGCCAGCCTCGGGCCCGCCTTCCGGCCCGGCCGCTCCGGCAGCCGCGTACGCCGCCTGGCCGATCGCCTGCAGCGCCGTCTGAAGCTCGTTAGTTTTGGCGGCAAGGTCTTCTGCCGAAGACTCTTCGTCGGCGAGCAACTCCTTGAGCTGGACGATTATCGCCTCGACCTCGGTCTTCGCCTCCGCCGGGACATTCTCCGCCTGCTCTTCAAGCAGCTTCTCGGCCGCGAAGACAGAGCTATCGGCCGCGTTGCGTGTCTCGACAGCCTCACGCCGCTTCTGGTCCTCGTCGGCGTGCTCCTCGGCGTCTCTCACCGCCCGCTCGATCTCTTCCTGAGACAGTCCGGAGCGGCCGGTGATAGTGATGTGTTGTTCCCTGTTTGTCGCCTTGTCCGTCGCAGAGACGTTCAATATGCCGTCTGCGTCGATATCAAAGGTTACTTCGACCTGCGGCACGCCACGCGGCGCGGGAAGTATCCCGTCGAGCATGAAGCGGCCGATCGACGTATTCTCGGTGGCCATCCCTCGCTCGCCCTGGAGCACGTGGATCTCCACCGAACTCTGGTTGTCCGCCGCGGTGCTGAAGACCTCTGACTTGGAAGTCGGTATGGTCGTATTTCGCTGAATCAGCACCGTCATGACGCCGCCGAGCGTCTCGATTCCCATCGTGAGAGGCGTCACGTCCAGCAGCAAGACGTCCTTGACGTCTCCTTCCAGTACGCCAGCCTGGATGGCGGCGCCGACTGCGACCACCTCGTCGGGGTTGACGCCCTGGTGGGGTTCCTTCCCGAACAGCTCCGTGACCTTCGCCACCACGGCAGGCATACGGGTTGTACCGCCGACAAGGATCACCTCGTCGATCTGCGACGCCGTGACCCCGGCGTCTTTGAGTGCGGCCTGCGTCGGCGCGACGGTGCGCTCAACCAATCCCCCGACGAGTTGCTCCAGCCTCGCCCGTGTCAGCGTCATCGTCAGGTGCTTGGGGCCGGTTGCGTCTGCCGTAATAAAGGGCAAGTTCAGTTCCGTCTGCGCCACCGTGGACAGCTCGATCTTGGCCCGCTCACCTTCAACACGGAGGCGTTGAAGCGCGGCCGGGTCCTTCCGGAGATCGATTCCGTTGTCGGACTGGAATTCGTTTGCCGCCCAGTCGACGATCGACAGGTCAAGGTCATCGCCGCCGAGGTGCGTGTCCCCGTTTGTTGACTTGACCTCGAAAACGCCATCGCCGATCTGGAGGATCGTGACGTCAAACGTGCCACCGCCGAAGTCGTACACAGCGATAGTCTGGTCACCCTTACCTTCCAGACCGTACGCCAGGGAGGCAGCCGTCGGCTCGTTGATGATGCGCAGGACTTCAAGTCCGGCGATCTCCCCGGCGACCTTGGTCGCTTCCCGCTGGCTGTCATCGAAATAGGCGGGGACGGTAATCACTGCGCGATCGACAGGTTCACCGAGCTTCGTCTCGGCGTCCTCTTTTAACTTTCGCAGCACCATCGCCGATATCTCAGGCGGCGACTGGGGTTTGTCGTTGAACACCACGGCGGTATCGCCCGATTGCCCGGCCGCCAGCTTGAACGAGATGCGGCTCAGATCCTCCTGTACAGACGGATCGTCGTACCTGCGGCCTATGAACCGTTTCACGGAATAAACCGTGTTCTCCGGATTCGTAATCGCCTGCCGGCGCGCCAGCTCTCCCACAAATCGCTCGGCGGTTTTGGGGTTAACGGCCACCACGGATGGCGTCGTTCGCCGGCCTTCCTTGTTTTCGATAATCTCCGGTTCCCCGGCCTGCATGACCGCCATAGCGGAGTTGGTCGTGCCCAGGTCGATTCCGATCGCCTTAGCCATGTCGCAGTTAAATCCTCGTCTTTTCTCGGTTATATCCGTATTCGTTGTGGCCCCTCATTGGAGCCCGTCTCTCGCTGTGTTGTGCGTCCGACAAGTTCAGTTGATCATTCTTGGTCCGATTCTTCTGTGTCCGACGGCTCGATAGATATCTGGACTTGCGCCGCCCGTATCACAGCGTCATCCATCTTGTATCCCTTGCGCAGAACGTTCAGCACCGTGTTCGCCGGTACGTCGTCAGACTCCGCCGTAAGCAGTGCCTCATGGAGCCGTGGATCGAAATGCTCGCCAGCGCTTTCGTACGGTTCAATCCCCTCCGCCGACAGCACCTGCAACAGTGCGCGCCTGATCCCATCAAAACCATCGAACCATGAGTCGTCGATGCCATCCGGGCGTTCTGAATCAAGAGCGGCATCAAATTGATCGACCGCGTCCAACACCCTGATCGCCAATCGTCGCGTGGAACTGCGTCGAATCTCGTCACGCTCGACCGCGACGCGATTGCGGTAGTTGACGAAATCCGCTTGCACACGTTGGACCAGGGCTTTCAGTTCATCCCGCTCCCTTATCGCCGCATCAAGCGGCTGTTCAAATACGAGCGGCTCTTCAACTTCCCCCGCTTCCGGAGTCCCGGCCTCCGTCTCCCTTATTGCACCGGAATCTGTCGGCTCATCTTCAGGCGCCGCCCCGTCCTTCATATCTTTCTCCACTGACAACTGTTCCTCCAGGTTCAGCGCTTTCGGCTATTGAGCCCGTTCGCCCGGTTTAATCGGATCACTCAGGTCACCCGGGTCGGCGCCTACGTATTTCAAAAATGATCGCAACTCCGCCGTCGCCCTTATCGCGGCGGCGTCGAGCGACTCCGTGTTCAATTCCGCTCCGTCCACGAGCCGGCGCAGCGGACCTACAAGATCCAGTACCAGGCGAACACCGGCCAGGTTCAGACCGAGCTCCTCCACCAGGCGCCGAATCACGCGCAGACGTAAAAGGTCGTCGTTCGAGTAAAGCCTCAGGTGGCCGCCGGTACGTGATGGTTGCACCAGCCCCACGCGCTCGTATTTGCGAAGAGTTTGTGGGTGCATCGCCAGCAATCGCGCGGCGACGCTGATTATGTAAACACCCCTGAACTCGACACTGCCCGTGCCGGCCTGGACGTTACCCCTGTCAGCGACCACTAACCGTATCCATCAAATCCCACTGTTTTCGGAGCGAAGCGACGAAGTTCGACGCGCAGCAATTATACGCCTTGTATACTAGTAGTTGACACGATCCGTGTCAACGTTATAGTTGAGAGTGCTCCCTCGTTCCGTTTTCGGGAGGTCAATATCTGGTGATTTCACCAACATTTAACGAAATCAACCCCAAAACGCGTGCAATGGTCCAGATACCGTAGTAAACTTCTGCGTCGTTGACTTTGTGACATCAGTCACGAACCGCCAACAGTAACACGAAACCAGGAAATCACAACGAATTCGGTCGCGGATGTCTCGCTAACCGTCGAAACAGGAAACCAGAAGATGACTCTCTACTTGAAAGCCTGCCCTCGCTGCCACGGGGACATCGCATTGGACGATGACCAGTACGGGCGTTACATGGAATGCCTGCAGTGCGGATTCTTGATCCGCTCCAAGGCAGAGGACAAGCCCGCCCCGGCGACCCCGTCTACGACGCGTGCCGCGTAACCTGAGTAATTAACCCAACTCCCTATCACAGGAAGCCCCGGTTCATCTGAACCGGGGCTTCTTTTTATACCCGTTACTACAGATCATCCACATCCACGCCCCGGGGGAGTCAGTCGAGATCGATCAGGTCGCGCTCAATTTCGATGATGTCGGCTTCAAACAACTGTGACTCGGCGTATTCGACGACCTTGTCCATCATTTCTGCTGCGTGCCCGGCATCGCCGCTCACAAGGGAGATGCCGATCCGCGCTGACTTCAGACGATCCTGGTCCCCGACCTCGGCAACGCTGGCCGCAAACCGGTGCCGAATCCGGTCTATCAACGATCGGATCACATGCCGTTTGCCCTTCAAAGATCGGTTGTCGTGCAAACGCAGTGTCAGTCTGCATACAGCGACTTTCATACGTATATTTTAGCGGCGCAACACTGGACGCTCTGGTCATACAAACCTGATACCGCGCATCAGAGTTGATCCACCATCGACGATTGTGATAAAAAGCACCCATGGGATGGCCCGACGTCCTTGGCCGCCCGTGATTGAGGCAGTGCCGGATAAAAGAGGAATAAAAGGGTGCGCCGCATGACCAACGGCTACACGAGTGATCTTCCAGATGATGTCCAGCCCGGCGCCGACGCGCCCGAGGTTGTCGTACAGCGTCTGCCCCTCTACGTCCGGGTGCTCGCCCAGTTTGACGCCACGGGCGCCGAGATGGTCTCTTCCGAACAACTGGGTACCCAGCTCCAGATGACACCCGCACAGATCCGCAAGGACCTGAGCTACTTCGGCCGATTCGGTAAACAGGGCCGCGGTTACAACGTCAAACGGCTCGCCCTTGAGCTCCGTTCCATCCTTGGCCTTGACCATCAGTGGAACGCCGGCCTGGTCGGAGTCGGACGTCTGGGGCGGGCGATCATCGCCTATCCCGGTTTCCGGCCGGAGGGGTTCCGGGTGATCGCCGCTTTTGACGCCGATCCGTCCGTCGTCGGCACCGCGATCGGGGACATCAATGTCAGGCCTATCGACCGGATCAAGGAGACGGTCAGCGAACTCGGGATCCAGATCGGAATCGTCGCGGTCCCGGCAACAAACGCACAGAGCGTATTCGATGCCCTCGTGGAAGCCGGTATCAAGGCCATACTGAACTACGCGCCCGTAGCGCCCCAGGTCCCGCTCGACGTGAAAGTGCGCGGAGTGGACCCGGTCCTGGCGCTTCAATCCATGACCTATTTCCTGAAGCCGAACCCCGCTACCTGATCGCCGGTCATCGATCCGGGTCCGTTCTTCGCCAGCAGGGGCTCACGTGCGACCTTGGACCGGTCAATAATGGAATCCCCGCAAACATTCCGGCAGGGCAACATCCGGCTCCCCGGCGAACGCGCTCCACACGCACGTCCATTCCGACACTCGGGAGAAGAATCGACACCGGGCCGGCTAACACACGCGGGCGGACCAGCACCGCCTTCGGCAAGGTCCAACCTGCGCGGGAATGACGAACACTTCTGACCCGTCACCGGACCGGTTGGGCTATCCCATCACGCCTGATCAGGTTCGGGCCCGGACGCAAGACAGGGCCGAGACCTTCATCCCGGCCCTGCACGAGAGCATCGCCCTCTACGAGAAGGCTAAGAGTTCGGGATCGAATCCGGGGGTGTAGCGGCGGAACGGCGGCGGCCACGACGGCGCGCCAACCCCACCCGTATCTGGGCACGCCGGAACGCCTGCAGGGCACGCGTCAGATCGACATCCGCCGCCCTCATTTCGACCCGTTGCTGTGCTCGCTCAAGTGCGGCTTCCGCCCGATCGAGATCGATGGCGACATCCATCTCCGCGGTGTCGGCAAGAATCGTCACCCTGTTGTTCAACACTTCCATGAACCCGCCGGTGACGGCGAGGACGTTGTCATCATTGTTGGAACGAATCGTCATCTCGCCCGGTTGAAGCTGCGTCATCAAGGGCGCGTGATTCGGAAGAATACCAAGCTGGCCGTCGATGCCCGGCGCAATCAGCGAGTCAACCTCTTCCGAGAACACCTGGCTCTCGGCGGTGACGATCGTCAATGTGAACGTTGCCATTTACTTGGGCTCTACCCCTCGAGACCTGTCCTGAGCGGACATCGGTTTAGGCGTTAGTTTCGGCGAGCATCTGCTCACCCTTCTCACGCGCCTCGTCGATCCCGCCGACCATCCGGAACGCCTGTTCAGGCAGGTCATCGTGCTTCCCATCCAGCACCTCACGGAAACCGCGGACCGTGTCGGCAAGCGGCACATACCGTCCGGGAATGCCCGTGAACACCTCTCCAACGAAGAAAGGCTGCGTAAGGAACTGCTGGATGCGACGCGCCCGGCCAACGGCCACGCGGTCCTCGTCCGAAAGTTCCTCGACTCCGAGAATGGCGATAACGTCCTGCAGGTCACGGTAACGCTGCAGCACCTGCTGCACTTCCCGTGCGACACCGTAGTGCTCTTCGCCGACGATACCCGGCTGCAGAATTCGGGAGTTAGAGACCAGCGGATCGACGGCCGGGTACAACCCCTGCTCCGTCATTGCACGCTCCAGTGAAATGTTGGCGTCAAGGTGCCCGAAAGTGGTCACGATGCCCGGGTCGGTGTAGTCGTCAGCCGGCACGTATACCGCCTGGAATGACGTAATAGACCCGTCGACCGTGGTCGTGATCCGCTCTTCAAGGTCGCCGATTTCCGTGGACAGCGTCGGCTGGTAACCCACGGCAGACGGCATCCGGCCGAGAAGACCGGACACCTCCATGCCGGCGAGGATGTATCGGTAAACGTTGTCGACGAACAGAAGCACGTCCTGCTTCTCCACGTCGCGGAAGTACTCGGCCATTGTCAGGCCGGTCAGGGCGATCCTGGCCCGCGTGCCGGGGGGCTCGTTCATCTGGCCGAAGACCAGGACCGTGCTGTCCATCACACCGTAGTCCTGCATCTCGTGCCACAGGTCGTTCCCCTCACGGGATCGCTCCCCGACACCGGCAAACACGGACACACCGGAGTGCTCCTGTGCGATGTTTCGGATCAGTTCCGTGATGATGACGGTCTTGCCCACACCGGCTCCGCCGTATGCGCCGACCTTGCCGCCCCTCTGGAAGGGGGTGATCAGGTCAAACACCTTGATACCTGTCTCCAGGATCTCGGTGGTACCGGTCTGCCGATCGAACGAAGGGGCAGCGCGGTGGATCGGCCAGTGATCGGCAGCATCGACATCGCCCAGCGTGTCCAGCGCGTCGCCGGTCACATTGAAGAGCCTGCCGAGTGTGGCCGGACCGACAGGTACGGCGATCGGCTGTCCCGTGTCCGTGACCTCGGAGCCTCGCTTCAACCCCTCGGTCGGACCGAGAGCCAGGCACCGGACCCAGTTGTTTCCGACGTGCTGCTCAACCTCAAGAGAGAGCGTCTCGCCATCCAGTTCCAGTTCCAGGCCGTTGTAGATCTCCGGAAGGTCTTCCGCTGCGAACTCCACGTCCACAACAGTTCCGATGACCTGAACAACCTTGCCGTTAGCCATTGTTGGGGCTCCTGTGTCTGACCTTGGGCCGGTTCGGGTCTTCCCGTTCTCCGTCCCGTGAGTTTCCTACGTTAAACCGGCGCTAAGCGAGCGCCTCAACACCACCGACGATGTCCAGCATTTCGGAGGTGATCGCTTCCTGACGAGCTTTGTTCAGTTGCAACGTCAGGTCATCAATAAGATCGTTTGCAGCATCGGTAGCGTTCTTCATCGCCACCATTCGGGCTGAGTGCTCACTCGCGATCGCTTCGAGCACGGCGTGATACACCTCCATCTCGATGTAGCGGGGGAGCAGTTTTTCAAGCACCTCTACCGGACCCGGCTCGTAGATATACCCGACGGCTTCCTCGCCGCTGAGCTCTGCCGGTTCAACCGGTATCAAGGTATCGATAGACGGCGATTGCACGGCGGTGTTTATGAATCGTGAGTACGCGAGCAGCACCCTGTCCACGCCCGCCGATTCGAACTCCTCGATAACCATATTTGAGATCGCACGAGTGTCTTCCACGGTCGGGTTATCGCTGATCCCCTCAAAGTCAGCTTTGAGGTCCGCACCCACCCTGAGCGTGAAGTTACGGCCCTTCCTGCCCACGGCCACAACGACTACCGGCGAATCACTGGCGGTGATCGTTCGTTCCACTGCCCTTGTGAGGTTGGACACCAGGCCGCCGGCTAGCCCACGGTCAGGCGTGATTAACACGATTCCGGTGGCTCTTACGTCCCGAGCCTCAAGCAGCGGTACGGAGGTGTCATCTGAACCACGCTCAAGTGCAGCGAGATGAGAGAGCACGGAGTTCATGTGCTCCGAGTAAGGACGCCCGGCAATTACCGATTCCTGTGCGCGTCTCATTTTTGAGGCGGCGATCATCTGCATGGCGCGAGTGATCTTCGCCGTGTTGGCGACACTTCGGATCCGACGTCTTAGCTCTTGGGTGCTTGGCATATCTTCCGGCGCTTTGGGGGTGGTGTCTGCCCACCCGTCTGGTTCCTGTTACTCGAAGTTGACCGTCTGTTTGAACGCGACCGCAGCTTCGGAGAGCCTGGTGCGTGACTCGTCACTCAATTGGCCGGTCTCGGAAATCTCACCGAGAACTTCCGGAACGTTGGCCGCCGTGTACTCATGCCATCCGGCCTCGAACTCAAGGATGCGGGATATCGGCACGTCATCAAGGTCGCCGTTTGTTCCGAGGAAGAAGATCGAAACCTGCTGCTCCATCGTGAGCGGAGAAGTCTCGTTCTGCTTCAGGACTTCGGTCATACGCTGACCACGCTCGAGCTGAGCCCGGGTAGCGGCGTCCAGGTCATCGGTTCCGAACTGGGCGAATGCCGCCAGCTCGCGGAACTGAGCCATGTCCAGCTTCAGTCGCCCGGCAACGTCTCGCATCGCCCGCGTTTGGGCGGAACTGCCGACACGGCTGACGGACAGGCCGGCGTTGAGGGCCGGTCGGATGCCCGCGTTGAACAGCTCCGACTCAAGGTAGATCTGGCCGTCCGTAATCGAAATCACGTTGGTCGGCACGTACGCCGACACGTCACCCGCCTGCGTCTCGATGATCGGGAGGCCGGTAATCGAACCACCGCCGCGCTCGTCGTCGAGCCGGGCTGCCCGTTCCAGGAGGCGGGAGTGGAGGTAGAAAACGTCGCCCGGGTACGCCTCACGGCCCGGAGGGCGCCGAAGCAGCAGCGACATCTGGCGGTAGGCCCATGCGTGCTTGGTGAGGTCGTCGTAGACGATCAGGACGTCCTTGCCCTGGTCCATGAAGTACTCGGCCATCGCAGCGCCTGCGTAAGGAGCCAGGTACTGGAGCGGAGCCGCGTCGGAGGCGTTGGCGGCGACCACGATCGTGTGGTCCAGCGCGCCGTTGTCACGCAGCGTTTGTGCTACCTGCGCAACCTTACCGACCTTCTGGCCGATACCGACGTAGATGCAGATAACGCCGGTGTCTTTCTGGTTGATGATGGCGTCGACACACACGGATGTTTTGCCGGTGTTGCGGTCTCCGATGACAAGTTCCCGTTGGCCGCGCCCGACGGGAATCAGCCCGTCGATGCCCTTGATGCCGAACTGCAACGGCGCGTCAACGGATTTACGAACCACAACGTTCGGCGCAAGCCGTTCAATCGGAGAACTGTCGGACGAATCGATCGGGCCCTGTCCATCCAGCGGCCTTCCAAGCGAGTCAACAATCCGGCCCATCAAGCCTTCGCCCACCGGAACTTCAGCGATACGACCCGTGCTACGGACCTCGTCGCCTTCCTTGATATGCGTGTACTCGCCAAGGATCACGGCGCCGACGCTGTCTTCCTCAAGGTTGAGCGCCATGCCGATGGTGTCGTTCGGGAACTGCAGTAGCTCCGTGTAACTGACGTCGGACAGGCCATGAATGGTCGCAACGCCGTCGGACGCCTGAACGACCGTGCCAACGTCGACCATGGTCAATTCGCCGCCGAATTCCTCGATCTGGCGCTTGATGACCGAGGCTATGTCCTGTCCTCTGACCGCCATGCGATCTCCTCCGTGGACCTGCTTAAAAGGCCCTGTGTTCGTGACGTTTCCGGAAGCCCGTTACAAGAGGGCCGGTTAACGCCTGCCCGTATCCGGCAGTGAATTACCGGACGGGCGGTTTTATATCCTTTAACACCGGTGGTCCCGGTTTTACTCGTCTCCGGCCGAAACCTGCGCAGGCCGCCCCAGCGTCTGACGCAGCGACTGGAGTTTTGACCGCACGCTTCCGTCGACCAAACGGTCTCCCACGCGAGCGACCATGCCGCCCAGTATCTCCGGGTCTTCACTGAAGGTCGCATCGACCTCTTGCCCGATCAGGGCGCTGAGCCTGGCAACGATCTCCGACTTGAGTGCGTCGTCGACCGGCGTCGCCGTCGCGATGTCCGCCCGAGCGATTCCTCGCCGGGCATCGAGCATCGATCGGAAGTCGTCCCGAATCTCCGGAACTACCCGTGACGCGCTGTGCGTGACGAGAAGCTTCGCCAGGTTCCGGGCCATCTCGCTGACGTCCGCCAGAACCGTGTCGATCCCGTCCATTTTGACGGACATCGGAGCCTGGGGGGCGTCGAGCAGCGCCGCAAAATCCTCATCGCTCAGCGCTATCGCCAGTGCATCAAGGTCGGCGGCCCACTCGTCCAACGTGTCATTCCCGGACGCTATATCGAAGGCGGCCTGTGCGTAACGTCTCGCTTTAGGCGCCATGCTCAGTCCTCCTTCCGTTGTGTCCAGTCAATTCAATCCGCATCAATCAGTTTCCGCGGTCCTCGGTGAGGCCTTCTTCAAGCACGCCCTCGATGATCTCCCTGTGCGCCTCCGCATCAAGTGATCGGCCGATTACGCGCTCCGCTGCGTCCACCGCCAGGTTCGCGAACTCGGCCCTGATCTCTTCGATAGCGCCGTCCCGCTCTCGTTGGACGTCCTGAGTAGCCCGCTCGCGCAGGGCCTCGAGGTCCGCGCGAACGCGTTCCTCCTCCGACGCCCGCAGTCTTCCGGCGGCCTCACGCGCTTCGGCGATCAGCTGCTGGCCCTGTGTTCGGGCTTCAGCGATCTCCTGCTCTACGCGCTCGGCGGAAGACGCAGCGTCTTGCCGCGCCCGGTCCGCCGCCTCAAGACTCTCCCGGATCCGATCCGATCGCTCTTCAAGAGCCCTCGAGATCGGTCCATACAGGAGCTTCGAGAGGATGAAGAACAGGATCAGAAAGCTGACGAGCTGAGTTACCAGTCCCGGCAGATTTATGCCTATGGCATCCATCGATCTTCCTCAAAACGGAGATATCGTCCAAGGCGATCTCCCCGCACCCACGGACCCCGGATTGTCGTTAATGCGTTCCCGGGTCCGTGCAGGTGTATATGGCTACGCGACGAAGATGATGATGATTGCCACCACCAGCGCATAAATGGCGATTGCTTCAGCGAACGCGATCGCAAGGATCATGTTCTGCTGGATAGCGCCCTGGGCTTCAGGGTTTCGGCCGAGGGCTTCCATAGCCTTACCGGCCAGCATGCCGATGCCCAGACCGGGGCCGAGGGCCCCCAGGCCGATGGCCAGTCCGGCGGCAAGTTCTGTCAATTCCATGTCTCAACTCTCCTGCACGGTTCTTTTTACGGTCCCAAGTAGGTCGCGAGCACCAACGGCGGAACTTTCCTGCCGATTGACGGGTGCGCCGCCCGGGTCAAATAAGCGCGTCGACGCTAATGTTCCTCCTCGCCGTGGCCAATCGTAGCCATCACGCCGAAAACCAGCGTGAGCATGGCGAAGATGAACGCCTGAATGACACCGACGAATAGCTCCAGGCCGATGAACGGGATAATACCGATCAACGGGAACAGGAACATCATTGCGATAAGCAATACTTCCCCGGCGAACATGTTTCCAAATAGACGGAAGGTGAAACTGATGGTCCTGGCCAGTTCACCGATGATTTCCAGTATCCCGACAAAGAAGAAGATCGGGCCCTGCTTGAAGTTGACGAACTTCCCGCCGTAACCACCAAAACCAAGAGATCTGAATCCCCAGATCTGAACGGTGATCATCGCTACAAGGGCGATGGCAAGGGTGTTATTAACGTCGGTGTTGGCGCCACGGAGGTAAGGAACGAGGATGCCGACCTCGTCTGCGTCGTGCACCTCAAGCAGCTCCGGGTGCTTCGGGTCGTTCGCTTCGGCGCCGATACTCTCAAAGATCGCTTCGTCGAAGTCGTCGTCCAACGCCGTGGTGTCGAGGACGAACAGTTCTTCTTTGGCTTCTTCTCCACCTGCCCCATCACCGTCCTCGGACTCTTCCCCGTGAGGCAGGGCCAGCGCTGCGAGAGGAATGGCGTCCTGGCTCGTTCGGCCGAACGGAATGATTTTTATCGGGCCGTCAGCGAACACAACCAGGTCGGGGTCTTTGAACTCGGCATCTTCCCCGTCGTGTTCGATCGCCTCGTCGCGATGGTGGGCAAACTCCTCCGAGGTCTCCACCCAGCCGATCGTGCCGACGCCCGGGAGTACTCCAACCCAGTTATTGACGACCACGACCAGGAAGATAGAAAGGACGAGAGGCAGAAATCGTCGCCCGTGTCGGCCGCCGGCGGCGGAATCCGCCAGGTTAATGAAGAAGCCGACGATGACTTCAAGAAAATTCTGCAGCCCGGCGGGTACGTCCTTTTCCGGGGAGTTGCTGCGGATCTTCCGGGTCCCGAAGAAGGCGACAAGCGTAAGGATGATCCCGGAGATCCAGAACATGATCGCCGTGTTCATCACGTCGTAAGAGCCCAGGGTGAATGCCCGCTCGGCGGGCAGTTGGATTGCGGCTATGGGGGACCCGAGGAAACCGAGACCAAACGGTGCGCCAAGTGCGCCGCCGAGGACCGATAGCACGAACACGCCGACGAGGATGATGAGCGTGAGCAGCTTTTTCGGGCTTGAGAAAATCTTCCCCTACCTCTAACAGTCCGTTACGCGCTTCAATCCCGTACGGACTACCGATCCCCGTCTTCAGGTCCATCGGTGGGGCCGTCAGGGTTGCCATTCCTCATGGCGTTCAATATTCGAATCATTCCCGCGAAAGCGGCCACAATCCCGATTACGAGGCCGACAAGCGTCAGGACCGGACTCGTGTCGAATTGACCGTCCAGCCAGAAGCCTCCGCCCGCGCCACCGGCGATGCTCAGCGCAATAGCCCAACCCGCGCCCATCAGCCGCGATAGCAGCTCGATAGTGCTCCGGTTCCCGGACGGTTGGCCCATCTGGCGTACGCACCCGCAAAACTGCGGCTCGCCCTTTGAATTTCGATTGTGGACTTTATCACACACCAAAGGGCGGGACAACGAAAATTGCGAAACTCCCAAAAATCGGGCTGAGCCGATTTGAGAAGCCGGTCCGGATGTGAAATACGGCCAACCGGCGTCCGAGGCGGAGCATACTTTCCATCGATGAACGCGGTCCACTGCACGCGGGCGAGTGGAAAACGCGCGCGACGAGGAACGCGCTATCCGTTCGTTGGAATTGGTGACCGGGAACGAATCCGAGACGCCAGATACCCGCGAGATCCTTCGCCGTTCCCATGAACGGGGACCCGGCAACAACCTAGCTCTCTTTGCCAGCGTCCCCGATGTCGTCCAGGTCAAGCGTGTCGATGAAATCTTTGAACGCGGACATCCGCTCTATCTCGCCCTCTGTCGGCGGATTCCCGGACGTCTCCGATACCTCACCATCCCCGACCACCGCCTTGCCGGTCTCGGCATCCATGTGCACGCCGGCGCGTTCCAGAACTGATTCTTCTGCATAGATCGGAACCTTGGCCCGGACGGCCAGTGCGAGCGCATCGGAAGGACGGGAATCCACGGAGATCGTCTGCTCAGACGCCGTCATCACGATCTTCGCGAAAAAGGTCTCCTGGTCCAGCCCTGACACGACGATGTGGTCGATCGCGCCGCCCAGGTCGCCGATCAGGTGATGAAGCAGGTCGTGCGTCATCGGGCGTGGCGGTGTCATGTCCTGGAGTTTCAGGGCGATGGCCTCGGCCTCCGGCTGCCCTATCCAGATCGGAAGGAAGCGCTCGGCGTCCTTCTCTTTGAGGATTACGATGCGCGAGTAATTAAGGAGGCTGACCCGAATACTATCGATGACCATCTCGCGCATGATCGCCGTCCTCCGGTCCCTGGCAGTTCCTGGCGCGTTCTACGATCCCCGGTGGTTCAGAAAACCGGTTCTGAAGGTTCCCCGTACCGCACCCATATCGAATCGGCAACGCGCCACCGACCGTTCTCCGCTAGGTTATGGGCCGTTTCCCGGGGGTGTCAACGAAGTTTCACCCCGCCTGGACCGGTACTACCCCTGCGTCGACGTCCCGGGGGCTTCCGAACCGGGCACTCTGGATCGTATCCGACGGTCGACCTGTCTGCGCGGAAGCATCACCCGATGGTCACAACCTCCACAACGAAGCCCGATGTCAGCTCCAATGCGGTAGATCGTCCAGTCGTTTGCACCGCACGGGTGCCCCTTCTTAAGGGTGATACGGTCGCCGACCTCATATTGGACCGCATCACCGTCAAAGCGCCGCGCAGTCTCACTCACACCAGGGCCTCGTTGATCTGGTCTCTCAGCGTTACAGCCGCCTGCCGGGCTGCTCCGGCGAACGTTGCCGTTTCTTCCGAGGCATAGATGATTCCGCGCGATGAAGAGATCATCACGCCTCGACCCCTCGCGTTAACCCCGGCACGCGTCGCCGCCTCAACATCGCCGCCCTGCGCACCGACGCCCGGGATAAGGAACGGCATATCGGGATGCTGGTCCCGTAACTCCGCCATTTCGCCCGGGTATGTCGCCCCGACGACTATGCCTACGTTGCCCCGGGTGTTCCATTCCGACGCCAGCCGCGCCGTGTGCTCGTAGAGCGTTCCTTCATCTCCCCCGCCGGTCAAGCGGAGGTCCTGTAACTCTGCCGCGCCGGGGTTGGAGGTCCGGCAGACGATGATGGCCCCACGATCTGCTCGTTCCGTGAACGGCTCGACCGACTCTATGCCCAGGTACGGGTGCAGGGTCACGGTGTCGAAGTCCCACACGTCGAACATCGCCCGGGCGTAAGCGGCGGCTGTAGAACCAATGTCCCCTCGCTTGCAGTCGCCGACCAGAACAGCCTCCGGAGCGACGTCCTTTATGTGCGAGATCGTTTTTTCGAGCGCCCGCAGTCCGCCAATGCCCAGCGCTTCGTAAAAGGCAAGCTGTGGTTTGTAGGCGCACACGAGATCGGACGTGGCATCGATAATGGTGCGATTGAACTCCGCGACATCGGATATCGCCATGCGCCCCGGGTCCGGGTCAAGGCCGACGCACACGAGCGATCCGCGGGAGAGAGCCGCTGCGTCCAGTTTTTCGACCCAACCCGTCATGCGCAATGCCTTTCAAGTACCGGTCATGCACCCGCCAATTGCCGTCCGGTTCGCGGGCCTTCCGGTCCACATTCACGGGTGTGATTGATTATAGGACCCGCGCACGCACGGACCCACGCACGCACGTATCCCGGAAAGCGATCGCCATGACGCCTTTCGTTCAGCACTGATGACTTCGCCAACCCGGAAATCGCCAACCGCCGCCGATGTCCGCTCGCTGTACGACAGACTGTTCGCCGTACACGGGCCGCAGCACTGGTGGCCCGGCGATGGCCCGTTCGATGTGATCGTCGGAGCAATCCTGACCCAGAACACGAACTGGTCCAATGTCGAAAAAGCGTTGGAGAGCATGCGCCTTGCCGGCGTGTGGTCGTTCAGGGCAATCCGTCGCACGGGGCGGGAAGAGCTTGCGGCGCTCATCCAGTCGTCCGGTTACTTCAACCAGAAGGCCCGCAAATTACACGAGTTCGCCGCCCTGGTGGAAATCGAATTCCACGGCTCGTTGGATCGATTACTCGATTTGCCGAAAGACGAACTGCGGGCCAGGTTGCTCGGTGTCTGGGGAATCGGCGAAGAGACTGCGGACGATATCGTCCTGTACGCCGCTGGCAAGCCCTCGTTTGTGATCGACGCCTACACGCGAAGAATAGTCGACCGCCTCGGCTGGCGCGTTGATGGCGAGAGGTACGCGGACTACCAGTCGCTCTTCACGGAGCGGCTATCGCCCGACGCAACCCTCTACAACGAGTTTCACGCCCTGCTCGATGAGCACGCGTCCAGAATCTGCCGGCCAACCCCCAGGTGCGACGAGTGCTGTCTGCTCGTCATATGCCAGGCGGGACGTCCTGCCTCTCACTCCAGGTAAGGGGACACGTTCACGTTGCCATCCAGACCGAAGCGGAGGGACCTTCACCGCGACATCATCCACCCGGAACGCACCGTTGCCGCTCAAGCATGCTGCCATCCGCACGTCTCATGCGACGCCATCCAGCGTCGCCGCACGTCGGGACTTCTCCCTCACCTAGACCGGCCCTGCTGGCGCGGCGTCCAGCAACTTGATACTGCTCGTCTTGAACACCAGGTAGGCGTCCTGGCCCTGCTCCAGGTCGAGTGCGTCCACTGCGCCCTGCGTCAGAGCGACCAGCACCCGCACCCCGATATCGACAGTCGCGTACAACCCGTCCCCGACCGGTTCCAGTTCCGTGATCGACCCGGCGATCACGTTCCGTGCGCTCAGCCCGGACGGCTTCTGTGTGGCGAGTATGATCTCATCTGCGCCCAGGGCCATGATGACCGGCGTATCCGCCGGTCGACCCGTTGGCGGCGTTATGACATCCGCCACTCCGACCCTCACGCAACCCGGCATGCCCACTCCCCCGGGCTCCGACACCAGCCCGTCCAGGAGGTTTTCGATCGGATCATCCTGGAACATACCGCCCAGCGCCGGGTCCAGCAGCACACGTGAAGGCCGCCCTGAAGCCACGACGCTTCCATTGGACAACACGAGAGCGTCGTCGGCCAGGGCCAGGACCTCGGAGATCGAGTGCGACACGTACACCATCGGGATGCCCAGGTCTTCGCGGATGCGCCGCAAATAGCTGAGCACGACACCGCGCAGCCGGCCGTCGAGCGACGCCATGGGCTCATCAAGCAACAGAAGCCCCGGCGACATGGCCAGCGCCCGGGCGATGGCGACGCGTTGACGCTCCCCGCCCGACAGCGAATCCGGAGAACGTTCCATCAGAGGCTGAAGTCCGAGTAAATCTACGACCTGATCCACGTTCACTCGTCGATCTCGTTCTGGCGTCCGCCGCCAGCCATACATCACGTTGTCCGCGACATTCATGTGTGGAAACAGGGCGCCGTCCTGAAACACCAGCCCTATGCGGCGTTTGTCCGGCGGTATGAACGTCCTGGCCCCCTCCCGGTACAGGTCACGCCCGTTCAGCACTATCTCGCCGTCGTCAGGCCGGAATAGCCCCGCGAGACAGTTCAGCAGCGTGGTTTTGCCACTCCCCGAAGGACCGAACAACGCGGTGATCCCTGATCCGAAATCTCCAGCAGCTTCGAGCGAGAAATCTCCCCGCGCACGCGTGAAAGCAAACCGGAGAACGCCGGACATCTCGTGACCGGGATTCCCGGGGGTCACAACAGCGCCGGACACGAGTTAAGACCCGAACCCGGCACGCTGCCGGCGGCCAGACAACCCGCCGCGGCGGAGCAAGAGGTCATGCACGATTAGCGTGGCGATTGCCAGCCCGATCGATACCGCAACGAGTCGCAGTGCCGCCGAATCATCGCCGGCCTGTATGCGCGTGAATATCCCGAGGGGAACGGTCTGCGTCCGTCCGGGAATGTTCCCGGCGACGACTATGGTGGCGCCGAACTCAGACAGAGCGCGCACAAAGCCGATCAAAGCCCCCGCCAGGAGTCCCCGGTATGCCAGCGGAATCGTCACGGTCACAAGAACTCGCCAGGGCCCTGCGCCGAGACTGCGAGCTGCCAGTTCGAGGCGCGGATCAACCGCGTCAAGGGCGACCACAAATGTCCTGACGATGAGCGGGAGAGCGACGATCGCCGAGGCAAGCGACGCCGCAAACGTAGTGAAGGCTACCCCCTCAAACGGGCCCTTGCTGCCGAGCAATATCAGCAGCCCGTATCCGATCACAACCGGCGGTAGTGCCAGCGGTAGCGATACCACGGCCTCGACCAGGAAACGGCCGCGTATCTGCTTCCTGACGAGCAGCCAGGCAAGCCCGAACCCGATCGGGAGCGCCAGCATCATCGCCACGACGGCTACCCGCAGCGAGAGCAGAACGATTGTTAGGTCGGATGACATCGGCGCTAAGTCTATCTCCAGCCATCGCCGCGCCGGACCTGAACGGCGTCAAGTGGACGCGCCCCGACAGGCCACGGCAACCCGGCAGCACTTGGGATTGATATCAATCAGATAGCATCACAAAACCGTGACGCTCAAACACGGCGCCACCTTTGGCGCCGACAAGGTACTCAAGGAACGCCCGTGCCCCATCAACTCCGCCTGCGCCGTCCACAATCGCGGCCGGGTAGATGATCGGGTCGTGAAGCGTTTCCGGGACCCCTAACACGACCTCGACGCCTGATGCCGCGGCCGCATCTGTTGCGTACACCAGCCCGAACGCCGCGTTGCCCGTGGCGACTGCGCCCACCGCGGCACGCACATCAAGCGTTGGTATATGACGCGACTCCAGGCCATCCCACAGGCCTGACATCTCGAGAGATTGCTTCGCATACAGGCCCGCCGGAGCCAGTGCCGGGTCGGCGAGCGCAATCCGGCCATCAGCCAAGGCCAGTTCCCCGAGATCACCCAACTGGGTGGAACCCGCTTGTTCGATAACCACGAGACGATTTCGAAGAAGGTCCACCCGGCTTCCGGCAAGGATGTGGCCGGACGACTCCAACTGATCCATGGGTGACGTTCCGGCGAAGATCACGGCGTCCGCTGGAGCGCCCAGCTCCACCTGGCGGGCAAGGGCGTTGGACCCGCCGAAACTGAACACAACTTCCCCTCCAAAATCCTCCTCAAACGCCGCCGTCGCCTCGACAAGGGCATCGGTCATGGAAGCTGCGGCGAGCACCAGGATGGGGTCCGGGTTCCTGTCATCACCACATCCGGCGCCCGGCAAGACGGCAAGCGCCGCCAGCGCGCCGACGACGAACGCGCGTGTCGCGAATGCCCGCATCAGGGTCGCAATCCCGGGGTTAAGCAGGCCACGATTATTCGATGTCCTCCGGCGCCCCAACGCGAGTGGATCGATACAACTCCAGGGGAGTGGTCGAGATGCGTCCAGGCACGATGCGACATGGTAGAATCGGGCACCTTATGGCGATGGCCTGCCAGCCGTATTGTCGCTCGTGGCCCCAACGTAGACGGGTCAGAGTCACGAACCGCATCCCCTCAGGAGGGCCCATTGGCCCAGACAGATCAAGGTTATTCGTTTTCCAAGTTTGCCGGCCTAGACTTCTACACAGAAGTTAACGCTGCCACCCTGGATCTCGCGGAGATCGGCAAACACCACAACATCGTCGATCTTAGCTGCGGTAACGGCGGCATCTCCAAGCAGATCCTTGACAGGCTTGAGGATGCGAAGCACACCGTCATATACGCCATCGACCACTCTGCATCTGCACTGCGCGACGCAAAAGAGAACATCGGCGAGCGGAAAGACGCTGCCATCAAGTACGTGCAAGGAGAGGTCCAGAATCTATCGGAGTTGCTTGGCGAGAAGGTGGACTCCATTGTCTATTTCAACGCCATCCATTACGTGCCTGACAAGGCAGCCCTCCTGAAGATGATCAGGGAGGCGATCAAGCCCGGCGGCACCTTCGTTTTCAACAGTTCTTTCTTCAAAGGCGCCCACCCGGAAGAAACAGACCTGTTCGCCCGCAAGTGGATGATGAAGTCCCTCCGCATGCTGAAACGCGAACACGGCTTGCGACCGATTAGATCCGATAAAACCGAGGCACGGCAACAACTAACGCCGGAAGAGTATTACGAGCTTCTGCGCGACGGCGGCTTCGAGATATCCGCCGAAGAGATTCGACGGATCGAAGTCCCGATCGACGGTTGGTATGACATAAGCGGGTTCCAGGACTTTATCGAGGGCGTAATGCCCGGGGTTCCGCTCGATATCGCAAGGGATTGCCTGCAAAAAGCCTGCAAGGAGACCTGGGACGAGATGGGGCTGGACACGGTGCCCCGCAACTGGATGATGGTGGTCGCCTCCCGGACGTAATCGGGACACGCCAGATTTACCGAATAGAACGCCCCGGTCGATTGGCCGGGGCGTTTCCGTTGCTCATGTCATGGATCGCGTTGAGGCATGGGCCACCCGGCCGCGGACGTAATGCCATACGCCTCTACAGCCGTGTATCGACAAATCCTGCACCAAAACGTGTTCTGAGAAGCTCTCAACCGTGTCCTGAAGCTCTCGAAGGGTCCGTCACCCGACACACGTCCCCGCTCCGAACGGAAGAGCCCAGGGTGAGAGAGAAGTCCCACCAGCTCAACCACGCCGATGGCGACTACGCTTCATAGTCCAGGTACTCGTCCAACCGCATGACGTTGTATGCCTGCTCGCCGCGTGCCAGGCTCTCAACCGCGGCCCGCGCCGTGTCGATGGACGTGAAGATGGGCACACGTCGCTCTGCCGCCGCCCGCCGGATGTGGAAGCCGTCCTGCATGATCGACCGATCCCCGGTCACCGTGTTCACCACGGCCCCGACCGATCCGTCCTCGATGATATCGACCACGTTCGGATGACCCTCGGACAACCGTTTCTCGATGGCTTCTACCGGCAAACCGGCTGACTCGATCAGCGCCGCCGTCCCCGCGGTCGCGTAGAGCGGATGGCCGCTCTCAACAAGCGATCTCACAAAAGGCAGCGCCGTTGCTTTGTCGGCGTCGGCGATACTCAAAAGAACGCTGGTCCCCTCCGGGATCGCCATGCCGCCCGCAATGAGCGCCTTCGCCACCGCACCCCGATACTCCGTGTCGATGCCCATGACCTCGCCCGTGGACTTCATCTCGGGGCCGAGGAAGGTATCAACCCCGACCAGCTTGGACATGGAGAACACCGGCGCCTTCACGGCCACCAGGTCCCGCCTCGGGGCCAACCCGGGTTCGTAGCCCTGTTCTCTGATCGACTGTCCGCGCATCACGTTGACGCCGATCTCGATCATCGGGACGCGCGTCACCTTGGAAATGAACGGAATCGTCCGGCTGGAGCGCGGGTTCACCTCGATGATGTAGACATCGGACTCGCCGGCGTTTCCAGGCCCGCCCTGCTCTCCGAGCGACCGGTATGCGCCGCGCCCGGTGATCACGAACTGGATGTTCATCAAGCCGCGTATGCCAAGCGCCACGCCGATGCGTCGCGTGTAGTCGACGATCGTGTCGACCTCGGCCTCCGTAAGACTCAAAGCCGGGTACACGGCCATCGAGTCTCCAGAATGTACCCCTGCGCGCTCGATATGCTGCATAACCCCCGGGATCAAGACGTTCTCGCCATCGCACACGGCGTCGACTTCTACCTCGATACCCTCGAGGTAACGGTCGACGAGGATCGCCTGCCCGGGCGTCGCCCCCAGCGCGAGCAGGTTGCTGAAGTAGCGCACCAGTTCCGATGCGTTCTGGATGATCTCCATCGCCCGCCCGCCAAGCACGTAACTCGGGCGGACAAGAACCGGGTAGCCGATGTTGTCTGCGATCTGAAGGGCGTCTTCCGCCGTGATCGCGGTTCCGGCCGGCGGCAACGGGATGCCGACTTCCGCGGCAAGATCCTCAAACCGGCCCCGGTCGGATGCCTGGTCGATGGTCGATGCCGACGATCCAAGTATCGGCATCCCCGCAACATCGAGCCCCTGCGACAGGTTGATGGCGGTCTGGCCGCCGAACTGGACGATGGTGGACGTGGGACCTGCGACCGAGACGTCTTCAACATCTTCCTGCCCCGCGCCAAACCCCGATTCATTCTCGATGATGTCACGCACCGATTCGTCGTCCAGCGGCTCGAAATAAAGGCGGTCCGATGTGTCGAAATCTGTCGAAACCGTCTCCGGATTTGAGTTCACCATCACCGCGCCGAGGCCACCCCTCTGCAACGCCCAGGCGGCATGCACGGAGCAGTAATCAAACTCGATACCCTGCCCTATGCGTATCGGTCCGCTGCCCAGGACGACCGCCTTGTCGCCGCCCATGGGCAGCGCTTCGTTCTCCTGCTCGTAGGACGAGTAGAAATAGGGCGTCTCGGCCTCAAACTCCCCCGCGCAGGTATCGACCATCTTGTACACGGGCCGCAACCCCCACTCAAGGCGTTGCGCCCGCACCTGCTCCGGCAACAGGTCAGACAACGTGCCAACCTGGGTGTCCGAGAACCCCAGGCGCTTGGCCTCCCAGAGCAGGCTGCGGGTCAGATCCTCCGCAAGCAGGCGGCGCTCCATCGACGTGATCCGGTGCAGGGCACGGGTGAACCACGGGTCTACGCCCGTCAGCTCAGATACTTCTTCCGCAGACCACCCACGGCGCAGGGCCGCCGCCAGTTTCCAGATCCGGTTGTCATCCGGGTGGAGATCGAAATTGCCGTTCTCCCACTCGGGGTCCTGCCAGAGCAACGACCGGCCGCCCACCTCAAGGCACCGTACCGCTTTTTGCAAAGCGGCCTCAAAAGACCGGTCAATCGCCATCACCTCGCCGGTCGCCTTCATCTGCGTGCCCAGGCTGCGGTCCCCGGTCGGGAACTTGTCGAAAGGCCAGCGCGGGATCTTGACGACGCAGTAGTCGAGCGCCGGTTCGAAAGCGGCGGATGTCCGGGTGGTCACCTCGTTCGGGATCTCGTGGAGCGTCTTTCCGAGCGCTATCTTTGCCGCCACGCGTGCGATCGGGTAGCCCGTCGCCTTCGACGCCAGGGCTGACGAGCGGCTCACCCGGGGGTTGACCTCGATCACAAAATAGTGCGGTGAGTCCGCCGGGATGGCCGGCAACGTCGCCTCGACATCCGCACCCGGACGCATCGCAAGCTGCACGTTGCAACCGCCTTCGATACCCAGTCCGCGGATGATGTTCAGCGAGGCCGTGCGGAGCAATTGATACTCCTTGTCGGACAGCGTCTGGCTCGGCGCCACGACGATCGAGTCACCGGTGTGGACACCCATCGGGTCCAGGTTCTCCATGTTGCAGATCGTGACGGTGTTGTTCTCCCCGTCACGCATCACCTCGTACTCGACCTCTTTCCAGCCGACCAGCGATTTCTCGATCAAGACCTGTCCGACGAGACTCGCCGACAACCCGCCCTGCGCGATCTCCCTGAGTTGAGTCTCATCGCTGGCGACCCCACCGCCGGTCCCACCAAGCGTGTAGGCCGGGCGGATGACCACCGGGTATCCGATCTGACGGGCCGCATCTACCGCGGCGTCAAGCGTCTCCACCGCCTCGGACGGCGGGACAGGCTCGCCGAGCCGATTCATCAGGTCGCGGAACTTCTCCCGGTCCTCGGCCATCTCGATGGAAGCGATCTGTGTGCCAAGAACGCGTACGTTGTACTTCTCCAGAACCCCGGCTTCGGACAACTCAACGGCGAGGTTGAGCCCGGTCTGGCCACCCAGCGTCGGCAGCACACCATCCGGCCTCTCTCGCTCGATGATGCGCGTAACAACAGGAACCGTAAGCGGCTCGATGTAGATCCGGTCGGCGACGTCTTCGTCGGTCATTATGGTCGCCGGATTGGAGTTGACGAGAACGACCTCGACACCCTCCTCACGCAGCGATTTACAGGCCTGAGTGCCGGCGTAGTCAAACTCGGCAGCCTGGCCGATAACGATCGGACCAGACCCGATAACAAGAACCTTCTTGGGAGCGGATTCGTTCAAACGATTACCTTCTGTAGATACCCCCTCTCCCGGTGGGAGAGAGCCGGGGTGAGGGAGGTTAGAGGTCGGGCGAGAACACTCATTTCGCACCACCAACCACCAGCCCCATAAACCGATCAAACAAATACTCAGCGTCCTGCGGCCCAGGCGACGCCTCCGAGTGGTACTGGATCGTCATGATCGGCAGTGACCTGTGGCGCAGCCCCTCGACCGTGTCATCGCTCAGGTCCCGGTGCGTCACCAGCACATCGTCCGACAACCCTTCCCGAGAAACGGCATACCCGTGGTTCTGCGCCGTCACGTAGACCCGGCCGGACTCCTCATCCATAACAGAGTGATTGCCGCCCCGATGTCCAAACTTGAGCTTGAACGTCTCTGCCCCAAACGCCCGGGCGATCACCTGGTGCCCGAGGCAGATTCCAAACATCGGCACCCGGTCCGAAAGCGATTTCGCCACATCGACCACAGACTCCAGAAATACCGGATCGCCGGGGCCGGGCGAGAGCAGCACGCCGTCGGGCTCAAGCGCCATCACCTGCTCGGCTGTCACGTCCATCGGCACCACGGTGACGCGAGCGCCGCGCTTCTCAAGATTGCGGAGGATGTTGTGCTTTACGCCGAGATCGACCACGACTACGTGGGGCGCGCCGTCCGAAAACGATCCGCCATCCCACGCGTAAGTCTCGGCCGTGGAAACGTCCGCCACCACATCGAACTCCCCGTAACGAGGTGCGGCGCCGAGCTGCTTCAGCCCGTACTCGATGTCTTCCTGCGCCGTCACCAGCCCCATCATCACGCCATGCGACCGCAGCTTCCGGGTTATCGCCCGCGTGTCCACGCCGGAGACGCCCGGGATACCGTTCTGCGCCAGGTACTCGTGGATGGTCGACTTGCTGTCGCGATGGCTCGGCAAATCGCAATCCTGCCGCACTACGAAGCCACGCACCTGGATCCGGCGTGACTCCCAATCGTCGTCGTTCACGCCGTAATTGCCGATTAACGGGTAAGTCGGCACAAGGATCTGGCCGCCGTACGAGGGGTCGGTCAGCATCTCCTGGTAGCCGGTCATCGAGGTGTTGAACACAACCTCCCCGGTAGCTTCTGCATCCGCGCCAAAGCGAATTCCTGGATACACCGACCCGTCTTCGAGGACGAGGTAGGCCGATAGCCGTGGGATGGGCGGGCTAGGCGACACTCGCACCTGCCCCATGCACTACCTCACCGGCATAAAGAGTCGTCACTACTCTGCCTTTCAAAGTTGTTCCGGCAAGGGGACTGTTCTTACCCCTGGAGAAGAATTCAGACGGATCGACCGTCCATTCCGATGAAGGATCCAGCAGCACCACATCGGCCGGCAGCCCGGGCTTGAGCGAACCAAGCTCCATGCCTCCGGCGGTTGGCCCCAGGAAACGTGCCGGCGCGGCCGTCATGCGCTCGATCAGATCCTCCAGCGCCAGCGCGCCGGCGTGGACCGGGACCATGCACGATCCGAAGGCCGTTTCGATATTGCTGATCCCGTGCGCTGCTTCCTGGTAGGTACATTCCTTGTCGGTCGCAGCGTGTGGCGCGTGGTCCGTGGCGATCAAGTCGATCGTTCCATCGACCAGCCCTTCCACGACGGCGTCGACATCGTCCTGTGTCCTTAACGGCGGGTTGACCTTGGTGTTGGTGTCGTAGGCAAGGGTGCTGAGCGCTCCGTCTCCCGGAATCGCTCCGCCGAGGCCGTACACCCAGGCGTCCGTGATACTCACGTGGTGCGGCGTCGCCTCCGCCGTCACCCGCAGCCCGCGCTTCTTGGCCCTGCGAACCGCCTCTACGGAACGACGGGCACTCAGATGGGCGATGTGAAGCCGTCCGCCGGTCAGCTCGGCCAGCGCGATGTCCCGTTCCACCATCACGGATTCGGCTTCAGCAGGTACCCCGGACAACCCCAGATGCGAAGCGATAACGCCCATCTGCATCTGGCCCGCGCCCGCTATCGACGGCTCTTCGCAGTGGTTGATGATGGGCAGGCCGGTGACCTGCGAGTAGGTCAACGCCTGCCGCATGATGTTGGGGTCGGCGACGGGATTTCCGTCGTCGGAGAAGGCGATCACCCCGGCATCCGCCAGTTCCGCCATTTCGACAAGCCGCACCCCGGCACGCTCCAGCGTGACCGCCCCGATGGCGAGCACGCGTACCGCTCCCTGTTCGCGACCGGTCCGCAGCACAAACTCCACGGTAGAAGCGTTGTCCTGGTTTGGCTCGGTGTTTGGCATCGCACACACGGTGGTGAATCCGCCCGCGGCGGCAGCCCGCGTACCGGTGGCGATTGTCTCTTTGTGCTCCAGCCCCGGCTCACGCAGATGCGTGTGGATATCAATGAACCCGGGCGAGACCACCAGTCCCGTGGCATCGATAACGTCGTATCCCCCGGGAGCTTCCCCGGGTGCGTCCGTTACCGCCTCGACAATCCCGTCTCTCAAAATAATGTCGGCGAGCCGATCGATCCCCTGCGCGGGGTCGATCACCCGTCCGCCCGTGACTGCGATCGCGTTACTCACCGCCACGCGACCTAGCGCAGAGCATGTAAAGGATCGCCATCCGTACCGCCACGCCGTTGCTCACCTGCTCCTCGATAACCGCCTGCGCTCCATGGGCCACATCGGAACTGATCTCGATGCCCTCGTTCATGGGCCCGGGGTGCATGAGCAGCGCACCCGGGTTGGCCAGCGCCAGCCGATCCGAGTTAATCCCGTAAAGCTTCGAGTACTCACGCAAATCCGGCAGGTTCCCCGAATCCTGCCGCTCTCGTTGAATCCGAAGCGCCATCACAACGTCTGCGCCCTCAAGCGCGTCCTCGACCCGATCCACAACGGTCAGACCTCTAAATGCAGCGCTCTCGTCATGCGCGGAACCGGGCCGCAGCCCGTAAGGAAGCAGGGTCGGCGGTCCGCATACGGTCACGTCGGCGCCCATCTTCTGGAACCCCCACACGTCGGACCGTGCGACCCGGGAGTAGTGGAGGTCGCCGATAATCGCCACCTTCTTGCCGGCGATACCTCCCAGGCGCCGCCGAATGGTGTAGAGATCGAGCAAGGATTGAGTCGGGTGAGCGTGCGTTCCATCGCCCGCGTTCACGACGGACGCGTCGATCTTCGACGCCACGAAGTAGGGCGCGCCGGAGTGTGGGTGGCGCATGACAAGCACGTCCACCTTCATCGCCTCGAGCGTTCGTACCGTGTTCAGGAGCGACTCGCCCTTGGACACGCTGCTGGCCGATGCCGAAACGTTGATCACGTCGGCGCCGAGAACTTTCCCTGCTTGTTCAAAAGACACTCGTGTCCGTGTGCTGTTCTCGAAGAACAGCGTGAGGATGGTCTTGCCCCGCAGCGTCGGAGTCTTCCGCACGTCACGAGACAGCACCTCGTTCATGCCATCCGCCGATTGCAGGATGTGCTCGATCTCTTCCTTCGAGAAATCATCCAGGTCCAGCACGTTCCGCCGTGAACCGGAGAGCCCACCGAACATAGGAGGCTGGTTGGGCCGAACCCGGCCAGCGCTTCGGCGTGGCGATCGCACCTGTCCGGCATTACCCGCGGCCCGGTCTGGCTGGTCCGGGCGTTCAGCCGTCGTTGTCGCAGAGCGCGTACGAGCCATAACTAATTCGTTCCCCTACTGGTAGCCGGAACCTCGGTCTGCCGGATGATCTCCACGCCGTCGGTCCCGTCGACCTCCGTGAGCAGCACCCGCACCCCCTCGGATCGAGAAGTCGGCACGTTCTTGCCCACGTAATCGGCCCGAATTGGCAGTTCCCTGTGGCCGCGATCGACCAGAACCGCAAGCTGGATCGAGCCTGGCCGTCCGAAATCGAGTAGCGCGTCGATGGCCGCCCTGATGGTCCGGCCCGTGAACAGAACGTCATCCACCAGGATGATGGGCTGACCGTCCACCGGGAACGGGATGTCGCTCGGTAGCACGGGTTTGTCCACGGCTCCGCCCAGATCGTCCCGGTAGAGCCGGGGATCGAGGGTTCCGAAGTCGATCTCCACGCCCTCGATATCGCCGATTATTCCCGCGATTCGGCGTCCCAGGTCGACCCCGCGACTCTGCAGGCCTACCACGGCGACCTGGTGGTCGTTCTGCTCCAGGATTTCGTGGGAAATACGGACCAGCGCCCGCCGGATGTGCTCCGCCGAGAGGATGAGCCTGCCCTGTTCCAGTTGGGCTTCGGTCACAAAAAAACCCTCGTCCATTCCTGGTCCAGTGCCAGGCGGCGAGGGTTGGCGCACGTAGCTGCCCAGGTGCCCGCGGGCACGCAGTGATACGTATGCCGGGTGTCCTTGCCAGCCTCTCTGGACTGAGTTAAAGGCCACCGGCCGTCCCGGCGCAGCACGCCGGAACACTCGGTTGTCTCCGTAAAGGTTAGCACCGCGAGGGTTGGGCGGCTACCCGGTGGTTTGGGATTCTCGTGAGTCTCGGCCCGAGAAAACTCCACCGGAATTACGCATCAGGACGGTTTTGAGTGATCCAGACCTTCGAGAGCCTCAGGACACTTGCGCAATTGGCTCCCTCTCCCTTGACGGGAGAAGGCCGGGTGAGGGAGGTTCAAGGTCCGGGCTATAACGTGTTCGGTCAGCTTGAGGATCCTCCGGTGAAGATCCCTCGGCTACGCTCGGAATGGGCATATATGCCCAGGATGACGCAATCAACTCGCCTGCGCGGAGATACTTGCCCCCCTCTCCCGGTGGGAGAGGGTCGGGGTGAGGGAGATTCAAGGTCTGGGCTATAACGTGTTTGGTTGGCTTGAGGACCTTCCGGTGAAGGTCCCTCGGCTACGCTCGGGATGACGCAATCAACTCGCCTGAGCGGAGATACTTGCCGGCCCGGGTGAGCGTGACCCGTCCAACAGGACGGTATGAGCCGTCTACCGCTTCCGCGGACTCGCGTACCCCTCAACGCGCGTCACACGACCACCATCGTCCACTGCCACCCGCGCAGCACGTTGCACCTCAAGCCTTGTCCCACAGCGACACCGTGCAATGCGGACCAACCGCTTGCGCACCAGCGCCTCGCCGCAGGCGGCACAGGTGAATACGTAGCGCTGCCGCGAGCCCCAGGCTCCAGTCGGAACGTTCACGAATCGCCGGGGTTCGATTCCCATCTCCCGGCAGACCGACTTGAACAGCCGGCCGTGCGAGCTGGCTTTCTCATCCCGATGATGTGTGATGACGTGAGCCGTCTCGTGCAACAGCACGGTTTCGACATGCTCCCGCTCGCCGAAAGCCAGTAGCCTCGAACTCAGCGCTATCTGGCGTCTGTCCGGTCGATAGCTGCCCAGCGTCCGGGTCATCCGGCGCGACACGCGTACGGACGAAAGCGGCTCTATGCCCGGCGCGTACCGTTCCAGCGTGAGATGTACGAACTTATCAAGTTCCGCCACGCGCTCCGGAGCATCGATTTTCTGGGACGGGTCAATCGTCCCGGAGATGACACCGTTGCGGGTCGCCTCCCCGGTGGGCGGCGCGAGCCTCAGCCGCCGTAGCAAACGTTTCACCGGACGCCCGAGAACCGGGCCGGTGACAGGCCAGACACATCAACGCCCGGCGCTTTCCCGATCACCATATCGGCGGCCACGCGCGCCATGGCAGGTCCCAGGAAGATCCCCTTGCGCCCCGTTCCAGACGCAATAAAAACACCGGCGTTCCCGGGCGCCGGTCCTACGACCGGCAGGCCATCGGGAGCGACCGGGCGCAGGCAGGCCGTGTGGTGCACGAGCTCGGCGTCCTCCAGGTACGGGAGTACCTCGATAACGGACGCCATGATCGTGTCCCGTCCGTATGCCGATGGCGTCTCGTCGAACCCGACGCGCTCCTCGGTCGTCCCACACCAGAGCAGCCCATCCGGCTTGGTCGTAGCGTAGTTGTGGCCCCAGGACAGCGACACCGTTAGCGGATCGCCCGGCGCCTGGAGTCGCAGTATCTGGCCCTTCAGAGGCGAGATCGGCATGTCGATTCCAAGCCATTCGGTGGCCTTGCCCATCCACGGGCCGGCCGCCAGCACAAAGGCGCCGGCCTCGATCTCCTCGCCGGATTCCAGGCGGAGAGCAGATACGTCCCCCGCTTTCCGGGATACTCCTGCCACCGAAGCGTTTCGCATCACGGCGCCCGCACGCTCCGCGGCCTGCCAGAGCGCAAGTGTGAACTTGTAGGGCTCGACCTCGCCCGACCTTTCGGCCATCAATCCAGCGACGACAGCAGGTCCAACACGAGGTTCTAATGCGTGGGTAGATGCCTCGTCATGCCAGGCGACCTCGCCTGCGTAATGCGTCTTCAGCCAGTCATGAGCTTCTTTCAGGGCGTCAACTTCCGCCGGATTAGTCGCGAGCGTCAGTGACGTTTTGCGGCGGTATTCGTACTCGACCCCGCTTTCGGCCGGCAATCGCTCCGCAAGCTCGGTGTGAATCGCCTCCGCAGCCTCGGACAACGGCAGGACCGGGTCGTCCTCGATGATTCCCATGATCGGCGATAGTCCACCGTAAGCAAATCCTGAGGCATGGCTCCCGACCGAATCGCGTTCGATTAGTGTTACGGAGTAGCCGGCTCGCGCCAGGAAGTATGCCGTGGCGCAGCCAACGACGCCCCCGCCAACTATGACGACGTCTGGCGTATCAGGCACGACTTATCTTCAAAATCCTGCTCGGGGTGTTAATGGGCGCGGAAGCTCGTGTAGCTCTCGGCGTCGTCCTCAGACGAACGGCTGCCCCGGCGGGCGACGCCGCTGTCTATCGCGGCCTGCGCAGTCGCAGCGGCGACCCGGGTGACCACGTTGGCATCGAAGACACTTGGTATCACGAAGTCCGGCCCTAGACTGTCTTCCGGGATCACGGACGCCAGTGCACGTGCCGCAGCGAGTTTCATCTCGTCGTTTATTTCGGAGGCGCGCACGTCAAATATCCCGCGGAACAGCCCCGGGAAGCCCAGTGAGTTATTGACCTGGTTCGGATAGTCGGAGCGGCCGGTGGCCATCACCGAGACGTTATCCGGCAACTCTTCTGGAGCAATCTCGGGGGTCGGGTTGGCCAGCGCAAAGATGATGGCGTTGTCCGCCATTCCGGCGACATCGTCACTGGTTATGAGGCCCGGCCCCGACAAACCGAGGAAAACGTCCGCGCCCTTGAGCACCTCGTGTAGCGAACCGGTCTCGTTGTTGGGGTTGGTGTTGTCAGCAAACCACTGTTTGAATCGGTTGTCGGAGTAGTCACGGTCACGTGACAGGGCGCCCTGCCGGTCGAAGCCGACGATGTTCTTGACGCCGTGGCTCATCATGATCTTGGCGCAGGCAGTGCCGGATGCGCCGACGCCCAGCAAAACCACCTTGATCTTCTCGGGCGTCCTGCCCGTCACCGCCAGCGCATTGATCAACCCGGCCAGCATCACGACGGCGGTGCCATGCTGGTCGTCGTGAAAAACCGGGATGTCCAGTTCCGTCTTCAGCCGTTCTTCAATTTCAAAGCACCGTGGAGCGGAAATGTCCTCAAGGTTGATGCCGCCAAATCCAGGAGCGACCGCCTTGACGATGTTCACGATTTCATCGACGTCCTGCGTGTCCAGGCAAAGCGGCCAGGCGTCGACGCCGGACAACTCCTTGAACAGCAACGCCTTTCCCTCCATGACGGGCATCGCTGCCTCCGGACCGATATCGCCCAGCCCCAGCACGGCGCTTCCGTCAGACACCACGGCTACCGTGTTCGCCTTGCCGGTGAGCGCCCAGACGGCGTCCGGGTCTTCGTGGATCGCCATGCAGACCCGCGCCACGCCGGGCGTGTAGGCCTTGGACATGTCTTCGCGGGTCTTTGCGGGAACCTTGCTCCGCATCTCGATCTTGCCGCCGAGGTGGAACAGAAAGGTGGCGTCCGAAACGTTGCGTATCTCTACGCCCTCGATGCCGCCCACCGAATCTATAATCTTCTGGCCGTGCTCGATACCGGAAGCGTAGACGGTGAGGTCCCGGACCATTCTTGAGTCCGTCGCCGAGATCACGTCGATCCCCGCCATGTCTCCCCCGCACTCTCCGATGCAGGTCGTGATCTTGCCCAGCATGCCCGGTGAATTCTCGTACTCGGCTCGTATTGTCACGCTATAGGCGGGGCCTGTGCTCACCATCTGAACTACCTCGGTCGAACTTTCCCCTGCGTACCCGGCCATCACGGCAATTCGACGACCTGTACTCGGGGCGGGATACAGCGGCCATGATGGTCGTCGTGATCTCGATATTCATGTCTTTATTCGCTGTTTGCCGGTTCGATCTTACACTCGCCACCGGCTCTCGCGGCACGTTTCGGCGATACGGATTGTGGGTGTTCCATGTGACTTCCCCAGATTGTTTCAGGCCTGTTTGCGGCGCATTCGTTGCCCCAGGCGGTAGGATAGGCACTCCCAAGCGCCGATTCCGGCCCCCCGGGAACGCAACGGGAGTGCCGGATCCACTCAGGATCGCAACAAGACAAGACCGTTCTGCACACGTCTCCACATGGATTGGGAGGACCGATGACCCAGCGAACCGAATCACCCACGACCCCTCGCGGTCGTTTCACAACAGCGACCATCACCCGCAGGGAAAACCTCACCGAGGAGTTGTGGCGTCTCTGGCTCAAGCCCGAACAGGGTTTCATGTTTAAGCCCGGCCAGTACTGCACGATCGGGGTGAATGGGATTGAACGTGCTTATTCAATCGTTTCCTCACCACGCGAGGACGAGCTAGAGCTGTTCATCGAGCTCGTGCCGCCGCCGGACGGCGTCTTGACCCCACTTCTGAATGATCTCAAGGTCGGCGACACGGTCACTCTGCGTCCCCGGGCCAAGGGAATATTCGTTCTAAAGCCGACCGCGAAGAACCATCTGTTCATCGCAACCGTCACCGGCGTAGTCCCTTACGTGAGCATTCTTCGGTATCACCTGGAAACGCTGGCCGGACAGGATGACGAATCGGAACAACAATCACCCGGCGACTTCAACTTCTACGTCCTGGAAGGCGCCAGTTACCACGATGAGTTCGGGTACGACGAAGAACTGACGAAGCTGGCAAGTGAGCACGACAATATCCACTTCGTTCCGACCGTCAGCAGGCCGAACGAGGAGAAAAATGCCGGATGGACCGGCGAAACGGGCCGGGTCAATACGTTGACCGAAAAATACATAGACAAGTACGGTCTGTCGCCCGACGACACAATCGTCTACGCGTGCGGCAACCCACAGATGATCGAGGACGTGAAGGAACGGCTTGGCGGCGCCGGTTACCAGGTGGAGGAAGAACGATTCTGGAAGGACGACGACTAGAGCGCACGTGGCCGATACATCAACTAGCTGAATACCCGTCTGGAGAATCAAATGGCAGACAAGGAACGAATCGGCGTCATCGGTCTCGGAATCATGGGCAAGCCGATGGCCCGGAACCTCATGGCCGCCGGTCACGATGTAGCCGTATACGACCTGGTCCCAGAACCGGTGGAGGAGCTGGTCACTGACGGGGCGATCCTTGGCACGTCCCCGGCTGACGTCGCTTCCAAGTCAGATGTAACCGTAGTGATGGTGCAAAACTCACCGCAATCGACGACCGTCGCGCTCGGTGAAAACGGAATCATTGAGGCCGCAGACAAGGGCCAGCTCGTGGTGGACATGAGCTCGATCGCGCCACTGGTCTCGCAGAAGATCGGCGAAGAACTGGCGGGCGCGGGTATCGATTTTCTGGATGCCCCGGTTTCAGGCGGCGAGCCGGGGGCCATCGCCGGAACGCTGGCCATCATGGTGGGCGGAACACAGGCGGCATTTGACCGGGCAGCTCCCGTATTCGAGGCGACTGGCGCCTCGGCGGTCCTGTGTGGAGACGTCGGCGCGGGCGGCTTCACCAAGCTTGCCAACCAGATCTGCGTCGCCGCCAACATCAACGGCCTCGCAGAGGCGCTCGTCCTGACCACCAAGGCGGGGTTGGACCCGGAGACGGTGTTCAACGCCATTAAGGGCGGACTCGCTGGATCAAACGTCATGAACGCCAAGGCGCCGATGATGTTTGAACGTAACTTCCAGGCCGGGTTCCGCATCGAGCTGCACCTGAAGGACATCAACAACGTGATGGACACGGCGCAGCAGATGGGCGTGCCACTACAGATGAGCGCGCAGCTTCAGCAGGTTCTGCAGGCGCTTTACAACGATGGCAACGGCACGGACGACCACGCCGGGATGCTCAAGTACGTGGAGGCGCTGGCCAAGGTTGAAGTCAAGAAGTAGGCGCCTAGCCCAATGATCCCCTCTCCCAGTGGGAGGGGTATAGGGTGAGGGAGAAGATCCAAACCGCCCGAGCACAGTCCGCCGCCGTTAACCCGGCGGCGGTTTCGCGTCAGTAGATCGACGACCCGCGTGGCGGGCCCTGGTCTGCCCGGACCCGGGCATCGTCGACCCGCTGCCTGCGGCTCTCCAGAGCTGGGCGTATCGCCATACGCCCCTACAATGTGATCCCGCCCGGCCAATCATCCAACGTGCCCACCACTGGAGACCGTCCAAAAATGACCAACCCACGAATCAAGATCACCGATGTCCGATCCAGGAACCTGCGGGTCGTCAGGGAGATGGGCGAACTGGAGCCGGCGTGGAGCGTAGGGAGCATGTCGCAGTTCCGCATCGGCGGCGGATCGTTTGTCGAAATCCAGACCGACCAGGGACTCACCGGAATCGGATCGGCGGTCAACCCCGCCCTGATCCCTTCGATCAAGGAATTGCTGGTCGGAAAAGATCCATTTGAAGTCGAGCAGCTCGACGCGGAGATGCGCTACTACATCAGGGGCGGCACCGGATACCAGGGGACCGCTGGAGTCGACATCGCCCTCTGGGACATCATCGGCAAAGCGGCCGGACAGCCCCTGTACAGGCTCTGGGGCGGGGGCAAGGACAGGATCGCCCCGTACGCCAGCATGTACGTCCTCTCGACTCCTGAAGAGCGCGCCGAGATGGCAACGTCGCTCGCCGACGACGGCTGGAAGGCGATCAAGCTCCGGCTGCACCACCAGACCATCGAGGAAGACCTGCGGACCTTTGAGACGGTCCAGGATGCCGTGGGCGACCGAATGACCGTCATGGTGGATGGAAACCAGGCGCAATCGCCCGGCACGTGGCAGCCCGGGATCCAGTGGGACTTCCAGCGAGCCATGGACACGGCGATGGCGCTCGACGCGATGGGCTGTTTCTGGCTCGAGGAGCCGCGCCTGCGATATGCATACAAAGAACTGACCGCTCTCAACAACGCCGTGGCGATGCCGATCGCCGGTGGCGAGAACAACGTCGGCCTCCACGAGTTCGTGGACATGGTCGAGCAGAACGTCTTCGACCTGTTGCAACCTGAAGGCCAGGTCCTGGGCATAACCACTCTCAAAAAGATCGGCGTGCTCTCACAGGCCTACAACAAGCAGATCGTCCCGCATCACGGCGGCGGCAACATCGGCGTCATCGCGCACATGCACCTCATAGCCACGTGGCCGCACGCGCCATTCATGGAGCTGCTAAACGATCCCCCGATCGGCGCATACACAAACGGCTTCTCGATCATGGCCAACCATCCGGTCGTAAAAGACGGCTACATCGACATGCCTCAGGGGCCGGGACTCGGTGTGGAGATAGACCCGGACCTCATCCTGGACGAGTAGGTCGCGGTACGGTCGACCGATGCAGGGGCGTATGGCAACACGCCCGGGAGGGGCAAACCCCGCCCTTACGGCGTATTATGCTGCCCCCCTTTCCCGATGGGAGAGGGCTGGGAGCCTGCCCTTCCGCCAGTCGGAAGGGTGAGGGAGGTCAAACTGCCGCTCTCCAGCCACGTGACTGATTCCCCGCCTACAACGCACTTCCGCCGGCAGGCGAATGAGCGGTGAGTCTCAGTTCCCGGGAATCCAGTCGCGAAACATCGAGCCGGTAAAGATCCCTCGTCCTTCCGGAACCGGAAGGATCGGGAAGGCAAACGAATTTGCTCCCTCTCCCGAGCGCGGGAAAGGGCCGGGGTGAGGGGCGGCGGGCGGGCACAGCACATTCACCCAACACCATCCAGATAAGCCGCCCTGCAATCGCCTAGCGCCCGCCTGTCACCTCTACCACCGTTCCCGTGATGTAGCTCGCATCGTCCGATGCCAGGAACGCTACCGCCTTCGCTACCTCGTCTGCGCGGCCGGGCCGACCCAGCGGAACAGCCTCCGCCATCGCCTCCTGCGACGCCCGCTGCATCTCCTCGTAGCGACCTCGCACGCGTGCGCCCTCTTCCGTCAGAATGAAGCCGGGCAGCACGGCGTTCACATACACGCCAGACCGGCCCAGGTCGCGCGCCAGTTGCGCTGTCAGGCCGATGATCCCGGCCTTCGCAGCCGCGTATGGCAACCGTATGCCGGAGGTATTGAGCGGCCCGAAATGCCCCTTTGCGTTGGAAGACGACAGGTTCACTATCCGTCCGTATCGACGCTTCCGCATGTGCGGGACAACAGCCTTGCAACACAGGAACGCGCCCTTCAGGTTCAGGTCCACCTGAGCGTCCCAGCGGTCTTCGGTCACTTCCTCGATCCTGAGCACACCTTCGGTTCCGCTGCCTCCGGCGTCATTCACCAGGATGTCGAGATCACCCAGCTCGCTCACGGCCAGTTCAACCATGGCGGCCACGGATCCCGAGTCAGTCACATCCACTGTCGTTGCGCTCGCCTTGCCGCCTGATCCACGGATCTCGGCGGCCACGCTCTCCACCTTGGCGCCCTGGATGTCCGCCAGCAGCAGGGACGCGCCCCTGCTCGCAAACTCGATCGCTACGGCGCGCCCGATCCCCTGCGCCGCTCCGGTGACGATCGCCGTTTTGCCCTCAAAAGACATATCGCCCTCCTGAAAGAACTATCCGCTGACCGACAGCTTACCGGCCGAATAGCCGCCGTCCACAAATATCACCTGCCCGTTGACATATTCAGCATCCGCCGACGCCAGGAAAGCCACGGCGGATGCAATGTCGGTCGGCGCGCCCGGCCGCCCCATCGGAACCTGTCCAACGAACGCCTTCTGGTACTCATCAGTCGGCGCTGGTTTCACCTCTGACCCGGTGATAGTCATGCCCGGACCGACCGCGTTCACCGTGATTCCGTGCTGCCCCAGCTCGAGCGCCAGAACCTTCGTGAACTGGATGATCCCGGCCTTGGATGAAGCATAAGCGCTTGCCCCCGGCCGGGCGTTCGCGCCCGCGGTCGACGTGATGTTCACAATACGGCCGCCTTCACCTCGCGCCACCATCTCCCGCGCAACGGCCTGGCTGCAAAGGAAGTTGCCCTTCAGATTGACAGCGATCACCCGATCCCAGAACGACTCCTCCATCTCCAGGATCCCGGACTCACCACTGACCCCGGCGTCGTTGACCAGGATGTCGATGCGCCCGAACGCCTCGACGGTCGCCATCACCATCGCGCCAACCGCTCCCGGGTCGCTGACGTCGACTTCAAACGATGCCGCACGCCGCCCCTTCTCTTTGATCTCTCCTGCGATGACCTCAGCGTCTGACCCGAGCAAATCAGCCACCATCACATCAGCACCATCATCCGCCAACCGCAACGCGATAGCGCGCCCAAGCCCATGAGCTCCACCGGTAACGACGGCCGTCTTCCCTTCAAGTGTCATGATTGTTCTGTTAGTCCCCATCGTAGGGGCGGATAGCGATCCGCCCGGGGCGGGCCGCTGCCCGCCCCTACGCGCGTAGGTCTATAGATTGCTTCACCACAACCACCTGTGACTATCCCTCCGACAGCCTGTCCACGAACGCGTCTCCGCCCTTCATCACCATCTTGATCTTGTCACGGTCGCCCAGCAGTGACACGTTTCTGGATACGTCGCCGTCCACGATCAGCACGTCCGCCAGTTTTCCGGCCTCAATCGTGCCGATCTGATCTCCCAGCCCAACGCAGTCCGCCGCCGTTCCCGTCCCGGCCTTGATCGCCTGCAGCGGCGTCATTCCGCGTTCCACCAGCACCTCGATCTCCCGGTAATTCTTGCCGTGTACGAACCCACCCATATCGGTCCCGGCTGCCACCTTCACCCCGGCCTCCATGGCGGCGTGCAGGCTGCGTTGGTGGACGTCTCTCAACGCCCGTGCCCGTTCCGCCATGTGTGGTGGCGAATTCTCGGCGTGGTACTCGTAAACGGCGAACGTGGGAACGTAGAACTGGTCGTTATCGGCCATCATCTTCAGCAGGTCCGGCTGCTCCACAAGGTACCCGCCGTGCTCGATCGAGCCCGCCCCCTCTTCCACCGCGTAACGCAATCCGTCCCCGGCAAGCGCGTGGCACATCGTGTTGAGCCCCTTCTCTCCGGCCTCGGCGACAATCGCCGCCACTTCGTCGCGACCAAATGACGGATCGAACGGACCGTGCCCGGGCCGCGACGCCCCACCCCCGGTGGTCGCAAACTTGATCACATCCGCCCCGGCGCGCCACAACTCGCGCACTTTCGCACGCACGGCGTCAGGCCCGTCGACTACACCATCCGGCAATCTCGGATCGTTATTGAACGGATTCTGGTGGCCCGAGAGCGTCACCCTGTCGGCGTGCCCTCCGGTGCCCGACATAAAGCTGATAGTCAGCATCAGCCGCGGTCCCGGATACAGACCTTCTTCGACCGCCATTTTGAACCCGGCGTCCAACCCCCAGCCATCCCGGACGCAGGTGAAACCGCCTGCCAGCGTGTCCTCCATGACCTTCGCGGTGCGGAGGTGCTGCAGCGAGTTCGGCATCGCCAGTCGCCAGCGAGTCAGGATGTCGTAGTGCATCTCCGACAGGTGGTCATGGCAGTCGATCATCCCCGGCATCACGGTCATTCCTGACGCGTCGATGACCTCTGCGTCGGCCGGGACGGCGACCGCGGCCCTGAGACCGATCTCACGAATCTCATCGCCGTCCACCAGCAGCGTCGTGTCCGCCACCGGAGCGGCGCCGGTACCATCGATCAGGTTTCCGCCAACTATCGCCTTCATTCGTTTTCCTTATGGAGCTCGTGGTCCCATCCGGTAGAGGTCTGCATACATTCCAGTTCAGAACGTGCAGATAATCAGGACTTCTCCCTCACCCTGATCCGCGCCCAAAGGGCACCCGGCTGGGAGAGGCGAACGATCACCCGACTTCATGTGACGCGGTGTGGCCGACCGACATTGTGTGCTCCCTCTCCCAGCGGGAGAGGGCTGGGAGCCTGTCATTCCGGGCCCGGAAGGGTGAGGCCTCCGAACCGGCCTCCTATTCACCGTCCATCGCATCAACAAACGCATCCCCGCCCTTCATCACCAACTTCAACCGGCCCCTGTCACGCAGCACACCGATCTCGGCCAGCGGATCGCCATCAATCACCAGCAGGTCGGCGTACTTCCCGGCCTCAAGCGTCCCGACATCGCCATCCAGCCCGATGCACTCCGCCGCCCAACCGGTCGCGGCCTGGATCGCCTGCATCGGCGTCAGGCCTTTCTCGACCAGCAGTTCTATTTCACGAGCGTTGTCGCCATGCGAAAAGCCACCGGCATCCGTACCGGCAACCACCTTCACGCCCATAGACAGCGCCATCTCGATGCTCAGCCTGTGCGCATCCGCCAGTTCGAGCGCACGCTCTTTCACGTGCGGCGGACTGACCGTCGAATGGAACTCGTACACCATTAACGTCGGGACGAGGAACGTGTTGCTGTCCGCCATGAGCCGAACCAGGTCGGGCGTTTCCGACAGAAAACAGCCGTGCTCGATCGAACCCACATCCGCCTCGATCGCCATCCGAAGCCCCGACCCACCAAGGGCGTGGCACATGGTCTTGCGACCCATCGCCGCCGCCTGTGAAACAAGCGCTTCAACCTCCTCCTCCACGAATGCGGCGTCACGCGGTCCATGCCCCGGCCGTGAACTTGCGCCGCCGGTGGTGGCGAACTTGATCACGTCAGCGCCAGCGGTAACCATCTCCCGTACCTTTTCTCGAACAGCGTCGGGCCCGTTTGCCACGCCCGATGGCATGCGGGGATCGGCGTAAAGGAGATTGCGGTGGCCCGATGAACTGACCCGGTCCGCCAATCCGCCGGTGGGCGAGATGACGTTCACCGAGAGCATCAATCGAGGTCCCGATATCACACCGCTTTCTACGGCCATTTTGAACCCGGCGTCCAGTCCGCTCCCGTCCCGGACCGCTGTGTAGCCGGAGGCCAGCGTGTCTTCCAGCACGTTGGCCGTGCGAAGGAATCGCAGCGAGGCCGGGTCGTCGAGTCCCCACCTGCTCAGGATGTCGTAGTTCTCGGACATCAGGTGGTCATGGCAATCAATGAGGCCCGGCATCACGGTCATGCCGGTGGCGTCGACAACCTCTGCATCGGGCGGCACGGTGACCGCCGCTTTCGGGCCGATCTCGAGGATGCGGTCGCCGTCAATCAGGACCGTGCTGTCGGCCTGCGCCGCGCCCCCGGTCCCATCAATCAGGTTGCCGCCAACGATAGCTTTCAAGGGGTTCACCTCCGGCCTTTGGAAGCACGAGCCAACGGCGCCGCGTCATTCGTGCGCCGAAAGTGCGGGCAGCATAACCGGAAATCAGGCTATCCGAAGCTGCCGAAACGGGGGTCGTCCGTTCCCCTGACAATCCTGGCTCCGAAATGTGGCGGCACTCTTCAACCCGCTCCTTCGAGACCCTCAGGACACGGTTTTGGTGGTTCGACCGCCAACCGCGGTTGCAGGACTGTATGGCGTCAGGCTCACGGGCGGAGCAAGCCTCGCCCCGACGCGTTACGCGAGCCCAACCCGAGCGTCTGCATCTGTATCCAGGGCTGTTCGCGAGCCAGGGACACAGCTTACAGATATGCCCCGATGCAATGGGTGGGCTAAATCCCCCCGGAGGTGGGCCCGTCCTCGGAGTCTCCGCCTCGGACCTCATCCAGGAATGCCTCGATCTCGGCCGACAACTCAACGGAACCTGACGACTGATCCTCGTCGTCGTCCGTGGAGTCGTACTCTTCCTCGAACCGCTTCACCATTTCGGCGAGGCGCGGGTTGTTGGTCATGGCAGGAGTCACCTGCGAGTACTGCTGCTCCCCGAGTTCGATCTCCGGAAGTTTGATGTCCTTGAAGTCGTAGAGCGGCGCCAGGGCCTGCAAGGCACGCGCTGCTCCGGCGTAGTCGTTATCGAGCTGCAGGTACATGGGCAAATGCACCATCACCGTCAGCGTCGCCAGGCCGCGCGCCGTCGCTCCCACGCCAATCCCGTTGGTCGCCGAAGTCGGGCCTTCGTAGCGACTGCGAGACAGCGTGACGCCGCCCAGGTCCGGCTCGATCTCCCAGCCCCGGGACGACCCGGTCACCAGCAGGGGTCTTGAATGCGGAACGGAATCGTACATACCTCCGACGGTGATGTACGTGGTCACACCGAGCGCTTCGAGCATCTGGAGGACGGACTCGTTGAAGTCCTCCGAGTTGGAATGCGGCTCAAGTAAATGGACCAGCACGAGGTCGGGTTCTTCATCACGGCGCACGATCTCGATTTTCGAGTTCGGACTCGTGATCTCGCGTTCCCCGTCCACCCATTTCATCTCGGGCCGGTAGCGCGTGAAGTCGTAAAAATGTCCGGGCCGCCTGAGCCTTGCGACTTCCTCAGCCTGGTAGATCGACGCCAGGCGAGACAGGACGATAGTCCCAACGTTGCCGACGTTGATCCAGGGCCGGAGCATCACGATGGCGTGGGGATTGCGAAGCGGCACTTCCGGCGGGTCAAAGTCAAACCATCCAATTTCCATACTGCGCGTACCCTAGCAAACCCCCATCAAGCGCCGCAAGCGCAATTTCTTGCGTCATCGTGGTGGGCCTTCATCGTGAACGGGTTGCTCACAGCGACCCGATTGACTCGCCGGTGTCAGCACTCACGGGCGTTTACGCCTTTTGACCGGCCAGTTGAGCAAACATATACTCGGCGCCCCATCCCATGACTGATATTACGAACAATCGATCCGCTAGCGATGGCGCGCCGGGCCCGCCCGCACAGGCGCCTGATCAAACGTGGCTGTACGAGCGCACAAACGAAGCGATCGCATCAGACCCGGAACTGGTCAAGCTCAGGCTCAGGCCGCTGAACCGGTTCAACACAGATGTCACCGGCCGCGCCGAATTCATCAAGATCTACTACGGCATCAGTTGCGAGTGTTCTACGGCGGCCGTGCTGAGCGTGGAGGCTGCGGCGGACAAAACCCGGGAACAGTTTCAAGCCGCATTGCCCGCTCTCCTTGGGAAATTGAAACTGCAGGCGGTCGGATTCCGGCGGATGGATTGCGACTCGCACCTTCAGATGCGAGTCCAGAACCTGGGAACCGCCCGCTAAAGCCAGAGGTATCCGAGCACGCTGACACGTCCTAGAATCAAACACAGTCAATCACCCCCCGACTGGCCGCAAGCTGAAAGGCCCGAATGCCCAGGCGAAAACTGACACAGGAAGAGGCGTTAGAGGGAACCATCAAGTTCTCTGAACGCTATGTAGAGCGGCGTGCGTATGAGTTCTTTCCCGAGCCCGAAGTGGTGGCGGAGGTTCAACGCGGGCTGGCCGAAAACCAGGTCGAGCACGGTTACAGGTACTGTCCTTGAATGCCCCTGAGCGGCGATCCCGTGGAGGATCGCAAGAAGATCTGCCCGTGCGACAGGCATCATGAGGACATCGCCCGCGATGGCTTCTGCATATGAATGTTTTTCGTTAGCGAAGAGTTTCTTCGTGAGTACCAGGGTGCGGACGAGATCACCCAGACCATCGACGAGGCGGTAGCCGAGGGTGAGGAGCTTTTCGGCGGGGACTACAGGTCCAAATCGGAGTCGAACACCGATCGCCGCGATAACGCATCTAATTAGTGAACGGTTACACTAACCGTAGTTTTTGAACGGATCGCGCTTGTGCGAGCGCGTCTGGCATTCCCAGAAAATCAGGAGTACGGGTTGAGCGCAGACAACCAGATTACGGTCTTCACCTCAAACGGCTGAGGCCCCTGCCACATGGTGAAAGTGTATCTTTCACGAAAAGACATTCCGTTCGAGGAAGTGAACGTGTCCGGGAACCGTGAAGGCGTCATGCGCCTCTTGGCCCTGGGACGGAACACAACCCCGGTAACGACCATTGGAGATGAGGTGATCGTCGGCTACAAGCCGAAGGACATCGACGCCGCCCTGGAGACAACAGGAATCTCCTGAACCCCGGTCACCGGGAAACAACAAACGAAAGGCCCTGCCAACCGGCGGGGCCTTGTCGCGCAGGGAAGCTGCCCCCTCTCCCCACGGCGGGAGAGGGTTGGGGTGAGGGGGTCCAGGCCGGAGGCCGAGAATCGCCAGAGCCCGTGGCCGCGACATCCGGTCCTTCGAGAGCTTCAGGACACTGGCCGAACTGGATTCCCTCCTACGTGGAAATGACTGCCAAGCACTCGATCACCAGCGGTATTACACTCGCCCCCGCAAACACCCTCACGCCAAGAGAGACACACCATGCTTGAGCAGTTCCACGTCCCGGAAGAGATCGCACACCGGGTCCAGCACGATGACCTCAGAAATACCTGCGCCGAGCTGCTGGAGACCGCCGGACTGCCGGAGGCCGACGCCCGGCTTGCCGCAGACGTACTCGTTGCGTCCGATCTCCGCGGTGTCGAGACCCACGGCGTATCCAACCTGATGCGCAACTACATCACCGGGCTCGGCAACGGCCACCTCAACCCCAATCCCAACATGCGCATCGTCCGGGAGACGCCCGCCTGCGCCACCATCGACTCCGACGGCGGGATGGGCGTCGTGATCGCCCCCAAAGCCATGGAGATTGCCATCGAGAAGGGCAAGGCCACCGGCGCGGGACTGGTCTCGATCGCCAACGGCCGCCACCTCGGCATGGCCGGCTATCACGCCATGATGGCGCTCGAGCACGACATGATCGGCCAGTGCATGACGGCGTGCGGACCCAGCTTCGCTCCAACTTTTGCGGCAGAAGCGGCCATCGGCACGAACCCGATCGCCATCGCAGCGCCCGCCGATGAAGAACCGCCCTTCGTGTTCGACGCCGCTATGTCCATACTGGCAGCCAACAAGATCACGCTGGCCCGGCGACTCGGGGTCGACCTAGAGCCGGGCTGGATCGCGGACGCGAACGGAACGCCAATCATGGAGCCGGTGCCCGTGCCGGATGAGTACGTGTTGTTGCCCGCCGGAAGCACCCGTGAAATGGGATCGCACAAGAGTTACTCGCTCGGCGTAGTGGTCGATATCCTGGGCGGTCTCCTGAACGGCAGTCCGGCCGGGCCGATGGCGCCAAAGGGCAACAACAACCACTTCGTCGCCGCCTACGACATCGAGGCCTTTATCGACATCCAGGACTTCAAGAAAGGCATGGATGAGTACCTGCGCTCGCTGCGTGACCTCAAAACGGCGCCGGGACACGACCGCGTCTACTACGCCGGGTTGCCGGAGCACGAGGAGGATGCCGAGCGTCGCGAACACGGAATCCCCCTGCACCCCGAGGTGATCGACTGGTTCCGTTCAGCTTGCGGCGAGCTAGGCGTAGAGTTCAGGTTGTAATCCCGGGCCACAGAACCCCTCTCCCAGCGGGAGAGGGCTCGCTTCCCCGTCATCCCGAGCGAAGCCGAGGGACCTTCTCCGCGAGAATCATTGTCCGACAAGATAATTCGGTCCGTTGCATATTCCGGCCCTGCATCGTCGTTCCGTGTATCAGCCAATCCATCCACAAGCGCGACCACACATTCGCCACCAGAAAGAATCCACTTGCCCAAGTTCGTAATCATGCCGCCGCAGACAGATCACCAGAAATCGTGGGCGGCACGCATTTCCGACACACTGTCGGACTACAACGTCGTCCTCCCGGCTGATGCCGAAGAGGCAAAGCGCGAGATAGTTGACGCAGACGCCGCGTTCGGGAACCTCCCGGTTGACGCGCTGGCCGGGGCAACAAAACTGCGCTGGTTGCAGTCGCCACAGGCCGCTCCCCCTCCCGGCTACTACTACGACGAGCTGATCGCGCACCCGGTTACCGTCACAAACTTCCGTGGCATCTACAACGATCACATCAGCGCCCACATCATGATGATGGTGCTTGCGCTGTCACGAGGCCTGCCCGGCTACATGCGCGCTAAGGCCCGTCACGACTACGCAAAGGACGCCAACGACGCACCCTTCGTCTTCCTCCCGGATTCGACCGCCGTGATCGTCGGCATCGGTGGCATCGGCGGAGACACCGCTCTGCACTGCAAGGGCTTCGGAATGCACGTCATCGGGGTCGATCCCCGGGTCGGTGAACCGCCGGCCGGCGTCGACGAGTTGTTCCCGCCGGACCAGCTTGCAAGTGTTATCGGGCGAGCTGATTTCGTACTGGTCACGATGCCGCACACGCCCGAAAACAGGGGTCTTTTCAACGCCGACATGTTTGCCCGTATGAAGAGCACAGCGTATTTCATCAATATCGGACGCGGCCCGACCACCAGGCTTGACGACCTGGCAGCAGCAATAGAGAACGGCGTGATCTCAGGAGCAGGGCTGGACGTCTACGAGGTGGAGCCTCTTGATCCCAACCACCGGCTCTGGGAGCTGCCCAACGTCATCCTGACGCCGCACGTCGCCGCCAAGGAAGACGAGGGTGGTGCAAACCTCAACCAGCGACGCTCAGACCTGCTCCTGGACAACGCCCGCCGCTTCGCCGCCGGAAAAGAGCTGCTGAACGTGGTCGACAAGTCGCTTTGGTTCTAAGCTCTTTCGCCGGACATGAGGCATCGGGTGGGATTTGCGGTGACACCGCAGGGGCGGGCAGCGGCCCGCCCCCGGGCGGATCGCTATCCGCCCCTGCATCCGTAGTAAGACCCCGGCCAACTCTTTGACCGACGCCCGCGCCGACAACTACCAGTGGGTGGCGCTCTTCGCCATTTCGCTCAGTGTCTTCACGACCGTCATGGACTTCAGCGGCATCACCGTGGCGCTGCCGACTATCGCCGACGACCTGGACCTTTCGCTACCGGCGGCGTCGTGGATCATCCTTGCGTCCACGCTCACGATAATCGCTTTCCTGGTCCCCGCCGCCAGCCTATCGGACAAGCTTGGACGCAAGCGATCCTATCTGCTCGGACTGGTCCTGTTCGGGGGTGGTGCGATCGGGGTCGCGATCTCGCCTTCATTCGGGCTTCTCATAGCTGCCCGGGTCGTCCAGTCGGCCGGTATCGGGATCATCCAGACCAACTCTTACGCCATTGTTGCCACCGTGTTCCCGGACAACGAGCGAGGCAAGGGAATCGGCGCGTACACCTCCGTGGTCGGCCTGGCGGCCATCACCGGACCCATCGTCGGCGGCATCGTGGTGGAAGCCCTGGGCTGGCGTTCGTTCTTCGTGATTGCGGCCGCACTGGCGACCATCGCCGTGATCGCCGGGATACGCCTCCTCGACGCCGCCCGTGTAAACACCGAAAGTGATCGCTCAAGCGGGCCCGGGTTTGACTGGTACGGCGCTATCTTGTCGGGAGCGATGCTTGCGGTGCTGATCGCCGCCATCAACACTGGCAGCCGCATCGGATGGGACTCGTCGTGGATCATCGGCGCGTTTCCCCTTGCATTCCTGCTGGCCGGGCTGTTCGTCTGGCGGGAACTCAACACAGAACGCCCGATGCTGGACCTGCGCGTCTTCACAAACGCTCCCTACTCGTGGTCGATGACAACACGATTCCTGGGATTCTTGAGCGGCTCGGGATGGCGATTCTTGATGCCGTTTTATCTGCAGGAAGTGCGCGGGTTTCAACCGAGCCAGGTCGGGCTGCTGGTGTTCTCCTCCGCCGTCGGCATGGCGATCTTCTCTTACGTGTCGGGGCGGCTAGCGGACCGATTCGGCACGCGCCGATGGGTAATCTTCGGGCTTGCCGTAATAGTGGTCGCCTCGCTGTTTTACTCAACCCTGGACGAGACGACGCCGATCGCCCTCATCGTCGCCGTCCTGTTCATTACCGGCATGGGACTGGGCATGTGGGAGGTCCCCAACACGACCTCCGCACTGGACGTGGGCGGCAACGCATCCACCGACACCACCGGAGCGCTCGTGAACGTGACCCGCAACGCGGGCAACATCACCAGCATCGCCATATCGTCATCCATCGTGACCGGAGTGCTGGTTGCGCGCGGCCTTGAACCGGATCTTTCCCTCGTCGGTAACGATTCGACCGGCGCGATGGCGGACGCGTTCCTGGATGGAGCCCGTGTCGTCTACATCGCCCTCGCGTTTGTCGCAGTGGTGGGAATCCTGGCCGCATGGCGCGTCGTTCTACGAAAGCCGGCGTGCAGCAAACCCGGGGCCTGAACTTCCCGGCGACAGACCGGTCGATAGCGTCTGGCGGAACGCCTCCTAATCGAAGAGCCACCCGTGGCTGCCCGCAACCGCGCCGGCAATCGTCAATAGACTCAACACCAACAGCACACGATGGAAGTGGGTCACCACGGCGAACGTCCCGGTGGGATTCACTTTCCCTCGCTCTACGAACAAGCGACGCAAAAACAGGGGCTCCAGTACGAACAGCACAACGGCGAAAACTGCCCATATCACCGTCATGGCGTGGATCCACCAGTAACTCGGATCGGTGTATCGATCCCATCCATTGATGTAGTCGATCATGTAGAAGCCGGACAGCCCGGTCAGCAAGACCGCGAACTTCGCCTGCAACGCGAAGCGTGACTCAAGCCTCTCGAACAGAGTGATGGCCTCTTCCGGAGAGTCCATCCGCCTGAGCGCTGGAAGCAAGACCGTCGTGACCATGGCAACCCCGCCAATCCACAGCACAACCGCCAGAACATGGATAACCCTTGCAAACGCGAACTCTTCCATATTCACCAACTTGAAAAGAAACTCACCGGCGGCACGGCCTATGATGTCGTATTCCCACGACGGATGACGAGCATACCGAGATCGGCCATCGCGCACATAACTGTTCGCCGGTGACAGATCTTGTCCCGGGACTCAACCCACCTCCAAACCTCCTCCCTGGGAGGGAGGAGTCACAGGTCGCTCTCTCCTGCATCAGGAGTAGTCCGCAGGTTGCCCCCTCCTAATTTAGGAAGGGGTTGGGGCGTGGGTAAACTCAACCAGAACACCGCAATCCCGGAGACCCGCATGCCAGACGCGAAACGCCCCAACATCGTCCTCATCATGGCGGACGACATGGGTTTCTCCGACATCGGTGCCTACGGCGCCGAGATCCGCACGCCCAGCCTGGACGGACTGGCCGAGCAAGGGCTCTCGTTCAGCCAGATGTACAACAACGCCAAGTGCTGCCCATCGCGCGCCAGCCTCATGACCGGCCTCTACCCCCACCAGGCGGGCATCGGTTACATGACGGACGATCTCGGCACACCGTCCTACCGGGGTTACCTGAACCGGACCAGCGTCACCGTGGCCGAGGTGCTTAGAGATGCCGGGTACGCCACCTACATGTCCGGGAAATGGCACGTTGGCGGCGGTTACTCGCTACGAAATCCCGGTAGCTGGACCGCCGGGGATGAATCACACCCGACCCCGACCCAGCGCGGGTTCGACAAATTTTTCGGCACCCTCACGGGTTCCGGCAACTACTACGACCCGGCGACCCTCATGCGGGGCGACTCGTTCATCGAAGTAGAGACGGACAATTTTCACTACACCGACGCCATCTCGGACGAGGCCGTCCGCATGGTCGAGGAGGCGGCAGGAGAGGACAAACCCTTCTTCCTGTACGTCGCCTACACCGCGCCCCACTGGCCGCTCCATGCGCTGGAAGAAGATATCGCCGGATACGAGGGCAATTACAGGAATGGCTGGGACGCCGTCCGGACGGCCCGGCACGAAGAGCTGAACTCACTCGGGATCCTCGACGAAACGTGGGCCATTTCACATCGTGACGAGGACGCGCACCCGTGGGAGGACGAGCCAGAACAGGAGTGGGAAGACCTCAGAATGGCCGTCTACGCGGCACAGATCGAGCAGATGGACCGCGGGATTGGACGCGTGCTGGATGCGCTGAAATCGACCGGCGTCGAGGACGACACACTGGTCATGTTCCTCTCCGACAACGGCGCGTGTGAGGTGTTTCTCGGCGAGGACTCTCCCGAGCCGAATCCCACATTATTTGAAGGCCAGACCGCCGCCGGAGAGCAGATCACGGTCGGCAACATTACAGGTATGAGGCCCGGCGGCGCTGAGACCTTCATGAGCTACGACCTGCCATGGGCGAACGCCAGTAACGCTCCGTTCCGCTTCTACAAGAACTGGATACACGAGGGCGGCATTTCCACGCCCTTCATCGTGCGCTGGCCGTCAAATATCAAGGGGGCTGATAACGTCCACGAGCCGGTCCACATCACGGACATCACGCCGACATGCATCGCAATAGCTGGCGCGTCCTACCCGGCGGAGCGAGCCGACCACGACATCACGCCGCTGGAGGGTGAGAGTTTTCTCGATCTGCTAAATGGCGGCCGGTGGCAACGGGAATCGCCGATGTTCTGGGAGCACGAGGGCAACAGGGGTGTCCGGATCGGCGACTGGAAACTGGTGAGCGAATTCCCGCGCTGGGCGCCGCAAGACGCCCCCGGCCGCTGGGAGCTGTACAACGTCCGCGTCGATCGCACGGAGCTGAACGATCTGTCGGTTAGCGAGCCGGAGCGCCTGGCAGACATGTCACGCCAGTACGATGAATGGGCGGAACGCTGCGGTGTCCAACCCTGGCCGATCAACGCGAGCCACATGCGGACCCGGATGAAGGGCCGAAACTGGCACATCAACCCGCTCCAGACGGGCAGCGGAAGATAGCAGGAGAGACTGGTTGTGGGAAAACGACGATTGATGATTACCAGGGAAGATGTGGAGCGTAGCCGGCCCGGCGCCAGTTGGGTCTCCGACCACAAGTTGACGGTATATCTCGTGCCTGCGGTAATCGCTGCCATCATCGCTTTCCCGATGGTGATCTACGCGCCGACCTGGATTTCGACAACATACGTCGTAATACTGGCCATGACGCCAGTCGCCGCCGGTATCTGGTTCTTGCGATCGATGTGAAACCCGGGCAACCGCTCACCGCCGCCGCTATAGCGCCCCGAGGCCTTCGATACGGCGTCCGTAGCTCCCAAAAACGCGTCCTGAGACTTTCGGAGGACCGGCGAACACGCCGACAACCCAACGTCACCTAACCCCCGAAACTGAGCCATTCATACGGCTCCGGATCCACATACCCGAGCCGCTCCGCCAACCGATACGACACCGGGTTCGAGGTCGACCAGTGGGGGATCAACCCGGCGTCAAGTGAATGAAGGACCACGGCGGCCGACACGGCAGTCGCAAGCCCGCGATTCCGGAACTCTGGCGCGGTAGTAATCTGAATCTCCGCACCTTTTGACGATGCAAAAGCAGATGTCGCCGCCGCCGCTATCCGTCCGTCTATCACCGCACAATAGCCAAAACTGTACTGCAAGAACTCGATCGATGATTCATACACGCCGAGACAGTTCGGGGACACTTCGTCAACCATCCGGTCCGCAAGCCCGAGATCAACAGCTTCAATCACGGCCTCAGCATCTACTTCATTGCACAGTGCCCTGAGGTGATCGCCGTTAAGGTTCGCTGCGCTGAATGCGTGCCTCTTGTCCGTTCTGGCCGAACCAAGAATCTGGTGGCCAAGCGCCATCCATCCCGGGCCTCCGATCAGGGCTCCCCACTCCAGGTGTGAAATCGACCTGACAAGTTCTTCGGCTCCGGGTGTGGATGCATCCCCGGCGAATGCCGTGTAATGACCGGTCACCGCAACAGCGCATCGTGGCGGATCGGAATCGTCCGCAAAGGCTTTGCCAGGGGGACCCTCCAGCACCATCTCTGCCAGCACCGGGAAAGGTTTGAAGTTAGCGAACAGGGCGCCCAGTACGTGGCGCTGCTCCGGAGCTATTTCACGCAATCGGTTACCCCGTATTCTTCAGCCCGGCGGCGATACCGTTGATGCTTAACAGCAGCGCTCGCCGCAGCAACGGATCGCGCTCTCCGGCGGATTCACGGCGGCGGCGCGCCAGAAGCGACACCTGTAGATAGCTGAGCGGTGCGATGTAGGCCTCTCGCACCGCTAACGTTCTCTGCAAAACCGGGAACGCGTCCAGCAGCTTGTCCTGCCGCGTCACGTCCAGCACCCCGGCCAGCGCACGTTCGTGTTCAGTCCGGATATCGTCGAAGATGCCACGGTGTTCCGCCGGAACAAGTTCCGAGACGTATAGGGATGCGATGTCCATGTCGGTCTTGGCGAGTGTCATCTCGACGTTGGACACGAATGACCGGAAGAAACTCCACTCCCGGAACATCTCGTCCACGAGATCGGCCATCCCGCCCGAGCGCGCCTCCGCCAGAGCCGCGCCGACGCCGTACCAGCCGGGCACGATCTGCCGTGACTGCGTCCAGCCAAACACCCACGGGATGGCCCGAAGGCTGGCGATGCCGGAGATAGCGCCGCCGCGCCGGGCCGGGCGTGAGCCGATGTTCATCTCGGCCAGTTCCTCGACCGGCGTGGCGGCGAGGAAATAGTCGACAAGCCCGTCGGTGTCCAGCAGTGACCGGTACTTTTTGTAGGCCGTATCAGATATCCGGGCCATCGCCTCAGCCCACCGGCCTACCGTCGCCTCGTCGTGGCGCGGTTCGGTGTGCAGAAGTGATGCCTCGGCCACGGCGGCGGTCATCATCTCAAGGTGTCGACGCGCCAGCTCGGGCGTGCCGTAGTTATCGGCGATCACTTCGCCCTGTTCGGTGGTCTTGATTCGACCATCAACGGTCCTTGCCGGCTGCGACAGAATGGCGTCGCGCGTCGGACCGCCACCACGCCCCGTGCTGCCGCCACGGCCGTGGAACAACCGTATCGCCAATCCGTGCTTCTCGGCCACGGCCCGGAGCGCGCGCTGCGCCCGGTACAGCTCCCACTGCGATGTGGCGATGCCCCCGTCTTTATTCGAGTCCGAGTAACCGACCATCACCTCTGCGACGCCACCACGCAACTCCACCAGTCGCCGGACCGACGGAATGGACCAGTACTTGTCCATCACATCCGCAGAATTTCGCAGGGCGCCAATGGTCTCGAACAACGGCACGATGTCGATACGCGCAAGGTCAGATCGGAGATCGATAAGGCCCGCCTCGCGGGCCATCACTATCGGGGCCAGGAGGTCGTCTACTTCGTTGGTCATCGACACGATCCAGGTGTCGACCGATTCGCCGCCGTACCGGTCCTGTGCGCCGCGTACCACGCCCAGCGTGTCCAGCACCTCCTGGGTCTCCGGCGAGTAGGTCGCGGTCGGAGTCCGCAGCGTACGGCTGCCGCCAAGCTCAGCGGCCAGGCGATCCACGCGATCTCCTAACGGGCGCGCCGCGAACCCTCCCCCGGCATCACCAGCGACAAGGTCGATCAACTCCCCGGCAGCGGCGTTTGTTACCGACGAGTCCTGGCGGATATCCAGCGCCGCCAGCGTCAGACCGAACACAGCCGCGGACCGGATCATCCTGCCCAGCCGGCCGGACGCCACGTTGCCGCCCCTGTTCGCCTGCATGGACTCGGACATCAGTACGAGGTCGGCGACCAGCTCTCCGCCGCCGCTGTAGACCGGCCCCGGAGGCGTCACGTCCGTGCGCGCGACGGCGAGCGCGTTTACCACCCGCTCGTACATATAGGCGCATTTCAACCGGTACGGCTCGTCGGCATTCAGGTGATGGAACTGCTCGTAGACGGCGGGCAAAGCCTCCCGGTCGCGCTCCAGCGATGCCAGCAACGCGTCTGAAACATCGACTATCTGTGTGGACTGACTGAGTTCACCTGCCAGGCCGCGTATGGAGTCGCGCAGCAGCCGGAGGGCGCGCTGGTTCTGGACCCGCAGCACCGCCGATGTTGTTTCGGCGGTGACGTTGGGGTTGCCATCACGATCCCCGCCCACCCAGCTACCGAATCTCAGCGGTGTCATATCCTGCCCGGGCTGCACGCCCAACCCGGCAAACCCATCCTCAAGCGCCTCTACGACATCCGGGACGACGTCGTTGAACAGGGCCTCAAGGTAGTAGATAACATTCCGTGCCTCGTCGATCGGCTCGGGGCGTTCCTGGTGCAGCTCGTCCGTCTGGAGCATCGCCTCCACGAGTTCCGTGATGCGCCGATCGATTCGAGCGCGACGGCGCTCCAGCGTACCCGGGTGGGCGCGCTCGTCCAGCAACTCGTGGATAGACCTGAGCTTGTCCAGGATGGATCGCCGGGCCGCCTCGGTCGGATGCGCGGTGAACACCGGGCGCACGTCGAGACGCCGCACGAAACTCTCAACCTCGCCCGGTTTCAGGCCGGCGGCAGCAATCCGCTCAAACGCATCGCCGAGCGGGTCGTCCCCGCCCGGACCCTGGCTCATCGTGTCTACGCGGTGGAGTTGCTCGGCCGTGTTGGCCAGGTGGAAGTAGATCGTAAACGCCCGGACCAGCCTGACGGCGGACCACAGTGGAGTGGAATCCAGCTCCCTGAACAGATCGCTCTGAAGCTGAGGATCAGGCGTCTCTCGCAGCGATCGCGTCCGTGCGCGGACGCTCTCCTCAAGTTCATAAAGCTCGTCGCCAAACTGTGAACGAAGCACGCGTCCAAGCACGTCGCCGAGCAGCCGGATATCTGCACGCAGTGCGCGTTCGCCATTGCCGTCGCGGGGGTCGTTGCCGTTACTTTCCTGGGAATTCACAGGAGGAATGATATCGGGCCGGGCATCAACACTCTCACTCCCCGCCGCTATCATGCGTTCGCGTCCTTACATACCGTCACACAGACAAACCAGGTCACAGGAGCAACACATGCCAGACCGCCCACAGGTCGTCCTGATCTCGTCATATGACGACCCCATGGTCGAGGAGCGAGCCGCCCTCGCAGGGATCGACTGCGATATCGTCTGCGCTCCCGTGGCGTCACAGGGCGAGGTGTTTGAGGCGATCAAGGAGGCGACGGTGGTCCTCAACTACCACTCCGATATCCCTCGCGAAATGTTTGAGCAGATGGACAATTGCAAACTAATGGTGCGGTACGGGCACGGCTATGACACGGTGGACCTGCAGGCCGCCACCGATAACGGCGTGATGGTGACCAACATCGCCGGGGCGACCAGCGAAGAGGTGTCCAACCACGCCCTGGCCCTGATCCTCGCCTGCGCACGAGATCTGAAACGTAAAGACCGGGACGTGACCGAGGGTCGCTGGATCGGCAACGATTCGCGCTCCGTCGCCCGGCGCATTTACGGCGAGACACTGGGCGTGATCGGCATGGGCAACATCGGACGCGCCACGGCGCGCAAAGGCCGCGCGCTCGGCATGCGCGTGCTTGTGTATGACCCGTACGTCGGACCCTGGCTGGCGACCGAATACGATGTCGAATTCGTGGATGATGTGGAAATGATCTTCTCCGGGTCCGACTACGTTTCGCTGCACACGCCGCTCAACCCGGAAACGCATCACCTGGTCAACTCGGAGACGCTGGCCCTGATGAAGCCGGATTCATACGTCATCAACACGTCCCGAGGGCCGGTCGTGGACGAGGACGCTTTACTGGCGGCGTTGATGGACGGGAAGATAGCCGGAGCCGCCCTTGACGTGTTCGAGCAGGAGCCGCCGGACCCGGATAATCCTCTCCTGCACCTCGAGAACGTGATCGTCACACCGCACATAGCGGGATCGTCCGAGATCGGCTGGGCAACAATCTGCCGCCGCGCCGGAGAAGAGGCCGCCCAGGCCTTGCGGGACGAGCGGCCGCAGGTCGTCGTGAATCCAGAAGTGTTCCCGAAGCTGGGGCTGTAGCTCTGAGTCCATGGCCTGATCCCAGAAAGTTGAAGCACAATCCGGCCCTTCGAGTGCCTCAGGACACTGGTGCATCACCTGACAACGAAGCTTCTCTCACACTATCTTCATCGGAACTCGCCGAGTCTCACATTTTCTTCAGGCGTTATGCGGCGCGATAGCGATTTAATGAGCACGCGCCCGGGTGGGGGCGTTACGTGGCTGCATCCTGTCGCGTGCCATCCGCCACCGGCGTAGACGGCGCATCAACCCCGTTGGGAGCATCCGTACGCTGCGCCCCCAGGGGCATCTAAGTCCGGGGCCCTCTTCCCAGCGAGTTATGGAGGGACGCCGTGCAAATTAAAGACATCATGGTGATGGGCGTTGCTACGCTCGATCCGGACGCCGACGTCGCAGAAGCGGCGAAACTCATGCGCGACCAGGATGTGGGCATGCTGGTCGTCGGGAACGAACAGTCGGTCGACGGCGTCATCACTGACAGGGATCTCCTCGTTGGATGCGTTGCAGCGGGCCACCCATCGGTCGGTTGCAGGGTCGCCGGGCACATGTCCACCCCCGCCATCACCGGCTCCCCGGAAACCGATACGCTGGAAGCCGCCGGGCTTATGCGGGAGATGCGCATCAAACGTCTCCCCATAGTGCAACGAGGAAGTCTCGTCGGGGTCGTGTCGTTCACGGACATCGCGCAATCGTTGGAACAGCCGATCCACAACGTCCTCTTCGGCAGCAGCACGGCGCATCGTCCGAGTTCGGCAACCCTCATCGGCCAGGTGACCCACTACTTCACTCACCTCGGCGTAGCTGCGCTGCAACTCGAAGAACCGATCCGCCTGGGTGACAGGATCCAGGTAGTTGGACACAGCACAAACCTGGAGCAGGAAGTCGAGTCGATGGAGATCGATCGCAAGCGAGTCGATATCGCCTACGCCGGCGACGATGTCGCCATCAAGGTGGACGGCAGAACGCGCCCCGGAGACGCCGTGTACCGGAAGTCCGGCTGACGTTTTTGCCCGATGAGGAATCCTGCGATGATCGTCGCGGGGTCGGACACTTTGAACGTTCGGCCCCGCGTGGGGGGGTCTCGTTTCTCTCACACGAGCCTCACCGTAACGCGCTCGTTCTCCGGCTACGGTGTCACGATGCTCAAGGTGTTTTCCGATCCCTCTCCGGGCGTGGCGCGCAGCGCTGCTCTCGTGGCCGCGGCGGTCATGGTCGTCTTCGCTGTGCTTCAGACGTACCGGGCGTCCGGCGGTTCATGGGGCCTGAACGCCGTTTCGGGCGGCGAGTACGACCATCTGCCGGGCAACCTCCGTGTAGCGAGCGCTTTTTCAGCCGTGGTCTTCATCGCTGGCACGTTCATCCTTAGAGGCCGCGTCGGCTACCGTGTGCCATCGATCATCCCGGCGCCCGCGTTGCGTTGGGGCACGTGGGCCTTTGTTGCGCTACCCGGGCTGAGCACGGTCGCCAACCTCGCTTCATCGAGCAACTGGGAGCGATTCAGGAACGCCCCGATCGCCCTCCTGGTGGCGCTTCTCTGTCTGGTCGTCGCCCGGAGCGCCCGACGGTGGGAGACCAATCCGTAGTCCGCACGCACGACGCCTCGACCGGGAGGCTGAATTAACGCATATGCATCAATTACACTGTGCCGATGACAAAAAATATTTTGATCCTCGGCGCCGGATTCGGCGGCCTCGAACTCTCCAGCAGGCTCTCCGCTGAAGTAGCGGATGAGGTGCAGGTCACCCTCATCGACAAGAACGAGGCCTTCAGGTTCGGGTTCTCGAAATTCGACCTCATGTTCGGCCGTGCATCGATGTCAGACATCAGCCTCTACTACCGCGATATCGTGAAACCCAGTGTCGAGTTCCGGCAGGAGACCGTGGTCTCCATAGACGCGTCGACGAAGATGGTCACGACGGACGCTCACACATATCAACCGGACATCCTCGTGGTCGCACTCGGAGCCGACTACGACTTTAACTCCACGCCAGGCTTCGTCGCTGGCGGGCACGAGTTTTACTCGTTCGACGGCGCGCTGGCGCTTAACGAAGTCCTGAACGAGTTCAAATCAGGGTCCATCGTGATCGGGATCCTCGGCCAGCCTTACAAGTGTCCGCCAGCGCCATGCGAGGCGGCGATGCTGATGCATGAATGGCTGACGGAACGCGGGATCCGGTCAGATGCCGAAATCAGCGTCGTCTCCCAGTGGCCGATACCGGTTCCGCCGTCCCCGGACGGATCAAAGGCCATCCTCGGGCGCTTCGAAGAGTTGGGTATTTCGTACCAGCCAAACACGGTTATCACATCCATCGATCCCGGCAGAAAGGTCGCGCTGACCAGCGAAGGCGGCGAAATCCCTTTCGACCTGTTCCTCGGCATCCCGGTACACCGGGTGCCGGAGGTTGTCGAGGCGTCGGGCCTCGCCGAGGGTGGCTGGATCCCGGTGGACGACAAGAACCTCTCCACTCGATTCCCCGACGTGTACGCCGTCGGCGACGTCACGAGCGCACCAGCCCCCAAGGCCGGTGTATTTGCCGAAAGCGAGGCCCGCGCTGTGGCGGAGCACCTCATCGCAGAGATCAAGGGCGCCGGCTCGCCGATCCCGTTCCAGGGCGCAGGGGTCTGTTACGTCGAATTCGGAGACAACCTGGTCGGCAAGGTAAACGCCAACTTCCTTCCGGGTCAGAGTCCCACGGCCCCCTTCGACGACGCTTCCCTGGAACTGGCCGCCGAGAAGGGCGAGTTTGCCTCCGAGAGAAAACAGCGCTGGTTCATCGCCCCGTAATCACCCGATCCAGAATTGCGCCTTGAGTAATCCGCAATCCCGGTCCCGTGTATGCCCGGGTAGCGAAACCGCCCGGCTGCGGTATACTCAGCGCAGCGGAACACGAGTTCTGCGCAGTAGCTCCATGACCGGGGTGACCTGCATCACTTGAATAAAAGAAGGAGGTGGTCGATTTAATGTCTGATAGTACCAACGGGGGTAGTCTGCTTTAAGGCGCCCAAGTAGGCAGATTGCCTCCAGGAGTGGGGCCACCCGGCAGGGATTTACCTCCCAGCCCGGTGGCCCCACTTTTTTTGTCTCCCCCTGTATTTTTCGTCTCCCCGGACAGTTCCCCACATCAAGACCGACATGATCGACAATCCCGAAATCAGGCATTTCACATCGACGACATTTGTCGTCCGGGAAGACGCCGTCCTGTTGCACTGGCACGCCAAGGTGCAGGCATGGTTGCCGCCCGGCGGCCACGTAGAAGCGAACGAGGACCCGCTCCAGGCCGCCATCAGGGAGGCACTTGAAGAGACGGGCCTCGATGTTGAACTGGTGCCGACATCCTCCCCTCCGCCCGTCAAATCGCTGCCACACGTGCCGGTGCCCCACTCGATCATGATCGAAGACATCCAGGACCCGGTCGATGGCCCACACAAACACATCGACTTCATCTACTTCACCGTCCCGACGCGGGCGGAACAGACGCCGATGGATGGATGGCACTGGTTCACGAGGGCGGACCTCGTGTCAGCCGCAAGGCGAGCAGCGCCGAACGGACGGGACGAGGAGCCGCCGGAAGACGTCCTGAAGCTGGGCCTCGCGGCGCTGGATGTCGTGCGAGACCGGCCCGGGGGTTAGCTTGAGGAATTCGCCGCTTGCTCCCGCTCCTCCATGAACGACGGTTGACGGGAAATCAGACCACCCGTCCTAAATCGCGTACCGGCGCACTGCATCCTCATCTATGGTCACGCCCATCCCGGGCATGTCCGTGACCAGGAACTCCCCGTCCACCGGGCTCGGGTACTCCGCGCAGATCTTTGAACGCAGCTCATGAGCGAGGTGCATGTGTTCGAGGATCTGGAAGTTCGGGATGGTCGCGGAGAACTGGATCGACGACGCCAGGGCTATTGTTCCCCCCAGCCCGACGTGTGGCGTAACAGGGATGTTGTAAGTGTCGCAAAGCTGGGCGATCCGCTTGCTCTCCGTTAGCCCGGACCGGGAGATGTCCGGCATCGCAACGTCCAGAGCGCGCGCCTCAAGGAACTCGCGCCACTGCCATGCGGTGCGCAACCATTCGCCGGACGCCACCTGCATATCGAGCGCTCGCGCTATATCGGCGCTTCCTCGCGGGTCCTCCGGTGCGGTCGGCGATTCCAACCATCGCACGCCCAGATCCTCCAGCTTTCGTCCCAGCTTGATCGCCCCGGAGACGTCTTTACTGATGTGGACGTCCACCATCAGTTCAATGTCGTCTCCGACTCGGGCACGCATCGCTTTGACGATCTCGACGATTCGTTCGTTCCCCATGTTCACGACGTGCAACTTCAAAGAGCGGAAGCCGGCGGCGACATGCTCCGCCGCGAGTTCGGCCGTCGTGTCCGGATCCACCCCGCCGAATCCCGCATACGTTTTTAGCCGGTCCCGGATCCGTCCTCCGAGCAAACCGTGCACGGGTTGTCCCAGCGCGTTGCCGATCAGGTCATACAACGCGAGGTCGATTCCCGCGAGCGCGTCCATGTAGAAACCGGTCAGGTGGCCGGATTCTCGTTCCACCTGGTACAGCTCAGCCCATGTCGCTTCGATGTCGAAAGGGTTTCGTCCGATCACGAACGGCGCACATATGTCCTCGATGATCGTCTTGATGACCCGGGGCGCGCTTGCCTCCTGCCCCTCGCCCCAACCCACCACACCCGTATCCGTTTCGATCCGGACCAGGCAGGTGTGGTGCTCAACGATTCGCTTCCGGTAGATTTCCGCGGCAGGATCGGAGTTGTTGGTCGGCCTGGTCGGTGAGAACGTACGGCTGCCGGCGTCCGGCTCGATTCGGATTGCTATGGCCTCGACTCGGGTTATTTTCAAAAGTTACTCCGTTCCCGTACGCTGTCGGCCGCCGAGGTTACCCTGCCCGGATGTCGCGCACGCGCACCGGCGCTTTTTTTTACGCAGCCTACATTGTTCAGCGGCGTTGACGTGACCCATTCGTGCCGCGCCGCAGATGGGCGGAACGGACCAAGGAGGACTTGCGACTTGACGACAGATCTTCAGCAGGCACTCGACACCCTCACACGTGGCGATGTGGTCAAGCTCACCCGGGACGTGATAGATATTCCCAGCCCCATGGGCGGCGAAAAGGAACTCGCTGACTACCTGGCGGGACGATTCCGAAAACTTGGAGTCGAAGTCACGATGCAGGAGGTCGAGCCCGGCCGGCCGAACGTGATCGCGACCCTCAAGGGGACCGGCGGCGGATCATCGCTCATGTTGTTCGGCCACATGGACACGACATGGGGCGGCGACGAAGAGGGCGTCAAGGAACTCGGCCCCGGGTACCAGCCCGCCTCGTACATGGAAGACGACTGGATCTACGGCGCAGGCGCGTACAACATGAAGAGCGGCCTGACCTCCGCAGTGGCGGCGTTCGAGGCGATAGTACGATCAGGCGTTCGCCCGGCCGGTGATTTGATCATGGCCTGCGTCGTTGGCGAGACCTGTCACACCCAGGTCGGCCGCTACCAGGGAGCGCGTTACCGGGGCTGCGGTGTAGGGGCGAACTTCATGGTCGGCAATGGTGTATCCGCGGACATGGCGGTCTGCCCGGAGCCTACCTCGGGGCGTGTTTCCATAGCATCCGGTGGTTATGTCTACTTCGAGATCAGGATCTCCGGAAACCCGGGAGCCACCTATGCCAGGGGAGGCGAGGAAATCGCCGTCAAACCCGCCGTGGACGCTATCGAAAAATCGCAGGATGTAATGACGGCGATCAGAGCCTGGGCGCCCGGTTACAAGGCGGCCCACACGTACAGGGGGCAGGAGGCGACCAACGTAGCGATCGTCGCCATGGAGGCCGGCCATCCCTGGCGGCCTACCAAGCTCGCGCCCTTTTCTCGCGTCTATCTGGAGGTCGATACCGTGCCGGGCCAGCGCGTGATCGATGTCGTCAGAGAGGTAGAGGCGCTCATGGACGATTGCCGGTCGCGCGACCCTGAACTGGACCTAACGATGAGCGTGATCCAGACACCGGACGGCGCCGAGGTATCGGAAGACGAGTACGTCGTCGGAGCGATGTCGCGCGCCCATACAGCCGTTCACGGCGTCGCACCGGAAATCACGTTCGATTCCTGGGTCGCTGACACGGCGACCATGATCCGGGCGGGAGTGCCGGCGATCTGCTACGGCCCGGCCGGCCGCTCGGCCTACGGCGGCTCCGGTTACTACCCCATCGAAGGCGAACACGCCAATGCGGATGACCTCCACAAAGGTTCCCAGGTGTACATACATCTCGCCCTGGAAGCCTGCAATGCGCCGCGCGAACGGTCTCAGTCCGGAAACTGACCGTCGGCCTCATCGCCGCCGCTGATCGTGCGACCTGTGGCAATTACCGGGCGTGGTAGGCCGAATCGCTGAATGTAGCTGTGTGCTCGCTGTTGGCGGTCCGCGTCATCGATAAATGGAGCGTGCTCGGTGGAGAGCGATAAACCTCGATCTTAACGTTGGAATATCACTCCTCAAACGGGTCTCCCGCGTGCTGCACGTACTTGCGGGCAGATAGAGCGGGGGTCGCATCGCTCCCAGATCGAAGGTTCTCAAGGAATGTTCAAGCTAATAAATGGCCGGGCCGGGACGCAGCGGGGTATCACGGGTCTCGAAACGGCGATCATCCTGATCGCATTCGTCGTGGTCGCCTCGGTGTTCGCGTTCACGGTCCTCTCTACCGGAATCTTCTCCTCGGAGAGAAGCAAAGAAACCGTTTTCGCAGGCCTCGACGAAGTCCGCAGCTCACTTGAGCCGCGCGGCAGCGTCATCGCGTACAAAGGCCGGCACAGCACAACGTCCGCATCGGACACGATCTACAAGATCACCCTCGTGGTCTCCAACGCCGTCCAGGGCGAGCCGATCAACCTGACGCCGCCGTACACGGCCGATGGCGCGTCGTACGACCCGGACATTTCCGCGGGCGCACAGTACAAGATGATCGTCTCTTACGCAGACGATAACCAGTTCCTGAGCGATGTGCCGTGGTCAATCACCTGGCCCGGATATGACAACTCCGACAACCTCCTGGACCCCGGCGAGAAGGCCGAAATCACCGTCTGGTTGTTTGACCGCGACTTCGGCGTGACGAACGCGACCGACAACAGCGGTATCGTCCTCATGGCGGCCGGTGGTGGCGGCGGTCTCGGTGGTTTCGCCACGACGACGAACATCATCGGCGTCAATGACAAGTGGACGATCGAACTCAAGCCCGAATCCGGCGCGACGCTCAACATCGAGCGCAAGATGCCCGGCAGGCTCGACTCGATCATGGACCTCCGATAGTCGCAAAACGACTCCCGAAGATCTAACGAAGAAGGGGCGGTCGGCATGGACCGCCCCTTTTCGCGTCGCCTACGCAAGAGGGAGCGTGCGTGCGCTCAATGATCAGACGATCAGGCAGCTTCCTGTGAAGGATCATGAGGCGATTTCTCGGGCCCCGGGATTGACGTTGCCAGCAACGGATCTCGAGCCGCGTCTACTCGACCGTACCGAGGAGCATAGAGCGTCCAGGAACAGCTCAGGCACTGAAGGTATCTGCCTTCATAATCGCTTTTCGCTTCCACCGTTCCGGTGGAGCAATGGGGGCAGGCGTTGAACCACAACATTGCTGATCCTCCCGGTCATATCGGGGTCCTCCGTGTCGTTTGGGCAGGAACCCCTTCCCTACATATGATGGCGAATGACTGTGAAGGGTTCGTGAATGAATCCACGATCCTGTGAGTTGCATATGAGGAATCGCGCGCGAAAAGCGTGAGTATTCGAACTCAGTCTTGAGTCACGCTGCGAGGAACCAACGACGCGGACGAATAAGAGTGTGAACGTCTGCAGGCGGTTTGACGCCCGCGAAACCTCAACCGGTCACGGCGCCCCTCGCTGCCGGTTGAACCAGCTGGATGTACTTGCCGAGGGTGCCGCGGGTGTATGGCGGCGGCGGCGCCGTCCAATCGGCCAGGCGGTCTGCCAGCTCCTCATCAGACAGCCGCACGCTGAGTTCGAACTTATCGAGGTCCAGCTCGATGACGTCGCCATCCCTCAGCGCCGCGATCGGCCCGCCCAGGGCAGCTTCCGGACCGACGTGGCCGATCATCGGGCCGTGGGTCGCGCCGGAGAACCGGCCGTCAGTCATCAGGAAGACGTGCTCCCCGAGGCCCTGGCCCAGGATGGCGCCGGTAACGTCCAGCATCTCGCGCATCCCCGGCCCGCCCCTCGGGCCTTCGTACCGGATCACGACAAAATCTCCCTTCTTGATGGCACGCTGTTGCAGCGCCTCCATCACATGTTCCTCGCGATCAAACACGCGCGCCGGGCCGCTCCATCGTGATCCGTAGTCGTGTCCGGCCACCTTCAACACCGCTCCATCAGGCGCAAGATTTCCGTGCAGCACCACCAGCCCGCCGGTGGCGGCAAAAGGATCTTCGGGGGTTTTGAGCACCGTCATCTGCGATCCATCGTCAGGGACGGCGGCCAGGTTCTCTGCGATAGTCTGGCCCGTGACCGTGAGAGCGTCCCCGTGGAGCAGCCCGGCGTCCAGCAGGCGCTTCATCGCAAGCGGGATACCGCCCGCGAGATCCAGGTCATACATCAAGAAGTTTCCGCCCGGCTTCATGTCTGCGATGAGCGGGGTGCGCATGCTGATGTCGTGAATGTCCTCCAGGGTCAGGTCGATACCCATTTCGTACGCGATGGCCGGGAGGTGGAGAGCGCTGTTAGTAGAACCTCCAAGCGCCACGACGAGCGTGGCGGCGTTCTCGAATGCCTTGCGCGTCAGAATGTCGGAAGGCCGGATGTCCTCTCGCAGCAGATTCATGACGGCTTCACCCGCCCGCCGGGACGAGTCGCGTTTTCGGCTTGAAACCGCGGGTTCCGAGGCCGATCCCGGCAGAGACAGACCTACCGCCTCGCCGATGCTGGACATCGTATTTGCGGTGAACATCCCGCCGCATGCGCCCGGTCCCGGGCAGGCGGCTATCTCCATCGCCCGCAACGTGGCATCATCGATCTCGCCGACCTGGAATTTGCCGACACCCTCGTTAACATCCTGGAGCTGGAACGGTTTGCCCTCCCAGCTACCCGGGAGGATCGACCCGCCGTAGACGAACACCGCCGGGATGTTCAGGCGGGCGATGGCCATCATCGAGCCCGGCAGAGACTTATCGCACCCGGCGATCGGCACCACGCCGTCGAAACGCTCAGCAAAACAGACCGTCTCTATCGAGTCGGCGATCACCTCACGACTCACGAGAGAGCCTTTCATGCCCTCGGTGCCCATCGAGATGGCGTCGGACACCGTGATCGTGCCGAACATGAAGGGTGTGCCCTCGGACTCGGACACGCCACGCTTCACGTCCTCCACAAGTGGCGCGATGCCGAAGTTGCAGACGGTCACCTCGTTATGCATGGAAGCGACACCGACGAAGGGCTGATTGATGTCTTTATCTGACAGGCCCATAGCGCGCATCATCGAGCGGTGCGGAGCGCGAATCGCACCCTCCGTCGTTTCCCAGGACCGCCACTTGCCCGGGGTGCGCTTCGCTTCACGCCGGTTGGAGGTCCCTGTGCTGCCCGGAACGGTTGTCGTCATTGTGAGCGTGTCCTCGATGATCAGCGAACGAAGCGCGTTGTGCCCGGAAGTCTAGCCCGGAATACGAAACGGAGCGCGTATGAATGGAATGCCGCGTTGATGCAAACACAATGTCATCCTGAACTTGATTCAGGATCCGCTCATATCCGCGTCCAGGCAGATCTCGGCCCCCGGGACGCGTTGGCAAAGGTTCCAGAGCGTTTTGGGATCGATATGAATTACCCGGGCACGTTTCGGAGACAATGCATCGGTCTGTTCACACATCGAAAGGTCTACCCACCCAATGCCCGCCCCAAATATCGTCCTGATAGTTGCCGACGACATGGGCTACGGTGATTTCGGGCGTTTTAACGACGGCCACGTCCGCACTCCGGTACTGGATTTCTTGATCGACGAAAGCGTCAGCCTGACGCAGCACTACTCCGGCTCGCCGGTTTGCGCCCCGGCCCGTGCGGCACTCATGACCGGCCGCTACCCACATCGCACCGGAGCGATCACGCCGCAAGAAACCCTGGGCTACGACAGGCTCGGACTGGACGAGGTCACGCTGGCGGACGCGCTCAAGGCCGCCGGATACGCCACGGGACTGGTCGGCAAGTGGCACCTGGGAGCACTGGATCCGCGGTTCCACCCCAACGCGAGGGGATTCGACGAGTTCGCCGGGTTCCGTGGCGGCTGGGCCGATTATTACCGCTGGCGGCTGGACCGTAACGGGTCGTTCGAGGAATCTGATGGCCGCTACCTTACCGATGTGCTGGCCGAAGAGGCGGTCGATTTCATCCAACGCCACGCGGCTGAGCCCTTCTTCCTGAACGTCACGTTCAACGCCCCGCACTCACCACTCCAGGCGCCGGAAGGCGTGGCGACGCCGTACCGTGAAATGGGCTTATCCGAGGGCGTCGCGCTCACCTACGCCATGATCGAGGTGATGGATCGGGGCGTCGGCCGAATCCTGGGTTCGCTCGACGATGCCGGGATCGCCGCCAACACCATCGTCCAGTTCACCAGCGACAACGGTCCCGCCTTCATGCTCCGGCCGGACCAGGTGCCATGTGGCGTGAGCATCGACACCACCCGCTATAACTGTGGCTTCAATGGAGCAAAGGGCTCCGTGTACGAGGGCGGGATCCGCGTGCCCATGGTGGTGCGTTGGCCGGACGGATTGGACGGCGGGAGGGAGGTCAAAGACGTCATTCACTTCACGGACTGGGTTCCGACCTTGCTGGGCATAACCAGAACAGAACGGCCGGACGGACCGCCGCTCGACGGCCATGACGTGCTGCCCGAGTTACGAGGCGAATCGAACACATCGTCACCCCCGCGCTTCTGGCAGTGGAACAACTACAGCCCGATACCGACCACTAACGCCGCCATGCGTGACGGCGACTGGAAGCTGGTGCGGCCTGACATCGCGGGAATTGTCCCCGCCACGCCTGAAGACCAGCGACTCATGGACATGTACATCCAGCGTGATATCGATTACAAGTACAGGCCATCGACGGTGACCCGCATCGCCGACTGGCCAGAGCCGGAACGCATCATCCCGGATGCTCAACCACCGGAGCTGTACAACATAGCCGACGATCCGCTCGAACGGCACGACCTGGCGGAAGCAGACCCGGAGCGGACACGGCGGATGCTCTCCCAACTCGAGACCTGGTCCGAGTCGGTGGAATCGGACCGGCTGACGGCGCGACAAGAGCGCTAGCCCGCCTCGCGCTCGACGTATCGCCTCGCCTCCGTTACTGTCCGGGCAGTTCTGATCACGTAAACGGGAAGGGGAGGCACCTTTGGAATTCGGCACGTTCATGGAATTCCACGCCCGGCCGGGTCGGGCGCAGGCGGAACATTTCGCTGAAGGGTGGCGCCAGGTCGATCTTGCGGAGCAGGCCGGTTTTGACGCCATATGGATGGCCGAATCCCACTTCACACCGGAACGGGCCGTGCTCACATCCCTCATGACGGTCGGGGCCGCGATAGCGGCGCGGACCGAGCGTGTGAAGGTAGGGACCGCGGTGCTGGTCCTCCCTTTGACCGACCCGATGCGAGTGGCCGAAGAGACCGCCACGCTGGACCAGATCAGCGAAGGGCGGTTCGAATTCGGCGTCGGCAGAAGTGGCTCGCCGGCGGCGTACGACGGATACGGAATCGACTACTCGACCAGCAGTGAACGGACTTTCGAGGACCTTGAGATTATCAAAGGCCTCTGGACCAACGAACGCTTCTCATACCGGGGCAAGTTTCACTCGTATGACGATGTCTGCCTCAGCCCGAAGCCGTTCCAGACGCCGCATCCGCCCCTGAGAATGGCGGCAAACTCTGCCACCTCGTTCCCCGTGGTCGGCAAACTGGATCTGCCGTTATTTGTCGGCGTCCGTCAGCACGACACTGCCCTTGTCGAGGGCTACGTCGCCAGCTACCAGGCCGCCCGTGAAGAAGCGGGTTTTGACGGACCTCCCGACGTATCGATTCGCATCCCCGTGTACATCTCGGAATCACGGGAGGAAGCGTTGTCGGTACCGGAGGGCAGCTTCATGAAACAGTTCAGGCGGCTGGGAGGCCAGATAGCGGTGACGGCGGGCCGAGCGGACGTGGCGCACGACGCGGAACGCGCATCTCGTACCGCCGAACTGGCGAGCCTCTCATGGGATCGAGTGAGCACGGACAAGGTGGTCGTAGGCACCCCGGAGATGGTGATAGATCGCATCCATGAACTGAAGGAACGCCTCAGGCTGACGTCCGTAGTCGCCGAGTTCAACGCCGGAGAAGAGATTTCCGAAAGCGATATCGAACGTTCGATGCGGCTCTTCTGCGACAGGGTGATCCCGGCGTTCAAGTAGCACGGGCGTCTTGTCCGCATCCTGCGAGAACCTCGGCATGGGCGGGTAACCGTGACGGTCTAGCCCGGGTCACGCGCAGCCCTGATCCCCCGGTCCACCATGAGGACTATCGAAGGGCCAACGTGCTACCACACCGTAGATGTCTGGGTCGAGGTGCGTTGAGCGTGCTGGTGGAGATGGCAACGTCCGAAACGGGATTACCCGTCGGTCCATTCGTTATTCGTTGCCACCATCAAAATGGAAACGGCGCACCTCGGGACCTTGCTTGCCGCGCGAAAACATGCTCGCTCACGTCGGTCGCCGGTGTCTTGAGCTGTACACATCTGCCACCCAGTCCAGGGACGGGTGATCGCCGCCGAGGGCGATATCGACCACGTCTTTCCAGAGCTGGTAACCGAAGGCACTGTTGGTCATAACCACTACGCCGGAGCGTGATTCGCGTGATCCGATGGCGAAGTTGAAGTAGACGCTGTTGTCGCCCCAGTGCCAGAACCACGGAGCCGGCCCGGATTCACCCGGCTCATGCTCCAGCGACCAGCCCAGGCCCCATGAGACGGTGTCACTGACATCGGCGTCACTGCGTGGCCACTCGGTGTGCCATGACTGCGAGTTGTTCACCGGGACCGCCGGCGTGAGCATCTCTTCAAGTGAACTGCCGGGCAGAGCGTCCGCATGATTGTCCTCACGCATCATCCACGTCATGAAGCCGGCCACCTCCCCCGGGCTGCCAACGAGGCTGGCGGCGGCATTCATATCAGAAGACTCACGCTTCTCGCGCGGCGAGCCGTCCTTCTCGTGACCGAGCGCGAGGGGAGGGTTGCTGCGTCGTGACGGCCATAC
>CAYYRD010000001.1:0-335609 GCA_964474025.1 uncultured Dehalococcoidales bacterium | reverse complement strand
TGGTGGGGGAGGCCGGATTCGAACCGGCACGCCTTGCGGCACATGCTCCTAAGGCATGCGCGTCTGCCATTTCGCCACTCCCCCGCGGGCGTCATTCCAAGCATAACCATCGTACCGCGCAGGTTGCCGTTGCTAACACGTGGACCACTACGGAGCGACGCTCATCTTGTACGGCCCGACACGCAGGAGTCTGGGGGCCATATCGCCACGCAAATAAGTAACGGTCACTGGCCTTCTCCGAACATCCACAGTCGGTAACTCTCTCGGGCCCTTCGGGCTGGGAGTACACCCGAGCCGCGTATAATCGCTTCTCCCGTTAGACACAACGCGGCCGTTGCGCGCGCCGGACATCCCTGAAGGAGACAACCTGAATGGCGGAAACCAGCTTCGATCTCGTGGTCATCGGCGCCGGACCGGGCGGATACCACGCCGCCATCCGGGCCGCGCAGCTAGGTCTCAGCGTCGCTGTCATCGAAAAGGATGACGGCACCGGCATCGGCGGGCTTGGTGGCGTCTGCCTGAACTGGGGCTGCATCCCCAGCAAATCCCTTCTCAAAAACGCCGAACTCCTGAACCAGATGAAGGACGCCGACGAGTGGGGCTTCTCGTTCGACAACTTCAAAGCGGACATGGGAAAGGCCGTGGACCGCAGCCGAAAGGTATCCAGCACCCTCACGCAGGGCGTTGGCTACCTGCTTCGCAAGAACAAGATTGAACTCTTTCGCGGCACCGGCCGTCTCACCTCCTCGACCACCATCAAGGTCGAGGACGGCCCGGAACTCAGCGCCACCAACATCGTCATCGCCACGGGCGCGCGACCGCGTTCCCTGCCCGGGCTTGAGATCGACGGCGAGTCCGTTATCACCAGCCGGAACGCGCTTGAGATGCGTGACACGCCTTCGGCCATCGGCATCGTCGGCGGCGGAGCGATCGGCGTCGAGTTCGCCTACTACTTCAGGGCCTACGGGGCCGAGGTCACGATCTTCGAGATGCTGGACCACCTCGTCCCGAACGAAGACGAAGAGGTGTCCGTTGAGTTGGAGCGCGCGTACAGGAAGCTGGGGATCAAGTACGTAACCGGTGCACGCGTCGCGGGAACGGAACGGCGTGACGGCAAGACGATCGTCAACTACGAAGCTGCCGGGGATCAGGCCGATTTCGAGTGCGACATGGTGCTGCTGGGAATCGGCGTGGCGCCAAACACCGACGACATCGGCCTCGAGGCCGCCGGTGTCGCGCTGGATGAGCGCGGCTTCATACCGATAGACGGCAAGATGCGGACCAACGTGCCGAACATCTACTGCGTCGGCGACGTTACGGGCAAACTGTTGCTCGCCCACGTTGCTTTCAAGCAGGGAGTGGTGGCCGCCGAGACTATCAAGGGCATGGAAACACCGGACATCGTCTACTCAGATATGCCCCGGGCCACCTACTGCCAGCCCCAGGTGGCAAGCATCGGACTGACCGAGGCACAGGCCAGAGAACAGGGCATGAACGTCAACTCCGGCAAGTTCATCTTCCGCGGGAACGGGAAGGCGATCGCGTTGAACGAGTACGACGGCTTCATCAAGATCGTGTCGGATGCCGAGTCCGGCGAGATCATCGGGGCGCACATGATCGGCCCGGATGTGACCGAGCTCCTGGCAGAGATCGGCGTCGTGAAGACGCTGGAAGGAACGCCGGACGAGATCGCCTGGACCACGCACGCCCACCCGACGCTCTCAGAGGCGCTCATGGAAGCAGCGCTGTCCGTCGAGGGCGAGGCTATACACGGAGCGTAGGTGCTCCCCCTCTCCCGGTGGGAGAGGCCAGTCTCAACGAGGGTGAGGGAGGTCAAAGGCCCCCGCAATCGGGGTTCTTTTCCGGGTGACGCTTCGGCGAAGAACCAGGATGACTGCGATGATCTGGTAGGGGCGCGGGGCTTGCTCCGCCCTCCAGCCGTGCGGCGAACGCGCTGGTCAACGGCGATTAACGCGCGTCCGGTAAATGGACATTTGGAAGAATGGGCGACGGGCGGACCAGGACCCGCCCCTACGACTTGCCCTCCTAGCCGCGGCGCGCTTTCACCGTTTCCTCCAGCAGCTCCTTCAGCGCGGCGCGATCTATCCCCCGGGCCACCGCCTCGTCAGCGTCCCGTCGTGACGCGACATCGTCACCCAGCGCGGCGTGAACGGCCGCTCGGTTCGCGTACGCCTCGGGATAGTTCGGCCTGAGCCGTACTGCCTCTGAGTAGTCTCGGATCGCGTGCTCGTCGCGTTCCAGCGCGTGATACGAGTTGCCGCGGTCCACGTATATGTCCGGGTAGTCCGGCCGGAGCCTGATCGCCGCGTCGTAGTCCGCAATCGCTTCCATGTGTTTGCCCTGCTCTGCGAACGCCGAGCCGCGATGGTGATACATGCCGGCGATTGGCGGCGATGACTCGATCGCTCTCGTGAACTCCCGCTCGGCAGCGGACCACTTGCCTTCATCGAACAATCCAACCCCGCGCTCGTAAAGCGCCATGGCGCGAGACGGGTCCAGGCCATGTACCGGTGTGCGCCGATCAAAGAGCCGGCGGAGACGCTGAAGCATGAGTCCAAGGATATGGCAGTTTCACCTCGATCCAAACCGGCTTCAAAACTTAACAATTCTTTAATCAAAATCAGTGGTTTCAAACATTGATCCCGGCTCGTACAGGGCCGTACCGTCGCGACATCGAAAAACGCCCACCAGCCGCGCTCTTCCAATCTGGAAGGGGGCGGCTGTCTGGTTTTCGCCCGTGAAAACGGGCGCCTGCGCCAGTAATCGAATACAGGGGAACTGAATAGAGATGACGCAGCAAGTAGCGACCATGCCGGTCGCCGCGCAGCCGATCGACCCGACCCGGCTGTTTGGCAGGATTGTGATGCCCGGAGCGCTCCAGATCGCTCCCTTCCGACAGATATGGGGCGCGCTTCTCCTGATACACCTGTCCCGCTGGGTCGAGATCACCGTCGTGGGCTGGGTGATCGTTGAAGCCACCGGCTCTCCCTTTCTGGTATCGCTTGGCGTATTCGCCCGGCTTGCGCCCTTCGTTATCGCCGGCCCGATAGGGGGCGCCATGGCGGATCGCGTCAACCAGGTGTGGTTCATCCGGATCACCACCATGGGTCGCGTCGCCATCGCCGCCCTGCTTGCGTTCGCGCTCTTCAGCTTCGGATCCAACCTGTGGATGATCTACTCGTTGACGGCGATCGGTGGCCTGTTCGCCTCGGCCGTGATTCCGGCCCTCCGCGCCCTGTATGCAGACCTGGTGCCGGAGAGGGAACTGACCAGCGCACTTGGTTTTGAGGCGATTGCGTTCACCGTTTCCCTCATCGTCGGTCCCATAATTGCCGGCGCTCTGCTGCCCTTTGTAGACGCGCCGTTGATGTTCGCCGGCACGACCATCGCCTACTCACTCGCAGTTCTGGCCATGTTCTCGGTACCGGCGAGAGCGGCCGATAAAATCGACAGCGTACGCGACGATCAACCCAGTCAGCCCGGTCTCATGAAATCCATCGCTGAAGGGTTCCAGGTTGCCCGGTCGCGCCCAACGATCATCGCCGTATTCGCGGTAATCATCACCGCCGAGGGATTTGCGTTCACCTTCCTCCACCTGATCCCGATCTTTGCGACGGAGGTACTTGGAGGAGGCCCCGGAACACTCGGGGCACTGTGGTCCGCCCAGGGCGCCGGGGAACTGGCCGGTTCGATGCTAATCGTGGCCTGGTTTGGAAAGCGCATCGCTTCCCCGGGCAAAGCCCTTCTCATCGCGGTATCCGTGTCGATGTTGATCGGTGTCCCGCTGGGGCTTTCATCGACGCTTCCACTCACCCTTTTCCTGTTGTTCTCGCTTGGCGTCTCGGCCTCGATGTTCGGGGTCATGCAGTCAAACGTGATCCTGTTGTCGACTCCGGCGAAGGTACGCGGGCGGCTGATCGGGATCCAGACCATGTTCCTGATATCGTTCCCTATCGGCGCCGTCATGGTCGGCGCGGTGGCAAGCGTCTTCGGCCCGCACGCCGCCGTTGTCGGAATGTCCACGGTGGGGGCCCTGCTCATCGGAGCAGTAGCGCTCAGGTTCCCCCGGTTGCGCGAGCGTATGACCGCGACCACATAAGGCCACGTGGGAAGCGGGAAGCTCATTGCTTGCCATACCTGCGCGTCTGAATCCGGAAATCGATCCAGGCACACGACACATTGCGTGGCCTCGCTTGACCGCTCACAATTGACGGCCGCGCCATAACCTTGGGCGTTCCTCATCACCCCCGGGAGCCCGACCTTTGACCACCCATGCCGAATCCGACGCCGTCCTCGATAAAGTAAGCACCGGTTCACGGCCGTCGGATCTGAAGATCACCGACATGCGCATCGCTGTCGTAGGCCAGGACAACTGGCGATGGCCGATCATCCGGATCTACACAAACCAGGGCCTTGTCGGCCTCGGAGAGGTGCGTGACGGGGCGAGCGCACGATACGCGCTCATGCTGAAGAGCCGCCTGCTCGGCGAGAATCCGACCGAAATCGACAGGCTTTTCCGCAAGGTCAAGCAGTTCGGGGGAGACGCGCGGCTGGGCGGCGGTGTGTGTGGTGTCGAGATGGCGTTGATGGATCTCGCCGGCAAGGCGTACGGCGTGCCCGCATACATGCTCGCCGGGGGCAAGTTCAGGGATAGCGTGCGTTGTTACGCAGACACTCCTGCACTGCGCGATCCGAAAGCGATGGGCGAGGCGCTCAAAGGCCGTATTGAGCGCGGTTTCACCTACCTGAAAATGGACATCGGAACCTGGATCGCGGAGGGCATCGAAGGCGGACTCAACTACCCGGCCGGAATGCTTGAGACGACTGACGTTTCCCACCCCCTCACCGGCATCCAGATCACTGATAGCGGGATCGAAGCGATGCAGGAATACGTCTCCACGGTCCGGGACATCATTGGATACGAGATCCCCCTGGCTTCCGACCACTTCGGACACATCGGCCTGGAGAGCTGCATCAAGGTCGCCCGGGCGCTGGACCAGTTCTCACTGGCCTGGTACGAGGACATGATCCCGTGGCAGTACACGGACCAGTGGAAGCGGCTCGCGGAGTCCTGCACCACCCCGGTCGCCACCGGCGAGGATATCTACCTCAAGGAGGGATTCAAGCCGCTACTAGATTCCCGGGCCGTCGGAGTGATACACCCCGACCTTGCGACCTCAGGCGGGATACTGGAGACCAAGAAGATCGGTGACTACGCCCAGGAATGCGGCGTAATGATGGCGTTGCACCAGGCGGGTTCTCCGGTGGTGGCGATGGCCAACGTCCACTGTGCGCTCGCCACGGAAAACTTCATGGCGCTGGAGATGCACTCGGTCGACAACCCATGGTGGGACGACCTTGTGGATGGCATCAGCAAGCCGATTGTCGAGAATGGTTACATCCAGGCGCCGGAGGGTCCCGGCCTGGGGATCGAGCTGAACGAAGAGGCCGTGGAGGAGCACCTCAACCGCGGGAACGAGAATTTCGCCACGCACCAGGGGATGTTCGAGCCGACCGGTGAATGGGACGCGCTGGACGCCCACGACAGAACCTGGAGCTAAGCGGTCCGGCGTCTCGTCACGGACAAAGCGTCGGCCAGCCTGCCCGGCCGGTCATCGCGCGCCCGGGCGAGATCGGTTCGGGAAACGATTACGCAGCTAATTGCGCGCCGGTCGATTCTCCCAGTGCGATGCGCACGGCAAGAACGCCGACCTCGCTCCTGAAATCCGCCCTGATCTGTATCGGAGCAGGGGTGGGAGGAAAATCTCGACCCAATCCAGCGAGAAATTCCGGCGGCCTGAGATCACACGTGTAACCGGCGACCTCAAGGGCCGTCGCGGCGTTGCCCGTGATCATGTTGGCCACTTCACCCAGGGCGGAATGTCCCAGCTCGTCGAGTTCGAAAACGCGCTCAGACATCATTGTGCCCACAACGCGAAGTGCGTCCTTCTTCCGTAGCTCATAGCTCACCCAGCCAACAAGATCCCCGGTGACCCGTATGAGAACCGACAGGTCTGACATCGTTTTGTCGTCACGGCGTGGCATGGCACTGATGAACTCGAGATCAGTGTTTAATTCGCTCTCCCACACCAGCGTCGCGGGAAAAAGGAACGCGTTTACGTATTGCTCTTTCATAAGATCAGGCCGGTCGCGGCAGCTCCTGGCATTAGCAAAGGTGGATCATAAAATGATCGCCGTTAATTGGAATCGCGGAAGTGCGGAGACGGACCAACATCGAATGCGGGCCTGATCGCAACCTTCCCGGTGGTTCCCACAGGGAGCCGTTCCGGGCGATTACCGGCTACGCTAAGGGTGATGCCCAACCAGACAGTGTCAGGGGAACCTCTTGCCTACGAGGCGTGACCGGGCCGCGCACACCATCGAAGGCCGCCGGGCCGTACTTGAAGCGCTCCGTGCAGGAACCCCGATCGACCGTCTGTATCTCCTCGATACAGCGGAACGCGGACCACAGATCAACGAAATACTTGAGCGCGCCGCCGGGCTGTCTGTGGAAGTCGTGTCCGAAAACCGACGGGATATCGAACGACGAGCGCGCACTCGACGACATCAAGGTGTGATCGCTCAGGCTCGAGACCCTGATTACACCGATTTCGATGAGTTGTTGAACTCAGCCACAGCATCTGGACGGAGCGCCCTGATCGTGGTCCTGGATGGGATCGAGGATCCGCACAACCTGGGAGCGATCGCCCGTACCGCTGACGCCGCGGGGGCGGACGGACTCGTCATATCGGAGCGGCGCGCCGTTGGGATCACTCCCGGCGCTATCAGCGCTTCGGCCGGCGCACTGGAGCACGTATCGGTAGCTCGCGTCGTGAACCTGTCACGCGCCCTCGACAGGCTGAAGGACGCCGGCCTCTGGATCGTGGGACTGGACGGCGGCGGGACTCAACTCCATACGGACGTGGATCTGCAGGGTCCCATCGCCCTCGTGGTGGGATCGGAGGGCGCGGGAATGTCCCGACTGGTCCGCGAAAAGTGCGACTTCATCGTCGCCCTGCCCATGGCCGGTGAGATCGAATCACTGAACGCATCGGTGGCAGCAGCCGTGGTCCTCTACGAAGCGGTGCGGCAGAGAATGGGCAACCCCGGGCCGGGACGTCGTTAGACGCGCCGCATGACCAGCGCCCTCGCGCGATCCTCCTTCACGATTTCCGCTATCCCTCTGTCCCTCCGATCATGAGTTCTTTTGCCTGCGCCGCGAGGCCATCGTCAGCATCTAGCTGCCCCACAACCGACTTGTCCAGGGTCTGCCGCCACGAATCATCGTTGTCGTAATACTCACGGAACCAAACCATTTCGTTGGCGACGCGCTCAAGAATCCAGCTCGCCGCTATTTTTGCCACGGGACCTTCGTGCGGCCATTTCGATCGACGCGCGTGAAATCTGTGCTATGCGGATATGGAAGGGCGGATACGCCCGGCATACAAGTTGTATGAGGTTCGCACCGTGACCGCGGGCGTAGAATCCAACGGCCGTGTTTTCGCCGGCTGCCATCACTCGCCAGGGGTTTCACGAAACGATCTCCGCCACTCTAACGGCCAGCGACTCTTACCGATGGTTGGCGTTCACGACGGTCGCGATCGGCCAGTTCACGACGGTCATCGGAAATTCGGGAACCGGGATCGCACTTCCGCGAATCGCCGATGATCTGGAACTGGATCTCGCTGTCGCCTCCTGGGTGATGGTCGCGATGGCCCTCACCATTAGCGCCGTCCTCCTGCCGATGGGCCGCCTGTCCGACATCATGGGCCGCAAACGCGTCTACATTGCGGGTCTTCTTGTTATGGCCGCGGGTGTGACCGTAAGCGCCACGTCTCAGAACCTGCCGGTACTCCTTGCCGGCCGCGTGATTGAGGGGTTCGGCTCGGCGATGGTCATGACCGTCGCCGTGGCGATCATCACATCCGTGTTCCCCGCCCGAGAACTCGGCAAGGCACTCGGCATGAACATGTTCGTCATCGGCCTCGGAGCCGTGAGTGGGCCGGTCGTGGGCGGAGCGCTCGTGGACATCTTCAGCTGGCGCGCCATCTTCGTCGCCACCGGGGCCGTCACCGTCATCGGTTCCGTCATTGCCCTGATAGTTATCGACGAGGCCCGGGTTCGTGGTGACTCCCCGAGCATCCAGGGTCGGCTCGACTGGCCGGGGATCATCACATCGAGCGCAGGCCTGACTATATTGATCCTGTCGCTCACCAACGGGAACCGGTTTGGATGGGACTCGCCGTACATCATCGGCGGGTTCCTGAGTTTCCTCCTGATGCTGGCATGGTTCCTGCGCTGGGAGGCACGCATCGCCTCACCGATGATCGACTTGACGATGTTTCGCGTGAGCCAGTTTTCGTGGGCCGTTTCCGGGCGGTTTCTGGGCTTTCTGATGAACGGGCCGACTTATTTCTTGATGCCGTTTTATCTGCAAGAGATCACCGGGCGCAGCGCCGGCCAGGCCGGGCTTATCACGATGCCATTACCGGTAATGATGGCGATTGTCGGGGCGCTCGCGGGGCGCTGGTCTGACCGGTTCGGATTCCGGAACTTCATACTCGCCGGCCTGGTTTTGCAGTTCGGCACACTGACGATCTTCTCGACCTTCAACCAGGGCACGCCGTTGGCGGTCATCCTCCCTGCCATGTTCGTGCACGGCGTCGGGTCCGGGTTGTGGATGGCGCCAAACATGTCAGCCGCGGTCGGCGCCGTGTCGAGATCTACCCACGGGGTTGCAGCCGCTTTCCTGAACCTGGTGCGTAACACGGCCAACGTCATGGCCGTAGCCGTGGCGGCGGCGGTGGTGGCCGGCGTCATGATCTCCCGCGGTGTCGGCTCGGACCTTGAATCGGTATCGGAGAACCCGTCCGGGCCGGCGGGTGACGCTTTCGTATCCGGGATGCACATCGTGTTCCGGGTTTTGCTCGCATCGGGCGTATTTGCGATGCTGTCAGCCGTGATGGCCGGAAGAAAATCCTCCCGGGCTGACCGCAGGGCGAAAGAGGCCATGGTCACGGTTCAGACCGCGGGCGACTCCGACTAGGGCTAAACTGCTCCGGCGGCCGGTGCCACGGACGTCCCGAATTCCCCGGCGCCTCAACACTTTGATCGGAGATCTATCTATGGGCAAGCTAGATGGCAAGGTAGCGATTATCACCGGGGGCGGCACCGGTATAGGCCGCGGGATAGCGGACAGTTTCGTCGCCGAGGGTTGCAGTGTCGTGATATCCGGCCGCCGGGCCGAGGTGCTGGAGAAGGCGAAGGGGGAGCTTGAGGCCAATGGCGGCACCGTCATGACCGTCCAGTCCGACGTCACGAATGAAGCTGAGATCATCAGCCTGTTTGAGCAGACGGTGGAGCGTTTCGGGCGGTTGGACATCCTCGTCAACAACGCCGGGGTGAGTGTCCGAGGTTCGATCGACGAGACATCTCTTGAAGACTGGCAGTACATCGTTTCGATCAACCTCACGGGTCCTTTTCTCTGCACGCGAGAGGCGATAAAGATCATGAAACCGCAAGGCGGCGGCAGGATCATCAATGTCGGCTCGATTTCGGCCAACGTGCCGCGGCCGGACGCCGTTGGGTACACATCGACCAAGCACGGAATGACCGGCCTCACCAAACAAACGGCACTGGAAGGCCGGGAGTTCGGTATTTCCTGCGGTCAACTCAACCCCGGCAACACCATGTCCGAAATCATGGCGGCGACACAGGCGCGCGAAGGCGCCGACGCCAACCCGACGGTCCCCGTTTGGACACAGGGCGAAGCGGCGCTTTACATGGCGACACTGCCGCCTGAGGCAAACGTACTGGAGATGACCGTCATGCCGGTCATACAACCTTACGTGGGTCGCGGTTAACTGCTCCCTCGATCCGGATATCCACCAGCAAGATTCAGATCCAGGGGAGGTCAATATGGGCAAGCTTGATGGCAAAGTCGCCGTCGTAACCGGCGGCGGCACCGGCATCGGAAAAGCGATAGGCAAGGCGTTCGCCGAAGAGGGTTGTGACCTCGTCCTCGCCGCGCGAAACGCCGAACGGCTCCAGGAATCTGCCGAAGAGATCGCCGCCACCGGTGTGCGGGTAGTGCCCGTCCCGACCGACGTCGCCAGTGAGCCAGACGTGATCGCGCTGTTTGAACGGGCAATGGCCGAGTTTGGGAGAGTTGATCTACTCGTCAACAACGCGGGCGTGATCGCGGGCGACCCCATCGACCAGTTGACGCTCGAGAAGTGGCGCCAGACTTTCAGCGTCAACGTGGACGGCCTCATGATGTGCACGCGTGAGGCATTCAAGATAATGAAGACGCAGGGCGGCGGGCGGATCATCAACATCGGCTCCGTCGCCTCAGACCGGCCCCGGGAGTGGTCAGCCCCTTACACCTCCAGCAAACACGCAGTAACCGGGCTGACCAAATCAACGGCGCTGGACGGACGTGATTTCGGGATCTCCTGCGGACAACTCAATCCCGGAAACACCTGGGTGGAGCGTCGCGCAGACGGTCGATCCGCCAGCGGTAAAGACATGGGTGCCGAGCCGATGGTCGAGACCGTCGATATGGCAAACGCCGCCCTTTTCATGGCGACACTCCCGCCGGAAGCTAACGTGCTGGAGATGACGGTCATCCCGAATATGATGGTCTACCTGGGAAGGGGCTGATCGCTCGCGGTATACCGATGTCATCCGAGGACACACCGGGTGAATTTCGCGACTTCCCCCAATAGTGTTCGGGCGTACCCTCATAACCCGCAAACGGGCAGAGGTCGATAGACTTCACCCTGCGCGTTAACCGGCTCGCGCCGGCGCGCAGCTTCCCGAAATCGACGCAACGGAGATTCTCTTGATCGTCATTCGCCGTTTCCTCGCGATACTCCTGGTTCCGATCTTTCTCGTCTGGTTCACCGCTAGCACCGTCAGGTCAGGCCTGGACCGCACGCTGTTCGACGACAGCTTCCTGGCTGATCAGCTAGAAGAGCAGGACTTTTACAACTGGCTCCACGACGATCTCATTCGTGTGGCCCTGGACGATATGGCCAACGTCGGGATGGAGGTGGACAGCCAGTACCTCCCCGAGGGAAATACCACGGTCTCGTTCGCCGACCCGGCTACCACCCGTGACGCGGCACGCGGACTCTTGAAGGCGACATTCCCGCCGGACTACCTGCAGGAAACGACCGCCCTGGCGCTGGCGGGATTCATGCCTTATGTCCGCGGCGAATCGGACGACTTCGCAATCCCACTGGCGCTGAATGAGCGCGTGTCAGGATTCTTCTCGGGCGTCGGTGACACTTACGTCGAGATCGATCTCGCCAATGTCCTCGTTGATGAGCTAATCGCTCCCGCGGCCATTCAGTCCGCGAGGGACTTCACCGAGGGACCGTTTGGACTGGTCCTGACGCCTGAGCAAGCCGGCACCGCGGCACCCAAAATTGTGCCGCCGGAGTGGATCGATGAACAGGTTTTCACCACGCTCGACGCGCTGAACCTGTACCTGAGTGGTCAGTCAGACACGCTCGCGATCCACATCTCGTTCAAAGACCGGGTTCCGATCGCGGCACAAGTGACGAAAGACCTCCTCACGGAGTCAAACGCGGAAACGGTGATCTTCGATAATCTGATCAAACCCCAGATCACCGAGCAGATCGGCCAGACCACCGTACTGTCGTACCAGGTCACGATCAACGACGACGAAATCACCGATGCGGTTAATCGCATCACCCCGCGGGAATGGGTACGCGGGCACCTCACCGCGATCGTGGACAATGTCGCCCTCTACATGTCGAAAGAGACGGAAACACTTGCCTACACGGTCGACCTTTCGAATCAACGGGAAGCCGCGGTAGACATCGTCACAGAGCTGGCTATCACCAAGGCCCGTACGGGGGTGGCGGCGCTCCCGCAGTGTGGATCCCTGGCCGAGGCGCAAAATGCCGTGCGGGCTATCCAGGCCGGTGGCCTGCCACTCTGCACCGATCCCAATATTCCCATTGACCAGTTCCTTGAGCAGCTTGAATCCCGGCTCACGGCCGAGGTCCAACAGACCATCGGCGCGAGCTTCCCGGGCTCGGTTACATATGACGAAACTGTTTTCACGAGTGCGCTGCAAGGGCAGGGTTCCACGGATCTGGAGGGAGTAAGGGACAAGATCGCAGAGGGAATCACGATCGATGATGGTGACGTCCTGGAACAACTCTCGGACCAGGAACAGACCGCCGAGCGGATGCTCGACATCATCCGAACCGGACGCTCCTACTCCGTGGACGATTTCGAACGTTACCGTGAAGAGCGGGCGCTAGCCCTGGGCACAGATGACCTGGAGAATGTGGATCTTTTCCGCGGCGGACTCGGCCTCGTCCTCGGCCCTCTCGGCGCGGCGATCGCTACCGGGATCGCCCTGCTCATTCTGTTCGTCATCGGAATACTCGGCGGCCGAAGCTGGATGTCGCGCCTGATCTGGGCCGCATCCGCACTGGCTTTTTCGGCATTGATTATCTGGTTGATGTTTGCGCAGGTTCTCAGCGGTTATGGCGCCGATTTCGCCGAGGATGCTCTTCTCGAGGAGATCGAGGATCGGATCGCCGCCGAGCAGGCTGAGGGCGATCCCACAGGCATGCTGGAACTGGCTCGTGACGAAGGCATCGCAAAGGCCCGGGCGGTTGGTGACGCGGTGACAGGTGAGTTCGCGAGTTACGCGTTGCTCTGGCTCGCGGCGGGCGTGATCGCGCTACTTCTCGCGATCGCAATACGGGTGACTCGCGGTAAGAAAGGACCCGGTTATTCAGCCACCGGGTACCGATATCGGGCGGCACAGCCTGACCGGCCTGTTTCTGACGCCGGCGCCATTGAAGAGCGTCTTGCCGGTATCCGCGAAGGTTCCTAGCGGTTCCACAAAAGATTTCGCTGGCGACGGTTTACTTGAAGAGTCCAATTAGAAGGCCCGGCGTTGAACGCCGGGCCTTCTTTCATTCAGCCCGCATCCAACCGGCCGGAGCCGATCAGACGCGATAGCCAGCCTAGATCCGCCGGAACTTCTGGATCCGCTGGCCTTCCAGCACCTCGCCGCAATACAGAGACTGCTCGGAGTCCGACCAGATGCCGTGGACGGCGTAGAACTGACCGGGGTCGTCCGTCATGAACCGGCCCCAGCGGCTCTGTACCTCACCTTTAGAGTTGGCGATGGACATCCGGTTCCGGAGTTCTCCCACGTAGACGGTGTCCGGAAATCGCGGGTCGATGTAAATGTCCGTGGGCTGGATAAAGTCGGTCCAGCTCTCTTTGTAGTTGCCCCGGAGATCAAACAACTGGACACGGTGGTTTTCCCGGTCGGCGACGTACACGGTATCTTCGTGAACCCAGATGTTGTGTGGCGTGTTGAAGTCGCCGTCACCGACACCGGTGCCGGTCGGGTTCAGGGTTGTGCGGTGGCCTTCCTGGCCCCATCCAAACTTGTAGTCTCCCGACTGGGAATAGACGTGCACCTTGGTGTTGCCATAACCGTCCGATATGTACAGATCGCCGTTGCCGGCCACTGCGGCATCAGTCGGCCGGTTGAACGGCTGACCGTCGGCGCCCTCGCTGTCCTTCGTGCCAAGGGTCAGAACGTGCTCGCCGGCCTTCGTGAACTGTTTGACCGTGTGGTCCGCACTGTCGACAAGCCATACGGTGTCGTTCTCGCCCCAGCAAATCCCGTGTGCGCTCGGGAAGTGTCCCTCTCCGAATGACCGGATGAAATTACCGTCCCTGTCGAACACGATGATTGGATGTTCTCCGCGGCAGAAGACGTAAACCTCGTCGTTATCATCGACGGCGACAGCGCCGACCTGCGTGTACTTCCAGCCGTCCGGAAGTTGCCCCCAACCTTCGACCAGTTCATATCTATATTCGCCGCTACCTACAGTGATTGCCATTGTTCACCCTTTCATTTCATCTCGGACCGCCATCCGGGCCTCCAGCCGGGCGAGTCTACTCCGCTACGACCGTGGGCGCACGCGCGGGCCCGCCCAACGCTGACGGCCCGTCCCCGTCACAATCCGTGTCAAATGGCGTCGCCATTCCGCGTCCCATTCCACGTACCATCGCTGCCCATGCCAACAAAGCATCACGATTCGACAGGCACGACGGCTTCCGATCCGGAACCTGATCCCGAGTTCTTGCGGGACTCCGCGAGGTCACGGCTTTACCGGCTGCGTCTGGCAGGCGCCGGGGACTTTGACGGGCTAACTGAGCTGGAGCGGGACGTGTTTCCAACCCTGTGGCCGCCGACTAATTTCGCCCGTGAGATCAAGAAATCCGGTCAATTGGTACTGGTGGCCAGCGTGCGATCCGGGGCGGCGCCGCCGGCCCGATCTGAAAGAAATAGCTCCCTCGTTGAGCGCGTGGTCGGTGGGATTCGGACCCTTGCCGCTTCGAGCGCCGCCGACACGGAGGATGGGGATCGCATCGCCGGGTGGACTATCGTGTGGTTCGTGGCCGGCGAAGCACACATCGCGTCGATCGGCGTTGCGGAACCGGAGCGCAGACGCGGAGTCGGCGAACTGCTTCTCCTGGGTGCAATCGAGGCGGCGGCAACAAACGACTGCGACGAGTTGACGCTCGAAGTCCGGAGGTCCAACGATGCGGCGCAGGCCCTCTACCGCAAGTATGGTTTCAGCGTGGTCGGAGAGCGAAAAGGTTATTACGTCGACGATAACGAAGACGCCCTGATCATGACAACGCCGGACGTCCGTGAGCCGGAATACGCCGCCCGCCTCGCGCGACTCGCCGCCGACCACGCTCGCCGATGGGGAGACGCGGGCAGCCGTTTCGAGCGCTGTTAATCAGGCAGGCGCCGGGACCGTCGCCACCGACCGGAACGCTGTTACTCCCGACTGGTTGACCGCGACGATCTCGTATACGCAGAACCCTGTGTTTTCGTCCTCCTCCCGTCGTTGGCCAGTGATCTGGAGATCATCTCCGGCCTTGACCGGGGCGAGCGCCCGGGACTCCAACCGCCCACCGTTCCAGAGGACACCGGGCTTCTCCACCAGGTCCAACCACTGGGCCGTGTATCCGACCGTGGCGACACCGGCGTTCACCGTGTCACCGAATATCGCCGTGCGGGCGAACTCTTCATTGGTGTGGGTGCTCATCCAGTCGTCCGGCCGTCCCACCGGCAATCTGCCGTATGCGGCTATCGTCTCAACCGTCTCGGCCTTTACGAGGACCGTCCCGGTTTTCGCACGTATCTCCAATTTGTTATCCGAAACGGTGCGTCTTCGCGAGCCCTGTGCCGTCGCTGCCCCGCGGTCCCAGAGGCAGGTGTAGTCGTACTCGGCTATCGGTGCTCCGTCCCCGTCAAACGCCTCAACACGAAACACCACAAACCGAACTCCACCCCTCTCAAATTTCCGGTCCAGCACGGTGACACTGCGTACCGTGTCCCCGCCTTTGATCCCCCGGTGAAAGCGCACGTCTGATCCGACGTACGGCGTGCTTCGAGGCTCATCCGGGTCCTGTTCCGGCGCACGGCAATCGATCGAGGCCATTACGGCATGCCGGCGCTGGGGCGCCGCGGCAAAGATATAGCCGGGGGGCGTAACGGGTGACCCGTCGCTCACCGCTTCCCGGTAGGCGCGGATCGATTCGGCCGTGACCCGTACGACGAACTCGTCTGAACGGAGCCCGGGCAGCGCATCTTCCCACTCGAATCGGCGAATATGATTCGGCATCGGCTAGGCGAACACGGAACGCTACGCACCACCACTCGACAACATGATCAAGAACGAAATCAAAAGCAGCGCGAAACCGACCGCGGACCACTTCGCCCATTGGCCCTGGACCGATCGAAAATGTGCTACCGATTCCCATTTACGGGCCCGCCATGCCAGTTCGTTCCCGCGCATCCCCACGTAGAGAGCGGCCGGACCGTAAACAAGCAAGACGAGCACCCCCATGTTTGGGATAAAGACCAGCAGAACCGCCAGTCCGATCCACACCCTGTGGAACGGTCCCCATATGAAGGGCAGTAACAGTGCGCCCAGGTTCCATCCCCTCAACTCTTCCGGCAATCGCGCTTCCGGGGTGCCTGAATCGTTGGGCGCCCGGGCGGGGGTGTCGGCGTCAGCGCGCAGATCTTCCCGTCCACGGCCGGCGCGAGCGCCGTCTGTGGTGACTGATGGACGCGCAGATCCGGGGGACGGGCGTTGAACCTGACCCGAACCGCCCCGAGTTTCCGGGGTTCCGGAAATTTCGGGAGTACTGGCACGTGAGGCCGGAGGGGGCGCAGGACTCACCGGCGAACGGCGTGTGCTGATAGGCGCCGAAGGCGTCGTCGTCCTGGGGGGGGCCGCGCTTGTCGCGACGATATCGTCCACATCGCGTCCGCATCCGGTGCAGAAACGGGCACGGGGATCGTTGACCGTCTGGCAGCCGGGACATGCCTTGATACCGAGTACCGTCGCGCGGCTCGGGTCCATTGCCACCAGTGACTCGCCACATCGGTCGCAAGACTCGATACCGTCCGGATTGTTCGTGCCGCAATGGGCGCAGTACACGCTATAGGCCGCCTGTTTACTAGTACGTTTCGCGCAACACCATCATCGCGCCGATGGCGGCACCCATGTCAGCGCACCGGCATATTCCAGTACGCAAACTCCGCACGCCAAGGATGCCATTCGATCAGGTCTTTCCGCAGTTTGCGCCACTAGGACGGAATGACCGGCAATATCAACACCGAGCTGCGGGACGATTCGTGATACACGGTGTTGTCAGCCGTCACCCGCCGCCTCTCCACCCCGATCGACTCGCCCGTGTTGGGGTTCACATCGAATCGCGGAAAGTTAGAGCTGGACACATCCAACCGGATGCGGTGGCCACGGGAAAACAGGTTGCTCGTCGGATAAAGAGTAATCGTGATCTCCGCCGCATCACCCGGGACAAGGAAATCCGGCCTCCCATCGCCGTTCCGGTACCGCAGCCGCATGATGCTGTCCGTCAGGTTCAATCGGTAGCCGTCCGGGTACCACCTGCCGGGTGGATATACGTCTATCAACTTTGCCGTGAAGTCCGTGTCGACCGCCGAAGATGACACCCACAAGTGAACCACTATCGGCCCCGTGACCTCCATGTCTTCTTCCAGGGGAGGTGTCTGGAACACCAGGACATCCGGTCGCGAGCCCAGCGGCAAATAGGGAGGGCTGGAACCGAACAGGGCGGGCCGCTCCACCTGGTCGAAGCCACCCGGAGCCATGATCTCGTCCAGCGTCTCAGCCCGCGGCACTGACTCCGGATCAGAAGCCCCGGCCGGAAGTCCCTTGAATGAACTCAACGACGAAACGTTGCCGCCGATGGACGGCACCGGGTTCGACGGATCGAACCGGTAGGTCGTGCTGGAAGACGCCTCCGCAGGGGCGTCATGTCGTAGCGATCCGTCCCCGTGGAGATAGAGATTCGTGAAGCGGGTACGGGCCAGGGGCCACTCCTGCTCATCCCGCCATTCGCCGCCGTGGATAAGCCGCCCCGTCCCGTCCTTCTCTCCACTGCCACCCCCCATCACGAAAATACGTATCGGCGCTTCAGGCTGGACCGTGTCATTCGCGCCCTTCAACGCGGTGTCGAACCAGCCCAGGTGCGTTTCACGGAAGTCGGGCAGTGCCGCGCTCTCGCCAAACTCCACGTCACCGGCATAGGTTCGCTCCGGCATCGCGCCGCCGTGCGTCCAGGGGCCGACCAGCACCCTGACGGGCACTGACGTCTCCGCGCCATGCCCGGTAAAGTTCTCGAACGTCCCCCGCGTGTAAGAGTCGTACCATCCGCCGACGTATAGCGTGGCGGCATCGGGGTACCTGTTCCAGTACAGGCTCGGATTCAGGCTCGGGTGCTTCCAGTAGTTGTCGTAATCCGCGCTTCTCATCAGCTCCAGCGCCCATTCCTCATAAGGGGGCGTGAGCCGCAATTGCGTCTGGCCGGCGCGGATCGGCAGGCGCGTCAGCCATTCCCGGAACGATTGCTCTCCCGACAACAGAGACGCTGCGACGTTGGGATCAGGCTTCAGCCTGGCCTGCGTATTGAGTGCGGAATGCCAGAACGCCCACGCCAGAAAACGCAACTCCAGCGCACCGCCCTGCCGGATTGAGCTCGTATAACCGTTGGAACCACTCATGTTCGGCACCATTGCGGCCAGGTTGTCCGGCCCAAGCGCAGCCATCGATGTCTGCGTCCAGGCGGCCCATGATGTTCCCCACGACCCGACCTTCTCACCCGCCCACGGCTGTTGTTTGATCCACGCAAGGGTGTCAAAGCCGTCCTCGGCCTCCGGCACCAGGAAATGCACGTCACCCTCGGATCGATAGCACCCGCGGCAGTCCTGGGTAACGGCGATGTAGCCGCGCCCTGCAAACCATGTGTTGTAACCGGACGCGCGCTCGTTATCGACCTTGTTGTAAGGCGTTCGATTCAGGAGAACCGGCAGCCGCCCCTGTACCGGCACGCCGTCTCTCGCCGGACGGTATATGTCGGTCGCCATCAGAGCGCCATCACGCATCGGCACCATAACGTCCCGATCCACAACGACATCAAACTCCGGCTCAGATCGTGGCAAAGTGACCCTCTCGATTCGCTTGCACAACAGGACGGCGAACGTCGTCCCCCCGGGTATGGATCGACTCCCGGGGGCTAAACGGCGGGGATTTCCGGCAGCACGGAAAGGATGTCATCCAGTTCTTCCTGCGTCGGCTTGTCGATTGATGGGCTCGGCGGCCGCGTCGTGAACGTGTCCATCAGCCCGCGCTTCATCATGGAGTACTTACGAATGCTGAGGCCGATCCCCGGCTGGTTCTCGTACCGGATGTAAGGCACCCAGTCGTAGAAGAGCTTTCGCGCTCCGTCGATGTCTCCGGCCGCGACAAGGCGATGTAACGCCACCAGTACCTCCGGATAGGCAAACCCGGTCATCGTTCCGGAACCGCCCCTTCGAAGTTCCTCGAAAAGGAAAGAGCCGCCGAGCCCACCGAAGATGGCCATGTTGTCGCCGGTCAGGGCTAGGACCTGTGTGATCTTGGGAGGGGTCGGCGGGTCCTCCAACTTCAGATACTGGGCGTCCGGGAGTTCTGCGTTCAAACGGGCGATGAAGGGCGCAGACATGAAGACGCCGCTCTCTCCCGGGTGGTCCTGGACTACTATCGGAATGGTCGCAACGGACTGTACTGACTCAAAGTAGCGATACAGAACCGGTTCGTTCGGTTTCGCCATGCGGCCGGGGGACACCATCACCGCAGTTCCGCCATGCTCCTGTGCATCCTTCGTCCGTCGAGCGACCAGCGCGTTGCTTTCGGAACTCACACCGACGGTCACGGTCACCCGGCCGTCAGCGGCTTCTACCACGGCGTCCAGGGCGGCGAGCCGCTCGTCGTCGGCAAGCCGGTGCGCTTCTCCCATAACGCCGAGGCACACGACACCGGTACAGCCGGTTTCGGCGGCGCAATCAACCAGGCGTTTGAACGGAGCGATATCGACCTCGCCGTTCTCCTTGAATGGGGTCGGCAGCATGAAATGGATACCGTTCAGGCGAGTGTCGGCGGGCAAGTCATCCTCCATCGGAGTCCTGGTGAAATGTTGGTTCGGGCTGCAGAAGAACCCCCGGCGCCGGGTGGCACAGGAATCTGCCGCCGAAGGTTACCCGAAACAGGTGCATGGCGACGATTGTCGGCATGAGGTTCCCGTCTCGCGGGCGTCCCTCACCGAAATTCGCGATAATTCACCCGTTTAACTGGACTTACTTGACACCCCCGAAATGCGTCTCTAGGATTCATTGATCGTGAATTATTTCAACAAAACCCGGGCGCTCGCGTGCGTCTGTATCTGTAGGGGAGCCGGCTAGGGGCCTCTACTTTTTGCGCGCGAAATGCGCCAAACAGGCCTCACGCCGCAAACGTGGGGCTTTTTTATTACTAGTTTTTCCTCGGCTCACAATCGGGCCACATGACCAGGGAGCGTCCTTTGACCACTCAGACTCAGACACCCCGGTGGACTCCAAACCCCGATGGACAACGCGTCCTCCCGGTCATCGCGGAAGAGATCGAGGATTTTGAACGCCAGGTAGAGCGCTTCCGAAGCGGCGAATTTGCAGAAGCCGAGTTCATGGCGTTCCGGCTCAAGCAGGGCATCTACGGACAGCGCCAACCTGACGAACAGATGGTCCGCGTCAAAATCCCGTTCGGCGGACTGACGGCTGACCAGATGGACGTGCTCGGCAAGATCGCCGCCGAGTTCGCCCCGCTCCACAAGGGCCACGTCACCACCCGAGAGAACGTCCAGTACCACCACGTGTTGCTCGACGACACCCCGGAGATCATGCGCATCCTCGGGGACGTCGGCCTCACCACTCGGGAGGCGTGCGGCAACACCATCCGGAACATCACTGGCTCTCCAAATGCAGGCGTCGCCATCGACGAGGTATTCGACCCGACACCGTACGCCGGGGCGTTCGCCCGCTACTTCCTCCGACACGAGCTATCGGGCGGGATGCCCCGCAAGATCAAGACATCTTTCTCCGGAGGCCTGAGCGACGAGGCGGTCGCCGGTATCCACGATTTCGGCTACATCTCAAAAATGAAGGACGGCGAAAAGGGTTTCAAGCTGGTCGTCGGCGGTGGACTTGCCATCTTCCCTAAAGAGGCCCCCGTCCTCTACGACTGGGTTTCCCTGGACGACTACCTCCACATCGCGGAAGCGGCGCTGCGGATATTCAACCGCTCAGATGAAGAGCGGAAGAGCCGCATGAAGGCCCGAATGAAGTTCACCGTTGACCGTCTCGGCATAGACGAGTTCCGGCGCCAGATCGAAGAAGAGCTCAAGGGCGACTGGAAACAGCCGATCGACCTCGACGCCCTCCTCTGGATCGAGGACGAGTCCGCCGACGCGCCGCGGGCCGACGCTGAAGCCCTAGCTAACGTCTCGTTCGACGACGCGTCAGACGGGTTCAAGGCATGGAAGCGCACCAACGTCGTCCCCCAGAAGCAGGACGGCTACAACATGGTCCACATCGTGTTGCAGCGCGGCGACCTGTGGTCACACCAGTGGTCGCCGCTCGCCGAGATAGTCCGCGAGTTCGCGGGCGGGCGCGTCCGGATGGACATCCAGCAGAACATCGTCATGCGCTGGGTCCGCACCGAGTCCCTGCTGAAGGTCTACGACCGCCTGTCCGAGCTCGACCTCGCACGCGGCGGCCGCCACACCATCACAGATGTCGTGACCTGCCCTGGAACCGACTCATGCAAGCTGGGGATCACCTCGTCGATGGGCCTGAACAAGGCACTCACCGATTTCCTGGACACGTACGACACGTCAGACCCGCTGGTTGAACAGATACACATCAAGGCGAGCGGCTGCCCGAACTCCTGCGGTCAGCACCACATCGCCGACATCGGCTTCCACGGCGCGGTCATCAAGGGCAAGGGCGGCCAGGTTCCCGCTTACGAGCTGTTCCTCGGCGGCGACTACGAGATCGGGGACGGCCGGGTCGACATCGGCGCCCGGATCAAGGCCCGGATCCCGGCCAAGAGGGCGCCCGAAGTGCTGAAGGGTCTGCTGGATAAATACCAGGCGGAGCGGGAGGACGGAGAGGTGTTCAAGGCCTACACGAAGCGCATGGGGACCGGTTACTTCGAAGAGTACTTCGCGGACTTCCGCGACGTCGGACCGCTGGACCGCGAGCACATCGAGAACTACATGGACTGGGACAAGACCATCCTCTACGTGCTTGAGCGCGGCGAGGGTGAATGCGCGGTCTAACCCCGCGTCCGGGCCAACCTGCCCGACAGTCTTGATTGCGTTGTAGGGGCGTATGGCAATACGCCCGGGCGTGGCTTCTAGAAGACGTTGTCTCCAGCATTGAGACAGGTCGTAGACGTAGGGGCGGGTCCTGGTCCGCCCCTGCGGTAATTCTTCCGGAGGACCAATTGCCGGACGCGGGATGATCGTCGTTGACCGGCGCGTTTGCCCGATTGCTGGAGCACGGAGCAAGCTCCGCCCCTACACGTGTTTCAGTACGGAAACCCTACCCGGCAGCCGATGGAATCGGTGAATGGCCCGTGCCACCCGGCGTCAGATCAACGGCGTGCGCGTCGACGCCCGTCTGGAGCGCTACCTCGATGCTTTTGACGAGCCGCCGAGCCGACGCCGCGCTGATCTCGACCGCCACCCGATTGCCCGGCTTTTCCGGGTCGGCGACAAAGTCGATGATCAGGGCATGGTCCAGGGGGGCGTCGTACGGGTGATCGTAATACACGTTCGCCTGGTTCATCCGGAACCAGCCGTCCGCGCCTTTGCCGCTACCGTACATCTCCGCCTTCTCGATTATCCATGTGCACATTTATGCCGTCCTCCGTTCACGTTTTTGAAAGATCGGGGTATTCAACCGCGTGCTGAGGTTCTCAAAGCACCGGTATTCCCACCACGTTCAATCCCGCAGATATCGGTCAAACCACTTCCACACTTCGCCCCAAGCTTCCGTCGCCTGTACCGGCCGGTAGCCGGGGCGGTCCACGGCAAAGAAACCGTGACCTGCGCCGTCATACCGATGGAACTCGTGCGTTATCTCGTGCTTTTTGAGTTCGGCCTCCGTTGCGTCCACATCAGCGGGCGGGGGCGACTGATCCTCGTTGCCAAAGATGCCCAGCAGAGGCGCCTTGATGTTGGGAGTCAGGTCGATCGGAGCGACCGGCTGGCGGTCGGTCAGTTCGTCGGCAGAAGCGATGACACGGCCGCCCCAGCAGTCCACCGCGGCGTCAAGTTCCGGGATACGTCCGGCGCACAGGTAAGCCTGGCGTCCACCGGAACAGAACCCGATGATCCCGATCTTTCCGTTGTGATACGGCAGCGATCGCAGATACTGCATCGCGCCTTCCACATCGCCGACGCACCTGGAGTCCGGCACTCCGCCTGCCGCGCGCGACACGGCGGCCACATCATCCGGCGCGCCCGGGCCCTCTCTGTAGTGCAGGTTGGGATCGATGCCTATGTAGCCGTAGTGCGCGAACTTCCGCGTGATCTCTTTGGTCGCATCGTCCCATCCGGGCATGTGATGGAGAACGATTACGGCCGGATACGGTCCTGCGCCGATCGGTCGCGCCATGTACGCGCCGATCTCGTCCCCGCCATCCCCCGTCATCCTGACAGTCTCCGCGATCATTCCTTCGTACTCTCTACCGGTTGTCATGGCGTCGGTTTCCTCCTCTATAGCCGGGCGTCGTACGCCGGTGAGCGTGGGCGGCGTGATGTGCAAGCCTTATTCGTCGAATGCCGCACGTTAGCACAGTCGATGGAAAGACTGATTGCCCCCTTGCCGCCGGGGGCCGTTGAGACGGTCAAGCGCAGATCGCACCCATCGGGATCCGCGACAGGCCGGGCGAACCCGGACGTTAGCGCCGCCGGTTAAAGAAACGACGGAATCGGTTCGACCACGAGTCCTGGAAGTCAACGACTTCGCCGCGCCAGCGCTTCTCGTACGGGAGTTGCCGGGATCGCGTGAAGTACATGATGTATCCGGCGATAAACAGCAGAGCGCCGACCGAACCCAGGAGTACGAAAAGAGACTTCAAAATGAATCCGATAACGATCAGAACGACGCCGGCCAGCATCAGGTTGCCGGAGCTCAAGGTCAGCCGCGATTTGCGAACACTGACGCGACGGGTCACCGAGCGCACCCGTTCCGTCCTCCGGGCGCGCCGTTCATCACGATCGATGATCTCTTCGATCTCTTTCTCATATCGTCTCGGCATAGCGCATCTCCACGGGCGTGTCACGCTCTGAATCGATGCTAGTGGTGACGGTAAGACTGGTCAACAAATCCCTGTCCACTTGCTCGTCGCCGGGGGGCCGGGTGAACCGCTCCAGTTGGACATCGGTCGCTTTTCGATCTACTATCGCTTTAAGACCCCCACCGGGGGGGTATGGGTACAGCAACTTATTCCCGGATTCGATCATGATCGATGAAACCACAAAAGACACCATAAATCGCATCTCCTACATCGAAGGCCACCTGGCCGGCGTCAAAAAAATGGTCGAAGAGGACCGGTACTGCGTCGACATCCTGAAGCAGACCTACGCGATTCGGCGGGCCATCGAGAAACTGGAATCGAACCTGCTTGACGGGCACCTCCACTCCTGCGTGATCGAGGGCGTTCGTGAGGGCCGGTCGGATGAAGTACTCGGCGAGCTCGTGGAACTTTACGGACTGGCGAACAAGTAGCTGTGACAACCCCGAATGTAATGGGCGAAAACCCACACGCGCACCCGGAGATTCCGGAGAGCGAAGGCAGCGCAGCTGAAGAGATCATCTCCCTGACCATGCCGATCACCGGCATGACCTGCGCCGCATGCGTCTTTCACGTCGGAAACGCGCTAAACGAGGTCGAGGGCGTCGAAAACGCCGAAGTGAACCTGGCAACTGAACGCGCAACGGTCCTCATGGACCCGTCTCTGGTGAATCCCGACGAACTGATGAGGGCTGTGGAGGGCGCAGGGTACGGCGCTGCATCGGAAGGGATCACGCTGTCAATCAGCGGAATGACCTGCGCTGCATGTGTCGTGCACGTGGAAAAGGCGCTCAACTCGGTCAACGGCGTCGTAACAGCCACCGTCAACCTGGCGACTGAACGCGCCAGCCTTGAATACTTCCCCGCAACCGCAGACCTGAGCGACCTTCGCGCCGCCGTCGCAGACGCCGGTTACTCCGTCGAGGGCGTGATCGATGACGGCATGCCGCGCCCGGACGAGGACGCCCGAAGAGCGGCGCGTGTTCGCGCCCTCCGAATCCGCGTCATCGCCGCCCTGACCGCCGCCGTAATCTTGATGCTGACGATGCAGTACCAGTCGGTATCTGCCCTGGAGAACCTCTCCCCCACGGGGGTCAACGTCTTCTTGCTGGCCATCGCAATTCCCATCCAGTTCTGGGCCGGCAGAGAGTTCTACGACGGCGCCTGGGGAGCGCTCAAGCACCGCACTTCCAATATGAACACGCTGATCGCCATCGGGACGTCCGTGGCGTTCGCATACAGCCTGGCTGCGACCGTCTCACGTGACACATTCGAGGCGTCCACCCTGTTTGGCGGCCACGCCACCGGCACCTACTACGACGTGTCTGCGGCGATCATCGGCCTGATCCTGCTGGGACGATTTCTTGAGGCTCGTGCACGCGGCCGCACCTCAGACGCCATCAAGAAACTGATCGGGCTTCAACCTCGAACGGCGCTCGTGGCACACGGGGACGAACTGGTCGAGACGCCCCTTGATAACGTTCTGGAAGGCGACGAGATCGTCGTCAGGCCCGGTGAGCGGATCGCCGTCGACGGGGTGATCGTTTCCGGCAACACCTCTGTGGACGAATCGATGCTCACCGGCGAAAGCATCCCGGTCGAGAAAACGACAAACGACGACGTGTTCGCTGGCACGGTCAACGGGCACGGCGGCTTTCGCTTCACCGCGACCGGAGTCGGCCGGGAGACCCTGCTGTCTCAGATCATCAAGATGGTCGAAGACGCCCAGGGATCACGTGCGCCAATCCAGCGCCTCGCTGATGTAATCACCGCTCGCTTCGTACCGGCCGTGCTGTTAATCGCGACCGCCGTGTTTATCACGTGGGCGCTAATCGGCCCGTCTCCGGTCTACGTAAACGCCCTGCTCGCCACGGTGGCCGTCCTGGTCATCGCCTGCCCGTGCGCGCTCGGATTGGCCACACCCACGGCGGTGATGGTCGGAATGGGTCGCGGCGCAGAGAACGGGATCCTGATCCGTAACGCGGAGGCGCTTGAAACGGCGCACAAACTTGAAGTAGTTGTCCTGGACAAGACCGGTACCCTGACAGAAGGCCGGCCGCGCGTCGCCTCGGTCCGTGCGCTCGGCATATCCGAGGACGAGCTCTTCGAGGCCGCCGCCACCGTAGAGCGACCATCCGAGCATCCGCTCGCGTCCGCCGTCCTGGAAGAGGCGTCCGCACGCGGATTACCGGTTGCTGAGGCGTCTGAGTTCGAAGCCGTCCCAGGGCGGGGAGTACGGGGGTCGGTTAACGGTCTGATCGTGCTCGCCGGCACGGCGAAATTCCTTGAGGACGAGGGCATTCCGACCTCCGAAATCGAGCCTCACGTCACGACCTTGACCGGCAACGGCGAGACGCCTCTGATCATCGCCCGTGATGGCCAGCTCCTCGGCGCGATCGGCGTCGCAGACCGCGTCAAACCGGAGGCGCGTCAGGCCGTCGCAGAACTGAAGTCACTTGGAATCGAACCGGTCATGCTCACCGGCGACAACCGGCGGACCGCAGGGGCCGTCGCTCGCCAGGTCGGCATCGACAACGTGGTGGCAGAGGTCCTGCCTGCAGACAAAGCGGATGTCGTGGCCCGGTTCCAGGCCGAAGGCCGGCGCGTTGCGATGGTCGGAGACGGCATCAACGACGCTCCCGCCCTGGCGCTGGCCGACGTAGGAATGGCGATCGGAACCGGTACGGATGTTGCCATCGAGACCGCCGATATCACGCTTATGGGTGGAGACGTTCGGGACGTAGCGGCGTCGATTGGCCTGAGCCGGTCCACGATGCGCACCATCAAGCAGAACCTGTTCTGGGCCTTCTTCTACAACGTCGCCCTGATACCGATCGCCGCCGGGGTTCTGTACCCGATCTGGTCAGACGGCAGCGTGCCGGGCGTGCTACAGCCAGTGCTCGGCAACAACGGAGTCCTGAACCCGATCGCAGCCGCAGGCGCGATGGCGCTCAGTTCCGTGACCGTCGTGACCAACTCTTTGCGATTGGGACGTAAGCCGATCCAGGATCGCGGCACACCGAAGGGCGGAGCGCCGTCCCAGGAGTCCGCAACGGCAACCACTTAGAAAACACAACATTGATTCCCTCTCCCGGCGGCAGAGGGTGAGGGTGGGGGAGAAGCCCCCACCCTCACAGACCCAACACATGGGTGGGACGCCCACCTGAAGGAGACTTAGACATGCCGAAGATCCCGTTTTTCAGCAAGCACCCGGACACAGCGACCGACCCCGTCTGCAAGATGGACGTGGACACAAGCAACCCGAACGGTGGGACCCACGAGCACGAAGGTGAGACCTACTATTTCTGCGGAGCAGGTTGTCGCGTGGCCTTCTCGAAAGAGCCGGAAAAGTACCTCGACCCGAACTTCGAAGGCATGCCCATGTAACGGTTCGCGCCTGCAACGCCACCCCAGGCATCAGATACGATGTCATGGAAGTTCCCCCTCTCCCAGCGGGAGAGGCCACAATGGCCTGCCCTTCCGAGGAAGGGTGAGGGAGAAGTCCATCACTCATCGACGACCATCTATTTCGTGACACCGCTTCAAAAGAGACTCAACAACTCAAGGACGGAAAACCAGAATTGACTACCCCGGAAGTTGAAACCCCGATCCTCTACTCGCACCCCGAGTGCGACTTCTCCAACATGCTCAAGGAGGAGCTCGACGAAGAGGGCGTGAAGTACGACGAAATCGACATGAGCATCCACGAGGACAAGTGGGCGGAACTCGAAAAACTCACCGGAGGGGACCGCACTACCCCGGTGCTAATCCGCAACGGAGAAGTAGAAGTCGGCTACCACGGCATAGGCTGAAGCTGGTAACCACCCGGGAACCGTGAGTTCCCGTTAAAAAGAGACCACATCGATAATTTCCTCTCCCGGTGGGAGAGGGCCAGGGTGAGGGAGACGTCCCTGTGAAGATACACGCCCGTGGTCTGCCCCCGAGACCCTGAAACGATCGACTACCGCAACTCGGAGAGAAACGACAGATGACATCCACCGGCACAACCGCCCCGGCTATCGGGGACCTCGTCCCGGACTTCACGTTACCGTCTCTCGACGGCAGCGAGGTCAAACTCTCCGATTACCGCGGCAAGCGCCTCGCCGTTTTCATGTGGGCCTCCTGGTGAGGCTGCCGTGAACAGTTGCCGGTCTGGCAGCAGATGTATTCAGACATAACGGCGGCCGGCGCGGACGTCCTGTCCATCGCCGTAGACCTCCAGGGTCCCGACCTCCCGCGCCCCTTCCACGAGAAGGCCGGCGCTGAGTTCACGACGGTCGTAGATGCCGGAACAACCGTGACACGGACCTTTGGTGTGCGCGCGGTTCCGAATGGTGCGTTGATCGACGAAAACGGCATCCTCCGGTACGCCCTGTACGGTGGATTCGACATCCGAAAACCGGCCACAAAACGGCTCGTCGCCGAGTTCCTCCTGAACGGCCAGGTGCAACTGACAGACGACACCCCGGTAAAAGGCGCCGTCGACATCGCAAGCCTGGATCACTTCGAGCGCGGCCTCGCGCTGTTCGGTTCGGGCGATCTGGAAGGCGCAGCAGCGATCTGGCGCGAGGGCATGAAGGTCGAGCCGGACCACTGGAACATGCGCAAGCAACTCTGGGCCATCGAGCACCCGGACCGCTTCTACGACGGAGACGTCGACTACGACTGGCAGAAAGTCCAGGTAGAAGAAGGGCGGTAGCATCCCGCCCCGGCCGGCTCCGCACGCTCGAAACACCTGCCTGTATCATGCCCGTCTACTATGCCAAGCGAACGGGTGCAGAGGCGGATAGACCGGCTTCTCGACGATGCAGAGGAAGCCGCAGACCGGCACGACTGGGACGCGGTGGCCGAATACGCGCGCACCGCACTGTCGGCCGATCCCGCCAATGAAGACGCTCTGACGTTCCAGGGCATGGCGGACGCGGCACGTTCAGGGACCGGTGCGCCCGCACGGCCTGAGCCTACCCCCGTTCCATTCCCTGCTCCGGTAGCAGAGGGCGAGCGTGAGGGAGGTCCGGACGATCCAGTTCCCACCTCCTTCGCCAACGACCGCTACACCGTTTCGAGCTTCCTCGGCGAAGGCGGTAAAAAGCGCGTCTACGAGGCCCACGACACGTTGCTCGATCGCGAGGTCGCCTTCGCGCTCATCAAGACCGAAGGATTCGACCAGACTTCGAAAGAGCGGATCTCCCGCGAAGCCCAGGCTATGGGCCGGCTCGGCGTGCACCCGAACATCGTCGCCGTGCTCGATCTCGGCCAGGAAGACGACGGCTCGCCCTACATGGTCACTGAATTGATGGGCGGCGGTGACATCGAGGGTGTGCTGGAAGCCGCGGATGAGAACCGCCTGTCTCTGGAACGCACCATCGAAATCGGCAAGGCTGTCTGTGAAGGATTGGAGTTCGCTCACGCCCGCGGCATCGTGCACAGGGACTTGAAACCCGGCAACGTGTGGCTCACCGAAGACGGCATCGCCAAGATCGGCGACTTTGGGCTGGCGGTGATGACGGACCGATCACGATTGACCCGAGAAGGAATGATGGTCGGTACCGTTTCATACATGCCGCCCGAACAGGCCACGGGCGGAGACATCACCCTCAAGGCCGACCTGTACTCACTCGGAGCCATGCTCTACGAGATGGTGACCGGCAGGCCACCATTCCTCGGCGACGACGAAATCGCGATCATCGGACAGCACATCAACACGCCACCTGTGGCACCAACTTGGCACAACGGCAGCTGCCCGAGGCCGTTGGGGGCGCTTGTGATGAGGCTCTTGTCCAAAGACCCGTCCGAGCGTCCAGAGAGCGCACGGGACGTGTCCAACGCACTCGACGCCATCGACCTGACCACACGAGGCGAGTCAGTGGAGCAAGACCAGACTTCGCTGGACTCCCTCGCTGGCGGTGTCTTTGTCGGCAGGCAAGCAGAGATGGATCAACTCAAGGCCGCGCTGGAGGACATTCTTGGCGGCAGGGGCCGCCTCGTGACGCTGCTCGGAGAACCGGGTATCGGCAAAACGCGGACATGCGAGGAGCTTGCCACTTACGCCGGTCTCAGGAGCGCTCAAGTCCTCTGGGGACGCTGCTACGAGACCGGAGGCCAGCCGCCATATTGGCCGTGGATTCAGGCAATCCGTTCCTACGTTCGGTCGGCAGACACCGACGAGTTGCGCAGGCAAATGGGATCTTCGGCCTCTGTGATCGCAGAAATTGTGATCGACTTGAAGGACCGGCTCCCGGAGGTCGGAACGCCTCCGGTCATAGACGACCCGGCGGCGGCGCGTTTCCGGTTGTTCGACGCGCTCACAAGCTTCCTGCGAACCGCAACCGAGGACCGGCCACTAATACTCGTGCTCGATGACCTTCACTGGTCGGACGAGCCTTCCCTGGCGCTACTTGAGTTCGTCGCCCGGGAGATCGGGCAATCCCGGGTATTAATAATCGGGACCTACCGAGATATGGAGTTAAACCGGCGACACCCTCTGACGGTCACCCTCGGTGATCTCAGCCGTGAACGGCTGTTCGAGCGCGTGTTGCTCCGGGGCCTCACTCAACAGACATCGCCCGATTCATTGAGATCGCGGCTGGAATCCAGCCGCCCGCCGAACTTTCGGCGACCGTACATCGGCATACAGAGGGCAATCCCTTGTTCGTCACGGAGGTCGTCCGGGAACTCGTGCAGTCAGGAGAACTTGCGGAGAACCGCGCTTCGGGTAAGTCCACGTGGTCGGTACGTATCCCGGAGGGTGTGCGAGAGGTGATCGGTCGCAGACTGGACCGGCTGTCGGAGCGTGCCAACGAGATCCTGACGATCGCGGCAGTGATCGGTCGGGATTTCACACTGGACGCTCTTAAAGAGCTTGCGGAAGACACCACAGAGGGCCAACTTCTCGACGTATTGGACGAGGCTCTCGACGCCAAGATAGTGGAGGAACTGTCGGACGCCCATGGCCACTACCAGTTCACCCACGCCCTCATGCAGCAGACGCTCACCGACGAGTTGTCAGCGGCCCGCACGGTACGGTTCCATGCGCGGATCGGTGAGGTGCTGGAGCGAATTCACGGGGACGATGCCGACGCGCATGCAGCGGAATTAGTGCCGCACTTCGCCGAGGCAGAACCGATTTTAGGCCCGGACAAGTTGATCCATTATTTAATCGTCGCCGGAGACCAGGCACTTTCCTCATACGGATATGAAGACGCGCTCCGTATGTTCAGGCGCGCTGAAACCGCTACATCGGAATTAGGGACCGTATCGGATGAATTACTGGTCCAAATTCTATCCGGGGTCGTACGGGCCGGAAGTTCATTGCCATCCAGTCTGGTTGAACGTCAGAACAAATGGGATACATTGCGGCGCGCTTTTGATTTGCATGTTTCACTCGGGGACGAAAGTGCCGCCGCAAACCTCGCGACCGAGCCGGTCATGGTCATCGGAGCCACCGGCGCGGAGGAAGTAATACAGGATGCCCTGAGCCTGGTGGACCCTGAGTCTAGGATTGCGGGCTTATTAGAGACTCGGCTCGCCGTGGCCATGACATTCGGTGGTGGAGAGTTGGAGCGCGCGCGAGAGCCGCTCAAGAAGGCGCTCGACGTTGCCAGTAATCACAACGACCAGTCTCTGGAGGCACGCGCACTCGGTGCGTTGTCCCAGGTCGAAATGCTCTCTGGTAACCCCCGGAAGAGCGTGGATGTCGGAATGGCTGCGCTCGACTTGGCGGAGTCCGTAGATGACCCGGTCATTCAATGTAGGCAACCTTATTTCATAGGGCAATCGCTTCTGGAGCTAGGCGAACCCGACGAGGCCGTCGGCCTCCTGGATCGGGGAGTGGTCGCCTGTAAACGGTTCCACAACTATGAGTGGGGTGGGATCGTCTCGCAGGGGTTAATCCGCGCTGCTATGTTGCGAGGGGATTTAGAGGCACTGGAGGAAGCCGAGGCCTTTGCCGAGGAGTTTTCCACTTCCATACGGTCGTCATTCGCCTCGGTCAGAAGTTGGCAAATCGCCTTCGAGCGGGGTGTTCCTTCCACAACTCTGCTGCCGCTCTTCGATTACATGAAGGTTGACTACAGGACGATTCCAGGAAGACCTGATTGGGTTCTGGCAGCAACGGCCGCTGCATTACAAATAGATCCTTCTCCTGAGTTACTAAGAGCAGCCAACGACCTCGCTGAACGACATGGCAGATCTGCTTCGGTGCGCGCGCCTATGAGAGAGCGGATGGCGGAGAGGATGTTGGGGCTTATAGCTGCGCTGTCGGACGACCGTGAGGTTGTCGAGAAACAGTACCCGACCGATCTGTCGGACACCGGGAGGGCGGACGTATTTCTTCATGTGTCGGTCGACCGACTGCTCGGATTGATGGCCAATGTGATTGACAAGCCGGGCAAATCGATCACGCACTTCGAGGACGCACTCAAGTTTTGCCAACGCGCTGGTTACCGTCCCGAACTAGCCAGGACCTGCTCAGACTACGCCGAAACTTTGCTCGTGCGCGATGAACCCGGCGACCGCGAGAAGGCCATTGAGCTACAGGACGAGGCGCTGGCCATCACCCAGGAGCTTGGGATGCGACCACTCACAGAACGCATCCTGGCGCGCCGGGAGATATTGCGGGCATAGGTAATAGCAAGGCCGAATGGGTAAGATGCCACGATGCCCATCGGACCCTTCGGGAAGTCATGCGCATCAAAGTAGCGGACTTAAGAACACATAATTCGACGCCCGGGAAGTTAAGGACACGATGGTAAGACTCAAAGACCTGTCACCGGAATACGCCGCTCACCTTCTGAGCCTTCCGATCTCGGATTACGGACCGACGCCCTGGGCCGACGCGCCTGAATTGAAGCGGGCGCGCGTGGCGATCATCTCGACCGCTGGCATCCATCGGGAAAGCGACGCAAAATTCGCGGGCGGCGCAACCGATTACAGGTTGATACCGGGCGACCTCGATTATTCAGAGCTGACAATGAGCCACGTCAGCTCCAATTTCGACCGCAGCGGATACCAGCAAGACCCGAACGTCATTTTCCCGTTGCAGCTACTGAGACAGCTCGAATCCGACGGCGAAATCGGCTCGGTAGCCCGGTGGCATTACTCGTTCATGGGGGCAACGGACCCCACGCGCATGATCGAGACCGCCCCGCAGGTCGCCAGGCTTCTCAAAGAGGACGGTGTCACGGCGGCGATCCTCATACCCGTCTGACCGAACTGCACGCGCGCCGTTGGCGGGCTGCAGCACTTCATCGAGGCCGAAGGCGTGCCCACGGCAGCGATCAGCCTGATCCGTGAGCACACGGAGAAGATCATGCCCGCACGCTCCCTCTGGGTGCCGTTCGAGTTGGGACGTCCCCTGGGCGTCCCGGACGATCCCGAGTTCCAGATGGACGTCTTGCGGTCACTTCTCGGGCTGTTCGGAAGGGAGTCAGGCCCGGTCATCGAAGACTACCCGCACGACTCGCCGGTGACGGCCGAAAGCGACGCGGCCTGGAGTTGCATCCTGCCGCTTCCGCCACTGGAATCCACGTCCAACCCTGCCGAAGCCTTGAAGCAGTCACTGCTACAAGAAGTTGGATCGTTGGCGCCCTGGTACGAGGAATCGGTACGCCGACTGGGGCGATCTACTTTCGGCCTCAGCGGCCTCACTGCCGACTCGATGCCTGAAATAGCGGAGTTCCTGGCCGACATGGCCGCGGGCGACGATCCAGATATTCCGCCTGGTCTGTCGGATCAATCGCCCGGAGCGATCCGTTACATGGTCGAAGACGTGAAGGCTTATTACATGGAGGCGGCCAACGAACAGCCCGGCGCTCACACGCCGGGAGGCGACCGTATGTGGAGCTGGCTTTACCACGAGACTCGCATGGGCCGAGTGTTCTACGACCTCCGGGACCGGCTCGCCGCGGAGCACGCAGAAACCATCGCCGCCAACGGAGGTACGCGTCCGCCCGGACCGCCACCCGTAAACCCCGTATCGATGCGATTCGCCGAGCGGCCGGGGGCGATGGCTGGTTGACACCGTGATGACCCGGTTTTCCGGCAAATAGCAGGGAAGTGCCGCCACCGGATCACCTATCAGACACAGGACGAAACGTAATCATGAGTGAGTACATACCCAGCCCGAGCCAGTGGGTGGCCGACCAGGTAGAGCTTTACGAAGGTAGCGACGGCACCGAGGGGTTGACACTGAGAGATACCGGCCTGCCGGTCATCATCGTGACCAACCGGGGCAACAAGACGGGCGCCATCCGGAAAACACCGCTGATGAAGGTGGTGGACGGGAGTAGCTACGTTCTCGTGGCGTCAAAGGGCGGAGCGCCGGAGCACCCGCTCTGGTATCACAACCTGAAGGCCGATCCAAACGTCCAGATTCGAGACAAGGCACTGGTTTTCACGATGCGAGTTCGGGAGGCGGATGATCCGGCCGAGAAACGCCGGCTCTGGGACATCGCGGTCGCCGCCTACCCGCCCTACCAGGAGTACCAGGACAAGACCGATCGGGTGATCCCGGTCTTCATCGCGGAGCTCGCGGATTAGGTGGTGGCTGAGCAGCGGTCACTGATTGCGGCCAATTGCCCACTCTCGTCTTGCGGGAGAGGGTCGGGAGCCTGCCCTTCTGCGGAAGGGTGAGGGGATCAGCGGCGGATGCCAATCCGCATCCACACGCGCATTTCGATACAACGGACCTGTGTGTTGAGCGCCGGTCCTTCTCCTTCCGCGGGAGGACCAGGACACGGTAATAAGCGGCCCCCCATCGAGCCTTACTTCGCTGCAGCCGCCTTATCCAGCGCATCGATCAGCGCGGACCACGACAGCAGCGCGCACTTGATTCGTACCGGGAAGCGCCGGACACCCTGCAGAGCGAGGTTGTCATCCAACCGATCGGCCACTTCGTCGGACATCTCATCACCCATCATCATGCCCCGGAACAACTCGCGTAACTCGCGCGCCTCTTCCGAGGTCTTGCCCTCGACGATCTCCGAAAGCAGAGAGCCTGCGGCCTGGCTTATCGAGCAGCCCTGCCCGGTGACGCTGATCCGGGACAGCGTGTCGCCGTCCATGCCGAGCTGCATGTGGATCTCATCGCCGCAGAACGGGTTGATCGCATTCACTTCGGCCGCAGGATCATCCAGCCGATCCGTGTTGCGCGGGTTTCGGTAGTGATCCAGGAGCACTTCCTGGTATAGCTCGTCGAGATCTCCAAGGCCCTTTTGCATTAGAGAATGCCCGCCCTCGAGAAGTAGCTTTCGGCCTCAATCAGACCGTCTACCAAGATATCCACTTCCGCCTCGTTGTTGTAGATGTAGAAGCTGGCCCGTGCCGCGGACACAATGCCGTGGCTGCGGATGAGCGGCATGGCGCAGTGGTGGCCGGTGCGGATCGCGATACCGAGCTGATCCAGCGCCGTTCCGAGGTCGTGAGAGTGGACCGAATCGTGGGAGAATGAGATCACCGCGCCCTTGTCTTCGACCTCTCGAGGCCCGAGCAGATTGAAGCCGTCCAGCCCGGCGAACTTGCCCAGGGCATAGGCCGTGACCTGTTGCTCGTGCGCCCAGACATTGTCCATGCCCAGGCCGGACAGGTAGTCCACGGCGACACCCGTGGCGATGGCGTCCGCGATGTTGGGCGTGCCCGCCTCAAACCTGTACGGCAGGTCGTTCCAGCTTGCGTCCTCGTAGGACACTTCAAGGATCATGTCTCCGCCGAACATCCACGGCGGCATCACCTCCAGGATCTCAGACCGCCCGTACAGAACGCCGATACCCGTCGGACCGAGCATCTTGTGCGCCGAGAAAGCCATGAAATCGCAGTCGAGCGCCTGCACGTCCACCGGCATGTGCGGCACCGACTGCGCGCCGTCTACCAGCATTACCGCGCCCACTTTGTGTGCGGCATCGGCCAGGGCCCTGACGTCGTTGACCGTGCCGAGTACGTTAGACATGTGTGCGGCGGCAACGATCTTCGTGCGCTCGGTGATCAACTCGGCCGCCTGTTCCATGTCCAGGCGTCCGGTCTCGGTCTCCGGGATGATCTTGAGCGTCGCGCCCTTCCGCATTGCCAGTTGCTGCCAGGGGACGATATCGGAGTGGTGCTCCATCGCCGTGGTGACGATCTCATCGCCTGCGCCGACGTTGGCCTCGCCCCATGTACTGGCGACCAGGTTCAGGGATTCGCTCGTGTTGCGAGTCCAGATAACTGATTCCTGGGACGGGGCATTGATAAAGCGTTGCACTTTCCCGCGGGCTTCTTCGTAAGCCTCGGTCGCCTCGATACTGAGCGTGTGAACCCCCCGATGTACGTTCGAGTTGTAGCGCTCGTAATAATCCACGAGCGATTCGATCACTTGCCTGGGCTTTTGCGACGTTGCCGCGTTGTCCAGGTACGTGAGCGTGTGTCCGTTTACCTGACGCGTCAGGATCGGAAAATCTGCGCGGATACGCTGGACATCCAGCGCTGCTCCGCCAGCCATCAGTCGGCCGCCGCCTGCAACAGCGGGATATTCTTTTCGGTCACGTCGTTGACGTAGTCCCGCAGCGACTCCACGCCGATGTCGTCCACGATCTCGGCGGCGAATCCACGCATGAGCATGGCCTGCGCAGTCTTCTCGTCGATTCCCCGCGCTTGCATGTAAAAGAGCGCTTCTGGGTCCGTGTGCCCGGCGGTTGCGCCGTGTGCGCACTGCACGTCGTCGGCGTAGATCTCGAGGCTCGGTTTCGTGTCTATCTCCGCGCCGTGCGAGAGAACCAGGTTCAGGTCCTTCTGGTACGCCTGCGTCTTCTGCGCATCCTTCTCCACGAGCACCCGGCCACTGAATACGGCCCGGGAGTTGCCTGACAGCACACCCTTGTAGAACTGGTGGCTCGTGCCATGCGGCTTTGCATGAGTGGTGGAGATGTGGTTGTCCATGTGCTGATCGTTGGTCGTCAGGTACAGGCCGTTCAGCGTGCACTCCGCGCCGGGCGCGTCCAGCATCGTGTGGATGTCGTTTCTGCCGATCTTCGGGCCGAGCGCGAACGAGACGGAGTTGAACGTGGAGTTGTCCGACTGATAGACGCGCGTGGTGCCGATGTGGAACGACTCTTCGTTCTCCACCAGCACACGGTAATGCTCGATGCCTGCTCCGGGGCCAAGAACGTATTCAGCGACCGGAGAAGTGAAACCGCTCTCCTCTCCGAGACTGACGTAACTCTCGATCATCGTGGCCCGTGAGTTGGCCCCACCAATAACGAGGGTCCGGGGGTAGGTCGCCCGGGAGCCGCCGCTCGTTGTCACAAAAAGCAGTTGGATCGGCGACGCGGCTTCGTGGTTGTCGGGGATATGCACGTAACCGCCGTCCGCCAGGAACGCCGTGTTCAGGGCCGTAAACGCGCTCTCGTCGGCGGGGGCGTGTCGGGCAAGGTGTTCCCGTACCGACACGTTATCCGCGGCGTCACCGAGGTTCGACACCTCGACTCCACCCTCTGGCGAAACCTGTGACAACGTCATCGAGTAACGGCCGTCGACGAACACCAGGCTGGTCCAGTCATCGCTCCAGGGAGCGCGTTCCCGCAACTCATCGATGCTGACCTTGTCCGGCTCACTGCTCCCGAACCCGAACGCGCCACCGTCGAGCGCGGCCAGGTTGGTGTACTTCCACAGTTCGTTGCCGCGACGGGCGGTCGGAAACCCTATCGAGTCGAAATGATCCCAGCCGCGCTGCCTCAGCTCCGCCATCCAGTCCGGGACCGGGCGGGTTTCGGTCAGCGCTTTGAAATCGGCGGCGTATTTTTCGCCTCTGGCGGTCGCCAGCGTCATCGTTACTTCTTACCTGTCTGTTTGCTGCGTGGTTGGGTGAGAAACCGGCGGCCGGTCAACCCGCAGCGGCCTTCACATACTTCTCATAGCCCGACTGCTCAACCTCCAGAGCAAGTTCGGGACCACCGGTCTCGACAATCTGACCATCCACCAGGATGTGAACGACATCGGGCTGGATGTAGTTCAACAGGCGCTGGTAGTGGGTGACGATCAAGAAAGAACGCTCCGGGCTGCGCAGGCTGTTAACGCCCTCCGCCACTATCCGCAGAGCGTCCACGTCCAGGCCGGAGTCCGTCTCGTCAAGGATCGCAAGCCGTGGCTCAAGCACTTCCAGCTGGAGCATCTCGTTGCGCTTCTTCTCTCCGCCCGAGAAGCCCTCGTTGAGAGACCGTTTAACCAGGTCCGGGTCGATGCCGACGGCGTCCACTTTGTCGTCAAACATCTTCGAGAACTCGCGAACGCTGAGCGCCTTCTCGCCGGCGTACTCGCGCCGGGCGTCCAGCGCCGCCTTGAGGAACTGCCAGGGCCTGACGCCGGGGATCTCGGCCGGATACTGGAACGCGAGGAACATCCCTCGAAGCGCCCGTTGATCCGGGAAAAGCTCAAGGATGTCCTCGCCGTCGAACTCAACGGCGCCGGAGTTGACGACGTAGTCGGGCCGTCCAAGCAGCACATTGGCGAACGTGCTCTTGCCGCTGCCGTTCGGGCCCATGATGGCGTGGACTTCGCCCGTCCCGATGCTGAGGGACAGGCCTTTCAGGATCTCTTCGTCTGCGTCAACTACCGACGCGTGAAGGTCTTTTACTTGAAGCATCGTGCTGTGTATTGCTTGCCTCTATTGCGGCGCGACCGTTCTGGAACGGCGTCACCGGATTGTGGGTCGGGTGTAGTTTCAGGTGATTCAAATGTGACGTGCGCGTCTTATGTACGGCCCGTCATTGAACGTTCGGGCTATCCAACGGCCCCTTCGAGAGAGACCTTCAGGAGTTGCCCGGCCTCCATCGCAAATTCGAACGGCAGTTCTTTGATCACCTCCCGGGACCAGCCCGTGATGATCATGTGGTGAGCCTCTTCCTCGGAGATGCCGCGTGAGCGCAGGTAGAAAAGCTGGTCGTCGGAGACCTTTGAGGTGGAAGCCTCGTGCTCAAGCCGGGCCGTGGGATTCCGGACCTCGATATAAGGCACGGTGTGCGCTCCGCATTTATCGCCCACCAGCAGAGAGTCGCACTGCGTATGGTTGACGGCGTTTTCGGCCGTGGGCATGATCTTGACCTGCCCGCGATAGGTGTTCTGTCCCTGCCCGGCCGAGATCCCCTTGGCGACGATAGTGCTCTTCGTGTTTTTGCCGATGTGGATCATCTTGGTGCCGGTATCGGCCTGCTGGTGGTTGTTGGCCAGCGCCACCGAGTAGAACTCGCCGGTCGAGTTATCACCCTGGAGGATGACGCTCGGGTACTTCCACGTGATCGCAGACCCGGTCTCGACCTGCGTCCAGGATATTTTCGAGTTGGCGCCGCGACAGATCCCGCGCTTGGTTACGAAGTTGTAGACCCCGCCCTCACCTTCCTTGGTCCCCGGGAACCAGTTCTGGATGGTGGAGTACTTGATCTCGGCGTCCTCGTGCGCCACCAGCTCCACGACCGCAGCGTGCAACTGGCTGGTCTTCCGGAACGGTGCCGTGCACCCCTCCAGGTAACTCACGTACGCGCCCTTGTCGGCAACGATCAAGGTCCGCTCAAACTGGCCCGTTCCTTCCGCGTTCATCCGGAAGTAAGTCATCAGCTCAATGGGACAACGAACGCCCGGCGGGATGTAGGCGAAAGAGCCATCGCTGAAGACGGCCGAGTTGAGCGACGCGAAGAAGTTGTCGCTGTACGGGACGACCGAGCCGAGGTACTTCTTGACGAGGTCGGGATGGTTTTTGACCGCCTCGCTGAAGGAGCAAAAGATTATCCCGAGCTTCTCAAGTTGCTCGGTGTACGTGGTCGCGACCGAGACACTGTCAAATACCGCATCAACGGCGACCCCTGCGAGCTTCTCGCGCTCCTGCAAAGGGATGCCAAGCTTATCGAAAGTAGCAAGCATCTCCGGGTCGACATCGGCCAGGCTCTTGGGCGCTTCTGTCTGCGACGACTTCGGCGCTGCGTAGTAGTACACCTCGTCGTAATCGATCGCCGGATATTCGATCTTCGCCCAGTTCGGCTCGCCCTGGTCCTTCGACATCTTCACCCAGTGCCGATAGGCCTGTAGCCGCCATTCAAGCAGCCATTCCGGCTCGTCTTTTTTAGCGGAGATGAGCCGAACTATGTCCTCGCTCAACCCCTGCGGAGCGAAATCCTGTTCGACATCAGTTACGAAGCCCCATTTGTACTCGCCGCCGCTGAGATCGCTCTCGCGAGAAATGGTATTCGGGGTTGCCAAGCAGCGCGCCTCCGGTTGTTATGTCCCTGTTCAGTGCGATCCCGGATCGGCAGCGAACGCTCTAATCCCTACGTTCAACCCAATCGTGAGGGGATCACGGATTATCTAATGTTGACCTAAATGGTCAACATTAGGGTAGACACCGCGCGAAAGGGTGTCAACGAATTTCGTCGCCACCTATCTTCGCGCCTCGTAACCGTTTCGCGCACCTCACGCGATTATCACGGGCGGAGCCCATGTTCTGGCAACAAAAAGCCGCCCCCGGATTTGACCGGGGGCGGCTTCTGCTCGGTTAACGGGACACGCTCAGTCCTTCGACTCCACGATGATCGCCTTGATCTCCGTATCGCCGGTGTTGCTGACCGTGTGGGTCCATGCCTCGTGCCACATGATGTGGCCGTCCGGAAGCTCCGCATCCATGGCATTGCCGTCCGGGAGGGCAATGTGGGCGTTGCCACCCTTTACGAAAATGACGGTCTCAGCCGTGTGGGAGTGTTCCACATCCGACTGCCCCGCGGGCAGGGTCATGTCAAGAACGCGCACGGTGTCGTTCTCAAATAGGACCGAGTACACGTCGGGCGATACTTCCACGGGATCGATGTAGGCCATTGTTTTCTCCTTGACCAAATGGTGCGTCGTCATGCCGAACGCACCCCCCCGGCTCATGCGGCAGTCGGCAGACACTAGCACATCTGGTTGAATTCGGCGCGTTCTGAGGTCCAGATGAACGAGTGGGGGTATGCTCGATCCATGGCGGCACACCAGGATGGGGAGATCGGCAGATTTGCGGCGGAGCGGGACAGGCTGCTGGACTCTATCCGGCAGCCGAACAGCGACGAGCGCGTCCGTTCCGCAATGAGGCGCGTCCTGCGGGAGGATTTTGTCCCCACGGACCTCGTCGCAGACGCCTATCTGAACATAGCGCTCCCCATCGGCGACGGGCAGACCATCTCACAGCCGCTGATCGTGGAACAGATGACCACTGCGCTCCTTATAGGCCCGGGCGATCGCGTGCTTGAGATCGGTACAGGATCCGGCTACCAGGCGGCGATCCTCTCGCTGTTGGCCCGGGAGGTGATCACGGTCGAGCGGATCCCGCGGCTCGCGAACGGAGCCCGTGACCGCCTGGCGCGCCTTGGATATGCCAACGTGCGCGTGATGGACGCAGCGGAACAACTCGGATGGCCGAGTGCGGCTCCGTACGACGGCATCATCGTCACCGCGGGCGCGCCGGAACTGCCATTGCAGCTCCTTGAACAACTTGTAGTTGACGGCCGCATGGTCGTCCCGGTCGGGCCGATCGGCGAACAGGAACTACTGCTGGTAAGGAAAACGGAAAAGGGTCACGAAATTGACAACCTGGGACGTTGCGCTTTCGTTCCTCTCATCGGCCGGGGCGCCTGGCCGCCTGTAGCGGATTAGGTTCGGGTCACGAGGCCGGCCATCGCTCACGCTGAGGTATACTCGGGGCCGCAGTTTTCGCTTGCTTGCACGCGGCTGCGCCCCAACCAGCAGTCACCCGTTTTCGCGCGTCAGGAGTCGGTTCGATAGTGGAGTACGAGGCCGTAATTGGACTTGAAGTCCACGTCCAGCTCAACACGAAGAGCAAGATGTTCTGCTCGTGCGGCGCTGACTACCAGGCGGCCGAGCCGAATACGCGCGTCTGCCCGGTCTGCATGGCCCTGCCCGGAGTGCTCCCGGTAGTCAACCGTGCCGCCGTCGAATCCGCCATCAAAATCGGTCTGGCGCTCAACTGTGGAATCGCCGAGGTCACGAAGTTTGACCGCAAGAACTACCCCTATCCAGACCTGATGAAGGGGTACCAGATCTCGCAGTTTGATATGCCGATATGCAACGAAGGTTGGATGGATGTCCGGCCGGAAGGCGAACCAGACACACGCATCGGTATTACCCGCGTTCACATGGAAGAAGATGTCGCCCGCCTGATCCACGTGGAGAAGCCGGGAGGTTCCGGTCACTCCCACACACTCATGGACATCAACCGCGCCGGCGTTCCGCTGATGGAAGTCGTCTCCGAGCCGGATATTCACACACCTGCGCAGGCCGAGGCATACATCCTCAAGCTCCAGAACATCATCCGTTACCTCGGTGTCGGCACAGCCAACATGGAAGAGGGAAGCTTCCGGGTAGACGCAAACGTCAGCGTCCGGCCCGCCGGCTCGGACGAGCTACGTGAGCGCGTCGAGGTCAAGAACATGAACCGGGTGCGCGCCGTGGTGCGGGCGCTCGAATACGAAATCAGACGCCAACCCGAGGTTTGGGAATCCGGTGGCAGGGTCGAGATGGAGACCCGGGGCTGGGATGATGCCACAGGCGTCACCATCGTCCAGCGCAGCAAGGAGGAGGCGCACGATTACCGCTACTTCCCCGAGCCGGACCTTCCGCCGCTCGAGATCGATCGCGCATGGGTGGAGGAGATCACCTCTTCACTCCCGGAATTCGCAGACAACCGCCAGGCACGGTTCGAGAGCGAGTACGACCTCAGCGAGTACGACGCCGCCCTGCTGACGTCTTCTCGGGCGACGGCCGATTATTTCGAGGCCGTGGTCTCGGCCAGGGCGCTCGCCGGTGAGGAACAGGCGGCGTTCGCCAAGGAAGCGGCCAACTGGGTCAACGGCGAACTGGCACGCCTCTTGAACGCGCCGGAGGGCCCTTCCGCTATCGATGACACGAAGATCGAACCCGATCAACTATCCGCGCTCGTAGCAACCTTCCAGGCCCGGAGCATCAGCAACGCCGCCGCACGCGAGGTGCTGGAGGAGATGTGGTCTTCCGGCGCAGACCCCGATGCCGTCGTCGCTGAACGCGGGCTTCTAAAGGTAAGCGGGACGGACGAGCTTCTCCCTGTTATCAAGGAAGCGATCGACAACAACCCGAACGCCGTAGAGGACTTTATCGGCGGCAAAGATACCGCCGTCAGGTTTCTCGTAGGACAGGTAATGAAGGCGACACGCGGCCGTGCAGACGCCGGCGTCACCGCAGACCTGCTCACCCAGACTCTTGAGGAAGTGAAGGCAGCGCGTTAACGTTGATTAACCCCCCGCCCTGCGCCAGGCAGTTCCCGACGACTTGTCCGGGACGGCGCAACCAGATCAGGGAATAGCGAAGTACCGATGAATAGCAATCTTCTCAGCATCCTGGAAATCATCATCGCGGTCACCCTCTCCGGAGTAATCCTCCTGCAGGTGCGCGGCTCCGGCACGACGCTCTTCGGGCAGGCCGAGAGTTCTTTCCGCACACGCCGCGGCATCGAGCGGTTCCTCTTCCGCGGCACCATCGTGCTGGCGGGCCTATTCGCGGTGATCGCAGTACTCACGGCCCGCTTCAATTAGCCCGGCCGAGCGGCTATCGGGGCGCGCGAAGCCCCAATAGCTCATACACACCCATGCTGATCCTTCCGAGGAAGGCGAAGTACCGGTGCGGGCGGGGCAAGCCCCGCCCCTACAGTGGACACACCATTACCTGTCCTGGGGCTCTCGCCCGTGTCCCGAGGCTCTCGGAGGACGGACGTATCCACCATCCCCCTCTCTCTTTGGGAGAGGATTCAGGTGAGGGGAACATGGTCGGATCGCAATCCGAGCATTAGTTCCGGCGCACTAATTCATCGCCGGGATCCTCTGCCGTTGTAGGCAGACCCGGCCCTTCGAGAGCCTCAGGGCGTTGTGGAATTCACGCCATCTCCGCGCGTTTTCATTCCCGCCTACAATGCGCGGAGCCCTCGTTTCACCGCACATCACTGGCATTAAGAGGCTGGGATGACCACCACTTCTGAGAATTCTGGCGCCCCCGAGATCATCATCACGGACGATCGGCACGTCCGGACGATCCAGTTGAACCGGCCACACAAGAAGAACGCCCTGTCACAGACGCTTGCGTGGGACATCATCCGGACCATCGACGACTCCGCGTCCAACGACGATGTCTGGGTCGTGGCGATAACCGGAATCGACGACTGTTTCTGCTCGGGCGTGGACCTGACCCCCGAGGGCAACGCGCCGGATCGCGGGCCGATGTCCGAGATACAGTCCCAGATCGACGACCTGAGCTGGGTCGGCCACTTTCCCCTGGCGATTCGACAACGTTGTGACAAGCCCGTCGTGGCCGGCCTCAACGGCGTCGCCGCCGGGGCCGGCATGGCGCTTGCGATGGCCTGCGACATGCGGATCGCCGCCGAAAGCGCATGGCTGTTCCCGGGCTACTCCCGTATCGGCGGATCGCCCGATGGCGGGTTGTCGTGGACGCTTCCGCAGGTCGTCGGCTACGAGAAGGCGATGCGGTTCCTCCTGGAGAGCAAGCGTGTTGACGCCGACGAGGCGCTGGCGCTCGGGTTGATCGGCGAAGTGGTCCCGGACGGGGGATTCCAGGCCCGATTCGCCGAGTACTGCCACTCCCTGACAACGATCTCTCCCATTGCCGCCCGTCTGACGAAGCGCGTAGTCCGTGAGGCAACAAAGATCGATGTCGAGGCGCAGGTTCGTTACGAGCTACAGACCATCGGCACCGCCTTCGCCAGCGAAGACGGTCAGGAGTCCCGCCGGGCGTTCCTGGAGCGTAGGACACCGGAGATAAGAGGCCGCTAGCCACCGGTTCCAGCCCACCGTCATTCCCGAGAAGTCGGGAATCCAGAGTGCCGGCGGTGCGGCTTGCGAAGCATGTGGCAGATGTCCATCGGCGCGGCCAGGAAACGCGTCTCCTGGATTCCCGCCGGCGTGCGAATGACGGGCGGGAGCGCGGCACGGCGGCACCACGCTCGGCCGTTACGCCCGCAGGATCTCCCGACGCGCCAGTATCTTCTCCGTCAGCGGCCGCATCCCCAGTTCGCTCGCCAGTGCCAGCGCCTCATCGTCGAGCACGGCGACTTGCTCGCCGTTATCACCCTCCCGTTCCAGGAGGAAATTGGCGTAATCGGCAAGAGCTGTCACCAGCATCAATCGATAATTACCCTTCCGCGCCAGCGCTATCTCGTCCTCGAAATGAAGCGCCGCGTCATCCAGTCGGCCCATCGCCACTTCAAGCACGGCAAGGGAGCGCGGCGTTCCGGATATCGCTGAAGGCGGAACGAAATGGGTTTCGAACCCGCTGATGCGTTCGTGTACCGCCTTGATATGGTCCACGTCCCCGCGCTTCACGGTCGCAAGAGCAATCCCATCAATCCACCAGCTATCACGTCTGGGATCCTTCTCGGACGGAAGGGCCTGGTTCCAGAAATCCGGGGTATCGATACCAAACGGATCATCGTCTACGGTCACAGTCATCAATGCCGAAATACGCGCCAAGAACATGAACGAAGATCCCTGCATTCCCCATAGATTGCTGAATCCTTCGTTGAGTCGTTGGACGACGGAGCGGACGGATTCGATATCGCCCGTGGCCAGCGCCGCTATCGCGGCGTCATAAGCCCAGATCCCATCGTATGGCCGGAGCGCATTCAGTTCCTTCGACCCGCTCACCAACTCTTCCCAGTCACCACGTAGCATCGCCACCATCGCCTCGGTCGCCGTACTGCGATGAATCCACGTGGCGTCCCGGAAATACGTGGCGCGTTCAACGAACCGGCGTAACTCCTGACTGGAACGATCCGAATCTGCCACGGCCGTCAGGGTTGTAGTGAGGAAAAGCCTGGCCCGCAACTCACCAACCGGGCTCGAATTTCCCTCGACAAGATCCAGAACGCGCTCCGCGGTCTCGATGCACTCTGCTGATCTGCCCGCGAATCCAAGCACGTTTGCCCGCATCGCACCGGCCTGGATTTCTAACGGCCTGTCGGCTTCCCGCCGTGCGATCTCAGCGGCACGATCCAGATCTCCTATGACCTCTTCAACCGTGGCACCCTCGACCCACTTGGCATAACTGGTGTTGATCAGCAATCGGCCCGCTTCATGGGAATCGGCGGGGACTATCGATGTGGCTTCACGGAACATATCGATGGCACTCGTGACGAATGTGACTGTCCAGGGCCGACTGGCCAGCCCCACCGCCTTCTCGGTGTTCCCGACGCTCACCCAGTAGTCAAATGCCCTGGAAATATTGGGAGCCGCCTCGTCTTCCAGGTTCAAAGAACCCTGGGCGACGCCCAACCCGCCCAACACCAGCGCGCCATCCTCGTCGATATCACCTTCCGGCAAAGCGCCGACAGCTGTCTCGAAATGAGAAAGCGCGGACGCGTACCCCTGGGAGTCCAACGCCTGCTGACCGGCGACGACCGAATACCGTATGAGCTTGTCCGTCCCGAGAACAGCCTCGGCCTCACCGAAGTGGAATGCCAACTCGGCGGCGTGTTCCTCAACGCGATCCCCGTACAGCTGTTCCAGCTTCTCAGCTACCCGGGCGTGCAATCTCACGCGGCGAGTGATCGATAGCTCACCGGTGAGCGTCTCCTGCATGAGGGCATGGGTGAACTGGTAATGACCAACGGCGTCTGATAGTTCTTCAATGATTCGTGCGTCCAGCGCCTCGTCCAGCACGTCCAGCAACTGTCCCTCCGAAGTGTCATCCAGCAAACTCTTGATGGCATCAAGCGTGAAGTCACGGCCAACAACGGCGGCGATCATAAGCACTTCGTTCGCGCGCTCGGACAGGCGGTCCAATCGTCGGCCGATTACTTCCCTGACGCCTTCCGGGATTCGCACGGACCAGACCGAAGATCCGGACGCGCTGCGATCATTGAGTTCACCAGACTGGACCAGATCCCTGACCACCTCTGTGACAAATAACGGATTGCCTTCCGTGTGCCTGTGCACCGTGGCAGAGAGTTCCACTGGCGGGCTCGAACCAGCGGCGATTTCGATAAATCGTCCAATATCCTGCTCCGTCAATCCACGGAGAAGCACCCTCTCGTACAGGCGTTCCCTGTTCAGGTCACCGAGCGTCACCGACAGGGGATGGCGCCGGTTGAGCTCCATGTCCCGGTATGTCCCAATGATCATCAACCGGGACTGCCCGATCTCCCGGGCCACGAACTCCAGCAGGCTCAAGGTCGGCCGGTCCGACCAGTGGAGGTCATCCAACACGAGAACCAGCGGCTGTGCCTGGCTGGCAGATTTCAGGAAACCTGTTATCCCATCGAAGAGGCGGAAGCGTGCCGAATCCGGGTCGTCTATCGGCGCGGCGGTCTGTACCTCCGGCAGCCGATCTCGTACGTCCGTGATTACTTCAGACACTACCGACGCGGATGATCCCAACTGGCGGCGCAACTCGTCCGGCTCCGCCTCCCGGACATAACCGCGAATCGCCTGCACCCACGGCCAGTAAGGCGGCTGTCCTCCCGTTTCGTAGCAGCGACCCCACAACACCTGTCCGCCCCTGAGTCCGGCGTACGTAGCCAACTCCTCAGACGTTCGTGTTTTACCGATTCCCGGTTCGCCCATGAGCGTGACAAGCCGGCCTCGACCACCAAGGACATCCTCAAGTGCGGCCTTGAGCTGATCCATCTCCGCTTGCCGTCCGACGAAAACGCCGCCGGCCAGAGATTCCAGTGAGTTCGCCGCGAGCTCAACCGTTTTACCGTGTGCAGTCAGATCTATCGTATCCAGCGCGTTGAATACGTCCTGTGCGCTGTCCGGCCGCTCCGATGGGTCCTTGGCGAGGAGGCGCATCAGCAGCGCCTCAAGGGGTCGTGGACAGGCGCTGTTGTGCCACGTCGGAGCCACAGGTGGAGTGTTGATGTGCTGGCCGATTACCCCGATATCGTCGTCGCCCACGAACGGCGGCCGACCTGTCACCATTTCGTACAGCATGGCGCCCAATGAGTAGAGGTCCGCCTTTGGAGTTATCAGCCCGCCCGAGGCTTGCTCCGGCGGCATGTAAGAGACCGTGCCGACCATCATCCCTTCGCGTGTCAGTCGCGAGCGGTCGGTCATCACGGCGAGTCCGAAGTCGCCAATCTTGGCAATCCCCTCCTCGGTAAGCCACACGTTTCCGGGCTTCAAATCGCGATGGATGATCTCCCGCGAGTGGGCGAATTCAAGCCCGTCACAGATGGCTTTTCCCATCTCAATGATCTGTTCCAGCGGAAGGCGGTTTTCCTCCGCATCCTCCAGAACTCCCTCAACGTCCCCGCCACCCATGAGTTCGGTCACCATGTAGGGCGTGCCATCGTCGTCTTTGCCGAGGTCTAACACAGCGACAATGTTCGGGTGGACTCCGAGCCGGCCCATCGCCTGGGCTTCTCTCGCTACACGCTCGTTCGAGGTCGTGTCGAAGCCATCGGTCTTGATCAGGCCGAACGCGACATCCCTGTCGAGGAGCTCGTCGTGCGCGAGGTACACGCGCTTTTTGCCACCTTCGCCCAGGGATCGGATGACCTTGTAACGACCGTTGGCAAAGGATGTTGGGATTGCCAGTTTTCCTCGCCGCGTAGAGGTGGACAACTGATCACCCCTGGGCGGATCGCCATCGGCTCCGACGCGGCTTTCAGGCTGAGAACCTTCTCTCCCGCCCTTATCTTCTCCTGTCGGGAGAGGAACTTCGCCTTCGGTCGCACCCGTCAGATGCGGGCCGGCCATCGCCATGAACGCCATTGCGTCGGCGTTTTCCGCGTCCACAGCCAGGACTGACCTGGATATGGCTTCGACACGCGCCCAGTCGAACTCGTCCGCGGCCTCTTCGGCCTGGTCGAGTTGCCGTTCAATCCTTCGTTGTACGCGCTCGCTGGTCATATGGCGTCGGATAGTACAGGACTTGGAAAAACCTCAGTCCCGTTGTAGCGACGGAGTTCGCTTGTTCCGCGCCATCCCTCGCTATGACTTCCATTTAAATACGGCTCCAGGTCGTGCCTTCAGGTCCGTCCTCGATGGCAATCCCGGCTTCGATCAGTTCGTCCCTGATCGCGTCCGCCGTGGCAAAGTCTCGGTTGGCACGAGCATCGGCTCGCGCCCCGAGTTTGGCGTCAATGTCGGCGTTTGACAGACCGTCTTCTGCCGCCTCCGGCTCCGCCAGCGTAAGCCCCAACACCGAAGTCAGCGCCCGCATCTCCGCCTGAGCAGCGGACAAATCGTGCCCGGCGTCGCGTCCCCGGTTGATCTCATGTGCCAGGTCAAAGATGGCGGCCAGGGCCTGCGGGGTGTTCAGGTCGTCTTCCATCGCCTCGATGTAACGCTCCCTGAACGGAGTCGCGTCCACGGATTCGCCACTGCTACGCTCAGACTCGGCGGTCGCGGCCTGCCTGAGCCGGCGAGCGGCGCGCTCCTGTGTGTGGATGTTGTCCTCGTCGTAAAGGAGCGGGCTTCGGTAGTGGGAGGTCAGGATGTACATCCGGATAGCGTCAGCGCTGTTACTGTCCAGCGCATCTCGGACCGTCACGAGATTACCGAGCGACTTGCTCATCTTGGCGCCGTCCAGCCTAAGCAGGCCGTTGTGGAGCCAGAATCGGGCGAACGGTTTCTGCCCGGTGAACGATTCGCTTTGCGTGAGCTCGTTCTCGTGGTGCGGGAACACGAGGTCGAGCCCGCCGCCGTGGATGTCAATCGTCTCGCCCAGGTACTCCAGCGCCATCGCGCTGCACTCGATATGCCAGCCCGGACGACCCTGGCCCCAGGGGCTATCCCACGCCGGTTCACCGGGCCTTGAAGCCTTCCACACAGCGAAGTCAGCCGGGGCTTCCTTGCCCGGCTCGACCTCGTTCCGGACGCCCTCCAGGAGTTCGTCCACCGTCCGGCCGCTGAGCTTACCGTACTCGTTGTCGCTGTCGACCCTGAAGTAAACGCTGCCGCTTTCGTCCGTCGCCGGGTAAGCGTTGCCCTTCTCGATGAGCCCCTCAATCATCCGGAGAATCCCGGGGATCTCGTTGGTCGCACGCGGGTGAATCGTCGCACGCTGGACGTTCAGGCCGTCCATGTCCGTGAAGAACTCTTCGATGTACTTCTCGGCCACCTCTTCGGAAGTCAGGCCCTCTTCGTTGGCCTTCGTGATGATCTTGTCATCGACGTCCGTGAAGTTCTGAATCCGGCGCACTTCGTAGCCACGGAACTCAAGATAGCGGTGCAGCACGTCAAACACGACGGAACTGAGGGCGTGGCCGACGTGCGACGAGTTGGATGCGGTAATGCCACAGACATACATCGTGACGGCGTCGCCCGCCGGTTCAAAGTCACGCTTGTCGCGCGAGAGGGTGCTGTAAAGCTTCATATGTTTTGTACCGGGCAGCGCGGGCTGTTCACGCAACCGGTTTATCTGTTGGCCTGGCCGAGAGCGTGACGATAGACTGCGCCGCTATCCCCTCGCCCCGTCCTATCGCCCCGACATGGTCTGTCGATGTGACCTTGGTGTTGACGGAATCGACCGCGATCGAGAGGGTCTCGGCGATCGTTTCATTGATACGGTTCACGTAGGAGGCCAGCTTTGGCCGCTGGGCGATGATTGTAGCATCGAGATAAGACATCTCCCATCCGGCATCGCCCGCCAGCGACGCCGCCCGTTTTAGCAGTTCCCGGCTGTCGATTCCGGCGTACGCGGGATCGCTGGATGGGAAATTGGCGCCCATGTCCCCCAGCCCGGCGGCGCCAAGAACCGCGGACGCTACCGCATGCAACAGGACGTCGCCGTCCGAGTGGCCTTCAAGGTGGCTATCGTGGTCGATGTCTACCCCCCCGAGCCGCAACGGTCCGCCCGGCGCAAACGCATGACCGTCGAAGCCCGTCCCCCACCTGATGGCACTGGTGGTCGCAACGACGCCCTTTCGCCGGGAGATGATGGCCTCCGCACGGTCTGTATCGGCCCGCGTGGTCAGCTTGATGTTGTCCGGGTGCCCTTCGAACAAGGCCACCCTTCCGCCGACGAGTTCGATAAGCGACGCGTCGTCGGTGACGTCCTCGGAAGTCCGGAGCGCCGGGGCCAGGACGTCCAGCCGGAAGACCTGGGGGGTCTGGATGACACGCAGATACGCACGATCAAGTGTCTCGATAACACTCCCGTCCGCCCTCACGTTCTTGATCGTGTCGGAAACGGTTAGCGCAGGAACCGCCGCGCCCGCCTCGCCGGCGGCGGCCAGGCCCCTCAGCACCATAGCCTCGTCCACGAACGGTCTCGCTCCGTCGTGTACCAGCACCATCCTCACATCGGCACCGGTATCGGCCATCAATCGCTCGACACCGTTGGCGGTCGAGTCCTGCCGCCGCTCTCCTCCATTTACGACCGCCACTACCTTGTCGAATCCAGACGCCGAAACCAGGTCCTCGATCGCGTTCCGGTTCGTGGTAGAAGCGACTACAACGATCGCGCTGACTCGTTCCGAGCGTTGGAACACATCCAGCGAGTAGGCAAGTACCGGACGCCCCGCAAGTTCCAGCAGCATTTTGTCGCCGCCCATGCGCGTGCTCCCGCCGGCTGCAAGAAGTACGACTCCGGCATCGGCCGGCGGGTTGCTCGACAAGTCCTCAGGCGGCATCAACTAGCCGTTCCACGATTCCAACTCCGTAAAAACATCCATAGGCGATCGCGCTGGACTTGATCGCTTTTCCGACGAACACGATCGGCAAGAACTTGCGGACCGGATAAGCCACGCTACCAGCCAACAGGCCAAGGATATCGAAGAGTGGATTCGGGATTACAGCCCCGATGAAAATTGCGATCCCGCCCCATCGGCTCATTGTTAGCCGGAGACGCGGATAGTAACGGTTGCGTCTGAGCAGTCTCCGTCCGCTCGCACCGGCGATGTAACCGCTCATCTCACCCAGCGCCTCCGCGGATCCGGCAACGATGCCAATCACAAGCGGATTGAACCCGACGCCTGTCGAAGCCGCCACACACACAGCCGCCAATCCCGGGACCGGCACGATGATCGACGACGCGGCAACGAAACTGATGATCCAGACGCCGGCGAGTCCGGCGACGCCGAGATCAAAATTGTCCGTCTGCCAGAGAAAAATTCCGATCGAGACGACCGCCGCCACCACGGACAGCATCGCGGCCAGCCCGATCACGTCGCGAGCACGTGCGTACCAGTCTGAAACGAGCCATGCGTGATAGACATGCCCGTCCGCGGAGTCAGTGCCCGGTGGACGTGTCGCCATCACCCGGGGCTCCGGGCTGCATCAGCGCGCCGGCCGGCCACGTGATCACGCGCAAGTAGGCGGGATAACTCGGTCCAGTTCTTGTGGAGTGATCGCCCGAGCACGAAGCCAACCAACCGATTCAGATTTGCACGCTCAGTTCATTGAACGCGCGGAACGGCTCCGAATCCCACAGTGAAAACACCTCACCCGGCGCGGGTACCGCCCATCCCAGATTAGAGCATCGGGCAATCAAGCGGGACGCGCACGAGATACAAAAACGTAAAAAGTGGCCGTCGCCCTCTAAAGGACGCCGACCACTTACCGGCCTGATTTCGTGTGGGCTTTAGTCCCCGGCCGTCGCGGTCTCCGGTTCTTTCGCCGATTCATCATCGGCCGGTTCCGCGCCTGCTACATGGTCATCAGCCGGGCCCGGCCGATCAACCGCAGTGAACTCCAGTCCGTCTTCACCCAGGCTCGCCTGAACGTGATCGCCTTCACCAAACTCTCCACCCAGGATCCGCCGGGACAGCGGATTTTCGACAAAGCGCTGGATGGCACGCCGCAACGGTCGGGCGCCGTACTCCGGATCAGCGCCCTCCCTCGCCAGCCACGCCAACGCCCCGTCGTCCAACTCGAGCGTGACGCCCATCTGGCCGAGCCTGTCGTTCACGTCCCTGGCGATCAAGCGCACCACCTCGCCGAGTTGCTCCTCCGTCAGCGGATCGAAGACGATGATGTCATCGATCCTGTTGAGGAACTCGGGTCGGAAAGCGCGCTTCAACGCCTCCTCGATATCGGATCGCATACGCTCCTGTTCGGGCACGCTGTCCGGCCTCGTGGCGAAACCGATGGCGTCCCGCGCCACCGCGCCTGTTCCGAGGTTGCTCGTCATGATGATGACGGTATTTCGGAAGTCCACCGTCCGGCCGTTTCCGTCCGTGAGGCGTCCGTCCTCCAGCACCTGGAGCAGCGAGTTGAACACGTCCGGGTGCGCCTTCTCGATCTCGTCGAAAAGCACCACCCGGAACGGCCTGCGCCGTACCGCTTCGGTAAGCTGTCCACCCTCTCCGTAGCCGACGTATCCAGGGGGTGCGCCGATCAGGCGTGAGACGGTGTGCTTCTCCTGGTACTCGGACATGTCTATCCGGACCATGTTGTCCTCATCGTCGAACATGAACTCGGCGAGCGCACGCGCCAGCTCCGTCTTCCCGACTCCCGTGGGACCAAGGAATATGAAGCTGCCGATGGGCCGTTTTGGGTTCGCAAGGCCCGAGCGCGCACGCCTGATGGCGTCCGCCAGCGCGGCGATCGCTGCATCCTGCCCGATCACACGCTCGTGTATCCGCTCCTCCATGTGCAGAAGCCGGTCCGCCTCGCCCTCGACAAGCCTCTCGACGTGGATGCCGGTCCGCTCTGCAATGAGCGTGGCGATGAGTTCGGAGGTGACCACCATGTCATGCGGGTGTTCGGTCTCCCACCGGGAAAGCCGGGTCTCGTGGCCGTCCTGGAGGGTCTCGCGCTCCGCCTTCTTGGCGTCCGCCGTCTGATAGTCGCGCTCGTCAGATGCCGCCCGCTCTTCCTCCCGGAGACGGCGTATCACGTCCTCTTCATCACGCAGGTCATCGGGCATCCGGTCTGATTCGATACGCAACTTGGCGGAAGCTTCGTCGATGAGATCGACGGCCTTGTCGGGCAGGAATCGATCCGATACATAACGGCGCGCCAGCTCAACCGAGGAATCCAGCGCCTCGTCCGTGATTCGCACGTGGTGGTGCTCCTCGTACCGCGGACGAAGTGATCTCAGCATCTCTATCGCCACATCGGTTTCCGGCTCCTCCACGAGCACGGGCGAGAAGCGCCGCTCCAACGCCTTGTCGGACTCGATGTACTTCCGGTATTCGTCGGGTGTGGTTGCCCCTACGGTCTGCAATTCACCACGCGATAACGCCGGTTTCATAAGGTTGGAAGCGTCGATTGCGCCATCAGCGCCGCCGGCCCCGACCACCATGTGAATCTCGTCGATGAAAAGGATCGCCTCGCCCTCGGACTGCCGGACCTCGTCCATCACGGCCTTGAGACGCTCCTCGAACTCTCCCCGGAACTTGGAGCCGGCGATCAACGATCCCATGTCCAGCGCCACAAGACGGCGGTTCTTCAAAGACTCGGGGACGTCTCCACTCACTATCAGATTCGCCAGCCTCTCCGCGATGGCCGTCTTCCCGACACCCGCGTCACCAATGAGGACCGGGTTGTTCTTGGTCCGCCGGGTCAGGGTTTGCATTACCCGCCGGATTTCCATCTCGCGTCCGACGACGGGATCGAGCCGACCGTCACGAGCCAGTTGCGTGAGATCGGTGCCGTACTGCTCAAGGGCCTGGTAGCGCTGTTCGGCGCTCTCAGACATGACGCGATTACGGCCCCGTATTTCCTGCAGGGCCTGGTAGATCTTCTCCTTTGTAAGGTTGACCTCTTCAAAAATGCGCGCGCTATCGCCGGAGGTCTCCTCCGCAACAGCCAGGAGCAGGTGCTCAGCGCTGATGAACTTGTCCCTGAGTCGCTCGGCTTCCGCACGCGCGTTGTCCAGGACCTGTTGAAGGCGCGGCGTGGCGTAGATCGTCTGCGCCACTACGCCCAGGCGAGGACTCTGACGAAGCGCCGTCTCCACCCGATCCGCCAGCAGATCCGGGTCGACATGCGCCTGCGCCAGGATGCGCGATGGCAGGCCTTGAGGAAGACGCAGCAGGGCCAGGAGGACGTGCTCCACGTCCCACTGCGAGTGGCGATATTCACGCAACAGGTTCTGCGAAGTAGCGATCGCCTCTCGCGCCTGTTCGGTGAAATCAGATTCTTTGAAAACCATTTTCGGGAACCTCTTTTCCCGCCAGCGCAGTCGCTTTCAATGGCGTGCGCCCCGGCAGTTCAGTCTTCCAGCGCCGGTTTAGTCCCGGTCAGGATTTGGGAGCGAGCGCCGGGCCGAAGCGGCCCTTCGTTGCACAAGCTCCATCGTCAGTTCGTTTACTCGCGCTTCCAGCTCCGTCACCCGGTCTGAAAGCTTCGTCATGATTTCCACCCCGGCAAGGTTCAGGCCGAGGTCATCGATCCACGTCTTGATCTGTAGTAATCGGACGATGTCCGCGCCCGAGTACAACCGGATGTTGCTGTCCGTGCGGTGCGGTTCGATCAGTCCGGCACGCTCATACGTCCGTATGGTCTGCGGATGCAGGCGAACGTGGGCGGCCACGATAGAAATCGTGAAAACCGGCTCAAACTCCGTAAAGTTCACGCGGCACCTCCTGGTGTCTCCGCATCGCCCGAAGATCCATCGGCCCCGGCGTCCCCGGCTCCATGGCCCGGATCGGAACTGACAAGGTCTTCAGATTCGCCATCCGAGGCCGACAGCTTGAGGTCCCGGAGTTGCTCCAGCAAAGACTTCTCTTCTTCCGTCAGCTCCCCGGGCACCGAGATCACCATGCGCGCAAGAAGGTCGCCGTGGCCGGTCGCCCCTCGCCCGTGCCTGGGCATCCCCTTCCCCTTCATCCGGATGCTGCGTCCCTCCACGGTCCCGGCCGGGACCCTCAAAGCTACCTTTCCCGTCATGGTCGGAACCTCGACCTCTCCACCGAGAAGCGCGTCGAGATACGAAACCGGGATCTCGGTAGTCAGGTCGTCGTCCCTGCGCTTGAACACCCGGTGACGACGGACATCGACCTCGATGGTCAGGTCCGTCATCTCGTCCGGCCGCACGCGGATCCGGTCTCCCGCTGCGGTCCCTTTCGGGATCGTCACTTCTAGCGTCCGCGGCATGGAACTCGTCCCGGACCCGCCGCAGTAGGAGCAGAGCACCGATCCGTCGATTCCACTGCCGCTGCACTCCCTGCACACCGACGAGCCCTGGATAGTGATAGCCCGCTGGGAACCGGCGAACGATTCTTCAAGCGTGATCTGCACGTTCGTCCGGAGGGATTGCCGTTGGGATCTCCCGAACGCGCTGCCCATCCCGGAACCGCCGAACAGGTCGTTCAGATCGATCCCACCAAACCCGTGGCGCCCGCCGCGAGACCTGGCGAATCCCGCTCCCCCGAACGGGCTTCCGCCGTTTGCGCGCATCTGTTCGGCGTGCTTCCAGTTGTCCCCGAACTGGTCATAGTCGCGACGCGTCTTCGGATCCGAGAGAACCTGGTACGCCTCGTTGACTCGCTTGAAGCGCGCCTCGGCCTCCGGGTCGCCCGAATTCACGTCCGGGTGATAACGGCGCGCCAGTCGCCTGAAAGCGGTTTTGACATCTTTGTCAGCCGCGTTTCGCGAGACGCCGAGCTCTGTGTAGAAATCGTGTGGCATGGTGAAGTTACGTTGAATTGTACTAAGATCAATCGTGATAGTCAATCTACTTGAGTCTTGTTAACTCATATACTTGATAGTGATCCGCTCATGGTTATATACTGAGTCCATATCAGGTCCTGTTGCGCCGTGTGACAGGACCGCCCGCAAACCATCTGGAAACAGGTCATACACGAGGTACAAATTGACACCACAAACCTGGGGCCCGCTCGCACAACTCCACAGGCATAACGACTTCAACAGCCGGTTCGGCTTCCCGTTCTCAGGCTTCCGTCCCGGGGTAGCTACGACCCCGGACACCCGGCGCAGCGACTGGCGAATTCCACTCGATGTGGCCGATCAGGGAGGCGATCTGATAGTCATCGCATCCATCCCGGGAATCGATCCAGCCGATATCAAGGTCAATATCGATGACGGGGTGCTAACCATCCGCGCCGAAACGCCGGCCACGGAGGACAACGGTGAACACGCCGAGACTGAGTACCTGCGGCGTGAGCGTCGGGCCGGTTCGTTCTCGCGTGCGCTCCAGCTTCCGGACACCGTAGACCAGGAAAATGTGACGTCCGAGTACGCCAACGGCGTTCTGACGGTCACGCTGCCAAAGTCCGAGGCAACCAGGGCCCGGGAGATAACGGTCAAAGTCGCCTGAGCCGGCCGCCGCGGCTAATAAATAGGCCCCGGGGTATTCCGTCCCCGGGGCCTATTTTTATTGTTTCGGGGAAGGCGACAATCGAAGGTCAGACAGGCGCGTGCAGGGTGTTTTACGTTGCATTTCCCGGACAGGAGGGAGACCGTATGAAGCTCGTTGACACCCGCATATGCCGAACGTAGCATCGCAACTTGACCATTCTTTACGATGACCGATTCTCCGACCCCTCCGCCGACCGATAATCCGGTCGTCGTAGAGTTGCCGCCCGTATTCGCCCGCCACCAGGCGGCGGTCGGGGCTGCGTTGCGCGCCGAGTTGGAGAGCAAAACTCTCCCCATATACGACTCGCTCAGGTACTACATGGGGTGGGCGGACGCCGATGGAACACGCAGGCACGGCCCGGAAGGCAAGCGGCTGCGGCCGACCCTCTGCCTGCTTGCCTGCGAGGCCGTCGGAGGCGAGCCCGCCGACGCCCTGCCCATCGCGGTGGCGATCGAGCTGGCTCACAACTTTTCTCTCATCCACGATGACATCGAAGACGGCGACCGCACACGCCATCACCGCCCGACGCTGTGGGTCATCTGGGGCGAACCGACGGCAATAGTCGCGGGCAACAACCTCCTCGCTATCGGCGACATGGCCGCCCACCGGCTGCGTGCCGCGGGCGCGGGCACCGCCGTCGCGGCCGGGCACATACTGACCGAGCGTTACCTTTCCATGATGGAGGGGCAGTACCTCGACATCGCTTATGAAGGCCGGACCGATGTGACAGTAGACGAGTACCTGGCCATGATCGAGCGCAAGACAGGCGCTTTGATAGAGGGCGCGGTGGAACTCGGCGCGCTCGTCGGGGCCGGTGGTTCTGGTGACGTGGTGGACGGGCTCCGGGCCGTGGGGGACGACCTGGGACGCATCTTCCAGATCCGTGACGACGTTCTCGGTATCTGGGGTGGTCCCGCACTGGGCAAACCGATCGGCGCGGATATCACCCGCAAGAAGAATTCGCTGCCGGTCGTTCACGTCCTGGAACACGCTCGTGATGCTGAACGGCGAGAGTTGCAGCGGATCTACGCCGGCGATGAAATCGCCGCAGGCGATGTCGAGCGTGTACTCGATGTGATGGACGGGCTCGGCACACGAAGCTGGTGTCAGGATCAGGCAGCTACCCGGTGGAACCGGGCCCGCGCGCGATTGGCCTCCCTCAAGTTGGGCAAGGACGCCACTCGGGAGTTCCTTGAACTTGGCGAGTACCTGTTGGTGCGACAAGTCTGATGACCCTCGCCCTGGTCGCCGCCCGCCGTGAGGAACTTGCCGCCGTGTTGCATCTGGGCGCGTGGCGACCCTGGAGCCGTCGCAGTGAGGGAGCCTGGAGGCAGCGTCGAGCTCCCCGGGGCGCTCTCGCGTACCAACGCCGTGACCACACCGTATCCGCAATCCTGACCGGGGCGGGTCGCGATCAGACCGAGCAGGCCATGTCATGGTTGCTGGAGTATGAGAAACCGGACTCCATACTCTCGCTCGGTTTCGCCGGCGCGTGCACCCCCAACCTTGACGTTGGCGATCTGGTGCTGGCGACGCACCTCCACCACATCGAGGGCAGCCCATTCGACTGGGATCCGGACTCACTCACCCGGACGTCTGAAGGGCCAGAAGGATCGCAGGTGGCCGTGATGAATGAAGAGCTTGAAGCGGACGGCACAATGCTGGATGAAGCGCGAGCTGCTGTTGAAATGAACGGGATAGATTTCATGCCCTCCCCAACCCTCACCGTGGACTCGCTCGTCCGAACGGCCGGACTATCAGCCTGGCTTGGAGATACATTCGGCGTAACGGCGGTAGATCGAGAGAGCTACTGGGTTGCCACCGCGGCGGCGAAGGCCGGCGTGCCGTGCCTGAGCGTCCGGGCCATCGCATACGGGGTGAACGAAACACTCCCGGAAATCGCGTCAAGGCTTCCAGACACGCCGGCCGGTGGAAGGCTCGGCCCCGTACTCAAACACGGCGCACTGCACCCTCGGCAAACGTGGCGTCACATGCGATCTCTGCGCACAGCACGAAACGCGCTGGCGACCCTCACAACCGCATTGACCAACAACGAGGACCCCACAACAGGTGAAAATCCCTGACTCCCTTTATGTCGGCATCACGACCCGATCGGGGTTAACGCTGACGCCGCCCCGGAAATCGGCTAAATTGGGGTATATATGCCATCCGATAGCATTGCAGCCCGATGCCGGTCCCGGGCATCTCATCATCTCAACCTCGGTCGAAAGGTCACGTATTGAGGGCGTTCACGAAGTGCCTCGACGTGAAATCAACCCGAGCTCCCGAGTTCATCGATATCACGGAACTCGTGGCTGGAGCGGTGGGAGAATCAGAAGTGGAAGCCGGGATCGCGGTCGTCTTTTCCCGCCATACCACCGCGGCGATCAAGATTAACGAAAACGAACCCCTGCTTATCAAGGATATGGAGCATTTCCTCGGAACGGTTGCTCCGCAGGGCGCCTATTACGGGCATAACGATTTCGCGATCCGCACCGTGCACATGCATGAGGACGAGTGCCCCAACGGCCATGCCCACTGCCAACACCTGACGCTCGGCAGCAGCGAGATGATCCCGATCGTGGACGGAGAGCTCGCCTTCGGGAAATGGCAACGCGTCTTCCTCGTGGAACTGGACATCCCGAAGAAACGTGAAGTCGTCGTACAGATAATGGGCGAGTGACCTCGTCGTCCGGGGTTAGTTCCGGGGGGACGAACAGGAACGATGGCCCATAGTACGCAACGTGATGAGTTGCTCGCGGCCGTCCTCGAAATGGACCGGCTCGGACTCGTTTCAGGAACCAGCGGAAACGCCAGCGTGCGTATCGACGTGCCGTCGGATCCGGACACTTTTCTCGTAACGCCCGCCGCGTTGCCCTACCCGACCATGACACCGGAACAGCTGGTACCCGTCAACGGCGATCTTGAGCCTCTCGAAGGCGACGGCGTGCCGTCTTCGGAGTCGTTGCTGCATCTGGCCATCTACCGGGCGCGACCGGACGTGGGCGCCGTGATGCACACGCACTCCGTATACGCCACATCGCTTGGGGTGGCCAACAGGCCGCTTCCGCCGATTGTGGATGAGCTTGTCGTATACGTCGGCGGCGAGGTCGAGGTAGCCGAATACGGACTCCCCGGCACGGGCGAACTTGCACAGGCCGGCGTAGACGCGCTTGGCGACCGTCGCGCTGTCCTGATACCGCACCATGGCATGTTCGCCGTCGCAGACACGCCATCCGAGGCGTTACGGGTATGCGCGCTCGTGGAGCGTGTGGCGCAGGTCTTCATCAACGCCGAGGCCATCGGCGGGGCGAAACGAATACCGGGAAGCTCGTTCGAGGCGGAGCGCCGCATGTACCTGAAACGTGCCGGGCTTGGCTAAGGAGGAGGCCGCTGCCGTGACGCCGGTCAACGTGGTGATCGATACCGATCCGGGGGTGGACGATTTCCTGGCGATAGCACTTGCCCTCAACTCGCCAGAAATTGCCATTGAGGCGTTCACCACCACCGGCGGAAATGCGGCGTTGCGTCACACACATGCCAACATGCTGCGGATTCTCGAAGCTTTGGATCGAACGGAAATACCCGTTCACCGGGGCGCGCAAAGACCCCTGGCCGGCAGATTCGGCGATGCCGAGGATGTCCACGGGGCGGGTGGACTTCCCATAAAACTGCCGGCCCCGGTCTTACGTGCGCGGGAGCTGTCCGCGGTCGAATACCTGGCTCAACGCGTGAAATCCGGACCGCCGGTAACGCTCATCGCTCTTGGACCACCGACCAACATCGCCCGCCTTTTCCGGAATTATCCGGGTACAGCCAGGTCCGTCGAACGCGTGGTGCTCATGGGCGGTGCGCTCGACGTCCCCGGAAACGTCACTCCGCATGCCGAATTCAACGTCTGGTCGGACCCGGAAGCTACCGCCCTCGTCTTCAACTCCGGCGCCCCGGTGACCATGATCGGAAGCGATGTCTGCAATCGCGTCCGCGCACATGCCGATAAAACCCCGGAACCAGTCAGCAGGGTCATTCAAAGCCTCACCGAGGCTCAGTTCGCAGCGCGGCCGGGTCGCTACATCACCCTCTACGATCCGCTTACCGTGATCTCGGTCGTACGGCCGGACCTCGTCAAACTGGAACGCCTTTCCGTCTCGGTCGACGTCACCGACGGGGCCGCGCGAGGTCGAACGCGGCGGGATCCAGGGGGGGCGATGATCGACGTCGCCGTGGACGTAGATGTGGAGGCCGCCATCAACTTGTTCACCGATCGCGTGGTCCACGGCCGGTTTGGACAGTGACCGCCGGTACGGTTCGAACGACGCCGGCTCTACCCGGAAATAACCGAAATCATCTTATTTTCATGTTAAACACTGCGAGTATCGCGAATCGCATATCCGAGGTATTACGGCAGCACCAGTTGAATCGCGGTAACGGGGGCGCGGAAATCACGAACTGTTTTTCGCCGCCGTGGCGGTAAAATGAACACACCTCCGACGATGACCGCTTTAATGATTACGGTTGTCCTGGCCTCAGAACTCGAACGAACCGGACACGGGAGAGTCAATGACCACGCGCACAATGGAGACGGTTGACCGGGAGATCTGCAACGTCATCCAGTCCGCTTTCCCCCTGGTGGAACGCCCCTTCCTCAAGATCGCGGAAGACCTCGGCGTGACCGAGGACGAAGTGATGGAGCGGCTCATCGAGTTGAAACGCACGAACGTGGTCCGCCAGATCGGCGCGATCTTCGACACGAGACGGCTGGGCTACAAAACGACACTCGTCGCCATGCGCATCCCGGAGGGTTCACTGGACGGCGCGGCCCAGATAATCAACCGGCACCCCGGCGTCAGCCACAACTACGCCCGCGACGGTCAGTTCAATCTATGGTTCACCCTCGCCGTCTCTCCGTTTGAAGACCTCGACGAGACCCTGGAAAAGATGGCAAAAGAGACGAACGCGGAAGCGACCCGGAAGATGCCGACGATCAGGTTCTTCAAAATCGGCGTCAACTTTGACATGCTGAAACAGGAGTCGGACGCTACCAACTATTTCAAGCCGGACGAACCAGTGGATCCAGCTAAAGACACCCCGAAAATCGACGCCGACTGGAACACGGCCCAGGCCCTGTCCGATTTCGACATCGCTTTCATCCGGGAGATGCAGGAAGACCTTCAGATAATCCCTGAGCCGTTCAAAGACATGTCGGAAGAGCTGGGGGTGGACACGGGGGGATTGTTCGCCCACGCAGAGGATATGGTGGAACGTAAGCTCATGCGCCGTTTCTCCGCCGTCCTCCACCACCGCCGGGCTGGCTTCGGCGCCAACGCCATGGGCGTGTGGAACGTCCCGGAAGAGCGGTCGGAAGAGGTCGGGAATCTCATGGCGCAGGCCCGTTCCGTAACCCACTGCTATGAGCGACCCCGTTTCCCGGACTGGAACTATTCCCACTTCACGATGCTCCATGCAACGTCCCGAGAGGGGTGCGAGGAACTGGCAAAAGAGATCTCAAACAACACGGGGATCACGGACTACCAGCTTCTCTACTCCACCCGTGAGTACAAGAAAACACGCGTCCGATATTTCGTGGACGAATAGACCACCCCGCTGAAAATTCCAAGCTCCAGGGACCCGGGCAGGCAAACATCCGGCCATCCCGGTAGCCGACCGACCACTTCCCGCCGTTCCAACCAACAAGGAGAAATCTGTGCCCGCGTACTATCCCGTTTTCGTAGATATCCGTAACCGCAAATGCCTCGTCTTCGGTGGCAACCACGAGGGCGAACGCAAGGTCCGATATCTCCTCGACTGCGGAGGTGACGTGACGCTGTTCAGTCCGGACGACGACACCTCCCCGGGTCTGGTCGAACTCGCATCCGAGGGGAAAATCACCTGGGAGCGTCGCAAGTACGAATCCGGCGATATCGCCGGGGCATGGATCGTGATAGTGGCCGACACCTCGTCCAGCGATACGAACGAGGCGATAGAGGCGGAATCGAAGGAGCGAAACGTCCTGTGCAACGTGATGGACGTAACACCTCTCTGCAATTTCATAGCGCCGGCGATCATCCACCGGCAGGACGTGACCGTAGCGGTATCAACCGCCGGATCCAGCCCGGCTCTTGCACGCCGGTTGCGGGAGCGAATGACCGATCACGACTACTGCCAGTGCCTGCGCTGGGCCGATATCGGCCCGATGCTCGCCGATGTGCGTGTTGAGGTCCGGGGCCGAAAACTGCCGGTAACGCCGGACGACTGGGCGGAATCCATAACGAACCGGATCCTCGAACAGTTCGAATCCGGAGACAAAGACGGCGCTAGGGCTATGCTGGTTTCTGCACTCGAAGAGCGCGCCTCCAGCTAACCGGTGAAAGTCTTTACGGATATATCCGATGACCGGCAGTAATCCGTCACACATCCGGGTCGGAACCCGCGCCAGCGACCTCGCGGTGATTCAGACCGGTCTAGTCGTGTCGATGCTCCGCAACGCGCATCCCGGGATAGAGTTTGAGCTGGTCCACATCAGCACGGCCGGCGATCGCGACAAGCGATCCGCGCTTGAGACCGTCGGCGTCTCGATCTTCGTGAAGGAACTCGAGGCGGCGCTGGAGGACGGGCGTGCCGATATCGCGGTCCACAGCCTGAAGGACATGCCGTCGAAGCTTCCAGAGGGATTCGCACTGGCGGCGCTCCCGGAGCGCGGCGACCCGCGAGACGTGCTGGTCAGCCGGTTTGAAGGCGGTGTGGCAGACCTTCCGGCCGGCGCAAGAATCGGCACCAGCAGCCCTCGACGCGTTGCGCAACTGGCCACGGCGCGGGATGACATCGAGATCCTGGGAATTCGCGGCAACGTCGATACCCGCATGACGAAGGCGCTCGGCGGCGACGAGACCGGCTACGATGGCGCGATCCTTGCCGCCGCGGGGCTCGACCGGATGGGACGCATGGATGAGGTGTCCGAAATCCTTGACCCGGACGGGTTCGTCCCGGCAGCCGGCCAGGGCACGCTTGCCGTCGAGACACTGGCGTCAAACACGGAGCTACGAGATCTCATGGCGGCCATCGACCATGCCCCGACCCGGGCCGCTTCGTCCGCGGAGAGGGCTTTCCTGGCCCGGTTGGGAGCCGGATGCGCCACGCCGGCGGCGGCGTACGCCACGCTGGACGGCGATCAAATCACGCTTCGCGGATTCGCCGCGGCACCCGAAGGCGACCGGTCAATGACGCAGGCGCTTTCCGGAGACGCGGGAAACACCTCCAGCATCGGAATCAAACTTGCGGACGACATGATCAAGAAGGGCGCGCTGGAGTTGATTCGTGGCTGAGGAAAGATCGCATCGACCCAACGCCGGTCTTGTGTCGCTGGTCGGCGCCGGCCCGGGCGACCCCGGTCTAATCACCGTGAAGGCGATGAACCGGCTCCAGAGCGCGGACGCCGTCGTCTACGACCGGCTTTCCCACCCCGGCTTGCTTGCCCGGGCACGCCCGGACGCCGAGATGTTCGACGCCGGGAAAGGTCCCGGCGACGTAAGGATGACGCAGGAGCAGATCAACACCCTCTTGGTGGATCTATCCTCGGCCGGAAAATCCGTTTGCCGCCTCAAGGGCGGCGACCCGTTCGTGTTCGGGCGCGGTGGTGAAGAAGCGTTGGCGCTGTCTGAGCAGGGATTGCCCTTTGAGATCGTCCCCGGCGTCACGTCTTCCATCGCGGCCGCGGCATATGCCGGCATCCCAGTCACACACAGGGCCGTCGCTACTTCCTTTACCGTAATCACCGGCAGCGAAGACCCGTCCAAGCCGGGCTCGCAGCTCAACTGGGACGCGCTCGCCGCACTCTCGGGAACGCTGATATTTCTTATGGGCTGGCGTGCGCTCCCGGCGATAACCCGTGAGTTGATCTCGAGCGGCGCATCCCCGGACCGGCCGGCCGCGCTCGTGCAGTGGGGCACAACTCCAAGACAGCGTTCAGTAACGGGCACGCTGGCGAACATCGCAGAGGTGGGCGAAGCGGCCGACCTTGGTTCCCCGTTGGCCGTGATCGTCGGCGACGTGGTCGGTTTACGCGACGGCATCGCGTGGTTCGACAACAAACCGTTATTCGGCAAACGCGTGCTCATCACGCGGACACGCTCCCAGGCGTCACGGCTCCGATCGGAACTGGAAGCTGCAGGCGCATGGTGCGTGGAGTTCCCTGCGATCAGCATCGTCCCCGTGTCCGATCCTTCGGCGTTGGACGCGGCGTTGAATCGCATATCTGAATATGACTGGGTGACGATTTCAAGCGGCAACGGCGCACGCGGCCTGCGTGCCCGGATGGACGCACTTGGACTGGACGGACGCGCATTTGCCGGTGTGAAGATCGCGGCGGTCGGCCCGGCAACGGGCGTCAGGGTTCGCGAAGAACTGGGCATCACGCCGGACCTTGTCCCGGAGGAGTACGTCTCCGACGCCGTGCTTCGAGATATGAAGGCGCTGGGCATGGACGGAGCTCGAGTGCTCGTCGTGGGATCGGATATCGGCCGTGACGTGTTGCCGGACGGCCTGGCTGCGCTGGGGGCGACGGTGGATCGCGTCGTCGGCTACGAGACACACAGACCTGAAAATTCAGGCGAACAGGTGGCCGCAACCTTCGCCGACCCCGGCATCGATATCACGACTTTTACCAGTTCGTCCGGCGTGGACAATCTTGTAGATCTTGCCGGTGGACCAGGCCCCATCAACGGTACGATCACGGCCGCAATGGGCCCGATCACGGCGGAGCGCGCCCGTGAGCGAGGCCTTAGAGTGGACATCATTGCCCCGGAGCGGACCATGCAGTCGCTTGCCGGGGTGATCGTGAAGCATTTCGAAAACGGAGATTCCGATGCCCGATAACGGCGTACCGCCCTTCGCCCGATACCGCCGGTTGCGATCATCGGCCGGCATCCGCCGCCTCGTCGGCGAGACCCGGGTCAGCGTCGACGACTTTATCTATCCGCTCTTCATCACCGCGGGTGAGAATGTCAAAGCCGAAATCCCGCCGATGCCCGATTGCTACCACCTTTCGGTAGATCGCCTCGGGGAAGAGCTGGACGAGATCGAGGCCCTCGGCATACCGGGCGTGCTGCTGTTCGGTCTCCCCGCCGAAAAAGACGCCGTCGGATCGGACGCTTACGCCGATAACGGCATCATCCAGCAGGCCGTGCGGGAAGCGAAGCGGACCCATCCCGACCTGCTCGTCATAACGGACGTGTGCCTGTGTGAGTACACCGACCACGGCCACTGCGGCATCGTCCTTGAGGACGGGACGGTCGACAACGACGCAACGCTGGAACTCCTGGCGAGGGAGGCCGTCTCACATGCCCGTGCGGGGGCGGACCTTGTAGCCCCGTCCTCGATGATGGACGGACAGATCGCAGCACTTCGAAGCGGACTGGATGGCGCAGAGTTCGTCAACACCCCGATCATGGCCTACGCCGCCAAGTACTCATCGGCGCTGTTCGGCCCGTTCCGGGTAGCCGCGAATTCCGCCCCGGAGTTCGGGGATCGCCGGAGTTACCAGATGGACCCCGGCAACGGTCGCGAGGCGTTGCTTGAAGTGCAATCAGACATCGACCAGGGCGCGGACATCGTGATGGTGAAACCGGCGCTCGCATACCTGGATGTGATCCGGGAGGCCCGACGCATCACGGACCTGCCGGTAGCCGCTTACAACGTGAGTGGTGAGTACGCCATGGTGAAGGCCGCCGCCGGGAACGAGTGGCTCGACGGCCAGCGCGTGGCGATGGAGGTCCTCGGCTCGATCAAGCGAGCCGGCGCTGACATCATCATCACCTACCATGCCAAGGAAGCCGCCCGCTGGCTGTCGTGAGCTGTCGCGTGTGAACGCACCCCCCCGTAGTACATTCAACCGACTTCCACGTTTCCTCGTATGCCTGAAAGGGAATTCGCCCGTATGCCAGCGGAAAAGACCATCACGATTCTCGGCGGCGGTGTCGGGGGACTCGTAACCGCCCGGGAGTTGCGCAAGCGCCTCGGGAAAGAGCACAGAATCGTGCTGGTGGACCGGGAAGCCCGCCACGTCTTCTCCCCGTCCTTCCTCTGGCTCATGGTCGGGAAACGACGGCCGGAACAGGTCTGGCGCGACCTCTCCCGGGTCTCCCGAAAAGGGATCGAGGTGGTCGCCGGCGATATCACCGCCATCGACCCCGAAACCCGGACCGTGAAGATCGGCGACCGGACCATCGAAAGCGACTACCTGGTCGTGTCGCTGGGCGCTGACCTGAGACCGGAGATCGTCCCCGGGCTGGCGGACGCCGGCCACAACCTGTACACGCTGGAAGGCGCGACCGATATCCGCGACACCCGGGAAGGGGTGACCAGCGGGCGGCTTGTCGTGCTGGTCGCCTCGATGCCGTTCAAATGCCCGGCCGCGCCCTACGAGGCGGCGATGCTTCTCGAAGACGACCTCCAAAAACGCGGTGTTCGTGAGGACGTTTCGGTGACGGTATTTAGCCCGGAACCGGGGCCGATGGGCGTCACCGGTCCTGAAAACTCCGCCGCCGTGCGCGGCATGGTCGAGAGCCGAGGTATCGAGTTCCGACCGCAACACAAGATCGAGTCGGTGGACGCTGACGCCAGGCTATTGCGGTTTGACGACGGGTCCGAGGAACCGTTCGATTACCTCACCTACATCCCGCCCCACGCGGCGCCCGAAGTCGTCGTTGAGGCCGGGCTGACCGGCGATTCCGGCTGGGTATCCGTGGACCGAAACAGCCTTGAAACGAAGTTCGAGGGCGTCTACGCCATCGGCGATGTGACCGCTATCCCGCTAGCGGTGGGGTTGCCGTTGCCCAAAGCGGGAACCTTCGCTCTAGGACAGGCGCGCGCCGTCGCCAGGACAATCGCAGCGGACGTTTCAGGGAAGGGCGAACCCGGCGTATTCAACGGCCACGGCGAGTGCTTCATCGAGATCGGCCAGGGCAAAGCGGGAATCGGCATGGGCAACTTCTACGCCGAACCTCGACCGACGGTGAAGATACGCAAACCCCGCCGCCTCTGGCACTGGGCCAAGGTCTGGTTCGAAAAACGCTGGTTCCCGAAATGGGCGTGAAGGACTGACACGCCCGGGCCGGGCGGATTCCCTTCTCCCAATCGGGAGAAGGTGCAGGATAAGGGGGTCCTTCCCTCGCCGGGGAAGGACTACGCGCAAGCGCGCCATTAAGGGAGAACGCTGACCCGTTCAGAGGCACTCGCAAACCCACCCTGAGGCTCTCGAACGGTCCACCGTTCAGTAACGGTGAATGCGGGTCTCGGCCTTACGGGCTCGGCCCCCTCACTCCAACTCTCTCCCGCGACGGGGAGAGAGGGCAAGGTCATCTCACGATCCTCCTATGCGAGGGTATCGGCTGAAGACTCCTAATCGTCCGCCGGTTGCGGCTCCGCCTCCACGCTCGATCCGACCGCGGCGTCATACCGCTCCGCCGCGTTCGTGACCATCAGGTCTACATCTTCCTCTAGCGCGTACCTGTCCGCCGCTAGCCGCTCCGCCACAGCGCGCACCCGTGCCAGGTAATCGTCCCTGCCCTCGTACCGTTCCTCGATGGAGGGCCGGGGATCACCGCTGCTCTCCCGCTCAGTTCGGGTCGTAGCGAAAAACGCGGTCGTGCCGTTCATGGGCACCATCTGTTCCGGCGAACCCGTCTCCTGCGCTCTCGGGTTCCAGCCGGTGTGCGTGCCAACCGGGACCTCGATATCGGGGAGCCTGATTCCGCCGGTCTCGTTGCCGTCCGCGTCCACGGCCGACACATGCGACGGGTAGTAATCGCCCTCTTTGGCCGGATACTCCCCAATCCCCTCGTCACTGCGAGCTCCAAGGTCCACCGTCCGAAGGTAGAACAGTCGATCGATGTCAGGCACCAGGACACCGGGGATGCCGCTGAATGCCTCAAGCACGACGGACTTTTCGGCCGCGGTGCCGTCATCGAGCCGGGGGTGCACGCTTGGCGGCGGTTCGACCCCCTCTATCACCCAGCGGTCCAGGTTCACCAGCGAGGCCCGGAGCAAGGGCGAGTAATCGGTCACGTTCAACTCATGGCGCGCGCCGGAACCGTCGTTGGCATTGGTTCGCGACTGACCCAGGTATCCCGGCCCGTGCTGTGTGCTCGCAAACAGGTAGCTGCGGCTTTCTGGCGCTTCCTGGACATCTGAATTAGCTGCGGTGTCGATGTGCGCCAGCACGCCGTCGCCCCGCCAGTACTCGGCCGAGCTGTTCGTGTAGATGATCTTTGGCACGGCATTGGCCGCCCGCAGCGTGTCGAGCAGTCCACCGGACTCCTCGGTCAACGTGTCACTGGTGGGCTGATCCGCAAACGGGAAGACGTGGCCCCAGATCGGCGTCGACTGGTTGGACGGCTGGGCGAAGCGATGGTTGAACGCTCCCCTCCGTGCGCCGGCAACGTGAGGCAGGATGCCCTCGTAAGCGACATCCCCGTCCTCTGTCGCGTTCATCCCGAGGTGCATGAAATGACGAAGGAACCGGCCCGTCTGCGAAACACCCCACGCGTAAATGGCCTCGTACCCTCCGGGCGTCGGGTTGATCTCCGATGCCGCCCGCAGAAACGGCGCTACGTCACGCAGAGCGATGAAACCGGTCCCGGCGACCGGCGCGCTACCGGTCTCGTAAACGATGTAATAGATCTTGCCGGGCTCGAAGCCGCCTTCCATGTAGATGTGCCTGTCGCTGGAAACCACACCCGACCCGGTCTCCTGTGCGAACTGCCATCGTTCACGTGGAACGACCGTGTCCTCGTCGTCCTCCCAGTCACGTACGTAAAGGACGGCGGTCGGATCATCGAGGCTGACGACCGGCAGTGGCGTGTGGATGCCGCGGTCCGACAACTGGTAGGTGGTTCGCCGGTCGTTGATCCTGATCTCGACGATGGTTTGTCCGCTGATGCCCCCGGCGAACGGCGGGTTGAGGCCCATCATCGACTCGGACTGCGTAACGTCCCACTGCCATCCGATGGATGCCACGGTGTAACCCTGCCGGAACAGGAATCCGTCTCCCGGGTGCGCCATGCGGGAGACAGGAGCGGAGGCGGGAGCCCGATTGAATACCGGGACCATGCGGCGACGACCCCGGTTTGGCAACTCAACCAGCGCCCGGCCGTTGCCACGCGCCGGGTCCAACGGGACCACCACGGAGAAGTCAGCAGTGAACCGTACGCGTCCCTCGGGGTCACGAGGGGCCTTGTCCAGGTCGATGATGCAGCGGTTTCCCGCATGCATTGGGTCCACAGCGAAAGTCAACAGCCCATCAACCTGCTCAAACGGCCCAACATCGCCGAACGACACGCCGTCGGCGTACGGCTCACGGCCGGTAACGGTGAAATCAACAACAGCCATCGCTACACCTCGCTATGCCCCAGAGCGGGCGAGAAAAGAATCAGGTACGAACGAGGGCAATATACGCCAGTGCGGAGCTTCACGACACTCGTCAAAGCGCGGGCACACTCTCCGGCAAAAAGTCATCCTGAGTAGAAGCGAAGGATCTCGCCGCGAGCAGAGCGCTGGATGGTCCGATGTACGGGCGCTATCCAACCGGCGAGATTCTTCGTCGCAAGCTCCTCAGAATGACCTGTGGATGATTGCCGCACAACGAAAACATTCCGCTCGAGAGAACTCCAGCCATACGCACCACCCTGAAACTCTCGGAGGGCGGCCACCAGAGACCCATCCCCTACCCGCCCGGGTCCTGGGCCTTAAGCACCGCGTAAATGAAATCGCAGGCCGGGGTCTCAATCCCAAGTTCTCGGCCCATACGCCCGACCGTTCCGTGGAGCGAATCGACCTCCAGCCGGCTGCCGTTCAGAACGTCAGTCGCCAGAGACGAGCGCATGCCGGGTCCGAGGCGGTCGATGTATGCCATCACGTCTTCGCGCTCACCGTCCAGGTCGATCCCGCTCGCCCTGCCGATTGCTTCAACCTCATCGACCACACTGTTCAACATCGTCCACGCCTCCGGGGTCGATTTCAAAAACCCCAGCGTCCGGTGCGTGACGGCGGTCATCCCGGCTACGGCGTTGATGAACATGAACTTGTTCCACTGGTTCCGGTGGATGTAGTCGGAGAACACGGCATCGATGCCCTCGACGTCCAGCGCCTCGCGCACCCGCCGGCCACGTTCGCTATCACCGCCCGCGCCTTCGCCAAACACGATGCGGCGCGGCCCGTCCGTCTGGACGACGACGCCCGGTCCGTCCAGGCGCGACACGATGTAAGTGATGCCCCGGAGAACGTTGCCCCGGTACTCCCCGGGAAGCTGGTCCTCCAGCCGCTCGGCGGCGTCGACGCCGTTCTGAACCGGCAGGATCAGCGTCTCCGGCCCGATCATCGGCATCATGTCGCGCACGGCCTCCTGCGTGACGTATCGCTTCACACAGAAAAGGACAAGATCGCAAACGCCGGCGTCAGACGGCGAGCCAGCCGCCACCTTCACCACGCGCTCACCCGGACCAACGCTCGTGATTTTGAGACCGTCACGCTGGAGCGCCTCGAGGTTGGACCCGCGCGCCACCAGCGCTACGTCACGCCCGGCCTCCGTGAGCACGCCGCCGTAATACGCGCCGACACCTCCGGCGGCCATGATTCCGATTTTCAACAGTTAGTCCTTGTCTGAAATGTAGGGGCGTATGCGATACGCCCTATCGCCTGTAGGGTGAACCGAATGTGGCTGCCGCAAACGCCGGTCCTTCGAGAACCTCGGGACACGGTTGGGGTTGCCTCACAGTACACGGTTGGGTGGGCCTCAGTATTCAGTTGACGCCAACCCCGGAGCAGCAGCGCCAACCCGCGTGAGTGAAGGTTCAACCCCGAGTGCTGGGGCTCTCGAAACACGTCCTCGTGGTGCACGCCAACAAACCCTAACCGTGTGCGCCCAGCTTGCGTTCCACCGCTTCCTGTGCCACCGGGCTGATCACCTGCTCAATATTGACGTTCAGCAACGCCGGCTTCTGCTGCGCAAATGCACGGGTCATCGCTCCGTCCAGATCAGCGGCGTGCTCCACGTTCTCGGCGTACGCGCCCAGGCCACTGGCGACCGTATCCCAGCGCGTCGGGAGTAGATCGGTCCACACCGGCCGGCCGTACAGACCCTTCTGGATCTGCCAGTCGATGCCCCAGATGCCGTTGTTGCCGAGGATGGTGATGACCGGCAGGTTGTGCCGGACCATCGTGTCTATTTCCATCCCGTGGAAGCCGAAAGAACCATCCCCGGTCACACACACCACGCGGTGATTCGGGAGCGCTACCTGTAGTCCCAGGGCGTAGGGCATGTTGATGCCGATCATCCCGGCGCTGCTGACGTAGAGCCACCGTTCCGATTTCCGCGCCGGGACAGAGGCCCGGAAGAAGTGGGCGTAATCGCCGCCGTCAAACACCATCGGCGTGTCGGCGGCGATGTGCCTTTGCAGCGTCTCGGAGACGAACATCGGGTGCGCCGGATCGGCCTCCACCGCCAGTTCAGACAACTCCGCCTGGTGCTTTTCGTGTTCGTCCTGGAGCGACTTGTTCCATGCGTTGAAAGACGGCCATGACACTTTGCCCGCGGCGTCCGCCATCTGCGTGATGACGGGCCCGACGTCGCCGAGTATTGAGACATCCACGCTGCGCGAGCTGCCGAGATGGTGGGGCGAAGCGTCCACGGAAATCCTGCGAACGCCCTCGGCAAACGGAGGGTTGCCGCCAAATCCCCAGGTGTAGTCAAGTTGCTGGCCAAGGAACAGGACAGCATCCGCCTCCCTTACCCGGGCGACGGCGCGGTTCAACGGCAGGTAACCGAACCCGATCGACAGCTCATGATCGTCCGATATCAGTCCGCGAGCGGAGTCCGTGGTCGTGACCGGGATACCCATCGTTTCGACCAGGCGCTCAAGCTCCTCCGGCAGCGCCGTCGCTCCCGCGCCGGTGCCCGCAATGATCATCGGCTTCTCGGAGTTCTTGAGGATGTCGATCGCCGCAGCGACCTGGCCCGGGTCCCCGGACACGGTCAACGGAACGTTGTGCTCTCCGATCCGGTAGCGGTCAAGAACGTCGTCGTCGACCATCGCCTCTTGGAGATCCTGCGGGATGGTCAGATGAACCGGTCCGCGCTTGCCGGACATAGCCGTGCGAACCGCCAGGTTGATGTACTCCGGAATACGCTCCGCGCTCGGTATCTGCCACGCGCCCTTGGTTATCGGCGCGGCTGCTCCAACCTGGTCGAACTCCTGCATCGCGCCGCGCCCCAGGTTTCGCGAATCGGACGAGCCGGCGATGTTGATGATGGGCGCCTGCGAGTGCATCGCATTTACAAGCCCGGCCAGCGCGTTAGCGTGACCCGGGGTCGTGGACAGCACCACGCCCGGTCGTCGCAACGTGCGTGAGTAAGCGTCAGCAGCGTGCGAGGCGGCACCTTCGTGCCGGGTGTCGATCATCCGGAACGGCTCGTCCACCAGCACGTCCAGCAGGTGCAGAAAGTGGTCTCCGGCGATGCCGAACAGGGTATCGATCCCGTTTGCCTGGAGAGATTTTGCTACCAGTTGGCTGCCGGAGACTTTTGCCATTTACCGTTCCTGTTACGCGGGGCGTGAGCGGCCCGTTAAACCGTGTATGGATGGAAGTGAGGTGCGCTGTTTTGAGCGACCGCGAGAGTAGCACAGCCAGCTACGATTTCCGTCGCTTCCATACAACCGGGCAGTCCCCAGAAGTGTGTGATTCGGAGGGTGACATCCACTCCTTCCCGAGTGTCCTGCCTCCGAATACACTCTGCGCATCCCGGCCGCTACTCGAACGGCGGCCGCTCAAGGTCTGGAGAGCAGAGGACGATGACATCAACCCAGGCTGTATCTCCACTCGCCACGGGACCGATCACGTCTCCGCTCATTCGCGACTTCCCGGTCAACGAACGCCCGCGCGAACGTTTACGAAACTACGGCGCGGGTCAACTCAGCAACGCGGAGCTGCTGGCCATCCTGTTCCGGACCGGGATACAGGGCGAGAACGTCCTGGCGATGGCATCCCGAATCCTGGCCCGGTTTGAAGGACTCGCTACGCTCTCCCGCACGAGCTTCGACGAGCTTTGCGCGGAAAAGGGTCTTTCGGAAGCCAAGGCATGCCAGGTGCTGGCGGCGCTTGAGCTGGGGCGGAGGGCCTCCTCGCTCTCGCCGGAGGACCGTGTCGTGATCTCGTCGCCAAAAGACATAGCCAACCTTTTCATGGCCGAGATGTCCTTGCTGGAGCGCGAGGAACTGCGTGTCCTGTTGCTGAACACCAAGAACCAGGTGATGGGTGTGGAGCGGCTCTACCAGGGGAGCGTCAATTCGGCGCTCGTGCGTCCGGCCGAGGTGTTCACCGCTGCTGTGCGTCGCACCTGCCCGGCGATCGCCATCGTCCACAATCACCCGTCAGGCGATCCCACCCCAAGCCCGGAAGACGTGGCGATGACGGCACGGTTGATCGAAGCCGGGGAGCTGCTGGATATCGAGGTGCTTGACCACGTCGTGATCGGAGCCCAGCGCTACGTCAGCCTCAAGGAACGCAAGCTGGGTTTCGAGTAAGGGGCGTCGCGAGGGCGTGCTGGCAATCGGTCGCTGAAGCGTTGCAGACGGCATTCTCGGTCGCCATTCACGGATCGCCGGCATCGCGCGCGGCGACCCGGGAACCGGATTCCTCACCGTGCACCGGCGCTCCCGCCCGGCCATCGTTGGATGCGCCGGCGCCTTCCGTTGCGTCGCCCGGCACCACCAGACGCGCAGGTCTGGCGTTGTTCACGTGCAACTGCAGCACGTCCGGTCGAAAGTAATGGCCGCCTATGTCGCGCACCGCTTTCGCAGCGATGACATTCTCCAACGATCCCCCGGCGATCAAGATCGTCTCCACGTCTTCCACCGGGCCAGCGATCACATCTCCCTGTGGATCAACAATGACACTGCCACCGTTCGTCCCGAATCCATCGGGAGCGAGTTCACGCAGGTGCTCAGGAAGGTCGTCCGGCGGCTACGGTGGCGCCGAGGCCCGCTGCTTCCTCGATCAACCGGCAGGCTTCTTGTGTGGAAGCGGTTTTATCGAAATACGCCGGCGCCGCCTGCACGGCCGCCAAAGTGAACTTCGAGAAGTCGGTCATCCGTGTCTCCTTGTGATGTCTCGATGTCTTGAGGAAAGCTCGGTTGATCAAACGGGAGCAGGACTGGCGCCTGCCGGTCAACTGCGCAATCCGGCGAGCGCTGAATTGACGGCCATGTTTCGTATGCCGGTTGCTGTGCTAATCTCGCACTCCGCTGCCGATTACGCCAACGCGAGGTATCGTATCTGCGGACGCCGCACCGTGCTTACCCGTGGACCTCACGTACGCCCCGGTGCTTCTCCAGTTCCACCAAGGAAGATCCATGGCCTCTGTGATCGATTTCAACTGCGACCTCGGCGAGTCATTCGGGTCGTGGAAACTGGGCCTCGATGAAGAGGTCGTCAAACACGTGACCTCGGTCAACGTCGCCACCGGCTTCCACGCAGGGGACCCGGATGTCATGGCTTCAACCGTGAAGATCTCGGAAGAGCTCGGCGTTGGTATCGGTGCGCAGCCGGGTTACCCGGACCTGGTCGGTTTCGGGCGGCGCGATATTGATATGACCCCCTCCGAAATAGCCAACGCCGTGACTTACCAGATGGGCGCCCTGGCGGCGTTCACGAGCGACAGGAAGCTCCAGCACCTGAAGCCACACGGGGCGATGTACAACAAGGCCGTTCGCGACCCGGCACAGGCGGCCGCCATCGTACGCGCCGGGCTCGATTTCGATCCCTCCATGATCCAGCTATTACTGGCCGGTTCCCAGTGGGAAAAGGTCGCACGCGACGCCGGCGCACGCGTAGCGCGGGAGTGTTTCGCAGACCGGGCCGTCACGCCAGACGGAGCCCTCGCGCCAAGGTCGCAGCCAAACTCGGTGCTGCACGACACCAACGAAGTGATAGACAGATCACTTCGGCTCGCCATCGAGGGGCGTGTCACCGCGGTTGACGGGACGGACATCGATTTTGTCGCAGATTCCATCTGTCTCCACGGGGACAACCCGGGAGCCGTGGAGCTGGCGGCCGCGCTAAGGCAAGCTTTCGAGAAGGAAGGTCTCAAGATCCGCCCGATGCGAGAGTTCATCCCGTAACGGGGACCATGTTGTGACCACCGGCGCACATCAGCAGCCGCGCATCCTCATCTGCGGTGAAGACGCCCTCGTCGTCGAGTTCGGCGATGCGATCGACCCCGTAATCAACGACCGCGTTTACGCGCTTGCGGAGTCCATCGATACCGCCGGCCACGCGTCGGTGGTCGAGCTGGTCCCGACCTACCGGTCGCTGCTCGTCCAGTACGACGTCGAGCTGTCCACGGTCGACGACATGACGGCGTTCCTGGATGGCCTGATCGGCAGCGCGGGCCCGGCCGACGACAAAAAAGACGATGGCCCGCGCCGCATCTACGAACTACCCGTTGCATACGGCGCCGAGCTGGGCGAAGACCTTGACGACGTCGCGAAACACGCCGGTATGACAGCGGATGAGGTGATCGCCATCCACTCCGGGACCGACTATCGCGTCTTCATGCTGGGATTCGCGCCGGGCTTTCCCTACCTGGGCGGAATGGATGAGCGGATCGCAACTCCCCGGTTAGCGTCGCCCCGGGTTCGCGTGCCAGCGGGCTCCGTAGGTATCGCGGAGTCGCAGACCGGCGTTTACCCGATGGCATCACCCGGCGGTTGGCGGTTGATAGGAAACACGCCCGTTTCGCTGTTCGACCCCACCTCGGACCCACCCGTGCCCTTCCTCCCCGGCAGCTTCATCAGGTTCGTGCCGGTCACCGCTGAGGAGGCGGAGCGAGTCGAGAGACAGGTCGCTGAAGGCACGTACGAAGTCCACGTCACGGAGACGGGTTCATGACCGGCGCAACGCTGCGAGTCATATCCCCGGGACCGCTTTCGACCGTCCAGGATCTCGGTCGGCCCGGCTACCAGCGTTTTGGTGTTTCTGTCTCCGGAGCGGCCGACCGGTATGCCCTCAGGCTCGGCAACCTGCTGGTGGGCAACGACCAGCGGGGCGCCGCAATCGAGGTCACCATCGGTGGTGCGGAGTTTGAGTTCACCAGCGCGGCGATTTTCGCCATCACCGGGGCCGATCTCAGCCCGGCGCTGAACGGGCTGCCGGTCCCTCTCTGGGAGACGATTAGCGCCAGCGCGAGCGACCGGCTGTCACTCGTATCACCGGCCGGGCCGGACGCAGGACTGCGCGCTTACATCAACGTGTCCGGGGGAATCAACACCGTTCCAGTACTCGGGTCCCGGTCGACCCATCTCGCCGCTCACCTGGGCGGGGTAAACGGGCGAGCCCTGGAGATCGGCGACGAGATCCCCCTCGGACCGTTGACGAATCCCGTCCTCCCGGGCCGGCGTGTGCCGCCGGACCTGGTGCCGCGGTACGGCGGCGAAATCGTCGCTCGCGTCGTGCCGGGTCCCCAGGACGACAGCTTTGATCCGGACGCCACGGCCGTCTTCTACGGCTCCACATTCACGGTCAGCGATAAGAGCGACAGGATGGGATGCCGCCTGGAAGGCCCGGAAGTCAGGGCGTCTGGTGGAGCGCACGATATTGTCTCGGACGGGGTCGTCACCGGCGCCATACAGATACCGGGAGACGCGCAACCGATCGTGCTGCTGGCAGACCGTCAGACGACGGGCGGTTACGCCAAGATCGGCGTAATCGCCAGCGTCGATCTCGCGCTTGTCGCGCAGGCGTCCCCCGGCACAGTGATCCGGTTTGAGCAAACCTCAGCGACCGAAGCGGCAAAGATGGCCCGGGAGCGGATGGCCGCGTTGCGGGACGTGTCTTTAGACGCACCGTTTCATGAATCCGGGTACGTAAACGGCCCCCGTCGCCAGTACGCCGTGAGTATCGACGGTTCCGACTACCGGGTCGAGGTCGATCCCGACGCGTTATACGGGGACACCACTGCCAGGGTGAACGGCGTCGATTACGCGGTCCAGGTCGATCCCGGGGAATAGCCCTGATCCCTCAGATTACGGTGAGAAAAGGCCCGCGTCCTGATAACATTCAAACCCGTTCCGGGAGACCGGTTTCGGGCGTGATCCGGAACATGTCGCCCGGGCCTCAACGCGTCAGCAAATCGACCTAGGGAGCTACACCACGTCCGAACTATTCGAAGACGGACTGCTCGTAACCGGGATAGGCATGGGCGTCACGGTCGGTGTCCTCGTCTTGCTGATGTTCGCCATCCAGGGGATGGGCCTGTTTGACCGGCTCGTGCAGAGGCGGCAGTCCGCGGCAGCGGTACTCGACGCCCCTTCAAACGCCGCTGTTGCCCCGGAAACCCGAGAGGGTATTTCGCCGTCGGGCGACACCGCCGAGGAAATGGTTCCGGGCGGCGAGATTGTGGCGGCGATCGCCGTGGCGCTGGCCCTTGCTGAAGATGAATCACAGGTCCGCCAGGTCCTCAACAACCCGCCTTCCGGCACCTCCCCTGACGCATGGGCAGCGGCCGGACGCAGCCACCTCATGAACCAGCGCGGGAGGCCGTCTCGATGAGTCCACGGCGATACAGGATCACCGTGGACGGCGAAGCCCACGATGTCGAGGTAGGTGACGTCGCCTTAACGCCGGTTCGTGTGAACGTGGACGGCGTCGACTACGACGTCGAGGTGCCCGGCAAACCGGCGCGTGGACAGACGCCGGTGGGATCTCCCGCCGCATCGCGTCCGGCCGCACGTCCGGCAGCGGCGCCGGCGCCTGCGCCATCCGCCCCATCTGCTCCATCAGGGGGTGCTTCCGCGAACGCCATGACCGCCGTCATGCCCGGGCGTGTGTTATCGGTAGCCGTCTCCGTGGGTGACTCCGTTAGCCGTGGCGATCTCGTCTGTGTCATCGAGGCCATGAAGATGGAACAGCAGATCGGCGCAAGTAGAGACGGAACGATTTCCGCCGTCCACGTTTCGGACGGAGATTCAGTCGCACACGGCCAGATCCTGGTCGAGTTCGAGTAACGCGCACGCATGGAATTTGAATCCCTCTGGGAAGGCTTCACCGAGATAGGCGACGACCCGCGCATGGTCATCATGTGGGCCATCGCCGGGTTCCTTTTCTACTGGGGCATCGCCCAGAAGAAAGAGCCGCTTCTCCTGATCCCCATCGCGGCCGGCATCCTGTTCGCCAACATGCCGATGGAGGCGCTCACCCGGGAAGCCGGTGCGGATGGCGAAGAGGGCCTGCTCCGATTCTTCCAGGAAAACGCCCTCAACAACGACCTGATGCCGCTGCTCATCTTCATGGGATTAGGGGCTGCGACCGATTTCGAGCCGGTGCTATCAAGCCCGCGCTCGCTATTGCTGGGCGCCGGTGCGCAGTTCGGGGTTTTTGTCGCGCTCCTCGGCGCCCTGGTTCTGACCTCAACCGGTGCGTTCGATTTCGGGCTACTTGAAGCGGCGTCTATCGGGATCATCGGCGGCGCGGACGGCCCGACCACGATCTTCATCTCCAACAAAATGCGCCAGTTCGGCCTGGACAACGGGGTTCCCGTCTCCGACATCGTCGGAGCGACCACCGTCGCCGCTTACTCCTACATGGCCCTCGTCCCGATCATCCAGCCGCCGATAATCAAGCTCCTGACGACGCAGCGCGAACGGCGTATCAAGATGGAATACTCGGCAAGACCGGTCTCACGCCGCGTCAAGATCATGTTCCCGATCCTGACCACCATCGTCATCGGTGTGCTCGTGCCCCAGGCGGTTCCCTTGATCGGCATCATGATGTTCGGCAACCTTATTCGTGAGTCCGGAGTCGTGCCGCGCCTGGCCAACACCGCCCAGAACGAGCTCATGAATATCGTCATAATCCTGCTCGGCCTCACGGTCGGATCGCTCATGCCGGGCCGGGTTTTCCTCCAGCCCGAGACTATCGGGATATTCCTGCTTGGGCTGTTTGCGTTCATGGTGGCGACCGTATCGGGACTTCTGCTCGCGAAAACCATGAATTTGTTCAGCCGGAAATCCCCTATCAACCCGATGATCGGCGCGGCCGGAGTTTCCGCCGTTCCGATGGCCGCCCGGGTAGTCCAGGACATGGCGAGCAAGGAAGATCCAGACAATTTCATACTGATGCACGCCATGGGACCCAACATCGCCGGGGTGATCGGGACTGCCACAGTGGCCGGAATTCTGTTAAACATCGTTCCGCAGCTCGCGTCTTAGACACACAGCCCACGCGATCCCGGCGGCCTTTCGCCAGTGCAGAGGCAAGCGGGCATCGCAATTTAGGAGTTCCGATGGTTGACCGCAACATGCGCGGCATCTTCCCAATCCTTGCCATGCCCTTCGACGAGGACGGCAACATCGTCGTCGAAGACCTCCAGAGTGAGGTGGACTGGATAGCGGGTCACGGGATCCCCGGCGTCGGCATCGCCCTCGGCAGCGAGGTCTACAAACTCTCAGACGGTGAACGCGGTCTTGTCCTGAAGACGGTGGTCGAAGCCGCGAAGGGTCGCATGAAGGTGGTCATGAACACGGGCCACGAGGGAACCGGCGTGTCTGTCGATTACGCCAGGTCCGCGCAGGACCTCGGCGCAAGTGCGCTGATGATCCGCCCGCCGTCATTCGCACAGCTTCCGGCATCAGATGTCACGGAGTACTTCCTCGCCATCGCCGAAGCCGTTGATATCCCGATATTCATGCAGGACGTTCTCGGGTCGCAGGTTCCGCCGCCCCTCGCCGTACAACTGGCGAAAGCGCACGAGAATCTTTGCTATATCAAGGTCGAGGTCGCGCCGTCAGTCCCGCGGTTCGCTGACCTGGCGGCTCGCACCGGCGCTTCCGGATTGATTCCTTTTGGTGGCTCCGGGGGACAGTTCCTCCTCGAGGAAGCGCGAAGGGGTTCACAGGGTTCGATGCCGTGGTCGGTGATCCCGGATGTGTATGCGCGAGTATGGGACGATTTCCAGTCCGGCAACGAACTCGACGCGGAAATTGAATACCGGCGCTACGCGGCGCTCAACCGCACGATCGCCCAGGGCATGGGCGCGGCGATGTGGATAAACGACCGAATCCTGTTCCGGCGCGGGGTATTCCAGGAAACTTCACAGCCCCGCCAGCCAGCTCCGAAACCAGACGACGAGACCATGAAAGAGCTCGACGCCATGCTGGAAGAGCTCGACCTGATCGGAAAATAAGCGGACCTCCAGATGAGGTCCGGAACTCTCGCCAAGGTTCTTGCAGGCAGTGACAGGGAGCACAACCGTGGTTGACCGCACAATGAACGGGATCTTCCCGATACTGGCGACGCCCTTCGACGAGAAGGGGCAGATCGACTTTGAAGACCTCGAACGTGAGGTCGAGTGGATGATCAGCGTCGGCGTTAACGGGGTCGGGATCGCCGTCGCCAGCGAGATTTACAAGCTCACCGACCCCGAGAGGGACGAGGTCCTGACCTCGGTCGTGAAGCAGGTGGACGGACGCATCCCGGTCGTTATGAACACCGGCGCTATGGGCACGGACGTGACGGTCTACTACTCGCAACGGGCGGAAGAGATGGGGGCGAATGCGCTCATGATCCGACCTCCCAGTTTCATCCCCATGCCCGGGGGCGAGGTGATCGAGTTTTTCGGCCGGGTCGGCGCGTCGGTCGGAGTCCCGATCTTCCTGCAGGACCAGGCGACGGCGCAGGTACCGCCGGGCATGGCGATAGAGATAGCAAGACGCCACGAGAACCTCTGCTACATCAAGGTCGAGACGGCGCCAACGGTCCCGCGCATGGCCGAGACGGCCGCGCTCCGGGACGCTGCGACCGATCTCGCAGGTGATCTCATCCTGTTCGGCGGCGCAGGTGGCGCTTTCCTCTTCGAGGAACTCCGGCGCGGCTCGGTTGGAACGATGCCCGGCTCCGTGATCCCCGACGTGTTCGTCGATGTGTGGGAGCGATGGCAGGACGGGGACGAAGCCGGCGCGGAAGCCGAGTTCCGGCGCTACGGCGCCCTGATCCGCACGCTCAAGCAACCACAGGGGCTCGACAACTGGATCTACAAAGAGATCCTGGTCCGACGCGGCATCTTCAAGTCAGCCAACGCCCGTCACCCGGCCGTCAAACCGGACCGCTTCCAGATCTACGAGCTTGAACAGATGCTCGACGAGTTAGAACTCGAAGAGCCCGAATTCTAGAAAGCATCCGTGACGTCAACAGTAACGACACGCACAGAGATGAACCGGGCCGTGATCGTCCCACGTCCCGCCGGGTGCGCGGACTCCTGTGCCTGTTGCGATCCAGCTTGCGCTTGTACGAAGGGGGGCGGGCTTTCCACGGCGTTTCGGCCGGCTCCCCGTAAGCATCACGGCCCCCCTCCTGCCTTCCCGCGACTGCACCTGACATTGGCTGGCGTTATCCGATGACCCCACCCTTGCTGGACGTGTGGTCCACCAGTCCCCTGTCAGATCTCTCAACCCCGGAGATCATCCTCCTATCCGTCCTCGCGTTCGGCGTGTCATACGTCTCCGGCATGGTCGGCATGGCGCTCGGCGTCGTCCGTCTGCCCCTGCTGATCGCCTTCGGCATCAGCGTGCCTATAGCCGCCGGGGTGAACCTCGCCGTCAGCGTCGTCACGGCGGTGACCAGCGGGTGGGAACACTGGCGATCCTCCCGCGTCGCGTTTCGGGTGGTACTGCTCATCGGCGTGCCCTCATTTGTTGGAGCATTTGTCGGCAGCCTGGCATCGAATTCGATACGCGTCTGGATCCTGCTTTCCCTGGTTACACTCGTGCTCCTGTGGTCCGGCCTGGTGGCGCTGGCGCGAGCACTTCGTTCCGGGGCTGCAGCAGGCTCAAGCTCCGAAACGATCCAGATACCACTGCCGGGGCCGCGGCGTTTGCTTCTCGAGGTCACCGTCGGCTTCCTGATAGGCGTGCTCGGCGGGGCCGTCGGCCTGGTGCTCGGGACCGTGCGCATGCCGGCGCTCGTCAACGTCCTGAAACTTCACCCGGCTATCGCCATTGGCACCAACACCATCATCGGGCTGCTCGTCGGAGCGTCCGGATTCGTCGGCAAGTTGATGAACGGGGACGTCGATCTCTTGCTGATCGCTTTGTTGGGCATCACCGGCATGGTCGGCAGCTACCTGGGCGCGTTACGGACCGGACGGATGAACACAAACAACCTCAGGTTGGCCATCGGCATCGTCCTGATCATCGTCGCCCCGTTCATGGGCGTAAGAGCAGCCATTGAGTTCCCAAACTGATGCCCCGGTGGGACGATAAATTGAGCTTGCCGCTGGCTCCGCGCGAATTGCACAACCAGATGCTCTTGTCATTCTGGGCATATATGCCCATTCTGAGCCCGAGGCGAAGAAACTCCCGGCCAGAACTCCACGACACCCGACAACAGCGCCTACCCGGGCGCCTGCTTCCATTTGCCCCTTCTCCCCGACACGGGAGAAGGTCGGGGATGAGGGGGCGAGCGCGGATGTCAATGCGCCTTTACGGTTACTTCACAGCAGATAAACGTGGTGGACGGAAACCCGGGGGGATCCTGAACCTCGGGCCCAGGATGACAGATCTCTGAACCGTCAATTCGATATCCGGACAACGGACCGCGCAACCGCCGGTCAAGCCGTCGCCAGTCCGACGACGGCCTCGGCCACCTCATCCGGGCCACCGAAGGGAAGCACCTTCATGGTCACCTGTCGTGACGCCGCCAGAGCAGTCATCGGCGAGATCGCGGCCGCCACGGATGCCGGAACGCCGGGCTCGTCGAAAGCCTTGAGCGCGGCGGTAACCTCATCGTCGACCGCTACGCCGACTACCAGGCCGCCGGTCTTCTGAATGCCCATGAACGGAAGCACTTCGTCCGCCGTTAGCGCCTGTGCCCGAATATTGACCCCAACGGCCTGCAACCGCTCCCCGGCAGACGCCGAACCGATCTCATGCGGCCAGGCTGCCTCCTGCGCATTGACCAGGACATCGATCTTGCCGACCTGGTCCGTGATCCAGAGCAGCACTTGCCTGACCGATTTCCGATCCGTGACATCCATCTTCGCGAGCAGACATCCCGAGCCGAGTGACTGGATCCTGACGTAGACCTCGTGTGCCGCATCGCGATCATCGGAATACGTGATCGCAACGGTCTTCGCGCCGGCCCTTGCGAGAGCTTCGGCGACGGCCGTCCCGCGCGCCTGGCCGCCGCCCGTCACCACGCAGACCTTCTCCGCTATCGGGATGTCGGCGTGGTGGGTCTGGTCGGGATCGTTACCCGGAGGCTGGTTATTAGGTGTAATCAATGATCGCCCGGCCCGTAATCAGGCCGCTCGTCAGGTCGTCGCACGCCTCGTTGATCTCCTCAATCCTGTAACGCCGCGTCACCATCTCGTCCAGCCTGAACTTTCCCTCTTCATGCCAACGGAGGTACATGGGGAAGTCCTCTTCGGGCCGGGTCGCGCCGAGGCTGCCCCGATACTGGCGCTGACCGCCGAAAAACAACCGGGGATTTACCGTCATTTGCTCTCCCGGGACGCCTATGAGCACGGCCATCCCACCGTGGTTGTCTGCCCCGGACCCGCCGCCGCGCGTCATCGGGAGTATCTGCTCGTTCGTTATCTGGAGGCCGATCGCATCAAACGCGTAATCGACGCCCCCGCCAGAGAGTTCTTGAACCGCCTCGATAGGATCTACGTTGGATGCGTTGACGGTGTGGGTGGCGCCCATGCGGTGGGCGTACTCAAGTTTCTCGTCGTCGAGGTCTATCGCTATTATCGGGTACGCGAGGAGAAGGCTCGCCATTTGAACGGCGGATATCCCGACGCCCCCGACCCCGATGATGGCCACCGAGTCATTTGGCCGAACCCGGGCCGTGTGCATTACGGCTCCAGCCCCCGTGAGGACGGCGCATCCGACGATGGACGCCAGATCAGTCGGAGCGGATTTTGGGATAGGGACCACCAACTGCTCGGACGTCAGCACATCCTGACCCCACGTGTACACCGGGCCGTTTACCGGCTCCTCTCGATACGTCACGCCCGTAGGAGGGCCGGGATGCCTGCCCCGCGAGGGGGTCCGCGGCACCCAGGTCACGATTGCATGATCGCCCTCTTTAACATGCGTCACATCGCTGCCGATGTGAGTCACAACACCAGCACCCTCGTGTCCAAGGGCGGCCGGCGTCTCGGTGGCGGGATTACGCATCTGGTGCAGTTGGGAATGGCAGATACCGGACGAGAAAAGTTTGACGATCACCTGGTCCGGGCGCGGGTCCGGGATCTCTATTTCGTCAACCGCGAGCGGAGCGCCATGCCGGGTGTGTATGGCTGCAACTGATTTCATACGGGGTGGCTCCTTCTGGCCCGGAAATGATCTCGGAAGCTGGCTCCAGGCAACTGGCCTCGCGATGGTCGGACGAGTCTAGCAGCGAATCCGCATCAAACTTCACTCAAATCGCGCGGCGTCACGTTTCCCTTTCACGACATCCTCATACGTGAGGAATACGTTGGTAACAGGAGCCGGGTACCTGGAAAAGCCGTCCGTTGTGACAGGAGGGCCCGTCATGTTCAAGAGGATACTTACACCCCTGGACGGTTCGAAATCGTCCGAGAGTATTCTGAAGTGGGTATCTCCTCTAGCCGAAACTATCAGCGCGGAGCTGGTCCTCACGATGGTCGTCGAGGATGGATTTGTTCCGCCAGCCGTGGTCACAGCCGGCCAGAGCCGATCATATTCAGGCCCGGTTCCCGAACCGGCCGAGGTCATTGCGGAACGCGAGAGCCGGAGGGGTGTGGCCGACGCTCAGATCGGCTGGGCATCCAACTACCTGGAGTCGGTCTCAGACAGGTTCGTACCCGATACCGTGACTACCAGGTTCCATGTCGCTACCGGGAATCCAGAAGAACAGATCATCGCCACGGCCATCTCGACCGATTCCGACCTGATTGCGATGGCGACACACGGGGCTTCATGGATCGCTCGCGGTGTGCTTGGAAGCGTGGCCGACCGCGTGGTGCACACCTCTCCCGTATCAGTCCTTCTGTTGCGACCGGGCGAGCTTGATGTAAGCATCACGGGTGCCACGCGCATCAAGAACGTTATTGTTCCTCTCGATGGATCCCCGGTTTCTGAAGCCGCTGTTGGTGTTGGAAGGGATCTGTCGCGCGCTGTGAACGCAAAGCTGCATTTCCTGACGGCGGCCTCAGAAATGCACGGGTACGGCCCGAGTGCAGGCGGCCCGTATGGTCAGATCTACGCCAGCGGCGGGCTGCGGGAAGAGGTTCGGGATTACCTGACGCCATACGTCGAAGAATCGGTCGACAAGGGGATAGATGCCAGTGCGATCGCCGTGACCGGAAGCGCAGCTCAGGCAATTATTCGCGGCGCGCATGAGGAACAGAACCCCATCGTCGTGATGACTTCACACGGCCTGGGCGGATTCCATCGATGGCTGCTCGGGTCGGTCACGGACAAAGTGATACGCGGTGCTGATTGCCCGGTGCTTGTCGTGCCTGCGGTGAACCCCGTAAGCAACTAGGGTCCGCCAGATCGCTTCTGGTGTTCCGCGGTTATTCAGTTAGCCAGTTCTGAAAGGTCCACCCCGCAGGTGCTCAAGACGCCTACAAACGAGAGCAACCTCAGCGGGCTCACCTCGTCCGCCGCCAGTGCATTGATCGTCTCGAGTCCGATCTCCGCGCTCAGGCAGTCGAGTTGCTCGGCGGTGAATGGGAGGTTGTCCAGCCCCGGATAGTCGTCGCCAACAGACTCTGCAAGCTGGTCGTCGGCGCCTTCAATCAATCCCGCCAGGTCAACATCGCACGCCTTTAACGCCGGAACTACGGACAGCGCGTCTGCCGGGGTGAGGCCATCGGCGAACAACTGCTCTAGCACCTCGGCCTCGACCGCCGCCACCAGACACTGTACATCGGCCTCGGTGATTCCCAGGGCGTCCAGATCGGAACCGTCGATGCCGAGGGCGGCCAGGTCGAAAGATGGCACGGGGGTCGGAGTGGGCTCGGGCGTCGCCGTAGGTTCAGAATCGCCATTGCCGCACGCGATCGCGAATGCGAATACGGCCGCCAGTACGACCCCGTAACTCTTGAAACTGCGGGTCATCGAAACCATCCTGCCCTGCACGAGGGCTTCCGTCATTATCGAACCCGATGTTCCGCCGCCGACCATGAGATTCTACATTTCGGGTCTCAAAGGGAAGGCGACGCCGGCGAGGCCCGGATCATTCCAGGCCCAGCAACACCCGTCGCACAAGGCTCAGGCTGCCCAGGGCCGCACGGCGGCGGTCCGGCACGCCCCGTCCCGCCGACCGCACGTGACGCGAGTGAGTGCCACCGGCGTCCGTGACAGCGATGTAGGTCTCCCCGCGCCCCAGGTTTTCGGTGCGCTGATCGCCCTCTTCGACGGCATGAACCGCAACCCCGAGCGTCGCGCCCGAGACAGCGCGCACCGCGCGCGACAACGCGGCAGCGCGATCCGGACCATCGGCGAACGGCGGCGCCTCGCCACCGGCCCGGGCCAGCCGTTCCAGCGCCTCGTTCGAGTTGACTATGTTGCCCTCGACGAAATCCGTGCCCGCAGCCTGCTGGAACACATCAGCGATGGCCCCGCCCGCAAGATCTTCATAAGTCGCAACGGTCAAGCCTTTATCCGAAATCAAACTCCCGGTCACGCCCTCAAGCGTCTCATCGTCGGTCCCGAATACGTTGTCTCCGAGAAGTGCGCGCGCCTCCTCTTCAACGGGTCCGATCAACGCCTCCGCCTCGGTCTCTGAACCGGCGCGGGCGGCAATTCGAATGTCGACCTGTCCGGGATGCGCCATTGTGCCAACCCCGGGATTTCCGTCGTCCGACATCAGGTGGCCGATCAGGTGGTCCACGTTGCTCTCGCCCAGGTCAACGGTTTTCAGCACTCGATACTGGATCGCATCCGTGACGTTGAATTTTTCCTTGATGTAAGGAAGAACCTCGTTGTCGATCAACCACTTCATCTCAAAAGGGACACCGGGTAATGAAATAATCACCCCGTCGGGATCCTCCACGACAAAAGCGGGGGCCGTGCCGTTGGGGTTCCGGAATATCCCGGCGCCATCCGGAACCTCGGCCTGCTTTTCGTTGTTCTTTGTCAGGATGAACCCGCGCTTGCGGAACCGTTCTTCCAGCTCAAGCAGCGATTCAGGATCCACGACTACCTTGCGGCCCATCACCTCCGCGACGATCTCACGCGTCAGGTCGTCCTGTGTCGGGCCGATTCCGCCGGTGGTGATCACAACCTGGGACCGGCCGTGCGCACGTTTCAGCGTATCCAGCATCCGTGATCGGCTGTCGCCGACGGTGCTCGTGTAATGCAGGTCGATCCCGTTGTCGGCGAATCGCTGGCCGATCCACGCCGAGTTGGTATCAACGATCTGGCCCAGGAGCAGTTCGGTTCCGATGGCAACGATTTCGGCGTTCATGTGACCTTGCAATTCTTGGGCAACTCTCACCCGTGTGATGGCGTGAATTCCGACCTTGGTTTCCGACCTTTGTTTCCGACAGGGATTCCTTACAGGGCCGGAAGCGTAGGTCCGGCGAGACACACCGTCAAACCCGCCGGATACACGGTTCCGTATATGCGATTTGACAATACTAGAACGCTTGTTCTAGTATCCGAACACACGTTCTAATTCCGGGTTCACAGGTGGGAGCGAAATCCACCAGCCCGTCCAGAACATTCGCCGGATCTAACGGGCTGGCTGGCCCGGCCGGGTTAAGAGGTTACAGGACATGACGACACTGGCTACCCGCTCTTCCGCCACCGCCAAACGCCCGGCAGTTGCACTTTCCCCGGTCGAAAGTACGACACGGGCCGGCGTTTCTCTCGATGGCGCAGATGAGTTCTCTCGCGCCGTGATCGACAGCGTAGTGAGCAGGCGAGGCGACACCCTCTCGATTTCCGTCACGTCTGAAGCGGAAGCAATTGCCATTTCAACCCGTCTCGAGCTCCTTTTTATGACGGTAGGTATGGGCGCTGGATCGGTGTCCGCCCGGGTCGCCCCGTCGTTCATGGAGCACACCTACCCTGCGATGCGCTCCCTCACGGAAGCGCTCGATGAAGCCGGTCTTTCTGGCATGTGGACGGCGGTCGGCGGCAGGAACATCCGCCTGGCCGAGTCCTGGCAGAAGTTCATCAGCATGGACGCCCCATCAGTGGAAAGCGCCCCGAACGCGCCCGGCCGGCCAGACACACTCCTCGAAGTGGTCTGCGCCGACCAGGTCCCGACGGGCTGGTTCCGCTCCCGTGTCGTTCCCCGTTCTTCCGCAAAGGGCCTGACGACCGTGTTTTACAGCACGTCCTCAAGGTCGGTTGATGGGAGTGAATCCCTGTTCGATCGCGTGAGGCGTTCCAACCTCATTAAAGAGTGGCGTGACGGCGTACGCCGTCATTTCGAGACGGCAGGAGTCAACGCGACAGCGGCCGCCAACTAGACGAACCAATTAGCGAAGAGCGGACTCCTGTGCCACGCCCTGCGGCGGTTCCGCCCTGTATCAAGCAAGCGACAGGTAACGCAGAGAAGGTGATGACGTGACCACGATCAGACTGGTCCGGGCAGACACACTGCCGGAGAACATCAACTACCGGGATGACGGCTGCGAAGTCTCATTGTCGTGCCTGGATTGCCCTCTCCCGATCTGCAAATTTGACGATCCCGGCTGGCTGCAACGGGAAAGCCGGCAGAGTCGCGACGCGGCGATGATCTCGGCGCGGCGCACCGAGTGTCTCTCGGTCGCCGAAATCGCTGACCGCTTCGAGGTCAGCACGAGAACGGTCCATCGCGTTCTCAAGCAAGAACGTGAGGGAACAAGACAGGTCCACGATCCGGAGCAGCGCCCGATGCTGTCAGTCCTGACGCTCCGAAATCGATCCCCGTTCAAGACACCTCCGCCGTTGCCCCGGATCTGGCCGCCAGCAGATCAATTCGAACGCGAACCGGTTCTCGTCAAGACGGCATAGGTCAACCGGGCCGATGGCGAAGTCTATTCCGCTTCTCGGCGTGGAAGGGTGACCGGGTGTCTCCCCGTTTCCCTACCCGGGCGTTTCAAGAACGCGCTCTTCCTTGCTCGCTCCAACCCGTACGCGTTCGCCGGTCGCCTGGTAAACGACACGCTCGGCGATATTCGTGGCCCGATCTGCGATCCGCTCAACATTATGGGCGGCCCACAACAGGTAGGTACCTCGCTCCACGTTTGCGGGATCGGCCTTCATCAGCTCCAGGAGGTCGACACGCACCTTCCGGTACAGGTCATCGACCTGGTCGTCGTCCGGCCCGATCGACAGCGCTTCATCCCGGGCGACGGCGTCGTCACGCGCCAGGAACGCGTCCAGGCTGAGTTTCAGCATGCGTACGGCACGCTCCCCCATCGCCGGGATGTCGATCAATTCTTTCAGCGGCGGTTCTGGCCCCATCATCAGGCTGATCTTGGCGATGCCTTCGGCGTAGTCACCCATCCGCTCCAGCTCGCCTGCGATGTGAAGGGAGCTGACGATTCGCCTCAAGTCACCGGCAACCGGCGCTTCACGGCGAATCAACTCCATGCAGGCGTCCTCTACAAGATGACGCTTGTCGTCGATCAGGTCATCGTCTTCGATCACTCTTTTCGAGAGTTCCAGGTCACGATTCTTGATCGCGTTCAGAGCGTTAAAAATCGAGCTCTCCACGAGCGCGCCGAGCAATACCAGCTCTGATTCGAGTTGTTGAAGATCACGATCAAACTCTTCGCGTGCCATGGCGTGCCTCGGGGAACCGGCTACGGACGGACCGCTCGGACAACCGTCATTATGGTCACGAGACCGGCGGGAAAGCGGCGGCGTACCGGGGATGAAGTGGGGAATTATAGCAGCGGACGCATTTCATACCCAACAGGCGTTCAGGCACCGGATATCGTGTAATCGGCTGCCCGGGCGTACGGTCGATGCTGATTGCCATAGACCGTTCGATTACGAAATTAGTCGCTTCCGGTGAGCGCCAGCCGTAGAATTGATGGTTGCGTTCCGAGCCACATGGCCGCAGAACCGCGCCGCCATAACGAATACGTTCGCCCGGCAACGAGCGCTCAGCGAACGCTCCTCCAGGTTCCCTGCACACGTGCAGTGCGTCTCCGCCCCACGCGAAATTGCATCTGATTTCTGCCGACACAAAGGACCGCTCACCGACCGTGACTCTCGCATCCCGGAACACTTCAGGCTCTTCGGGCACCTCTCCGGAGACACCCCTCCCATCCATCCTCGACGTTAGCGAAGATGATCTCAATTACGTGGTGTCGCAACTCGGGCAACCCGCGTTTCGCGCCCGCCAGTTATGGCGATCGCTCTACCACGACGGAGCTCAGTCGTTCGCCGAGATGACGACCCTCGCGAAACCGTTTCGGGCCACGCTCGAAGAGCGTTACAGTATCTCGCCGATAGCGCCTGAAGTTGAACTTCGTTCCGCGGATGGATCAACGGACAAGGTGCTGTTCAAGCTCCAGGACGGCGAGCTGATCGAGACAGTCCTCATGCGTTACGGACTGGACGGCCACCGGCGGGCACGCCGCACCGTCTGCATCTCGACACAGGCCGGCTGCGCCCTCGGCTGCACCTTCTGCGCCACCGGGCAGCAGGGATTTCGTCGCCAGCTCTCCCCGGGAGAGATCGTGGCCCAGGTTCTGCACATGCGGCGTGTGATCCGGAGCGAAAACGCGACGCTGGTCGCGGAAGGATCTGCAAAAAAGGACGAGGTGACGGAGATCACCAACGTCGTGTTCATGGGTATGGGCGAGCCGCTCGCCAACTACAACAACACGATGGGCTCCATCGCCGTCATGAACCACGGGCAGGGCATGAACATCGGCGCACGCCACCTGACGGTATCGACCGTCGGGCTGGTTCCGGAAATCCGCAAGCTGGCCCGCGAGCCATACCAGCTGAATCTGGCGGTCTCGCTACACGCGCCGGACGATGAGTCACGTTCCAGGACGATGCCGGTGAACAGGCGTTACCCGATCGCCCGCCTGATGCACGCCTGTCGCGACTACGTGGAAACCACGAACCGCCGGATTTTTTTCGAGTACGTTCTGCTCGATCGCGAGAACGACACACCGGAGCACGCCCGGGCACTCGCCGAACTGCTCCAGGGCCTGATGTGCCACGTGAACCTGATCCCGGTCAATCCAACCGAGAAAGGGCCATACAGCCGCCCGAGCGACCGCAGGAGTTCTCTCTTCCGCGAGATCCTCACGAAAGCCGGGATCCCAAACACGGTACGCCAGGAAAAAGGGATCGACATCAACGCCGGCTGCGGTCAACTCCGTGCTCGCGCCCTCGATGACGCGATGGAATCGACGGGGTAGTCAGCGAGAGGGCGGATCCGGATATGAGACGGTAAAGCCTGCCGTTTGCCCGCCACCTGCCCGTGAAACCCGTCGCAGGCGATCGCACCGATCGTGACCGCCGCCTTCTCTGCCTCCCGCACCATCGCCCACGGGCACATTTCTCGTGCCTATACTGGCACGCCTGATTACTCTCTTCTAACCCAGAACTTTCGCCTGGAGCGACATGAATCACACGCCCACGATCATCTACACATGGACCGACGAAGCACCCGCGCTGGCGACTCATGCACTCCTGCCGATTATCGAGGGGTTCGCCGGGGCGGCGGGCGTTTCGGTCGAAACCCGTGACATCTCGCTCGCGGGCCGCGTGCTCGCACAATTTCCCGACCTCCTGGATGACGAGCAGCGGGTTTCAGATGATCTGACAGAGCTGGGCAACCTGACCGAAGCGCCGGACGCGAACATCATCAAACTCCCGAACATCAGCGCATCTATTCCCCAGATGAAGGCCTGCATCCAGGAATTGCAGGCCCGGGGCTACCCGCTCCCGGACTACCCGGAAACCCCGTCCAACGACGAGGAACGGCAATCCAAAGCCCGTTTCGACGTGGCGATGGGGAGTGCCGTGAACCCGGTCCTGCGGGAAGGCAATTCAGACCGTCGCGCGCCGAAGGCCGTAAAGGATTTCGCGAAAGTGAATCCGCCGAACATGAGCGCGTGGCCGGAGAATTCCGGAACCCACGTATCGGCGATGGACGCCGACGATTTCCGCCACAACGAGAAGGCGGTAACGGTCGCAGCCGAAACATCCGTGACGATCGAGCACGTCGGAACAGACGGCGCTGTAACGACCCTCAAAGAGGCGTTCCCGCTCCTCCCCGGAGAAGTTGTCGACGCAACCTTCATGAGCAAGCGCGCTCTCGTTGAGTTTCTGCAAGCGCAGATCAAGGACGCAAAGAAGCGCGACGTGCTCTTCTCGCTGCACTTGAAGGCCACGATGATGAAGGTCTCGGACCCCATCATCTTCGGCCACGGCGTCTGGGCCTACTTTGAGCAGGTGTTCAACAGGCACGCCGACACCTTCGCAAGTCTCGGCGTCGACCCGAACAACGGGGTGGGCGACCTCTTAACGAAAATTTCAAATCTTCCGGGCGCCGAACGCTCCGCCATCGAGAGCGATATCCAGGCCGCATACGACGAAGGCCCGGGCATTGCCATGGTCAACTCCGGACGGGGGATCACGAACCTCCACGTGCCGAGCGACGTGATCATCGATGCCTCCATCCCCCCGATGATTCGTGACTCCGGGCAGATGTGGAACGCCGACGGCGATCTCCAGGACACCAAAGCCGTCATACCCGACTCAAGCTACGCCGGCATTTACGACGCCGTAATCCGGGACTGCCAGGAACACGGGCAGTTTGATCCCTCCGTTATGGGCAGCGTGCCGAATGTCGGCCTGATGGCGCAGAAGGCGGAGGAGTACGGCTCCCACGATAAGACGTTCGAGGCGGATGCCGATGGAACTATCCGCATCGTCGACGCAGACGGCAACACGCTCATCGAGCACCCCGTCGAAACGGGCGATATCTGGCGAGCCTGCCAGACCAAAGACGCTTCGGTACGCAACTGGGTCGAGCTGGCGGTACGACGGGCACGCATCACGGGCGCGCCGGCCGTCTTCTGGCTCGACAGCACCCGGGGCCACGATGCCGAACTGATCAGAAAGGTAAACACCTACCTCGGCGATCACGACACGGACGGCCTTGAGATCCACGTCATGGCTCCGGTGGACGCCATGACGTTCTCGCTGGATCGCATCCGCAAAGGTGAGGACACGATATCCGTAACCGGAAACGTTCTGCGTGACTACCTGACGGACCTGTTCCCGATCCTGGAACTGGGCACAAGCGCCCGGATGCTTTCCGTCGTTCCGCTGTTGAACGGCGGAGGCCTGTTCGAGACGGGAGCCGGTGGATCCGCGCCACGCCACGTACAGCAGTTTGAGCAGGAAGGTCACCTGCGCTGGGACTCGATGGGCGAGTACATGGCGATCGCCGCCTCGCTCCAGCACCTGGCCGACCAGTCAGACAGCGTGAGAGCGAAGGTCCTGGCCGACGCCCTGGATGCCGCCACCGCCGACTACCTTACCAATGCACGCCTTCCCTCCAGGGTGGTGAACGAGCTGGACAGCCGTGGCAGCACGTTCTACCTGGCGCTTTACTGGGCGCAGGCGCTCAAGAACCAGAGCGAAGATGCGGAGCTGGCGAAAAGGTTCGGGCCGGTAGCCGACGCATTGAGCGAAAACGAGGACAAGATCCTCGCCGAACTGATCGACTCCCAGGGAGCGGCGCAGGACCTCGGCGGTTACTACATGCCGGACACCGGCAAGGCGAGGGCCGCGATGCGCTCAAGCCAGACCTTCAACGAGATCATCGACGCCATATAGAAGGCGTAACCGAGACACGGCCACCGGGCAGGTGATCACAACCGGATCTGCGCCCACGGCAAACACCGCCGTGGGCGCTCTCGCGTTGACGCCCGGTTAGTTCCGAGTCGCTTAGACCGGCATCACGTCCGATCGGTTCGTGTGCGCCCGGCCAGCTTCCGCAGTAGCTTCCAGCGAACCGGCGATCATGACCCCCTCGTCGATCCGCGCCGCCACCGTCTCCGGTGGTCCGCCATCGAGGAACTTGATGCCGTTAGCGAAGCATGCGTCACGGACCCGCGTCCGCGCTGCCTCCAGCTCCGGCGGGCGTGGCGGTTGTTGCGCGGCGTGATATCCGTGCGACAGCGCCATATCCCCGGGGCCCCACTCGGCGAAGGCGATCCCCGGGATCTTCAGGGTCGATTCAACGGTATTCAGCGCCCGTTTGTTCTCGATCTTGAGACCGAGGATTATCTCGCCGTCTGGATTCAGTGGCCACGGTTCGGCAATTTCCAGGTATTCCTCGTTCGATACGCCCCATATCGGAGCTGCTGACGCCTGCCCGCCGTTGCCACGCTCCCCGTGGTCAAGTCCCGCCCCAACACCAAGCGGGTGGAACGGGTATCGGCACGCCTCCACGAAAGCCTTGACGGCCGCCGGGTTCTCCGCCTGGCAGAGAAGAATTCCATGCACTCCCCGGGCGAGGATCTGCCGGAACTGCCATGCGTTGTATCGGATCGACTCCGGAGACCCGCCGTCCACGGGCGCCTCGACGATTACGGGCGGCGTCCGGTGTCCGCTGCGGGTTGGTCCGCCGTCGACCAGACCCTGCATGAAGCGATCAAGCCCGGCCATGTCGAACGCGCCGTGCTCCATTCCGATGTTGATGTAGTCCGCCCACGTCCCGGCCATCCGGGTCCCGGCCTCGTACGTGAGCTCGTTACCCGTATGCCCTCCAACGTAGTAAACCGGCTGACCGGCTTCCCATAGCTCTATAACACGATTGATCCGGTTAGGCATAAACGTCCCCTGTGTCCGTTAACTCGATCTCAACATTCAGAGTCCCCTCTCCCAGCGGGAGAGGTCTGGGAGCCTGCCCTTCCCCTCGTCGGAAGGGTGAGGGAGAAGTCAGTCGCGCACATGCGCCCATCCCGGCACCCGGAGATCATCTGTTCGTCGTAAACCGGGCCTACACTACACCCAGTCCGGCGTAGCGCCCCATCGATCCACCGACACGATCTCGTTCAACGGATTGCGAGTCACCGGGCCGAAGTTGCCCTGCGGGTATCCGAGAGGGATGCAGTACACCACACCTACCCCGCCCGGGAGCCCCAGCAGTTCTTGCACATCGTTTTCGACCGTTGCGTGGAGAGATGTGATGGTCCCGCCGATGCCGAGCGCACGCGCCGCAAGCAACAGGTTCTGCGTGGCTGGGATCACCGATTCCCGACCGCCGGGCGAGGTCGTGCAGACCAGGACGATCGCAGGAACTTCGCCGATGTTGTCGGCAAGCGCCATCGCCAGCTTGTAGTGGTCAGGTATGTCCTCGGACTTGAAGAAGCCCTCGTCGTTCCGCTTTGCCCACCACGCCACGCGGTAGAGCTCGCCAAACCGTTTCCGGACCGCTGCATCCTGGAGGGCGATGAAATGCCACGGCTGCCTGTTCGCGCCGTTAGGCGCCTGTCTCGCCGCATCCAGGATGCTGTGCAGATCGGCATCGGGGATCGGATCCGGCTTGATGCGACGTATCGCCCGGAGCGAGAAGATGGCGTCGCCCAGCGTGATATCGAGTCTGTCTGCAGTGGTCATGTACGTCTCCCATTCCGTTGGCCGATCAGAATTCTCACGGCGGTATCAGATCAAGAAATACCCGTGATTCAGTCGCCCACTATCTCGACGTCCGAGAGCGATCCGAGAAATTCAAGGATTCGTGGCGCGGCGATATCGACTGCTCCGCCTGCGCCCCCGTGGTCCGCGCCCTCTACGGGGAAGAAACGGGCGTCGTTGGCTTCAACGCCTGCCCTCTTCGCGCCGTCAAATGACGGATCTTCGGTTCCGCAAAAGAAGAGTTTCGGCACGGAGTTCTGTAAAACGTCGAGAGGGCTCTCAGATCCCGCCCAGGAGGCGATCGAAGCGTGCAGGGCGATCACGTCATTCCTGAGCAACCGTCTGCGATCTTCTTCCGAGAGGCCGGGCCGGCTTTTCACTTCCCTGTCGAACTCTGCCTGTGTCGCGGGCGGCCTGGCGAGCGACCTCGGGTGGTACGGGTTGTACCCGCCCAGGATCAGCCCAATCAATCTCTCGGGATGGTGTCGAAGCATTGCGGCGCCGATCAGCCCTCCCATCGAGTAGCCGAAGAAATGGGTCCGCTCGATACCCAGATCGTCGAGCACCGCGACCACGTCGGACGCTCTGCGGGCCTGGGAGTACGATTCGATGTCGTGCGGTTTGTCGCTTTGTCCAGCGCCACGGGCGTCGATCAATACGAGCCGATAGAGATCCCCCAGGCGCGTGGTGTACCCACGATCGCGCCAGGTGTGCAGATCGCCAGAGGTCCCGTGCTGCAGTACCAGCGGCGGAAGGGCTGGATCGCCCTCCACCTCGTAATTGATGTGCACCCCGACGTTGTCGATGCAGGGCATCTGTTCCTCCCCGTGATTGTCCGGCCCATCGGCGGGTTCATCGTTCGATCACCCGGTTCGTACGTGGCGGATGGTAGCAGCCGATACCCGTCCATGCGCCATTACATATAATTAACGGCAACGCCGCATCTCCGAATATCAACCGCATCAACACGCCCCTTGAGTAGCAGAGGGCCGAGGTCAGGACTCAGGAGCCACGCATGGTCGCTTCGACATCAGACCCACAGGTAAACATGGTCCTGGAGAACATCGAGACGATGGTCGCCAGCGAAGGCGGGACACTGGAGCTCATCGATCTCGGCGATACCTCGCTTCACGTGAAGTATCTTCCCGGGGTCAACGAAGAGTGCCCGGAATGTGTGCCGACGCGCGATAACGTCGAGATGTTCATGACGATGTCCCTCAAGCTCCACGCGCCACAGATCACGGACGTCACGGTGGAAGAGGGCCCGCCGAACGCCTGACCGCCCGCTTGCGGGTTGCGCCGGCTACGACCGCGGGGGTGCTCGACTCGAAACAGCCGACCGGGAATACCGCCATGCAGGTACGCCACCTGACGAATGACGAGCGCTCAGCGCTGACCGGGTGGATCACCCACACCGCAGGCTCCCCGGTCGCCGTAACTCCACTGAGCACGTACGACGTGCGCGAGTTGGACGGTTTCGTGGCGGTCGATGTCGATGAGATTGCGGGAGTTCTCACCTACGCAATTGGACGCCGGACCTGCGAGATAGTCACGATCGACGCCTTCAAAGAAAGTCGCGGGACGGGCTCCGCCCTGATGAACGCCGTGAAGTCGTTGGCCCGGCAGCGAGCATGCACGCGACTGACGTTATTCACCACGAACGACAATCTTCGAGCTCAGCGTTTCTTCGACCACCACGGATTCCGGCTGGCCGCGTTCTACCCCGATGCGATGGACGCCGTGAGGCAAATCAAACCGACAGTTCCAGCCACCGGAAACAACGGGATTCCGCTTCGTGACATGATCAGGTTCGAATTAATCCTGACCTGATCCTGATATTCGCCGCCCAACAATGCCCGGAACCTTCGCTGGCGCGATAAGCTCAACCCGATCATGACCCGGGTGACCGAGGGGAGACCGATATCGCCACCGCAACCAGCCCCGGCGCAATGCTCCGAGAGGCCATCGTCGCCGAACGCCCGCTCCAGATGCCGGGTGTCATCAACGCTTACCACGCCATGATGGCCGAGGCGTCCGGATATCGAGCCATTTATCTGTCCGGCTCCGGCGTCGCGGGGGCTTCATACGGCCTGCCGGACCTCGGTATGACCACCCTCAACGAGGTCGCTGAAGACGTGCGCCGGATCACCGGCGCGAGCGGTCTTCCTTTGCTTGTCGACGCCGACACCGGATGGGGCAACGCTTTCATGATCAACAAGGCCATCACCGAGCTGGCGCGCGCAGGCGCAGCCGGGGTCCACATAGAGGACCAGGTGCAGGCCAAGCGCTGCGGCCACCGGCCGGGCAAGGAGATCGTCCCGCTCGAAGAGATGGTGGACCGCATAACGGCCGCCGTGGATGCCAGGCCCGACCCGGACTTCGTTGTGATGGCGCGCATAGACGCGCTCGCTGTCGAGGGCATGGAATCCGCCCTGGAACGGGCCCGGGCCGTTGAAGCCGCAGGGGCAGACATGTTGTTCCCGGAGGCGATGCCTGACCTGGACGATTACCGTAAGTTCACCGAGGCCGTGGACATACCGGTCCTGGCAAACCTGACGGAGTTCGGCCTCACCCCGGCATTCACCACGGATCAACTGGCCAGCGTGGACGTAGCAATAGCCCTCTATCCACTTTCCGCCTTCAGGGCGATGAACGCGGCGGCGTTAAACGTGTTCAAGACCATCAGGTCTGAGGGCACGCAGGCGTCAACAATTCCCAGCATGCAGACGCGCGACGAGTATTACGAGTTCCTGAATTACCGGGAATTCGAGGAGAAGATCGACTCTCTGTTTGCTGCAGGGGCGACAGGTTCAACAGAAGGGAACGAGCAATGACATCCGGTGGAAGATCAGGCGGACTAGCAGGCGTCATCGTCGGCGAAACACGCGTTTCGACAGTCGGACAAGAAGGCCACGGCCTCACCTATCGCGGCTATTCGATCGAGGACCTTTCCTCGCAGTCCACATTCGAGGAGGTTGCCTACCTCCTGATCCATGACGAACTGCCGAACGCCTCGCAGTTGGCCGGCTACAAGGCCGAGCTCGTCTCGATGCGGGCTCTTCCGGCGGCGCTGAAGACCGTGCTCGAGCAGATCCCGGCGTCTGCCCACCCGATGGATGTCCTGCGGACTGGTTGCTCGGCACTCGGGACGATGGAGCCGGAGGGCGGCGAGCGCAGCCAGACATGGGTCGCCGACCGGCTGACCTCCAGTTTCGCCTCGATGATGTTGTACTGGTACCACTTCTCCCGGGACGGAAAGCGGATAGACGAAACGGCGGGCGGAGATACGATCGCCGAACACTTCCTGACGCTGCTCAACCAGGAGACCCCTTCCGATCTCGCTCGCCGAGCACTCGACTCGTCATTAATCCTTTACGCCGAGCACGAGTTCAACGCCTCGACATTCACGGCCCGGGTGGTCACCAGTACGCTGGCGGACCAGTACTCGGCTATCACGGCCGGAATCGGCGCCCTTCGCGGCCCCCTGCATGGTGGCGCAAACGAAGCGGCGATGGAGTTGCAATCAAGCTTCTCAACGCCTGATGAGGCCGAAACGGCGGTCATGGGCATGCTGGAGCGTCGCGAGCTCATCATGGGATTCGGCCATCGTGTTTACCGCGATTCCGACCCTCGATCCACCGTGATCCAGGACTGGGGACGTCAGCTCTCTGAAGACCGGGAAAGCATGCAACTCTACGACGTGGCGCAGCGGATAGACCAGGTGATGAAGCGGGAAAAGAACCTGTTCACCAACCTGGACTTCTACTCCGCCGTTGCCTACCACCACATGGGCATCCCGACCGACATGTTCACCCCGGTGTTCGTGATCGCCCGGACGTCCGGATGGGCGGCACACGTCTTCGAACAACGGGCCGACAACCGGCTCATCCGCCCAAACGGTGAGTACACCGGCCCGATGGAACGGCCCTACGTCCCGATAGAAGAGCGTTAGGCCGGGGTTCATTGGACGCTGTTGAAAATGAGTGCGCTGATCTATTCTGATCAGCGCACTCCACCAACAAGTCATCCTCGTATCTTGTTGAGCGGGGAAGGCCCGAGCCCTCATTCATCCGAGGACGACAGATCCACCCGGGCAGGGGTCGGCCGCTTCGATGAATGCGCCACACAGCCGTTGCACGTCAAGTCATCCTGAGTCCCGGTTGATCGGGGCGAAGGATCTCGCCGGTAGTTCCCACCGCTAGGACAGGTCTTCCCATGCGAGATTACCCGCTTCAATCAACTCGACCTTCCGTGCCCTGCGCCACCCCTTGATCTTCTTCTCCCACTCGATGGCGGTTGACGGCTCATCGGTGGAATCAAACCAGACCAGTCGGTCCACTTTGTATCGTCCAACAAACGTTGAACGATGAGCAGATCGGTGCTGATAAAGACGCCTGACGAGATCGTTCATCAAGCCGACGTACAACGCGCGCGTGCGACTTGACAGCATGTAGACGTAATATTCGCGGTCGGTAATGGCGTTACGTCCTGATATTCAACCCGGATGATCGGCAACCGGCGAGATTCTTCGTCACCCGACTCCGTCGGCGTTCCTCAGAATGACGTGTTTAGTTGTGAACTCATATTTGCGTTGTCACTGTCCACGGACGAGTCAAGATGCCTGACTCCCAGCTGAAGGCCGTCCTTTTCGACCTGGACAAGACGCTGGCCGATTGGCCGCCCTTCCTCCAGCACCTCGGCCTGATCCTCCGGAACGCCGGGGAGGACACTCCCCGCCTGCCTGGGGACCGGGGGGGGACCTTCCCGCCCGGGCTCCAATGGTTCGAAAATTGGATGCGCCGAACCCAGGCCCCCGGGTATCGACCAGAACCTCGCGTTTTGAATATGCTGGCCACACTCACGGATGCGGGGGTTCCATGGGGCATCGTCACGAATGGGACCCGCTGGCAGCACGTCAAACTGGCCAACATGGGTATTCAACCGGAGCCCGAATGCCTCGTGATATCGAAGGAGTTCGGCCACAAAAAACCCGAACCCGAGGTATTCGCCGAGGCCCTGCGCCGTTTGGACGGCCCACAACCGTCCGAGACCCTGTTCGTGGGCGACAATCCCCGCATGGATATTCAGGGCGCCAGCAATGCTGGACTTATTACGGCGTGGGTTCGACATGGCCGCGTTTGGAAATGGGGCTCTCCGGAACCGGATTTCACCATCGATCACGTGAAAGAAGTACCGGAAATCCTGGGCCTGCAAACGCAACAGACGTAATCCGCATATAAATAGTAAGCAACTAACTACAAAGCAACACGTCTCTAGAGCCTTACCCAAAATAGCCGACGCCTCGCGTCCGTCGAAGGAGTTGATTTGTCCGCCGCTGTTTCTAACGCCCGACCTGAGCCCGATCAGCTTCTCGCCGATATCGCCGATTACGTCCTGGATTACCGGGTGGATAGCCCGGAGGCGATCAACACCGCCCGGTACGATCTGTTCGACACGATTGGTTGCGGTCTGCTCGCGCTGAACTATCCGGAGTGCACGAAGCACCTCGGTCCGCACTCGCCCGGCGCCACGGTCCCGAACGGAGCACGAGTGCCCGGCACCGACTTCGTCCTCGATCCGGTGAAGGGCGCGTTCGATATCGGCTGCATCATCAGGTGGCTGGACTTCAACGACACCTGGCTCGCTGCCGAGTGGGGCCACCCCTCTGACAACCTTGGCGGAATCCTGGCAGTGACCGACTGGCTATCGCGGACACGTATAGCGAACGGCGAAGTTCCTTTCACGGTCCGTGACGTTCTGAGGGCGATGGTCAAGGCGCACGAGATCCAGGGTGTCCTGGCGCTCGACAACAGCTTCAATCGGGTCGGCATCGATCACGTCCTGCTGGTAAAAGTAGCCACGGCCGCGGTCGCGACCGGTCTGCTCGGTGGCGACCGTGACCAGGTGATAAACGCCGTCTCCAACGCCTGGCTCGATGCCACGCTGCGTACGTACCGGCACGCCCCGAACACCGGTTCACGCAAATCGTGGGCGGCCGGCGATGCCACGAGCCGGGGTGTCCGCATGGCACTCATGGCGATCACCGGCGAAATGGGGTATCCAACCGCTCTTTCCGCGCCCGGCTGGGGATTTTACGACCGGTGGTTCGAGGGCAGGCCGTTCACGATGCAGCGGCCATTCGGCACGTACGTGATGGAAAACGTACTGTTCAAGATCGCCTTCCCGGCCGAGTTTCACGGCCAGACCGCGGTCGAGGCCGCGTTCGCCCTCCACCCACAGGTTGCGGACCGGTTGGACGAGATCGACTCGATCACGATCACCACTCAGGAGTCGGCGGCGCGAATCATCGACAAGTCGGGCCCGCTGGACAATCCGGCCGACCGCGATCATTGCATCCAGTACATGACCGCCATAGGCCTGATCTTTGGCGAGCTGAACGCCGATCACTACGAAAACGAGGCCGCAGCCGACCCGCGCGTGGACGCGCTCCGGGACATGATGACGGTCGTCGAAGACCCGAGATACACGTCCGAGTACCTGGACCCGGCCAAGCGTTCCATAGCGAACGCTGTCCAGGTGACTTTCAAGGACGGATCTAGCACGGACAAGGTCGAGGTCGGGTACCCCCTCGGCCATCGACGGCGACGGGACGAGGCGATACCGCGGCTCATAGACAAGCTGCGCCACAACGTGGGAACGCGACTGTCGTCTGAGCGGACGGAACGGGCGGTCGCTCTGGCCGAGGATCCGGTGCAACTGGAGTCGATGCCGGTTCCGGGATTTGTGGAGCTGTTCCTGGTGTAGGGGCCGATCAGCAGCGTGCATTGAGGGACATCCTTCTCCCTCACCCCGGCCCTCTCCCGCTGGGAGAGGGGGACGCACTAAACACCATCGTCTCCGAGTGTGCCCGATGCTACGCTCACGGGTCACACCGAGCGTAGTCGAGGGACCTTCACCGGCAGGCCATTCAGCAAGAAATACTGATTCCGCGAAAACCTTTACCTCCCTCACCCCAACCCTCTCCCACCGGGAGAGGGAGTTTCCACAACCGGCGGGCGCAAAGAGGCCCGGGTTTACGCCCGGGCCTCTTGATGCAACTGTAATCTGCCGCCCGGCAGGCTTTACGACAGGGGCAGTCCGACCTTCTCTCCCAGCTTGAGAGAGTGGGCGATGGCGTCCGTGAACTCCATGTATTTCACGCCCGTCGTGAAGTCGGTGTGGGTCACCGGCTCAATGCCGCGGATGGCGTTGATGAACTCTTCTTCGACCCGCCAGCCACCGACCTTGTCCGCCGGCACTTCCACCTTGTTCATCTGGGCGTCACCGCGCTGGCCGCCGTAAAGCGTCAGGCCGCTGCCCTCATTGACGAGTCGAAGCGTGCCTTCGGTTCCGTATATATACACATCCGCAGCCGCGCCAAATCCGGTCACCGTCGTGACCTGGAGATGAAGCTGCCCTCCCGCCTCAAGTTCGGCGACCACGTCGATGTAATCCGGAATATTCCCGGTCGAGCGTCGTCGGCCATCGCCGTCAGACTTGTGCTTTATCACGGTGTGGCCAACTGCGGTCGCAGATGCGTAATCGCCCACCCAACGCATCATGGCCTCGGACCAGATACCCATGCTCATGATGTTATTGCCCGAGAAATCGCGTCGCTCGCGCCAGTGCAACTCGCCATCCCAGTTCGGGAAGTTGCCGCCCCCTACACGAGCGTCTACACCGATGATGTCCCCCACGTACCCGTCAGAAATCATGTCGATGATCTGTTGATCGAAAGCCAGCGTGTGCGGGGCCGGAACGATCTGGGCTACGAGATCAGGACGCTCTTTCGACGCGTCGAGCATGGCGTGCGCTTCGGAGGAGTTGGCAGCCATGCGGGCTTCGACGAGGACGTGCTTGTCCGACTCAAGGGCCGCAATGGTCAGAAGCGAGTGCATGTAAGGCCAGGTGCCGATGCAGACGGCATCGATCGATTCATCGTCGATGATGTCCATCCAGCTCTCGACCGGATTCGGAATATCGAACTCATCGGCGAAGCGCGCGGCCGAGGCCATACTGCGGTTCGCCACCGCCACCACTTCAACGCCCTCGATAGCCGCCAGCTTGGGGGCGTGATGCAGCCGGGTGTTGCCACCGGCGCCAATCAAGCCAACTCTGATCGTGTCCATTGTCACGGTGGCGTCTCCTTCTTCATCCTGCGTGGTCATCGTCAGCCGGTTGCGATTGTGCCAGCCGACCCGGGATATCTCTCAGGGACAAATCCGTCAGGGGCGACCTAGCCTAAGAGTCCAGACGTGACGTGTCGAGTCCGCCAGCGCACCCCTTCCACGCCTCCACCACGAGAACACGAGGCGCGCCAGGTCTCGGCGCGGGGCATTATCGGCGAACGGCCCGTGCTAGCCTGAATCTCTTCGAACGAAACGATCCGCAGGGAGCCTGGTTAGCGTGCCCGACGATTTGACCCTCAGAGAGGTGGCGATCGACGCGGAGCACGTAGTGATCCAGTGGGACGACGGCATGACATGCCGCTACCCGTTCCGCTACCTGAGACTGCAGTGCGGGTGCGCCGGATGCGTCGAGGAGATGACCGGCCGCCCGATCCTGGCGCCTTCAACCGTGCCCGACGATATCCTGATCCTGGACCATTTGCCCGTCGGCCGTTACGCCATGCAGTTCATGTTCACGGACGGACACACCACCGGAATCTACCCGCTGAAGGACCTGCGAGCGATGTCGCAATTCGATGCGGTGCTGTGCGAGAGCGGGGAGTAGGCCGTGCCCGGCGGCGATTTCGCATCCTTACGATCTCACGTGTCCCGAGGTTCTCAAAGCACCGAGGTTTCCCGCGTGTCCTGAGGCTCTCGAAGGACCGCTCAAACTATCAGCCCTCCCCAGCAAAAAATCCATCCTGAGCCAGAATACCCACCCTGGGGCTCTCGCAGGTGGGCGTGCTCGCGACTACGCCGGCACACGCACCTCAAGCGCGGCCAACAGCCGACCTGATGCCCGGGCGATCTCCCTCACAGCCTTGTCGAACGCTTTCTGATTGACCTGTGACGGCTTCCTGAATCCACTGATCTTGCGGACGTACTGGAGTGCGGCCGCTCTTGTGTCATCTTCAGTCACTTTGTCCAGGTAGGGCGGTCGAAGCGTCTTGATGCTGCGGCACATGGAGTTCCTCCCTGTGGTTATCGGACGGCGTGCTGGAGTTCCCCCTCACCCCGGCGCTCTCCCACCGGCAGAGGGAGCATTGAGACCACCATCTACTATGAATTACGCGCCCAGCAGCGCCACCGTCGTCACCACTACGTCCTCTGGTGACGGGATGAAAGCGTCCTCGAGTGGTTTGCTGTACGGCACCGGTGTGTGCGGCCCGGTCACTCTTTTGACCGGCGCGTCCAGGCTGTCGAACGCTTTGTCGGCGACCAAGGCGGCGATATCTGATGCCATGTTGCAGCGGGGCGTGTCTTCGTCCACGATCACGATCCGGTTGGTCTTCGTTACCGACTCCAGGACGATGTCTTCATCGATGGGTGACAGGCTCAGCATATCGACCACTTCGGCGTCGATCCCCTGCTCCGCCAGCATCTCGGCGGCCAGGCGACACACCTCCGTCGTGTAGGACATCCCGACCAGGGTCACGTCCGAGCCGCGCCGCAGATATCTGCCCTTGCCGAGTTCGATTGTGTACGACTCGTCGGGCACGAAACCGGTCATATTGATCAGCTTCTTGTGGTTGCAGACGATCACCGGGTCGTCGTCCCTGATCGCCGCCGCCAGCAGTCCACGGCAGGTGTAAGCGTCCGACGGTGCGATGCACTTGAGCCCGGGGATGTGGGCGACAATGGAGTAGAAGTTTTGCGAGTGTTGCGCCGAGTAGCCGGCCGCCACCCCCGAGCGCGCGAACAGCGTGATCGGGATCTTGCCCTGTCCGCCGAACATGTAACGGTTCTTGGCGGCGTTGGAGAGCAACTGGTCCCAGGCCACGGTGATGAAGTCGAAGTACATCAGGTCGACCACCGGGCGGGTCCCGGTGAGCGCAGCTCCGATGGCAGCGCCAACAAATCCGGCCTCGGATATCGGCGTGTCCCGCACGCGCTCGGCCCCGAATTCCTGGATCAAGCCCTTGGTCGCGGCGAACGCCCCGCCCCATGAGTCGATGATGCCGAGATGCTCGCGACCGGCGCCACCCGCAACGTCCTCACCCATGATAAACACATCCGGGTCTCGACGAAGCTCATCTCCGAGGGTCCTGTTGAACGCGTCCCGGTAGCGGATTTCGCTGCCCGGTACGTCAAATCCGGGGCCGAGTGGGTCTGGTCTGGTTTCCAGGGTCATGTGGGTTGTTCTTTCTTTGTGTTGCCGCGGTGGAATCTGCGTGTGGAGGGTGAGTCTTCTCCCTCACCCCGGCCCTCTCCCGCTGGGAGAGGGGGATCGAAGTCCTCACCGTTGTTGATTCCCGTCAGCGTCTCTAGATAGTGAAGAAGATCAAAATAAGGTCCAGACGAGCCTGGTTAGCGGAGGCCCTGGGGTGGGTTTGAGTAGTTAACGTAAACGTCTGTGTAAAGCTCTTCCAACGGGGGCAGCGGACTCTCCTCGGCAAACTTCACGGCGTCCTCTATCTCTCGGTCGATCTCGACCCGGATACGCTCCATCTCCACCTCGTCCATCAAGTCCTGCTCTGTGACACGTCGCTCAAAGTTGGGTAACGGGTCACGCGCTTTCCAGAGCTCTTCTTCCTCCGGGAGTCGATAGGTATGGGGATCATCGGCGTGGAAGTGGCCGTGATAGCGGTAGGTCTTCAGCTCGAGAAAGGTCGGTCCGTCTCCGGCTCGCGCCCGTGCGATCGCCTCTCCGGCTGCGTCGTAAACGGCGAACACGTCCATGCCGTCTACGACGACGCCCGGCATCGAGTACGAGGCCGCTCGATCGGCGATGTCCGCGACGGACACGGCGTATTCGACAGGGGTGGACTCCGCGTAGTGATTGTTCTCGCAGACGAAAATCACGGGCAGCTTCCAGACAGAGGCCAGGTTCATGCTTTCGTGGATCGTGCCCTCTCCAGTGGCGCCGTCTCCGAAGAAACTGACGCCAACGCTCCCATCACCCTTGAGCTTTGCGCTGAGCGCCGCGCCAACACCCAGCGGAATGCCCGCGCCAACGATGCCGTTCGCGCCAAGCATCCCCTTGGTGAAGTCGGCGATGTGCATCGAACCGCCTTTGCCCTTGCAAAGCCCGGTATGTTTGCCGAATATCTCGGCCATCATCCCGGAGGTATCGACCCCCTTGGCGATGCAGTGGCCGTGCCCCCGGTGGGTGCTCGCGATCCAGTCTTTGTCGGTGAGATGGGCGCAGATGCCGGTCGGCCCCGCCTCCTCACCATCAGACGTGTGGGCGACGCCCATCGATTTGCCCTGCGCCGTCTGCTCGAGCAACACCTCTTCGAACCGCCTGATGCGGTACATCGTGGTGTAGATCCAGCGCAACTTCTCGGGAGTGATCTCCATCGCCGTCTCCGTCCGCACGGCCCCACATCTTTATCGAAGCGGATGTGCGGATACTGTCTGGTTTTCGATATTTCCGGGGAGTGATCTCAAGGGATGCGGCCGCTGGCGCGCACGTGAAGCCTGAGTTCGGCGCATCCTAGCACCGGGACACCGAGCGCGTTGCCATGAACACAACCGGTCAGGTTCACTCGTTGCGCCGACCGCACCCGCGTCCGACTAAAGACGTTCCAGACAATACCAAGAGGAAGTCCCCGAAAAACCCCGGAAAACCTCCAAAGTTCAAGGAAGATCCCAGGACTCGACCAGGATCATGCCGCCGGGACCGAACTGCTGCACCAGTCCGTCCTGCACCCATCTGTACGTGTCTTCCACGTAAAGAGGAAACACGGCCGCATCGATTTCGACCAGAATCCTTTCGGCCTGACGGTACGCCCGGGCGCGGTCAGCCGGATCAGTAAACGCGCCTCCCTGGTCCACCGCGGCGTCAAACGCCGATTCGGCGTAACCGCCGACGTTCAGTTCCGAATCGGACCGATACAACAGGCGCAACCAGCCGTCGGCATCCAGGTACCGGCCTTCGTGTCGTTCCATCCACACGACCGGACCCGTCGCCGGCGACCAGACTCCGTCGATCCGGCCGGAGCCCCTGACGGAAACATTCACCCCGAACGCTTTGGACCAGAACCCCGCGATCGCTTCGGCGAGCGAGCGGTTCCCCGCCGCTCTGTCGTACAACAACGTGAACCGTTCGAAAGAACGAGCATCCTGATAGCCGGCGCTGGCAAGCAGGTCGCGCGCCTGCTGCAGGTCGTACTCGATCCCGGTACTACTCCCGGGTGGCGCCGGGTTCATCGCGCTCAGGACCGCCCCGGGTACAAAGGTTGTGGCGATCTGCGCAGATCCGGCCACGGCCTCCTCTACGAGAGCCTCCCTGTCCACAGCCACACCAAAAGCCCGGCGCGCAAACACGTCATCGAACGGCGGCTGTGAAACATCGAACCGTAGCGAGTACGTGACGAGGCCGGGCTTCACCTCAACCGTCGTATTCGGCAAGAGGGCTGCGTCGACCGGGGATACGGGTGGGGCCATTCCGGAGATGGCGTCCACGATACCGGTCTCGACACTTTCGATCGCTGCGGAGACCGGCGTGTTTAGAAATACGATGCCGTCCAGCCCTGTCACGCCGGGTCCGTCGTAATCCGGATTACGGGCCAGAACAAGGTTGCCGCCGGTCACGCGGTTGACCAGGCTGAACGGTCCATTCGTGACCGGGTCGGCGCGGCGGTTCCGGTCCGGGTCAAGTGCTGCGATATGACGCGGCTGTGGGAACGCGGCAGGACGGGCCAGTATCGTTCGCAGGAACGCGCCCGGCGCCGTCGTTTCTATCACGAGCGTGAGGTCATCAACGGCTGTAACTCCGACCGTCGATTCATCGCTCTCTCCGGCCAGGAATGGTCCTCCGCCACGGATTACAGACGCCAGCAGGCCGGCGTCCGGCGACGGGCTGTTCGGTGCGATGCTGTTCATGATCCCGAACGCCGCGTCACCGGCGGTCACAGGCATCGCGTCGCTCCACTTTAGTCCTGCCTTGAGAACAAAGGTTTGAGTCAGGCCGTCCGAAGAAGCCGTCCACGAGTCCACGAGATCCGGTGCCACTCCGTCGGCGGTAAACCTGAACAGGCCGGCGTATATAGCCCTGGCCACCGCATCCGCGACCGTTCCCTCCCTGACCGTCGAAGGATCAAGCGTCTCCAGATCCTCGACAAGCGCCATGTAGGCCACTTTCCCCGCAGGGATATCATCCATCACCGGCGCGGCCGCCGACGCTGGATCGGTCGCACCCTCCGGAACTGCATCGGCGCTGGAGTCATTCGGGGCGTCAAGGCCGGGCGCATCCGCGGATGTCGTGAAGTTGCCCGCGGCCGTCGGTATCGGTGAAGGTGGTAGCGGGGTGGGTACAGGCGCGGCAGGCTCGGCGATCGCGTCATCGGGGGTCGAGGCCGGAACGGCGGACGCTGGTTCGTCAACAGCTTCCCGGGTCGCGCTGGAACCTCCACACGCAGCAATCATCATCACGATTAACACGCCCAGGAGGCGAGAAACGCGTATCCGGGAAGCGCGGTGTTGAAGCAAGAGATCGACCAACCTGGGGATGTTCCCGGAATGTCCCGGTCGCCGCATCAAAGGGAAACTGGGATATGGTCGCCGCCCGTTCGCGGCGCAATTGACCACCGGAGTCGGGTGGTGGACCACACAACGTATCGATCCGACGACGAGACCCCCAAGACACGCGCCGCGCGCGAATCCTTCAGAATCCCCTGACCGTCCCGGGAGCGGAACGCGTGAGCCGGGGACGGCAGGGAGGGACACACTCAAAATGGGACGCATCTACATCGAAGTCGAGGAGAACCCTAACTGCGCCTACCACCCGTTGCAGACGTTTGAGACACGGACCGAGGAACGTCAAGTGGACGAGCTGTGGATCCCGGGTGTACCGGGGAAAGAAGGGCCTCACATCGCGGTCGGATGGTCGAGCGGCAACGCGGTGGACAACCACGAAAACCGGAGCGGCCCCTGTCCCGTGACGCTCGTCGAGGTCACGGACTCCGGCGCAGCTGTTTCACTCCTGGTGGCGGGAGGTGATTACGGATTGCGCATCAAAGCCGCGGGTTCCGGGTACTGGTCGCTGGATGCTTCGGAACAGTGGGGAGAGCCATACATGCTGCTCGATCCCAACACACAGACACGTGCTATCGAGGCGCGAGGCGACTAGAGACGGTCATCTGACAACCTGACGCGAGAACGCCCCGGTATCACCGGGGCGTCACCTGGTGGTCGTCGCCATGCCGTGACGGCTAGGGTTGAGGATCCCGCGGCGTGAACATAGATCCGCCGCCGCCGCCGGATTTTGAATTGGCCGATGGTTTCTTGCCAAATATCCGGCCGATCGGGTTCTTGTTGCCTGCCGCAACGACCGCTATGGCTCCAGCGATTCCCGCGGCGGCCATTCCCGCGAAACTGCGACGCGTTACGCCCTGTTGTTCCGGTTGGACCTGCTCTTGCAAGTGACTCACCCTGGATAGATATCTAAATGTGTTGTTGATCCGGAAACGAGCGGGAGAGTTTCCTTATCTGCCAGTTCCGGTTCTCGACTTCCCGCCTGTCGGCAGGGCGGGAGCGATTCGCAATTATAGAATCGGCCGCGGGGGACCCGCAATAAATTGAGTCCGATGGCCCGCGATGGGCGGTTTACCGACCCGACGCGAAACAAATATGTGCCTTGACACACAAATCCCGCAAATGATAGTTTTCACAGGTCGTTTGACGGGGTGCATTTTTCACCCTGTCAAACTTACTTTCAACTTCGTAACGAACCCGCCACAGTGGCTGCTAGCGCCGGGCGGATCATCAGGATGGACCGCCGAACAAGATGCCGGATCCCGCTCCCCTTCTCCAAGGTGATTGGTCGGATAACGGACTAGCGCTCAAGCTTCTGTGGATCAACCTCCTGTTGATGGTCACGGCCGCTGTATCGCTCGGTTTCGCCCATGCCATCATCCCGTCCGCTGTCGATAGCGGAACCTTCACCAACAGGGCGTCTCGCATCCGGCCCGCCCTGTACGTCATAGGGTCGCTTGCGCTCATCGTCGCCCTCATCAACTTCTTCTTCATCATCGACATAAGCCGAGGCTGGATAGAAGACATCTACCCGAGGTGGTACGAGTAACGCCTGGCGCGTCAACCAACATTCGGGCGGGTAACCGGCCAACTTGCAAGTATCGCCGCGCGCGGCGAGTGGTGAAAAGATACTGAACCAGCAACCTCAAACGGACAGCCCCCGGCCCTCATGGGTGAAGATCCTGATCCCTGTTCTCGCCTTTGGCGGAATCGGGGTCACGGCGGTCCTCGGGTTTGTGATGGTGTTCATCATGACGGCGTGGTTCGGCAATCCGTTGCCCGTGTTCGGCTTTGATCAAAGTCCGGAACAGCCGATCGCTTTTCCGCACACGGCGCACGCCGGGAGTGAGACGCTCGTAGACGCCGATGGCAACCCCAGGTTTGATGCCGATGGCAACCCGCTTACCGGAATCGGTCTTGACTGCACCTTCTGTCACCGCACGGCGACCAGTTTGAACGTTGCCGGCATCCCGCCTGTCGAAACATGCATCACCTGCCACCGGGTCATCGGCTCAACGCAGAGCGAACCTCTCACGTTGTTGCGATCGATGGGCCTGGGCGATGAAGAACTCGGCATTGACCCGGGCCCGATACAGTGGAAACGCGTCCACCGCCTGCCTGACCACGTTCGTTTCGTCCACGAAGCGCATATACGATTCCTGACGGCGCCCGGTAATACAGATCTGATCGTTAACCGGGACGAGGCCGCTATCGCAGCGGGCACCAACGACGACGGTTCCGTAATCGCGGCAGTTGCCTGCTCCACCTGTCACGGGGACATCAAATCCCAGACACAGGTCGCCCAGGTGGAACCGTTGAAAATGGGCCAGTGCGTTGACTGTCACCGCAAGAACGACGCACCGACCGACTGCACAACCTGTCACTTCTAAGAAGGCATACCAGACCGTGACCCGGGAGTATCCGGCGCACGTAAATTTCGGAACTAGCACTAAGGAAGAGATGGCGACCCGAATCCCATGAAGCTCTCTAGACGGGAATTCATGACCCTTGCGGGCGGCTCCACTGTTGGAGCTGTCATCTTCACCGCGTGCGGCGTACCGGCAGACGAGCTGCTCGTCGAAGCGCCCCTCGATCTGCCCGAGGACCTCGTGAATGGCATCGACAGTTGGTTCGCCACGACCGATGACTCCGGGCTCGGCGTCATCGTCCGGGTGATGGAAGGGCGCGCAAAGAAGATAGCCGGCAATCCCGACTACCCTGTCAACGTCGGCAAGCACGCCGTACACGCAGACTCCGCGCTGCAGGCGCTTTACCACCCGGACAGGGTGGACGTCCCGATGCGACGCCGGGCCAAGGGCCAACCCCTCACACCCATTTCCTGGGACGAAGCGAACAGTCTCATCCAGCGGTGGATGTCTGACGCCGACGGCAACCTGCGCATCGTGACAAATCCGGTTCGCGGTGGAGACGCCCGGATCGCTGGCGACGTGGCATCCGCTTTCAACGGCAAGCTCATGTTCTTCGATCCGCTCGAGCAGGGGGTCCTGCACCGGTCAATCAAGACGGTGTTCAACCAGGACCGGATTCCCGAATTTGATATCGCCAACGCAAACACGGTGATGTCGTTCGGGGCTGACTGGCTCGGGACCTGGCTGTCGCCGGTGCGTTACGGCACCAAGTACGGCGACTTCCGGGGCGGCGACCACCGGGGCTTCATGATGCATGCCGAGTCGCGCATGTCCATGACCGCGGCGGCGGCCGACCAGTGGCTTACCGTCAACCCCGGTTACGAGGGCGACCTCGCGATCAGCATAGCGAGCGTGATCGTGAGCGAGGCGGACAGCCTGCATGTCCCTCCCGAGAATGTCGAGGCCTACACGGCCAACATTCCCGATGGCGAACTCAACAAATGGGCGCCTGAGACCGTCGCCGAAAAGGTCGGCGTTCCCGCCGACCGCATCCGCGAGGCGGCTCGCAGGTTCGCAAGCGAAGGACCGAGCATCGCGTTCGGTGGAGGATCGGCCGGCGCCCAGACGAACGGCGTGTTCAATCTCACGGCCGTATATGCCCTGAACATCCTCGCCGGGACCGTCGGCGAAAAAGGTGGGATCCAGTTCAACCCGGCCGGGCCGCAGGGTTTGCCGGACTCGGCCACCGGCGCTTCATTTGAGGACTGGGAGAAGGAACTTTCACACTGGCGCGCCGGCAACGTGAAAACCGTGATAACCCGGGGCGTTGACCTGGTCCACGGCCTCCCGCGTTCTGTGGACGCCGGGGGCGCACTCGATGGCGTCGAAAACGTCATCGCATTCACCGGCGTTCTGGACGAGAGCTCGGAGCATGCCAACCTGGTACTGCCCGAGAACTCATACCTGGAAAACTGGGGACTCGACGTGCCGGAACCGGCGCCCGGATATGAAGTAGTCGGCCTCCGGCAACCGGTCGTCAACGCGCCGCTAGACGGCGAGACGCGCGCCCGGCTCTACGACAGCCGTAGCTTCCTCGACACCCTGCTCGAGGCGGCCGGCCCACAGGCGCCAGTGGACAGCGTCAAAGACTTCGTCGACGACACCGTCGGAGAACTTTATGCGACCGGCCGCGGCTCCGTCATGGCCGGGGATCCGAAACTGTTTAAGAACGGCGTGTTGCAACGCGGTGGCTGGTGGGACGTGAATGCCACGACCACCACTAACGCCCCTTCCAGCATCCCCTCCCCGATCGCAAAAGCGGCGGGGCCGGGCCTCTCAGGATGGGACGAGAGGGTTGAAGGCCGCGTCTTCACCGTCGTACCGTTCGCTCACCAGTCCATCCTTGACGGACGGAACGCATCCACTCCATGGGCGCAGTCGACACCGGACCCGATAACCACCGTGGCCTGGGCGACATGGGCGGAGATCAATTTCGATAAAGCCAAAGACATGGGCATCAGCGAAGGCCAGTGGATCAAGGTCCGCACGACGGTCGGAGAAATCACCGTCCAGGCCTATCCGCACCCGGGTATTTCACCCAACGTTATCGCCATCCCGGTCGGCCAGGGTCATCACGAGGGAATCGGCGGCCGATACGCAGAAGATCGCGGCGAGAACATCCTGAACATTCTCGTGGACAAGAAAGAGTCCGAAACCGGCGCTCTCGCATGGGCCGCCACGCGGGCCACTGTTAGCAAGTCCAGTGGCAAAAAGGATCTCCCGAAGTTCGAGGGCGACGCGAAGGAAATAATCCGTACCGTTGAACCCGGCGTTCCGATCCTGATCGTCGAGCCGGAACAGTCCGCGCACGACGCCCAGGAACACAACCACGAGCTACATCTCAAGCACATCTCGAACGAAGAGTAACCGAGGGTTTCGTAACGTAAATGGTTTCTGCTGCCGAGAGGGTCTCCAGCCACAAATGGGGCATGGCGGTCGACGTCGACCGGTGCACCGGATGTCAGGCGTGTGTAATGGCGTGCCAGGCTGAGAACAACGTCACCCTGTCAACGGAAGACATATACAGGGAAAAGCGCACCTTCGCCTGGATCCGGGTGGAGCGCTACTGGTACGGCGACTTCCCGGACGTGAAGGCGCGGTTCATCCCGATAATGTGCCAGCACTGCGAAAACGCGCCGTGCGAACCCGTGTGCCCGGTTTTTGCCACTTACCACAACACCGAAGGCATGAACGTCCAGATCTACAACCGCTGTGTGGGCACCCGGTACTGCGGCGCCGGTTGCCCCTACAACGTCCGGTTCTTCAACTACTGGGAGCCGGTCTGGCCGTCCACGCTGCGTAACCAGCTGAACCCCGATGTCACCATCCGAAGCCGTGGAATCATGGAGAAGTGCAGCTTCTGCGTGCAACGGATTCGCCGTGGCGTGCGAGAAGCGGCCCGGGACGGCAGGGATCTCCAGGACGGGGACATCGAGACGGCATGCACCGAGGCGTGTCCGACGAACGCCCTCGTGTTTGGCGACATCCGTAAAGAGAACAACGCCACAAACCCGAGCAGGGCGTTCACGATGATCTCCGACAAGCGGGCGTACACACATCTCGACAACCTGAACACCGAACCCAACGTTTTCTACCTGGCGAAGGTTGACGCTACCGGAGGAGCGAACGGTGGCCACGAGTAGCCTCATAACGGACGCTCCCGATAACCGGCCGTCCAACACAGAAGCCACCGCCGCCTTCGCCGGTGAAGGCAGGACGGCGGCAAGCCGCGGCTTGAAGTTATTCATGTGGATCCTGGCCGCGGCGGGGGTCCTGGGCCTGGTCGGGATCGCTTTCCGGTTCATCGACGATGGCGGACGACAGGAGTGGGGCTACTACGCCGCCACCCTGGCGTTCATGCTGACGATGTTCGGCGGAGCGCCGATGGTGGCGATCGCTCCCACCATCGCCAAGGCAAACTGGGCACGACCGGCGGCGCGCATCGCATCGCTGGCCAGCATCGCGACCTCCCTGACAGCCCTGTTGCTGATCCCGTTGATGTTCAAGTTCCCGGCACTGACCGCGTACTCTGATGTCCTGCTTGATGACGTGCGCCGCAGGTCTGTCTGGTTTGACTCTCCCGAATTCGCTCCGCATTTCTGGAACCCATTGATCCTGTTCACTCTTGCGCTTGCTGGCATGGCGATGGCCTACCTGATGGCCCTCCCGGACCTGGCTGCGATTCGCGATCACGGCAGCGGTTGGAAACAGCGCTGGGGCAAGAAACTTGCCCGTGGTTTTCACGGCCGGCCACAGCAATGGACGTGGTTGAACATGCGCATCGGCATAACCGGCGCGTTGTATTTCGCCCTCCTGCTTTACGTGAACTTCACGTTTACGGTCGACCTGGCTTTGAGCCTGGTACCGGGCTGGAAGGACGCGGTCTTCCCCTTCTACCACACGCTGGGCTCTTTCCAGGCGGGGATCGCCTTCACGATCCTCGGGATCTGGGCCGCACGCCGATGGGGCGGAGTCAGCAGGTACGTCGGCCACGAACAGATGTGGTCACTCGGAAAACTGCTTCTCGCCACGACCTTGCTGTGGTTCTATTTCTTCTACTCCAGTTTCATCGTTTTCTGGTATGGGCGGTCTGCAGCGGACCTGGCCACCATCAAACTGCTGGTTTCCGGTCCCTACATCTATGTCTTCTGGGCCGTATTCCTGCTGGCGTTTATCGCGCCGTGGTGGGTGATGATCTGGAACAAGGTCAGGGACAGCGTTTGGGGGCCGCCGATCGCCGCCGTGCTCGTCCTTACAGGACTGCTCCTGGACCGCATCAGGATTTACGTGGCGAGCTGGAGCGCTGTTCCCGACGACCTGGAACTCGCAACGACCGGCATCCTTCAGAAAATGCCCGAAACCGCGTGGCCGGATGTATTTGACATTTTCATCATGGTCGGCCTCCCGGCACTCGGTCTCCTGTCCATCCTTCTTGTGACCCGGCTCGTTCCGGTTGTCTCTCTCTGGGAGATTCAACAATCACGCTTGATATCCAAACCCGTACGGTTCCTCAGGGGCCACGCACTGCTGGTGGGTAAACCCGACTAATGCAACAGCGACGGACACTCGACGAAGTAACCATCAACCGCGAGCTACTGCGCGGGAACCTGGCAACGCCCAAGTGGTGGCTGCCGACGGTTCTTGGCCTCCTCGTGGTGGTGCTTTTCGGCTTCACCCTGATGGGCATCATGTTTAACCGCGGCCTCGGGGTCACCGGGCTGAACAGGCCTGTCTACTGGGGCCTTTTCATCACGACATTCGTGTTCTGGGTTGGCATCAGCCACGCCGGGATCATGATCTCGGCAATCCTCCGGCTAACGCAGGCGGAGTGGCGCCGCCCGGTAACCCGAGCAGCGGAACTCCTCACGGTGTTCTCGCTGTTGACCGCCCTGTTCTTCCCCCTGATCCACGCCGGGCGGCCGTGGAGAATCTTCTACTGGATCACGCCGTTCGACTTCGCCCGTGGCATATTCCCGAACGCCCGATCACCTTTGATCTGGGATCCGTTCGCTATCGGCACCTACCTCACCGGCAGCACACTGTTCCTGTACGTCGCGCTCCTGCCTGACCTTGGAGTGCTGCGTGATCGGACAACCGGGTGGAAACACTCCTTCTACACCGTCACCTCGCTGGGCTGGCGCGGCAACCCGCGACAGTGGCGGCTTCAGACGGTGGCAGGGATCCTGCTCTCGGCGCTGATGCTGCCGATCTTCGTATCCGTTCACAGCATCGTGTCCTGGGACTTTGCCGTCACGCCTTCCGTTGAAGGCTGGCACTCAACGATCTTCGCCCCCTACTTCGTCATCGGCGCCGTTCACTCTGGCGTATCGGCCGTTGTGACGATGATGGCGCTCATGCGCTGGCTCTGGGGCTGGGACAACTACATCCGGCCGGAACACTTCGATGCGCTTGCAAGGCTGCTCATCGTGGTCGCGCTTGGCTGGATGGGCTTCACGTTTGCCGAACTGATCTTCGGTGTGTACAGCCTTGAGGCGCCGGAGCGGGCGCTTCGTGAAATGCAGATGTTCACCTGGCCGTGGAGTTTGTTGTTCATAATTTTCTTCTTAACGGCCTTCGCCATCCCGGTGCCGTTATGGTTCTTCAAACGCGTCCGGAACAACATCGCATTGATGTTCTGGACATCCATCCTGGTGAACATCGGGATGTGGCTTGAGCGTTTCCTGATCATCGTCCCGGGACTTTCAAGAAAACAGCCCTTCGTATTCACGTGGGATTCGTACCAGGTCAGCCCCCTTGAGTGGGGTCTGCTGCTGTGGTCGTTCGCGTGGGTGCTGATGTTGATGCTGTTGTTCTCCAAGTTCTTCCCGTTGATCCCGCTCTTCGAGACCAAAGAAAGCCAGGTGTTCACGACCGATATCAAGATCGGACGCGTGAACGTACCGGCCGTAATCAGGGAATTGGATTAGGTAAAGCACGATGGCAGCTTCAAACAGCGTTCTAGGGCTGTACGACTCCCCCGATGCCGGCGCCAACGCCATGGATGGACTCAGGTCCGCCGGGTTTGCGCTCGGGACATTTGACGTGCTCACCGGCACGCCATACCCGGAGGGCGCGTTCGGCGAACACGTTCCCCAGCACAGGCTTTTCCGATTCCCGTTCTTCGGGGCGATGGTGGGCATCACGCTCGCCATACTCTTCACGGTAGGGACGCAGCTCGCTTACCCGGTGATTACGGGCGGCAAGCCGATCCTCGCCGTGTTCGCCATGTTGATCATCGCTTACGAATTGACGATGCTCGGCGCTGTGATCGCCACCGTGGTCGGCATCATCTTCGAGTCACGGCTGCCGAATCTAAACCTCGGCGCGTACGACACACGGATCACCGAGGGTTACATCGGTGTCGTCGTGGAGTGCGAGGACGACCGGATTGAAGAAGCACGCGGAGTGCTTCAGACAGCCGGAGCGCTGGAGATCAAAACGGCTTGAGTCTTCGAACCACAGTCATCTCGTACAACACCCGATCCCGCGTCGCAGGCCGTGGGCTGTTAATCGCGTTCGCGTCGGTCGCCCTTCTGGCGGCTGCGTGTGTGCAGGAAAGCGGCACCTACCCGATCGAGACCTTCACGGAGATGCACTACTCGCAGGCGTACCGGTCACAGGAGATCCCACGTCTCCCGGGCGTCAAGTCTGCGGTGGCGTATAACGGCGAGGGCAACGCCCAGGACGTGTTAGAGGTATTGCCGGCGAACGAGGCGCACCCCTACGACGCTGAAGCCGGGGCCGAACTGTACCGGGTCAACTGCTCCGTTTGCCACGGCGTAAACGGACTCGGCGACGGATCTGCCGCCGTACATATCACTTCGGCGAACTCCGCCTGGGCCTCGGATCACAACGGGGTGGCGTACAACGCACCCCCGGATCTCAAGGAACTGCGCGCCAGTCGCGGCGAAACCGGTATGTTTAGCATCATAGATTCCGGAGGCATCTTGATGCCGAAGTTCGGTCCGCTCCTTTCGGAAGCGGAACGCTGGGACATCGTCCGCTACATTTTCGACGAATCCGGGACCGGGCTCGGGCAGTAAGTCTTACCCGGCCAAGGATCCGATTCGAGAGTTTTGTTACCGGGATGTTGGTCCCGGGAGCGTACGACCGGCGATACCATGGAAACATGGGACTCGTCACGAAAACACCCGGACCCTCGGAGCACGGCGCCGGGGCGCGGTAAGCAATTTGAGCCACGCCGTAATAATCCGCACCATCTCGATAACCGCTTTGCTGCTGGTGGCCGGTCTTCCACTGTTTGGCAAGCCGCTCGCGCACGCCCAGGCCGGCGTTGGAGCGGATACCCCGGACGCCACAGGTCCACCCAGGGTCACCATCGGACCGGAGCAGGACCGTGAACTCGAGAAACGGGCACAGGGTCTCGAGACGCAACTCATCTGCCCGATCTGTCCCGGGGAGACCCTCGACCAGTCTTTTGTCCAGATCAGCCAGGAAATGAAGCGCATTATCCGAGTCAAATTGCAAGAGGGACAGGACGAAGACCAGATCAAGGACTACTTCGTCGCGCGGTACCCCGAGGTAGGCATCCTGGCTGCGCCTCCCCGAAGCGGTTTCAACCTTGTGACATGGATCGCTCCCCCCCTCGGCGTCGCCCTCGGGATCGTCCTGCTGGTTCTGGTGATGCGGCAGATGCGGCGAGGCAACGCCGATCCTGTCGCCGCGGGCGTCGGAGGGCCCGTGAGGGACGCCGATCTTTCCGACTACCTGGCCGAGGTAGACCGCGACCTGTCGCTCAACAACCCCGGCCCTCCAACTCCAGATGACGATGCCGGAGACGACTCCGACAACCCCGCCGAGAGGAGCGCTGAAGGCTAAATGGCAGACCTCGGCACGATGTCAATGCTGCTCGCGCTTGCGCTGGCCGCTTATGCGGGAATCGGTTCCGTAATCGGCGCAAAACTGGGCTCTGGCGATCTTGTGATGAGCGCGCGTCGCAGCTCCTATATGGCCGGACTGGCGCTCGCGGTCGCGGTCGGCGCACTGGTCTACGCGTTCGTCACCCATGACTTCTCGATCGAATACGTCCGTGGTCATAGCGACAGGGCGCAGAGCCAGGCCTTCACATGGGTCGCCATGTACGCCGGCAACGAGGGCTCGCTCCTCTACATCACCGCCATCTTCACGGTGATGTCGATGGCCGCCATCTACGTATCGCCCAGGCGACTTGAGCCGTCTCGCCCGTACATTATCGCTATCCTGATGGGGATCACGGTGTTCTTCGTCGCCGTCCTGTTGACCCTGGCCGACCCCTTTGCCCCTGCGGCCTTTGAAGACGGCCGTGGCGTAGGCGTCAACCCGCTGCTCAGGCATCCGGGCATGTTTATCCATCCACCGCTCCAGATGGCAGGCCTTGTAGGCGTCGCTATCCCCTTCGCGTTCGTCTCCGGGGCCTTGATCGCCGGGCAGACCCGTGACCAGTGGCTGGACGCCGCCCGGGTTAGCGCCATCGTCGTGTGGGCCGTGCTGAGCGCCGGCCTGTTGATCGGCGCCTGGTGGGCCTACACCATCCTCGGCTGGGGCGGCTACTGGAGCTGGGATCCCATCGAGAACGTGGCGATCATGCCCTGGCTTGTGTTGACGGCCTTCATCCACTCCGTGATGGTCCAGAAACGCCGCGGCATGTTCCGTATGTGGAACGTCGCCCTGCTCGGGATGATTTTTGTGCTGGCCCAGTTCGGATTGTTCATCAACCGCGGCGGCCCCGTGGTGTCGGTCCATTCCTTCGGCGCCTCGACGATCGGCGGCGTGTTCCTTGGATTCATGCTGGTCAGCCTGGCGTTTGCGCTCATCGTCTTCCTGTGGCGCTACCCGGCCCTGAAAAGTGACCGGCCTCTCGAATCATTCCTGTCGCGCGAGGCCGGTTTCCTGGTTAACAACTTCCTGTTCCTCGGCGTGACATTCGTGACGCTCTGGGGGGTGCTGTTCCCGCTATTCTCGGAATATGCGAACAACGAGACGGTGACAGTTTCAGCGCCCTGGTACAACCAGATCAACGGCCCGATCTTGCTCGCCATCGTCATCCTGATGGGCATCGGCCCCCTTCTGCCGTGGCGCAGGACCACGATGAGCAGCGTGCAACGATGGCTCAGCATTCCGATCGCCATCAGCGTCGCGACAATGGCGATGATCTGGATCTCCGGGGTGCATGAGTTGTGGGCCGTGGTCGGATTCGGCGCGCTTGCGATGGTGATGGCCGCCGTACTCGAAGAGTGGTACCGGGGCACGATGTCACAGCGCAGGGCAGGTCATAACTTCGCGAGCGGATGGTGGCGCATGGTGAGCGGGAACCGGCCCCGTCACGGCGGTTACGTCGTTCATATCGCCATCATCGCCCTGGGAATCGGGGTGATCGGCACCAACTTCTTCCAGCAGAGAGCCGACGTCGCGCTTGCCCCGGGAGAAAGCTTCACCCTGGACGAATACCGGGTCGAATACGTCAACACAGACAGCAAAGAACGTGTGGACCGGGTATCAGAGTGGGCGAACGTCAACGTGTTCAAGGGTGACGAGGAGATCGCCTCCCTCGCGCCGTGGCGCGCCTTCTACCCCGTGTACAACATCGCGTCGGTGCGCGCCGCCGTCCACAACAACCCCCTCGTGGACATCCCTTGGCTGCCGGGCTACCTGGACCCGGGACTGGAAGACCTGTACATAGTCCCGAGCGAATTCCTGGAAGACGGTCGCGTCGTGCTGCGGATCAGCATCAACCCCGCTGCGTGGTGGCTCTGGGTGTCCGGTCCTATCTTCATTATCGGGACCCTGATCGCCCTCTGGCCGGCGCCCGCTTTTGAACGCCGCACTGTGCCAGCACGTAGACAAATCCCGTCTGCGCCTCAGCCCGCCGGTTCCGCAGGTGTGTGAGTCTTGAGCCGGATTGAAGTGACATGCCGATAACCCTTGGCATCCTCGTAACGTTCGTATCGCTGGCAGTGATCGCCCTCCCGTTCCTGCGTCGCTCCGGCGCGACGCTTGCAGCGCGGCAGTCGAGCGAGCTGGAACGGCTGACAGCACTGAGGGCAAATCTGTACGATCAGATCGGCCATTTACAGGCCGATCATGCAGCGAACACGATCGCGGATGAGGACTACCGACGGCAGCTACTCGAATTGAGGGTCGGCGCGGCTGAGACGATCAGGCAACTGGACCAGCTCGGATATGAAGAAGAACCTCAAGACGCTCCGGCGCCACTGACCCGGGAATCGCTTGAGGACGAGATCGCGGCGCTCAGGCGGGCCGGTTCGAGGCGACGTTCGAGGACCGGGCAAGGTTCTGGGCCGGATGAGGATTAACGAACAGAGTTGAGGGACCAATTGATAACCGTACGGTGGCGTAATGCCCCGATCCTGGCGATGTCGGCGCTGCTGGCCGCCGTCATTCTTTTTATGGCTGCGGGCAGCGGACAAGCCCTGGCGCAACGCCCGACCCCGGATCGCGTGGCCGGAGCCGTGAGTAACGGCACCGAGGGGGCAGAGGTGCCGGAAGGGTTCGAGATCGCTCTCCTCGGACTCAGGGACGGCGACTTCGTGGATCAACAGATAGTGGAGGTTGGACCTGACGATCCACTTTTTGAGTTCACCGATCTGATGAAAGATGAAGATATCCAGTACCGCCTGGCGTGGGAATACCAGGGAGTCACCGAGCAGATATTCCTCGTCGACGAGATAGCGCCGCAGAACCTGGGCATAACAATCTTCGAGACAACCGACTCCCTGGACGACATACGAGTAAGCGCGCACGCGACCATCGTCCCGACCGTGGTCGGATCAGACCGGCTGATGGGGATTCTGGAACTGGTTACGCTCCAAAATAATGGCGATCGCACATTCTTGCCTGACCCATCGGACCCAAATTTCACCGGCATGAATATGCTCAGGTTCAGTCTGCCGGAAGGCTATACGGAACTGGCCGTGGACAGCGTTCTCCCGCAGGGCCAGATGATCGAGATCGATACCGGTTTCGCTATGACCAACCCGATTCCGCCCGGCAGCCACGAAATCCTGTACAGCTACGCCATCAACTATTCCGGCGATTCACTCGAATTCACGCGCACCCTGGCCTACGGAGCGGACGAATTCCGCGTGCTGATCCCGCCGGAACTCGGCACCGTCGTGGCGGAAGGCGTGGCCCCCACGCAGACAACCGAACTCGGCGAGACGGTGTACAAAGAATTCGCGGGGACCGGATACGAACCGGGTTTCAAAATGTCTTTCGCGATCGAGAACCTGCCGCAGCCGGGACTGTTCAAACGAATTAACGAGGCGATCCCGGGCGGCAACGTCGTCGTGTTCGGGTTCCCCTTCTTGATCGCGGCCGCAATGGCCGGCCTGGTGGTTTACGTGCTCCTGTCCAGCCGCCGTCGCAACCTGGCTATGGCCGTGTCCCCGGACGAGCGGATGGAGATTCTCCAGCAGATCGTGGAACTGGACGAACGGCTTGAGGCGGGCGAGATCGACGCCGATCAGCACCAGGCCAGCCGGGACGCTTTGACCTCGCGGGCGCTCGCCGGCATGGAAGACGAAGCCCCACCGTCAGGAGATGACGATGAGGCAACTCCTGAGGGCGGCACGACTCCCGGCTGATTGTTACGCCAGGTTCCCGGTTTCGCGCTGGAATCACGAGACCCCCTCGCGTCTGGGGCGTAACCGAGGACGTAGAATCAAAGATCGGTCCTCCCACCAGATCTATCACCTGAATGACACAACGTAAGATCATCGGTTTTGCCGTCACCCTGCCCGTCACGCTAATCGCTGCGTTGCTGATCTGGGCGGTCATCCAGAACGATGGCAATCCCGGCGGACTCGCCGTAAACCAGACGCTGGGCGAACGGGACGTTTCCGCCCAGGAGGGCGCTGGTTTCGAGCTCCAGTCAATTGATGGCGACGGCGTCGTGCGCCTCTCGGACTTCCTCGGCAAGATCGTGATGGTGGATTTCTGGTCCTCCTGGTGCCCGCCGTGCCGGCAGGAGAGCCCGGCGCTGAAGGCCGCTTACGACGACTTCCGCGACCAGGGCGTCGAATTCGTGGGCATCGCAATCTGGGACGTCGATAGCGAGACGCGCAAGTTCAGGGACGCGTTTGAGCTTGAGTACCCGATCGTCGCCGATTCCAACGGTCGCGTCGCGGTCGACTGGGGAGTAGTCGGGCTGCCGGAGAAATTCTTCGTCGACCGTGAAGGCCGCGTCGTCAAGAAATATGCCGGGCCCATGACGCGGGACAGAATCGGTCTGGAGTTGCGGGCGATGCTGGACGCGAGTCCGGCGGCGGTCCTGCCTTAGATCCACACGATAACGAACCCGCTGGGTTCAATTCATGTAAGACCCGCCGTTCAGGTTGATGCTCTGGCCGGTGATGTTCTTCGACCGGTCAGAAGCAAGAAACGCGGCGAGCCTGCCCACGTCTTCTGGCGTCTGCTCCCTGCCCAGGGGTGTTGAGCGCTCTAACCGTTCGTCAAACACCTGTCGCCCGCTCAGAACGGTCTCGCCGGACTTGATCCGGTCGCGTTCGGCGATCTTCTCCCACAGCGGTGTCCACAGCAGCCCGGGGCAGATGCAGTTCACGTTTATGTCGAACGGCGCAAGTTGAAGCGCAAACCCCTGGCTAACGTTTATCGCAGCTGCCTTCGAGGCCGAATAATGGGCGAACCCGCCAGCGCCGCGACGTCCCGCTCCCGAAGCGATGTTGATGATCCGTCCGGATCTGCGTTCCGTGAGGTGGCCCTCGAAACTGCCCGTGGTGTTCACGATGCCGATCACGTTGACATCGTAAGTCGCCTCCCAGTCTTCGGGAGTCGGGCTGCTGCGCTGCCACCAGCCGGGCGCTCCACCGACCCCGGCGTTATTGACGAGAATGTCGATGTGCCCCAGCTCGTTTATCGCCACCGAGGCCAGGGCGCCGGTCGACTGCCGGTCGGTGACATCCACCGGGATGGCGATGGCGTTCCTACCGAGCGACCGCACCTCCCCGGCAACGGCCTCGGCCGCATCGGCATCGATGTCCGCAACGACGATGTCCGCCCCCCGTTCCGCCAGCACCAGCGCAATGCCACGCCCGATACCGCTCCCGGACCCCGTTACAACCGCGATCCGATCATCTAACTCTGCCACTTATTCCCCCCAGTCCTGACGACCGGAAACGCATCTGAAAAAGACATCATAGAAATGGTCAATTGAGAAATGCTCCGCCATCAACGTTCAGCGACTGGCCCGTGATGTTCCGAGCGTCCTCGGAGACGAGGAAAACTATGGCGTCCCCGATGTCTTCCGGGGTCTGCTCCCTGCCCAGCGGCATGATCTCCCCCACCATGCGGTCAAACACCTGGCGAGCGGTCAAACCCTCGTAATCCGGGTTATTGATCGCGTATCGAGCGCCCACCTGCTCCCACATCGGCGTCCACAGGAGACCGGGGCAAACGGCATTTACGTTGATATTGTCCCGGCCCAGTTCGTTGGCGAGCGACTGCGTGTAGTTGATTACGGCCGCCTTCGTGGCGGAATAGTGCGGCAGCGAGGGACGGCCCTGGCGTCCGGCTATAGATGCCAGGTTGACTATCTTGCCGGCGCCCGCGGACTTCATGTGCGGGAGCACGGCTTCGGTCACGATCGTCATTCCCTTCACGTTGACGTCGAAGGTGAAGCTCCAGTCTTCTTCACGTGAGACCGGATGGTCATACCATCCGGGCGCGCCGGCCACGCCGGCGTTGTTGACGAGGACATCGATCTTGCCGAACCGGCTTACCGCCTCCGACACCATTCGATTCACGGCTTCCGGATCTGTGACGTCCGCAGGTATCCCGGCGGAACGCACGCCGAGACCGGCGATCTCGCTCGCCGTGCGCTGGCAGGCGTCGGCGTTGATGTCCGAAACGACGATATCCGCCCCGACCTCTGCCATCTTGATACCGATGGCGCGTCCGATGCCGGTCGCGCCACCCGTCACGATCGCCACCTGCCCGGTAAGGTCCACGGTCATCCCCAATCTGGTTTGAGCCCAAAACGAAGTTGCCCGGATTATACTTCCGGTCCGTTTTCCGGACCCGGAACACCTTCGACGACTCCCCGGCGCCCCACGCACAAGTCACGCCGATGGCAATCTCACGCTCAAAAGCCCTGGAACACGCTTACAAAGTGCTTGAGCAGCCACGCGCCCACATGCGCGTCACGCTGACCCAGACGAAATCCGGGCTATCGGTCTACTACGACGGGCGGGTCATGACACGCGTATTCGTGAACCGCAGCGGTCTTGCGGCGGCGGCGGCCATCGCCGAGGCCCTGCGGGTCCGCGTGCCGAAGTTGGGCGGGAGCGTCGACGCACGCGTTTCCAGCGGCGTGATGTACCGGATCCTGGCGTTATCTGATCTCGATTACCGCAACGAATTATCGTTTCAACTCGCGTCCCGCCTCATCGCCGAGGCGAAGGATATGCAGGGAACCCGCGGAACCGCCGAGGGTTAGCCCGTACTGGTTCGTTGCGGCGAGGCAGGGGCATTCCTAGAATTTCCGCCAGGGACGATTCGTAATCTCCGTTACCCGTCCACAGGAGCACATGGCACTACAAGACCTCTCCCCCGGACATGAGTTTCCGCCCGAGTCACTTGTCATCAGCGAAAGCGAGGCCGCTGCATATGCAGAAGCGGTCGGCGACACATCGGCGCGCCCGGCGGAGCGCGTTCCGTCTATGGCAGTGATCGCCGCCGGGCTGTCGCGATTCATCAGGCACCTGGGGCTCGCGGACGGCACCGTCGAGGTGGTCCACGCGTCGCAAGAAGCTGCTTTCGACCGCCCGGTAGCCCCGGGGGAATCCCTCGAGATACAAGCGACGCTGAAATCAAACGCAGAACGCCGGGGAAGCCGTTTCGCCACCGTCGAGATGTCCTTCGTCGACGAGTCCGGCGGGCAGGTAGCCACGGCGAGTAGCTTGATCGTGGTGAACGCGTCATGACGACGGTTCCGAGCAACCCCGGCGACCGGCTGGAGTCGATAGGCCGGACCATCACCCAGTCCCAGGTCGAGGCGTACGCGGACGCAGCTGGAGACCACAATCCCATTCACCTGGACGCCGAGTTCGCGGCTAAAACACCGTTCGGCCGCCGAATAGCTCACGGTATGCTTACGCTTGCGATGGTGTCCGAAATGCTCACTTCCGCGTATCCAGATAACTGGGCGTTCGGAGGCCAGCTTAAAGTACGCTTCCGTGCACCGGTTTTTCCCGGGGAGACCGTGCACGTATCCGGCGAGGTCACGAAAGTGGTCGAAACGGGCGGGGTTCGGACGGTGGAGATCGCCATCGGCGTCAAGAAAGATGACGGCGAAGACGTGATCACCGGAGGGGCCTTCGTCCCGGTCGACTGACGACCGCGCAACGCTGCGCGAGCGTTCATAGGTCTCCGCAGAATCCCGGTATTCCCGAACGCTTCAGGGAACACCATTTGACTGAAGAAGAAAAAAAAGAACTCATCCCGATCGCGGTAGACGCGATGGGAGGTGACCACGCCCCGGCGGAGATCGTCCTGGGAGCCGTGCAAGCAGCACGCGAGGGTGGTGTGTCGATCATCCTGGTCGGCGACCCCGAGCCTGTTGCGGCCGAACTGGCCAGACACGATGTGGCTGATCTGCCCATCTCCACGGAGCCGTCGGAAGGCGTTGTCGAAGAGGGCGAAGCCCCGGCCACGGCCTACATGACAAAACGAAACGCCTCGATATTTCGCGCCGCCAGCACGGTCCGCCACGGCCGGGCGAAAGCGCTCGTGAGTATGGGATCGACCGGCGCGACGATCGCCGCAGCGACCGTGGTCTTCGGCACCTTCAAAGGCATCGAGCGCGCCGCGCTCGGGGGCCCGTTGTACGGGCTTGCTCCTGGCACAATCGTCATGGACATCGGCACCAACCTGGACTGCAAGCCCCAGCAACTCGCCGACTACGCGGCGCTGGGAGCGGTGTTCTCGCAGATCGTTTTCGGAGCCGAAAACCCGCGGGTTGCCCTGCTGAGCGTCGGGGCGGAAGCCGGCAAAGGAAACTCCCAGGTGAAGGAAACGACCGCGCTGCTTGAGACCAGCGGCCTCAACTTCATCGGCAACCTTGAAGCCAACGACATCCCACACGGCCGCGCCGAGGTAATTGTCTGCGACGGTTTCGTTGGAAACGTAGTGATGAAACTCACGGAAGGAATCGGTGAGACACTGTCCGCCGATATCCGTGAGCTCCTGGCGGGCCGGGTGCCCGAGATGGATATCGAAGAGATCAGCCAGCGTATCTATGAAACGACGAATCTTCCGGAGGCCCACGGTGGCGGTCCGCTTTTCGGGGTGAAAGGCGTTGCGGTAGTTGGGCACGGGAAGGCGATGGCTCCGGCCGTCTGCCGCGCTATCCAGACGGCGCGCCGGTCGGTAGCCTTGAACTACGTAGAGCAGGCCGAAGCGGAGTTGGACCGACTTCGCGGAGCGGTCGGCACATAGCATCAGAACAGGACACCCCGTTGACTGAAGAGTCACGCAGTACGCTCGTAACCGGGGCATCACGAGGAATCGGACGGGCCATCGCCATCCGCCTGGCGGCGATGGGCCATCGCGTTGCCGTCAACTACAACACGCACCCGGATGATGCCGAAGAGGTCGTGGAGACCATCAAGTCCGCCGGTGGCGAAGCGATCGCCGCCCAGGGCAGCGTCGCCGAACGTGAACAGGTGGATGCCATGTTCACCGCCACGGAAGAGGCTTTTGGCCCGGTCCAGATCCTCGTGAACAACGCCGGAATAATCGACGACGCCCTGATTCTCCGGATGAAAGACGCCGCCTGGGACCGCGTGATTCAAACCAACCTCAACGGCACCTACTACTGCTGCCATCGCGCCGTTCCAGGCATGGTGCGGGCGCGCTGGGGACGGATCATCAACATCTCATCCGTCGTCGGGATCAGCGGCAACATTGGCCAGGCCAACTACTCCGCCTCCAAGGGCGCCATCCACTCGCTGACCTACTCGCTGGCAAAGGAACTCGCGTCCCGGAACATCACCGTGAACGCCATAGCGCCCGGTTACATCGAGACGGCGACGGTGGACGGCCTTCCGCAAAAGACCAAAGACACGATCATGACCTGGATCCCGATGAGCCGTTTCGGAGTCCCGGATGAGGTCGCCGTCGCCGCGGAATTCCTCGCCAAGGAAGCGGCCCGTTACACCACCGGCATCATCCTGCGGACCGATGGCGGGATGGCCATCTCGGGCTCTAATTAACGCCCTCTTGAGCGGCATGGTCAGGCAATCTAATGCCGGGAGGGGGAGTTCGATATAGATGGCATCTGGATCCGGTAAACGGTCCCCGGAAATCGCGCGGGAACTCGCGGGCAAGGTGGCGCTCGTCACGGGCGGTTCACGCGGCATCGGCAGGGCCATCGCCCTGGAACTCGCAGGGCGCGGCGCCGACATCGCCTTCAACTACTTCCGGAACCACGCCGCGGCGCGCGACGCGGAAGAAGCCGTCTCCGGGCTCGGCGTGCGCTGCCTTCGTGTCCGCGCTCATCTTGGCGATAACGACGCCATCGAGGGCCTGTTTGACAGGGTTTCGGCGGAATACGGCCGGCTGGACATCCTGGTGAACAACGCCGCATCTGGAGTCATGCGCCCGGCCTCCGAGCTCGAAGATCGCCACTGGGACTGGACCATGGACATCAATGCAAAAGGGCCATGGAAGTGTGCTATCGCCGCGGCGAACCTGATGACGGACCGCGGAACGATCGTAAACCTGACCAGCCCGGGTTCAACGTCGGTGTTGCCGGACTATTTCGTCGTCGGCGTGTCCAAAGCCGCGCTGGAGTCACTTACCCGATATCTCGCGATCGAACTTGCGCCGAGAAACATCGCCGTCAACGCGGTTTCCGCCAGCTTCATCAAGACGGATGCGGTGGACGCGTTTCCTGAGGGCTCCATCGCTTACGAGATGGCGCAAAGGCCCACGCCGGCGGGTCGCGTCGTCACACCCGAAGACGTGGCGCGCGTCGTGGCATTCCTGTGCGGGGACGACGCCCGGATGATCCGGGGACAGATCCTTCTCGTCGACGGCGGGGAGATGCTGGTAAGGCGCTAGGTCGTCTGCTAGGTCGTCATTCGGCGCCAGTAGCGGCGGATCCGTCCGTAACGCCTGCGTTTCAGGTGGCCGGCGACGAACCACACCACCTCCGGCGCGCCGACCAGCACGACGCGTCGCCTGCCCCGGATCGATCTCGTCGTCTGCTGGTCGTTTTTGAACCCGGGCGAGAAGTCCTTAACCAGCGCCCAGTCACCCGAGACCCGGTCTTCTGGCCCGGCAGGCGTGAGAACGATCCCCCCCGCTTCTGAGACAAGAAGCGTCCCGGCAGCGAGGTCCCACGAAAACACCGCTCCCGTCACGGCATACTGGAGCACGCCCCTCGCGACCATGGCGAGTTCGTATACGGCGCTTCCCGTGGTCCGTGGTTCGCCAAAATTTCCGCGCATGCCGCGCCTGACCTTGAACATAAATCTCAGGCTTCCCGGGATCGTAGATAGCCACCCTCGCTTCGGCCGGTGGGGTTCTTCGCCGATCGGTTTCTTCACAGACAACTGGCGATCGCCGATCCATGCTCCCCCACCCTTTCGGCCGTGCAGGACCTCATGTCCGCCATCGACAGGCCACGGTATCCAGACGGCTCCAACCACCGGTTGTCCGCGGTGCAGTACCGCGACCGAAACCGCATACACCGGATGTCCGTTAACGTAATTGGTCGTCCCGTCTATCGGATCCACACACCAGATGAAATCCCTTGCGGCGGGTTCGTTTTCGGGGGCGTCCTCCTCGCCGAGGATCATGTGTTCCGGGAACCGCTCATCGACCATTTCGGCGATCAACGCCTGGCTGGCGCGATCGACATCGGTTACCGGGTTCGCGCCGTTCCCGTCCTTGGACTCAACATCGAGTTCGCCACCGAAGCGCGCGGACACCAGTTTCCCCGCGGCGCCTACCACCTCCACGGCAAACTGTTCGATTTCCGCCAGTGCAGAATCATTGGCCGGAGAACCGGCGAAAACTCCGTTAGATCGGTCGCTGTCTCCGTTAGTTGTCGTCAATCTCGTTGGTCACCGTTCTCGTATCAGCGCGTGAGCAGAATTCGTGCAGGGAATAAGACCGTCTGGCCGACGCCGGAGACTTGAACCGGGCATTGGCCCGGCATCGTGCCTTGTCCTACAATCTGAGGTGTCGTGGTCGTCCCTGACCGTCCACGATTCTATGTTCCCCGGCGTCCGAATACACAAGAAGACCTCGACCTTCAACGCACGGGGCAACGCACGGAGACCCAGGAAAAACGCATGGCAAGCAACCAACCGGTCCAACTCACTCCTGACAGAGGACTCCGCGGCCGCATGTACTTCACCATGTTCATGCTGGCCGGTGTTTACGCGTTCTTCATTCTGCTCCTCATCGCCGCCGGCATTCCGATCGTGTTCGTGGTCGGCTTTGCCGCCGTGATGGTTGGCTTCCAGTACTTCATGTCCGACCGGATGATCCTGCGCTCCACCGGAGCGAAAGAGGTCACACGCGATGAGGCGCCAGAACTGTACGAAATGGTCGAGCGGCTGGCGGTCCGGGCAGATATGCCGATGCCGAAGGTAGCCGTGATCGACAGCGCCGCCCCGAACGCCTTTGCGACCGGACGAAACCCGAAGAATGCCCTCGTCGCCGTGACCACCGGGATACAGCAGAGATTGAGCGAGCGTGAGCTTGAGGCGGTGCTCGGACACGAGTTGTCCCACGTCAAGAATCGGGACGTCACCGTCATCACCATCGCGAGCTTCTTCCTGACCGTGGCGAGCTTCGTCATGCAGATGATGTTTTTCCGCATGATGTTTGGCGGGTTCGGCGGCGGCAGGAACAACAACGGCGGCGCGATGATGCTTTTGCTCGTCGGAACACTGGTCGTTCAGTTCGTCGCCCAGTTGCTCATAATGGCGCTCTCCCGATACCGGGAGTACGGCGCCGACCACAGCGGAGCCGAGTTGACGGGCGACCCCGGCAGCCTGGCAAACGCGCTGGAGAAGATAAGCGGGGCGATGGCTCGGGTGCCGGCGGAAGATCTTCGCAAGATGACGGCGGCGAGCGCGCTGGCGATATACCCTGCGCTCAGGGGACACTCCGTCCAGAGCCTGTTCTCGACGCACCCACCGATCGAGGATCGAATCGCACGATTACGACAGATGGAGAACGAAATGCGCGGCCTGCCACAAGACGTTCGGTTCGAGAACTAGATGGCTTTTCTTTTCAAGCGAGGCCCATCCGCTCCCAAATCTGACTGGGACGCCATCAAGACGGTGATCACCGCGGAGGCCCGTCTCCAGACGGCCGGCGAGATACTTCCCGGTCGCAGGGCCGGCGTGCTGTTCCGGCCACCAGAGGCAGGCCGTTACCCCTTCATCGATGGCCTTGAAGGCCGATTGCGTGGCGTGCTGAATGAAGGCCCGGGAGCGACCAAGACTTCTCACGATGTACAGGTGGATGAACACGGGACGCGCTGGGTGATCCTTGAGGACGGCAATTTCGAGGACCTGACCAACTCTGTGTTCACGGTCGGAAACGCCATCTCGATGGAGGCGGACCCGGCCCTCATGATCGCCGCCGTGTGGAGCACCCATTTCGCCGGATCCGCCGCTTACTGGCTTTACACGTACCAGCGGAAAACTTTCTACCCGTTCATCCCGCGCGACTCAGACGACCGGGATCATCCGGCAGAACTGGACCTGGCGAAGCTGATGAGCCGGCAGGGCATGGTCGTGGAGCGGTCAACTGAACACTGGTACCCGCTGTGGGACATCCCGTTCTAAAGCCTCTCGCGAGCCCGAGAATCCGGCGGGTTGATCCGGTGATCGCGCCCGGATCGCCTCGTCGGGTTCCCGTGTTTTGAGCATCCCCGCCTTGATTACGGCCCCGGGCGAAGACCCGGAGATATTCGCTCCCGCCCTTCGAGAATTCGGTCCGGAACCGACCCTCCTCGCACCCGGCGCCGAGCTGTCGGCGGGTGTCGGCGGGCTGCTGGTGTTCGGCGAGTCTGTTTCCGGCACAATCGTTGAATCTCCACCTCCGGCCCTGATCAGCGCTATCGAGGCTGACATGCCCGTTCTCGGAGTCGGCTGGGGGATGCACGCTCTGAACGTCGCCCTCGGCGGGAAACCGCCCGTGCGGCTCGATGACGCGGTCGTCGCCGGGCCGCGTCCGGGCCGCAAAGGCCGGGGCGTGGAACTCGGGGCGATGCGCACCTTTCTCACGCTGGGAGGAAAGGTGGCGGCTACGATCGGAGCCGGAGGACCGGTGGCGACGCCGGGACCGGGCGAGTACGCCATACGTGAGGCCGAGAAGGCGCCAGGTCTCATGGCGAGCGCTTACGACATCGGGACCGGGGCCATCGAGGCGCTTGAAATGCCCGGTTACCACTGGATTATCGGCGTCGTCTGGCCGCTCCATAAACCGGACCTTTTGCCGTCTCGATTCGACAATATCGTCGCCGCATTTGTGGAGCGCTCCACGGAAGCCTGACTCCCGGTCCCTGTTTTTCCCAGCGCCTCGCGCGGGCGCGAGCGCGCGTCGTTGCCCGTACGAACGACTCCAGGGCGACGCGAACCTTTGCTAGAAGGCCCCGAAACGGGTAAAATTGAGGCCGTCTAGTTCGTGTTCGCCCCATCGTGAGATATCGGCGTCGAACACGCTCCAAATTTACGCAGGCCAGACGCGCGCGATCGACGTCCGCGTGAAGCCCGCACCCTCCCCGATTCAGGAGACCCGCCGTGGTAGGTCAGGACATCGGTGAAGTCCGCCCGATAAATATCAATGACGAGATGCGTAGCTCTTACCTGGACTACGCCATGTCCGTCATCGTGTCCAGGGCATTGCCGGACGTGCGTGACGGGCTGAAGCCCGTCCAGCGCCGCATCTTGTACGCCATGTACGACATGGGCATCCGGCCCACGTCCTCGTACAAGAAAAGCGCCCGGATAACGGGCGAGGTGCTCGGGAAGTACCACCCGCACGGCGACACGGCGGTGTACGACGCCATGGTCCGCATGGCGCAGCCGTTCTCGTTGAGGGCGATGCTTGTCGATGGCCAGGGGAATTTCGGCAGCGTGGACGGCGATCCCCCGGCAGCCATGAGATACACCGAGGCGCGCCTCGCAGCTATCTCCATGACCCTGTTGAACGATATCGACAAGGAGACCGTGGACTGGATCGACAATTTCGACACATCGCTCAAAGAGCCGCTCGTTCTCCCATCTATCCTCCCGAACCTTCTCGTAAACGGAGCAGCCGGGATCGCGGTCGGCATGGCTACCAACATCCCGCCGCACAACATCGGCGAAGTCTGTGACGCCATCGCCCACCTGATCCGGCGTCCCGACGCGTCCGTGGACGACCTCATGGAGTTCGTCAAAGGTCCGGATTTCCCGACCGGCGCCCACATTTACGGGAACGAGGGGATCAGGAACGCTTACGCCACCGGTCGCGGCCGGATCATGGTCCAGGCGAGCCACGAGATCGAGGAGGTCAAGCGGAACAACAGGCAGCGCCTGCTGTTTACCGAGATCCCCTACCAGGTCAACAAGTCAACGCTGGTCGCCAAGATCGCAGACCTGATCAAGAGCAAGGTGATCGACGGCGTGTCCGAGGTCCGGGACGAGTCTGACCGGAAGGGAATGCGGATCGTCCTCGATCTTCGTCGCGGTGCATCCGTGAGCGTGATCCTGAACAACCTGTACAAGCACACCGCCCTTCGCACCAGCTTCTCGGCGAATATGCTCGCGATCGTGGACGGCATGCCGCGGGTGTTCACGCTGAAAGAGGCGTTGCGCTATTTCATCGAGTTCCGGCGCGAGGTGGTTGTACGCCGCGCCGAGTTCGATCTCCGCAAGGCTCGCGCCCGGCTGCACATACTCGAAGGCCTCCGCACCGCGCTCGAGAATCTGGACGCGGTAATCGCGCTGATCCGGGGGTCCTCGGACGTCGAAGAGGCCCGCACGGGCCTGATGACCCAGTTCAACCTGTCCCAGGTACAGGCGCAGGCCATCCTGGACATGCAGCTCCGTAGACTCGCAGCGCTCGAGCGGGAGAAGATCGAAAACGAGTACCAGGAACTCCTGGCGCTCGTAACAGACCTGGAAGACCTCCTGGCCTCGCCAGACAAGGTTTACGCCGTCGTACGCAAGGAAACGCTGGACCTCAAGCGCAGGCACGGCGACGACAGGCGCACGGTCGTTCATCCGGAGGAGCTGGGCGAGTGGCGCCGTGAGGACACGGAGCCCCACGAGACCGTTGTTATCACGCTGAGTGCAAACGGCTACCTCAAGCGCATCCCCCTTGCCACCTACCGGGCGCAGCACCGCGGCGGCAAAGGGGTCAAGGGCCAGCGTATGACCAAGGAGGACGACGTTACGCCGCACCTTCGGGTCGCTGATACGCATGACTGGCTGCTCATGTTCACGGACCGCGGCCGCGTCTTTGCGAGCCGCGCATTTGAGTTGGCGGCTGACGCATCGAGAACGTCCCGCGGCACTCCTGTGGCGAACATCATCAACCTGGAACCGCGTGAGCACGTGAACGCAGTCGTCACTGTGTCTGATCTCCGTGAGGACAAGTACCTGGTGATGGCCACCGTGGCCGGCCAGGTCAAGCGGATGCACCTTCCCGAGATCTCGAATATCCGGCGAGGTGGGCTAAACGCCTTCAACCTGAAGCCGGGCGACGAGTTGCAGTCCGTAATCCTCGCCACGCCGGAAGAAGACATCATCATGGTGTCCGAGCAAGGAATGGCGATCCGTTTCCCCAGCACCGACATCCGGTCGCGGCAGCGCGCTGCGGGCGGGATGCGTGGCATGGTCTTGCAGGGCAACGACAAGATCGTCGCCGCAGACGTAGTGAGCCCCACAGGCTCATTGCTCGTGGTGACCCGGCGCGGATACGGAAAGCTTTCCGAGATGCGCCGGTACCGGCAGCAGAAGCGGGGCGGCAAGGGCCTCATCACCCTCAAGATTGCCCGAAAGAACGGACGCGTGGCCGCCGCCCAGGTGGTGGACCGCGAGGTGGATGGGGACGACACGGTCCTGATCCTCACGGAAAAGGCGCAGGTCATCCGCGTTCACCTGAACGAGGTCCGGGAAACAGGCCGAATCACGCAGGGCGTCATCATGGCGGTGCCGGAAACCGGTGACGCGGTGAGCGCCATCCGGGCGATGAAAACCCGGGAAGCTCCAGCCGAGGTTTTGAGCGAAGAAGAAATCGCCACGGCTGAATCAGATGACACACCCCAGAATGGAGTGATCGAAAGCGAGTTGGCGGAAGGCGTCGAAGACTCCGTTAACGAAACACCAGGAGACGCTCCCGAAGCCGAAGAAGAGGATTAGACACATGGCCGGGCCGCCTCGCTGGCGGCCCGGCCCAACGTGATCCTTCCCCCGGCCAACGGGTCGTGAAAGAAGACCCGTCGCATCCCCATGCTTGAGCGCGTCGCCGTTGTATCGATAGCTCCAATCCTGCCGGGTGCGGTTCACGGCGGCTCTCAACGCATCCTGGACGGCGTGTTGCGTGGGCTGGCGGATGCGGGCGCAGACGTCCGTGTCGTGTGCTCCTGGCGGCTGGAAAACGACGGCGGGTTCGAGATCGCGCCGCACATCAAGGTCGAGCCTCTCCTCAGGCTTAGCGGCTACTTCCCGGATCCGTGGGAGGTGCCGCCGCACAGGATCCTGCAAAGCGCAGAATCGATCGGCCCGGTGCTGGAGTGGGCTGAATCCGTCTACCTCCATGCGGACACCTTCTACCTGCGCCACCTGATCCCCGATGGCCGGAGGGTGGTCCGATCCTTCCACGATTTCCATTACGAGACGGCGCTTGTTTCGGCGTTCGCTTTCGATGCCGACCTGACCCTCGTCCCGTCCGAGTATTTGAAGCGCTGTATCGACGCCACGGCGGGCGCAGTACCCGGTAGGCGCCCGGGTCCTGTCTCGGTCGTGCCGAACGGCATCGATCTGGATGCGATCCGCCCCAGGCCCGGAGTGACACCGCGGGGTGTCCGGGAACGCTCCAATTCCGACCTTGTACTCCTGTGGCCGCACCGGCCAGATGTACGCAAGGGAATCGCCGAGGCGATCAACATAGCAAGCGATCTGGCGGACAGGTTGCCGGACCGCAATGTCAGGCTTCTCGTTCCGCAGCATGTCGATGCGGCCAGCTCCGGTGAGACGCGCGAGTTTTACGATCGCGCCGTGCAACTTGCGATGGCCGGTGGCGCGATTCAATCGCTAGAGTTCACGCCGTGGTGGAACGGCGCCGAGACGCCGGACGCTTACAGCTTCGCCGACATGACGCTATGCCCGGGCAACTTCATTGAATCGTTCAGCCTGGTCGCCTACGAGTCCCTCGCCTGCGGGACGCCGGTCGTCGCTTCACGCGTTGGAGCGCTCCGTGACCTCCCCGATCACCCGGATGTCCACGCCTTCCCGTTTGGCGACCCTGAGGCGGCCACAGACGCTGCGCTGGCTGCTACCGCGGGCATGACTGATCCTGAAGGAACCCGGGAGCTCCTGGGCCGGCAATTCTCGTTCGAAGGAATGCGCAGGGGCTACCTCGAAGCCATAACGGGGGAACTGCCGGATTTCTCCCCACCTGCCCCGGCCACGGCAAACGCATTCGCACTGGCCCCGTGGTGCACTGTATCGGGAGACCATGTGTACAGCGATTACGACTTCGCATGGACGCGGCGCGATGAACTGGCCTGTTTTCTCAGGGACCTCCGACAGCGAGACACTGGAGATCAGCATTTCACGCTCGCATCGGCGACGCACGCTGGAGTGCCCCCGGAAGAGATCGAAAGGGCATTTAGAGACGGCATTATCATCAAGACCAGAACGCCGGCCCTGACCTGAATCCGGGGCACATCGACACACCGGACCGCACTCCGGCCGGATCACCCCCTATAATCCGGCATCACGGTCTCAGCCAAGAATCAACCGGGAGGACGACGCTGGCGAGCCAAAGCCCGATCACTCAACGCGAGTTTCGCGATGCCTGGGGGCAGTTCGCCACCGGCGTGACGATTATCACCTCGGCAGAGCCCGACGGCGGCGTGCATGGCATGACGGCGAACGGTGTGCTGTCTGTGTCGCTCGATCCGCCCCTGGCGCTTGTCTGCGTCGACAAGTCTCGCAACACGCACGGTCTTATCAGCGCGGATGGCTGGTTTGGGATCAGCATCATCCGTAAAGATCAGCGTGACATCGCGATGTACTACGTACGGGACGCTGCCGATCGCAAGGGGGACGTGGATGTGCCGCTGGAACAGCGAGACGAGGGTCCGCCCGTAATCGCCGGGGCGCTGGCGGCGATGTCCTGCAAGGTCGTCGCTGAACACGACGCCGGTGATCACACGATCTTCGTCGGCGAAGCGGTCCAGCTTTCAACCAACGAAGGCGATCCCCTGCTGTACTACACGGGCAAGTTCGGGAAGATCGAGCTGGACTAGACGGCGAAATGCGGGACCGCCCTTTCGCGCGCGGCCTATATGAACCCGCGTAACTCGATAGCCCTCGCAACCGCGCCCACGGCGACCGCATAAGCGGCCTCTCGCTGCGTCAAATCACGCTCTTCTGCCATCTCCTTGACCCGGTCATACCCGCGACTGATCGAGACGTACAACTCTTCGTTGACGCGCCCGAGGGTCCACCGGAACCGCTGGATGTTCTGTGCCCATTCGAAATAGGAGACGATCACGCCGCCGGCGTTGGCGAGGATGTCCGGAACCACGGTGACACCCCGGTCCTTGAGGATTGCGTCTGCGCCGTAAGTCACCGGTGAATTGGCGGCCTCAACGACTAGCTTTGCCTCGATGTTCGCGGCATTCTGCGTTGATATGACGCCCTCGATGGCCGCCGGTACCAGGATATCTACATCCAACTCCAGGAGCTGCTCGTTGGAGATGGTGTCGCCCAGCGGACAATTTTCGAGGGAGCCCACTCGAGCGTTGTGGGCGAGAACCTCTTCCAGGTCCAGCCCGGCCGGGTTGTATATAGCGCGGGCTGCGTCAGAAACCGCTACCACCTTCGCGCCGATTTCGACCATCCTACGGGCAGCAAAGGATCCAACGTTTCCGAAGCCCTGGATGGCGACCCGAGCTCCACGTATCTCCATGCCCGTATCGGAAGCGGCAAGCATGGCGATGTCACACACCCCACGCCCGGTCGCGGCCTCTCTGCCGTAGGAGCCGCCGAGTTCGATCGGCTTCCCGGTTACGGCCCCGGGCGCGTAGCCGTTCGATTGCCCGTAAGCGTCCATCATCCACGCCATGATCTGGGCGTTCGTTCCCATATCCGGAGCCGGGATATCACGGTTTGGTCCGATGATGTGGGAAATCGCCCCCGTGTATCGACGCGTCAGCCGATTCAGTTCCGTTCCCGACAGGTCTGCCGGCCGGACCTGCACGCCGCCCTTGGCTCCACCGAAAGGGATGTCCACGAGCGCCGTCTTCCAGGTCATCAACATCGCCAGGGCCCTGGTGTGATCGGAGTCGGCCGCCGGCGCGTACCGGACGCCTCCCTTGTAAGGGCCGCGTACCCCGTTGTGCTGGACCCGGAATCCGTTGAACACCCGGATAGCGCCGTCGTCCATTCGGACGGGGACCGCCACCGAGAGTTCCCGCCACGGGTTTAGCAGGACCTGGCGCATCCCGTCATCGATCTCAAGTAGATCGCACGACTCATTGAAATAGGCGTGAGCCGTCTCAAGCATGGTCAGTTCCGTATCCGGCATCTGGCTCCTCTCCGGGATCGCCCATCCGGAAGTCTCCAAGACGGGTGAGCCTGGCTATGCACCTGAGGGTTGGATGCCCCGGCCTACGAATAGACCCGGCATTTGCCTGTCTGGATTCGTTGACCGGGAGCCGGTCGCGCTCGTAGGATTGTAAGGTTAGGCTGGTGAAATGACCGACTATGCAATCATAAAAACGGGTGGGAAGCAGTATCGGGTTCGCGAAGGCGACACCGTTGACGTCGAAAAACTCGAAGGCGAGATCGGCGACAGTGTCAACTTCAGCGACGTACTGATGGCCTCGCTCGATGGCTCGCTCAAGATAGGCGACCCCGTCGTGGAAAACGCGACGGTGGCGGCTGAAATCACGGAACACGGGCGCGGCGAAAAACTGACGGTATTCAAGTACAAGTCCAAGACGCGCTCGCGCGTCAAGAAGGGCCATCGGCAGCCCTACACCTCTTTGCTGATCCGAGGCATCTCAGTGAAACGACCGCGTCGTTCCAGAGCCTCCGCAAAGAAGGAGGAGTAACCAATGGCACACAAGAAGGGTGGCGGGACGTCACGGAACGGCCGCGATTCAAACTCACAGCGGCTCGGTGTAAAGCGCTTCGGTGGTCAGTACGTGACCGCCGGAACGATCCTCGTACGCCAGCGCGGCACACCGATTCGTCCCGGGCTGAACGTCGGCGTGGGCAAGGACCACACGCTGTACGCGCTGGTGGACGGACAGGTGGCTTACGAACACGACACAAAAACCAGGAAACGGGCGGCGGTCTATCCCGTAGCGGTAACGACCTCTTAAATCCTTTTCTCTGATCCCAGGGGCCACAGAGCCAGACATGAAGACAGATATACATCCCGATTATCACGTCGACGCGCAGGTCACATGCGCCTGCGGCAACACCTGGACCACCGGCTCCACGTCGGCAGAGATCCGCGTTGAGTTGTGCAGTAACTGCCACCCTTTCTACACCGGCGAGCAGCGCATCGTTGACACGGAAGGCCGTGTCGAGCGCCTGATGCGACGGTTCAACCTCGGAAGCGCCGAAGAGGCTGCGAAACTGGCCGAGGAAACGGCCGAACGCTCTGCAGCCGCGGAAGCGGAGGCGGACGCAGCCGCGGAAGCGGAACGCGAGGCGGCCAGGGCTGCCACGCAGGCTTCCATGCTGGCCGGCGAGGCGCCACCGTCTGAGAGCGCCGCAGAAGATGAGGCCGAATCCGCTGAACCGGAAGATTCTGATTCTCCCCAAGACTCCGCCGAATCCGAAACAGAGGCCGATTAAGCCCGTCCAGGCCCTATTTCTGGCCCGGCCGATCGCGCGAAGCTAATCCGCACGAGCCTGCACGTCATGTGCAGGCTCTTTGCGTAGTAGACACCGACGAAAAAGTTATTCCAGAAGAACCCAGGTTCAGGAGGATCCGTCCGGTGGCCCAATCGCCTCCCCAGGGTGCGCTCTATGGCGGACAGGCCGTTATCGAAGGCGTTATGATCCGCGGGACCAGTGACGCCGTAGTCGCCGTGCGCAAGCCAGATGGCGAAATCATGGTCCAGCCGCTCCCGCAGAGCAAGTTGTGGTTGAGCCGCTGGCGCCGTATCCCGTTTTTGCGCGGTATCGCCGCGCTGGCCGAGACCCTGACACTGGGAATGAAGGCGCTCGCCGTCTCCGCAAACGCCGCACTCCCGCAGGAAGAACGAGAGGATGGCGAGCCGGTCAAAGAGGAGACGCTGGGGGGACTCGCGCTCGGCGGCATGATAGCCATATCACTCACCCTGGCGATCGTCGTGTTCTTCATCATCCCGCTCTTCCTCTCCCGCGGGCTGGAGGAGTTCGGGTGGAATTACTGGGCGGCAAACGCCGGCGAGGGCGCGATCAGGGCCATCCTGTTCCTGGGCTATATCTGGCTGATCGGACGGATGTCAGACATACAAAGGCTCTACGGCTATCACGGCGCAGAGCACATGGCGGTCCACGCCTTCGAGAACGGCGATCCGATGACGCCCGCCGGACTGCGCCGTCACCCCACGGCGCACTCACGCTGCGGAACGGCGTTCCTGTTGACGGTTGTGCTGGTCTCGATCATCGCCTTCATGTTTTTCCCGCGTGAGCCGCTGTGGGTGCATTTCGCATCCCGGATCGTCCTGATACCGGTGGTGGCGGCCGTCAGCTACGAGATCATCCGGTTCAACGGCCGGCACTCGGAGTGGTGGTGGGTCAAGATCGTGGCCTGGCCCAGCCTGCTGCTCCAGAATCTGACCACGAAGCAGCCTGACGACGGCCAGTGTGAGATCGCCATCGCATCCATCGAGGCGGCGATAGCGCTGGACAACGGGCAGCCCATCCCCACCAGCACGCAAACGATGGAAGCAGTTACACCGGTGGAAACGCCGGAATAGGTCACGCACCCCGGTTTCCCGGGGCCCGAGATTCAGGCCCCTGTGGGGCCTCTGCGGGAGCGCAGTTCCGTCCACACGGCGTCCGGCGAAAGCTCCGTGGCGGACATCAACACCAGCGTGTGGTAGAGCATGTCGGCGACCTCGGATGCGATTCTTTCCTGGTTTCCTCGCACCCCGGCGATGGCGGTTTCACCCGCTTCCTCGACCACTTTCTGCGCTATGCGGTCCACGCCGTCCCTGAACAACTCCGCCGTATATGAGCCCTCTGCAGGGTTGCTTTTGCGGTCCTCGATCACCGCAAACAACCGGGCCATCTCTCCCGGGCCGATCCGCTCCACGGACTCTGATCCCGCCAGCGTGTCGGCGTCCAGATCGGTGTGGAAGCAGCTTGCCTCCCCGGTGTGACACGCCGGTCCAACGGGGTCGGCCCTGACCACCACGGCATCCCCGTCGCAGTCGAGCGAGAGTGAGCGAACTTTCAGATAATTGCCGGAGGTCTCGCCCTTGTGCCACAACTCCCCCCGGCTGCGGCTGTAGAACCAGACATCCGGGCCTTCGATGGTCCGTCGCAGCGCCTCCGCGTCCATGTAGGCCAGCGTCAGCACCCGGCCATCCCCGGCATCCTGCACGATCGCGGGGATGAGGCCCCTGTCGTCAAACGTCAGTGTCGCCGCCATTTGGATTCCTGTCTTCCAGCACCGGCACAGCCGGGATTATTTGGGCTTAATGAAATGTTACGACCCTCCGGCAGAACGTCAAAAGGGAATACAGGTCGGGTCAGGTCAGGAAGGCGTACCCGATTCAGAAATTCGGCGCCCGTCCCCGGGTTATTTCGACCGGTCGAACATCTCCGCGAGGTCCATCAAACTGGTGATCTCATACGCCGGTTTGGCGTCATCCGAACCGCGTTTCGCGTCGTTCCTGTTTATCCAGATCGCCGTCGCCCCGGCCTCAGATCCACCGCGAATATCGTCGTACAGATGATCGCCGACATACCACGTGCGATCCGGTCCGACGTGCATCGCGGCGAACATATGCCGGAACGCCCCCGGGTGCGGTTTGTAAACAGCGGCGGACTCCGAGGACTCGATCACTTCGAATTTCGAGGTCAGGCCGTACTCGTCGAGCATCGGGCGCAGAAAAGCGTCGTCGGCGTTGGAGAACACTCCCAGCGGAACGCGGCTGCTTAGCTCGGACAACGCCTTGACCGTCTCCGGAAACGGATCCCGGTGCGCCATGTGGGTGACGGATCGCCGGGCCGCGTCGGCGGCGTTGCCCGGGATCTTGTCCTGCTCGAACACCTTTTCGAAACACTCTCGCCAGGCCGTCTCGTAGCTCTTGAACGGCGGCGAACTGTCGGGATCATCCATGTTCGTGCGCCAGGCCCGGAAGCCGACCTCGAACTTCTTCCAGCGGGTCCACAGGTCCACGCCGGTGATGTCCAGCCCCTGTTCCTCTGCAATCTGCTGGAAGGCGCGTTGCCATGCGGCGGGGTCATTCAGGAACAACGTGTCGTACACGTCGAACATGATGGCATCAGGCTTCCGGGGTGATTTCATACTGGAATTACGGTTCTTTCTACGGGGCGCCGCAGTTACGGCGCGCCCCGGGTTACGTACGTGCTTTCTGACAGGCTATGCGGTCGCGATCGGCGGACGTACCGGTAGACCTCGGTCCGCCAGGTACCGCTTGGTTTCGGACACCGTGTACTCTCCAAAGTGGAAGATGCTCGCCGCCAGCACCGCATCGGAGTGGCCTTCGTGCAGGGCGTCGTACATGTGGTCAAGTTTCCCGGCGCCTCCGCTGGCGATCACGGGGATCGTGATGGAGTCCGATATGGCGCGCAGAAGCTCCAGGTCGTATCCGTCCTTCTGGCCGTCCGTATCCATGCTGGTGATGAGGATCTCCCCTGCCCCCAGCTCCGCGCCGTAGCGCGCCCACTTCACGGCATCGAGCGCAGTCGGGTTGCGCCCGCCGTGGGTGAATACCCGCCACGGAGATTCCGCGACCAGGTCCGGGTGGCCGTCGAGGATCACATCGCCCGGCGCGTCAAGACGTTTGGCGTCGATGGCGAGAACGATGCACTGGGCCCCGAACTCGGCCGAGGCTTCCCGGATCAGCTCCGGGCGATTGATCGCGGCGGTGTTCAGGGAGACCTTGTCCGCCCCCGCCTCCAACATGCGACGGATGTCTTCGACCGATCGCAAGCCGCCGCCGACGGTTAGCGGGATAAACACCTCGGACGAGACGCGTCGGACCACGTCCACCATTGTGTCCCGGTCATCGGAGCTTGCGGTGATGTCCAGGAAGACCAGTTCGTCGGCGCCCGCTTCGTTGTAAAAACGCGCCATCTCGGCCGGATCACCTGCGTCGCGCAGGTTCACGAAACTGACCCCTTTGACGACCCGGCCGCTGTCGATATCCAGGCACGGGATGATGCGGTGGGCGAGCACGCCGCCTACTTTTCTACCAGGATGAGGTACCTGGTGCCGGCTATCAGACGCCTGGCCCTTATCGGCAAGCCCAGTTTCGCAATCAGTTTTTCGGCGTCCTTCAAAGCCATCCGCTCTTTTAACGGCGGCCCGGACTTCATCTCTTCTTTCTTCCACTCCATGATGGCGATCCATCCGCCCTTTTTGACGATGCGTTCCACATCACGGAGCAGGCGTGTCGGAGAAGATGCCTCGTGCAATACGTTGGAGAGCAAAGCGACATCGACGCTCGCGTCGTCGAGCGGAATCTTGGTCTCTTTCGACAGTACCGATTCGATGTTGTTGACGTGAACCGCTTCGGCCTGGGCGACGATGATGTCGAGCATGCCCTGCTGGACATCGACTGCGTAGACCTTGCCGTCGTACAGGTACTTGGCGAGCGGCACGCTGAAATATCCCGGGCCGGAACCTATGTCTGCGACCGTCATATCCGGCCGGATCGGCAACTCGGCGATGAGGAGATTCGGGTCGACAGCACCGGGGTCCGACTTCGAGAGCAGAACGTCGGCGCGGTCGACCGGGAACTTCGTTGGCATAAATGTAATTGTCCAGGTGTCGATGGTGGGTATTCGGGATGTGTTCAGGGTTGCGCCTGGATCACGGAGACCGCCTCCGCCAGATCGATGGCGCCGGTATAGATTGCCTGGCCCAGCACCGCCCCTTCGACTCCCAGCTTCTTGAGCTTGAGCAAGTCATCGATCGAGGAGATGCCGCCAGCTATAAGGATACGACAGGTCGTGTTGCCCAATAGTTCCGCGGCGGCATCAAAGTTTGGATGCGCCATGGTCGCGTCACGACTGATGTCGGTGTACTGGATGCGTGACACGCCCATATCGGCCATCGTCCGCACCATTTCCAATGCGCGCATGTCTGCAGACACCGTCCAGCCCCGGGTGGACACAACGCCGTCGCGGGCGTCTATCCCGACGACCACGCGTTCGGTTCCCAGCTCGCCGATGGCCAGTTCCACCTCTCCAGGCGACTCGACCGCAGCCGTGCCGAATACGACCCGCGCCACCCCGCCGTCCACCAGCGCCGCGGCGGTCCGGGCGTCTCGTATGCCGCCCGAGACCTGCAACGGAATAGACGCGATCGCAGCCATCGCTTCGACCACACCCGCATTCGTGCGCGTACCGTCACGCGCACCGTCCAGGTCCACGATATTGACCCGAGTCGCGCCCGCGGCCTCAAAACGCCGGAGAACGGCCAGCGGGTCGTCATCAAACACCGTTTCGCGCGAGTAGTCGCCCTGGTGCAGGCGGACACATTTCCCGCCCCGCAGATCTATCGCCGGGATCACGTCCATCTAACGCCGCATTTCCGGGAACTTCGCCCGGCGGGGTCCGAAGGCAAAATCAGGCCACCCGCGTCGCTGTCAACTCGGCCACATGTCGGACGAAGTTCGTGTAGATCTTCAATCCAAGATCCGCGCTTTTCTCCGGGTGGAACTGGGTCGCTACGAGCTGCCCCTTGACCACGGCAGCGCACACAGGAGTGCCGTACGTCGTAGTCGCGGCGATATCGGCCGAATCCGACGGCATGCAGTGGTAGCTGTGAACGAAGTAGAAGTATGAACCATCCGGTATTCCCCGAAACACGGGGTGCCGATCCGCATCAGCGGCCGTGAATTTCACGGTGTTCCATCCCATGTGGGGTACCTTGAGGCGCGGGCCGCCATCGACCGGTTCGTCGATATCGAAAAGGACGACACGGCCGTCTACAAGGCCGAGAGCCGGGAGCTCCCCTTCGTCCGAGTCGGAGAACAGGAGTTGCATCCCGAGGCACACGGATAACAGGGGCTTTCCGGAACGCACAAATTCCCGGATTGGCTCGATCAGTTGAAGTTCACCAAGCGCTCGCATCGCAGTGTCATTCGCGCCGACGCCGGGCAGCACTGCGCCGTCCGCAGCCAGCAGCGTCTCAGCAGAGTCCGTGATTTCGACATCCGCGCCACAGCGCTCAAGCGCCTTGCTGACGCTGTGTATATTTGCCGCCTGGTGGTTGATCACCACGATCCGCGGCTTACGTGATTGCTGGCTCAACGACGTGTTCCCAGTTTCGTACGGATGTGATTCGGCCCGAAATGTGGCGGGCAGGCCGGGACGGTGGTCATCGTGTCAGCCCCGGCTCACCTTGACGACATACATTCTAGGGGCATCGCTCCCTCGCGCCGCACCTTTTGACCGGTTGCTGCCTCAAAGCTAGAATAGATGCAAGATCTTGCGCGAATATGTGCACGATCCCGGTCCCAGTAACCGGGCGGCTCGTCGCCGGGAGGCTCCGTTGGTCAGCGCTTCTAAACCCGCAATCCCAGCAAACACGATCTTCATCACCGAGAAGGCAGCTTCAAAGGTGAAGGAGTACGCGGCTCGTGATGCCATGGACGCGTTCGGACTGAAGGTCGCCGTCAAAGGCGGGGGCTGTTCCGGCCTCGAGTACGTTCTGGACATCGTTGAGGGCCCGGGTGCCGATGACAAGGTGATCGAGCATCACGGACTTGAGCTGTACGTCCCGAAAATGAGCTACGTGTACCTGGCCGGTACCGAGCTCGATTTCTCGGACGGCCTGAACGGCAAAGGGTTCGTTTTTAAGAACCCGAATGCCACTCGAACCTGCGGCTGCGGCGACTCGTTCTCCGCATAGGAGTCAACGTGCTAGCGAGCTCCACCGGCATTGATGCCGGGTACGACGCACTCTCCAACGGCGTAGCCATTCTCGACAGGTCCCACCTCGGCCGTATCGTAGCGAACGGCAGCGATGCGCTTGATCTGATCAATCGATTCTCCACGAACGAGACCGTTGGCCTGGCCGATGGCGATGTCGTCGTCACGGTCCTCACTTCAGACACCGGTCGCGTGATGGAGTTGCTCACTATCGTGCGCCGCTCGGCGACCGAGAGCCTGATCATGACGGGCCCCGGCGCCGAAAATGCGGTCATCGAATGGTTGAACAAATACAACTTTGGTGAGGACTGCCAGCTCGCGATAGCGTCCGAGAATTCAGGCCAGATCACTGTCTCGGGGCCAGATGCCGTTGATCTGGGCATATCGCTGCCGGATCCGGGCCGGGCGATCGCAACCGAGATCGGCGGTTCTTCTGTCGAGTTGATCCGTGTTCCAGGTCCATCCCTGTCTTCTTACGAAGTACTGGTCCACGACCGGGATCGGGTCGGGGATGTCTGGGACACGCTGGTGGCCGCGGGCTGCACGCCCACCGGCGAGGACGCTTTCGATGTGCTCCGTGTAGAGCAGGGATTGCCCGCTCGCACCCGTGAAATTTCCGACGACGTCAACCCGCTTGAAGCGGGACTTGAACCGTTCATCAGCTTCACCAAGGGCTGTTACATGGGGCAGGAAGTGATCGCCCGCCTGGACACATATGACAAAACCCAGCGGCGGCTCGTGGGACTCGTATCGGAGGCCCGTGGAACGCTGACTGCCGATTCACCGCTCAGGGCCGGAGGCCGTGAGATTGGCCGGATCACATCTGTCGTCAGGTCGCCCGCACTCGGCCGGGAAATAGCGCTCGCGTATGTCCGAAAAGCACATGCGGAACCCGGCACGGCGCTGGATAGCGTCAACGGGCCGGTCGAAGTCGCAGGGTTGCCGTTCGCGTCCGCAGACGCCGTTTAAGCGTCCCTCGCCCCGGCTGTGGACAGGACCCCGACCGGGCTACACCAGCGGCCAGGGAACGTTGTAGTACTCGTCCAGCATCGGAAAGACCGGATCCTCCAGGATCGTGTCTATCCGATCGCTCAACCCGTCCATGTCGCGCTGCGAAAGCACCGAGTTGAGTTCATCGACCAGCTCCGAATCGGGGCCGCCGGACGATTTCGACCCGGGGGCCAACTGCGTGCGGAGCCGCTCAAGGCTCTCGACCAGGTGCTGGCTGAAAGGCTGCCCGCAGAACTCGAACATGACGGTCCTTACGCGGGCATATGAGTTGAATGTAAGGCCGTGGTCGATCGCCCAGACCTTGCCGTCCGCGTCTTGCAGGCAGGCCCCGCCCTTCCGATCCGCGTTGTTGACGAGGACGTCGAACCCGGCGATCGATTCGAACCGTTCAGCCCCCTCTTCCCGCATGGAGAAGTAAGTCTCGTCCGCGTCGGCGTGGATGAACAACTGAACGCTGCCCTCCCCGTGGGGGCCTTCGCGGATCACCGTGGGCGGAATAGCGGGCCATCCCAGCACCCGGCTGAGGATATACGACGCCCGTTCGCGCCTGTGCAGACCGCGCGGGAAATCCCTGAGGGGACGCTCACCGGCCTGTGGCTTGTACACGCCCAGCAGGGGCACATCACCACCGAGGTCTGTCTCAAACCGAACAACGAATACGTAGTTCGACCCGTTAGGGTGCAGACCGATTTCGCCGATTTCCGATGTCTGTAACAGGCGAAGAAGATCATCTTCGGAGCGGCCATCCAGCTCCGGTCCCCTGGGCGCGTTGACAGCGTCTTGCAGAGTCATCCGAAGTCCCCGGAGTTTTCGGTTTCCCTTGACTCTCGCGATTCCCGGGTCAAGGAGTCACGGTCCTGCGCTATCACTCCAGCGGGATTTCCGTCTTGCTGTGACCGTTCGTCTTGGGGCAGACATGTCCATCTGGATTGATCGCGCTGTGGCAGTAGGGGCATATCGGTCGCCCTGAGGCGACTATCTTCTGGCCCTCTTCCGCCATCTCTACGGCCGCGGAGCGCCGGAAACTGAACTGGACCGCCACGCGCTCTTCGTCATCCGGTTCCTCCTCATCCCTGTTGCCGGGGTCCGTCGCCTCCATGGTGAAGACGTCCGTCGCCCCGTCGTAACGAAGACGCATGTCGCCAGCCTTGAACTCTATCGACACGGGTTCGCCCGAATGGGCGTACTCGGGCACGAATGCGGCGGGAGAATCGGTAGCCTTTTGTTCTTCGGAGAGTTGTCGTATCGCCAGCGACAGTTGGAGAAGCTGGTCCTTTTCCATCCAGACAATGGCCTGCCCGCGGGCGCTGCGCGCATTGATATTGAAGGTCCGTTGACCGGGTTCGCCGATGGTCTCGGCTCTGATGGAATCTACCAGCCCGAGGTCAACACGTTGATCTTCAGCCAAGTCTCATCCCGTCCGTACAGGGCCCGGATTAGCCGGGCCTGGATCATTTCCCCGCTCTTTCACGGGTACACGTCATTCTAGGTATAGCCCCGGCGACCCGAAAGAGTCCAGTTGAATCGTCCTGCGGCTTGACCATCAACCCCGCAAAAGCGGCAACAAACCCTCGCCTGCGATAGCTAACTGGTCGTCGATCTGGTCAAACGGCGTCACCCAGCTCAACAGGATGTGGCCCGCGCCCGCCTCAACGAACTCGTTAACCCGCTCCGCCGCTTCCTCCGGGGGGCCGAGAAGCACGTATCGTTCCGCAAGATCCTCGTAGCTGCCGGAGTAGCGATACGCCTCTGACAACCCCTGCGCCGCCGCTGCCCTCGCCTCCTCGTGCGTGGAACCAAGCGCTGTCATCAGGTGAAGTCCGTATCCAAACCCTGAATCGCCGCCGCGTCCCCGTTTCTCCAGCATCTCCGCCACCTGGACGGCGCCGCGAGCGTACTGCGATGGCGTGAACAGGTACGGCAGCCAGCCATCACCGGCGCGCGTCGCCCTTTCCATCGCGGGTTCACCGCGTCCACCGACCCAGATCGGAGGGCCGCCGGGGCTCGCCGTTGGAGGTGAAAGGGTGAAGCCCTCAAAATCGACTCGCTTGCCGTGGTGCTCCGCGTCCGGTCCTGACCAGATCGCTCGCGCCACCTCGATAGCTTCATCAGTCCGGGAGCCGCGCTGATTGACCGGGACGCCCAGCGCCTCAAACTCGGCCGGGAACTCGCCCGCGACGCCTAAACCAAGGATCAGGCGCCCGCCCGAGGCCAGGTCCACCACCGCGGCCTCTTTCGCCAACATGACCGGGTGGTGAAGCGGCGCTATGACGATGGAGCTGAGCAGCGACACACGTTCGGTCGCTCCTGCAGCAACAGCGAGCGCCGAGAGGGCGAGCTGCGTAGGGCCGCTCGGATCATCCCGCATCACGTGTTCGCCGGCGCCTACGAAATCGAATCCCAGGTCTTCTGACATCCGGGCATGGCGCGCCGTGTCCGCCACATCGCTCAGGTTGGCACCGATTCTCAGGCCGTTATCTGGCACGTTCGGGGCTCCTTTTCGCCGCTCTCTTCTTCTTTGATTTGACGCCTTCAGGTTTTATTACGGGCACGGGCTCCCCGGCATCCGCGAGGAAGTAATAAACGGTATTGGGCCCGACCGATTGAAACCGGCGGCTGATGTCACGCGCCCGGCGCTCGTACGGCAGACTATCCAGCGAACGCAGGTAATCATGAAACGAGCCGAACTCCTCACTTATTCGTACGAACTCGGATGCGTTGGCGACCGTCGCCCTGAGTTTGCGCTTGTTTCTGATGACGCCCGGGTCCTGTTGAACGTGGTCGATCAACAATCCCGGCATCTCGGCGACCATACCCGGATCGAACGCGTAAAACACCTCGCGAAAACGAGGCCAGCGAGTCGCGACAGGATCCCCCGAGAAACCTGATATGAAGATCTTGTGCGTCAGGTTATCCAGGTACTCGGCGTCGGTATGTATGGGAGGCGTTTCACTCACCTCAAGATGGTGCCATACGAAACGGCGGCGCGGGCCGGCTGGTAAGGTAGCGGGCGATCGCGATCGCCTGATACCCCTAAAGGGTTTCCACGCTAATATCGCCCGTTGTTACGAATTCCGTTGCGATAGGCCGGGTCCGGTGCTAGCCTGATCTGAAGCGTGGCGCTGCAGCCTGATCGATTTATGGGTCGCACGCCGTACGGAGACGAGTAGTTCGGTCCCGGGACTTCGAGCGAGCCTGGCGTGGTGTGAGCAGGCATGGACCGGCCGGACGAACATCCCTCCGTAGCTTCCATCCGAAAAGCGGAAAGTGACCATCCATTAACCCGGGCGAAGAGCGGCTCCTCAATCGGGGCTTCTCCCTCACCCTTCCTCGGTAGGGCAGGCTCCCAACCCTCTCCCGCAGGGAGATGGGACTTCTGAGATGGCTCCAAAGCCAAGTAGGCGTGGACGGGTTCGTGTCCCGTTATCAACTGCGGAGGCATGTTTGTGCCTCTACCAAGCGGCCCGTACGGCGCAATCCGGACGGGAATTAGGGTGGTACCGCGGGCCTGATTTTTGCCCGTCCCTTACCGGGGCGGGTTTTTTTGTGCCCGCCGGATTTCAGCCACGCATGGCCCGAAAAACCAGGGACAGGACGTGCGTGCAGGTAAAAGGCAACAGCATGGCCGCACAGCTAGAGATATACGACACCACCCTCCGGGACGGGACACAGCAAGAAGGCATCTCGCTTTCCGTGGACGACAAACTGGCGATCGCCGCAAGGCTTGACGCGCTGGGCGTTCACTACATCGAGGGCGGTTTCGCCGGGGCCAACCCGAAAGACGACGAGCTCTTCCAGCGCGTACGCAACCTCGATCTCAAGAACGCCGTCATGACGGCCTTCGGCAGCACCCGGCGGGCGGGCGGCAAGGTGGAGGACGATGGAGCGATCGTGGCCTTGCTCCGGGCCGAGACGCCCCTCGTCACCATCGTCGGCAAGGCGTCGGCGTGGCAGGTGACGAACATCCTCGGGACGTCGGTCGAAGAGAACCTGCACATGGTCGCTGATTCCGTATCGCACCTCGCGGCGCAGGGCCGGCGTGCCGTCTTCGATGCGGAGCACTTCTTCGACGGCTACAAGTTCGATCCCGATTACGCCCTGCAGACTCTGCGCGTCGCGGCGGGAGCGGGCGCAGAGACCGTCGTGCTCTGCGATACCAACGGCGGCACCCTGCCCCACGAGGTGTCGGAGATCGTGGCAGCCGCGTGCGAGTTCGCCACCCCGCTCGGCGTTCGGATCGGCATACACGCGCATAACGACACCGATACCGCGGTCGCGGTCTCGATGGCGGCGTGGCAGGCCGGGGCGAGTCAGATACAGGGCTGTATCAACGGGTATGGTGAGCGCACGGGCAACGCCAATCTGACCAGCATCATCGCAAACCTGAAGTTGAAGATGGGCGTCGACGTGATCTCCGATGAGCAACTCGCCACGCTCACGGACACCTCGCTCTTCATCGCCGAAACCCTGAACATGTCCCCGCACGCCTTCCAGCCCTACGTGGGGGCGAGTGCGTTCGCCCACAAAGGCGGTTTGCACGCGGCGGCCGTAAACAAGCAACGCGAGTCGTATGAACATGTGCAGCCGGGAACGGTCGGCAACCGCAACGCCGTCGTCGTTTCCGAGTTGTCCGGGCGTGGAAACGTGTTGCGGCGCATACGGGACCTGGGCCTGGAAGAAGACCTGACCGACGGCGACATTCGCGAGATCGTCCAGGAGCTCAAAGAGTTGGAAAATCGTGGTTTCTCGTACGAAGGCGCCGGAGCGTCATTCGAGCTACTGATTCGTCGCCACCTCCCCAACTACGAAGCGCCCTTCGAGCTGATCGACTTCATGGTCCTGATCGAGAATCGGCGGACGGCCCGGGTCTCGGAGTTCACTGAATCCGGTGGCCTCCTGTCCGAGGCCACGGTCAAGATTCGCGTCGGTGAGGAGATCCAGCACACCGCGGCCGAAGGCAACGGTCCGGTGAACGCGCAGGACCACGCGATGCGAAAGGCCCTCCTGCAGTCGTACCCGGACCTGGAGTGCGTTCGACTCACCGACTACAAGGTGCGTGTCGTCGCCGAAGGAACCGGCACCGGAGCCGTGGTCAGGGTTGTGATCGAATCATCCGACGGGCACGACACCTGGAGCACTGTTGGCTCTTCAGGGAACATCCTGGAGGCGAGCTGGCTCGCACTCGCAGACAGCATGGAGTACTGGCTCGTCTGCCGTCGAGCGCAAGATTTCGCAATTGACTGACAAGCCCATGCTGTGTTTGCCGGTCTGTAACGCCACGTGACCCGATCGGCTCGCGATTACCGACCCGGGGGAATCACCGCGGTGGGTGCGCGCCCTCAACAATGACATGCAGTTCTTACGAGTGCATTGATGTCTCGGCTCTGGGGAGGGCGAGGGACATGTTCGGCTCACTCGACCAAGGACAGAACGACACAGTGAGCTGGCCGCCACCTGAAAACGGTGCGGCACCGGTCCCACCACGACGGAGTCGGGAATATGCCAAAAATCCTCATCATCGACGACGAGCCGGACCTCCGGTTGGCCCTCAGCGCAACCCTTGAAGACCATGGATACGAAGTATTCGAGGGAAGCGATGGCTCGGAAGCGCTGGAACTTGCCATCAAGCACTCACCGGACACGATCATCCTCGACGTGAACATGCCCATCGTCGACGGCATTACGGCGCTCAAGATCTTGAAGGGTGACGAGCGCACCAGCGAGATTCCCGTCTGCATCCTGACCGCGGTCAAAGACGTCGCTTACGAGTATTACGTAACGGAACTTGGCGCCGCCGATTTCTTCCTCAAACCCTGGTCGGAAGATCAGATGGTTCGGCGGTTGGCAGAACTCATTGACAGGCCATCCCATGAGGTCGGAGGATCAACATCCGACGACAATTTCGCCCGGATTGAATCTGTACTGGTTGCCGCAGAATTACTCAAAATGGATCGCGCCGACCGCCTGTCCGAGACGCTCCAGGCTCGTCACAACATGTGGGTGACCCGAAACTAAAAAGCGGGAATTACAACCCGAGACCTTCAGCGGACGCATCGCCAGCGCCGAGTAGTTCCAGCAGGTTTTCCAGCGCTCCAGGTCCACCGAGACCACCGTTTGCGTCCGATCCGAATAACCCTTCAAGGGCTTCGATAGCCGGCGGAATAACTCCGCCTACCAGGACGGCCATCGCCACGTCGTCCAACGTGAACAGCTTGGCCAGCTCACCCGTGACACCAGCCAGGTCCACTTCCGTCCCCGGCGAGCCATCGATCCATACGAACACGTTTGGCGAGAGCGTCACCGTCACCGGGCCGCTTCCGGGCCGTGTCAGCGTGACCCGATCATTGTTCAGGCCGGACAAAGTGCCGGAGGCGAAGGCCACGGAGTGTTCTCCGCCAACCGTGTCAAGGAATCGCAACTCGCCGCTGAGCGCACGGTCGAACAAACCCTGGATCTCCGCGAGGCTTCCGGCCGATTCGCGGGCGGGTTTCGCGGCCAGGGCGATCTGGACATTAACGGCATCTCCACCGCGAAGGACCTGAAGCGACACCGATTCGCCCGGCGCCCGGGCCGCCAGCGTACCGGCCAGCCCGTGTTCGGCATCAACAGCGTCGCCGTCCATCGCCGTGATCGTGTCCCCCGGTATCAAGATCCCGTCCGCCGGTCCGCCCGGCGTCACCCAGGCCACGCGCTCACCGGCGGGAAGCCCGAGCAACCCGGCGAGGATCTCGGGGATCGGCGCTGTTTCGGCGCCGATCCATGACCCGGTCTCCCCCGTGTCGACTGCGCCTATGTCCGTCATCTGTGCGCCGGAACTCGCGGAGTCAGACGAATTCGCGGTCGCCACCGGCGTCGGGCTGATTGTGCCCTCGTCCGGCGTGCTCGATCCGCACGACACCGCGACCAGCGATAGTGCCCCGACTGCCCCGAACAGCCAGGGCCTCGCGATCCGTAGCACCTTCATCGACATTCCTCGCTCACTTTCCGGCTTCTAATTCCTGTCCCCCGGCGTTCGGTGTCCGGCTGAATCGTCAAATCAAACGGGCCATGGGTCTTTACTCCACCGCTTCTGGAGGCGTCGTTCCGGAGGTGTATCCACCAGCGCCTAGCACGCGAATGAACTGCTCGGCCACCTCTCCGCCGGCTGAAATCCGGTACGCACGCACGACCGGCCTGGCCTTCTCGACCAGTGAAACGAGAACGTAGAACGGATCTGTCCACCCACTTTCGACGGCGTTGCGGACATCGGTATCAGACGGATAACCCTGTGAGTAGGTATGCGAGTGGTATATCGCTACAAACTCCTCCCCCGCCCCGTCCGCCTCGCGTTCCGCCTCGATCACGTCCAGCGGATCCATGTTGTACCGGTTGACCCGGCTCTCATGCGCGTTCCGGACGCGCCGGAGCCGCGTTGCCGTGTTTCCCCGGCCAAGCAAGAGGCCACAGCACTCTTCAGGATCTTGCTCGAGGGCGTGCGTGATCATCTCCGCAAGGAGCTGCTTTGGGAGTTTTAGAGGTCCAGTGTTCATATCGGTAGGTCTGGTCAATTCGCGTGGCTTTATTGTCCGCGCGCGCCGGGATATCCACGCCCCCCCATCGTGCGAACCCGGGTATATGATGCGCGACGCACGAAATGCAGATACAACACGCCACTGTTTACAGGGTCGCCGGGCGATACGCCGGATGGCCCGCCAACTACGGAATATGGAGCTGGGGAGACGAGATCGTCACCGGCTTCACCCTTGGCTATCACGATGATGCCGGAGGGTTCCACGCGCGTGACACCGGCCGGCCCTTCGTGGCGATGCAGTCGAGAAGCCTGGACGGTGGCCTGACCTGGGACAACAACCAGGCTCCGTTGCTCGCTCCCGGAAACATGGGCATCTCCGCCGACGAGCACATGCACGCGCCGCAGGGCCCGGTCTCCGGTCGCAGCAACGCCCCGGCGCCACACCCGGGCAGCATCGATTTCACCCACCCGGACTTCGCGTTGCTCTGTGCCAGGACTGGATTAAAAGCGGGCGCAGAATCCTGGTTCTATACGTCAATCGACCGGTGCAAAAGCTGGGAGGGACCGTTCACCTTGCCCATGTTCGACCAGCTCGGCATCGCGGCGCGAACCGACTACCTGGTGGAAAGAACCGGGTCCACCGGCGCGGCGACGTTGTTCCTTACGGCGACCAAACCCGATGGCGAAGAGGGCCGTGTCTTCTGCGCCCGTACCGAAGACGGCGGCGAATCTTTCGAGTTCGTGTCGTGGCTGCGCCCGGACCCGCCCGGCTTCGACATCATGCCGTCGTCCTTGCGCCTCGATGACGGCGTTATCGTCACCGCTCTAAGGACCCGCGGCGCGGATGGCGGCGGCGACTCGATCGACCTGATGAGAAGTGACGACGACGGCCATACGTGGCGCTGCATCGCCACCCCGGCGCGGGACACCGGCGCCGGCGGCAATCCGCCTGCGATGATCCGCCTGGCGGACGGCCGCATCTGCCTGACCTACGGATACCGCGACGCCCCTTCAGGGATTCGGGCCGTGATGAGCGAAGATGACGGCGAGTCGTGGGGCGGTGAGATCGTGCTTCGGGATGACGGCGGCAATCACGACATCGGTTACCCGAGAACAATCCAGCGAAACGACGGTCAGGTCGTGACCGTCTACTACTACAACGACTCTCCTCAGGGGGAGCGTTACATCGCAGCAACTATCTGGAAGCCCTAAGATGCGGTCGCTGAACTGCCCGCTCACATAGACACGAACCGTTGAGGAGAGATCCAGCCCGATGAAGATCACCGATATCGAAACCTTTGTGATCCACCCGCCCCGCGGCAAAAACATGCTGTTCGTGAAGCTAACCACGGACAACGGCATCGTGGGATGGGGCGAGGCGTACACGCAGACCGATCGCGACACGGCGGCGATAGCGCACATCGAGCAGCTTGGCCGATACCTGGAGGGGCGTGATCCTTTCAACATCCGTCACTGGATGAATATCGCCTTCGAGGATTTCGCAACGAAGCGCGGCGGCATGGACCTGTGGTGCGCCCTGAGCGGTATCGAGATCGCCATGTGGGACATCGTCGGCAAGGCTGTTGAACAACCCGTCTACAACCTGCTCGGCGGGCCGGTCAGGCCGGCGATCCGCCTGTACGCCAACGCCTGGTACGGCGGAGCGAAGACGCTGGAGGAGTGGGCGCTGGCGGCCAAAGCGACGACCGACAAGGGCTTCACTGCGCTCAAGTTTGACCCGCTTCCCGGACCGTGGCGCGCCTACCCCAACTTCGAAGAACTTGAAGAGGCCGCCGCAGTGGTGGGCGCGGTAAGAGAGGCTGTCGGCGGCAAGGTGGAGCTGCTGATCGAGATACACAGGCGGCTCGCCCCGATGAACTCGATACGACTCGCCCACATGATCGAGCGCTACCGTCCGTACTGGTTCGAAGAGCCGAACCCGTCCGAGCACGTACCCGCCCTGCGTGAGGTCCGGGACGCCACCGACATCCCGGTGGTCACCGGCGAAGCGCTTTACACCCGGGAAGAGTTCCGGGACGTGATCGACCAGCGCGCCGTGGACATCCTCAACCCTGACATCTGCATCTGCGGTGGCATTCTCGAGCTTGTGCAGATCGCAGACATGGCCGCGCCCCATTACATCGCCGTCTCCCCACACGGAAACAACAGCACTGCTGTCGGACTGGCAGCGGCATTACAGGCATCTGCGGTGATGCCCAACTTCCTGATCTACGAATACTTCGTACACAACCAGGAAATCTGCGATGACATATCGGTGAAGCCGCTGGTGCCGTCTGGAAGTTACATGGAATTGCCGACAGACCCGGGTATCGGTATCGAACTGGACGAGAGCAAGTTCGAAAAGTACTCCGGACACCAGTACCCGGCTCGGAACCTCCGAACGCTGGAGGACGAAAGGGCCTTCCACTAGACACCGACGCAGGCCGAGACACGAGAAGAGCCGGGCAATGTTCCCGGCTTTTCTCGCGCTAGATCACTTTTTCGTCACATGAATCTCACTTGCCAGTATCCGTCTCATATGCCAGTCTCAGCGGCGATAGCCATCTTGAAAACGGGTGAACTCGCCTGATTTCAGACCTCGATGGTCAGGGCAGGTATTCTTTCCTGCCCCGGATCGGAATCGTCTAGAACGACAAGAGGAGGAAGAGTGAAATGCCTGCGTCCGACTTTCCACTCACGCTCACGATCGATTACCCCGAGGAGCCGAACCGCCTGACGACGTTTTTCAGGATGTTTGTGGCGATCCCGATCGGAATCGTGCTATCCGCTCTTGGGAGCATGCTGTTCCTGCCGATACTGCTCATGATCGTGTTTCGTCAGAAATACCCGCGCTGGTGGTACGACTGGAACCTCGCCCTGACACGCTTTTCGACTCGTGTCACCGCATACGGCTTCTTGATCACGCACGAGTATCCGTCGACGGACGAGGAGCAGTCGGTCCACCTGGACATTCCCTACCCGGACGCCCAGACCGATCTCAATCGCTGGATGCCGCTCGTTAAATGGCTACTGGTGATTCCCCACATAATCGGGTTAATAATCCTCTGGATCGTTGCGTTGCCGCTGGGGATAGCTCTCTGGTTTGCAATCCTGTTCACGGGCCAGGTACCCAGGGGATTGTTCAACTACATGGTCGGAATGCTGCGTTACGGGAGCCGAATGTGGGCGTACGGGTTCCTGCTCACGACCGATCGATATCCGCCGTTTTCGCTCGGCGAGTAGATCCATCGTTTAGCGTGTGACGAACCCGAATTCGTAACGTGCAGGGGCGGGGCAAGCCCCGCCTGTGGGCGTATCACCAGACGCCCACACGAGGCGCGAGGCGCTGGGCGACATGGCCGCCGCGTATCCACAACCTCATCCGGCGGGAGAGGATCGGGGTGCTCGCGCGAATCGGTGTGTTTTTGCCTGGAGGATCTGTTGGTGAAGTTCCCTCGGCTACGCTCGGGATGACGTCGCCGTGAAGGGCGTATCGCGAGACGCCTACACCAGGCGTTGGGCAACACGAACGACATCCCATGACTCTGTCGGGCGGAGCAAGCCCCGCCCCTACGTGTACTTCCCACGGACGTTGTAACGAAAGAGGGGACGCCGAGATTGGTGGTAATGACAACGCAAATCCCGGACAGGTACCCGCCGTTCAGCCTGAAGGAATGAGACAAAAAATCAGGGCCGGGCGTAATCGCCCGGCCCATCCTTCGTCCTCGCGCCCAACCCGGACTCACTCAGGGATCCGCTTCCCGGTCTCATGACCGGAGGGGCTGCCGTCCCGGAGCCAGACGGCCCGCGGCACGGTCACTGTAACCCTGGAAGAACTCAGTCGCGGATCCCGGAGGTTCTCGGAGACCCGGCACCGGGGTGCGTCGGCGGCGTAACGGCGTCCCGTTCCTCACCGCAGACCATCCCGCCCGGGTCCAGTAATGGGCTCGAACCACCTGTGGGTCCATACGAAGACACGTACCTTACCGGTAGTGAACACCGACGTGCCTCCCCTCTCAAACTCTGCGTGCCGGTCTCATCCGACGCGCCCGGGAGCGGTATTCGTATTCCCGACGAATCCCCCGGGGAGCCCCGTTACCCGTTCTAGTGGGGCCCGTGATGGGCGCCCCGGCCCGCTCGCTGCCAACGCCGGGTCCGCGTTCACGTACGCGTCCGGCGCATCGCACTAGTCCTCGTCCGTCGACTCACGGACGGCGTCGCGATGCCTGTGCGGCGAACCTCAATGCTGTTCGGGATGACTACCGTGCGGCCGTCCCACCGGTCAAACCGTGGGACCTGGCCCTGCTGCTTTCCTCAAGTATGGTTCGCCGGAGGCAACGCGGCGAGGTCTGAATTACTCACACTCCGTTCCTCCTTTTGAGCATTCCATTTGCGGGGGAGAATCCCTTTTCTCCCTCACCTATATTGTACCCTGAATACGGTCGCTACAGGGGCAAAACGCTACGTTTGGTCAAACGTAGCGTTTCAGGAGGGTTTCAACTCCTGCGTCGTCTCCGCTCGTGCCTTGATTTCGTCCCAGTCCCAGAGTTGCGGAACGTAGTCCACCTCGCCCCAGATCGGCGCCTGGTCTGCATAATGCGAGCTTCCGGGGTGGCCGGAAGCGCCAAGTGGAGAGACCCACTTCGAGTTCTTCCAGTCAGACGGATCGTGGATGTAGCGGTTCACCGATAGACCGGTGATTACGTACTTGTTGCCCTGCGAGAAACTTCCGGCCTGGGGTGTATCGATGCCGCCGCCCATGGGAATCTGAGGCGGATCCAGCGCTCCATCCGTCTCCGGAAACACGGCCGAGAGCGGGTGAACCGGCTTTGTGTGATGCACCGTCCCCCAGACCCACGCCGACATGTCCGAGCCAAGCTGAGCGGTCAACTCTGCAACAGCACCGGTCAACGCGTCTGCCAGCACCTCATCCCATGTCCGGCCTTCGGGGAGGAATTCGTCGTCGTCAGCTTTCAGGCTCTCCCAAACGTGCGACACCAGCTCGCCCCAGTGGGAGGGGCCGCCCCGGCCGGAACCGGCGAGTACTTCATCCACCATCGGCCCAAACAGGTGCGTGGCGATCTCCCACTGGACCTGCGACATCACCTCCGCGGCGATGGTCGGCTCCACGTCGTCGCGACCCATCTCGCCATCCCACGCGGCCAGTAACGCCTGCGCTTCACGGGTCCGGGCATCCTCCGCGTCAAGTGCAGCGACCCGCTCTGCGACCCATGTCGCCGGGATCGAGATACGGTCGCCGTGGATGGCGCCCATCGACTCGACATTCATCTCGCCCTTCGGCACGGCCTTGATCCGGTTCGTGATACGACGGGCGCGCCACTCGTTCGCGAAAAAGTGGTTGATGTGATACGGATACTCGTCCGTCGTCACCTTCTGATTACAGGTGACGGCGTAGCCCACTTCGGGGTTGCGGATATGCGGCAACTCCTCCCACGGAATCTCCCGTTCCCACTCGTACAGCCCGGAGGATCCGTCGACCGGAGCCCAGGTGTTGGCGACGTCACGGATGGGAATTCGGCCCCGCAGGCGGTATCCAAAGTTCCCTTTCGTGTCGCAATACATGTAGTTATTGACCGGCTCCGTCCACTCCTTGACCGCCTGCTCAAGCTCGTCGGCGTCACCGGCACGAAGGATATCCAGTACGGCGTCCATCCACTTCGTCGGACCGTTCGTGCCGGTGTGACTGAACGCGAGTCCAATGCCATCCCGCGGGTTGCCGGCGACAATCCGGCCGTGTCGCGTGACCACGACCTCAATCGTCAGATCTTCGTGTCCCTTGCAGTTCAGTACCTCGGTACGGACGTCAGCCGGGTACCAGCCGCCGTGGTACTCGTATTCGAGTCCGCCGGACGCTTCCCGGAACCGCTCGATGAACAGGTCCTGGTAGTCCGCGTTGCCGTGTGTCATCCCGAAGCCGACATGCTCCGTGTGGCTGAAGTGCGGCGCACCAGGCACGCCCGGGACCGAGTAGCCGGATACGGACCAGTCCGGGCAGGTCATGTGTACCTGGTAGTAGACGCTGGGCGTGTCCAGGCCGCGGTGAGAGTCTCCCGCGACGAGTGGCTGGCCTGACTCGGTCCACTTCCCGCTCACGACCCATGAGTTGCTGCCGTTGTCGATCTCGCCGATCTGGTTGAGCTGCTGCCATGACTCCGCGAGCTCTTCGTATGGGTCGTAACGCGCACCCGTGTGCTCCACGCCCGGAGGAGTGGTGACAAGGTGGTTGAGCGGGTAGCCACGGAACAGCCGGGCGGCATGCTCCGGGCCGAGCGCGTTGGTGATCCGGGCGCGCCACAACTTCATATCGAAGGTGCCCATCAGCATGTTGCGCACCTTGTAGACGGCGAAGGAATGCCAGGGCCGCCATCTCTCCGGCGTCTCGCCGAGGAGCCCGTACTCGACCGGCAGCGTCTTCGTGGTCTTGATGAATGCGTTGATGCCGTCGGTCAGCGCATAAACCATCGCCCGGGCATCGGGTCGTGACGCCTCGAAATCAGCCTTCGCCGCCCGCTCGAGACTGAGGCGACGCATGAGCCGGTCTTCTTTGAGGGCGCTCGGGCCAGCCCATTCCGCCCACCTGCCAAGCGCCCGGTGACGGTCGTAATCCATATGCCACAACCGGTCCTGGGCGGTAACAAATCCCTGGGCGAAAAAGGCGTCGTGTTCCGACTCCGCCTTGATGTGCGGGATGCCCCACTCATCGCGATGGATCGTGATCGGGCCGTCGAGGCCGGCGAACGACTGAGGCGATGTGACGTCTGGAAGGGCGGCCTTGAGGTCGGCATCGGTGATGGAGCCTGGCATGTGCGTTCCTGTCATGTGTGAGTTATAGCGGCGGGGGCTACTGTAGCCGCGCGCGTACTGCGGTCAAGGGACTGCAGACACGCTACGCAATTCCCCCTCCTGATTCAGGAGGGGGCAGGGGGTGGTTACTTTCACGGCGAGAAATGTATCTCAAATCATGACCGTAATACGCGACCCACCTCCAACCTCCTCCCTGGCAGGGAGGAGGTTCCGTTTGCCCCATCTCCCTTCACGGGAGAGGGTTGGGGCGAGGGTGGTGAATCGTCGGCCTCGCCCTAACCGTCCACCATCTTGTCGGCGTTCATCAGCTCGTTGATCTCGAGCCAGGTATCCGTCGTGTACTGGTCTCGCTCCGCAATGAAATCCCCGTAACCGTCCGGGTTCTGGTTCCCGGCCCGCATCGGCGACTCGATCTTTTCGGCCGTCCACGTCATGTGGACCTGCTGCTTCTCGCCCGGGCATGTTCCGCCGTTGAACGAGACGTGAAACGGCTCCCGGAGGCCGGCCTCAACCAGCATCGTTCCGGCCCGCTGGAGGATCGAGGCGACGAGCCTCTCCTTGCCCGGCAGCGTTACGTAAGTCCTGCGCAGTTCGTACATTGGTTTTCCGTTCTCTTTCTTAAACATTCCCCTCTCCCAGCGGGAGAGGGCCAGGTGAGGGAGAGGATTCCTCGCAACAAAACACTCATCAGCGGTTGCCGGATTGTTACTCAGGGATTCGTCGTGAGGTCGACGCCTGACGCTCCCACGAAAATCACTGGCTTTACGTGTCGACCATCTTGTCGTCGTTCATCAACTCGTTGAACTCGATCCACGTATCGGTCGTCAACTCGTTCCGCAACGCCATCATGTCGGTGTACTCCGCAGGATTCTCCCTGCCACCCCGGTACGTGGACTCGATCGATTCCGAGGTCCAGGTCATCCGAACCAGCTGTTTGGCTCCCGGGGTTGTGCCGCTGCTAAACGACACGTGAAAAGGCGCTCGAACTCCGGCATCAACCAGGACCTGGCCCATGCGCTGGAGTAACGAGGCGACCTGCCTCTCTTTGCCGGGCAGGGTGACATAGGTCCTGCGTAGTTCGTACATATTCCCTCCGTGGTCACGTGACCGTCAGGCTCCGGGGATGGCTTCGCCCGGCGAATTAAACACGATTCCGGGTCCGAGCGTGCGCTCATTCCGACCAGATCTTGATCGCGGTGTGACGGGTCACCGATATAAGATGTCGCCAACCCCTACGCCGTCGCCGGGGCCAATCGGAGGATTACGAGATGACCAGCACCGCACAGACGAAAAATCTCACGATCACACGCCACGCGGACATCATGGGCCGGCACCCGGCGGACAGCCCCTGGGCCGAGGTGCCGATCGAGGACGGGCGCAACCGTGTCGTCTGGATCTCCGGCCCCCCCGGAACGCCTCCGGACCCGCACATCCACCCGGATTTCAACGAGTGCTGGATCATCCTGGACGGTAAAACCCGATACCAGATCGGCCAGTACGAGCCGGTCGACGCCGGGTGGGGCGACATCGTGATCGCTCCAGCCGGGTTCGCCCACGACATCCGGCCTGTCGAAGGCGTTCAGGCGATCCGAGTCGGCATCACGCACCCGGACAGCAACCACGACATCAAGGGCGTGCCGCCGAGTCGGCTCATCCCCGTGGACGAAGGCCTGTCTTCGCCGAACCTGATCCACACGTCAATGAAAAAGCTGCTGGAAAAGCACGGCAGCGATTCCAGCTGGAAAGAACTGGCGGTGTTGGACTCCCGAAACCGGTTGCTCATCACGCACGAGCTGCCGGGCACAGTGAACCGGCGCTACTGGCACCCGGAGATGGACAAGTGGTGGGCGGTAATCGACGGCGAGATCGAGTTCAGCATTTCGGATCAGGATCCCGTGACCGCGGGTCCGGGAGACCTCGTATTCGTCCCCGGAGGCACATCTCACAACCTCATGACCGTCGGCGACAAGCCATCGATCAGGATCACGGCCACCGCACCGGACATCGTCCACCACTACACGGATGACGCGGCCGCGCCGGTCGCGCCGAACGGGTAGTTTTCGTTGTGGGGGGGTGCTCCGCCCATTGGCGCCATCGAGATTGTTTCCGTCGAACCTGGAATGCTCGCGCTGGGCGCCCGTGATGGCTCGCGAGCCATCACGGCACCCCTCACCCCGGCCCTCTCCCGCACGGGGAGAGGGGGCAAGCAACCCCGCAGAGTTGCAGGGGCGCATGGCAATTCCCCCACGATCTGGTCGACCGACGAATACCCCTCATCCGAGCCCTGAGGCCCTCGAAGGGAGGGTCCCCAGCAGCGATTCATCTGCCGCGAAACCCGACCCTTCTCAGGCATACGCCCGTGACAACTACGCTCCCAGATCAGCGGTTTCGGCTCCAAACACGCCCGCGAAATCGGCAGCGAACTGGCTGATCGAGCGCGGCGAGTGATCCGTTATCCGTTCCACCTCGTTCGTCGTGAAGTCGTACCCGTTCTGGCCGAACAGATCGAAGTATTCGACGTAGGCGTTCGCGGTCCAGTCGTCCAATCCCATACCGGTCAGCGCTTCCCGGCAGGCCTCCAGCGGGATGTCGACGTACTTGACCTCTTTGCCAATTGCGTCTGACAGTGCGGAAGCGACATCGTAGTAGGAGATCGAGTCCGGCCCGGTAAGCGTGTAGGTCTTGCCTTCGTGGCCATCCCCGGAAAGGGCGATCACAGCGCATTCCGCCAGGTCTCGGACATCGATCAGTCCAAGCCGGCCGTCCTTGAAGGGCATATAGATGGCGCCCTCCGAGATCACGCTTGGGGCCGCCATCATTGCGTTCTGCATGAACGAACTCGGCCTCAGCAAGGTGTACGGGAGACCAGATCCCGCAAGGTCGGAATCGGACTCCGCATGCAGACGTCCGAGGATCGGGCCGTCGTCCGATGGCGCAGCCGCGCCGAGCCTCACGATGTGTGGCTTGTCCGCCCTCAAAGCGGCGTCGATAACGTTCCTGACCTGGGCAGTGGAGTTCGGGTTTGCGGAGGTCGCCAGGAACACCGCCCGGACGCCGGAAAGCGCCGCATCAAGTGTCTCCGGCACATCCATGTCCCCGACCACGATCTCGACTCCGGCTCCAGCCAGTCCGACGGCCCTGCTCTCGTCCCGTACAAGGGCTCGGACGGAAACGCCACGCCCAACAAGTTCCATCGCCACCACCCCGCCCACGTTCCCGGTTGCGCCGGTTACAAGAATCTTTTCCTGCGGGTTTGTCGTGTCCATCATGTCCCTCCTTACTGGACCCATCTGGCCACCCACGCCGACATGCGATAGTGGTTTCCGGGTCAATTCGTGATGGAGAGACAGTATTCATTATTGGTTGCGTTTTCAACTATTGCTCACACAACTATTACGGTCGCAACTATTTTTGGTAACCTGAACCTGTGAGAAACACTCCCTGGAATCCCGACCAACTTCAGGCATGGGCCAGCTTCATGTACGCGTACACCTCAATCATGGGGGCGCTGGAACGAGATCTGCAGACCCGAAACGGCATGCTCATAACCTGGTACGAGGTTCTGATCATGCTGGAGCAAGCCCCGGGTAAACGCCTCACCCACGGGGCGCTGGTGAAGGGGGTGATCCTGACACGCAGCGGGGTCACCCGGCTTGTAGACCGCATGGTGAAAGAAGGCCTTGTCGCTCGCGAGCAATCCACGGAGGACCGGCGCCGGTCGTACGTGAAAATGACTGCCAGGGGGCGAAAAGCCCTGGACGATGCCGGTCCGGAGCACTCCCACAATGTGTACGAACTATTTGGCAGACATCTCAAGCCAGAGGAAGCCCCTGCCGTCCTGTCATTCCTGGCTCGACTTCTCGGCGAGGAGGACCGGAATGCGGCGGTGCGGCGCGTGGATAACGAGCTGGCGAGGCAGATGGACGACTCATCAGCGCGGCCGGAAGGCGGCGGCTAACGGCCCGCCACCGGGGGGATGTTCCCATCAATCAATCAGTTGTACGACGGATCGCCACGTCGGTCTAACTACACCTGATTTTCGGCGGCGCGATACGGACGCCGGGCGCCCAATGCAATCCTGGCTTGCAGCGGCTCCGCTGCACCAGATGAGTTCCTTCGGCGGATCCATGCCTGAATCGCGCATGATATCCAGCGTTTCATCCTGATCCGCCTGCGCAAGCAGACCGGCGCCGCAGTTCAGGCGGCCATGGCCCTGTAGATTGAGTTTCGCCGGAGCTCGGCGGCCATGGGGCTGGAAATCTCAAACCCGATCTCTCCGGCCAGCGCGACCTCTTCCGCAGAGAATCCGGCCGAGGATTTCCGGGCCATCAACATCACCCCGATTAGCACACCATCGACCATCAGAGGCGTCGCCAGGATGGAGTGGAGTCCGGCTGCGGCAAGTTCATCGCCCCCCGGCCAGTTCTCCAGAAGGGTGTCGCCGTCCATCCCTATCGCCCTTCCCCTCTCGATAGAAGGCCCGACAAGCGTGCCAGTCAGCCGGTATCCGAATCCCGCGTCGCGGTCGGACAGGAATATGCCGTCTACGTAGAGAGCATCCAGCGTTCCGGTCATCGAATCGACCGATGAAATGCTGAGCCGGTCGAACTCGATGATTTCGCCGGCCAGATTGACAAAGTCAGGATAAACATCCCCCATAGTCGGTTCCGACGAAAAGCGCTTGCCGATCTCTTTCAGGGCGCGCGTCCGTGGAGAAACGGGTGTGTTATCTGCCGGGTGCGTATTCGATGACATCGGAAACCTCAACCAGTGTGATCAGTGGTTTCTTGGACGGCTCCCCGTATTGCGGCGCCGACCAACGGATTCCGGTCGGACACGCCTTCGAGAGCGTGAATCCCGACACCTGCGCGTCAGCCGGCAGGTTCAAGTGAATCATGCCCCCGGGCGGTAGTGACGTGACGAATCGACAGGATTTCTAGGTAGAAACACGGACGAAAGGTGCCGTTTCGGTCGTGACACCTCGGAGACACGGAGTTCCGGGGCGCGGAAGACACTGGCACCGAGACCACCCGTTCAGGCGTTGCCGTCTACCCGGGAGGAGGGGGAAGACCCTCCGGACGGCACCTCACGCCTCGCCTTACCCGGCAACACTCACCGCTCTCATGACATCCTCGAATGTCCGGCAGTCGGTCCAACTACGCCCGACTGACAAAACGAATCCCCGGGTCGCCGGCAGGTAGCTGCGGTCGTATCTATGGTTCCAGCGGAAGGTCTCCCAGAAGCTCCGCAAGCCCTCTTCCTGGCCGTCCTCGCGCCCGAGCTTGCCTCGCACGAATCGACGGATAATTCGCGCCTGTCTCCTCCATATCCCGTGGTCGAGAATCACGATGACATCGGCGGCCAGGAAGGCGTCGGCAAGCCACCTGTAATAGACGCCCTCGATGATCCATGATTCTCTATCCAGGATCTCCGATAACATCCGCCGCCGTTCGTCGGGATCGCGACGGGTTCCGAGGTATCCATTCGAGTTGTCCCAGTGCAGATCGTCAAGCGCGTAGTAAGTGATGCCGAGGCGATCCGACAGAGCGCGCGCTATCGTGGTCTTACGTGCGCAACTCCCGCCAAGGATGTGGATACGCTTTGCCGTCATATGCCACCGCCACCGGGGGCGAGCCCGGGCAGACCTCTTACAGCGCCCCGTCGATCACCATGTCCAGCAGGGCCGGTTTGCCCGATGCCAGCGCACGGTCGAGCGCGGGCTTGATCTCTTCCGGCTTCGTGATGCGCTCCCCGTGGACGCCCATGCTGTTGGCTATCGCCGCCACGTCGAACGGAGTCGGGAAGTCCATGTACAGGTAACTGCTCCCCGCCTCTTCTTCCTGCAGGACGTCCTTTTTGTAGATGTCCATGTTGACCTTGAGAACCCTGTACATGCCGTTGTTGCATATCACGAAAACGCATGGAATGTTGTCGTTTGCAGCAGACCACAGGCCCTGGATGGTCATCATCGAGCTGCCATCGCCGATGATTCCGATCACCGGGCGGTCCGGGTTGGCGCATTGCGCGCCCATCGTCGCCCCGATGCCCCAGCCGATCGCGCCGCCGCGCCCGCCTATCAGGTCCCCGGGCTTCTCGCCCTGGATGTAATGCCGCAAAGCCGCCTTGGAACTGATCGAATCATCCAGGACGACGGCGTCATCCGGCAGCGCATCGGCCAGCGCCGATATCATCCGCGCCGGTGTCATGAGATCGTTGTCCCACTTGTCCGCCACCCCGGACTCGTACGACGAACGCTCGGCCGTACGTGCCTCTTCCGCGGCGGATCTGCGAACGTCGATAGCGGCGCGCTGGACATCGTCGAGTTTTGCCTCCACGGCTTCCGCCAGCGCTGGAAGCGCCAGCTTGGGACTCGCCAGGATTCCGATATCTGTCGGTTCGGAGCGCCCTACCATGCCCGGCCGTGAGTCGATGTGGATCAGCTTGGTCGCCTCTTGAAGCTGGATATCGGTGAAATAAAACAGGTCTGCAAAGACGTCCGCTCCAACCGCCAGCACGGCGTCCGCGCGCCTGATGACCTCCCGGTGTTCGGCCCGTCGCAGCGCGAGCGCGCCCATGAACTGCGGGTGCGTCGTCGGGAACCCAACGTTGCCGCCGGGCGCCTGGTAAACCGGCAGTCCCAGTAACTCGGCGATCTTCACCGTCTCTTGCACGGCGTCCGCTTCGCCCACCCTGTCGCCGATCACGAGCAACCCCCGCTCGGAGCCCGCCAGGATCTCCGCCGCCTGGGCTATCCCCGACGGATCCGGCCCTCCGGCGTCGTACACGGGTGTCGACGGAATGATGTTCATCTCGGCTTCGCCATCCAGTGCGTTTGACGTCAGTCCCACGTACACCGGGCCTTTGGGATGCGAGTTGGCCTCGTTGAAGGCGCGCCGCATTACGCTCGGAATCTGGTCCGGGTGCGTGAGCTCAACGCTCCACTTGGTGACCGAGCGCACCATCTCTGCGAGGTCGGTCTTGCGCTCGGCCAGCTTGCGCGTGTCGTAGTTTGCGGAGACGACCACCATCGGCGTGCCGGTGGTGAACGCGTCCTGCATCAGGCTGATGCCGTTCGCCAGTCCGCTGTCGATATGCAAGCTCACGAACGCTGCCCGCCCGGTAGCGCGTGCGTAGGCGTCGCCCATCCCCACGGCAACGCCCTCCTGCAGTGTCAGGATGTACTTAAACTCCGGGTAGTCCTCCAGCGCGTCGATGATCGGACCCTCGCTGGTGCCGGGGTTGCCAAATATGTATTCGACCCCCTCGGCCTTGAGCATCTCCAGCAACGCTTTCTTGCCGGTCATCAACGTGGGCATGTTCGGCTCCGTATTCCAGGGTGTTGAATCTAAATATCGCCATCCGGTCTCTTCCGGATATCTGGCCGGGCGAGCGCATGATACGACGGTTGCTCACTTAAGCCAGCCCGGATTAAGCACAGAGGCCTGGCGACGAGAGTAGACTCTGGCCGTCGTACAGATTTCCGTAACCCCAGGAACTCCGAGGAGCTGTCTCTTGGCCGTCACCCAGTTTGAGATCACCAGCCGCCGACCACTGGCCGATGGCCAGGAGTTCGGCGATGTCGGCCAGTACGAAGAATTACGGGGTCTTCTGCGTTTCGCCGTCGATCCGAATCACGAGGCAAACTCACGAATCACTGACATAGATCTCGCCCCGCGCAACAGCGCCGGGCTGGTGGAGTTCGCGGCGGATTTTCACGTCATGCGTCCCGTCGACGCGGCTCGGGGAAGGCGGACGATCGTTTATGACGTGCTGAACCGCGGTAACAAGGTGATGCTCGGCCAGTTCAACAGCGCACCACGGGCCGCGGTTGTTGCAGGCGAAGATCCTCCGGCCGAGGTCGGCAACGGCTTCCTGATGCGACGGGGGTACACCGCGGTCTGGTGCGGCTGGTCGCCGGACGCTCCACGACTCGCCGGACGGATGAAGCTGTACGCGCCGGACGCTATCGATCGCGGCATGCCGCTCACCGGCCGGATCTTCTCCCAGTTCCAGCCCATGAGCCGCGTACGGCATCTGAGGCTGGCTGACCGTTTTCACACGCCTCACGCAGCGGCCGATACGCTGGAACAGAACGCTCTGCTCACGGTCCGCGATCAGCCCGATCTTGAGCCGCGGTTGATCCCGCGAAACCAGTGGAGCTTCGCGCTGGAAGACCACGGAGTGCCGGTCGAGGACGCCAACTTCATCTACCTGGCCGATGGGTTCGAGCCGGGCAAGATGTACCAGCTCACATACACCACCATCGGCGCGCCCGTGGTCGGCCTCGGCTATATCGCCATGCGGGACGCCGTGTCCTTCCTCAAGAACGGCGCCGCCGGTGACGGTAACCCGACAGCGGGAGAGATCGACCACGCGATAGCGTTCGGGGTCTCCCAGAGCGCCCGATACCTTCGGCACTACCTGTACATGGATTTGAACCGGGACGAGGGAGGCCGTGACGTGTTTGAGGGTGTGTTTCCGCACGTCGGCGGCGGCATGCGCGGAGAGTTCACACAGCGGTTCGGTCAGCCGTCTAAGGACCTGCCCTCCGTGATCGCCCAGATGTTCCCGTTCACGGCTTCTCCCTCCACCGACCCGGTCACGGAAGAAACCGGCGGCGTGCTGGACCGCATGACCGAACGCGGCTCCAACATGAAGACCTTCTTCACCAACACGGGGGCGGAATACTGGCGGGGCGACGCGTCACTGGTACACATCGATCCCTCCGGCCAGGCCGATGTCGAGGACCACCCGTCTACGCGCGCCTATCACTTCTCTGCGACGATGCACGGTCCCGGGATCTGGCCCCCGACCGACACGCAAGAAATCGACGGCATGCGGGGCCAGAACCTGCTGAACTCGGTCGATTACACACCCTTCATCCGGGCGTTACTGGTCCGCATGGACGAGTGGATCACCGATGGCACAGCGCCACCGCCAAGCAAACACCCGCGGGTGGACGACGGCACCGCGGTCCCCGCAGCATCACTGGCTCGCGCATTTGAAGGCATCCCGGTCAAGTTCCCGGCGCACATTCCGGTGCCGAAGCGGCTCGATTTCGGCGCCGGCCCGGATCAGGCTCGCACGCTAAATCTCCCCCCAACGCCATCCGAGGCTTACGGGTCGATGGTCTCGGACGTTGACGAGGATGGAAACGAGATCGCCGGAATCACCCACCCGGACGTGTCTGTGCCTCTTGCGACTTCCACGCCCTGGAACCTGCGCCACCCGGATGTCGGCGCGCCGGACCAGATCATCGGCCTCACGGGCGGACCACGCGGCTCCACGCTGCCGTTCGCACGAACCGCCGAAGAGCGAGCGTCCACCGGAGACCGGCGGCCGTCAATCGCCGAGCGCTACACCTCAAAGGACCAGTACCTGGGACTGGTGCGAGAGAAGGCGGCTGCGCTGGTCGCAGATCGCTACATGCTGGAAGAGGACATCGAACGAGTGGTCACGCAGGCGGGAGTCCGCTGGGACTGGTTCACGAACGGGAGGGGGGAGTAAGGGGGCAAGCGAAGGTCGACGGTTCTCCCGGATCCAGGGTGTCTCTGCCAGACGATCTGTCGGTGAAAGTCTCTCGTCCTTCCGGTGCCAGAAGAATCGGGATGACAAATGGGCCTCCCGCCACGCAGTTGCCATGACGGTGATCCCCTCCCTGACATCTCTCATTATTCCTGACAGGTAACCACCCCCCAACACCCTCCTGAGTCAGGAGGAGGCGAAAAAACCCGTCTCCCGATGGGAGAGGGCTGAACAGAAAGCCTCCTCCCTGGGAGGGAGGAGGTTGGAGGTGGGTCGCGATGAGCGACTACGTTCCGATATGGTGTAGCCGCCAAAAACCACCCCCAACCCCCTCCTCCATTAGGAGGGGGCAACTGATACCCCTCTCCCAGCGGGAGAGGGGTGGGGTGAGGGAGAAGCCCTTCACTCGGCCGACGTTCAATTCCGCTCCAGAAACTCCAGACCAAGCCAGGCCAAGAAGGAACACCAGATGCCAGTGACCGGATTTGAGATAAAGCTCAGACGACCCGTGGCCGGCGGACAGGCGTTCGGCGATGCCGGCGCGTACGAAGAGATCAAGGGCACGCTCAAGTTCGCCATCGACCCCGAACACCCGGCCAACGAACGGATCACTGACGTGAAGCTGGCCCCCAGAAATGCCGCCGGGCTGGTGGAGTTCGAGTCAGACCTCGCCATCGTCGCGCCGGCCGATCCGTCACGCGGCAATCACCGAATGCTGCTCGACGTGGTGAACCGCGGCAACCGAGTGTCGATCCCGATGTTCAACCTGGGCGAACGACCGATCTACGGCGGCGTGCACCCGGCCGACCCCAACGTCCCGGTCGACCCCGGCAATGGCTTCCTGATGCGGCACGGTTACTCGATCATCTCCTGTGGCTGGCAGAACGACCTGCCGCCCTTCGAGGGCTTGATCGGCATGCGGTCTCAGGACGCCACAAACCCGGATGGATCGCCGATAACGGGCCGCATCTGGTCGCAGTTGCAGCGCGGACACGATGTACCAAGCATGATGCTGTCCGACCGCGACCATCGACCTTACCCGGCGGTGGACATGGACGAGCCGGGCGCAGTGCTGACAGTCCGCGACATGCCGGACCTTCCCCCTGAGACGATCTCCCGCGACAAATGGCGCTTCGGTCGGGTTGACGAAAACGGCCAGTACGTCGCCGATCCCGAATACGTGTCGCTCGACGGCGGGTTTGAAAAGGGCCGCCTCTACCAGGTCGCCTACACCACCACCGGCGCACGCGTGCTGGGACTGGGTTTCGCCGCTCTGCGCGACTGCACGAGCTGGATAAAGCACGGTCCCAGGAATGTTTCAGGCAACGCCGGGAACCCGCTGGCCGGGCATATCGACCACGCCTTCTCGTACGGCATATCGCAGACCGGCCGCATGATGCGGACCTTCATTTACGACGACCTCAACCAGGACGAGGAAGGTCGTGAGGCCCTGGACGGCATCATCTCCAACGTCGCCGGCGGCATGCGGGGCGAGTTCAATCAAAGATTCGGGCAAAACTCCAAGGACCGCAACAACATGATGGTCCACATGTTCCCGTTCACCGACGAGCCGTCGACCGACCCCGAGATGGAGGAGACCGGCGCGCTGCTGAGTCGGTTCGAGGCACGTGGCTCCAACACCCGGGTGTTCTTCACGAATTCGTCCGCCGAGTACCACCGCGGCGACGCCTCGCTGCTGCACACGGATGTCGAGGGAACCCGGGACGTGGAGCACGGCGAGAACGTGCGGATCTACCACTTCGGCAGCACGCAACACGGGCTCGGCGTGTGGCCGCCGACCAACCGGAACGACATGATGGACGAGGCCGGGCAAAACTCGCTGAACGAGATCGACTACTCGCCGGCGCTCCGGGGCGCCCTGGTGAACCTGGATCGATGGGTCACGGACGGCGTCTCCGCACCTGCAAGCAACCACCCGCGACTGGACGACGGCACGGCCGTTCCACCGGAAGAACTGGCGCCGATCTTCGCCCGTATCCCCGGGGTCGGCGTGCCGGACCGCTACGCCCTGCCGCGGCGGCTCGATTTCGGGGCCGATCCGAACATCAACCAGACGCACACGCTACCGGCGATCCCCGGCAAACCCTTCGGGTCGCTGGTCTCGGCGGTGGACACCGACGGCAACGAGATCGCAGGCATCCGAATGCCCGAGGTCACGGTCCCGCTGGCGACACACACGGGCTGGAACCTGCGCCACCCGGACAACGGCGGCGAGCGCCAGCTATTCGTGTTCATGGGAGCAACAATCCCGTTTGCGAAGACTCGGGCAGCACGAGAGGCAACGGACGATCCCCGTCCATCAATAGAAGAGCGCTACCCATCCCGAGACGCCTACCTCTCACAGATCAGGGATGCCGCAACGGCGGTAGCAGACGAGGGCTACGTCTTACACGAAGACATCGACGACCTGGTTACCCACGCCGGGATCCGCTGGGACTACTACACGAACGGGCATGGTGGCTAAAAACGCGAGATCGCTCAGTTCGTGGGACGTTGTTGGATCAACATCACGGTCGGCCATCTGGTTCACAAGAGACCCACACCAAACGCAATACACGGTGTCTCTCATGACAGTTGAGCCGCGGTGAGTTCGAGGCGGTCTCCGCGTTGGCTCGGGCAGCTAGAGACGTGGCTCAGCGATATCCATAGTTGCGCCGTTTTCGGAGATACCGGTTCATCGCCGAGCTGTGTGCCGAAATCCCTGGTTGGAACATTCGACTGCGCCCGAACGTCTACACCCTGTAGGCACAGTTTGAATGGATAACAAAATGACGATAACCCGGTATGGACAATTTGTTTTCGGAGTGGCCTTGATAGTTGGGGCCGTATTCCTTGGGGCAACCGCTTTGTGACACCCTGAGACACATCTCCCTGTGTTGTTTCGTCGGGCGGGCACGTTGTACCAATTAGATGTACACATGTTCCGTTCGAGGGTATGGCCGTGTCCGGGAACGCAGTCACCGCACCTGCCATACAAAAGAAACCCGAATTCCCATAAATCATTGGTTGCGAAGTTCAGCCGCCGGTTGGCCGTTGGAAAATCGGCTTCAGCACGGGCGTCGACTTCGGCGCCGCCGGTCTCGCGAGATCCCGCCAACGCGCAGATACAGACATAAGGGCGCCCACTCCACCGTTCCGTACGGCGCCAGCTCGCCAGCATGCCCTCGCAACCTGATCTTCAAGCCGTCCGTGTTGGGTTATGATCGGCACCAGGACCTCACGCGAAAAGCGCTCCATCTCACGACATCCTCATCGGCTCGCTCCTACGCTGATCATGGGAGCCGATGTGACAGCCTCATTCCTCGTTACCTCGAACTGGAGGTGTGCACGTGTTCAACAGGATTCTCATCCCCCTGGACGGCTCTGAGGCGTCCGAAAGCATCCTGGCGTGGATCGTGCCACTAGCCGCGCAACTGGATGCGGAAGTGATCCTCACGACGGTTGTCGACACTGGATCCGCCCCGGAATCGGAGGCCGTGGACGGGAGCGGCGAGGATAAAGATGAACAGGTTTACACCGCCGCGACGCGATACCTGTCGGACATCGCTCGACAGCGGGTCCCGGCCTCCTTGAGCGTCACATCCCATGTGATCGGCGGAGACCCGAAAGACCGGATTGTCGCCGAGGCGATAGCGAGCGAGGCCGATCTGATCGCAATGGGAACGCACCGGGCTTCGCCTATCGCTCGCGGAGTGCTGGGCAGCATTGCGGACCGCGTGTTGCGCACGTCTCCGATACCGGTGTTCCTGCTGCGCCCCGGCGATCTGCGAGGCGACATGACCGCCGGCGTGGCTACTCCGCAGATGATCGAGAACATAGTCATCCCGATGGACCCCGCGACCGGGTCAACGACGGGGTTGGAAGTTGGGATTGCGCTTGCAACCGCAGTGGACGCACGGCTCAGGCTCATCACCGCGACCAGCGAAGCGTACGTGGAACGCCCGAGTATCGATGCGTGGCACGGCCGTTATTACGATGGCGGCCAGTTGCGGGCCGATGCCAGAGATTATCTCGAACCGTTTGTCACTGAAGCGATCACCAGGGGAATCAACGCCGAAGCTATTGCCACCAGTGGCAACCCTGCCCGTGCAATTATCCGGACGACCCGTGACGAGCCCGGATCGATAGTCGTGATGGCGTCCAGCGGATTGAGCCGGTTCCGACGGTGGATGATTGGCTCGGTCACGGACAAAGTCGTACGGGGCGCGGAGTGCCCGGTTCTCGTCTTGCCATATGTCGCCAGGCCGGCCACTCAAGAAACCGAATCCGACGCCCTGACGGTTGGGGACATCATGACCAGTCCGGCGATCACGATGACGCCTGACAAAACACTTGGCCAGGCGGCACGTCTCATGATCGACCACCGCATAGGATCGTTGCCGGTGGTGGATGAGTTCGGCATCTTCGTCGGCATCATCACGGACAACCTGTTCTTCCCGTCGGAATGGCACGTGCCGTTTTCCCGCGAGCCCATCTACTCGGTCGTAGACCAGTCGGTCAGTGGGCCCGAGGGATTCCCAACCTCGATGGAAGCGCTTCGCCACCGCCCGGTGCAGGAAATAATGATCGAGAGCAGATCGACGGTTTCGGAGGATACGAAACTGACGGACGCCCTGAAGACGATGATGCGTGACTCGGTATCACATCTGCCCGTGCTCAAAGACGGCGCGGTGATAGGCGTCGTGGCGTTTCATGACATGCTCCGCCTTGTCACCAACGACTACGACTAGCGCCGACCCCCGCGCTTGAATAAACCGGACCCCGTTTCCCGGTTCCCTGCGGCGCCATCCGAGATTGAGCACGAATCGCGTCAGTTTTGTTCCCGGGTTGCGGATGGCTCGCGCCGGTCGGTTCCACAACTTCCAGATGCGGCGTACTCTGTGGCCGGAAATCGCGGCCTTTATCAACTGCCCCGCAAGCAAGGAACGCCAGATGCCGGTTAATCGTTTCGATGTGAAGTTCAGCCGTCCCCTCGCCGATGGAAAGTCCTGGGGCGATGTCGGGCCCTACGAGGAGTTGCGCGGCACACTGCACTTCGACATCGATCCCGAGCACCCGGCCAACGAACGCATCACGGACGTTGAGCTGGCGCCCCGCAACGCCGAAGGCCGGGTGGAGTTCTCGGCGGACGTTTCGATCCTTTTGCCGGTAGATCGAAGCAAGGCCAGCGGCCGGATGATGCTGGACGTGGTCAACCGCGGGAACCGGGTGGCACTCCCGAATTTCAACCGCGCGACCCGGCCGAACATCAACGAAGACACGCCCATAGACGTCGAGGTGGACGCCGGGGACGGTTACCTGATGCGGCATGGCTACGTGGTCGTGGCCTGCGGTTGGCAGAAGGACGCGCCCCCATACCCGGCGCTGATCACGTTGCACAGCCCGGACGGCGTCGGGCCGGACGGCGAGCCGATAACCGGCAAGGTTTACTCACAGCTCCAATCGCCCACCGACACCCACAATTTCCTGCTCTCGGACAAGGGGCATCGTGCATACCCGGCGACCGATATGGACGAGCCCGGTGCATCGATGGAGGTGCGAGACGAACCGGATGGCGAACCACACCCGGTAGCCCGGGATGCCTGGCGCTTCGGGCGCATAGACGAAGATGGCGATTACGTCGCCGATCCCGACTACATCTGCTCGAGAGACATGTTTGCCAAGGGTCGGCTGTACCAGGTCATCTACACCACGGTCGGCGCCCGAGTGCTGGGACTCAGCTTTGCTGCGCTCAGGGACGTCACATCGTGGATCAAGCACGGCACGTCGGCACTGGAGTCGCCGGTCCCGGGCGTCAAACACGCGTACGCATACGGACGCTCCCAGACCGGCCGCTACCTCCGCACATACCTGTACAACGACCTGAACCTGGACGAAGAGGGGCGTGAGGCGTTTGACGGGGTGATCGCAAACGTCGCTGGCGGCATGCGCGGAGAGTTCAACCAGAGATTTGGGCAGAACTCCAAAGACCGCAACAACATGCTGACCCAGCTCTTCCCGTTCGCCAGCGTCCCGACCACGGACCCTGAGATAGAGGAAAGCGGATCGCTGCACGCACGGCTCGATGAACGCGGCAGCAAGGTCAAGGTGTTCTACACGAACACCTCGGCCGAGTATCACCGGGGTGACGCCTCGCTGCTACACACGGACCCGGATGGGACACGGGACGTCGATCCCGGCGAGAACACGCGCGTCTACCACTTCACCGGCACCGAGCACGGGCTCGGCATGTGGCCGCCGACCGATGTCGCAGCGGCCGGTGAGGAGGGCCAGGACCGCTCTCAGAACCTGCGCAACATCATCGATTACGCGCCCCTGCTGCGGGCCTGCCTGGCCAACATGGATAGCTGGGTGGTGGACGGCGTGGAGCCTCCAGCCAGCCGACACCCGAGACTGGACGACGGGACCGCCGTTCCGACGGCGCAACCGGGCACGGTTTTCGACCGGATCCCCGGGGCCGCCTACCCCGGGCACCACGCCGATCCAAAGCGGCGCGATTTCGGGATGATGGAGTCTCGTGAGCAGGTGACGACCTTCCCGCCGCGGGAGGGCAAGGTATTTGGATCACTGGTATCCGCAGTGGACGCAGACGGCAACGAGGTCGCCGGTGTCACGCTGCCGGAGGTCGCCGTGCCGATAGCCGCGACAACCGGCTGGACGCTTCGGCACCCTTCGACGGGCGGCGAGACGCAGCTACTGGTGTTCGCAGGCGGAACGGTGCCGTTTGCGGCGACCCGTGCGCAACGAGACATCTCCGGGGATCCGCGGTTGTCTATCGAGGAGCGCTACGCCTCGAAAGACGTGTACCTGGACCGCGTGCGCGCCGCAGGCGAGGAGCTTGTCGCGGAACGCTATCTACTCGAGGAAGACATCGAGGTATCCGTGTCGCAGGCGTCCAGGTTCTGGGACTGGTTCGCGAACTCGTGATAACGGCGTGACGCACCCGAACCCGCCGGATGTCGTTATCGTTGGCGGCGGCATCATCGGCTGCCTGACCGCGTACTACCTGACGCAGCGAGGGCTGAAGCCGACCGTCATAGAGGCAGACGCCATCGCCAGCGGCGCGTCCGGAACGTCCGCCGGGTGGCTCACGCCTTACTCGCACGAGAACGACCCCGCGATGCTCTCCCTCTCCCCGGCCACGCTCCAGCTCCATGCGGAACTCGCGGAAACACTTCCCGCGCTCACCGGCATCGATCACGGATACCGGCCCGGTCCCTACCTGCGCTGCGCTATCTCCGATGCCGGGGTCGCGGAACTACGCGAGTTTCAGGCACAGCGCGCCTCAGAGGGCGTCGATATGGACTGGATGTCCGGCGAGGAAGCCCGCGCTATGAGTCCGTGGATCACGGCAGATATCCTCGGCGGCTTACGGAGCGACAACGAGCCGACGGTCGATTCCTACCGCCTGACCATGTCCGCGCTCCAGGCGGCGGAGATGGGCGGCGCCCGGGTGACCTCCGGGAGGGTTGTCGGGTTGCTCTCATCGTCCGAAGGAGTGGCATCCGGCGTGCGACTTGAAGACGGGACGGAGGTCCACGGCGGCGCGGTTCTGCTGGCGATGGGGCCGTGGTCCGGCGAGGCCTCCGCATGGCTGGATCACCCGGTCCCGGTCCGGCCACAAAGGGGCCAGCTCGTATACCTTGCGCCGCCCGAAGACGGTGAAGGGCCAGAGCTCGAGATCGGGCTGAACATCGTCGAGCACGGCGGCTCGCTCATCCGGAAAAGACTGAGCGACACCATCGTCGCGGCTTCAAGAGAGTTTGTCGGGTTCGATACATCCATTACAACCAGCGCCCGTGACGAGTTGCTCATCAACGCCGCCCGCTTATCGGACCGCATCGAGAACGCACGAATCTCGGGACAGACGGCGTGCCTGAGACCCTACTCGGCAGACGGCCGGGCTTACGTGGGAGGCGTCCCGGGATGGGACAGCGTTTTCCTGGCGACCGGCCACTCTGGCGAGGGGATCCATTACGGCCCGGTCACCGCCGCCGCCATCGCCGGGCTGATCGCCGATGGTGCGTCGGGGTACGACATCGCGCCGCTGAGCCCTGCGCGTGCAGGCGCTGCGACCGTATAATCCCGGCCGCTAATCCTGCGCACCGGTGACGTCGTGTTCGGTCGCGCATTTTCACAACGAAACCCCGAAAATCCGGCAACGCCTGACAAAAGGACCATGCATGGCTAACCATCCTCCGACCCCCGCACCGGCGCTGACCCAGGACCTGGTCGACGGCCTCATGGCGATCAACTCGACCGCCGTCCTGGACGTGCTCGCCCGCAACGGTTTCGCACCCCACTACATGTACATGCCTAACATCCGGAACCTCACGCCGGGCCGCCGGCTCGTTGGCCGTGCGGTCACCGTGCGTTTCGTGCCGTTCCGGGCGGACGCCGAAGCCAGAAAACCGGGCGGCGAGGAGTCACCGGAATACGCGGCCTTTGAAGAGGCCGGTCCGGGCGACGTGATCGTCATGGAGTCGATGCGCGACAAGCGAATGTCGATCGGCGGCGACGTGAAGTTCCTCCGGCTGAAGCAGCGCGGCATCACGGGCCTTATCTGCGACGGCGGCGTCCGCGACATGCACGTGGTCAAGGACTACGGACCGGCCTTCTTCGGGCTGGACCAGACATCGAACCTCGGGACCACCTTCGGTTTTCCATTTGAGACCAACGGTACCGTGGCGGTCGATGGCGTCCTGGTGCAGCCGGGCGACTATCTACATGCCGACGACGACGGCGTTGTGGTGATCCCGCGGGAGGCCGCCGCTGACATCGCGAGAAAAGCGATCGAGTACGACGAACTCGAGGAGTGGATCCGCGCCCGCCTGGACAATGAAAGCCTGTCCCCGGGGGTGTACTACCCGCCAGACGATGACACCATCGCCGAGTTCAGGAAGTGGAAAACGGAAAACGGCGATTAATCCCGGCGCCCGTCTCAAGCACTGCGTTAGCTGAAATGGGCGCAGAGAGGTTTAGCAACTCTAAGGTTCGACGTGCTCCGTGAGCGTGATCCACGATAGCCACGCGTTTTCCCCGCGCCTCGGATCCGGGTCGAATCCCACAACCCATTCACGAGCGAGCCAGTGCGTCGTCCGCGCGGCCACGGTAAAACGGTGCGCTCCCCGCAGTATCTGGAACTGGGCGTCTAGTAGCGTTTTTTTGCGCTCCGAAGGATCCATCTGCTCCGCCTGGAGTTCTATCAGGCGGTCTAGCTCGTCTGAGGAATATCCCGTGGTGTTCCACAGGCCGTCCGAATGGTGGACCGAGAACAGGTCGGCGCTAACGGCATCTACAGGGGCCTGCGCGCCGACGAACACCTGGTAATCGCCGCCGATCCAGACGTCGTCGGCAAACTCACGCGTCGTGACCTGACGGATCGCGCTGTCGAATCCCAGCGAATCCAGCGCATCAGCGACACGCTGAGCCTGGAGCAAATAGGCTTCCCCGAACTGTCCGACCGTTATCTCGATCGGCCCGTCCGGTCTCACACCGGATTGCAACAGCAACTCGCCCGCCCTGGTCGCATCTGCGAACGCGGTCCGCATTGCATCCTTGTTGAGCAGCCACGAATCGCGAGGAGCGGGCATGCCAAGTGTCACCACGCCATCTCCTCCCCACACGTCTTCCAGGTCTTTCCACGGGTCCATCGCCCTGAACAGAGCGCGCCGGAACAGCCGTGAATCCAACGGCGCCTCGGCGGTGTTGAAAGCGATCTCCGCCCCCGTCCCGGAGCCGATGATCAGCTTCGAGCTTGATTCCGGGAACAACTTGAGCGCCCCGGCCGCCTCCTCTGCCGTCGTATCTACTATGTCCAGCAGGCCGACGCGATAGGCGGTGATCCTCGTGCTGGCATTGGGGATGTACGAGATCCGCAGGCCGTCCATGCCGGGAGCGCCGGACTCGAAGTAGTCCGGGTTTCGCCCGTAGGCAGCGGTCTGAGACGTCGTATCGAGCCAGATCCAGGGCCCGCTTCCGACGTTCGGGCCTCGCAGCAGATCCCCGCTGACGGCAACGGCTTCCGGCGAGACAACGCGAGTCCGGCCGTCGGCTAGATTCAGCAGGAGATCGGCGTCAAGGCCCCCCGTTCCAAGCTCCATCACCAGCGTGCGATCATCGACCGCCGTGATAGCGCCTATGCCGGTCAGTAGATCACCATTGGGGCTTCCGGGCGCCCGTTGCCGCTCCAGGCTGAACACCACGTCCGACGCGACGAGGCGGCGTCCGTTCAAGGGCTCAATGTTCTGCCACATAACGTCAGGCCGGAGTGTGATGCGCAACTTCTCCGCATCCACATACTCCCAGCTTTCACATAACTCGCACTCGACAAGATTCGGCGAGTCAGCGGCCGCGTTCCTGAACAAACGGCTGTAGATCAAGCCGATTCCCCAGGTCGACATGGCGGGCGACACCTCGCGATGGATGTCGTAATGCGGCCCGGCCTCGGGGACCGAAAACCGGAACGTCCCGCCACCCGTATCTGCCGGCGGAGTGACAGGTATGGCGGTGCCGGAAGACACCGCCGTGGCGACCGGGGTGGATGCCAGGCTTGCGTCCGGGGTTGGACTCGGTGTTGGATCGACTATCGCCGTAGCCGTGCGGGGAGGTGCGGTCGAAGTCGGGACGGGTGTCGCCGTGCTTCCGTCGCCGGAAGATCTGCAGGTAACGATGAATGAGACGGCAATCAGTACGGCGATCGCGGCAATCACGCGATACCTGTACCCGGCAGGGCCAGCGCTTGAAGTAGATGTCTGCGGCAAATGATTCAGAAAGAGAAACGGTACGATTAATCTGTTAGTCAGTGTACGGAGCGCATCGACGCATCGCTTCCCCAAAAACTCTGTAATCTGGAGCGAAACGGCAACGGGGTCACCTGCCCCGATCCGTGGCACCCGGAAATGAAAGTACCCTGAGACCACTCGTGTTCGTCGATCTTCATACACATATCGACCAGTACGAACCCGGCGAGCTGCCCGGGATTTTCGAACGCGCTCTCAACGCAAAGGTCGGGGCGATCATCGCCGCCGGCGTGACAGTGGAAAGCACGCGCCGTTGCCTTGAACTCGCGGACCAGTACGACAACGTATTCGCCGGGGTCGGCGTCCATCCCTCAGACCTGACCGGCGACCTGGATAACGCGGCCCTCGATCAATTGCGCCGGATGGCCGCCGAAGAACAGGTAGTCGTCATGAGCGAGGTCGGCCTCGATCACCAGGACCATTCCCCGGATAGAGCCGTGCAGGAACGGGCCTTCCGCGCTCAACTCGGCATCGCACATGAAGCGGGTCTTCCGGTGGTGTTCCACATGCGCTTCGCCACCGACGACATGCTGCGGATACTTGGCGAGGAGCGAGTCTCGGATCTCGGCGGTGCGGCGCACTACTTCCAGGGCAACTATGAAGAGGCCGCTGCGGTGATCGACCTCGGCTGTTATATCTCCCTGGCGAAGCCGCTGCTCCGGCTGCCGGATCTGCAGGAAGTGGCCCGGAAGCTACCGCTTGACTGGATCGTCCTCGAAACCGACTGCTACCCGCAACCGTTCAAAGGCAAACGCGAAAAGTGGACCGAGCCGAAAGATGTGCCGGTCGTGGCCGCGAAACTGGCCGAGTTGAAAGGTCTTGACGTCGCCGAGGTGATGGAGATGACGACGGCCAACGCCCTGGCGATGCTGGGACACCGGGCAATTCGGGTCTCGGCGGTTCTCTGAACCACCGGGAGCGTCCCCATATCACCCCTTTGCCCGAACCTCCACGAGTCCCTGTTTCGTTTTCACCGCGCGCCGCCGTGTGAATCGCCCTTCGTGGACCGCCCTGTCGCTCGTATAATTCGATCTGCTCGCGGAAGAAATCGGAGCAACCGACGACGGAAGACCGGGGGGAACGAGTCATGACGAACGCGTGTCAGACCGCATTCAAAGAGTGGGCCGTCACCGTCGACGCCCTTGCGCGCGGCGAACAGATCCTGATCCTGCGGAAGGGCGGGATCCACGAACGGAACCTGCACTTCCAGATGGAACATGACCGTTTTCTGTTCTTCCCCGGATACCTGCACCAGGATGCCGCGCTGTTGAAACCGGAATACCGGTCCCGGTTGACGCCTGAACTGGACACTTCACGTGGAACACCGGACGCTTCACGTGCAAAAGAGGATCAGCCCCACCCGTCCGAGGTGACATTTAGCGTTTACGCGGAAGTCACGGACGTGGTCGAACTGGAATCCCCGGAGTCCGTGATCGCCGCACTTGAGCCGTTCCACATCTGGGCGCCCGGCTTCGCCCTGAAACGCGCCCACTGGAAGCCCCTCCACCCCCTCAACGCCATCCTCATGCGCTCCTTCTCGATCGAAAAACCGGTCACCATGCCGGTACTCCCGGAATACAGCGGCTGCACATCCTGGGTTGACCTCGAATCCGAAGTCCCGCTCGGAGGGATGACGCCGGCGCTCTCAGACGTCGATTACGAAACGCGCGTCTCGGAAATCAAATCCGTCCTCGCGCCTGCCCGCGCGACCGCCTGAAACACTCGGATAACCCCCGGACCCGTCGCGCTCAACACCGGAGGCCATGAAAGGCCTGGAAAGGCCCATCGTTGAAATACCGGAATCTCGCCGGAACAGACCTTGATCTATCGACCATCGGCTTCGGCGTATGGAGCGTCTCCACCGGCTGGTGGGGTCCCGTCGATAAAGATGCCGGGGAAGACCTGCTGAACCGGGCATTCGATCTCGGCGTCACGTTCTTCGACACCGCCGACACCTACGGCGAAGGCTATGGCGAAGAGATCCTGAGAGACGCCCTATCCGCCCATCGCCAGGAGATCGTGATCGGCACCAAGTTTGGCTACGACCTGGACGCGCCCCGTGAGGGTCATACCGAGCGGCCGCAGAAATGGGACCCGGAGTTCGTGATAGAGGCGTGCAACCGCTCGCTCAAGCGGCTCGGTACCGACTACATCGACTTCTACCAGGCCCACAATGCCCGGCTTTCGGCGATAGAAAGTGACGATCTGTTCGACGCCCTTGACGGACTGGTGAAGGCCGGGAAAATCCGCCATTACGGCATCGCCGTCGGGCCGGACATTGGCTGGGTCGAAGAGGGTGAGTACACCATCCAGGAACGCCGCGTCCCGGCGCAGATTATCTACAACGTCTTCGAGCAGGAACCGGGCCGCCGATTTATCGAGGTCGCCCGGGAAGAGGGCATAGGCGTGATCAGCCGGGTGCCACACGCCTCAGGGCTGCTCGACGGCACCTACACACGCGACACGCCGATAGTGTTCGATCCGGACGACCACCGAACTTACCGAAAAAAACAATGGCTGGAAAAGGGCCTCAACAAGCTGGACGAGATCCAGTTCCTGTTCGAAAACAACGACGGCACCGTTGCACAGGTCGCTATCCAGTTCGTGCTGAAGCCGGAAATCGTTGCGTCGGTCCTCCCGACCATGACCGGCACTGAGCAGCTTGAAGAGTTCCTCGCGGCGGCGGACCTCGCTGACGTCCCGGACGACGAGCAGTCACGGCTGTCCGAGCTGTACGACGACAACTTCGGGCAGGGTCCGCACGATCCCATCAAGTCCAGCCTGACGGAGTCCGGTTACCGGGACTAGGCCCCGATGGGGCGATCATCTGGATTTCCGGTCTCCGGACAAACGCGGCCTTCCGTTCCCCGGGTACCCGCGAGTGCCTCGCCCGTTATTCCTGGGCTGCGACCGCTCGCTTACCCGGCGCGCCCCGGTTACGGCGTCCGCGCCTGCCGCGGCGCCCCCTGCCACGGCGTCGACTCGGTTTATCGGCCACCACCCGCTTCAATTCTCCCTCCAGCATCGTGAAATCCCGCTGGGGAATAATATGAAGAGTACCGACCAGGGCCAGCGGCCACATCTCCGGCGGCCACTTCCGGACGTACTCAAGCCGGGGACCAATCTGGCTGGCGTCGACCCATTTCTCTTCTTCCACCACCACATCGGCTCGCATCTTCACCCGGTGCGGGAAATCTTCCGACTCCCGGTGCGTTTTCCAGATGCGCTCGTGATCCTCAAAGTGGTTGGAGGTGAGCGTGGTGGACGCCGCGAACGCCTGCCGATCGGATATGTAGAAAATCATGCGGTCGTCTTCAGCCATGCGCACCGCCTTCCGGCGTTGCCGCGTATCTACGCCCTGAAGACTGAATCCCAGGTCGCGGGTGGCCTGGAAATTTTCTTCGGTCGAGGCGAGCAGCCAGTAGGTCTTGCCCATCTTCCCCCATTTACCGCAATGAGATTGAATGGCCGAGATCGGCCATTATGCCGGCAATCGTAGCATCCAGACCCGAATCTCCCCCGGGACTCCGGGGCATCCAGGCATAGCGAGACGTCAGATACGGCCTTCTGCCGGGGCCCGCCGCTTCTAGTCGCCGATCGACTGGGCGGCACGGAAAGACGCGCTTACATCTGTCCGCTCTGGCGTGTTGATCGGCGCCCCTGCGGACACCGGCAGCCACAGTGTGAACACGCTACCCGCGCCCACTTCGCTTTCGAGGTCAAGTGCCCCGCCATGCAACTCCGCGAGATACCGAGCGATGCTCAAACCCAGTCCGGTGCCCCCGTGCTGGCGTCCGTCCGCATTGGCGCTGCGATAGTACGGAGAGAACACTAATTCCTGTTCCTCCGACGGGATGCCTTCACCGGTGTCCGACACTCGGATAACTCGCGCCTCATCCTCGCTGAAGATTTCGACCGTTATCGAGCCTCCCGCCGGCGTGAATTTGTGAGCATTGCTCAGGAGATTCGTCACGATACGTTCGACGCGCGCGAACGCCACGACCTCTGCGGTCTTGATCTTGGTGCTCGGTGTAATCAGCCCGAAGAGCTGCTTTTTCGGCCCGGTCTGCGGCCTGGCCTTGCGCCGAATTTTTCCCCGTGATCCTCGCCTGACCTTCGTACTCATGCCGTGTGAACGCTCCTGAGTACTTCAAACAGCGTGGTCTCGCCGTCCAGAACTTTGTGGAGCCCGTCCGCCTGCATGGTCAACAGCCCGTCCGCCGTGGCCTGGTTGAACAGGTCCATATATCCGGCCTCGGCCATGATCAACTCGCGGAAATCGTCTGTCGCCTTCAGGACCTCGAAAAGTCCCGTCCGGCCGTGATATCCGGTGTCCCCGCAGAAGTGACATCCGTCACCGCGATAGAGTTCTACCCCGCCGCCACCCGGTTCGAGACCGAGGTTTTCAAGCGCCGACAACTCCCCTGCGTCCGGTTGATACAGGACCGGGCAGTTGGTATCGATCTTCCGCACCATCCGCTGTGCGACAACGCCCAGTAGTGCCGAAGAGAGTAAGAACGGCTCAACGCCGAGATCGACGATTCTACTGACCGCACGCACGGCATCGTTGGCGTGGACGGATGATAGAACCAGGTGGCCCGTCAAAGCCGCCTGCACCGCCGTGCGCGCCGTCTCCTGGTCCCGGATCTCACCGACAAGAACCACGTCCGGGTCGAGCCGCAGGACGGCCCGCAGTATGTCGGAGAACCCGAGCCCGGCCCGCTCGGAGACCTGGAGCGAGTTAACGCCCTCAAACCGGTACTCGACCGGATCCTCGATCGTCACGATATTGGACTGCCGGTTGTCCAGCTCGTTCAGGGCCGCGTAAAGGGTGGTCGTTTTTCCCGCTCCGGTCGGTCCGGCCACGAGCAGGATTCCGTTTGGCGCGCCCAGCATCCCCCGTACGGCTGCCGCCGGTTGTTCTTTCAGGCCGAGGTCATCCAGCGAGAACAGTTGGAGTGACTTGTTCAGGATCCGCAGCACGGCCATCTCGCCGTGGACCGTGTCGGCCGTCGCAGCGCGGATGTCCAGGCTGGAGTTGCCCACCTTGAGGGAGAAGTGTCCGTCCTGTGGGCGGCGACGCTCGGCGATGTCCATCCCGGCCATCACCTTGAGCCTGGAAAGCAGGGCGCCGTGGGAGGCCCTCGGGAATCCCGTTATCTCCTGCAAGAAACCATCGATACGGAAACGGACCCGCACCCTTTCCTCAAACGGCTCGATGTGGATGTCAGTGGCGCGCGCCTTGACCGCCTGCGCCATCAGGCTATCGACGGCGGCGATGATCGGGCTGGCTTCGTCGTCGGTTTCTCCTCGCGCTTCGTCACGCACGAGGGGTATCTCACGTATCACCTCCCCCTCATCCTGCCGTGGACCCGACGCGAATTTCGCGTCAAGCGCCTGTACGACCTCGTCCGGCATTTGCGCCGAATAGTGGACGTCGATGGCCCGGATTATCTCCGTCGGGTCACCCTGTACGGGCAGGACCTCCATGCGGGTCCTCGCCTCGAGATTCCGTATAGCGACATAATCGCCGGGATCGGCCATCACCACCGTGAGGCGGCGGCCCTCGGCGCCGGCGGGAAAGGCCCGATGGGCACGCGCAAGCTTTTCCGGGACCAACCCCGTCGCAGTGTCCTCCGGCTTGAGCGACGCCCAGTCGAAAGCGCCATCGCCTGCGCTCGGGCCGTCTTCTGGCTCGGAAAGTTCAGTGGCATCAGACCCATCCGAACTTGCCGGGCGTTTATCGATCTCCGGCCGGGGTCGAAGTCGCGGCGGGATCAGCGCGAGCGTCGCCGCGTCCAGCGTCGGCGTGCCGTGATCCCCCCGGGGTTCAGCGGTTTCGTCGGCGATCACCGTATCGCTGCTGAAACTGTTCATGCCGCCGCCCGGAGCTCAACGCTGCCGTTTCCGGATCCGTTGCAGATCCATCCGGCCTGAAGCGCCATCCGGACAGCGTGGGCGCGTCCGCGAGCGCCAAGCTTCTCCAGTGAGCGAGCCATGTGGTTTTTCACGGTCCGTTCAGCGATGGCCAGCACCTCCCCGATCTCCCGGTACGAGAAGCCATCGGCGACCAGCTCCAGGATCGAAACCTCCCTGGCGCTGATCGGACACTCAACGCCGGGGAGTTCCAGGGGACCGCCGATCTGGCCCCGATCTGGGCCTACGACTGTCGCAGCGCCCGGGGTTCCCCGAAACCGCTTTCTGAGATCAAGCGCAAGGTTCCACACCAGGGACGGTTTGCCGGCGAGATCCCGCTGAATCGGCGCGCCCCCCCTGGCTACTTCGACGACCGAGGCGACGAGCCCTTCGGGACTGTTTCGACCAACGCATGCCTTCACTCCGACGCCTATTGAAAGCGCCAGTTGTGTCTCATCGACCACCTCACAGAGACCTATCACAGGCGTTTCAGAGGTCGCATCGACTGAAAGAGCGTCAAGAAGCGTCCCCGTATCGGGAGCTGGACGGGAGAGATCGACCACGAACACGTCCACGTCCGGCCGCCGGCGCCCCGCCAGTGCCTCTTCCAGCGACGCAGCGCAGCCGGTGACGACGATTCCTCCGTAATCACGGATGGCATGAAGCGCCGCCTGCCAGTAACCCGGGTCCGGGTTTTCAAACGACGGGTCAACGATGAATAAACGTATCGGTTTCAACTTCAACACTCCCGGGGAAGGACGGACGCGCCCGGCTGCAAGAACCTGGCGTGGGGTCAAGGGTCGATAGGACCACTCTGAAGGCGACGCCGGTGGCGACCGGTTGAGCGCCGGTGTGGCAATGGTGTGCCCACGTCCCCGGTCGTTCTTTTCGACGGTTCATATAAGTTCGAGCCGCCTGAACCCGGGCCGCACGAGCGCGTAATGGTGGGGGCGGTGTCATACGCCCGCGGACGTATTGCCCCGTACGTACCTACAGCAGTCGAAACCGTACCCTGAGGTCCTCGACGGCTGTCCTGAGTCTGTCGAGTGCCTCCCGGAGCGCGCGTTTGACTTCCTTCCCCGGGGAAGGATTCTCCTCACCTTGCACCCTCTCCCAGGTGGAGAGGGGACGCACGCCGCCCACACGCGCGGACCTTCGAATGGCGGCCCGGATCTCTTCTCTTTCCAGGAAATTTCACGACCCAAAATACCGTTTCGGCCGAACCGGAAAACGGCCCACACCGAACACACACTCTCGCGCAACTTGCGACCATCCCGGCCTCGCCAACAATGATTCCATGACCAACGAAACAGGAATTGGGGAGACCAAAATGATTGACAGGCGCAGCACCGCCAAAGACGGCCAGCGCGGCTTCACCCTGGTGGAGCTCCTTGTCGTGATCGGCATCCTTGCGGCTCTCGCGGCCGTTGTCGTCCCGAACGTAGGTCGATTCGCCGGCTCCGGCGACTCAGCCGCAAACAGCACTGAAGCGGGAACCGTCCAGGCAGCAATGGACCTCTACATGGCTGACACCAGCAACCTGACCGTCGCCGCCAACGCGATCGCGACGGCTGACTTCTCGGCCTCCGACCCGGTCCTCTCACCCGGGTACATCCGGCAGAACCCGACGAAATGTACTTACACCTGGGACGTGGCAGGGTTGATCACCCAGGCCGCCTGCCCGTGATGGTCCGGGTTGATTAGCTCCTCTTGTTGTGGCGCCGCCGGGTTTGCACTGCCCGGCGGCGCTTTACGTTTAAGAAGAGGACCAACGTGGAGCCCGGTGTACGTGGGTGTGTGTACACAGGCGCGCGCTGGCGAATCACGAATTACGAATCCACTGACCGCTGATACGGTGGACCGAAGGTATGACGCTTAACCAATCGTCAACCACGGGAGACAGAACCCAGATGTCACTTCGTGAGGTCGCAGGACGGTTCGACGGCAACGCTCAGCCTCTAATGGATATCAGAGTGCTGGCGGTCGAGGACGACCCCGGATTCCGCGTCGCAATCGAAGCGGCGCTTGAAGACGCCGGCTGCCGGTTGATGCTCATCGACGACGGCGGTGAGGCTCTTCGCGGGCTGTACTCCTTCAGGCCTGACCTGGTGTTACTGGACATTCGTCTTCCGGGGATGAATGGCCTGGACCTTTGTGCAAGCATCCGGTCCATGTCTGACGTACCGATAATCATCTTCAGCGCCCTCCACGACACGTCTGAGAAGCTGATCGCTTTCGAGCGCGGTGCTGATGACTACGTCGTAAAAGACACCCCGATGGAAGAGCTGACGGCCCGCATCGCTGTCGCCCTCCGTCACGCCGGTCCGACTACCACTCATGAAGTCGAAGAGGGTTACACGGATAGTTGTGTGGAGATCGATTTCACACGCTTTTCGGTCCGGGTTCGCGGTGAGGACGTGGACCTGACGCCGACCGAGTACAAGATCCTCACGCTGCTCGTTAAACGGGTCGGAGAACCGATACCTCCCCAGCAGTTGCTGAGACGCGTCTGGGGACCCGAGTACGACAGCGAAGACCTCGTGAAGTGGCACGTCGGCCACCTGCGACGCAAGATCGAACTGAATCCGGAGAAGCCGGAGCTGGTCGTAACAAGACGCGGCTTTGGCTACGTTTACGCTCGGCCGGCAGCCTGATCCAGATTACGCAAGCATGCCGGCAGTAGTCGCAATCACCGTGCTAGGGCTGGTCGTTGGCGCGCTCTCCAACATCGCAATCGAGCGCACGCCGCCGATCGAGGGCCTCGTTCCCCCGTCGTTGCGACACGGAGTACCGATCAGGATTCAAGTACGACGTGTAACTGTCACAACACTGGCGGCGTTGCTGTTTGCACTGGCATGGTCACGCTTCGGCGGCAGCCCGATGGAGTTCGCCGCTGTCGCCGCGTTCGCCACCGTATTTCTTGTACTCGCCTTCGTGGACCTTGAGACGCTCTACCTGCCGGATGTCATCATCTACCCGTCTTTCATCGTGGCCCTGGCGGTACTGCCATTCAGATCAGACCTGGCCATCTGGGAGGGCGCTCTTGGCGCAGCCGTCGGGCTGACGATCTTCTTCCCGTTCGCATGGATCGGGGATCGAATCGGCAAAGACATCATGGGCTGGGGTGACATCAAGTTCTCCGCCCTTCTCGGCGCGGTTCTTGGGATACAACTCCTGCTGCTTGGCCTGTACCTGGGCATATTGATCGGCGGCGTGGTCGCCATCGGTGCACTGATGGCACGCGGTTTCGGCGCACGACGAACCCTGATTCCATACGGCCCGAGCCTTGCCGTAGGCGGCTTGATCGCCCTGTACGCCGGTGGTGCCATAACGGACTGGGCGAGCCGAACGCTTTAGTTCTGGCGTGCAGACCGCATCGACCTGCCTGCAAGATAGTCCCTACCCCTGGATCTGAGCCGTTTCAGCGCGCTCGACACCGGTGGCTCCATAGCGATCAGAACCACCAGAACACCGTCACTCCGGCACGGGCGTGGCAATTCGCCGCCCTGCAAGGGCTCTGGCACAATGGGGCGACCCCGGTTCCCCCCCAGTATCGCCATCCCTGAGGTCTCCGAATGTCCATCGAGCAGGCTCCGCAGATCAAGGCGCCCGACGCGCCTATCACGTTTACCGTCTGGTACGACTACATCTGACCGTGGTGCTACATCGGGCTGGCACGGCTCGACAGACTGGCGACCGAGTTCAACATCGAGTTTGATTACCGGGCCTTCATGCTCCATCCAGAGATCCCGGAAGAGGGCAGGGTTCGGGAACAGCGACCCGGTGAGATCGGGGACGGCCTGAGCCCGAGGATCGCAGCGCTGGCCGAAGAAGAGGGCATCATAATGCGCAGGGCGAAGCTGACTCCGTACACGATCCACGCGCAGGCGGTGACCGAGTACGCAAAGGGATTTGGGAAGGCCTCCGAGTTCCACCACGCCGCCTACAAGGCATTCTGGGAAGACGGGCTAAACCTGGGCGATTTCGAGGTGCTGAAGGAGCTGGCGACCGGTGTAGGACTCGACTGGGATGACATCCTGCCGAAGCTGGAGTCTCGCGAGTACGACCGCCTGATCCAGGACCAGTTCGATGATGCGATGAAGCTCGGAGTGACAGGAGTCCCGGGCTTTTTGATCGACGACAGGTTCTGGTTCACGGGCGCGCAACCCATAGAAATGTTCCGCCTCGCCGCCAGAAAGGCGCTGGAGATCAGGGCGCCGGAGCAGCACAAGGGCCTGGGCATCGGCATAGACGCGGGCGAGGGCTAGGGCTGGCCGTTGGGTCTGTAACAGACCACGCCTTGAGGGCTGGTTGCTCCGCCTGAAATCGTATCCTGAGGCTCTCGAAGGACCGGGACCGGGGATGGCGCAATCTACCGGGCTCGGCTCCGGGATTGGACTGTGATCCAATCCCGCTCCCTCAAGCCAACCATCTCCAGTCTGGGAGAGGGGGACTGACTATCCGCCCTCCCGTCGTCCAGCGCCTGGACACGGGTCCACAACAGGTCACCCTGAGCCCGAGGCGAAGAGCCTGACGAATGTGAGCCGGATCCATCAACTACGGTTGGACCGGATCACAACGCGCTGGACTCGGGAACGAATTGCGATCCGTCCCTGTTTCCCTCACCTGACTCCTCTCCCAATGGGAGAGGCCTGAATATCAGTCTCAATTTGAACAATTCATCCCAGAACTGGCGCATCATTCAGATCGTCTGCCGCCTCACTAAATCAACCGAGCCAATCAGGAGACCGGGAATGCCCATCCGTCCGCCACTTGAAGGTGTCAGGATCCTGGCGATCTCACAATTTGGAGCGGGGCCGTTCGGCACCACGGTGCTGTCCGATATGGGCGCCGAAGTCATCAAGATCGAAGACCCGGGCGCAGGTGGCGATGTCGCCCGTTACGTCCCTCCCTTCGAGATCGAACGCGACTCCCTGTACTTCCAGGCGTTCAACCGGGGCAAGAAATCGGTCACGTTGAACCTGCGCACCGAATCCGGGATGGCGGTGCTTCACGATCTTGTGAAGGAATCCGACGGCGTCTACAACAACCTGCGGGGCGACCTGCCGGCAAAGCTCGGGCTCGATTACGAAGCGCTGGGCAGGTTCAACAGGAAGGTCGTGTGCTGCTCATTATCGGGCTTCGGCTCCACCGGACCTCGCGTCTCGGAACCCGGCTACGACCACCTGATCCAGGCTTATGCCGGATACATGTCGCTCACGGGCGAGCCAGAGGCGCCCCCGGCCAAGTGCGGCGTCTCGATAATCGACTTTGCCGGCGGCTACGCCTCGGTCCTCGGGCTGATGATCGGGTTGTTCGACGCACAGCGAACAGGGGTGGGACGAAACGTCGACGTCTCGCTTCTGGACACCGGCATCGCCATGCTGTCCTACTTCGCCTCATGGACGCTGAACCGCGACTGGGAGCCGACCCGGCAGGCCCACTCAAGCCACCAGACGCTGCTCCCGTCCCAGAATTTCCGTACGCGTGACGGCTGGATCGTGGTGTTCTGCGCCAAGGAGAAGTTCTACGAAAACCTAGTGGTCGCAATGGGACGGCCGGACATGGTAACCGACCCTCGTTACGCTAATTTTTCGGCCCGACTGAAGAACCGGAGTGAGCTGATTCCGGAGCTTCAGAAGGAATTCGAAAAACGAGATACGGAAGACTGGCTGGCCGACCTTCGAGGCGGCGTGCCGTGCGCGCCCGTGAACTCCGTCGCCGACGCCCTTCAAGACCAGCAGGTTCTGGCCCGCAAGATGATCCTCGAGGTGGAGCATCCCGAGTACGGAATCATTCAACAGGTCGCATCCCCGATCAAGACCGAGGGCGTGATCGAACATCCAACCCCCGGACCGGGACTGGGCGAGCACACTGACGAGGTGATGGCCGAGGTCCTGGGTTACTCGAATGAGCGAGTATCGTCGCTTCGAGCTGAGGGCGCGTTCGGGAAGTAGCCGGATCGCGCCGATTCAGAGGAAACGGCATCAGAAATCACGACCGGCCCAATCACGGATACACGTCGAACTTTGCTGCCTGCGGGGAATTTCATTGCAAATCCTGATGACGGACGAAGCCAGGGACCACATCCGTGATCTCGGCCGGCCTATTGCGTTGGACTACCTCGCCGCCATCGGCTGAGGCGGACACGCAAAGGTGTCTGTAGACACCTATGCCCGCAAGACAAACATGCAGTTCTACGAGCACCTGCGATACCAGGGCGCTGAGATTCTCGTCGCCAAAAACCTGGCAGCTCAGGCCGCCGGCGTAACGCTTGAGTTGAAGAAGTTCCTCATGTTCAAGTGGCTAAAAGTGAACGCCGCGCTCTACGGCCATTCAACCTGAAGCGCCAGCCACTGAGCGACCGTGTGTCGCTGAAGGTCGTGGAATCAGGACACGGGGATGAGCTTTTTTGACCCGTTCTTCGAGAGCCTCAGGGTGGGTTTGTCTCTAGCCTCAGGCTAGGGGTGTCTCCGCATCAGGGCGGGTTATCGTTCGAGGCTTGTGACACCAATCCAGACCGTCTACCTGTCATCCTGAACCTGATTCAGGATCGGCTCGACCGCACGACTCGGCTGCGGCTACGGAAACATCGGTGCGGCGAATCGCGACCGGCATATTACGCGAGTGCGTGAGCAACCAGCGGTTCCTGAATCAAGTTCGGGATGACGTATTGATGCAGCCGGCAGCGGGCTCGTGAGTGGATTTGCTCGCCGTACGAGCTCTCAGTCCGGCTGCCGCCGGTTCGCCAACTCATCGGAAACCACTACCTGGAACTGCAGCGGCCCGGATAGCGCCAACACCGATGCCGGGAGTCGGCCTAGCTCCACCCTCACCCGATCACGCGCCTGCTCCAACGATCGTGATTCGCCAACAACCGATCCGTCGCGCATGACGTATTGCAACAGCGGCACAGATCGCGATTCCGGTGCATCCGCCATCGCCGATGTCAGGTGGTCGTGTGCAACCTTCCCATCGCCCTCGTCGTAACAGCGCCACACCTGCTTCTCCCCGTGGAGCGTCATCTTCCCGGCACTGAACTTGGCGACCGGGCGCCCGCCATACGTAACCTGCTTGTACGCGGCGTCCGACCACGGAGCGTCCGCCGAGACACCAGCTTTTGTGCCGACGCCATACGCGCCGATCGGCGCCCCGGCTTTGGCTAGAGCCTCGATCGAGAACTCGTCCAGTCCCCCACTCGCCACGATCTGGACGTACGAAAGCCCGGCATCGTCCAGCATCTGGCGTGCGATCCGGGACAGGGCGTGGAGATCCCCGCTGTCCAGCCGGATACCGGCCATCCGGTGACCTCGCGACTCCATCTCGTGTGCAACGGTGATCGCAGCTTCGATCCCCTCCGGGGTGTCGTAGGTATCCACGAGCAGCGTGGTCGAATCCGGGTAAGCGTCGGCGTACGCCCTGAACGCCGCGATTTCGCTGTCGAAGCTGGTTATGAATGAGTGCGCCATCGTCCCGATGGTCGGTATGCCGTACAAGGCGCCCGCGCCCATGTTGCTCGTGCCGGTGAATCCCCCGACGTAGCTCGCCCGCGCGAACTTGTTGCCGGCGTCCGTACCGTGGCTGCGCCTTGACGCGAAATCCGCAACACGGGCCTCGCCGGCAGCCTGCACCACCCGCGCCGCCTTCGTGGCGAACAGGCTCTGCATATTCACCTGGTTGATCAGGAAGGTTTCAGCGATCTGGCTCTCTATGACTGGAGCGGTAACTTCGATCACCGGCTCGTTGGCGAAGAACGGCGTCCCCTCGGCCATAGCGCGAACACTGCCGGTGAATCGGAACCCGGCCAGGTATTCGATGAGATCGTCGCCGAACTTACCCGTGCTCCGAAGGTAGGCGAGATCCCCGGCCGTGAACCGAAGCTCTTCCAGGTAACGAAGAACGTCCTCCAACCCGGCGAACAGCAGATAGCCGCGATCCGGCGGCAAATTACGCACAAACAGGCTGAACGTCGCCTCATCGGTATGTCCGGAGCGCAGGTAAGCCTGCGCCATCGTCAACTGGTACAGGTCCGTGAACAGGGCGTTCGAGGGCGTGGGATGAGACATCAGGGGCAGTCTATCGCCCCGCACACACTGTTCACCTGCCACGGCGGCTCCCTCTCCCGGTGTGAGAAGGTTGGGAGCCGGTCCTTCCGCTTGCCGGAAGGGTGAGGGAGGTTGAGGTTAAAGATTACGCCAACGTAACTGGTTTGCGGGTACGTCTCCCGGTGAAGGTCCCTCGACTACGCTCGGGATGACGGTGGGTTCGCCCGCATAATTGGGACGATGGTCGGTGGCGCAGCAAATAGGGCCAACGGCTTCGAGCGCGCAGACACCTCGAACTCCAAAACGCAATCCAAATAAACCAGGCGACCGCCTGCCCTTTAGAACACGTATTCCGGGCCGGGGACGTACTTGAAGCGTTCCAGCGCGTCGTCCCTTAGCGTGAAGCCCAGGCCCGGCGCGGTTGGGGCGTAGACGCGGCCATCTGGGCGAACGTCGTACTCCTCGTTGAACAGCTCGTACATCATCGGCATGTAACCCTGGCTGACCTCGAGGATGTGGCAGTTCGGGGTCGACATCGCCACATGAATGCTGGCAGCGAACAGCACGCCCATGCCCCATGCGTGCGGCGCAATGCGAATCCCACGCGCCGACGCCAGCGCGCTGATCCGCCTGATCTCCGTGTATCCGCCGGCGCGGGCGATGTCCGGCTGCGCGATGTCACATGCCTGGTTGTCGAACAACGACTGGAAGTCCCAGCGCGTGAACTCGCGCTCGCCGGTGGCGATCGGCGTCGTGGTCGACCGACGCACGTAACCGAGACCGGCGTGGTCATCCGGGGAGATCGGCTCCTCGAACCACGCCACGTCATACTTTTCCATCATCTTCGCCAGTTGAATGGCGGTGGAGACGGCAAATGCGCCGTGGGCGTCCAGCATCAACTCCACGTCCGGTCCGATACCACGTCGAGCGGCCGCAATACGAACCTCGGCGTTCTTGATCGAAAACCCGTCGCCGCCAACCACCCGCATCTTGACGGCGTCGAACCCTTTGGAGGCGTATCCCGCCATCTCCGCCTCGGCCTCTTCGCCGGGCGCCCATCCGCCGCTGCCATAGCCGCGGACGTTGTCGCGGACGGCGCCAAGAGCCTGGTAGATCGGCACGCCGAGAATCTGCGCCTTAACGTCCCACACCGCCAGGTCAACTCCTGAAATCGCCTCCAGCGTCACACCGCGGCGACCGTCCTGCGGCTGCGCGTTGCCGCGTTCGAGGGCCGGCTTCCAGCGGGAGCCGTTATACATCTTCTCCCAGATGAACTCCGAGAAAAGCGGGTCCTCGCCGACCACGGCCGGGCCGAGCTCGAACTCAACCAGCGCCGCCACGACCTCCGGGCTGCCAAGTGACGCGCCCAGACCTTTATGGCCGTCGTCTGTCTCTACAACGATCAGCGTAGCGTCGCTCTTGACCTTGGTGCCGAGGTCGTTCCGGTGCTGCCGTTCGAGTGGAACCGGATCTGACATCGGGATGGCTTTGACGGACATGATCCTGGACATGGAACTCTTTCTGGGCACTTCGTGGATAAAATTTTGCTGTGCGTGTGTTGCTATGAACGGAAATGAGTCACCGAATCGCGACCCGCACCTGAATCCTCTCCCTCCCGGGGAGAGGACACTTTTTACCACAGCGTCTGTTTGAACAGCCTCAGGTCGTTGGCGCCAAGCATCTTCGTGACAGTGTTTTCATCGTGACCGCGCTCAAGCAGGCCCCGTGTAAGGTTCGGCAACCGGCTTATATCATCCATACCGATCGGAACCGAAGACACGCCATCGTAGTCGGACCCGATGCCGACGTGATCAGGCCCCGCCAGCTTCACGGCGAGGTCGAAGTGGTCCAGCAGCCTGTCCATGGGTGCACCGGGCTTGCCGTCGGGCTGGTGAATACGTTCGAACTGGTCCCGGAACTGCGACCGTTCGGGATTGAGCATCGGCACAAATGGCGGATGGTCCGGTCCCCCGATGAAGGGCGAGGCGAAGTTGATGTTGATGACGCCGTCCGCCTGACCCAGCGCCACGATCATGTCATCAGTCATATTGCGTTTAGCGTCCTGCAAAGACCTGCATGACGAGTGCGACGCAAATACTGGAGCTTCGGCCGCTTCCAGCACGTCGTAGAAAGCCCTGTCCGAGATGTGTGACACATCGGGCAGCATGCCGATCTGTCCCATCTCCTTGACGATGTCACGGCCGAGCGCGGTCAGTCCTCCGTGCGGCTCGTCGTTGCATGAGTCGCACCACGGCGTGGCGTACTGCCACGTGAGCGTGATGGACCGTATACCGGCCCGATGCAACTCCCGGAGGACTCTCAGATCGCTGCAGATCGCGTTGCCGCCCTCAACGGTGAGCAGCACCGCTATCCGGCCCTCCCGGTGGATGCGTTCTACGTCATGCCCGGTGTAGGCGATTTCCAACACCTCGGCGTGCGCGTCGACTGTCCGTCGCATCGTGTCGATGCCCTGCAACACGTACTTGAGCGAACCCGGCTCGTCGTACACATCGTCGTCCAGCCAGATGGCAAACAACGCCGCGCCCACGCCGCCCTCGCGGAGCCTCGGGATATCCACGTGTCCGACCTCGAGACGCGTCCCGAAGTCCGGGTGTCTCGCCATGATGTGAGTGAGCGTGTCGATATGCGTATCGACGACGAGGGACCGGCGGTGGAGCTGTTCTGCGGTCTCCGCGAGGGAACTGTTGGTGGTCATTGGTGTCCTGGTTGCCGTTCCGTATGTTGCCGGGGATTAGAGGGCGGTCAAATCCCGCGGCAACGCATCAACAAAAGTGACCGCTCATCGCGACCCACCTCCAGACCTCCTCCCTCACAGGGAGGAGGCTTTCTGATTGCCCCCTAGGCTACTATCGCTTTCGCCAGCGCATCCTCATCAAGCTCAAGCCCGAGGCCCGGCCGGTCCGGTAGCAGGATCCGTCCCTCGTCCGGCATGATCGGCTCCTTGAATAACGCGGCGATCTGGTCCAGATCACCAGAGAACTCGTCAGAGAACTCATGCGGCCGGATCGCGTTGCCCACCGTCGAATAAGCGTGCAGAGAAGCCGCGCTGTTGATCCCGGCGACCGGGCTGTGCGGCATGACCGGCTTGTTGCGGATCACCGCCACCTCGTAGACCCGCTTCACCTCTGAAATCCCGCCCACATTCAGAATGTCCGGCTGGAGTATGTCCGGATTTGCCTGGTCGATCAGGTCACGGAACCGCCAGCGGGATGTTTCCTGCTCGCCCGTGGAAATCGGCACGTCCAGCGCGTCGACGACCTGCTTCAAACCGGGAAGGTCGTATTGCGGCAGCGGCTCCTCGAAGTGGGCGCATCCCATGTCCTGGAGTCGTTTGCCCTGCGTGATCGCGGTCGAAACCGAATACGCGTTGTTGGCGTCGAAACCCAGCGGGCAGTCGTCCGGCAGCCACTCACGCGCCATCTTGAAGATCTGGAAATCCTTCTCTGGATCGGCGTCCTGCCGGTAATCCCGCCAGTCCATCCGAACCTTGAAGAACTTGAACCCTTGCTCGTAGCCCCGCTGGACATCGGACAGCATCTCTTCCGGCGTCTTCTTCCAGCCATTGCCCTGGCTCCAGTAGAGCGGAATATCGGTGCGAGCGGCGCCGCCCATTAACGCCGAAAGCGGCATTCCGGCGGCCTTACCCATGATGTCCCAGAGCGCTATATCGATGGATCCCACGATCTGCGGGGGCAGGCGAGTTGCGCGTTCGCCGTTGCCGAGCGACAGGGTCTCCCAGTGGCGGGTCGGCTGAAGCGCGTCTTCGCCAACCAGCAAAGGCTTAACCACCTCATCCAGGTACGCACGGGTGATGGCAACAGACCGGCTGCCATCGGCGATGCCGGTGACGCCCTCGTCCGTAAAAACGCGGACGAGCGTTCGCCCGGTGGTGAGCAGGTTGACGGTGATATCGGTGATCTTCATTTGGGGTTCCAGACAATCCTTCCCACTCGGTGAAAATCGGGACCATCGCGCATCTCTGTGTCTGGTTCGATTCTATTTGATGGCAAACCAGTAAATGGCGCCCGCGATAACGATGATCGGCAGAAGCGCCATCAAGATCGCCATGATCAGCGATTTTGCGATCATGATCGGAATACCGATGACGATCTTTTTGATGATGCCGATCACGATTTTGAAGGGCAGTGTCAGAAGTGATCCCAAATCGGTTCTCCTTGAAATTAGCCGAAACTCGGCGGCTGGTGATCGGTCGTTGTCAGGACCATACCAATCGGTAGGGGTCACTCGTCAACAAGACCGCCGAGCCTGCGATTCCGCGGCAGACTATCCCACGAACCGTCGCGTCCGTCGAGTGGTAAGACCGACGGATCGCGATCAATCGCCCACACGCGGCACGGCGTAAGCGCGAACGACTATCCGGCCTCGGGTCGACACAACACGACCAGGGCGCGTGTTGAGGTGTGGGACCGAATGGATAGCGTCAACCTCAGATTGTCATCCTGACCACGAGGCTAAGGATCTCCCGGCCAGGTGACCATCACACCAAATGCGAGGCAACAACCGCATCACTCGATTCAAACGTGATGGAGCGCAAGCCGGGAGATTTCCTGAACAGGGGCATTGGGCGTGCCGGTTTCGGAACGACGGCAAGAGGTTGCTGCCCGACTACACCGCAGGGGCGTATGGCAGTACGCCAGCCTCCTCTCCCGGTGGGAGAGGGCGGGGGTGAGGGAGGATAACGGGTCTATGGCAATCGGCCCTTTCCATTCAATCCGGAGACCAGCTCTCACCAAGCAGTTCCACAAGCCGCTGCCCATCCGCCTCAGGCAGCGGCCCGCGCTCCAGCGCGGCGGCATTTGATTCCAGGTGCTCGATGTTTGCTGTCCCGGTCAAGACCGTGCTCATCGGATCCTGCGCCGCGCCAAAGCGGTACGCCGCTTCAGCCACAGACCCGACATCGCCAGAAACAAGCCAGTCAAACGGCGCGTCACCCGTCAGAACGTCGGGCGATATGGTCCCGTCAGCGCGCCACTCCGCCAGCCGCGCCTGCATCGCCGCCCGGTCTGTCAGCGTGGTTCGCACGACCGCCATATTGACGATCCCGATGTCGAGTTTCTTCGCCAGCGGCAATGCCTCTTTTGCCGCTTGCTGGTTCATGATCCCGTACTTCAGCATCACCACGTCCCATAAGCCGGGATCACCTTCAAGCGCCTTCATGACGCCCTCGAACCTCGGCTCGCGCTTGATCGTTTGAGTGAAGCCGATGTGCCCGACCTTGCCCTGCTCCTTGAGCCGCGCAACCTCCGGGTAGAACCGATCACGATGTATCTCGTACACGGGTACGTCGATCATGTGGAACAAGAACACGTCGACGTGGTCCGTCCGCATGCGCACCAGGCTGCGCTCTACCGACTCCGTAAGCCCGATGCCGCCATGCGCCAGGAATCGCCCGCCGTCCCACTTCGTCTCCAGGACGTACGAATCCCGCGGCTCCCCGGCCAGCGTCTCGCCCAGGTAGGTCTCGGAATCGCCGTATCCGCCCGCCGTGTCAAAGAAGTTGACACCAAGATCAAGCGCCCGGCTGATGAACGCCTGTCGATCCGCGGCCGATGTCCCGTTGTTCGCACCAAACTTGCGCGCACCACCGGTGCCATAACCAAGCAGTGAAACTTTCAGGCCGGTCCGGCCAAGAGTTCTGTATTCCAAGTCCCTACCCCTCAATCACTGGCAGCGTTATCCGGGATGGCCGTGCGGCGTCATGGAACACCGTCGTGCGCGCCGGGCGTAACTCAGCGTCCTGCCAGTCGTCCGCACCCGTGTTGTGATTGCGGTCGTGGTTCGGGTAGTCGCTGGACGATATGTCGATCCGAATCCGATGGCCCAACTTGAACAGGTTGCTGGTCGGCAGCAGTGTCAGGTCGAAAGCGTAGATCTCGCCCGGCGTCATCAGCTCCGCCGGCTCGTCCAGTCCATTCCGGAACCGGGCGCGCTGGAAACCGTAGCAGAGGTTTATGGCGGTGCCGTCCGGGTGGACATCTATTAGCTTGACCATGAAGTCGGTATCCGGCGCGTCAGATGTAGCGTGAATACGCAACACCGGGTAGCCGGTGACCTCGATGGCCTGCTCCAGCGGCGCGGTCTGGTACACGAGGATGTCGCGCCGATGAGCGTTCATTCGCTGGTCGAAAGGCCCATCCTGTCCGTTCTCCAGGTACAAGGTCATGACCGGGTCGCGCGGGTCGTAGACGTACGAGTCCGGGTTCTCAGCGCTCGGACCCTCCAGGGATAACGCGCCATCGCCCGCCGGGGTATTCGCCGAGCCGCCCGAGCGCAGGAAAAAGTCCGTCTCCACCGCACGGGCCAGTGGCCAAACCTCCTCCCGCCGCCATCTGTTCTCGCCCATCACGAAGATGTTGACGGGATCCCCGTCCATCACGCCATTTTGATGGTCCTTAAGCCAGTAGTCGAACCACGGCGTCGCCAGCTCCACCCAGTCGATCTCGGCGTCCGGGCCGTAATCCACGTCGCCGGTGATCCGGGGCATCTCGTTGGCGTGCGTATACGGGCCGATGAACAGGCGTTGATTGGACCGGGCGTGCTCCGTGGGCGCCTCGTTAATCATGCCGTCATACATCTCGGTAGTGGCGATCATGCGGTCGTACCAGCCGGTGCGGTGGTGGACGGGAAGATCGACCTTCGAGAAGTTTTCGCTAAATCTCCAGCGATCTTCGTGGTGGTGACCGAGCCAGTCATGGAAGCCCTCCCTCAGCCCGCCGACCGCCTCCAGCGGCAACTCGCTCCACGGCAGAAACCACAGCCACTTCTCTCGGTTCGCGATCCTGGCGATGGCGTCGTAATCCTCCATCGTGGTCGGGCCTTCTGGCGTATCGAGCCACTTCTGCGTATCCGGCGCGATCAGCCCGAGCAGCCACTGGAGCGCCCGCCCCGGCCGGAACACGCCGCCCATCTCCCAGTCGGTCGTCCTCGGCGTCATGCCCCCGGCGAACATCGTCACCAGGTGCGGCGGCATGAGTGGCGCCAGCATCCATTGCGTCCACGCCGGGTACGAGTACCCGAAGGTCCCGACCTTGCCGTTCGACCACGGCTGCGCCGCCGCCCACTCGATCGTGTCGTATCCATCTTCCCGATCGTCGTACTGCGCGCCGAATAACGGCCTGTACACGCCATCGGACTGCCAGCGGCCGCGCTTGTCCTGCACAACCACGGCGTAGCCGTTCGACGCCAACCCGCGATAGCGTTCTGTGTCCCGCTCTCGCGACTTGTCGTACGGCGTTCGGCACACCAGCGTCGGGAACCCATCGACGCCGTTCGCAGCCCCCATAGCCCCTATGGGCACGACGCGCTCGGGAAGATACACGTCGGCACGCAGGATCGTACCGTCGCGCATGGGAGTTACAACGTTGTGTTCTACCGTGATCTCGGTCTTAACCAGCGGCAAGGTGAGGCCTTTCCTTGAGGGATTGGGTGGCGAGAATGCGCGTCGGAAAACCGGTAGGATATCGTGTCCCTGTTGTACTCCAGATAGACCGGAGTGACGGGTTCTGATGAATCCCCGTTATCACGTAGCGGCGGGCAGCGGCCAGCCCCTGGGCGGATCGCTATCCGCCCCTACGGTGTGACGACCAGCACAAAATTGAACACACCTGGCACATTCGCCAGGTAATTCCAAGAAAGGCAGGCCCCGCCAGTGGCTCAGCGCAACACACGAGTTTCCATCGACGGCGAAGACTGGCACATCAACGGCGAAGTGACATTCCCGGGCAGGGAATACAGGGGCTGGCGGATCGAAGGCCTGCTGCTGAACAGCCGGATGGCGAGCGCGGTTTTCGACGACGATAACCCGTTGACCGCTGGCCTCTGGAAGTACCCGGACACCGGCGCCTGGGACGCAGACCGGAACACCAACGAACTGATCGCCATGCTGCCCGAGTACAAAGCGCACGGCATCAACGCCCTGCCCTTCAACCTCCAGAACAGCTCCCCGCTGGGCTATTACCGGCGCGATCCGGAACACCTTGAGGAGTTGCGCAGGCGCATCCACGCCGATCACCCGGGCGCGCTCGACGAGGACATCTGGGCGGGACTGCTGCTGGAGGTCGAGTCGCAGCCCTGGATTTCCGGTGCGTTCAACGCAGATGGCTCGCTGAAACCCGCTTTCATGGACCGCACGGAGCGGCTCATCGACGCAGCGGACGAGAACGGCATGGTCGTCATTCTCGGGCTGTTCTACCAGGGACAGGACGAGCGCCTGACCGACACGAAAGCGGTCAAGGCGGCCGTGACAAACGCCTGCGCGTGGGTGCTCGAAAAGGGCTACACGAACGTCGTCATCGAGATCAACAATGAGGTGAACGTACCGACCTACGAGCACCCGATCCTCAAAGAGGACCGCATCCACGAGCTGATCGACCTCGCAAAGAGCGTTACGCGTGACGGGACGCGCCTGCTGGTCAGCACGAGCTGGACGCGCCGCAGCACGGCGTCGGAAGAAGCCGTCGCATCTGCCGACTACATCCTGCTGCACGGGAACGGACTCGTAGATCCCAACGATGTGGCGAAGCACGTCGACAATCACCGTGCCGTCTCCACCTACACCCCGAAGCCGATCCTGTTCAACGAGGATGACCACTACAACTTCGACCAGCCACTGAACAACTTCACGGCGGCGCTCTCACGCCACGCCGGATGGGGCTACTTCGACCCGGCAACCGGAGCCGGCGGCACGCCCTTCTACGGCGACTACGAAAACGGCTACCAGTGCCCGCCAATCAACTGGGGCATCAACACCCCCCGCAAGAAGGGTTTCTACGACTTCGTGAAGGAAGTGACCGGGGTTTAGTGAGAATCGCGCCGGGGCAGGGGCGTATGGCAATACGCCCTCTCAGGATTGGCGCGTAGCGGCGGGGTTTGCTCCGGCCGCTCGTGCCGGCGAGTTCGCCGGACGACGCGCTTGACTTGCCGGCGGATTGCGATCCTCCCGCAAAAGCCCTCACCCCAACCCTCTCCCGGCCGGGAGAGGGGGTGTCACAACCAGGCCAGGATGACAGTCGGTGGCGTTCGTCCAATTTGCCCGCTCTCCCCTCCGCCGGGTACCTTTCGGGCGCGGGCCGGGGTGAGGGCGTCGAGGCCGCAGACCGAGAATCGCAAACACGCGTCACCCTGTCACGCGGTCCTTCGAGAGCCGCAGGACACGTCGAAATAGTTGCAGCGGCCTACGTCCGTCGCACCGTCGCCGCTGCCACCACTAACAGCCCGGCCGCGTACGCCGCCAGCACACCCAGCTCTGACATCACGTCCCCGAGCGCCTCGCCTCGCAACATGATCTCCCGTAGCGCCCGTACGGCGTGGGTGAGCGGAAGGACTTCCGCCGGTCCCTGGAAGTAGCCGGGAAGCTCTTCCACCGGCATCACGACTCCGGAAAGAAATATCTGCGGTGCGAACAACAGCGGTATGAACTGAACGACCTGGAATTCGTTCCGAGCGAAGGTCGAAGCGAAGATCCCCAGGTTGACGCCGAACACGGTCAGCACCATGAGCACGACAAACATCTGCGACAGATCGCCCCGGTAGTTAACGTCCACCACGAACACCGTGAAGAGAAGGATGAGCAGCGACTGGAGGGCGGCGAATAACAGGAAACCAAGCAGATAGCCGATCAGGATGTCGCCCCGCCCGACCGGCGTGACATACAACCGCTCCAGCGTCCCCTGGCTGCGCTCACGCAGGAAACTGATCCCGGTCAGGACGAAGGTGAACAGCAAGGTGAAAACGCTGATCAAGGCTGGCGCGACGCGGTCAAGCGTGTCCTGTTTCTCGGAGAAGCTGAACCCGACCAGCGCCATCACAAGCAGGGGCGCCAGGAATATCAACGCCAGCGAGCGCCGGTCCCGCACGATCTCGCGCATCACGCGGGCGGCGATGGCGGTGGTGCGATCGAATGTCATGGCGACACCCCCGACCGAACCAGGTGGAGAAACGCGTCCTCCAGGCTCGCCGACGCCGCGCCGGTGGTCGCGCGCAGCTCATCAGGCGTCCCCTCGGCGATAAATCGACCGTCACGCAGGAAGCCGAGCCGATCACAATGGGACGCGTCGTCCATCGTGTGGCTTGAGATCAGGATGGTGGTGCCCTCGGCCGTCATCCGACCGAAGTGTTCCCAGAAGGTCGCGCGCAACTCCGGGTCCAGCCCGACGGTTGGTTCGTCCAGGAGCAATACCGGCGGCGTGTGGACGAGAGCGACCGCCAGGCTGACGCGCTGCTGCATACCGCCGCTGAGGCTCGTGATCCGGTCATGTCCCCGGCCAGCGAGTTCAACCAGTTCCAGAACCGAATCAACGGCGGCGGATCGTGCCCGGCGATCTTTGACGCCGTACATCCGGGCGAAGAAGTCGACGTTCTCGCGCACGGTCAGTGACATGTAGAGCGCGTTGAGTTGCGGCATGTAGCCGATGCGGTCTGAAAACCCCGGCCCCGGTGCATTCCCGAGAACTCGCACATCGCCGGAGTCAGGCTTTAGCAGTCCGGCAAGCAGCCGGACCAGCGTCGTCTTGCCCGAGCCGTTAGCGCCCAGCATCCCAAACGCCGTGCCGGGTTGGACCGAAAGAGCGAGGTCACGCAACACCGGGCGCCGTCCGAAAGCGAACGATAGACCGCGCGCCTCCACCGCGGGCCGCTGTTCCGGTCCACGCATAGTTCCACCACCGCCGCCTCTGTCGTGATCGGAGACCATCCACTCAAGCGTACCGCTGGAGGGCGGCGCGCCGCATGAGACACACATGGAAAGTCCGACTCCCATGCGCCGGGATTCGCCTTACGAAACGGCATCACCGTCATCCTGAACTCGATTCAGGATCGGGTCGATCACTCGGTCAGGATCTGTTTGGCGGATTCGTTGGCGCTATTACCCGCAGCCAGCCAGATAAACGCGAACAGGACAACCACCGGATCTTGAATCAAGTTCAGGATGACGGTCAGCAGCATCAGCGCCGCACTTTGCCCCCTCTCCCCTCCGCGGAAGAGGGCCTGGAGCCTGCCCTACCGCTAGTCGAAGGGTTGAGGAGCCGAAACCGTAGGCCGAGGGTCGCACACGCGATTCCTTTCAACGTCCGCAGCGTGATCGCGATCGGCCAACGCGCTACAGTAGCGCCGCGTTGCACGGGCAAGCCCTCAAACAAGGACATTTCGCAATGAAGATCACAGACGTCGAGACATTCGCGGTTAACGGCGGCCACGGGCCGTGGTTGTTCTGCGCCATCCGGACCGACGAGGGGGTTACGGGCTGGGGCGAGTTCGGCGTCGGCGCATACCCGCGTTCCCTGCTCGGCTTGATCGAAGACATGAAACACCTCGTAATCGGCGAAGACCCGGAGGCCGTCGAGAAGATCTACTTCGACCTGTACCGCTGGCTGCGCCACGCCTCTGGCGGACTGGCAGCCATGGGCATCGCCGGGATCGAGCTGGCCTGCTGGGACATCAAGGGCAAGATGCACGGCGTACCCGTACACAGGCTGGTGGGCGGACCGTTCAGAAGCAAACAGCGCGTCTACTGGTCACACCTGGCGTCGATGCGCGCGGCGTGGCCGGAGCTTGCGCCCGACAAGCCAATTCGTGACTGGGAGGCAGTCGGCCGAGCCGCCCAGGAGGCTGTCGAGAGCGGTTACACGGCGTTCAAGACGAACATCCTGTGGCCCGGCGAACCGTCCCGCGCAATCTGGCAAATGTCACGTGAACTCGGCCACGATCAGCTCGCCGAAAAGGATCTGATCGATCATGCCGTCAAGCAGATCTCCACGATGCGGGAGGCGGTTGGCCCGGACATCGGCATCCTCCTGGACATCAACTTCAACTTCAAGACAGAGGGCGTAATACGGCTGGCCCGAGCGCTGGAGCCGTACGACCTGTTCTGGCTGGAGATCGACAACGAGGACCCGAAAGGGCTGGCGGAACTAAAGGCTTCATCCCGGACGCCGATCTGTTCCGGCGAGCAGATGCTGACGATGCGGGAGTACCAGCCTTACTTCGAACTTCGCGCCATGGACACCGTGAAGGTGGATGTGCAGTGGCAGGGGTTCGGGCCGGCGAAGAAGGTCGCAGACCTGGCCGAGACTTACGAGTTGAATATCGCACCGCACAACCCGGCCTCGCACCTGGCCAGCTTCCAGTCGGTTCACCTGACGGCGTCGGTCTCAAACGCCCGGATAATGGAAAGCGACCCGGACGCCGTGCCGTGGCGGGACGACCTGTTCACTGCCGTGCCAGAAGTTATCGACAGCTATATGACAGTGCCGACGTCGCCGGGCTGGGGCTCCGAACCGGTCGAGTCCGAACTCAAGAAGCACGCCTGGAGCGGGTGATAATCGGGCTGAATCAATTCTTTGACCACATACGTGACGTCGATCGCCGGCGACCCGAACTTATGTGAGTGAATCTGAGTCCGGGATCGCCGTGCCCTGGTGGAATATTAGCTTCCATCCTGCGCTGGTTCGTTTCCAGACGGAGCTGCGTTGTGCATGCTCCCGACCGGAGGCGTAGTCGACATCGCTCCGGTAGGTGACCTGTGCGACATCCGTATCCAGTAATCGGCAGCCCAGATCACGAAGCGGCAATACGGCCTTGATCTCATGGTGAGGGACCGCGAGCACGTCGGATCGATCGTAGATCCTGCCCGAACGGCCTATCTCAATGAAGTCAGGGGCCAGCAGTTCATTCATTCGCTCCATGTCGAAACGAGTCTCGCTCCGCCAGAGGCTCTCCTCCAGCCGCGCCAGTTTCGCTGCCTCGTTAGCGTCCAGTTGCATGGTTTTCTCCGTGCCCACCGGGAACGGTGATCATCGCATCATCTGTCCGCTGAACAGCGGGTGTGTTGGACCGAACGCGTCTATGGACGTGCCGGTAACGGCGGAGCTATCGTCCGAGGCCAGGTAAAGCACAACATTCGCCATCTCTTCCGGCGTCATGAGATTGCGGTCCGGGGTCACACCCCCGATCATCCGCAGCATCTCCGTCTCGACGCCGCCCGGGCACACGCAGTTGACCCGGACGCCGTGGGTAAAGGTCTCGGCGGCCAGCGTTTCGGTCAGGTTGATCAACCCGGCCTTCGCCGCGCGGTACGGCCCCCTGCCCTTCGCCCCGTGACGACCACCGATGCTGGAGATATTGACGATTGATCCCGAGCCCTGTTCGATCATCGTCGGCAGCACTGCGCGGGCGCACAGGAACGGACCCGTGAGATTGACGTCCACGACCCGCCGCCACGCGTCAGTCTCCATGTCTACAAGGTCGATATTCGGGAGGTTGGTGGCTGCGTTGTTGACCAGCACGTCAATCCGACCCCACTGCGAAATCGCCTCGCCCACCATCTGCTGAACGTTCGCCTCGTCAGACACATCGCAAACCACGCCGATCGCCTCGCCCCCGGCAATCACAATCTCGTGCGCCACATCAGCGATCTCGTCCGCAGTCCGGGCGGTCACGACGACGCGAGCGCCCTCCCTGGCAAACCCCTCGGCAATGGCTTTCCCGATACCGCGCCCGCCACCGGTAACGATGGCGACGCGATCCGTAAATCGATTCTCAGCCATCGAACCTACCCGCTAACCCGCGCCCATTTGCGCAGACTTACCAGCTCGCGCGGCGGGTCCAGCGTCCGACCGACCTCTACGTAGCTGACCTCGGCGGCGTAGATATCACCCCTCGAATCCACGGCGACGGAGTGCAACCAGTTGAACTGGTCTGGGCGCTCGCCCGGTAGCTCTGCGCCTATCTTCTGGATCACGTTACCGTCGCGATCATAAATACCGATCTTGTGGCCGAGGTTCGGCACGCCCCGCTGCACCGGCGGCGGTCCCTGCTCGCAGATGTAGAAGTTGGTGTCCTCGCCCTTCCCGGCGAAAGTCGCCACCGCCTTGTGCACGTGCCAGCCCTTCACGAACTCACCGTCCACCGTGAACACCTGCACCCGGTGATTCTCCCGGTCGCACACGATCACCTGGCCCTCGCCGAACATCGCGACGTTATGCGGCAGCGAGAACTGTCCCGGGTCGGTCCCAGACTCTCCCCACGACAGCAGGTGATTCCCGCCCTTGTCGAACCGATGCACCCGGGAGTTGCCGTAACCGTCCGAGACGAAGATGTCGCCATTTGACGGGTCCACCGCAACCGATGTTGGCCGGTTGAACATCTCGCCCGACTCACGCGGCTTCGGCACCCCGGTGCCGATCGTCATCAGGGTGTTGCCCTTCTTATCTGTCTTGGACATGCGGTTGCCGGAGTCGTCCGTCAGCCACAGGTTGTCCTCGTGATCGACCGTGATGGCGTGGGCGCGCGTGAAGCGGGTGCCGATCCAGCGGGGAACCATGTTCCCGTACGGGTCCTCCATGAGGGTGACGCCCTCATACGGGGTTTCGTTGCCCCAGCTATCGACCATGTTGCCGTCGGAGTCGAACACCAGCACTGGCATGTTGCCGCGGTTGAAAACGTACACCCGGTCGTCCGAGTCGACGGCGACAGAGGTCGCTTCTTTCATCCAGATACCGTGCGGGATCTTCGCCCAGCCCTCGACGGGCTCGTAAACGGTGGCAGAGGTGGCGGGTTGAGGCATGGGTTGGAGGTCTTTCTGTAGTGGGGGTGGGGTGCGAGATGTGCGGAGGCCGCATGGTATACCCGGTGCGATAGGAAGTTGAATGAGACGAGGAACTGCGAGATCGGATCGTCGCCGTCGAGGGGGATTGCTGCCGGGGAGGAAAGTAGCCTTGGTCGAAAGAGATCGACGGCTAGTCCTCCCTCACCCCAGCCCTCTCCCGTCGGGAGAGGGGGCAAACTTCGCGGCGGTTCAGCTTACGCGGTCGTCCCGATCCTTCCGGGCCCGGAAGGACGAGGGGCCTTCACCATCACGGCGTCGGTCAAATACGCGCCGATTCCACGAGGACCGTGCTCCTCCCTCACCCTAGTTACACCCGGCCTCTCCTACCGGGCGAGAAGGCGCCCACCCCGGAATCATCGTTCCGTCGTCACCCACAATCGCTCGCCATCGCTCTCTACCGTCACGTCACCCCGGTCCTTTGTGACGAAGACCGGCGCGTCCGGAACAACCTCCGCAAACCGCGCAAGCACATCATCGTCCGGGTGACCAAACGGGTTCCGTTCTCCGACCGGCACGACGATCACGGACGGGCCCACGGCTTCAAGGAAGCGCCCGGATGAAGACGTATCGCTGCCGTGATGCGGCGCCTTTAGCAGATCGGCCGCTAGCGGCGTCCCCCGTTCCAGCAGCAGGACCTCCACCGATCGCGGTATGTCACCTGTGAGCAGCATCCGTACATCGCCGTGCCGGAGCACCAGGACCGTGGAAGCGGCGTTGGTCGCCTCCAGTTCCGGCGTCCCGGCCCAGATCACTTCCAGCGTCACCTCGTGCCCCAGGTCGATCACCATGCCTCTCCGGGCGACCGCCACCGGCGCCTCACGCGCCTCCAGGCGATCCCGCCACTCCCTGAAAACGTCTGTATCCACATAAGCCGTCGTGTCCACCACCGCGCCCACAATAAAACGGTCAATCACGTCGACCAATCCGCCTACGTGATCCGCATCGGAATGGGTCAGCAACACCACATCGACGCGCTGGTCCCAGAACGGAAGCGCAGCGCCCAGCGCCTGTACAGCCCCATCGGCGTCCCGGCCTCCGTCTATCAACGCCCGACCGCCGCCAGGCGTCTCCACGAGAATCATGTCGCCGCGATCCGTCTCAAAGAAGGTGACCTCCAGCCGATCCTCCGGAAGCTGGCTCACCGCGACCCAGGGCAGAACGGCAACCGCTATAACCGGCGCCGCGAGCCAGGGCAGTACTCTGCGACCCGGGAATAGCGGTGACGCGCTGATCGACTCCGCCATAGAGCCCACCACCTGTGGCGTTGACTCGGCGATCCGGCGCAACGTGTCGCGTCCCAGCCACGCGAACAGTGAGCCATACCAGCCAGCGATCAGCCACCCGTCCCAGCCAGCAGTCGAAACCGTTCCCCCGGGCACGCTGGAGAAGACGCGTGCGATAAGGATGAGCCACTCAGCGCAGAGCCATGCGAGCCACCCTGGCGGAGCGGCCGCCAGCGAGGACAGGGGCTCGATTACCGCCACCAAGGCGGAGGTGACGATCAACATCGGGACTGCCGGTAACGCCATAACGGTGGCGGCCGCTCCCAGGATCGGAACCTCGCCAAAAGTCGAGCCGACGAGCGGCATCGTGGCGATCGTCGCGGCCAGCGAATACCCGAGCCCCCGGGAGATGAACACCAGGGGAGCGCGAGCCGGCCGCCCCTCCGGGGCCAGGCGTCCAACGAGAGTGTCCATGGGTCCGCGTAGCCGCGGTTCAAGTACCGCTATGCCGAGCACCGCCGCAAACGAGAGCTGGAACGAGAGGGTCCCGACCGCACGCGGGTCAAGCAGGGCCATCAGCGCGCCGGCGAATGCTATCGCGGGAGCCACGCTGCGTTGCCGGCCGAGAGCGATCGCTATCAGGTACACGGTCGCCATCACCGCCGCCCGGGTTACCGACGGAGACATCCCGGCGATCAAGGCGTACGCCAGAATGGCGGCGAACGGCGCAAGCAGGTAGAGCTGCCGCCTTCTGCCAAACAGCGTCGCTGTAAACGCCAGGGCGAGACCGCCAACTATCGCCACATGCAGGCCCGAGATCGCCAGGATATGGCTCAAACCGGCCGACCGAAAATCGTCCCTGAGGTCCGATGTCAAACCGGTACGGTCGCCCGTGGTGACGGCGGTCGCCAACCCCGACGCAACTCCCGGGACCGTCTTGAGGATTGAAGCCGAGGCTCCGCCTCTCACGTCGGCCACGGCACGTCGAACGGCGTTTCCAGATGTCGGGCCGATCAACCGTACCGTCCCGGAAGTGACGACCCCAGCGGCATCGGGAGACATTCCCGGGGGCATCTGCACACCGGGGCCACGCGGCTGAAAAACCCCCGTTACGCGATAGGTGTCGCCGTATCGGAAGCCCCGTAACGGATCCCCTGTTCCGAAAAGTCGATCCGCCAGCACATCGATCCCGACCGCCGGATCCAGTCCAACCCCGTCGCCGCCATCGATCACCAGCCGGGCCGACAGCGGCAGACGCGTGACGCCGCCGTACGGTCGCGGCTCTGTGCCCAGCACGGCTTCGAACTCGACCCACCCTGCACCCAACCCGGTTGGCAGTTCGTCCAGGGGGGTGGCTGCGTCAGCGATCGTGGATCGGGCGATGCCCAGTATCAGAATCATCCCCACCAGGGCAGCGAGCAGTCGGCGATCCGACAGGCGCTCTCGTACCACGACGAATGCGATCGCAACCGCCCACAGGAACAGGGTCATACCGGGTGGGTTCCATCCGCCGCCGGGCTGCACACCGAGCCAGACTCCGGTCACGAACGCCCCGGAGGTCCAGAGCAACCTCATTCCTGCGTCACAAGGCCGCGGATGCCCGCCACGGTCTCGGGACCGATGCCGGGCACATCGCGAAGTGAATCAAGGGTCTCAAACGGCCCGTTGGCGGTGCGCCACTCGATGATCGCCCTGGCGCGCTCCGGCCCGATATTCGGAAGCGTTTCGAGTTCCAACTGGCTCGCGCGATTCAGGTCAATCAGTCCACTCGTGGCATCGGTACCGCCGACTCCAGCGCCGGTGCTGGAGTCGGCCGCGTCGCCGCCACGCTCCAGCAACGGCAACATCACCACTTCGATCCGGTCGCCGTCGACAACGCGCGCCGCCAGGTTCAACGCGTTGACATCGGCGCCCGGGAGCGCGCCACCCGCGGCGGCGATGGCATCGCTCACACGCGAATCCAGTTCCAGCGTGTACAACCCCGGGGCGGCAACCGCTCCGGCGACATGCGCCACGGGAAGCGGGAGCGCTGTGGGAGTCGGCAGGGTTATCTCGACCGCGTTCGACGATGGCCGGTCGAGAATCCAGTAAGTTGTGCCGGAAACGCCCGAGAGAAGGGCGAGCGCAAGGAAAATCGATGGCAGCCAGCGGGTCCAGCGACGATCTTGAGTCCGGCCGCCGTTATCCGGCCGGACATCCCCATCCGCTCGGTCTTTGCTTTCGCCCGGAACCTCTTCTGCCACGCGCACCCACCCGTGTCGTCCGACGATTCAACGCCATCCGAGTCAGATCCCGAGTCCGGACAAGCCGCCCGGCGTCGCCGAGGGTATCAGACGGGTGGGTCCAACGTGATCCCGGGAGGTACTCAGGAACAACCCCGGGGTGATCTCGCCCACTTAGATAGTCGCCAAAATTGCTGCGCGATCATCCCGTTCATATAATGTCCGCTGGCCCGGATGAGTCCGGCCGCTGCGAATCGGCGCCGGTCTCACTGGTTTCTCCCGGCGTTTCCGGTATTTGACCAACTTTTCAGAAGGAGCTTGAACGTCATGTCGCCCGAACCTTACGCATTTCTCGGCGGGAAACAGGTCCCACTGGCCGAGGCGAAGGTAGGCGTAATGACTCACGCCCTGCATTACGGCACGGCGGTGTTCGAGGGCGTTCGGGGCAACTGGAACGAGGAGCACGGCAAGATGTACGTGTTCCGCCTGCGCGAGCACTATGAACGGCTGCTTCGCGGCTCAAACATCCTCAGGATCGAACTCCCTTATACCGCCGACGATCTGATCCAGATCACGACGGATCTGGTGGAGCGCAACGGCTATCGGGAAGACGTCTACATCCGGCCCCTGGCCTTCAAGAGCCAGGAGCTCGTGGCGAACCTCAAACTGCACGAGGTTGAATCAGACTTCACCCTGGTCGTCGTTCCCTTCGGCGCCTATATCGAAAACGACGGCGCCATTCGCTGCCAGACCTCGTCATGGCGGCGGCCGGACGACGCGATGATGCCGACCGGAGTGAAGCTGAGTGGTCTCTACACGACAAGCATCCTCGCCAAGACCGAGGCCGTCATGGCCGGTTACGACGAGGCGATCCTTTTAACCAATGACGGAAACGTGTCCGAAGGCACGGGCGAAAACCTGTTCATGGTGCGGGACGGCGTTCTGCACACGCCGAGCGAGACCGACAACTGCCTTCTCGGCATCACTCGAGATTGCGTCATCGAACTCGCCCGGAAAGAGTTCGGGCTGAAGGTCGTCGAGAGACGCATCCACCGAAGCGAACTGTACCTGGCGGACGAGGTGTTCCTGACCGGCACGGCCGCGCACCTGACGGCCGTCGGCGAGCTGGACAACCGTGTGATCGGCTCCGGCGAGATGGGGCCGATAGCGCAGAAGCTCCAGGGGATTTACTTCGACATCGTAGCCGGAAAAAACCCGGATTACATGGACTGGCTCCACGCCGTAGTCCCCGGCGGCGGCTAGAGCCGGGAGCGGGGGCTAATCACCGACGCGATGTAGGGGCGGGGCAAGACTCGCCCGCCTGAACGAAAACACCCGGCCAGCGACAGGCGGGGTGCGTGGCAACGTGTCCACGCGTGAGGCTGGCACAAAAGAAGCCGGCGCGCTGCATTGGTGTATTGCTGAACGCTTGTGGGCGGAGCAGTCCCCGACCCTACATCCTTTACTGACAGGTCTCGCCGCCCTCGCCCGGCCCCGGGAGCCGGGGGGTGGCGAATGCGGGGCTCGGCCCTGTCTTTTCGTGAGATACCTGTATCATCCGCCTCACCATGCCAAGCGAACGGGTGCAGAGGCGGGTAGACCGGCTACTCGATCAAGCCGACGAGGCTCTTGAACAGGGCGACTGGCAAGACGCGCGCGAACGTGCGGCGGCCGCCCTTCGGCTGGATCCGGGCAACGACGACGCCATCGCGTTTCAGGCCGCAGCGGAAGACGCCCTTGGCATGACAAGCCCCCACGAGATCGTCGAACAGTCGACCGATAGCGACGCCCGGCCCGCGCGTGAAGCCGATCCCGGTTCCGACGACACCCCGACATCCTTCGCCAGCGACCGCTACCAGGTCAGCAAGTTCCTCGGCGAGGGCGGCAAGAAGCGCGTCTACCAGGCGCACGACACCCTGCTCGACCGCGAGGTCGCGTTCGCCCTCATCAAGACCGAGGGTTTCGACCAGACCTCGAAAGAGCGTATCTCCCGAGAGGCCCAGGCAATGGGACGCCTCGGCGTCCATCCCAACATCGTCGCCGTCCTCGACCTCGGTCAGGAAGACGACGGCTCGCCCTACATGGTCACGGAGCTAATGGGCGGAGGTGACGTGGAAGCGCTGCTAGAAATAACCACCCCCGAACCCCCTCCTGATTCAGGAGGGGGCACAGAGGAGCCCTCTCCCTGGGAGGGAGAGGGTCTGGGTGTGGGTCGAAACCGCCTCTCACTGGAACGCACTATCGAGATCGGCAAGGCCGTCTGCGAAGGACTTCAGTTCGCACACGCTCGGGGCATCGTTCACCGCGACCTGAAGCCCGGGAACGTCTGGCTCACCGAAGACGGCACCGCCAAGATCGGCGATTTCGGACTGGCCGTCATGACCGACCGGTCACGTCTGACCCGGGAAGGGATGATGGTCGGTACCGTTTCATATATGCCGCCCGAGCAGGCAACCGGCGGCGACATAACCGCGAGAACCGATCTTTACTCGCTCGGAGCCATGCTCTACGAGATGGTGACCGGACGGCCTCCCTTCCTTGGCGACGAGGAGATCGCCATCATCGGCCAGCACATCAACACACCCCCGGTCGCTCCGACCTGGCACAACGGCGATTGCCCCCGACCGCTGGAAGCGTTAATCATGCGCATGTTGGCCAAAGACCCCTCGGAGAGGCCGGACTCCGCGCAGGACGTGTTCAATGCGCTGGACGCTATCGACTTGACCGCCCGAGGCGAGACAAAGGAGCAAGACCAGACCAGCCTCGACTCGCTCGCAGGCGGCGTTTTCGTCGGACGGCAGACGGAGATGGACCAACTCAAGTCTGCGCTTGAAGACGTACTCGGTGGCAAGGGCAGACTCATCACGCTAATGGGTGAGCCGGGCATCGGCAAAACGCGCATCTCCGAGGAGCTGGCCACCTACGCCGGACTAAGGGGCGCGCAGATCCTGTGGGGTCGCTGCTATGAGGGCGGAGGAGCGCCTGCCTACTGGCCGTGGGTGCAGGTGATTCGCAGCTACGTCCGGGAGATCGATCCCGACGAGTTGCGCCGTCAGATGGGATCGAGTGCCTCGGTGGTCGCAGAGATCGTGACGGACGTGAAGGATCGCCTGCCAGAGATAATGCCGCCGCCGCGGTTGGACGACCCTGACTCAGCACGTTTTCGGCTCTTTGACTCCATCACAAGTTTTCTGAAATCGGCTTCTCAGGCACAGCCGTTGTTGATCGTCCTGGACGATTTGCACTGGTCAGATCAACCGTCTCTCACCTTCCTGGAGTTCATAGCGAGAGAATTGAGCCAGTCACGGGTCATGCTGATCGGTACGTACCGGGACGTGGAACTGAACAGGCGACACGCTTTGACGATCACACTCGGCGATCTCGCCCGCGATCGCCTGTACAACCGCGTCTTGCTCCGCGGCCTGGCAGAGGCAGACATCGCCCGTTTCATCGAGATCGCTGCCGGGATCGACGCGCCGCGAGAGTTGTCTGCAACGGTGCACCGGCACACCGAAGGCAACCCGCTATTCGTCACGGAGGTCGTGCGAGACCTGGTCCAGTCCGGTGAGCTGACGGAAGCAAGCATCGGGGGCCGTTCAAGCTGGTCAGTTCGCATCCCGGAGGGTGTACGAGAGGTTATCGGCCGGCGGCTCGACCGGCTTTCTGACCGGACGAACGAAACGCTAACCTTCGCCGCGGTAATAGGCAGGCAGTTCTCACTGGCTGCATTGCGGGAATTAGTCCAGGACACGTCCGAGTCTCAACTACTGGATGTGCTTGATGAAGCTCTTGATGCCCGCGTCATTGAGGAGCTTCCGTCATCTGTTGGTGACTACCAGTTCACACACGCCCTCATCCGGGAGACGCTCACCGGAGAACTATCCGCGGCGCGCAGGGTCCGTTTGCATGCCCAGATCGCCGAAGCCCTGGAGCGGGTGTGGGGTAAGGAAGCCGACCGGCATCCGGCGGAGCTCGTGCCTCACTATGCAGAGGCTGAACCGGTACTGGGCAGCGAGAAGCTAGTGCATTACTCGATACTGGCCGGCGAGGCAGCGCTGGACGCTACAGCCGCGCAGGACGCACTGGTGCATTTCCAGGTTGCGCTGGACGGCTTCGGCGACGGCGAGGTTGATGCGCAGCAGGCGCGAATCCAGTGGGGATTGGCCCGGGCGCAGGCGGCGGTACTTGGTTCGGACGAGCTGCAGACAGCGTTCGACACCGCATTACGGGCTTTCGACCACTATAAGGAGATCGGCGACGCCCGTATGGCCGGCGAGATCGCGGGTTACCCGCTCGGCCTCCAGATATTCATTCGTGGCGAAGTGGAGATGGCGGAACGTGCCCTGAGGTTGGTCGAGCCGGATGGCGTCGCGGCCGGGAGGATCCTCGTCCGGCAGGGCGGGGCGCTGTGGTTTGAGCATCGAGACGTTCAACAGGCCGACGTAGCGCTGGACAAAGCACTTGCCATCGCAGAGGCCCACAACGATGAGAGACTCGAACTGGCCGGACTTTCGGCGCGCGCTGCCATCGGGGGCGAAGAAACCACGGATCGCGCGTTGCGCCGGTTGAACGCTGCCGACCAGGCGCTCCGGCTGGCAGGTTCCAACCCGGACCCGATGTTCGAAGCCCGGGCCGGCATGCACGCCACCCTGAGTAGTGCGTTGTTGGGCCGGTTGGGCGAGGCCGTGGACCACGGGCGGTCAGCCATCAAAGCGGCAGACAAAGCCGGGAATGCCGCGTGGATGGTAGCCACGAACTCATTCCTGGCCAGGGCGCTTTTCGCGTTGGGAGAGTGGGAAGAAGCCGAGTCCCAGCTTGCCCGGATTGACCCGCTCACTGAGGGGAATCCCCAGCACTTGAACAGCATCACTGCCCGCGTGATGGCGGATTCCTATCAAGGCCTGCTGACTGACGTTGGTGACCTGGCAGAAATGATCAGCGCCATTGGAGATTGGCACCCTGGCTTCCCGATGGCGTTGATGGCCGCGAGCGTCGTAGATCGGAACATGCCCGATCTTGGGATTCGAAATGTGGTCCAGGACATGATCCAGCGATCCCGTGATTCAGGGGCCGGGGAGTTCCAACTGGGCGTCCACCTGGGTATTGGCCTGGATGCCTTTTCCTATCACGACGATATCGCTGCCAGCGAGATGTACGGCGTTCTCGAACCTTCGCACCACCTGTTACTCTCCGGCGTCAGTGTCGATCGCGTTCTCGGATTGCTCGCGCATGTGCTCGGCGACGCGGACCGGGCGGGCGAACACTTTGAGGAGGCCCTTGGGTTATGCCGCGATGGAGGATGCCGTCCGGAACTCGCCTGGACTTGCTCCGACTACGCCGAGATGCTCCTGGACCGCGCGGCCGGCGACCGTTCAAGCGCCTCAGGGATCGCGGACCGCGAAAAGGCCATCGAGTTACAGGACGAGGCGCTGGCCATTACCCGGGAACTGGGGATGCGGCCGCTTACCGAGCGAATCCTGGCGCGGCGGGAGATATTGCGGGCGTAACGCGTGACTGGCAGGCTGGCCGGTCCGCTATATCGCTTTGTGTGGGGCGCAATCGGAACCAGGGACGGTCGAGCAGCAGGCAGGCGGCGCGCTATTGCGGCCCGCCGGGCCTTGCGGGATCGAAAACCGATCCGTTGATCTACCTCACGACCTAGGCGCCGCGCGACCAGAATTTCCACCAGCGGCGTCCTGAATCGAACGCGCCACGTTCAAACGCTCGGCTCAAGTCGTGGTTAGGCTCCCGGCCCGCCAGCAGCATGCGTGGGTTCTCGTCGAACAGCTCGAATGCCTTTTGTTCATCCGTCAACTCCACAACCCGGTTGAAGGCGTGCGATAGCTCCGGCGTCCTGGCATCAACCGGACGATGGGTATCGGACGCAATGAAATGAGCGCTCCCGTCGCGTATGAGTTGCTCGGCAATGCGTTGCGCCGGTCGACCAAAGTCACCGAGAAGGCTGCCCGCGGTCAACTGGACCAGCATGCCGTCTTCCACCATGCGCCGAACTTTCTTGGCGTCCCGCTGGAGTACGGCGTTGCGCTCCGGGTGGGCGATGATCGGCACCAGGCGGAGATCCTGCAGCCTCGCTAGCACGTCATCTACATAATCCGGGTAGGAGGAGAACGGCGGCTCGGAAAGGATGAAGCGCGTGTCCGATATCGGCAACGCCCGTCCGTCCTCCACCCAGTCCGGTAATCCGGGCTCGATGTGGTTCTCCATCCCGATCACGATCCGGACCACGGGACGATGGGGCTCTTCTTCCGCCCGCAGGCGTCCATTCAACTCGCTGACCAGGTTGCGCACGTGCTGGACGGAAGAACCGAGCATCACGTCGCGCTGGTGCGGCGTCGCCACCATGATCTCTGTTCCGTCGACGGCGGCGCGGCGCGCCATATCCAGCGCCGCGGACATCTCACGCGGACCGTCGTCGATCCCCGGCAAGAGATGCGTGTGGATGTCCACCCAGCCCACAGAGCGCTCCGATCTAGTCAACCCGACCCGATTCTCCGGCGATGAACACCGCGCCGTGGTAACGCCGGCCGGCCGACGCCTGCATACCCCGGATTTTGGGTTGCCGCCGTTATTCCGTCAACGCCGTTCCCGGGTCAATTAAAGGCTAGAGCGGCTGGAACGCACAGGCTGAACCCGGGCTGAATCCCCTGATACCCGGGGCCGCTCAAGCCCGGGCGATCAACTGCCTGAACGTCTCCCCGTGATCGAAACCGTTCGCCTCGGCGGCCCTGCGGGACCGCTCCCGTAACCGTTCGCCAAATCGAGGTCTGTCGGCGGATTCGTTGGCAAGCCCGAGCACCTGGGAAGCATGTTTCGACAACGCTTCGATCTGCGTCTCCACGTGCTCACCCGTCACCTGCACTATCACGTCCGGGTGATCTGCGCCCCAGAACAACAACCGCCGGACCTTGTGCGGTTCGAGACCCTCTTTGAGCTGTTCCGGGTAGTGCAGGTGGTCACGGGCATACGGGTATATGGCGTCCGATGTGACGGTCCCTGCCATCCGGTGATCGCGATGCTGGAAACCGTTAATGCGATGCGGGTCGTGGCAAAACACCGTGTGCGGTCGATACATACGGATCGCCCGCACGATTTCGCCGCGGAAAACGCGATCGTCCTCCAGGCCGCCGTCCGGATGGCCGAGCATGATGACATCCTTGACCCCGAGCACGCGTGCCGCCTCCGACTGCTCCTCCTTGCGGAGAGGGACGATACGGTCGCTCGTCATGTCGCCGTCGTTTGAGCCGCCGCTCCCGTCGGTGCAGACGACATACACCACCTCACATCCCCCCTCGATCCACCTGGCGACGGTGGCGCCGGTCCCGATCTCGGCGTCGTCCGGGTGAGCGCAGACCACCATCGCACGCTCGGGGACGTCATCGATCACGGCAAACGGATCGGTCCGGACGGGCTGATAAAACTCGGACGCTCTTGATGCCCTTTGGGTCAACTGGATGAAACTTCCTTGCTTGAAAATACGGTTCCCGAAAAACGTGCCGCACCCTGTTCGGCGCGGCACGTCGGTTCCCTGTGTATAAATGATAGCGGTCGCCGGGAACCGTCCCTTAGACTTGAGCGCCTGTCACCCAGATTCCAACATCGAGTCGCGCTCCGCTTCAGATCCGATGGATCGGGCGAGGGGAAAACGCTTTGTCCATGGCTGAATTACTTGCCACACAGGACCCCGAAATCGCCGCCGCTATCGCCAGCGATGTGCGACGTCAGACGGACGAACTCAACCTGATCGCATCCGAAAATTACGCCAGTCGCGCGGTACTGGAAGCGACGGGTTCGGTCCTGACGAACAAGTACGCCGAGGGCTATCCGGGACGCCGTTATTACGCCGGGTGCGAGAACGCAGACGCCGTTGAAACGCTCGCCATCGACCGCGTCAAAGAACTTTTCGGCGTCGATGCGGCAAATGTGCAGCCCCACAGCGGCTCCCAGGCCAACATGGCCGCCTACTTCGCAACGTTGACGCCGGGAGACCGCATCCTGGGCATGCAACTGGACCAGGGCGGGCACTTGACCCACGGTTCGCCGGTCAACTTCTCCGGAAAGTTGTACGAGTTCGCCTCGTACGGCGTCATGCGAGAGGAAGAAACTATCGATTACGACGCCGTGGCGGCGGCCGCCCGGGAGTTCAAACCGGCGCTGATCGTGACCGGGGCCACGGCATACCCGAGGCTCATAGACTTCGCTCGGTTCCGCGAGATCGCCGACGAGGTCGACGCCCTGCTGTTGGTCGATATGGCGCACATCGCGGGACTCATCGCCGGGGGTGCTCACCCCTCACCGGTGCCCTACGCAGACCTCATTACAAGCACCACGCACAAGACCCTGAGGGGACCGCGCGGGGCGATGATCCTGTCACGCAGGCCGCTGGCCCGGAAGGTAAATTCCGCCGTGTTCCCGAACATGCAAGGCGGCCCGATGGTTCACGCCATCGCCGCCAAGGCCGTGGCATTCGGGGAGGCGGCGACCCCGGAATTCAGGTCTTACGCGGCGGCCGTGGTTAGCAACGCCAAGGCACTTGCAACGGCGCTCGCAACAGGTGGTCTGCGCATCGTGTCCGGGGGTACGGACAACCACCTGATGCTGGTAGACGTATCGACCCGTGACCTGACCGGGCAAGAAGCCGAGGACACCCTTCGGGCGGCGGGCATCATAGCCAACAAGAATGCCATCCCCTTCGATCCGCTCCCGCCGCGTGTCACCAGCGGTGTGCGTCTCGGGACGCCCGCGTTGACGAGCCGCGGTATGGACAGCGGAGACATGGACACGGTCGCCGGATTCATCCTGGAGGCGGTTGATTCGACGGGAAACGAAAGCGCACTGGCCTCGATCCGTGGCCGCGTGCAGCGATTCGCCTCCGATTTTTCCGTTCCCGGCGTCGACTGATCCCTATCGTCCGTTAATCCGGACCTATCGGAACGCCATTCAGGGCTTGGGATCGGCCCGCATCGTGATACACTTCTTCGGTTCAGAACGAATGCATTCCAGAGGTCACTATTTACGTTGCGCTACTACGAATTGATGTGGATTCTCGCGGCTGACGCCGACGAAGAGGGAATCGAACAGTCCATCGAGGCCGTTGACGAACGGATCGAGAACCACGGCGGTGAGCGGCTCAGGTCCGCGGCATGGGGCCGCCGGTCGCTCGCATACCCGATCAACCACCACGCCGAGGGGATTTACAACGTCGTCCAGTTCAGCATGGAACCGGACGAGTCCGTGATATTTGAGAAAGAGATTCTCGCCGACCAGGCCATCATCAGGCACCTCCAGCTTCGGATCGAGGAATCGGAGTTACTCCCGGCGGCGCCGGTAACCCCTCCAACCCCTCCCGCAACGGATGAATCAGCCGGATCTCCGGAGACGGTCGATTCATCGGAATCCGATGAGTCAGCTGATTCCGACGAGCCGGTTGACGAGTTTGTTGACGGATCGGCCGAGGAAGAAAAGCCGGCCGGTACAGAAGAAACCGAAGAAGAAGCAGTGGAAACCGAGGCTCCGGGGGCCTAACGATGAGTCTGAACAAGGTCACCATGATCGGCAACGTTGGGACCGACCCGGAAATGCGTTACACGCCTTCCGGCAGCGCGGTAACCGACTTCCGCCTCGCCGTGAGTCGTCGCTATTCAACGCGCGACGGCAACCAGCAAGAAGAGACGGAATGGTTCACGGTCACTGCGTGGGAACGCCTTGCGGACACAGTCAACCAGTACGTAACCAAGGGCATGAAAGTCTACGTGGAGGGCCGCCTGAAAAGCCGCAGTTACCAGGGTAACGATGGCCAGATGCGGTTCTCGAACGAGATCAATGCCCAGACCGTGTTGTTCCTCGACAGGGGCGGCACAGCACAGTGGAACGAAGATCAGGGCCGCGAGGCCGCCAGCGCTCCACGGCAAGAAGCGCCTTCGGATCCCGCGGGGCCGGAGTCGCCGAGCGACGTAGAAGAGTTGCCCTGGTAGCGATGCCGGGATCCTCTACGAACGTTTTGACCGAAGCTTGCGCCGCACATCCCGGACCGGGTCCAGCGGCAATTTAAGGAAACATTTCAGCTATGTCCACCGAATTCTCTTCTCCCGCGCCCAGGCCCGACTCCGGCCGTTTCGACGGCCCGCGCCCAGGCGGCCCACCCCAGGGTGGACCGCGTGGCGGTGGCGGCGGCGGCCGTCGCTTCGGCGGTGGCGGCGGTGGCGGGCGACCCGGCGGCGGCGGGCGGCGTTTCGGCCGCCGACGCGTATGCATGTTCTGCGTCGACAAAATGCACCGCGTTGACTACAAGAATCTGGAGCTACTCAGACGCTACCTGGCGGACTCGGCGAAGATCGAATCGTCCCGTAAGTCCGGTACCTGCCTGAAACACCAGCGGGTCCTCCGGCGCGCCCTCCTCAGGGCACGCCACCTGGCCCTGCTCCCGATGGCGGATAACCATTTGAAAATGACTGGACCGATCGCGGCCCGGCAGGAAGCGCCTTCAGCTCCGGTACCCACAGATTCCGAAAGCGCCGATTCAGTGGAGGAGACAGAGGTAGTCGCCGCCGACACGGACGCTGCTGAGGTCGCCGAGGAAGTTACCGCCGAAACCGCGACCGAGGCCCCCGCTGTGGAAGAAGAGTCCGCCGAACAACCGGAAGCCTCAACCGATGAAGATGAATCCGAATCTGACGAGGCCTCTGACGACGAGGATGAGCCCGCCGAAGAACCGGAAGCCTCGACCGATGAGGATGAATCCGATTCTGACGAAACCTCTAACGACGAGGATGAGCCCGCCGAAGAGCCGGAGGCCTCGACCGATGAGGATGAGTCCGAATCTGACGAGGCCTCGGACGACGAGGATGAGCCCGCCGAAGAGCCGGAAGCCTCGACCGATGAGGATGAATCCGAATCTGACGATTCCCCCAAAGAGGAGGAGTCCAGTGATGAGCCGGAAGCCTCCGATGATGAAACTTCTGACGACGATTCTGGCGACGAAGATGAATCCGATTCCGGCGACTCGGACGTTGAACAGGCGGACGACGAGAAGAAGAACTGAGACATCAGGACGCTGTGACCGGGGATAACCCGACGCGCGCCTGGCGTCGGCAAAGTCCCCCGCAGGATGTCTGCAGCTGAGGCACAAATATCATGCCTAACGACGGAATCGCCGACCCGGAACTTAACGCCCTGGACGCCGTCGATTCACCCGAATCCCGGCCCGCGGAACGCCAGCTCAGCCGCCGTGAACTGGTCGCGCAAAAACAGGCTCAGGGCCGACGCAACCGCCCTTACATTATTGGCGGATTCCTCGTTTTCCTCGCCATACTGTCCGTGCCCATTTACGGGTACGTGCGCGAGTTTGTCCTCCCCCCGCGCCAGGTCGCCGTACAGGTGAACGACGTGACGTACACACGTGGCGACGTTGTGGATTTCGTTCGATTTCACCAACGGCTGGCACTGGAAGCCGGGGATGAATTTCGTATAACTGACCAGCTCCTGACAGCCCTTGAGACGATCTCGGAAAACGAGATCGCTTATCAGAAAGCTCCGCTTCTGGGCGTTACCGTGACTGAAGAAGAGGTCCAGGGAGCCGTCCGTGAAACGATCGGGTTCCCCGGGCTCACGACCGCTATGGCCGCCGAGTCGGGAGTCAAATCGGATATCGCGGAGGCGTTCCGCCAACTTCTCAATCGAATCCAACTCAGCGAAGAGGCCTACACCGAAATCATCCGAAGAGGCCTTTTCCGTGAAAAGGCGCGCCGAACTCTGCAGGGAGACGTGCCGTTATTCCAGCCGCAGGTTCATGTGTACGCCATCGAGTTCAAACGCGACACGGACCCGGACGTAGAACGCGCCCGGCGCAGACTCACCACCGGGGATTCGATCGAACAGGTGACACTGGACCTGTCACAGGAACTGGCCGTGGCCCGGACGCGCGGCGATCTTGGATGGATGCCGGAGCACGTGCTCGACGACGGGGACCTCGAGACATTGATATTTGGCGTGGATGAAAACGGCGAGAAGAATCTCAAGCCAGGGACTCTGAGTGACGCACAGTGGGACGGTGAAGCCGCCGTATACCGTTATTACTACATCGACGAAGTATCCGATTTTCGTGAACTGGACCCCGAAGACCTGGACACGCTTACCGATCACGCCCTTGCTGTGTGGCTCGAAGACCAGCGTGTCGCACTTGACGAATACCGGCTGCGCTTCAACACAGACATTTTCAACTGGATTGGCGCACAGGTCGTCAATTCGGGCATCGATGTCGAGGGCACGCCCACACCCATTCCAGGAACGCAGCCCATCGATGTAGGCGATCTGCTTTCTGGAGCCAACTAGCATCCATGGACGCCACACACGAAGAATCAGGCAAAGCGCCCGTCGGGGTCGGACTACTCGGCCTGGGCGTTGTCGGATCGGCGGTAGCAGCCTCGCTGCTCTCGGCTGATGGCCAGCGCAACGGTCTCCGTCTTTGCGCTGCGCTGGTACGTGATCCATCGCGTCAGCGCGCGGTGGAAATGCCATCCGGAACGATGACGACCGACCCGGATTCTGTAATCGCCTCGCCGGACGTCGACATAGTTGTGGAACTCATGGGTGGCGAAGAGCCGGCGCTGGAGTACATCGCACGCGCTCTGTCCGCCGGCAAACACGTCGTCACCGCAAACAAAGAGGTCATCTCCAAGCACGGAGAACGGCTCCGCAACCTGGCCTTCGAGAATGGAGTGTCCCTCCAGTACGAGGCCAGCGTCGGCGGCGGCATCCCAATCATCAACCCGCTCCTCGACGACCTGGTCGCCAACGAAATACTCGGCCTGAGGGCGATCATCAACGGTACGACCAATTACATCCTGACGCAGATGGCGGCGGGAGGCGCTTCGTTTGAGGACGCCCTGGCAGACGCACAGCGCCTCGGTTACGCAGAGGCAGACCCCACTGCCGATGTGGACGGCTTCGACGCCGGGTACAAGATCTCGATCCTCGCCCGGCTGGCGTTCGGAGTATCCGTTCCATTTGAGGGAATCTACCGCGAGGGAATCAGGCGCACGGCGTCACAGGATTTCCGTTACGCGGAAGAACTCGGGTACACCATCAAACTTCTGGCAGCTGCGCGCCGTGATAACGGCGGCCTGCTCGTCCGCGTCCACCCCGCCCTGGTGCCGGTCGACGTCCCGATGGCAAAAGTGGAGGGCGTGCTCAACGTCGTGGAGGCGGAAGGCGACCTCGTCGGGCCACTCTGGTTCCAGGGTCGCGGCGCCGGTGCAGAGCCGACAGCGAGCGCAGTTATGGGAGACGTGCTCCGCAGCGCCTCCGTTTTGAGAGGCCGGGGAAACGTCCCTCAAGCCAGGCAGATCGACCCGGACCTGCCCCTGCTCGATATGGCGGAGCACCAGTGCAGATATTACGTCCGACTCACCGTGCGTGATCAGCCGGGCGTGCTGGCGCAGATCGCCGGGGCTCTTGGCGACATGGAGATCAGCATCGCCCATGTATTACAGATGGATGATGACCCGGAACTCGGCAGCGCCGAACTCGTGATAATGACGCACCCGGCACGAGAGTCTAATATGCAGAGAGCGGTCGAGCGTATCGACGCTCTCGGTGATGTTGACACCGTCGCGAACCTGATTCGCGTGGAGTCTTACCCCTCCGACAGGTAACCGTCCCCCGGTAATCTTCAAGGCCAAACTCAACTATTCTGGACCAGGTCAGACTGAATTCCCCGCGCATGCGGGCGACACACACGGCCGGTTGGTCTTTGCACGGAGCTTCTGCTTGGGAATGCTCGGCGGCGTAATGGAGCGCTACGGCAGCTATCTGCCGATGACCCCCAGTACGCCAATCGTGACCCTGGAAGAGGGAAGCACACCCCTGGTGCGCTCACGGGTTATCGGCCCGGAGCTGGGGTGTGAAGCCCTGTATTTCAAACTCGAAGGGTCCAACCCCACCGGATCCTTCAAAGACCGTGGAATGTGCTTCGCTGTCGCCAAGGCGATCGAAGACGGAGCGCAGCACATCATCTGCGCCTCAACGGGCAACACCAGCGCGTCCGCGGCCGCATACGGAGCCCGCTATGGCCTGAGCACGGTAGTGGTCGTACCGGCGGGCGAGATCGCAATCGGCAAACTTGCGCAGGCGATGGCGTACGGAGCGCGCGTCCTGGCCGTGAACGGCAACTTCGATGACGCCTTGAAACTCGTGAGAGAAGCCGCGGACCGGCTTGAGCTCGCACTCGTGAACTCGGTCAACCCCTTCCGCATAGAGGGACAGAAGACCGGGGCGTTCGAGATAGTGGACGAACTAGGCGACGCCCCGGATTTCCTTTGTATCCCGGTCGGCAACGCCGGGAACATCACGGCGTACTGGCGCGGGTTCAACGAGTACAAAGACAGGTCAGATGGCCATGTTCCACGGATGATGGGATTCCAGGCCGCAGGGTCGGCGCCCATCGTCAACGGCGCTCCCGTCCTGAAACCGCGAACCATAGCCTCGGCCATCAAGATCGGAAACCCGGCAAGCTGGCGATACGCTGAAGAGGCGCGGGACGAGTCGGACGGTATGATCGAAGCCGTAACAGACGACCAGATCATCGAGGCGTACCTGAAATTAGCGCGGGGGGAGGGGATATTCTGCGAACCCGCCTCCGCCGCATCGGTCGCGGGCGTGCTCAGAATGCCTGAACTTGGAGTATCTTTAGCCGGTCGCACCGTTGTTTGCATCTTAACCGGCAATGGACTGAAGGATCCGTCCACCGCAGAACAACGGGCTTCGGTGGAGCTTGAGTATGTCGAGCCGGAGTTCGCACAGTTCGAGGCCGTCCTCAGAGGCGACACGTAATCAACCACTTGAATCACGGATACAAACCTACGGAAACGCCAGAATCGAAACAGGCCGGGTCCGGCCACAACACCCCGGACCTGAATCCATGTTGTGAAACGCTGGACTGCGTGCCTGCAAAGGACGCGTACCTGTGAACGACCTAGAGGTCCGTATCGAGACCTTCGATAGCGTCGGGCAGGACTGGGAACGGCTTCTACAAGAGGCTTCAGACCTGTCTCCCTTCGCGACACCGGCCTGGCAGAGGACCTGGTGGCAAATGTTCGGTGGAGATGCCGACTTAAAACTGCTCACGGTCCGGCAGGATGGGGCCGTGAAGGGGCTTGCGCCGTTCATGCGCCGCGGTAACGAGGTGTCCTTCCTCGGAGAGTCAGACCTGGTGGACTACCACCACTTCCTCCACTCCGGCATCGATGAATCTACCTTCTACGACACCGTATTCAGCCACCTGTCCGGGGTCGAATCTCTGGATTCTCTCAGGCTCACCTCCGTCCCCGAATGGTGCGCGGCCTACACCGCCGTGCCGTTAGCTGCTCGCGCCGCCGGCTGGCATGTGGAAGAGACGTTCGAGGACGTTTCTCCGGGGATCGAGCTGGCGGACACCTGGGACGAGTACGTGTCCGGGCTGTCCAAGAAAGACCGACACGAGTTGCGACGGAAGTTGCGGCGGCTGGAGCGATCAGCCGAGATAAATCACATCGAGTACTGCACCTCAGAAGACATCTCCGCCAACCTGGACGACTTCGTGCGTTTGCACCGCATGAGCACTCCGGACAAGGCGGAGTTCATGACGGACTACCGGGAAGAGTTCTTCAGGGCCGCCGTTACCAACCTCGCCAAAGTTGGCGGTTCTCGCCTCTACTTCCTTGAGATCGACGGCGAACGCGCCGCCACTTCGATCTGTTTTGTGCACGGCGACAGCCAGCTCGTGTACAACAGCGGCTACGACCCGGAGCAACGGGCGCTTAGCGTCGGACTGCTCAATCACGCCTTAACCATCAAACTCGCCATCGAAAACGGAGTTCGGTACTTCGATTTCCTTCGCGGTGACGAGTCCTACAAGTACCATCTCGGAGCACAGGATCGTTCCCTCTACAACCTGGTCGTCACGCGGGCCTGACGGCCTGACCGTGTCCACATACCCGGAATTTCCGGACCGGCCAGAGCTCCGCGTCGCCGTCCTGACGGTGCACGGATGTCCAGTCGTGCGCGCCGGCGAAAAAGACTCCGGCGGAATGAACGTTTACATCCTCGCGACGGTCAACGAGCTGGCATCCCGTGGCGTTGCGGTAGACGTTTTCACGCGCTCCCACGATCCGGCCGATCCCCAGGTGATCGAACTGGCGCACGGAGCGCGGGTCATTCACCTTGATGCCGGTCCGATCAGGCCGGAGAAAAACGCCGCGTTCGATCTCCTACCGGAGTTTACGGACCGTATCGTTGAGTTCGTGAACGGCGAAGGCGGTGAGTACGACATCATCGTCAGCCACTACTGGCTCTCCGGCCTCGTCGGCGAGAAGCTTTCAGCGCGGTGGAAGCTTCCTCACGTCACGAGCTTCCACACACTGGCCGAGGTGAAACGACGGGCACGTCCCGGGGAATCCGAGATCCCGGAGCGGGCCCCGGGAGAACGCGACATCGCCCGGAACGCTGACCGGGTGATCGCGTGGAGCGCCCACGAGCGCGACCTGCTTTCAGAGCTTTACGGCGCCGACAGGGACCAGGTCCTGATCATCCCCCCGGGTGTGGACATCAAGATGTTCCGGCCGCACGACAGATTGAGCTCTCGCAGATCGCTCGGATTGCCTGAGACCGGCAAGATATTGATGTACGTCGGGCGTGTTGAACGCCTGAAGGGCATCGAGATATTGATACAGGCGGTCGCAGGCATGGAGGAGGAGGACGATGTCACACTTCTCATCGTTGGCGGCGCCGACTCGGACCCGGAACGTCAACGACTCGAACAGGTCGTCGGCCGTCTTGGAATCGCTGAACGTGTGAGGTTCTTGCCGTCGGTAAAGCAGGACCAGTTGCCCGAGTACTACTCGGCCGCAGACGTCTGTGTGTTCCCGTCCTATTACGAGAGCTTTGGACTGGCGGCCCTCGAAGCGATGGCCTGCGGGACGCCCGTCGTTGCCTCCCGGGTCGGCGGTCTGCCGTCAATCCTGCGCGAGGGTGAAACTGGCTACCTGATCCCGACCCGCTGTCCCGCCGCATTCATCCAGCGCATCGAGATCTTGATCACAAATGATCATCTCAGAACGCTCATGGGACGAGCCGCAAGGGAACGTGCGATGGAGCTCGGCTGGGGCGTTGCGGTGGACCGGCTCATGAGCGTGTTCTGCGGGCTCGCGGAAGAACGCGTGCTCGGCACCTTGAAATCCTCAAGCGTCTCGGCGGCGGACTAAGCCGAAAGCGACTGCTTTCGTCCAGGGCGGACCTCCAAAGAGGCAGCGACCCCCCACCCGTTCGCGGCGGGTGTACCGCGTGCCGGTACCCACGCCCTACGCGTCGAGACTCTTCTGGTACCAGTACTGCTCGCCGGTCTTCTTGAACCCGAGGTCCTTGTAGATTCGCCGGGCCGACAGGTTCTCGCCATCCACCTCCAGGTCGATCACGCTCGCGCCCCTGCCCCTGAGATGCCGCAGCCCTGCGGCGATCACAGCCGAGCCAACTCCCCGGCCCCGCTGATCCGGACGCACGCCCGTCATTTCGATCATCCCGGTGCTCTGCCCGGATTCACCCCCGCCCTCGTTGACACTCGTCCACACATACCCGATCACGTCACCGGACGCAGCGTCCTCGGCGATCAGGATGTCTTCCGGCGCGCCCCGCATGGCGACGTACCCGGCGATCTGTTCAGGGGTGTTTGGCGCAAACCCGAACGAGCCTTCAAACGCCGCGTTCTGGACCGAGGCCAGCGATGCCTCGTCCGAGTCCAAAACAAATGGCCTGAGTGACACGCCCGCCGGTAGCGGGCGGTAGTCACCCTCCAGGTAGGCGGGCGCCGGGCGGTACTCAAGCTCGTTGAACGTCCGTATCTGCTCGTATCCCGCCGCCACCATGAAGGAACGTAGTCGCCTGTTCGTGTGGTGGACGTTCACCTGGTGGACCGCCACGCCCGCCTCTGATCCGCGGGCTTCAAGCCGTCCAAGTAAGGCCCTGCCGACGCCCTTCCCCCGCGTGCCCTCCAGCACCCCGAACTCGCCCACGGCTCTATCGATAGCCGGTTCCACCGCAGCAATAGCACAACCAACCACCTCGCCGGATAGCTCGGCGACGAAAACGTTGTCCAGCGGGTCCGCTCCGGGAAGCTCAAGCCGCGCCCGGAAGTGCAAGCGCTCTTGATCGCCGTCAGAGTCAGATATGCCGGTTACCGCGGCCCGCGTATCAAAGACGGCATCGACGTCGTCCCAGGTGAAATTACGGATCCCGGCTGAGTCCCTCAAGTAAGCCCCCGTCACGATGGCGTATCACCGGCAACCGGTGTCGCGCTTCAGTCATATTTACGAAGCGGCAGGATACCACCGGCATCTGACATGGACGTTCCCGGCGCAGGACATGGACGTTCCCGGCGCAAGACATGGACATTCCAGGAACGGGAGCGACAACCCGGGAACGCCGTAAATCGAATCGGGCGGGAGGTTGGGGACCGGTCAATCAGACCAGGGCGATCACGACATGGGAGACAACCACGGCGAGGGCCACAAAGATCACTCCGACCTCAAAGAGGGTCAGTGAGTTGCCGCGATTTCGGTATCGGTCCAACACTTCGCATCTCCCGGTCAGGCCGGAGCCCCAGACAAGTCAGCAGGAGGCGGTCCTGCGTTCGCTGCGACGAATCTACACCCCGGTCTGAACGCTGAAAGTTGAGGTAAACGCAAGTTATCAGGGATTACCGCCATGCAACCACCGTGTTAACTCGGGCTGCAATTCGCCAGTTCGGCGCATTCGACATGGGTGCTAACGCGAATCACAGCGCACGTCCACTTCATGCCGCTCCGTACCGCTGAACGAACGTCGCGACCCTCACATGGTGAGCGTTTTGCGCGGGCTGTTGACAGCGGAAGCCGCAGTTCTCCAGCGATCAGATCTAGGGTCGCGGCGGGACGGCGCTACCGGTCACGGGCAGCGGGCCAGTTGATCGTCGGCGCACCTTGATCGGCTGATTGGTTGGCTGGCGCGTCGGCCTGCGGCTAGACTCGTGCTATGCACGACGATGGTTACTTTGATGAGCATGTAGCAGCGGGATATGACGAATCATCAGCCGAGATGTTCGATCCCGCTATCGTCGATCCCGTAGTCGACTTTCTCGCCGGGCTCGCCGGTGAGGGACTCGCCCTTGAGCTTGGAGTCGGGACGGGACGGATAGCGCTGCCCCTGGCGGAGCGCGGGGTGCGGGTGCACGGGATCGAGTTATCGACGGCGATGATCTCGCGGCTTCGCGAAAAGCCCGGCGGCAAGGAGATCGAAGTCACGATCGGCGATTTCGCCACGGCTACCGTGGACGGGTCATTCGCCGTCGCCTACCTGGTCTTCAACACGATCATGAATCTGACGACGCAGGAAGCGCAGATCGCGTGCTTTCGAAACGTAGCCGCGCATCTGCAACCCGGCGGCTGTTTTGTCGTAGAGGTGATCACGCCCGATCTCCAGCGTCTACCGCCCGGCGAGACGCTCCACCCCTTCAGGGTCAGCGAAACCCGCCTGGGCTTCGACGAGTACGACGTAGCTGCGCAGGGCCTCATATCCCACCACTTCAAGTTGGCCGATGGGGTATGGGAACGCCTCTCCATCCCGTTCCGCTACGTCTGGCCTTCCGAGCTCGACCTGATGGCGAAACTCGCCGGGATGAAGTTGCGCGAGCGCTGGTCCGGCTGGAACAGAGAACCCTTCACGAGCGAAAGCCGCCGCCTCGTAGCGGTCTGGGAGAAGGGCCGGGCTAATAGGTGATTCAACGGCCGTTGACGAACAGTGGCTCGGCCACATATTCAAACTGATCCACTACCGGATTCCAGATTCCGTGGCAGCTAAGGGGTTAACACGCCCTCTACGTTACGAAACCCGGCGAGCCGGCGGCTGATGGAGGGCACCATGCCCAAAACGTAGGCGTGCATCGACGTCAGGGCTAACTACGGCTGATCTAAAAGTGGTGAGACTGAGGAGGAAGTGATCGCAACAATCCTTGAGCACGCCGCGATAATTCACAGGGAAGGTGAAATAACGCCCGACGTGATGACCGAGGTACGAGCCGCAATCGAAGATAATTGGAATCGGCCTTTTGTGCGTCATCGCAGACACGGCGGTGTAAGATCGGACCATCTGCGTCGGCGTACCGCGAGGGCGTCGGGAGTCTCCGGCCTAATCGGGTCCGTTCGCTCCGTCGGCTAGACCACCGGCACGCAGAAAGTTCATTGCTGTGTCACATCAAGAGTCGGTGGACGCGACACAGGCTGCGGTCAGACCGGCAGTGTCAGCGGAGTACAAGGAGCGGTATCAGTGAGCCGTGATCGGTTAGAGACTTACGGCTGGTTACTGTTCCTGGTCTGCGCTCCGATGTTCCTGATCTCCGGCTTGCGCAGCGGTGACGCATGGACTGTGGCCGGGAGCATCGCGTTCGGCCTGGGGGTGATCCTGTTCCTAGTTCCGGCGAAACCCGGACAATAGCCGCAACCGTCGAATCAGAACACCACCGGATTACGGGTAGTGTCCTAATTTCAATACTGCCTTCGGCCCGGGAGTCCTAATAAGCCCATCACGGTCGCGATGATGAATGGGCCGATCACGAGCCAGAATATGAACCAGCCGATCCCGGCGTCCCATGCTCGGACGAGGGCATAAATCCAGCCAGCGAGCCAGACCCACCCGGATAACATCTTCACCCACAACATGGCGTCCTACTCCCCCTCTTTGTACTCCGCTATCACTGCCGCTCTGACCGCGGCCTGCGCCGAGTCTACCGGCCCTTGATGTAACACCGCCACGTAACGCGGGGTGCCTGCGTCCGTCTCGTGCGCCCACGCATAGGCCCGTTTAGCGGTCGGATGGTCGATCAAGGTGAAGACCTCCACCTGGCCCTCCCACACCGTGTCGCCGCGGAACGTCTCAGTGATCGAGCGTGAACCTGCCCAACGCGCGTCACAGCCGTGAAGATCGCGGATGGTTTGGCGGAGGGCGGCGACGGTCTTGCTAGTCATGGTTTGGCGTTTCAGCTTCGCGATCTGTTTCGTCGTTCGGCGCGGTCTGGGAGAAGGGCCCACGCTCATAGGTGTTCTCCGCACGAATCGCATCGAAGGATATTGGGAGTTTCTCAACCGCAGCCTGCACGGGACGTTCCACAGCGTGTCACGTCACCGGCTGCCGCACTACTTAGACGAGTTCAGCTATCGCTGGAATCATCGTCACGAGTCTGACGAGCAGCGTTTTCAGGCTTTGCTTCGTCAGACTCAGGGTCGGGTGACTTGGTATCACCGCGATCCTTCTTAAGCGGCTGTACGAGCGCGCGTACGGCTTCCTTAAAACTCAACGGATGAAGCGATAGCCGCGCCTTCTTTGCCATTCATCAATGGTAGCAAAGGAGCGCGTCATGACGTATCAACATCCTGTCACTCCAAGCGAATCGCCCTACACGCTTAGGCGGAAAATCCGAAACGTCGTAACTGATCTTCCGTGGCGCATTTTTCAGCGTTTAGGAATACCTGGCGTCGTTCAAGATTTGGACTTCCCCGATCCACTGACCGGTGATCGGCTCCGCGTTCGTACGCTCGGCCGATACACCGTGATTTCAGTCAGTGGTCGGGACTACTGGTTCAGCCGCGTGTCAGGCCGCTTCGACGGCACTGGCATGGGCTGCGCACCACCAGTTACACCCGAGGATGCCGTTCGCCGCATGTTGGATGATACTCACGGGCCAACGAACCCTCCGAGCCGGTAGGATCGCCCTGAATTGTCAACGCGGTCCAGCGATTCGGACGCTCCCGAGTGATACACGGGTCGTTACTGCCAAAGTGGGCGAGTAGACGCGCCCGAATGTCACCACTGCCGATATATACGGCTGTGTCATCTCGGAAAATCCCGTATACACCGTTTTGATCCGGGTCTAATGATTCAATTTCTTGGCGAGACCATGCTCGCCACCAATCGTTGAAAGGCACAACTTCACCTTTTCCTATCCATTCGTACTTTTAATTAATCTTGGGAGAGGCGTAAGCTGCGCGTAAGGGCCGAACATCCTACGCCTCTCCGCGTCGGTGAACTCGGGCTAATCAGGGCCGATGAGACTGCAACTCTCGTCGGCCCTTATCTTTTGGCCTGCCGGATCAGGCCGACTTATATCCGCATTGGGAAACTCCAAAAAAAAAGTCACATCAGGTCCGAAGCGCAACCCACCCATTCCGGTAGTTGCTACTTGTGCCCAGTGTGACTGCTAACCCCGTCTTTTAGCTTGGGGCTGCCTAGAATTTCAGTGTTTCCCTGTCGTGTGTCAACTTTATAATTACGAAATTCGTTGACGACGGTTATCCACAGCCAATACACTTGTTCGCTACACGCTTTGACGGGGAGTAGTACCGGACAGGCGGGCTGAGCCGATGGTTGTGTGAATCGGCGCCCACCCCCGGGAACTCGCCCCTGAGCTTCTGACCTGAATCCCTCCATAGAGAGTGGGGCTGCCTAGGGTCAGGCGGAGGCCACCGTTAACGGCATCGAGAGGTCTCGCCCGGCACCGAAGCCGTCGAGGCAACAAAGGTGGTACCGCGGGAGCAAGTCTCGTCCTTTGAGAGGGCGGGGCTTTTTTTGTGCGATTTCGCTAACCAGAAATTGCGTGAAGGATCCCCCTCACCCTGACCCTCTCCCGCCGGGAGAGGGGATTAAGTACCGGGTCACGACGGATAAGGCCCGGAAGACAGGTAATGATGAAAAAAACTGGTGGCCAGATCGTCTGTGACGCACTCATTCGTGAGGGCGTTGAGGTCGTATTCGGACTTCCGGGCGGAGCGATTTTGCCGCTCTATTCAACGCTCGGAAGTTACCCGGAGCTGCGCCACGTACTGGTACGTCACGAAGAGGGCGCCAGCCTGGCCGCCGACGGCTACGCACGCGCCTCCGGCAAGGTCGGCGTCTGCATGGCGACGTCGGGTCCCGGCTCGACCAACCTGATCACGGGCCTGGCCACTTCGATGATGGACTCCGCCCCGGTGGTTGCGATCACCGGGCAGGTCGGCCGCGCGGCGATCGGCAGTGACGCCTTCCAGGAGACCGACATCACCGGCGCCACACTGCCGGTCACAAAGCACAACTACCTCGTGATGGACACGCGCGACCTCGCCGCAACCATCAAGGAAGCTTTCCACATCGCACGAAGCGGCCGGCCCGGTCCGGTCCTGATCGACATTCCGCGGGACGTCCAATCCGGCGAGATCGAGTTCGACGAGGCCGAATGGGACAAACCCGTCTCGCTGCGCGGCTACAACCCGCCGACCACGGCCGATGAATCCGAAGTCGCGGTGGCAGCGAAATTGATCAACGAGGCCGAGCGCCCGGTCATCCTGGCCGGACACGGCGTGATCATCTCGCGCGCCTACGACGAACTCAGGGAGCTGGCGGAGAACGCCCAGATCCCGGTCGTCACAACGATGCTTGGCATCAGCGCATTCCCGGAAGACCATGTCCTGAGCGCCGGCTTCCCGGGCATGCACGGCATGGCCTACTCAAGCCTCGCCCTGGACCAGGCGGACCTGATCGTCAACATCGGCGGCAGGTTCGACGACCGGATCACGGGCGACACGAAGCGGTTCGCACCGAACGCCAAAAAGATCCACATCGACATAGATCCGGCGGAACTCGGTAAGAACATCAAGGTCGAGGCCCCGGTGATGGGTGACGTGCGTCACGTCCTCGGCCAGCTGAACCCGCAGGTCAATAACACGACACACACCGAGTGGATCCAGCATGTCGAGCAGTTAAAAGCTGACCACCCGTCCCTGCGCATTCGCGAGACCGAAGAACTGCTGGGACAACACGTGGTCAAGGCTGTCTCGGACGCCACCAAAGGCGACGCGCTGGTCGTGTCGGGCGTCGGTCAGCACCAGATGTGGGCGGCGCAGCACTACCAGTTCAAAAACGCCAACTCCTGGTTCTCGTCCGGCGGCGCCGGGACGATGGGTTACGAGATCCCGGCCGCAATGGGCGCTCAGCTCGCGCACCCGGACAAAGAGGTCTGGACCTTTGCCGGAGACGGCGGAATCCAGATGACGATGTCCGAGTTCGCGACAATCGCCGAGAACAACCTTCCGGTCAAGATCGCCATCCTGAACAACAACATGCTCGGGATGATCACGCAGTGGCAGGACATGGTGTTCGACAAGAACTTCTACGCTAACTCCTACACGGGCAACCCTGACTTTGTGAAGCTGGCGGACGCCTACGGCATCAAGGCCCTGCGGGTGACCAACCAGGACGAAATGGAAGACGCAATCCGTCAGGCACGAGCGCACGACGGGCCGTTCATCATCGATTTCATGATCTACGCAGACGAGAACGTGTTCCCGATGATCCCGTCCGGCGAGTCGGTGGCTCAGTTGATAGAGGAGAGCCCCTGATGGTGGACATCATGCCAAACGGGTTGGCGCGGCGAACGCTCGTCGCGCTGGTTGAGAACAAGCCCGGCGTCCTGGCCCGCATCGCGAGCCTGTTCCGCCGGCGCGGCATCAACATCGCCAGCCTCGCGGTCGGCGCGTCCGAGCAAAAAGACCTGTCCCGTATGACCTTTGTCGCGGAGGGAGATCCGTCCACGGTCGGCCACATCGCAAAGCACCTGGACAAGCTGATCGAGGTCGTTGAAGTATCAGACATCAGCGACAACAACGTCGTCTGGCGTGAGCTGGCGATGGTGCGCGTTCACGCTACGCAGGAAAGCCGGCCACGGGTCATCCAACTGGCGAACATCTTCCGGGTGAGCATCGTCGATGTGGGCGCAGAGGCCGTGACCATGGAGATAACCGGCGACACCGAGAAGATAGATTCCATGATCACGCTCATGGAAGAGTTCGGCGTCGAGCAGGTCATGCGCACCGGCCGGGTCGCCATGCTGCGATCCGCACTATCGCCGGGCGGCGAAGACGGCGCGTACGGCGAACAACTTGCAAGCAACATCATCGCCCGCGAGGGCCTTGAATCCGGCAGCGTCTGAACTGCCCTGCTGCCGAAACCGGATTACTCCCCGACAACTCGTAAACAAACAGCGGCGTGGCAACGCCAAAAGGAATCTGGATGGCGACTCTCTACTACGACAAGGACATCGACACGACTCCACTGAAGGAGTCCAAGATCGCTATCCTCGGCTACGGCAGCCAGGGCCACGCGCACGCGCAGAACCTGCATGACAGCGGTTTTGACGTGATCGTCGGGCTGTACGAAGGCTCGAAATCCAGGGCCGTTGCCGAGGAGGACGGGCTGGAAGTCATGACCGTTGCGGACGCTGCGAAGGCGGCGGACGTGGTGATGTTCTGCCTGCCGGACACGACCGTGGCCGAGGTGTACAAGAACGAGGTCGCTGACAACCTGGAGCCGGGGAACATGCTGATGTTCGCCCACGGCTTCGTCATCCACTACGAGCAGGTCAAGCCGCCCGAGGGGATCGACGTCACGATGATCGCGCCCAAGGCTCCCGGCCACCGCGTGCGGGCGGTGTACGAGCGTGGCCTCGGCGTCCCGTCCCTGATCGCCGTCCACCAGGACGCTACAGGCAACGCACACGCCCGCGCGCTGGCGTACGGCGCGGGCATCGGCAGCGGCCGCGCGGGGATCCTTGAGACGACCTTCAAAGAGGAAACGGAGACCGACCTCTTCGGCGAGCAGGCCGTTCTATGCGGCGGAGTCACGTCCCTTATCAAGGCCGGCTTCGAGGTGCTCACAGAAGCTGGGTACCAGCCGGAGTCGGCCTATTTTGAAGTCCTCCACGAACTGAAGTTGATCGTGGACCTCATCTACACCGGTGGCCTCGAGGGTATGCGCTACTCGGTCAGCACGACCGCAGAGTACGGCGACTACACCCGGGGACCGGAAATCATCGGCCCGGAGGTCAAGGAAAACATGCAGGAGGTTCTCAGGCAGATCCAGTCCGGCGAGTTCGCCCGGGAATGGATTGCCGAGAACGACGAAGGCCTGCACCGCTACACGGCGTTGCAGGAAGCGGACAAAACTCACCCGGTTGAAGAGATCGGCCGTGAGCTCCGCAGCATGATGCCCTGGCTGGAGTCGACAACCTAACCCCGGACGGTTCACAGCGCCCTTCGAGATCCTCAGGTGCTGTGAACAAGAACGGGGACGGGAGTTCAAAATGGCGGAATCTGACGTAGCAACCAAAGACAAGGTAATCATCTTCGACACCACCCTCAGGGATGGCGAGCAGTCCGCGGGCGCAGGCCTGACACCGGACGAGAAAATGCGGATAGCGCGGCAACTCCAGAAACTTGGCGTCGATGTTATCGAGGCCGGGTTCGCCGCAAGCTCCCCCGGAGACTTTGAGGCCGTCCAGAGGATCGCCCGGGAGATCAAGGGCCCGATAATCGCCTCGCTCTCGCGCGCGGTGCCTGGCGACATCGATGCCGCATGGGAAGCCATTAAGGACGCAGAACGCCCGCGCATCCACACCTTCCTCTCGACCTCCGAGATCCACATGGCGCACCAGATGCGCAAGAACGCAGAGGACATCCTCGGGATGGCCGTCGACGCCGTAACCCGGGCGAAGTCGCTCTGCGATGACGTCGAGTTCTCGCCGATGGACGCCACGCGGACCGACCCGGAATGGCTCTACAAGCTCGTGGAAGCTGTTATCGATGCCGGGGCGACCACGGTCAACATCCCGGACACGGTCGGCTACTCAAACCCGGAGGAGTTCGGAGCGCTCATCAAGGGCGTGTTCGATAACGTCCCGAATATCGATAAGGCCACCGTCAGCGTCCATTGCCACAACGACCTCGGCCTTGCCGCAGCCAACAGCCTGGCCGCCGTGGAGAACGGTGCACGCCAGGTCGAGGGCTGCATCAACGGCCTCGGCGAACGCGCCGGCAACGCCTCGCTGGAAGAGGTGATCATGGCGCTGGAGACACGCAACGATCACTACGGCGCCAGGAGCGACATCAACACCGAGGAGATCGGCCCTTCCAGCCGGCTGGTTGCGGACCTGTTCGGGTTCGCCATCCAGCCCAACAAGGCCATCGTCGGCCAGAACGCCTTCCGGCACGGCTCGGGCATACACCAGGACGCCTACATCAAGGAACGAACGACGTTCGAGATCATGGAGCCGGAATCGGTCGGCTGGAGAGGTGAGGCACTCGTCCTGGGCAAGCTGTCCGGGCGGGCTGGACTCCGCTCACGGCTCGGCGACCTGGGCTACGAACTCAGCGACGAGGAACTGGCCGAGTTGTTCCCGCGCTATAAAGACCTGGCCGACCAGAAACGCGAGGTCACCGACTTCGACCTGCAGTCCCTCATGTCAGAGCAGTATCGCTTCTCGGACACCGACCGGCAGTACCGGTTTGAAGGCGTGAAGGTTGAGGCCGGGGACATGGTGACGCCCGTCGCGACGGTGACTGTCGGCACGCCGGACGGTGAGTCGAAGACGGTTACAGCGGAAGGCACCGGCCCCGTGGACGCAGTCTGCAAGGCGATCGACGAGATCGTTGATCAGGCATGCAACCTCACCGAGTTCGCAGTCGCCTCGGTGACGGACGGTATCGACGCCATCGGCGAGGTGACGATCCGTGTCGAAGACGCAGACGGTCACATATACGCCGGGCGCGGCGGCGACACCGACATCATCGTCGCCTCCGCAAAGGCTTACATCAACGCTATCAACCGGATGAGCGTTCTCGGTCCCGACCAGACCGACATTACGTTCACCGAGTGACGAACAGGTAACATCCAGAAAACCGATAGCCCTTTAGAATTGCGCCCCGGTACTCTTCTGATCGGAGAGCCGGGGCGTAGTTCTGCCCCCCAACTACATCCCGACCCGTATCGAAACGACGCACGGAGAAACAGATTTCAATCATGCCCGAGACGACGCCCAAGACGATGTTCGAAAAAATCTGGGAGCAGCACGTCGTGGGGGCCGAAGAAGAGGGCAAACCCACCCTCCTCTACATCGACCTCCACCTCGTCCACGAGGTCACATCGCCCCAGGCGTTTGAGGGACTCCGGCTTGCCGGGCGGAAGGTCCGCCGCCCTGACCTGGTGGTCGCTGTCGCAGATCATGACGTGCCGACAACGCCCCGAGACACCGAGGTCATCATCGAAGACCCGATCGCAAAGCAGCAGCTTGAGACGCTGGACGAAAACACGCGCGACTTCGGCATCGATTTGATCGACATGTACTCCCCGGACCAGGGGATCGTCCACGTGATCGGCCCGGAGCTGGGCGCAACACAGCCCGGCATGACCATCGTGTGCGGAGACAGCCACACCGCCACACACGGCGCTTTTGGCGCGCTGGCGTTCGGTATCGGCACCTCTGAGATCGAGCATGTCCTCGCCACCCAGTGCCTGATGCAGGCACGGCCGAAGACGATGGAGGTACGCGTCAACGGCGATCTCCAGCCGGGCGTGACCGCCAAAGACCTGATACTGACCATCATCGGCCAGATCGGCGTTGCCGGCGGCGTCGGGCACGTCATTGAGTACACCGGCCAGGCGATTCGAGATATGTCCATGGAAGGCCGAATGACCGTATGCAACATGAGCATCGAGGGCGGAGCACGCGCCGGCATGATCGCCCCGGACGCGAAGACCTACGAATACCTGCGTGGCCGAAAAAAGGTTCCGCAGGGTGAGGCATTCGATGCGGCGGTCGAAGGCTGGAAGCAACTCGCCACCGATGAGGACGCCGAGTTCGATACCGTCGTGGAAATCGATGCCACAGCGATCGAACCGCGCGTTACCTGGGGAACCAACCCCGGACAGGTTGCGGCGATCAGCGACAACGTACCGTCTCCCGAAGACTTTGCGTCCGCCGGGGAGCAGGAAAACGCCGCCCGCGCGCTTGAGTACATGAACCTCAAGCCGGGACAGCGGATCACCGATATCAAGGTGGACCGGGTTTTCATCGGCTCCTGCACAAACGGCCGCATAGAGGACATACGCGCGGCTGCCGAGATCGCAAAAGGCTACAAGGTCGCTCCGGGCGTCCGGGCGATGGTCGTGCCGGGGTCTACGCCCATGAAAAAAATAGCGGAGGAAGAGGGCCTGGACCAGGTCCTGATCGAGGCCGGATTCGAATGGCGGACCGCCGGATGCTCGATGTGCCTGGGCATGAACCCGGACATCCTCACACCCGGCGAACGATGCGCCTCCACTTCCAACCGCAACTTCGAAGGCCGGCAGGGGCGTGGCGGCCTCACCCACCTCGTCAGTCCAGAGATGGCGGCGGCGGCGGCAATTAAAGGCCACTTTGTTGATGTCCGAGACTGGGAGACGGCGGAGAATTAGCCGCCGCCGATTACGCCATCCACCGACGCCCACCAGAGCGATAGATGTCTACCAGCGCTGACCAGCCGGGTTACCACTCGGGACGAACGCTATTTATGGTGATTTCCGGGATCATCGGCCTGATGGTGATCCTGGCGTTCATACTCGCGTGGGTCGACAGCAGGATGCTGAACGAGATCAACACCTACAAATCCGCCGGTTTGACCAACCTGCCCGGCAACGGCGCAGATCCCGGGGAACTACTGGATTTCGCTGCTCAACAGGGGATCGATTGCGAGTCGGCCGAGGCGCTCGTGTCCCGCTCAGGCGACTGTGCGAGTGTTCTCGACATCGCCCGAACCGTCAACGATTACAAGACCACTCATTCCCTGGTCTGGTCCTTCGTCGCCCTCTCCACCATCGCATTGATCGTGGCTTTCACCCTCTTCATCCACCAGGCGAGTTCCAATCTCAAACACCTGCGTGCTGAAGGCCAGAAATACACCCCGGGATGGGCCGTCGGATGGTTCTTCATACCCTTCATGAATTTCTTCCAACCCAGCCGGGTCGTCCGCGAACTTGTAAAAGCTTCCGGATCGACCGAGACGAGAGACCCCCGGGCATGGCAAAATGCTAACCCGCCGGACGGACTCATAATCAGTTCATGGTGGACGCTCGTTGTTCTCGCCATCCTTTTTGGCCCGCGGGGAATCTCTCTTTTCGTCGGGCGCGGGAACATCGAGGACTGGGCGGCATCTGGAAGATTGCTGGTGTGGTCTGACCTTTTTCAAGTGCTGCCGCTGGTTTTAACGGTTATTGTTGTGTCCCGTCTTCAGCGGGCACAGGAAATACGCCATCAACTTGTACTGGCCCGGCAAACCAGGCCGTCAACAAAATCGTAGAAATTAAACCGGCGGAGGATCTCGGCACGTACGGCGCCGCTCCGCCAGAACCAAGCCACAGGACAGGACATTGGACCCTCTTAAGCGAGTAACGGGAATCGTCGCGCCGCTGGACATGGCGAACGTAGACACCGACCAGGTGATCCCCAAACAGTTCTTGAAGCGGATAGAACGGACCGGTTTCGGCGAGTTCGCCTTCTTTAACTGGCGCTACCTGGAAGACGGGGTTCCCAACCCCGATTTCATCCTGAACCAGGCGGTTTACCAGGGCGCCTCGATCCTTGTTTCCGGGCCGAACTTCGGTTCCGGCTCGTCGCGTGAGCATGCGCCGTGGGCCCTGAAGGAATACGGGTTCATGGCGGTGATCGCCCCCAGTTTTGGCGATATCTTCCGCAACAACTGCTTTCAGAACGGCATGGCGCCCATCATCCTTTCGCAGGCCGGCGTGGACAACATAATGGCCCGTGCGCTCCGGAGTCCCGGCTACCGCTTGACCGTGGACATCGAAGAGCAGCGGGTGTACGACGATGAAGGCTTCTCGGAGTCGTTCGAGATGGAACCGTTCCGCCGCGAATCCCTGGTGGAGGGCCTCGACGAGATCGGGCGCTCACTCCAGAACAGCGACGTCATTACTGAGTTCGAAGAGGCGCATCCAGCACGCTGGTAGCCGCCCGTACCGGAGAAGAGAATTTTGGACCTTAAGATCGCGGTCATCGGTGGGGACGGAATCGGCCCGGAAGTTACGGCCGAATCCGTAAAAGTGCTCGACGCCGTCGGAAGACGGTTCGGACACGATTTCACCTGGAGAACGGGCGAAATGGGAGGTTGTGCGATAGACAGGCACGGCACCCCGCTACCCGACGAGACGATGGAGACGATCCTCGGGTGTGACGCCATCCTGTTCGGCGCGGTAGGTGGCCCGAAGTGGGATGACCCGAGGGCCAAGACACGGCCCGAAGACGGCATCCTTCGCATCCGCAAGGAACTAGGGTTGTTCGCAAACGTCCGGCCCATCAAGGTCTACCCGGAACTGGTGGATTCTTCGCCACTACGTTCCGAGCAGCTTGAAGGCGTGGATATGGTCATCCTCCGCGAGCTGACGGGCGGCCTGTACTTTGGGCGGCCCAAAAAGCGCTGGGAGAACGCCCGCGGGCGGCGGGCGGTTGACACACTGTCTTACACCGAGAAAGAGATCGAACGCGTGGTCCGCGTCGGCTTCGAGATGGCGCGCAACCGACGCAAGAAGCTCACATCTGTCGATAAGGCCAACGTCCTGGAGTCCGGGCGTCTCTGGCGTGAGATCACGACCGAGCTACACCACGAGTACAGGGACGTAGATCTGGATCACGTGCTGGTGGACAACGCCGCAATGCAGCTCATCACCAACCCGGCGCAGTTCGATGTGATCGTCACCGAAAACACTTTTGGTGACATCCTGTCAGACGAGGCGTCTGTGCTCTCCGGGTCGATGGGAATGCTCCCCTCAGCCAGCCTGACCAGCCCGCCCCCGAAAAAGGGTGTCCGACGACGACGCGGCGGAAAGCCCGCCCTGTACGAGCCGATCCACGGCAGCGCCCCGGACATATCCGGGCATGGCGTTGCCAACCCGGTGGCGTCACTCCTGAGCAGCGCCATCATGCTGCGCTGGTCGTTCGGTCTTCACGAGGAGGCCGACGCCATCGAAAAGTGCGTGGATGCCGTGATGTCCGAAGGTTTCCGGACACGGGACATCGCCGGTGAAGGCGACAAGTGCATCGGAACGGTTCAGTTCGGGGACATGGTGGCAAGCTCCGTCGGCGGCTAGCCTCCCCGCGAAAGGCCGATTTGTCCGTCATTTCCGCTCGGGCGGGAATGACGGAGGTCACACGGAGAAGCTCATCCGCAGGAGGCCTCTTCAAGAGGGGTCCCGGTCATGTCACGCTTTGTCACGTGACGAAGATCACCTAACGCGATCTCCTCTCCCCCCAGACATGAGTGACGACTGCATTGGGCGAGTTGACAAGCCGTTTGATAAACCGATACGAGGAGCCGTACTTCGCAAGGTGATCTGGACCACAATCCTTCAAATACAGGACTATCACCTCTCCGGCCACAAATGTCTGCTGACCGTTAATGGTGAATGCGTCGGGCGATATCTTGCCTCCCCACCAGCTGACGAGGACTGGTTCGTCCTCGGGGACCTCACCCTTGAGGACTTCCTCTACGGTCATCGTCCACGGCGTGAAGATCTGCGGCGAACTGCCCCACCTCAACTGATCCGGGGGAACGCTAGCCAGTCTTCCATCAGCCGTCACCCCGGGTCTTTCCCCGGAGACCGTCGTCCAGAATGGAGCCCCTGGTGAATTCACTCTTGCGATCACGATGAGGTCCGCCATTCTGGCCGCCTCGGTATGGTCCGGGAAGCCCTCAAAGTTATCGGTGCTGAGCATGTGAACGCCCGGGAGCGGATCGTCCGATCCCGCGTCCGGAGATACTGAATCTTCGGCCTGGCCGGATGTCGGAGAATCGCTCGATCCCGGCGTGCCGTCGTCTCCAGAAGAGCAAGCGAACACGGCCAGTCCGGACAGTCCCACAACCAGCATCAGCAGAAACCGGGCCCGAATCGTCAACTCACCTGCCTCCGTTCAGATCGATAATCGTCAGGGTGAATCGGCATAATATCCGCGTCGGTTAACTGCTGGACACCCATTCAGCGCCCGCCGGCGAAAAAACAAAAGACATCACAGATGCGTCTGCGCGAGCATGGAGTATGCCGTCCGACATCCCGAATTCGATCAGTGAAACCGCCTATCTCGGTAGCCGGATTCTCCTGTGGGGTGGTGGTGGCAAGACCACCCTCTCCCGGGCTCTGGGTGAGAAACTTGAACTGCCGGTCGTGGAACTGGACGCGATCCAATGGCTCCCAAACTGGGTCGAGCGCGATCCTGAAGAATTCCGCGCACTAACCCTGCACACCATCGCCAGCCACACCGAAGGCTGGGTGGTGGACGGGAACTACGGCGGCACGATCAGCGGCTCCGTGCTCTCACAGGCCAATACGCTGGTCTGGCTTGACCTGCCCTTCCGAACAATCTTCTGGCGAGTCTTCATACGATCAATTCAGCGCGCCCGCGACAAGCGGAAGATCTGCGGCGACAACGTGGAATCGTGGCGGCTGACGTTCTTGAGCCGCGACTCACTACTCCTGTTTCACATTAAACGACGTTTGTTCGACTACCGGGCCTCCCGGGAGCGCCGGGAAGCGTTGATACGTGAACACGGCGCCGGGGCGAACGTAATACGGCTGAAATCGGCGAAGGACCTGAACCGCTTTTACGACGAACACGGTCTCGTACGACCGTGAACTTCTCTCCGCACAACGGATTTCTTCCGATGACCGAAAGCGCATCCATGTATCATCCGCCCCACAGTGGTGAGCGAGCGACTGCAAAGGCGGATTGAGCGCCTCCCTGACCGAGCGGATACCGCTGCGGATGAAGAGGACTGGGATCGCGTCGCCGAGTCGGCGCAGATGGTCCTTGCGCTGGACGCCGATAACGCATAAGCGCTGGCCATGTTCGCGATGGTCCGAGAAGCCGGCACCACGGCCGACGATGTCATAACCTCCGAAGATCCCCTTCTCCCGGCGGGAGGAAATCGGGAGCCCGCTCTTCCGAGGAAGGGGGAGGGGGAAGGCTCGTCCGCGTCCGCCGTCGTAGGGGCGTATGGCAATACGCCCACGACCGGTCCTTCGATCCTTCCGGGGAAGGAAGGACACGGCGACAGGTTGGATCACGACGCCTCATTACTGCCCCCTCTCCCCGTCGCGGGAGAGGGTCGGGAGCCCGCCCTTCCGGGAAAAGGCGACGGGTTCCAAGGCCCAACCTCCTTCGCCAACAGGCGCTACTGGGTCAGCAAATTTCTCGGCGAGGGCGGCAAGAAGCGCGTCTACCTGGCCCGGCGAGAGATCCTGAGGGCGTGAGCCACCCCGCACTCACGACTATCTCACGGATTCAGAATTAGCATGCCGCCCATCGCAACGATCCCGAGTCCCCGGATCGACTGACGGGCGCAGGTTCACCAGGAGGGAAACATGGCTAGCAACGATACCAGACGCTCGCGCACCTCCCTGCACTGGGGTGCATACGACGTCGATGTCGAGGGCGGCCGGATACTCTCCGCGCAGCCCTGGCCCGGCGACCCCGATCCGTCGCCGATCGGCGGTTCCATCCCCACCGCCGTTCACCATGAGTCACGGATCACGCAGCCCATGGTACGGAGCGGCTGGCTTGAGCACGGGCCCCGGGGCGAATCTCAGGGCGGACCCCAGGCCGGACCCGGGAACGGCCGCGGCGCCGAGCCGTTCGTGCCTGTGAGCTGGGAACGGGCACTCGATCTCGTGGCAGTGGAGCTACAGCGGGTCAAGAAATCGCACGGCAATCAGGCCATCTTCGGGGGATCGTACGGCTGGTCCTCGGCCGGCCGTTTCCACCATCCCGGAAGCCAGGTCCATAGATTCCTCAACCAGGCCGGGGGGTACGTCAGATCGGTTGATAGCTACAGTTCCGCCGCCGCCCAGGTCATCATCCCGCACGTGATCGGGCGCGAATTCCTTCCACTGGCGCGCGCCCAGACCACGTGGCCGGTGATCGCCGAGCATGCGGGACTTGTCGTGATGTTCGGGGGCATGCCCCTGAAGAACACGCAGGTCAGCCAGGGCGGCGCGGGTGAACACAACACACGCGGGTGGCTGGAGCAGTGCCGGGACAACGGCGTAAATTTCGTGAACCTGAGCCCCGTGAGGGATGATGCGGCCGAGTTTCTGAACGCGGAATGGATGGCGCTTCGACCGAACTCGGATACCGCCCTGATGCTGGGACTGGCCCACACCCTGGTTGTGGAAGAGCTCTGTGACAGGAGCTTCCTCGAGAGCCATTGCCACGGGTTCGAGAGGTTTGAGCCCTACATCCTCGGCGAGTCCGACGGCCAGCCGAAAGACCCGGCCTGGGCGGCCGCTATAACCGGCATCCCGGAAGAGACGATACGCGATCTCGCGCGCCGTATGTCGGCGACGCGCACGCTCGTCACGATCGCGCTCTCGTTACAACGGGGCGATCACGGCGAGCAGCCCTACTGGATGGCGACGGTACTCGCCGCCATGCTGGGGCAGATCGGTCTTCCGGGAGGGGGCATTGGATACGCGTACGGCACATTCGGAGATATCGGCAGACCCGTACGACGGATCGAAGGACTGGCGCTGCCGCAGGGGTCGAATCCCGTCGAAGATTTCATCCCGGTCGCCCGTATTACCGACATGCTGCTGCACCCCGGCGAAACGCTGGAATACAACGGCCAGAGCATTACCTACCCCGATATACGCCTCGTCTACTGGTGCGGAGGCAATCCGTTCCATCATCACCAGGATCTGAACAGCCTGGTCGCGGCATGGCAGCGACCGGAGACGATCGTCGTACATGAGCCGTGGTGGAACTCGCTGGCGAGGCATGCCGATATCGTGCTGCCCGCTACCACGCCGCTGGAGCGGAACGACATCAGCCGGTCACCCGTGGACAATTTCATATTCGCCATGGAACAGGCGATCCCGGCTATCGGCCAGGCGCGCAACGACTACGACATCTTCGCGGGCCTGGCACACCGTATGGGAATCGGTGACTCGTTCACGGAAGGCCGCACCGAAGACGACTGGCTGCGCCACCTGTGGGACGAGTTCCGAGAGGAGGTGACGGAGGAAGGCATTGAGCTTCCGGAGTTCGACGAGTTCTGGAGCAAGGGGCATGTTGAACTGCCGTCCACTGACGAGGGCCGGATACACCTGGCCGGGTTCAGGAACGACCCCACCGGACAACCATTGGCGACGCCTTCGGGCAAGGTAGAGATCTACTCGGACACCATCGCCGGTTTCGGGTACGACGACTGCCCGGGACACCCGGTATGGCTCGAACCGGCGGAGTGGCTCGGGTCTGAGCTCAGCGATGGCTACCCACTCCACATGATCTCGAACCAGCCGTCCACCCGGCTGCACAGCCAGCACGACCCGGGCGCGGTGAGCATGGCAAGCAAGGTGCAGGGCCGCGAGCCGATTACTATCCACCCGGATGACGCCGCATCACGCGGAATCCAGGATGGCGATGTGGTGCGGGTGTTCAACGGTCGCGGCGCATGCCTGGCCGGTGCACGAATCGATGACGGGGTCCGCCCCGGGGTCGTGGTACTTCCCACCGGGGCCTGGTACGACCCCGAAACGCCCGGAGGCCTGGACCGGCACGGCAACCCCAACGTCCTGACCCTGGACAGGGGCACTTCGCGCCTCGCTCAAGGCTCCATCGCGCAGACGGCACTGGTAGAGCTCGAAAAATTCGAAAGAGAGCTGCCGCCGGTGTTGGCGTTCAAGCAACCGGCGATTGTGGCGCCAGAGTAGGCAAGACCGGGGCGCGTCATTCTTAAGCAAGGAGCCAGGCAGCGATGATCACCGTGCTCCTCAGATTTAACCTCAGACCCGGCAGCCGAGATGATGCCGTTAGGTCGCCCAGGTGAGACCAGCCGGTCGTGATCGAATCCGACCCTGAAAACGGAAACACCCGGCATATCTACGAGTCCTGCACGATCCAGGCGGCGTTCGCTCTGCACAGTTCACATTAACCGTTCAAGATATTCGGCCCCGAGATCGAGCCAAATCGCGTCGAATCGGTTGACTACTTGCTCATGAACGACGAAGAATCTGGCACGGCGATATCTTGATCGCACCTTCTTTGCCGAAATTCAAATAGCCGACCGGCCACGCCAGGCAGGACTACATGACGCCGTTACCGAGGGTGATCCTGATCGGAGGTGCGCCGGGGACCGGCAAATCTACCGTCTCGCGCGCACTCGGCAGAAAACTAGATTACAACGTCATATCGACCGATGACCTGGGCCGGGCGGCGCGTTCAGTGGCCTCGCCAGAACTCGTTCCTGATCTGTTCGCTTTTGTTGCCGCTGACCATCGACAGTACTACCAGGATCACCTGGTTCCAGAACTGCTGGAACACGCTCTCCGTGCCCATATCGCACTCTGGCCCGCCATCAGGCAGGTCATCGAGGTACATGCAGCGTGGGCGTCACCCGCGGTGATAGAAGGGTGGGCATTGCTCCCGGAGCAGGTCGCGATCCTGGATGCCCCGAATATCAGTTCTTTGTGGATCAGTACCCCGGCCGACACCATAAGGTCGAGGGTGATCTCTGACTCCGAGTTTTATCGCGGCGCCCGGGACGAACGGCTCATGATCAATCGATTTGTCGGCCGCAGCATCGCTTTCACGGACTGGCTGCGGGAAGAAACGGCACGGTTGAAACTGGCGTTCGTCGAACTCGGGGATGAACGCTCCTCCGTCGATGAGATAGAGCGAGCCTTGGGCTTACCTGACGGGAGCGACTAAACACAGGCTCCCGAATCAACCGAGGTGCGTAGCCAGCAATCCCGGCAATTCGGCGAGGCTGCGCAACACTCCCGCGGCATCGGTGGTCTCAGGCCGTTCGTCCGCGATCAGCACCGCCTCCGCTCCCGCCTCAACCGACCAGCTCACGCACCGGTTTGAGTCGTCGACGAACAGTGCACTTTCCGGCGAAACCCCGGCATGAGCCAGTACCCGGTCGTAATACAGTCGGCTGCCCTTCCACGTGTCGATCAGGTCTGTGCCATACGTCTCGGTGAACAGTTCACGCACACCCATTCCCCGCAGGGTCGCGTCCAGGTCAATCGACTCCGTCCCGGAGCCCATGTAAAGCTGATACCCCATGTCGTTAAGCTGGCGAATGGCATCCGCGGCGCCGGGAATCTCACACTCAATTCGAGACCAGACGTGTTGGTGCGTCGCAATAGCGAACTCGGCGCACTCGTCCTCATCCGACGGCGCATCGACTCCCACCAGATCGCACATATCGCGAAGCCACTTGATGATGTGAACTCGGCGGGCTGCAAGATACCCACCGTCGAGAGGGAATTCCTCGAAGGCGTCCATGCTTCCCGCAATCACCGCGGCGTTCGCGTCCGACCACTGAGACGGCCGACCGCCGAGACGGGGCGTCAGGTACTCGCCAAGGATGGCCCTGTACTGCGGAGCGCGCCGGTCGTTGTCGCTTACCGTGCCACCATCGTCAAGGAAGATGGCCTCGACATGACTCAACCTGCCTGAACTCATGCTTGCCTCCACGTCGCAATATGACCCGTCACGTCCGCAACCGGTGATATTTCGCCTATCATCACCGGCGTCGCAGTCCCGGCGGCCCTCCACCAGAGTTTGCCGGCGACGACCGTAATACCCGCAGGCAGAGTAAATCCAAAAGGGATGACATTGGCCAACGACAACATCGAGATCGGACCACCCCGCTGCCGCGGGCTGGTGTTCGATGGCGATTCGTTGCTGATGGTGCGCTTCGCTCCCCCGGACGAGGGCGACCACTGGCAGATCCCGGGGGGCGGCGCCGAAGCGGGAGAGTCGCTAGGCGACTGCCTGGTCCGTGAACTGAAAGAAGAGACGGGCCTGATCGTGAAACCCGGTGGGTTTTGCTACCTGGCGCACGTGGTCGTTGGAAACCGGGTCAATCCGCACATGTATTTTGCCGCGGAACCGGTTGGCGGAAGCCTGGACGATCTCAGTGGGATGACCAGCGAAGAATCGGAGTGGTTCGTGGAGCGAAGATTCGTCAAACGAAACGAGCCCCTGGAGATACCGGCGTTCCCTCAACACGGCGTCTGGGACCGTGTGTGGGACGACCGTGAGCGCGGATTTCCTGAGCCGGTGTACCTCGGGGCCTTCACCTGGAAGGGATCGAGATTTGTTTAGCCGCCCGGACAACACTGGACCGCAAAAGGAGAATTAGAAGCATGTCGACACGCCAGTTCACCGGAAACCCGTCACAGGTGATGGTTGAGCAACTCGCCGCGTCCGGCGTGAGGTACGTGTTCTACAACTCCGGATCCCGCGAGGCGATGTTCTTCGACGCCCTCCACGCCCACTCAGATGTGAACGGCATCCTGGCCCTGCACGAAGGCCCGGTGGCGGCGATGGCCGGTGGCTACTCGCAGGTACAGGGCGATCCCGCCGTGATGGTTGTCCACCTCGGGGCCGGACTCGCGCAATCGCTGGGCCAGCTCTTCAACGCCTGGAACGGCGGCCTGCCGGTGGTAGTGATCTCATTCCACGGCGACACCGGCAGTTTCGCCGACTCCGTGATGCTGAACATCGACCACGACTTTGGCCCGACGCACCTGTCGGCCCCGTTTACCAAGGCCGGGTGGTCGATCATCGAACCCGAAGGTCTCCCGGAGGCCGTGGAGCGCGCCATCAAGGTCGCAACCGCAGCCCCAACCGGGCCGGTCCATCTCGCCGTCTACGACCGGCTCCTGGATGCCGGACCGGTAACGGTGGACATCATCGAGTCCGACGCGGCGCCAGTTCGTTCCGGTTACGCCGACGACTCCGACCTGATCCAGATCGCGGTCGCGCTGGATGCCGCCGAACGGCCTCTTCTGTACGTCGGCGACGGCATCGGGAAAAGCGGAGCGGCGGACGCCGTCACGGCGCTCGCCGACCACCTGGGCGCAGCGGTGGCCTGCGCATCTCCTGACCTCATCGGCGTGTCGATAGCTCATCCACTCCATTGCGGGCCGTTCGGGCCCGCGGCCGCTGCCATAAAGCCTGACTGCATCCTCGCCATCGGCGTTCGCCACGCCGGCGCCGGAACGCCCGGCGACTACGCCGCTTTCAGATCGGCGGACAACGTCTTTGCGCTCGGTTCAGACATCCGGTATCTACAGAACATCCCGTCGCTGGACAACGGAATCGTGGCCGACGAGCGCAAGGCCGTCAGTCGACTCCTGGAGACGGTGCGTAATGCCAGCGAGAGCGACGAATATGAAGCGCGCCGGAATTCTGCGCTGGGTCACGCCGCCACTCTGCGCGAGGCCCGTCGCGCCGGCCTGCAACCGGGCGGCGATCACCTCGTCGCCGGGCGCGTGCGGCCGCTCGTACTGCTGGACGCCATCGAAGAGGGGCTTGCGCGCATCGGCGGCGGCATCATCACGTCTGAGCAGTTCGCCATACAGCTTGAGTGCGTCCGGGCGGTAGAAGGCGGAGGGGTCAACACCCACCTCCGGCGGCCGGGCGAATCGGAGGGCTGGGGCATGGGCGCGGCCGCAGGTGCGAAGATCGCCGCGCCGGACACGCCGGTGATCGGACTGGTCGGTGACGGCTCCGTCTACTACTCCGACAACGTCTTCTGGACCGCCGTCGCCCACGGCATACCCGTGCTCTACATAATCCCGAACAACGCTGCATACGGCATCGTTTCGATGCTCTTCGCAGCCGCCGGCGGAGTTATGACCGAGACCGGCCAGTTCGCCGGCGTCGGGCTCGAGGGGATCGACCCGCTGGGACTGGCACGTTCCTACGGGCTGGAAGGCGAGCGAGTGGACGATGAGGCCGAGGTAGCCGGCGCAATCGCTCGGGGCCTGGCTATCGTGGAAGACGAGAAACGGCCCTACGTGCTGGACGTCCGGCTGCCGTCCGGACTCCCGGAGGGCGCACGCGCGGCGGACCCGTTCCGGCTCGCAGACGCTTGAAGCCATCCAATAAATCCCTTCCCTAGGGGGAGAGTGTTGGGGTGAGGGAGAAGACCCTGGCGTCGGAGCATCTTCTTGCGCGGATCTTGAAGGTGTTTCTTAATCAGACACTCCGCACTTGAAAGGTTCAGATAAAGCATGACTACCGCCATGCCCGAATACGATTCCGGATACGCCGATGTCAACGGGGCGAAACTTTATTACGAGATCGCTGGCGCAGGTGCTCCACTGATCCTGGTCCACGGATTCTCGCTGGATCGGCGGATGTGGGACGACCAGTTCGCCACGCTGGCGGCCGATTACCGGGTGATCCGTTACGACGTGCGGGGCTTCGGGAACTCCGCAGAGGCTTCGGCCACGCCCTATTCCTACCCCGACGATCTGCTCGGCCTGATGAATGTCCTGGACATCGAGAGCGCACACATGGTCGGCCTCTCGATGGGCGGGGCTATCGCCGTGGACTTCGCCACAGAGCATCCGGAGCGTGTTCGCTCACTTGTCCCGGTCGACGCGCCCCTTGGCGGCTTCGACTGGATTACTGACTTCCCGAAACGGATGGGCGTCGCAGCGGCAGTAGCGAATGAAGCAGGTATGGATGCCGCCCTCAAGCTGTGGTTGGAGGACGAACTGCTCGTGCCCGCAATGAACAACCCTGCCTGTGCCCCGGCACTGAACGAGATCATCGGTGGGTACTCCGGTTGGCACTGGACCAGCGGTGTGAAAGGGGCAGGCCGCGAAACACCAACGATCCAGTCGCTTGGCGCCATCGCTTCACCGACGCTAGTGATCGTGGGCGAGCATGACCTGGCCGATTTTCACGCAATGGGCGACGCCATGGTGGAAGGAATCGACGGCGCTCGTAAGGTCGTGATGTCCGGCGTTGGCCACATGTCCAACATGGAAGACCCGGCCGGGTTCAACGCCCTGCTCAGGGAGTTTCTATCCGGGACGGATAGCGCCGTGCCTACCCGCCTTCCAGATGCGCGCCCCTGAGCAGCCAGCCAATCCGGCGGCGTCCTGCCAGCAACGCCAGCACCGCTGTTACGGCGACGCCCGCGCCTGATTATGGATCCCAGGCCAGCCACGCACCGATCGCGGCAGCTACGAATAATCCCAACTCGATCGCGACCCGCGCAGCACCCGGCGTCGGAACAACCACCTTGCGCTTGTCGCCCACCGTACTGAACACCCCGGGGATGGCCATCAGGATGATCAGCGTGGGCATCGCAGAGACCGCGCCAGACAACTCCCACGCCCACCACGGCACGGCGACCCAGGCGATCACTTCCATCAGAAATCGCAGCCCCGCAGACTCCACCGTGTCGTAAGGGTTGTCGAATTTGCCTGTGGATTTTTCGTCGATGTGATTGGCCTCCAGTTGGTCGACCCGTGGCCGATAAACGGAGGTTATCATCCGCATTCATGTCCACAATAATGACCGGCAAGAAAGCCCTCCTCGAAATGCTCCGGGCCGAGGGCGTGACCCACATCTTCGGCAACCCCGGCACCAGCGAATCGCCGTTCCTGGACGCGCTGGAAGACTACCCGGACCTCCGTTACATCCTGGTACTGCAAGAGGGCGTGGCGGTCGGCATGGCGGACGGTTTCGCCAGGGCTACGAACACCGCCGCGTTCGTCCAGCTCCACATCGACTCCGGCCTTGCGAACGGCATCAGCCTGATGATCGACGCCCTGAACGACGGCACGCCGATGGTGGTCGTCTCGGGAAACTACGACACCCGGAAGCTGGCGGAGTTCAGGGCCGATCTCCCGGCGCTGGTGAATCCGGTCACCAAGTGGTCCGTGGAGGTCACGCACGCCGAACAGGTGCCGAGCGTGCTGAGACGCGCCTTCAACGAGGCCAACAGCGAGCCGAAAGGGCCGGTATACGTCGGACTCGCGGGCAACGCGCTGGACGGTGAGGCTGAGATGAACATCGTTCCGTCGAGTCCCATGTACACATCGAGCTCGCCGGACCCGGTCGCGCTGTCCCGCATAACGGAAGTCCTGGCGAACTCCCGGCGGGCCCTGATGTTGCTCGGCAACCGGGTCGCCAGGTCCGGCGGCGTTGCGGAAGCCGTGCGCGTCGCCGAGATCCTGGGATTGCCGGTTTACACGACCCGCGGCTCAGAGGTCAGCTTCCCGACGAACCACCCACAGTACATGGGCGCGCTCGCCACCCGGCGACGCGAGCACCGGCAACTGCTCGACGACGCGGATGCGTTGCTGGCGGTAGGCGCAGAGGTGTTTGCCGACCTGTTCTATTTCTCGGACGTGCTCATGCAGGAATCAGCCACGGTGATCCACATCGACCAGCGTCCGGGAGCCGTGGGCAAATCTGAGCCGACCGATATCGGAATCGTGGCGAGCCCGAGACTGGCGCTGGCCGAGCTGGCGGATGCGCTTGAAGAGTCCATGTCGGAAGAAGCGCGGGCTGCTGCCTCTGAACGGGTCCAACAGATCGCCGGCGTCCGGAGGGAAGCACGCGAACGCTACGCGGAGTCGGCGAAGGCAAAGTGGGACGACGCCCCGATGTCGCCCGACCGCGCCCTCGCGGAGATCGCCGCCGCGATCCCGCCGCGCACCATCGTCGTGGACGACTCCTCAAGCCACCGGCTGTCCTTCAACCACTTCATGCAGTCGCTCGCCCCGGACGAACTCGTGTCCAAGAAAAGCGGGTCGATCGGCTGGGGACTGGGCGCAACGCTCGGCACCAAGCTTGCGAACCCGGACCGGCCCGTCCTCGGCATCCTCGGTGACGGCGGGGCGATGATGACCATCCAGGGGTTGTGGTCGGCCGCCAACGACAACATCCCGGCCGTGGTGATCGTGCTGGACAACGGCGCATACCGGGTGCTCAAGACCAACATGGACATCTACAAACGAGACGTCATAAAAGAGCCGGAACCGGGCAGCAACTACCTGTTCATGGACTTCCCAACCCCGTTCGACCTTTCGATAGTCGCGCAGGGATTAGGAGTCCACGGCGAGCGGATCACCGATCCGTCGGAGATAGGCCCGGCGCTGGAACGCGCCTTCGCCTCCGGCAAACCGGCGCTGCTGGACGTGGTGATAGACGGAGCTGTGTAAGAAGGACTCAGAAGTGAGCATCCCGGACGGAATCGCCCAATCAATTCGCGAACTTCCAACCTCGTATCTCGATCCGATCGCGGCCGGCGCTCTACAGGAAGACAACGCTTCGGCCCTCCCCGGCTGGGACGCGGAGCTCATGAGTGTCCTATCGGTCGGAGCCGGAACAGTCGCGCTCATCCGTTGTTCCGGGACTGCTCAGATCGCCACTGGATCATGCCGGTGGTCCGCGATCGTAAAAGTGGTTCGACCAGGCGCGCCGAATCGCTTCGGTGGAGTGGAGTTGAGCAGTCCTGAAATGACCGAGATCGAGACATACCAGTCCGATCTCTTCGCTCGCAGAGAAGGACCGTTCAGGGGCGCACGGTGTTTTCTCGTGGATCAGCGAGAGGACGGAGTTTACTGGTTGTGGATTGAAGATCTCTCAGACTACTCGGGCGCCGGTTGGAGCGCAGACCAGTACCTGGGAGCGGCGCGAGGTATCGGGCAATTTCGCGGCTCCTGGTTGCGAGAGGAAACGGGCGACATCGGACGGCTTCTTCGGAACGGTGTGCTGAATAATCTATCGACTCAACCCGTCCTCGTGGACATGCAAAATGCGCTGCTCCAGGAGTCACAGTCCGAATATGTTCGCGAGGGTCTCCCGGGGCCGTTGTACGACACCGCATTAGAGCTGCGCGCCAGCATCCCTTCGCTCGTTCACGCAGCTTTGAAGTTGCCTGTGACGCTGGCCCACAACGATTGCCATATACGCAATCTTTTCACCTCATCCGTCGAAGCCCCGGAGCCGGAGATAGTTGCCATCGATTTTGCACAGGTCGGTGTCGAGCACCTGGGGGTCGATGCAGGCGGATTGTTTGGCTCCGGGTTCATGTGGACCGATCAAGAGGCCATCGCGTTGATGGATATGGCAGACGGCTTCTACTCGGCGTGGTTAGACGGACTCAGATCAACAGGTTGGACCGGCGCCGGGGAAGTCGCCAGATTGGGGTTTCTGGTTCCTCTGCTACGCCCCACGATCAGAACCGCCGGCATGCTCGCGTTCGTTTCGCAGGGAATGCAGTTCCCGCTCCAGCGATACGGCGGGAATAAAGACGACATGCCGGCTAGCTTCCGCAGAAGGTTCGAATTCCTTGTGCCGTTCTGCGATGAAGCGCTGATCCTGGCCCGGCAAATCGGTTGATGATCTTGGTTGGCACCCGGGCCATGTAATGAATTGGCTCGCCCCGGCAGACCCGCGACCGGGAGCCTCCAACGACATCGCCCGTGCGCGTAGCACTCGTTCCCCACTCTTCTTTACCTTTCTCAACGCGTAATCGCGCATAACTATATTAAAATCACATAATTCTTACATTTCCTGTGAAGCAATTCACATAACCGCCACAGGTCGCCATTTACCGTCGCCGTATCAGTTCTGGCTGCCGGGGTAACCGCCACCTCTTGAGGACCGCTTGGAGAACAACATGAGAGCCATGCCAATCATCAGTATCGGCGCCATGAGTTGGTCGAAGGCGATCAACCATCCTGGACGGAACCCCTGGATATTGTGCGCGCTCGCCATGGCCTTATTGCTGGCAATCGCGTGCAGTAGTGATCAATCCGTCGAATCCCAGGCCTCCGCCCAGGAGCCGACCGCTACGGCGATCCCTCCCACCAGCGCTGACGGCCTCGAAAGAGTGACACAGACACTCGTCGCTCCTCCCTTCCTACCCGTCCACGAACAGGTCGCATCAGGCGCGCCGAAGGTCGTTCAGGTACGGTTGGAGACGGAAGAGAAACTGGTCGAAATCGCCCCGGACGGCACCAGGATCTGGGCCCTGACATTCAACGGAACGGTTCCCGGGCCGTTAATCGTTGTCCACCAGTACGACTTCGTTGAACTGACACTGGCCAACCCGGCCACCAGCTCCCTGCAGCACAACATCGACCTCCACGCCGCGACCGGCGCGCTGGGAGGTGGTGAGCTGACCCTCGTCAACCCGGGTGAAGAGGTCACATTCCGCTTCCAGGCGACGAAGGCGGGAGTGTTCACCTATCACTGCGCGCCGGGCGGCATCATGATCCCGTTGCACGTCGTTTCCGGCATGAGCGGGGCCATCATGGTCCTGCCCCGTGAAGGTCTCTCGGACGAAAACGGACAGCCGGTCTCTTACGACAAGGCGTATTTCGTGGGTGAGCAGGACTACTACATCCCGAAGGACGAGAACGGCGAATACAAGGAGTACGCAAGCCCGTCCGCCGGTTTCGGCGACATGCTTGAAGTCATGAAAACACTCACTCCCTCTCACGTCGTGTTCAACGGAGCCGTCGGGGCGCTCACCGGCGACTCGGCCATGACGGCGAACGTGGGGGAGAAAGTGCTCCTCATCCACTCCCAGGCAAACCGTGACACCCGGCCGCACCTGATCGGCGGTCACGGAGACCTCGTGTGGCAGGGCGGGTCCTTTAACGACACGCCTGCGACCAACCTGGAGACGTGGTTTATCGCAGGGGGATCTGCGGCCGCGGCGATGTACGAGTTCCAACAGCCCGGGCTGTACGTCTACCTGAACCACAACCTGATCGAGGCGATCATGCTCGGGGCGGCCGCACACATCAAGGTCGAAGGTGAATGGAACAACGACCTGATGGAGCAGCTAAAGGCGCCAGCGCCGATCAACTAGCGATAGATGGATCGACCGGCCGCATGCCCCGATTCTTTTGGCACGCAGTCGGTCAACGTCTTCTTTCTGATCCCGCCAGGTGGCCCTGAAACTTTTGGAGGTTCGGGGTGAGAAGATTTCAATCGAAGACGCTTATCGTGGGACTGATCGGTCTTGCGATAACGACAGCGGCATGCAGCGGTACGAGCGCCACAGCGACCGTGCCCGACGATCAGCCCGATCAGACAACGAAAGAGGTCGTTGCTCTCAGTGCCCCGGACCCGGACGATCCAGGCCAGTCGTTTGGCGCATACATCCCGGGTCAGGGCCTGTTCGGTGGGTCCGACATCTCGAACATCCCCGGGTACGAGTTCATCGATCAGGACGCCGTAAGTCTCGGCTTCCTGATCTGTCCGCTATTCTTCCGAAACCTGGACGAGGAGTCGACGAGCGGCGACCTGTAGGGGCGGGGCTTGCCCCCTCTTAATGTAGGAGGGGGCAGGGGGTGGTTAACCCGGCGCATAGCTAAGAAGTAGCGTCATCCCGATCCTTCCGGTTCCGGAAGGACGAGGGACCTTCACCAACGGAGTCTCCAACAATCCAGGCCGGTCAGCACCCGGGCGCGCTGACACCCCGCCGCTCTACCGGAAGCTCCCTACTCGCCCAACCGGTACGCCCTCACCGCCGTGTCCCGGAACAGCGCCGCCTTGTCGCTCGGGGAAAAGTCCTCCGTCATCCGCTTGAACGAGTTCCACAGGACGGTGTAGGAACTGGACACCTTGTCCACCGGGAAGTTGCTCTCGAACATGCACCGGTCGACACCGAATTTCTCGATGCAGTGGAAGTAATACGGCCCCATGACGTCAGCGATGTCCTGCGAGCTCGGCGGAGCGTCGCGCTTGTGCCACTCGAAACCTCCGAGCGGCATGCCGAAGCCGCCCAGCTTGATAACCACGTTCGGACAGGTCGACAGCTCATCCATCCCACTCTTCCAGAGCTCGAACACTTCATCTTTCTTGCCGGTGTAAGCACCGATGCCCAACGGCCCGGCGATGTGATCAAGGATGATCGTCACGCCCGGGAAGGCCCGTGCGAGGTCCGCCAGTTCGGTCAGCTGGGGGTGATAGAGCCACGCGTCGAAGCTGAGTCCAAGCCGACCCAGCGCAGCAAAACCTTCACGGAATTTAGCGTCGCCCAGCAAGCCCCTCATCGGTGTCTTGTAAGACCTGATGCTCGAATCCTCATCCCAGCAGGACGAATTCCGAACTCCACGGAACCGGTTCTGGCTGGCGGCTATGTGCGCCTCCAGGACTTCCTGAACCACGCCACCAGCGGACAGGTCGGCGTAACTGACGATTCCTGCAGCAACTTTCGTATCGCCGTATCCGCCGCTCGCGCTCATGGCAGCGATTCCCTGCACGAACTCCGTCTCGCCAATCGGGCGTTCAAGCTCCGGGCCGTCCGAGCGATACATGGAGCTGCACTCAACAAAGACGGTCTCGCTGATGTTGTGACCGCCGCCGATGTCTTCCAGCAACTCGTCGAGGAGATAACGACTATCCGGCCGGTCCCAGAAGTGATGGTGGGGATCGCAGATCGGCAGTTCCGGGTCGATCGCGTCTTCAGTAGTCAGCGCCAACCACGTATCGCGTTCACTCGTCATGTCGTCTCCAGAAAGTCAGCCGGTTCGATAACGTGGCGGGATGATACAGGGTGGGGTCGCAAGCAATTCATGTTCGCTCGACGCGACCCACCTCCAACCTCCTCGCTCTCAGGGAGGAGGTTTTCTGAATGCCCCCTCCTAATGTGGAAGGGGGTTCGGGGGTGGTTACCTGGCGCACCCACGTGCGAACGGGCGTCGTTACATGCTCCCTCTCCCCAACGCGGGAGAGGGTTGGCACCTGCCCTTCGGAGGAAGGGGGAGGGAGTTCTCGGTAGACGGCCTGCCTACTCCCCAAGTCCCCCGGCGTGCCGCACGAACTGCGCCACGTCCCCCACCGCCGTGCCATCCTTCAGATTGGTGAACACGAACGGTTTGTCTCCCCTCTGCTTCCGTGCATCTCGTTCCATCACACTAAGATCGGCCCCCACATACGGAGCGAGGTCGATCTTGTTGATCACCAGCAGATCAGAGCGTGTGATCCCGGGGCCGCCCTTGCGCGGGATCTTGTCGCCCGCCGATACATCGATCACGTAGATCGTGATGTCGGCCAGCTCCGGGCTGAACGTCGCAGCGAGGTTGTCACCCCCGGATTCGATCAACGCAAGCTCTGCACCCGGGAACTTCTGGACCATGTCCCGGATGGCGGAAAGATTGATCGACGCATCCTCCCGGATGGCGGTGTGCGGGCATCCGCCGGTCTCCACGCCGACGATCCGTTCAGGAGGCAGCGCGCCAGCGCGCGTCAGTATCTCCTGGTCTTCCCGCGTGTAGATATCGTTTGTCACGACAAACAGATCGAACTCGTCACGCAACCGCCGACACAGCGCTTCTACAAGCGCTGTCTTACCGGAACCCACGGGTCCGCCGATTCCAACCCGCAACGGGCCGGTTGATGTCGTGCGCGTTTGGGTGTCACTCGATGCCGAAGTCATGACCGGAAAAGCCTCCCATCGCGCGTCTCGTGCGCCATTGATGCCAGGTCGATCACCGGGGACGCGCCACCGATGTCCCCGAATTCCGCCGAGGTCGCCGAGCTCGCCGCCCGTTCGACCACGGGCTGCAACCGTGCGATCACCCTCTGCCCGTCTGTCTGCCCGAGCGGGACAAGCCGCACTCCCGCCGAAACGATCCCCGCGCCAAACGACTGCAAGTACATCGGCAGGACAGCCTCCAGAGGCACGCCGTGGCACGCCGCAGCCACTCCGACAGCGACCGGCAGGGCCGGGCGTAAATACGCGCCCTTCAATTCGGCAAGCACTGCTCCCACCGAATCCTCCGGCCATGCCGCCTGTGCGGTTTCAAGGAAGGCCTCACCCTGGGCGATACTCTCAATAGCCAGCTCGGCAGTCCCACGCATCGCGCCCCCTGTCTCAGCGGCCCCGATTAGCCGTGCCATGTCACCGATATCCACGGCGCGCCAGGCCTCGGCAAGCAGCATCGCGTCAACCCGCCCACCCCCGAATCTCACAGCCGCCTCGGCCCACGAGAACAGGCCATCCGCATCGGTCACGTCCCCGCGCGAAACCGCCTCTTCAAGGCCGTGTGAATAGCTGAATCCACCGATCGGAAACGCCGGCGATAGCCACGCCTGGAGTCGCAACAGATCTCGTGTGATCGCGCCCACCTCAGCCATGCGCGTGGCCTCCCTCGTCGTACGCCCCGCCCTCCGGCTGGAACGGCGCTTTCACCTCACGCACCTCGGCGCCAAGACCCCGCAACATCTCGGCGATCACGTGGTCAGGACGTATGAGTATCCGGTCCGACAGCAACTCCGCCTGCAGGTGCCGATTCCCGATGTGCCAGGCCAGCCTGACCAGGTGATACTGCGAGTCCGGGATAACCTCAAGCAAGGATTCCGATCCCGCCAATACGGTCACCCAGCTCCCGTCTTCCAGGCGCAGCCCGTCGCCATCGCCCAGGGCAACGGCCTCGGGAAGGTCCAACAACAGGTCATCGCCGGAATCGGTGGCCAACCGAATACGACGACGGTGCCGGTCATCAAAAGCCAGCGTCACGGAATCGATCGCTGTATCGAACGGCCACGCTCCAGCAGCAGCAGCTTCCACGGCGCGCTTCATACCAACGCATCCAGGCCGCGTATCCCCCTCTCCCCTCCGCGGGAGTGGGCCGGGAGCCAGCCCTTCCGAGGAAGGGTGAGGGGGACCGCCACCAGGCGGTCAAAGTACAACCGCGCACATAGACAAATCCAACTAGCGGGCGGGGCAAGCCCTGCTCCTGCTGTGCACAGCTCGTTCCTCAAAACAGGAAATACCGTTGCGCCATCGCGACCTCGGCCGTCGGTTCACAGGTCAGCAACTCACCGTCCGCCCGCACCTCGTACGTCTCCGGGTCGACCTCCATCACCGGGGTCAGGTCGTTATGAATCATGGACCGCTTGCCGATTCCAGCCCGCGTGTTGCTCACCGGAACCAGTTCCCGTGCAAGCCCCAGGTCACCGGCCAGGTCCGAATCCATCGCGGCCACGGACACAAACGTCACGGAACTCGCCGTCATCGACGCACCGTAAGCGCCGAACATCGGCCGGTAGTGCGATGGCTGCGGCGTGGGAATCGAGGCATTGGGATCACCCATGCGGGCCCCGGTTATCGTGCCGGACTTGAGCACCATGTCGGGCTTCACGCCAAAGAACGCCGGGGACCACAGAACGAGGTCTGCCAGCTTGCCCGGCTCCACGGATCCGACATGCCCGGATACGCCCTGCGCTATGGCCGGATTGATCGTGTACTTGGCTATGTAGCGCTTCGCCCGGAAATTGTCGTTCTCCCCCGTCTCTTCCGGCAGCCTGCCCCGCTGTTGTTTCATCTTGTCCGCGGTCTGCCAGGTCCTGACGATCACCTCGCCAACACGCCCCATCGCCTGGCTGTCCGATGCGATGATCGAAAACGCCCCGATATCGTGGAGGATGTCCTCTGCAGCCATCGTCTCCCGGCGAATGCGGCTCTCGGCGAAGGCCACGTCCTCGGCCACCCGCCGGTCCAGGTGGTGACACACCATCAGCATGTCCAGGTGCTCATCCAGCGTGTTGACCGTGTACGGCCGGGTCGGGTTGGTGGATGACGGGATGACGTTGGGTTCGCCACAAGCCCGGATGATGTCAGGCGCGTGTCCACCGCCCGCTCCTTCCGTGTGGAAGGCATGGATAGTCCGGCCTTTGAAGGCGGCGAGCGTGTTCTCCACGAACCCGGACTCGTTCAACGTGTCGGTGTGAATCAGCACCTGCACGTCCAACTGATCGGCCACGCGCAGACAGGTGTCGATGGCAACGGGCGTCGTGCCCCAGTCTTCGTGCAACTTCAGGCCGCACGCGCCGCCCTTCACCTGTTCCTCCAGCGCCGCGGCCTGTGAGGCGTTGCCCTTGCCGAAAAAACCCAGGTTGACCGGCAATCCCTCGGCGGCCTGCAACATACGGCCGATATGCCACGCGCCCGGGGTGGCGGTCGTGGCGTTGGTGCCCGTGGCGGGTCCGGTTCCCCCACCCATCAGGGTCGTAATGCCGGAATAAAGCGCGTGGTCAACCTGCTGCGGCGAGACAAAATGGATGTGGACGTCCAGTCCACCAGCCGTGACGATCTTGCCCTCGCCCGCTATGACCTCGGTTCCCGGCCCGATCACGATATCGACGCCCGGCTGCACGTCTGGATTTCCGGCTTTTCCGATGACAGCGATCCGGCCGGCCGTCATCCCAATATCAGCTTTGACGACACCCCAGTGGTCCAGGATCAGGGCGTTGGTGATGACGGTGTCCACCGCCCCGTCTTCACGGGTGACCTGTGACTGGCCCATGCCGTCCCGAATCACCTTGCCGCCGCCGAACTTCACCTCCTCGCCGTAGATAGTCCGGTCTTCTTCAACCTCTATGAACAGCTCCGTATCGGCCAGCCGGACCTTGTCTCCGACCGTAGGGCCGAACATCCCTGCGTAGGCGCGCCGGCTCATCTCGAACGGCATTCCTACGCCTCTCCGTCGCTGGATGTATCGAGCTGCCCCATGACGGTTCCATTGAAACCAAAAACCCGGCGCAGACCGGCGTACGGGACCAGGAATACGGAGCGAGACTGCCCCGGCTCAAATCGCACGGCAGTCCCGGCCGGGATGTCGAGCCGCATGCCCCGCGCCAGCGCTCGATCAAATCTCAGTCCGGAGTTCGTCTCGGCAAAGTGATAGTGACTGCCGACCTGGACCGGGCGGTCCCCTGTATTGGCAACGTCCAGCGAGATGGCTTCCCGGCCGGCGTTCAGCGTGATATCGCCGTCGGCCGTGTTGATCTCTCCCGGAATAAACCGGCTCATGCCGACGCTCCTACACCGCGAATGGGTTGATGGACAGTCACAAGCTTTGTGCCGTCCGGGAAGGTCGCCTCCACCTGCACGTCTTCGATCATCTCGGCGATCCCTTCCATCACCTGTTCCCTCGTCAGCACAAACGCCCCGGCAGACATGAGGTCCGCCACAGAACGACCGTCCCGCGCTCCCTCAACCACGAAGTCGGAGATCAGCGCCACCGCCTCCGGGTAGTTGAGTTTCACGCCGCGTTCGAGTCGCCGGCGCGCGACCATCGCCGCCATCGAGATGAGCAGCTTGTCCTTCTCCCTGGGCGTCAGATCCAATTCGGCACCTCTTTAGTTAGATATTCCAGATCGTGGGAAGTCGTTCCGCTGCACCACACGCCCCGGCCCGGAACCGCGCCCAGAACTCCCCGAAAGCCGTCCGGACAGCAGACGGATCCGCACCGAGCCAGCGGGCAACCAGCAGGTGATCAAACGAAGTTACACCGGCACGTACGCGGCGTGGAGTGTCGGACTGAAGTTTTCGCGCCAGCTCCACGTGATGAGCGGCGGCGTCCGCGGCGTAAACGAACGTCGCGTATCCGTTAGATCCCGCAAAGCCTGCCGGTGACATCAGGGCGGTCTGAATGCCAGCCCCGGTTGCGTCGGAAAGATGCAGGGCGTCGCTCCAAACGAGTCGGCCTCCAAACCGGACGCGCCACTCGTCGTGCAACAGACCCTTAGTGAATCGCTCGCCGCGTTCCACCCGCCCGAGCGTCAGCACCTCGCCCGCCAACACGCTGGCGCCCGGCGACACGTCGATTGTTGTTAGCCGCCGAAAACGAGCGCCGTCAAAAACGATCGTCCCCTGCGGCAGAAACTCGATGACCGAACCCGGTCCCGCGGTCAGCGTCGTATTAGCCCTCGCCTCGGGCCCGGAAGACCGGTAAACCTTCTCCGCAGCCTGCCCGGTCACGAGCACCGACGCTCCGGCACCCGCACGTACATTCACTTCAAGGTGGTCCCCGCCGATCACACCCCCCGAGGAGTTGGCTAGAACCGCTGTCATCGGATCACCGTGCTCCGGGCGCGGAAACAGCGCCCGAAGAGGCGACTGCTGATACAGATCGGAGAGGGTTGTGATTTCACCATCGGTGATAAACGACAGGCCCAACCGGCCATCGGTGCGCGACGCGCTGGAAGGCCTGTGCCCGGACCTCGTGGCTGTCGATTCCACCATTGCGTGCCCCCTACATTCCCGCCGAGAGCGCCGATGTTCAGGTGTTCGCCCGCCCCGGTCAACCGCACGCCAACACTCATGCCTCTCAAATCTCACACCCGGTTCATCTCGAAGGACAAGCATCCCAACCCAATCCCTTCTCCCGGTCGTGAGAAGGTGCAGGATGAGGAGGTCCTTCGTGAGAAGGACGTTTCACCGGCGCGCTCCCCCGCCCGCAACAAACATTCCCATCTCGTCTCACTATTCGTGCGGGTCACAACGACCACAACGATAAACTTCGCCAGATTCGATGTCTTCCGTCATCAAACTCGGCCACCGCACACGTTGCTCAACAATCGGCGATAATCCCGGCATCCACCCGGTCCATACGGAGAACCCGAATGAGCACCTCCTCAACATCCACCGTCAGCTACACCCCGCCAAAGGGCGAATGGGAACGACGCGAGCCAGACACGCTCGGCTTCGATCCAGCCGCGTTAGTTGAAGCGCTCAAGTTCGCCGAGGCCACCGAGATCGAATGGCCCCGGGATCTGCATGAACGCGCTCCCCAGGGTGTGAAGCACCCGAATGATCGCGCCCTCGGTCCATTGAAAGAGCGCTCCACTCCGGCGGGCCTTGTCATCCGCGACGGCTATATCGCCGGCGAGTACGGCGACCCGTCCAGCGTAGAGGTGACATTCAGCTGCACCAAGAGCTACATAGCAACGCTCGCCGGACTGGCCGTGGACCGTGGCCTGATCCGCAGCATGGATGACCGCGTGGCGGACTACGTCGATGACGGCGGTTACGACTCCGACCACAACTCGAAAATTACCTGGCACCACAGCCTCCAACAAACCAATGAGTGGTCGGGCGAGTTGTTCGGGCTGCCTGACACCGTCGACCGCGGCAGGGTGATAGGCACCGGGGCGCCGATGGGCGTCACACACGACGACAACGAACTCCCGCATCAAGAGCCGGGCGCCTACTGGGAGTACAACGATGTCCGCGTGAACAGGACGGCGCTGTCGCTCCTGCGTCTGTACGGCGAGACCCTGCCGAGCTTGCTCAAGGCCAACGTCATGGATCCCATCGGAGCATCCGACGGCTGGGCGTGGCACGGCTACAGCACCTCGCAGGTCGAGCTAAACGGGAAACAGGTGGAATCGGTCGCCGGCGGCGCGCACTGGGGCGGCGGTCTATGGATCGACAGCTTCGACCATGCCCGATTTGGACTGCTCTACCTGCGACGAGGCCGCTGGGGGGATAACCAGATCATCTCCGAATCATGGATAGACGCCATGACTGAGCCATGCGACATCAAGCCTGAGTACGGCTACCTCTGGTGGCTGAACCATGAAGGCCATATCTCTGATATCGGTTCTCCGAAAAGCTTTGCGGCGCAGGGCGCTGGCGGAAACATCGTGTACGTGGAGCCGGAGCGGAACATCGTGATAGTGGTGCGCTGGTGCAACGACACGAAGGCGGTAATCGACCGAATACTGGGCGCGCTGAAGGACTGAACCGAGGGAACGAGACTGTGATGATCTGATGGACTTCTCCCTCACTACTTGGTCAGGCTCAGGACAGGCTCCCCAACCCTTCTCCCGCTGGGAGAAGGGTTGGGGAGATCAACTTCAAGGTCCATGAGTAACCGAACACACTGAATTGTCATTCTGAGTCGAAACGAAGAACCTCCCGGCTTGCCCTGCATCACGATGTCATCGCAAGACATCACCCTCAACCCGACCCTCTCCCGTCATGGGAGAGGGAGCACGTGTGACCACCATTAGCGAAGCTAAAAGGCGAATCACCGAAACGGTCTCCCTCACCCTTCCCGACCAGCGGAAGGGCAGGCTCCCGGCCGCTCTCCCGACGGGAGAGCGGGTCACAGAAAGTCCCAAATGCCTGACTACAACATCGAGATGCTTGCAGCGGAGAACGCCCTGGTCGGTGAAGGCCCTTGCTGGGACCCGCACCTCGGCGTCCTGTACTGGACCGACATCCGCACGGGGCGTGTCTTCAAATACGACCCCGAGGCCGATGAGAACGAACTGATTCATCACGGCAAGTACGTCGGCGGCCTCGCCGTTAACAGGCAGGGCGGGCTGGTCTTCGGCACCTGGGAGGGCGTCATGTTATGGCGCTCGGACGACGATTTCCAGTGGCTGCACCACGGCGCCACGTACCAGTTCAACGACTGCTTCGCCGGGCCGCGTGGCGAGTTCTACGGCGGTAGCTATTTCGATGGCGTTGCCCCTGGCGCTCTGTTCCGGTTCGAGCCGGACGGTCGTGTCGAAACTATCGCCGAGGATGTCGGCATCTCCAACGGCATGGGCTTCTCGTCCGATCAGCGCACCTTCTATCACACCGACTCGCCACTGCGGACCATCTTCGCCTACGAGCACAACCCGGAGACCGGCGCCCTCACCAACAGGCGTGAGTACGTGAAACTGACCTCGGCCGACGGCATTCCGGACGGCATGACGGTCGATGCGCAGGATCATGTATGGTCCGCCAACTGGGGCGGAAGCTGCGTCATACGGTTCGACCCCGACGGGGTAGAAGAACGTCGCATCAGCTTCCCGGCAACCCAGACCTCGGCGCCCATGTTCGGCGGTGATGGTTTTGGCGATCTCTACGTGACAACCGCCTATAACGGCACCGGCCAGCCTCCTAGCGGGCTGGAGCCGGAGGGGTACGACGTCGACGCTCATCGCGGCGGCGAGTTGTACCGGGTCCACGTAGGCGACCGGGGCATCCACGGCAAACCGGAGTTCGAGGCCGACTTCAAGTGGGCGGACAGGTAGATAAGATGGAATACGGCGTGCATCTGCCGCTGATCAGTTTCTCCGGCGAATCGAGGTCGCTCAACGACCTGCGCGCCTATGCGGCGACGGCCCGCGATCTCGGGTACGCGTACCTGTGCGCCAACGATCACCTTCTGTTCAGCCGGCCGTGGCTCGACGGTCCGACGGCGTTATCCGCAGTTCTGGATGCCTCAGGCGACATGCGACTGGCGACGACCGTCGCCCTGCCCGTCCTGCGCGGCCCCGTCGCCACGGCAAAGGCGCTCGGTGCGATCGACTTGTTATCGGGCGGCCGGATGACGGTGGGTGTCGGACCCGGTTCTTCCGAGGCGGACTACAAGGTCGCCGGGTTGGATTTCTCAGAGCGCTGGAAGCGCTTTGACGAGTCCATTGGCGCGCTTAGAGCCATGTGGCGCGGTCAATCGTTCAACGGCGATTTCTACCCGATCGGTGACGCACCGCTGTTGCCGCTACCCGCGCAGGAAGACGGCCCGCCGATCTGGGTCGCGAGCTGGGGATCTGAAGCGGGGTTAAGACGTGCGGCGCGACTCGGCGATGGGTGGCTGGCTTCGGGTTACAACACCACGCCAGAAATATTCCCGCAGGCTCTCGCGTACCTGGGGGAGCAACTCGCGTCACGAGACAAAGATGCCGCCACGTTCCCAAACGGCATCGCCACCATGTGGATGTACGTCACCGAGGATCGTGCCGAGGCGACGAGGGTCATCGAAGACGTGGTGTCGAGGATGCTCAACCGGCCGGTGGTTCAAATCGCCGGGTTACTGCCGGTCGGGTCGTCCGAGGAGTGCGCCGCACTGATGTCCCGGTACGCCGCGGTAGGAGCCGAGCGTGTTTTCGTGTGGCCGGTTGCGGACGAGCGAGAACAGATCGAGCGGTTCATGGAGCGCGTGGTTCCGCTAATAACCGACAACCCCTAGCCCGGTCTTCGAAAGGTCAACTCTTGGAATATGTCAATTTCGGAAAAGCCGGTGTCAAGGTGTCGCGGCTGGCACTTGGACTCGGGTTCAGGGGTCAGTCCGACGCAGCGGAGGGCGAGCGCGCCATAGAGCGCGCCATCGAACTCGGCATCAACTTCATCGATTGCGCCAACGTCTACGGTCTTGAGGACGACCGCGCCAACGCCGGTACCTCGGAACAGATACTCGGGCGCGTCCTAAAACGACACCGGGACGACCTGTTCATCTCGTCCAAGGTGTTCAGCCCTATCGGCTCAGGCCCCAACGACAGCGGCGCATCCCGGTACCACATCATGCGGGAGATCGACCGCACGCTCGGTCGTCTCGACACCGATCACATCGATGTCTACATCCTCCATGGGTATGACGAAACAACCCCGCTAGACGAAACGCTGCGCGCGCTGGACGACCTCGTCACGGCAGGCAAGACGCGTTACGTGGGCGTGTCTAATTACCGCGCGTGGCAGGTCGTGAAAACGCTCTGGACGCAGGATGCGAACGGACTCGATCCGCTCATCTGCGTCCAGAACCCGTACAACCTCCTGAACCGCGATCTTGAGCTGGAGATGTTCCCGGCGGTCCAGTCGCACGGCTTCGGCGTCATGACCTACAGCCCGCTCGCCGTCGGGTTGCTCTCGGGCGCATACGTCCCCGGCGAGGCCGCTCCAGCCGGCTCCCTCTACGCAACGGTGCGCGCTGAGCAATTCGGAGAACACATGGACGCCACAACACGGGCGATCCTGGATCAACTACATGAGATAGCGACCGCTCACGGCAAGACTGTCGCCCAGGCGGCGGTGAACTGGGTGCTGTCGCATCCGGAAGTAAGCGTCGCCATCACCGGCGGCGATACCGCCGAGCACATGGACGACAACATTGGCGCAGTCGGCTGGTCGATAACGGACGCCGAACGGCAGCTGCTGGACGAGGTATCGGCGGGCGGACGGAGGGTGCTGGACTGACAGCGCCAGGACCGTGGGGTCGGATCGGTATCCGCCCTTCCCCCTCACTCAAACCTTTTCCCTCCATATGGAGCGGGGCGAGGATGTCGCCGTCGTGAGGCGGCGCTTAACCCCCAACCATCAAGACCCCAAGCCCAGCAAGCCGGTCACCGTCCCGCCGAGCACCGCCGCGCGATCCGACTCCGACAGCCCATCGCAATGCACCCGGATGAAGTCCAGGTTCTGCTGATAGGTCCACGATCGGGCGACTATGGGCATATCCGTGCCCCACATGACCCGATCGGCTCCGAGCCGGTCCACGATTTCTGCGACCGTGGGCTGCACAGGCGCCATCGGGTAATCCCAGATCGCGCCAAGGGCGATCGGGAACAGCAGTTGCAGGTAACTCTTTGAGTCCCGGAACGGCTCCCACACCCACTCCGGCAAAACCAGCCGGTCGCCCTCGATAAAGAATCGCCAGTTCAAGCCGTGCGTCACCACCAGCGTCACGTCCGGGTAACGGTCTATCCACCGCCGCAGCGTCCGTAACTCGTCCCGGAAATCCTCTGGATCCGGGTCGAGGCCTTCCCGACCGGCGCCCCGGTTCATCATCTGGCCCATAGAGATGAAAACCGGTATGTCCAGCGTGGCCACGCCGTCCCAGAACGGTCGAAATTCGGCGCGATCCCAGGGGCGATTGTCGCCGTAAAGGTTGAGCTGCGGCGGCAGAAAGTGCAGGCCCGATAGACCCAGCCCGATCGCCCGCTCCAGCTTCAGCAGCGACCCCTCGGGATCCGGCGCGCAACGCCATTCCGGGACGTGCGCCAGCCCGCGTAATCGCTCCGGGAATCGCGATACACAACCAGCGATGAAATCGTTGTCGATCCCCAGGTAGGGCGTGCGATGCAGCAGTGCCATGTCCACACCGGCGTAGTCCATCTCGGCGATCAGCGACTCCGGTCCGTAAGAGGATTCCCGCATCGAGGGGCCGAAATACTGCTTGAAGTAGGTCTCCCCGCGATCCATCCACTCGAACCGACCGTTCCCGGCCCACCGGAAGTCGGCATCCTTGAGCGCGTCCAGTCGAGTGCGGCGAGATTGATCCACGAGAGCGAAGTTGTCGCCAAGTGCGCGATCACGCACCCTCAATGACGGCTGGTGATGATTGGCGATAGCGCCCTGGAGGTGCCGGCGCAGCTCCTCCGGCGAATCAAATCCGCCACTACCGGTCAGATCCGGCCAGCAGTAAGCATGCCCATCAAAAATCATCGTGGCCTCTCATAAGAAACTCCGCCGCTTTCCCGGCGTCCCGGGCGCATCCTAACGCTATCGGCGCGAGTTCAGGCGGCCGGCGGAGCATAATCAGTATCCGAACCGGCGAAACAGCGAAACGAGGGTCTTTATGCGAGCAGCCTGGTACGAAGAGAGCGGCGACGCCAGCGTGCTGCAGGTCGGCGAAATGCCGGACCCCGAGCCCGGACCGGGCGAAGTCCGGGTGCGAGTGATGGTCTCCGGGATCAACCCGTCAGACTGGAAGATGCGCGCCCGCACAATGCGCTTCCCGAGGATCATCCCGAACCAGGACGGTTCCGGCGTGATCGACAGCGTCGGAGAGGGCGTCCCTTCATCCCGGATCGGCGAGCGCGTATGGCTCTACGAATCCAGTTTCGGCAGGCCATTTGGAACAGCGGCCGAGTTTACTATCCAGCCCGCGCACCATGCCGTGGCCCTTCCCGAAAACGCCTCGTTCGCAGATGGCGCGTGCCTGGGCGTCCCCGCCATCACCGCACACCGATCCGTCTTCGCCGACGGACCGGTAACGGACAGGACCGTCCTCGTGACGGGAGGGGCGGGCGCGGTCGGCAACTACGCCATCCAGATGGCGAAGATCGGAGGGGCAAGGGTCTTCTCCACGGTCAGCTCAGACGAGAAAGCCCGGATCGCCCGGGACGCCGGCGCGGACGAGATCATCAACTACCGAAACGAGAACGTCACGGAGCGCATAAACGAACTGACCGGCGACCGCGGGGTCGACAGGATCGTCGAGGTCGAGTTCCCGGCCAATTTCGAGGTCTCCCGAAAAGCGCTCGCAGATAACGGCGCGATGGCCGTCTACGGATTCGGTGACGGGGACGCGCAGCCCCCCGGCGTGCCATTCCGATTCAGAAGGTCCAACATCAATGTCCGGTTCGTGATGGTGTACACGATGCCACCGGAGGCCAAACGGGCCGCGATCGAGCACATCACGCAGTGGGTCTCGAACGGAACGCTCACCCACCTCCACGGACCACATTTCACGCTGGATCAGGCGGCCGACGCCTCGAGAGCGGTCGAGTCACACGCGATCGGCACGGTAATGCTGGACGTGGGCGTGGCCTAGATCGATCGGAGGCGAGGCCCGAGTTGGTTTACGCTCGCAGGGAATTCCGCCGCACCGGGGTGCGTTCAGCGAGAATGCACCCTCACACAGACGGCCGGTCAGACCACAGCAAGAGCGGGTTGCGCGCTCGCGATTCGCTTCCGGCAACAGCAGGCTGAACTCCGGCGTCACATGATACGTCGGCCCCGAGCCATTCTTCCGCCCAGGACGTGAGTTCGGCCACCACCGGGGTCAGGGCAGATCCCTTTTCGGTGAGCTGGTACTCCACGCGTATAGGCGTGTCCGGGATCACCATCCGTTCCGCCAGGCCGGCGGCCTCGAACTCCTTGAGGCGCTCGGACAGCAGGCGATCGGACAACCCCGGTATCGGCGCGCCGATCTCCGAAAAGCGCTGCGAGCCGGACATCATCGAGCGCAATATCGCGCCGCTCCATCGCCGGCCGATCAATTCGACCGCCTCGTGGAAGTGTGGGCAAAAGGGAGCCAGGTGTTGTGACGTCATGACAACACCTTACCAGAAGTAAGTAGCTACCCCTCCCACAATGGGTGCCGCTTCGAAGCCAGCGCATCGGGGTCAAGGTCATACCCCAGCCCCGGCTTCTCGTTCAGGCGGATCGCCCCGTTACTGATATCCATCGGCTCCGTTAGCAGGTCGTTCTGCATCGGGATACCGGCGATCGAATGTTCCAACCGGTAGAAATTGGGCACGCTTGCGCACACATGGGCTGCCGAGATCAGCTCGAGGGGACCGGCCGGGACGCAGTGCGGTGAGATCGGGATGTAGTACGCCTCCGCCATGATGGCGATGCGCTTGATTTCCGAGATGCCGCCCGTCCAGATGGTGTCCGGCATGATGTAGTCCGCCAGGCCGTCGCGGAAAATCGGCAGGAAGTCGTAGCGCGTAAACAACCTTTCACCGACGCAGATCGGCGCGGAAGTGTTCTGCCGAACCTGTTTCAGGGCGTCGAACGACTCCGGGGGGACCGGCTCCTCGAACCACGCGATGTCTGACTGCTCGTACAGGGTGTTGGCGAGACGTATCGCGGTCGGCACGTTGTAGTGGCCGTGGGCGTCGATCAGGATCTCGTGGTCCGGCCCCACCGCCTCCCGCACCGCCGCCACGATGTCGTAACCGAGCCGTTCGCCCTTTTTCGAAATCTTTCCGTCCTGGTACATCGAATGGAACGGCTTCATTTCGTGGAAAGGGTCGTGCTTGGACGCCGTGTGTCCCAGCGCCAGCATCCTTTTCGCTGCCGATGCGTACTCTTCCGGCGTTTCAGCGCCGTCGAACCAGACGTTGGCGTAAAGCGGCACCGGGTTCCGGAACGCCCCGCCGAGAAGATCAAACACCGGACGCCCGGTCGCTTTGCCCTTGATGTCCCAGAGCGCCATGTCGAACCCGGCGACAAGCGCGGTTGGGAATCCCCTGGCTCCCGTGTAGGTGAAGCGCCGATACAGCTTGTGCCAAAGGACTTCGATGTTGGACGGGTCCTCGCCGATGAAGTCTTCCTTCACCATGTTGACCGCCTGGCCGACCAGGAAACTGCCGCCTCGCCCGTATTTTGTCGCCTCGCCCCAGCCGGTGATCCCCTCATCGGTCCTGATTTCCACAAACGCCCAGGCGCTCTGATCAGGCGTGTCGCCGGGGAGTCCGGGTTTGATGACGTGCGGGATGACATCGGTGATCTTCACGACGATTCCTTTTGTGGGGCATTGATGCCGACGGGTTGGTGTGCGAGCGACACGATACCGGTTTCTCGCCCGGTCGCGCGTCCCTTCACGCAACCGAGAGAGCGTGCAGGCGGTCCTGCGGTCCATCCGCAGCCAGTGCGCGGGAACAGTCCGGCTTATTCGTTCACCCGGTAGGTCGATTGGACCAGGCCGGAGTTGAACGAGGCGGTGGAGAGGTGGGTCAGACTGACGTCCTCATCGAGCATGCCGAAGAGCGGGATGCCGTCTCCGATCAGGATCGGGATGCGTGAGATAGTGATTTCGTCGATAAGACCGGCCCGGAGGAAATGCTGGATTGTTTTTCCGCCGTCTATCCAGGCGTGCTTGTAGCCCCGTGATTCAAGGGCAGCGAGCAGTCCGGCGGGGTCGGCGTTGACGATCTCCACCTCGGCCCGATGTTGCTCCGGGACATCGTCACGGGCAAGCGTGCTGCTCGGGACGATGACGTGTTTGCCGGCGTAAGGCCACTGCCCGAAGCCGAGGACTTTCTCGAACGTGACGCGTCCGAGGACCATGGAGTCGATGCTTGCCATGAAGGCGTTGAATCCGTAGTCGTCGTCACCCGATTGATGATCGAGCCAGTCCAGTGAGCCGTCCGGCCGCGCTATGAAGCCATCAAGGCTCGTTCCGATGTAGACGGAGGTTCTGGGTGTCATGCGGCCAGATTAACCGGGCGGACGCCGTAAATGCTGACCGATGTCGTTACCCCTCATTTCCGGGTCGTGGTGATCGTCCACGTGTGACGAGAACGGTTGTGCAGGCGCGACATCCGAAAGATCACGCGCGTCTACGTCAACTCCCGGAACGTCTTCGACCTGGCAAACATCACCAGCGTCACGGCGATCGAAAACCCGTTCCCTAGCACCAGCGCCTCTTCACTGCCCAGCGTCTCGGCCGTGAATCCGCCCAGCATCCAGCCGAGCGGAAACAACTGCAGCGTGAGCGCGTAGACCGCCATGATCTTGCCCCGGAGATGATCCGGCGCGTAGGTCTGGAACAGCGTGCTGACGGTCGTTATGTAAAACGCGGCGCCGACCCCGAAGAGGAACAGCAACCCGGTTGAGAAATAGAAGTCGCGAGAAAACCCGAACAGAATCGATGTCGGATCGCCTATGACGACGGCCAGCATCAACAGCCAGCCCTTGTGCTTCACGTTCCCAACAAACGCCAGCCCGAGTCCGCCCACGAGAGCGCCCACCCCGAAGGCGGCCATGAGTATGCCGAATCCCGACTCGCCGACTTCCAGGACGTCCCGGGCGTAGATCGGGATGATCGGGAAGATGAACCCGGCGATCAGGCCAAGAGTGTTGAGCGCAACCAGGATTCTCAGAGGCGGCGATGAGCGGACGTAAACGAGCGCCTCTTTGATGTCTGCGATGGCGTTGGAGTTCGGCGGCCTCTCGACGCGCGTGCGCGTCTTTATCCGCCATGTGGCGTAGATCGCCGGGATGTATATGGCCGTTATCACGAAGTACACCGGCGCCACGCCGAACAACCCGAGCAAGGCTCCGCCGGCGGCGGGTCCGGCAATTCCGCCAACGGTGGACAACGACTGGTTCAGCGACACCGCGGACAACAGCCGGCCGCGACCAACGATGTCCTGGACGATCGTCTGGCTCGCCGGCATCCCGAACGCTATCGCGCCGCCCTGCGCAAGCGAAAGAAACAGCAGGTGCCAGATCGATATCGCATCGATCATCACCAGGTAACCGACGACGAAGTTGACGAGTCCAAGCCCGAGGCGCACCCAGAGCAGGATGTCGCGTTTTGGCCATCGATCCGACGCCACGCCACCGATCAAGCTCAGCAGGATGATCGCCGCGGCGGGTGAGCCGTTTATGACCCCGACCCACGCCTGCGAGTCGGTTAATTCAAGGGCGAGCCATGATTGCACGACGTTCCGCATCTGGAACGCCATGAACATCATCATGTTCGCCACGAACAGGTAGCGGAAATCGACTATGCGCAGCACCTGGACCGCGGCCGAGCCTCCACCCGAATCCCCGGGCGTTATCTCCTGGCCTGGCGCGTGCTGAGCTTCGGCGTCGATCGCCGGGTCCCGGTCGCTCCCCGAAGTCGCCATTTCACCGCATCAATGACTGAAAAGAAGGAGCCGCCACACTTCGAGAGACGAAGCAGGCGGCTCAACGCATCAGGACAGGTTACGCCGCGACGGCGTCATAGCGCAGCTAAAGCACTGATTCGATTCCGTCCCAAGTGCTGCCGAACGATCCCTGGTCCCACAGTCTCCGGTCGGACAGCGAACACCTCTCCTTTTGGGAGAGAATTCAGGTGAGGGGAATCCTTCCCGCCGGGAAAGACGACGCAGGCGCGCCGAGCAACGGTCCACATTCACTCCATGCGCCACATCCCGGCCTACCCACCACCACGTAGCCGAACCGGGATTCGGTGGTGAACGAACACGTCCTGGATCGACTCCCGTTCCTTGATGACTTCGGCGTCGCTTTCATTGACCAGCACCGTCGCCGGCCGCGGCACGCCATTCATCTGGTTCGCCGCCGTCTCGGCGTACATTCCTGCGTCCAGGACGGCCACGATGTCGTCCCGTTCCACGTGCGGGAACCTGCGTCCGGCCCCGAGCGGAGCGCCAAGACAGAGCGGTCCGACGATATCGACCACCTCATCGTGTACGTCTAGTAAATGATTAGCTGCTAACACATGGTATGTCGAGTGCGCAGTCTCGATACGCATCAGGTTGTTGACCGAGACGTCCACGTTGACCCAGACCTTCTCAAGATCACGCTTCACCGATCCAACCCGTCCCAGCAACACGACCGCGTTACCGACTACGTATCGACCCGGTTCCATCCAGAGCGCCGGCACCGGGATCCCCGCTTCTTCCAGCCCTTCAAGCAATGGCCCGGTGATCGACGCTGCGTACTCCTCGATCTCGTACGGGTTGAGGGCCAGGCTTCGGGACTCCGGGTCCCTTTCACGGGCGTATCCACCCCCGATGTTGACGATGTCCGGCGTGTATCCGGTGCGCTTGTGCAATTCAGCTATGGTTTCTACGTAAGCCCCCGCCAATGTGCGGTAGTAGTCCGGTTCCGGGTTCGATCTGCCGACGTGCAGGTGATAGCCGTCCAGCTCGACCCCCGGCGTGGCCAGCACCTCCGGCACCATCGCTGATGCGGCCTCGATCGAGTAGCCCCACTGCATGCCCCGCACGCCGTCCAGCATGTTGAAGGGCCGTGATGTGTAGTCCGGGACGAACTGCTCAAGCTCCTGCGGGGTCACCTTCACCCGAAGACAGACGCGGGCGGTACGTCCGGTCTCGGCCGCGATTTCGGACAACATCCCGATCTCGTCAGCGGCATCGACATTGATCCGAACACCCGCTTTCACGGCGGCGCTCAGTTCGGCGTAGGTTTTGTTCGTCCCGTTCATTACCAGCTTGTCGTGATCGGCGCCTCCCAGGAAGGTGGCGTACAGTTCACCCTCGCCGAAACAGTCACCGCCGGCGCCCTCTTCGTGGAGGATGGCCCTGATAGCAAGGTTGTTGTTCGCCTTAATGGCGTACATCACGTTCACCGGTTTCGGCCAGCGTGACTGAAAGGCGTCACGGATGCGTCGGAAGTTGGTGCGAAGCGTTGCCTCCGACACGACGTAAAGTGGCGAGCCGAACTCTTCTAGAAGTGATTCCGCGGACCGGCCTTCGATCTGGAGCATCCCGCTGGCATCCGAGCCCAGGTGATCGTTCGCCGTGACCACGCCTTCGAGCGCTGAGGTCCGTGTTGATCCTGTCATCGACCTGCACCTCCGTGTTCTTATGGAGCGCGACCGGCTTGCAATCGCAGGCGCATCATGAACCGCGACCGACTTCAGGTAAAGTCCGGTGTTCACCGGGACCGCTGCGATCGTGATTTCGGGAGAACACGAGACATGGGATCAATGCAGCCTTAGGCTTGTGCCCGCAAAGCAGTGTTCCCTGGAGAGCCTTCGATGACCGCAGCCAACACCGGAAGGGTGATGACCGTCACCGGCCCGATAGAGCCTTCAAACCTGGGCATCACCCTGATGCACGAGCATCTCTACATCGACCTGTACAAGATATCCGGTCGCTACGATGCAGCCGGAATGATCGACGACGACGATCTAATCGCGGACGAAGTGTCTCTATTTAAAGCAGAGGGCGGAAACAGCATCGTCGAGCTGACCCTCCCCGGCATTGGCCGCGCTCCAGAGCGATTAAAGGCCATGTCCGAACGCACGGGCGTCCAGATCGTCATGGGCAGCGGATGGTATCGGGAGCCTTACTACCCGGTCGAAGACCGGATAGACCGTCGAACCGTCGACGACATAGCCGCCGATCTCATCGATGAGATCGAAAACGGCTGGAGGGACACCGGGATCAAGCCAGGGGTTATCGGCGAGATCGGCATAGACAAAAACTGGGTCTCGGCGCAGGAAGAGCGCGTTTTACGGGCATGCGCCCGTGCCCAGGTAGAGACCGGTCTTTATCTGAACACGCACGCCGTTCGGGGGGGCGGGCTGGCGCAGCTCGACATCCTTGAAGAAGAAGGCGCTGACACTTCCCGTGTCGTGATCGGACACACCGACAGTTACCCGCTGCTGGACTATCACCTGGGGATCGTAGATACCGGCGCAACGGTGGCTTTCGACAATATCGGCGATCCGCGCATGCACGAGGCCCGGGTGTTGTCCGTCTTACTGGGGCTGCTGGAACGAGGCTATGAGGAACAGGTCGTCCTGTCTCACGATGTCTGCTACGACCACTCCCTGACGGCGTACGGGGGTAAGGGTTACGTGTACCTGCAACGAGAGTTCATACCGCAACTGCTCGAGTCGGGAGTCGGTGAAGAGGCGATCCAGACGATGACGGTAGAGAACCCGCGCCGGCTGCTGACGGGGGCCGCTGAATGAACGATCCGCGGTTACTTCCTTACGAGAACCGCTGGCAGCCGGGCATCGTCTCGGTGATCAAATCGGTCTACGACGAGTACGAACTGACATGGGACCCGGACGAATATCACCGCGACCTGTACACGGTTCGGGAGACCTACATCGACACCGGCGGATTCTTCTCCGTACTCGTTCTTGACGACGTTGTGGTCGGGACCGTGTCCGCGTTCGACCGAGGGGACGATGCCGAAATCGAGCGCCTCTACCTGCTCAAGAGTTACCGGGGCCGGGGTTATGGCCGAATGATGACGGAGCACTTCCTGGACTGGGCGCGTGCCACGGGCCATAACCGGGCGATCGCATGGTCAGACAAACGGTTTGCAGATGCCCATGCCATGTACAAACAGATGGGTTTCTCGTTAGTCGGCGATCGCGTTCTGGATGACCCCGACGAAAGCCCGGAGTGGGGTTTTGAGCTGAACCTGGATACATCGCAATGAGTTCCGATATCCCTTCCGGTCACGCGGAAGAGACAAGGCGTTTCAGCCAGCGTCACGCTGACGTAGAAGCTGCATTTTTCTTGCCTCACCTCCATCCCGGGATGACGCTGCTGGATGCTGGCTGCGGCCCGGGTTCGATCACCTCGGGGCTCGCTTCGCACGTTTCGCCCGGGGTGATCACGGGAATCGACGCAGATCCGTCGCGTATCGAGACGGCGGCCCGTGACGCCCTTGATAGCCAGATCGTCAACCTCTCGTATGAGGTTGCAGATGCAACTGATCTTCCGTTCGAGGACGATCAGTTCGACGCTGTTTTTGCCAACGGATTGATCGAGCATCTTCCGGTTCCGGGGGATGGGGTAGCCGAGTTGACGCGCGTGCTCAAGCCCGGCGGGGTCATCGGATTACGCAGTCCGGACTGGGGCATAGCGCTGCTCCATCCGGACAGCGACGGGCTTCGGGATTCGATCGCATTGCGGAATCGGTGGCAACGGAGCCGGGGAGGACACCCGGAAGCGGGACGACTGCTTCGCGGGCTCCTGGCGGATGCCGGGTTCGATGAGGTAGCGGCCGGGTCCACCGCCGATTCCCACGGAACGGACGAGGGAGCGGCCGAAGGGGTGCGTTACATGCACTCGATCCTGAATGACCCGGAGTTGGTCGCGATCGCGCAGGAGAACGACTGGGCGAGCGCTTCCGATATGGCGGCCATGCGACAGGCATGGACCGACTGGTCGCAGCAGCCCGGAGCATTCGCCTCGTTCTTCTGGTGCCACGTCACCGGCCGAAAGCCCGGAGGGTAACTGGCTAACTGGCGCCCAGACGCCCAGCGGCCTGAGGCTCTCGAAGCCTGTACTGAGCCTGTCGAATGTGGACCGGCCGGGCGAAAACGCGCGTGTCGACCGCCTGCCGGCGGTTCCCCCTCACCCCAGCCCTCTCCCGCGGCGTGGAGAGGGAGCAATGTGACGCAGCGTCCTGAGGCTCTCGAAAGACCGGTGTAACTTGGCGGCGACCTTAATTCATGATACCGACGCAGGGGCGGGGCTTGCTCCGCCCACGCGTATCCAACTCCACACATACCAATACACTGGCGCATCGCACCTTCTCAACGGCTCCGAGTAACCACCCAGGGGCGGAGCAAGTCCCGCCCCCACAGTTGTCTGGCTGGCAATCCTTTTTGGGGCAGGTCAAACTTACCGGAACGTTCAGACAAGCGATCGGATACCCGAAATAGCCGCCTCACCTTTAATCCTCCTGCCGCCGTCGGAAGGCAAATCTTCCGGCGGAGACGGCGCGCCGCTCGACCTGGGTTCCCTGTCTTTCGGATCGCTCAACCCAACGCGGGAACGCGTCGCCAAGGCCCTGGTTGGTGTCAGCAAGCGGCCTCGGTCATCTCGAACCCTGCTGGGAGTCAAAGGCCCGGCGCTGGAAAAAGCGAGGGTGGAGAACGCCGAGCTCAGGACTGCGCCAACCCTTCCGGCCATAGAACGCTACACCGGCGTGATGTACGACGCGATCGAACACCGGACGCTCGGTACAGACGCCCGGGAGGCCTTTGGTCAATCGGCAATCATCATGTCCGGGCTTTTCGGCATGGTCCGCCCTTTTGACATGATCCCGGCTTACAAGCTGAAGATGGGCGGCAAGTTGATTCGGGGCAAAAGCTGCGCCGCCGTGTGGAAACCGCTGATCACAAGATCTCTCGCTGACTCGGTACAGGGTGGCGTTGTGTGGGACCTGCTGCCCAACGAGCACAGCGCTGCGTGGGATCCGTCATCGGTCCGTTACGAGTCTCGCTTCACGGTCAAATTCGTTGAACAAGGCGCGGGCGGTCAACTGAAGACGGTCAACCACTGGTCCAAGCTTCTGAAAGGGGCGCTCATCCGCCACCTTGTTTCGAACGAAGAAGCCGCCGGATCAGCCGATTCCGCGCTGGACCTCGTCGCCGGGTTCGCGCACCCCGAGGGCTACGAGTTCAGCGGGGAACTGACATCGACCACGGACGACGTAACAGGCATAGTTTTCGTTAAGGCCTAAACCGAAGAACACGTAGGGGCGTATGGCAATACGCTCACCAAATAGTCATGTTGCCGATTTCGCGCGTGCCGGAGTGCTAGTCGGGAGATCTTTCTCCTTCCCCGGAAGGATCAGGATGACGTGTCAATCTTGCAGCTAACCCGCGCCTCTCGTCCCTGATCCAGCTCCAGGTACTGGACGCTGAACTGACCCTCGGCGTCCGTCCACACCTGGCGCGTCCGGAATCCCGCCTCGCCGGCGATCCTCCCGAACGACTCAATCGTGTATTTGTGCGAGTACTCGGTAAGGATCGACTCACCCTCTTCGAAATCGAAGCTATGGCCGGCGATCTGCGCGGTCTGACGGCGATCGCTGTACAGGCGCATCTCGATACGCGATAACTCCGGGTTGTATGCCGCCCGGTGAGTGAAGCAGGACAGGTTGAAGTCCGCGCCCGCTTCGCGATTCAGTCGCACAAGCAGATTCAGGTTGAACGCCGCCGTCACGCCTTTGCGGTCGTTGTATGCCGCACGCAACACGTCGGGGTCTTTATCCAGGTCGACTCCGATCAACAGCCCGCCACCCGGACCGACCCGTTCCGCCATCGCCTTCAGCAGCTTCGACGCGTCCCGGGGGACAAAATTCCCGATTGTGGAACCGGGAAAGTACACGACATTCCTGGCCGGTTCGATCAGCGGAACGGGGACATCGAACGACCCCGTGAAATCCGCCACGACCGGGTTGATCTCCACGGCCGGGTAACTTGCCTTCAACTCGTCCGCCGCCCGAACCAGGTGCTCGCCTGAGATATCGATCGGCACAAATGCCGCGGGATCTCGCAAATGGTCCAGCAGCGAACGAATCTTCGTACTGCTGCCCGCTCCGTACTCGATCAACAGACACCCGGGGCCGATAGCCTCCGCCATCCCGCCAGCGTACTCGTCCATCAGGGCGTTTTCGGTGCGAGTTACGTAGTACTCATCCAGCTCACAGATCTGATCAAACAACCCCGATCCGCGCTCGTCATAAAAGAGCTTGCACGGAAGAGTTTTCTCCACCGCCGACAACCCTTCAATCACTTCATCGATGTATCCCGGAAAACACCCGGGCGTTTGCGTCCGTGTTTTTTGAGAATATCGTGGTCAACGTGACTGATTTCCGCCTCTGAATGTTGGCGCTATGTTTATGCTGCCGCGGGGACAAACAGCCTAACTGGCGTCTCGCCCGAGCCTGAACCCCATGAACTGCCACCTGGCGTCCGACGGGAAGAAATTGCGGTAAGTGGGCCGGATGTGGCTCAGCGATGTCGCGGCCGACCCACCACGCAGCACCATCTGGTCTGACATGAATTTGCCGTTGTATTCGCCAACGGCGCCCGGCGCGATATCGAAGCCCGGGTAGCCCACGTAGGGGCTGGAGGTCCATTCCCACACGTCGCCAAACATCTGGTGCAGCCTGCCCGACGGCGCGTTTCTATCCAGCGCCATCGGGTGACAACGCAGCGTGTCGACGAACGTGCCTTCCGTGACGGTCGCGTCGCGTGAAGCCAGCTCCCACTCGTGTTCCGTGGGAAGCCGAACGCCCTTCCACTTTGCGTACGCGTCGGCCTCGTAATAGCTGACATGCATCACCGGCTCGTCCGGGTTCACCGGTTGCTCGCCTCCCAGCGTGTAATGCGCCCAGCCACGGTCTGTCCTGCGCCAGTACAGCGGTGCACTCCAGCCCTCTCGTTTGATCGTGTGCCAGCCGTTTGAAAGCCAGTTGTCAGGCCGCTGGTACCCCCCGGACTCGATGAACTCTATGAACTCACCGTTGGTAACCAGCCTCGACGAGATGTGGAACGGATGCACGTAGGTCTTGTGGATCGGACCCTCGTTGTCAAAATGGAACCCGTCGCCATCAAATCCGACATCGATGACTCCACCGTCGTACGGCAGCCACTCGGCATCTGGCACTCCCAGGGGCTCGCTGATGGGACCGAATTCACGAAACACCGGATCGAGGGGGTTTCTTGAAAGGACGTGCTTGATGTCCGTCAGTAGCAGTTCCTGGTGCTGCTGCTCGTGGTTGATACCGAGCGTCGTCAGTTCGAGAAGCTTCTCCGGCGAGGAGTTTCTGCCCGATGCATCGATCAGATCGTGCATCTTCTCGTCGGCGAACTTGCGGAAGTCGTACACATCGCTCACGGTCGGACGTGAAATGTGCCCCCGTTCAGCGCGGGTCCACTGCTCGCCGATGCCGTTGTAGTAAGAGTTGAACAGGTAGTTGTACTTGTCGTTCGGGGACACGTACCCGGCGAGCTGCTCTCGCAGGATGAACGCCTCAAAGAACCAGGTGGTGTGACCCAGATGCCACTTGGTCGGGCTGACGTCCGGCATCGTCTGCACGACGTAGTCCTCGGTCACGAGCGTCTCGCATAGCTTCTCGGTGAAGTCCCGGGTCTCCTGGTAGCGCTCGTGCAGCCCGTCCGGCGTCGACCGGTCAGCTGTCACGGTTGCGCCAAGGTGCTCGTTCGTTGTCATCGGGGTTCCCCTGTTCCTGAACTTCCTGACATTTCAGGGCCGACCTGAAACGGCCGGGCCTCATGCGCGGCAGTTCGCCCCGTGCGAACACCGGCGTGTACATTAAAGGCTCAGATGCGCGGTGATCCAGTATGGATTCAGATGGATGTGAATAGTTCGCACAGTCTCGTTCCGCCCTCGGAACCTCCGGCGCTTCACCAGCATCGATGCATACATCTATGTCTGGACTCCCGATTCGACCCGACAGGAGGCATGAATGGACACCCGACCGCTGGGAACCCCTCTTGGAACAGTTGGGCCGGAAGTTTCAGTAGTGTGCCTGGGCGCATGGCCGCTAGGCGGTGGCATGGGCGTGATACCGGATGAGCAGGCGATCTCCGCCATCCACGCGGCGCTCGATTGCGGCATGACATTCATCGACACCGCAGAGGGCTACCGGACGAGCGAGTCCGTGCTGGGCAAGGCTCTGCGCGGAAGACACGACGAAGTATTTCTGGCGACCAAGCTATCTGGGGATCACTCTCCCGAACACATGGCCGAGGCGATCGACAACAGCCTTGCCTCGCTGGGTACGGACCACGTGGACCTGTATCAGCTCCATTCACCAAAACCACGGTGGCCGATCGAGGAGACGATGGCCGAGCTGCTCAAGCTCCGGGACCAGGGCAAGATCCGGTACATCGGCGTCTCCAATTTTTCGGGTGATCAACACCGGGAAGCGGCTATCCACGGACCGATAAGCAGCTCTCAGCCCCGTTACAACATGCTGTTCAGGGGCGCGGAAGATGACGTGCTTCCCGCCTGCCTGGAACTGGGCATCGGGGTGATAGCGCACTCACCGCTCGCCAAGGGCATCCTGACCGGCAAGTACAAGCCCGGCCATCAGTTTCCGGACGACGATGAACGCAGCGATCACTTCGTGTTCAGAGAGGGGCGCGCCGACCGAGCGTGGGAGGTAGTACCAGCCCTGCAGGCGTGGGCGGCCGACCACGGGCGCGATCTGGTGCAACTGGCCATCGCGTGGACGCTCGCCCACCCGGCCATGGCGTCGTGCATCGCGGGCGCGAAGACGCCGGAACAGGTTCTGCACAACGCGAGCGCGGCCGACTGGCAATTAAACGAATCCGAAATGGCGGAACTGGCGGAAATACTCGCGCCTGTAAACCTGGGCGTTTAGACCGTTGGGTAAACCCGTAGTGAGCAGACCCCCCGGGCCAAAACAAAACCCCCTATCGGGGGTACCAGCGGCGTCCTTCGATCAGCCCCCTGATGTAACCGACCTGTCCGACATGCTGCAAATTTCCGGCCACCATGCCGACCATCTCTACCGCCAACGTGTTCCCCGAATCGTCCAGTACACGGTTGTGGTCATCGGCGGCAGACGATGCCATGAACTCGAGCGTTCTCCGGTACACGGCATCGTAATATCCGAGGATCACACCCGAGTCCGGCGGCCGAACAGTGTCAACCTGTTCCGACGTGTGGCCGACGCCGTAATCGGCAGGGTTCGCGGGCAGCCCGAACGCTTCGTACCAGCGTCCCTCAACCCAGGTCTGCTCACCACGATCCATGTCGGAGACACGACGGTCCAGCCCGCGCGTCAGATGCCACCCGACCCATGCGATCGAGTTCGCCTCGGCCGCCGGCCGGTACCAGAGTTGCTCCGGGCTCAGATCGGCGAACGCCAATCCCATGAACACGTGCACGCGCTGGAGGGCATTTACGGTGTATTCGTTGATCTTCAAATGGGCGGCTCCCCGTCCAGAATCAGGCCTGCAGCACGACGCAGGTCATGGTGCGGGTCACGCCGTGAACGTTATGGACCGCCATCTGGTACGCGGCGAGGTCCGCCAGCTCACCCACTTCCACCCGGCAGATGATGTCGTGCGGTCCGGTGACAGCGTCCACAGTCTGAGTCCCGTCAATTCCTTCCAGCGCGTTGATGAGCGCAGCTACTTCGCTCCCCGGTGCTGTGTCTACCAGTTGATACGCGCGAACGGTCATCGCTCTCCGATCCACGCCCGAACATATCGTGGCGTTCTCAGTTATCGGCTGCCTCCACCGGTTGCGGCATCCATTACCGGTGATGCGGAGAGTGTAACCGCCTGCTCGCCAAAGGGTCGCCGCCGGTTAGAATCGGCCGATCTGGATCAATCCTTGATCGCAATTGCTGCCCCGAGAACATCTTTATCCGGCCGGTAGGCACCACTCGCCCGCGATGGCGTACCCCTGGAGGGATCAATTGAAGGTCTCAGGACGATTTGGCGCAGGCCCACTGTCAGACGTTCCATCCGAGGTCGAACGTGCTGAACGACTTGGCTACGACGCCATCACTACTTCCGAAACGAAGTACGAGGCGACCACACGATGGACCCTGGCCGCGCACGTCAGCACAAGGGCGGAGATCGGCACCTCCATCATCATCGCTTTCCCGCGCAGCCCCTTCGTAATGGCGCAGATGGCATGGGAGCTGCAGAAGGCAACGGGCGGCCGCATCATGATCGGCCTGGGCACGCAGGTGAAGGGCCATAACGAGCGTCGCTTCAGCTCCGGCACATGGGAGGCCCCGGCCACGCGCATGGATGAGTACATCCAGATGATGCGGGCGGTCTGGAATACGTTCCAGACCGGCGCGAAACCGGAGTTTGAGGGCCGCTTCTACAACTTCACGCTCTGCCCCCCGGCGTTCAACATGGGACCAATAGACGTGCCGCCGCCCAAGATTTTCATATCGGCCGTCGGGCCAGCTATGACCCGGGTCGCCGGACGCGTCGCGGACGGCCTGTTGCTTCACAGCTTCACGACCGAGAAGTACGTTAGAGATGTCACCTTGCCTGAACTGGCACGCGGCGCGGCGCAGGCGGGCCGGGATGTCTCCGATATCGAGGTATCTGGCGGCGGCATGATGGTCATCGGAGAGGACGAGGCCGAGATCGAGCAGAAGCTGCTGGCGCTTCGCCAGCCGATCTCCTTTTACGGCTCAACCCGCACCTACCTCAGCGTTTTTGACACGCACGGCCGAGGAGAGCTGGGACTCATGCTCCACGAAATGTCAATGCGGGGCGAGTGGGAGCGCATGATCGAATCCGTACCCCTCGATGTGGTGCGGGAGTTCGCCGTCACGGCCACATACGACAACCTGCCCGAAGTGCTGTCAAAACGTATGGACTACGCCACGCGCGTTTCTTTCGACACACCATCCGAGACGCCGGAGGAAGAGGCCAGGCTGGCCGATCTGATACACCGGGTACAGGCGATTTAAGCTTGACTCTGGATTGGCTGACCCGGGTCGGAGCAGGCCAACAAGATCACGCCAGGACGGAGTGACAACCATGAAGAAGATCACTCTGCTGACCGCAGTTATCGGTTTCGCGGTGGTACTGGCCTTCATCAGGCGAAGAACAGGATCTGGCGCCGATTCCCGCGCGTCTGAAATCCGACGCAGGACATGAAGCCCGATCTCAGGCGGCTTCTTTATGCTCTTCATCGAGCCTCGACCGCTGGTCGTTGAAGGCCTCAATCCGGGACGCCTCGCGCATCAGATGTTCTTCGGACGGGCCGTCAATTACCCCGGGCAGGCTCGCCCGGATTGTGGTGCCCTCCCCGAACCGGCTTTCCACAGATATCTCGCCCCCGTGAAGACGAACGACCGACGCCGTTATGTACAGGCCGACCCCGGTGCCGGGTACCGATCGCGTCTCCTCGTTTTCTACCCGGTAGAACGCATCGAAGATCTGGGCCTGCGATTCCTCAGGAATACCGACCCCGCTATCGGTGACAGCCAGGTGTAACTGCCCGTCCCTGACGTCGACATCCATTTCTACTGCCGAGCCTTCAGGAGAGAATTTTGATGCGTTGGTAACAAGATTGGTGACCACCTGTTCCAACCTGTCCCGGTCCCCGGTTAGCCAGCGTTCCGAGGATTCGTCCCGGACCGTGAGCCTCTGGTTGCGCTTGCTCAGGATCGGATCAAACATTGCGGACATGTCGTGAAGAAGGTCGGTCACCCGGAAATCATCGTTCTCCAGCACCAGTGTGCCGGCGTCGATTCTCGTCAGATCAAGCAGGTCATTAATCAACAGGTTGAGACGGTGGACGTTCCGGCTGATCACGTTGAGTTGCTTTAACTCGCGCACGCGCAGGTTTCCTGCCCTGTTCTTTTTCAAGATGTCGGTGAAGGCGGAGATACTCGTGAGCGGCGTCTTCAACTCGTGCGATACCGTCGCCAGAAAACGCGTCTTGGCTTCGTTGGCTATCTGGAGTTCGTCGAAAGCCTGCTGGATTTCACGCTCAGCGACCGTGCTCCACCTGTAAGCCTCTTCAAGTTCTACCTTCTGGTCCGCCAACGTGTCGAACGCCCGCTGCAACTCGTGGTGCGCCGATTCCTGCCACCCCTGTGCCTCCGATGTCTCGACCACATGCTCGGACACCTGGAGCATCAGGCTGCGTTCTAGTGCCAGCATTTCGCGAGCGCTGTGCATCTCCGCCTCAACGACATACGGCGTCATAGCGTTCGCGGCAAGACGTAACTCGTCAAGGTCGCTCTCGAAAAAAGAGTTTCCGGGAGCACGATCAATCAGCAGGTAACCGTGGGCGGGCGGGTGTCGCCCATCGGCGGTATCGCCCAGGTATCGCCTATCGGCGTGATCGCCCAGATAGCTTCTGCGCGCTCGATGACGATCACGGATGTAGATTGGCCGGCGTCGGAACGCTCGATGGAGGAGATCACGTCGGCCATGTTCCAGCGAGAACCCGCAGCCGGCGTATCAGCAGACACGCGATACGCGATACGTCCCTCGACATCGCCCCAACCATTTATCAGGACGGCGAGGGACCGATAATCTACCCGCTCTCGCAAATGGACCGCGACATCGGAGTAGCCGCTCAAATGCTGGTCACATTCCTCATGCGCCCGGTCTACTGACTCTGACACAACTTGTGTTCCATCTCATGCACCACCTCTCGACTTGTGAACCATGCTGGCACAGCGCCGGGACGGAGAAATGACGGACGCCCCCACATCAATGTGTCGGGAAATCGAGGTTCCTCCAGGCCGTTTCCGGGTGCTACCCACAAGCCTCTTTCGGCGACAGTACCCGGTTGCCCGGGGGCCGGCATCAATATCGACGTTCACGCACGCTCAGGACGGATACACATCCAGCAAGAACCCGGAGAGCAACGGATTGAACACTTCAGGCCGTTCGAAATAGATCGAATGTCCCGCCAGCGGCACTCGTTCAAGCCGCGCGCCGGGCGTCGCTTCTGACGCTGCCGTTATCACCGCCGGCGGAAGAACGACGTCCTCTTCGCCGGTGACGTACATCGTGGGCGTGACGTACCCGGCCATGTCATCAGGTCCCGAGATCCTTGGAGTGAACGTCGGGTTGACTGTTAACGGCGGGTTCAATCCCTGAATCGCAGAGTAAAGGTAGTGCAACTCCGGTTGCTCAAGAAGACAACGCTCACCAACGGCGGGATTGAAGCTTCCCGGGCGCCGTTCGATCCACGACCGACGAAGGCCATCCAGGCGTACACGATTCACCTCGAGCGCCTGATTGATCGCGGTCGTACGCAGGCTGCCCGGCGTGGAAGCCATGAACAGCGCCGCCACACGATCTGGTTGTTGGATCGCGAGAGGCAGGCACGTCCATCCACCCATCGACTGCGCGACAAGCGCGACCGTCTCGACCTCAAGCCGGTCCAACAATTCCGAAAGCACCTCGGAGTAGTCGACCATGTCGGCAGCATCACCGTCCCAGGCGGAATCCCCGAACCCGGGATGACTGAAGGTGATGCATGTATACCTGTCCATGAATTCAGGTACCTGGCGCCACCATGAAAGGCGATTCCCGCCGGCTCCGTGCGCGAACACCAGCGCCGGACCCTGCCCGTCAATTTCGTAGTCAACCGTCGCGCTGCTGAGCTTGATCTCCGTCATCTTTATACCGACCTCCTGGCCCTGGATTCTGCAACACCAGCGATATCCGTCGAGCGGATTATGGACCCGGCAGACGCTTCACCCCGGCCGTATCATTCCAGCCCCGGAAGCGCCCTAAAATTGTCCATCGCAGGGATCGGACGCCCGTCACGATGGGCGCAATCGTAAATAATCCCCCAGCCTGTACCCCCGTTTCTTACGATTGGGGTAAACGTAATTGGTGGGACGAAAGTACCCAATCCGGTACTTCAACCCGTCCCCAATCGTAAAAACCGGGGGATGAAGCCCCCGGGAAGGGCTGGTTTTGACCCCGTTCAGGCCCCTTTCCCCGGGGGTTCATCCGGCAAAGCTATTCCAGCTTTACGGGAGTGGTGTTACCGTAAAGCTAGGTTAGCTTCGGCGGTCGGTCGCCGGAGATGAGTAATTTTGGAGGATGTCCATGGACGCCTACTGCATGAAGTGTCGAACAATGCGTGAGATGAACGCCGCCGAACAGGTGACCATGAAGAACGGTCGCCCGGCCACAAAAGGCAAGTGCGGCACGTGCAGCACGACGCTTTTCAAGATCGGAAAAGCCTCTTAACAGGGCTCCCGAATCTGATTCGAAAGAGGGGGTGGCCGGCATACTAAGTGCCTGCCGCCCCCTCTTCGCGCCCGACATCTCTCGGATAGTCGCCGGCTGTTCCCGGACGAGTGTGATGAGGCTCCCGAATCGACTAGGCCAACCGCCCGAAATCGGTCGCGACCAGGGCGTGGATCGCATCCAGCACATCGTCGGACAACGGTCCCAGCTCCTGAGCTCCGAGCGCCTGGTCCAGGTGTTCCAGCTCCGCCATACCCACCAGGACGCCGGACACGTTGGGATTGGACAGCGCGTATCGGACCGCAAGCTGCGCCCGCGTGCCCTGGCTGTCACCCAGGGCCTCCACGATCGCCTTTGTGCTCACCTCATCTGCCGCAACATCCGCTCCCGGCGCGACGGGGGATTCGCGACCGTGCCGTACGTCTGTGGCGATGACGCCGGCCGCCAGGACACGGATGTTCATCACGGCAACCCCGTGGGCGGCGCACTTGTCGATTATGTTGTCAAAGTCGTACGCCTTCGCTCCCGCAGGAACCGCCCGCCCGGCGCTTGGATTCAGCATGTTGTAGTAGACCTGTGCCGAGTTAAAGCACTCGCTCTCGATGACCCTGTGAAGCGCTGAGCTCTCACCCGTCGCGGTGAAGCCCGTGAAGCGCGTCAGGCCCTGGTCCACCAGCCGCTGCAAACCATCAGCCACGCCGTCCTTGCCCAGAACGTCGTCGACACCGAGGGAGCCCTGGAACCAGCCTCGCTCTTCTGAGACGCGCGTGTGGAGCTGGAAAACATCAACGCTCTCGCGATCAAGGCGCCCCAGGCTTTCGGCCATTGAACGTTCAATCTGGCCCGGGATGTCGCCGGCCTCGGCGTCGACGTTGAACTTGGTAGAGAGGTAAGGCTGTTCGTCGTCCGGGATTTCTTTCAACAACCAGGCAAGGGCCTCTTCCGAGCGTCCCTGTCCGTACGAAGCTGCGGTGTCGATCCAGTTGATCCCACCATCCAGCGCCCTCCGGATCGCTGTCCGCCGCGTGTCGTCGTCAGCGTCGATCACGATGCCGCCGACGGCCCCCGCGCCGAAAACGATCTCAGATATCTCAAGGCCGGTGTTGCCGTATGGTCGGTACTTCATGGTGCTTCTCCCCCGGTTGGCTCGTCTGAACTTCGGTAATTATTTCGAGATTGCTGAGCGGTATTTCGGTATTCAAAGTCGTGTGTAATGTTGTAGAGCTTCAAGGTGGGCGTCGTAATCGAACACCGGGTTCAACAACAGGTGCTCCGCCCCAGCGTCGATGATGGCGTCGATCTGCTCGTAGCAGTGCTCTGCGGACCCCCAGATGGACACCCGGGACGCCAGCTCCGCATTGCCGTAATGATGCCCGAACCAATCCGCAAGATGCTGCTCAGCGCGATCTGCATCGCTGTCGATGGCAACATACACCCGTTTCGACACCGGGTAGCTCGCCGGATCGCGGCCCTCGGCATCGAGCGCATCGCGCAGGGTGGCGACGCTCGTCCTGAAATCGTCCGCGCTGGATGACCCGGGCCCCATCCAGCCGTCACCGTGTTTCGCTGCGCGTTTTAGCGCCGCCGCAGCCCGGGCCCCGAACCACACCGGCGGTCGCGGCTTTTGAATCGGTTTCGGCGCCATGGAACCACCTGAGAGGCTGTACAGCTCTCCCTCGTACTCGACGCTCTCGTTTTTCCACAGCGCGTCGATAAGAGCCAGGGCCTCGTTGAAGCGTCGAACCCGCCGCCCCGGTTCTATGCCGTATGCAGACGCATCCTCCTGGCTTCCGCCCAGCCCGATGCCGACGGTAAGCCGTCCGGCCGAAAGTACGTCGATCGTCGCCAGTGCCTTCGCAAGCTGGGGCGGACTGCGAAATGGCAGCACGAGGACAGACACCCCGAGACGCACCTTCTGCGTTACGGCGGCGAGGTAGGACATCAACGCCAGCGGCTCAAGGCTCACGCTCGCCCCGATTATCCGCTCCTGTGTCCACAGGCTGTCGTATCCCATCTGCTCTGCCCGAACCGAAACGTCGCGGATGACAGACAGGTCAACGTTGCCGTCCGGGAACACCTGCGGAACGGCGAAACCGGCTCCCATGTAACCCTGGTCCATCAGGAACCTCCTCTTATCCCGGGCCAACCCTGCCGCGCCCCGAAGCTCTCGCGTCCCCTGAGGATCTCGAAGCTTGTACTGAGCCTGTCGGATGGGGGTCGGAACGCCGAGCTACCAGTATTCACTCCCGAGATGACGGCCGCACTCCGGCTTCCTGCATGTGCGGGTTTGAAGGACGCGTGTAGCGCTCTAGCGCATCCAGATGCTCGTCGTAATCGAAAACGGGGTTCAACAACAGGTGCTCGGCCCCGGCGTCGACAATCTCGTCAATCTTTTCGTAACAGTGATCCGCGGGACCGTAGATTGCGACGCTGGCCGCCATCTCCGGGTTGCCGTACTGGTGTCCGAACCAGTCGGCGAGGCGTCGTCCGGCACGTTCTGTATCGTCGTCGATTGCGATCATGACCCTTTTCGAAACCGGGAATGCAGCGGGATCACGCCCTTCTTCTTCAAGGGCGTTCCGCAGTATTCCGACGCACGTCGTGAAGTCTTCAGCACTGGAACCGCCCGCCCCCATGAAACCATCGCCGTACCTGGCGGCGCGCCTGATAGCCGGGACCGCGCGCGCGCCGAACCACACCGGTGGGCGCGGCTTCTGGACCGGTTTTGGCTCCATCGGAGTTCCGGACAGGGTGTAGAACTCGCCATCGAACTCCGCAGATTCTTGTTTCCACAACGCGTCGACGACGCCAAGCGCCTCGATGAATCGCCTGACCCTGCGCCCGGGTTCGATGCCAAACGCGGGCGCATTTTCGTCACCGCCGCCCATTCCAACGCCCACGGTCAACCGCCCGGCCGACAGTACGTCAAGCGTCGCCGTAATCTTTGCCAGTTGAGGCGGGTTTCGGAACGGCAAAACGAGAACGGAAACACCCAGTCGAGCCGTTTTCGTCACCGCAGCGAGGTAGGAGAGAAGTGCCAATGGTTCCAGGCTCTGAGAAGTGCCGATGATCTGTTCCGCCACCCACAGGCTGTCGAAACCGGCTTTCTCGGCGCGCACAGAGACGTCCGTCGTCACTTGGAGATCAATGTTTCCATCGGGGAAGACCTGCGGCACGGCGAAGCCAGCCCCCACGTATTCCTGGTCCATATGCGCGCTCCCCCCTGGTGAATACGGTGATCGGTGGAATGTAGTCAGACGCCCCGTCACGCCGATCAGAGCGCAGCTTACCGCGTGGGAACGCGGGTCACCGGCGCTTACCCGGAATCAGACGTGTTCACCATGCGGAAGGCCACCGGCCTCAAGAGGGATGCGATCTCGGACGCAAGTTCATCCGAGGCGCCGCAGTCACTTAGCGCACCCTGCATGTGCCCGATCCAGCGAGCGGCGCCATCCCCCGTGACCCGGAAAGGCGCGTGGCGCCGACGCAGGGCCCACGGGCCGATATCAGACGTGTAACGCGGCTCTCCGCCGAGCCATTCCTCGAGGAACATCTTCTGGCGGGAACGGCCGACGACCATGCTTGCCGGGAAGATCGGCCGTAACTCCGGGTCCTCGTCAATTCGGTCGTAAAACCGATCCACGACCCTCTCGACGTTCTCGCGGCCCCCGAGTTCCTCAAACAGGCGTCTGCGCGTCCCCGGCCCGCCAAGCAACGGCTCGCCGCCCGAATTCAAGACGGGCAGCCCCTGTGCCGAGGGTCGCTGATCCCGAGAGTCCGGCGCATCGCCAGACCCATCGGAGATCCCAGACTTATCAGGTCTGTCGGTCATCCAATCCAACCCTCAAACTGACGCATAAATCCCTCCCGAGTCACGCTCGTTCAAACCAGCCCAACGGCAAACGTAAACCGTCACACCGGTAACTCAAGAACAACCCAAAATAAACGCCGCCTCGCGGCTAGATCGCGTACTGCTTGAGCAGGTTCCGGGCGATCACGAGCCGCTGAATCTCCGACGTACCCTCGCCGATGATCATGAGCGGCGCGTCACGGTAGTAGCGTTCCAGCGGCAGATCCTTGATGTAGCCGTAACCGCCGTGAATGCGCATCGCGTCCATCGTCACCTCGGCACAGATCTCGGATGCGTACAGCTTGGCCATCCCGGCCTCCAGGTCGATACGCACGCCGCTGTCTTTTTTTGCTGCCGCGTCGTAGGTCATCAATCGTGCGGCGTGGATCTTGGTCGCCATATCGGCCAGCATGTTCTGGATCGTCTGGCGCTCGGCGATCTTCTTGCCAAAGGTTTCGCGTTGTTGCGCGTACTTGATGGCGAGTTCGAAAGCACCGGTAGCGACCCCGACCGCTCGTGCTGCGATGTTGATCCGGCCGGTCTCCAGTGCCTCCATCACATGGTAGAAACCTCTGCCTTCTTCGCCGCCGACCAGCCGATCGGCCGAGACCCGGTAATCATCAAATATCAGCTCAGAGGTATCGATGCCACGGTAACCGAGCTTGTTCAGGTCGCGGCCCGCGGTGAAACCGGGGCCTTTCTCTGCGATAAAGGCGCTGATGCCGCGGTGCTGCGGTTCTGCATTCGTGTCGGTCTTGGCGAGCAATAGGTACACATCGCCTGAACGGCCGTTCGTGATGAACAGCTTGTTCCCGTTGACGACGTACTCCTCTCCATCCATGACGGCCGTCGTCTGAAGGCTGGCGACGTCGCTGCCGCCGCCCGGTTCCGTCAAAGCCAGGCCGCCGCGCTTCTCACCGGCCGCCAGCCTCGGCAGCCACTCGCGTTTCTGTTCCTCGGAGCCGTGATTCACGAGCGCAGCGGTGAGGATCGAGTGTGTGCCGATCGGCGCGCTAATCGACATCCATCCCTTGCAGAGCTCTTCGAACACCATCGCGTAGGTGGTGTAATCGAGGCCGAGACCGCCGTACTCCTCCGGGATCGTGATGCCGAACAGCCCCATCTCGGCCATCTGCTCCACCAGTTCGGTGGGATAGGTGTCGTTCTCGTCGTGATCGGCCGCCTGGGGCACGACGTCCTTCTGGACGAACTCCCGCACTGTGGCGACTATCTGGCGGCGTGCTTCCTCGAGTTCGGCTGTGGTCATTTTGGATCCTGTTTGATCTGGTTGCGTCCCCTGAAATTCCGTACCGGAAATTGTGCGTCCCAATCCGAAGGGCGGCAAGGTGTCAACGCACCGGATCACGCTCCGTCATCATGGCACGTGAATAACTGGGACCCGCACGATATAGAATCCCGCCCAATGAGTGACGTGGATCGGCTTCTTGCCAACTTCGAGTCCGGGACACTGCTGCGGCCGTCGATCGATATCCCGAATTCCGTAGATCTGTCCCGCGCGCTGGCGCGCCTCTCCGGCGACATGAGCGTCACCACGGGCAACGGCTCAGAAGCGGAGATCGAGGACCTGATCGGGCGTTCCGAGCACATCGTGTTCGTCGTCGCGGACGGGATGGGCATGGCGCTCCTGGAAACGCTGCCGGGGGATGCCTTTCTACGGCGCAATCTTAAGCGTGGGTTGCGCTCAGTCTTCCCGTCCACCACCTCCGCGGCGCTGACGACACTGGCCACCGGCGCGTGGCCTTCGGAGCACGCGGTCATCGGCTGGTGGACTCACCTGGCGGAGATCCCCGGACCCGCCACGGTTCTCCCTTTCATAAATCGCGTCACGGGCGCCCCTCTTGCCCGGTACGGCATCAACGCAGAGACCGCGTTCCCCCTGCCATCTCGCGTGTCCTCGTTCGAAAAAAGCGCGGTCGGCATACTCCCGGGGAACCTCGTCAGAAGCGTCTATACCGGATACTCGCTTGGCCGGGCGATAAGGCGCGGTTACGGCACGATAACGGAGGGGGTGGACAACACGCTGGCGCGCCTTGAGAGCGCAAGAGGCCCGTCTTACACCTATCTGTACCTGCCGCAGATCGATTCAGCCGCGCACACCACCGGTGTCGGCAGTGACTCCACCGTAGCTGCGCTGATCGATGTGAACAACGGGCTGGAGCGACTCGCACGCGACATGCCGGAAACAGCAAAACTCGTCGTCACCGCCGATCACGGGCACCTGGATGCCTTTCCACAGGAGCCGATGTTGGTTCGCGAGGATGACGAGATCGGCCGCATACTCCGTTGCCCCCCGGCCGGGGATGCACGCGTCAACTACTACCACGTGCGCGAGGATGCGATCGGCCGGTTTGCCGATGCGTACACTGAACGGATGCCCGGCCAGGTTGTTCTCCTCACACCGGATGAGCTGGGGGATCTGGAGTTGCTCGGACCGGGCGAGATCCCTGCTCTTACGCGTGCCCGCGTCGGCGACTACATAGCCATTTCCACGGACGCGTCGGTGTTCGCGTGGTCGGCCGCTGGAGCAGAGGGCCCGGACATGACTCGCCTCGTCTCCCATCACTCCGGGATGTCTCCGGAAGAAGTTCGTATTCCCCTGATAATTTCCGGCTGATGTCTTAAACCTGATCATTTCGGTGTTCGCTTCCCCGGGACCGGAATCGACTACTTTCAGGCGCCTGATGGACTCCAATTCGGGAAATTCCCTATGCCGCCCGGCGAGTTCCCGGTGGCAACTCTGGCCGCGGCGCTCCGAAGGGTTGCGATTACGTCCATGCCGGGTTTGGGGGCGTTTCACGCTGCCCGCAGCCGAGTGCTCTGACAGACTTCAAGTCAGGTCCACGGAACCCGCCCACTAACCGCGCTCCCAGACGCGCCGCAGGAGTAAATCGATATATGCGACAGGAGTTCGTCAACCCTTTCCTCACCGCCGCCCAGCATGTATTCGAAGTGGAACTCGGGCAGGAGCTCAAGTTTGCCGGAGCACGCGTGACAGAAGACACGATCACCAGCGAAGACATCACAGCCTTCATTGGCGTGACCGGACGTCTTGAAGGCAACGTCTTTTACGGATTCAAGCGGGGGGTTGCGCGATCTATCCTCACGATCATGCTCGGAAAACCTCCGGCAGGGATGGACCAGATGGCCCTGTCCGCACTCGGTGAGATCGCCAACATGATCACGGGAAACGCCGCCATCGGCCTCGCCGGAGCCGGTTTTTCGACAGACCTTACGCCGCCCACATTGATCCAGCCGAAGGGCAGCAAGTTCACGACGCTCGGTTGTCCCCAGATCGTGGTCGACCTTGAGAGTGAGTGCGGTCCTTTCCCCGTGCGCATCAGCCTGCGCGAGAACGAAGACCAGCTCGCCGCCTAGGGCCGAGTACGCCCGGACCCGGGCGTTCATCTGGACATCCCCGAGACGAATTCGGGGTGTCCATCAGACTTCTCCGCCCCCGGCCGCCTCGCCAACCCGGCCGGGCGGCGGTATCCTCCGGTTCTCTGTCCGATCCCGTGCACAGGCGGCGCGCGCCGGTCGGCCACAAAATGACGAGAGCTACCGGGGGACACATGGCAGAATTGCCGGGCCCATCCGCACAGACGCCGGCCGTCGCGAATCAAACCGGACTATCAGACCGTGAGCAGTTCGTCGCCGCCGCCGCACGACTGGCGGCGGAGGTGTACGACTTCCACGAGCGCTGGGCGCTGGAGTCCGGCACGCCGCTGGAGGTGATGGTCCGGCGGACCCCGATGCTGGATGAAGAGGTGCGCGAACTCAGGGAAGAGGTAGAGCGGCCAGCTTCTGAATTCGACGAGGCCGCCATGGCGGAAGAAGCCGCGGACGTGCTGTTCGTCGCGCTCGGCCACATGGAGCAGCTCGGCGCAGCCGGACTGGCCGGGATGGACGCCGTCACGGAAAAGAACATCGCCAAGACGACCGCGTCCCACTTCAAACACCCGGTGACCGGCAAGGTAACGCGGATCGGCCGGGAACCGAGCCCTGAATCCGCCGAAACTCTCCGGGGCGAACCCGTTGCCGACGGGGGCGCGTTGTCATGAAGATCTCCGGAATAAAGACATTCGAGATCAACCCGGGTGGCATCGTCGGCCCCGGCCGGACATGGCTTTTCGTCCGTGTCGACACCGACGAAGGCATCAGTGGCTGGGGTGAGGCGACGAATTCCGGGGCCGGTTCGAATACCCTCATCAAGACCGCTATAGAGCTGATTACGCCGGACTTGATCGGCGAAAATCCCGCCGACATCGAGCGCCTCTGGCACAGGATGTTCCGGCGCTTCAGTTACCTGGGCTCGCGCGGACTGCCCACGGCGATGACGGCGGGAATCGATATCGCCCTCTGGGACATCAACGGCAAGGCCACTGGACGCCCGGTGTATGACCTGCTCGGTGGCAGGTTCCGTGACGAGGTTCGGTTGTACGCGAACTCCTGGTACGGCGACTGCGAATCGCCGGACGATTTCGCGCGAGCGGTTCGCGAGCGCGTCCTCGCCGAGGGGCACACCGCTCTGAAGTTGGACCCGTTCCGGGAGATGACGGCGTCTCATCACATGTTTTCGGACGGCCAGATCTCCCCTGAAGGCGAGCAAGAGGGTTACGACATCGTGGCCGCCATCCGTGAGGCCGTTGGTCCGCATCACGAGATCCTGATCGACGCGCACGGACACTTCAACGTGCCGACCGCGATCAGGCTCGCCAACAAACTGTTCGAGCAGTCCAGCATCGCCTGGTTCGAGGAACCGATCCCGCCGGAGTCGTTCGACGCCCTGAAACAGGTCCGAGAGAACACCAACGCCCCGCTCTGCGTTGGCGAGAGGCTGTACACGCGCTTCGACTTCGTGTCGCTGTTTCGCGACCGGCTGGTCGACTACGTGATGCCGGACACAATCTGGTCAGGTGGAATCTCGGAGCAAAAACGCATCGCGTCGATGGCCGAGGCGCATTACATCCCGATTTCGCCGCACGCCGTGCCCTCCGGGCCACTGGCGCTCATCGCCTCGGCTCACGTCATGAGTTCGGTGCCCAACTTTTACCGCCAGGAACACGGCATGCGCGCCATCCCCATCCAGAACGAGTTGCTGTCAGAACCGATGGATATCGCCAACGGAGTAATAACCCTGAACGGCAAGCCCGGTCTCGGCTACGAGATGAACGAGGATGAGTTGCTGGCCCGGATCGTGTGAGCGTGTTGAACTGCTGTCCTCCGTCTAGGAGCAGTTCCTCAAAGGGTCATCCTGAGGTCGCTCCCGAAGGATCTTGTCGCGCCTCCGTGCTGACGGCCTGATCCCGGAGTCGAGCGCTCAATATTCCGGCCGCACGGTGAAGGTCCCTCCGCTTCGGTCGGGATGACTGTGTGACTCACCGGAAGGTGGTCGGGAAGAGGGGGGAAGAGTTCTCGCCCGGAACCGGATGAATACCGAGTCAGGTTCAGGATGGTTACCGCGTCATTTGTGAGCGCCGGGATGACCTTGCAACGGGCAACCGAAGTACCCGCTGCAGCGGGCCGCGCGCCTGCGCGTCGTGATTGCAGGCCGTCGTTCCCGAAACCACCCGTCATGACTATCGGCTGTCCCCGTCCCGGAAACGACCAACTTCCGCCCGGTTTCGCGCGCCGGTCTTCGAATATATGTTCCTGGCGTGGAAATCCACCGTGTGGCGACTGATCACCAGCCGATCGGCGATTTCCTGGTATGTCATCCCCGCGCGGAGGAGTTCGAGAACCTCTCGTTCGCGCCGGGTCAATGTGCCGGCTCCCCCGAGTCCCGTTTCGTCGCGATGGCGGGCGAGTCGTCTGTCGAGTTCTTCCACCTCGTGCAGCAGTGGAAGCATCCCCAGGACTTCAGCGATCCTGCGGCTTTTCGCCAGGTGCTCGGTGGCGTTGTTCAAGTCGGCGACGGTATCGAAGGACGAGAGCATTTCGCCGTAGTACCGGTGGCAACGCGCCAGGTGACGGAGCAGTCCGGCCGGCTCACAGTACGCTATGGCAGTGTCGAACCAGTAGCGGGCATCGTCAAACTCCCGCGCAGTCCACGCCAACAGTCCGGGAAGCCATGGATACTCCCACATCTGCTCGAGCTCATCATCAGGACGAAATGATGATCGATAAAGCCGTCCGACCGCCACTTCATCACGTCTGGCGACATGAATGAGGCCTTCAGTGCACAGCACCCTGCGCCGGGTCAGCCGTGTCATATGGGGTGACACCTCAAGCCCATCAAGTATCGCCACTGATCGGCGGAGCAGAGCAGCATCACCGGTCAGCAAACCGATCCAGGCGAACGCGAACGCGACCCACTGTTCGGTCCAGGAGTCCCACGCCCCAACTCCGTTCTCGTCGGTCATGGATTCGATAGTTCGTTGCAGGTATTCCTGACTGGACTGAACATCGCCCAACTCAACTTCAATTAACGCTCGGAAACAGAGCGCCAACGCGTCGAACGGATTGATATCCAGGGCGCGATCGATGTGCTCCCTGGCGAGGTCCCAATCCCCGGCGTCCAGGCTCCAATGAGCACGGCTTATATGCGCCCTCGCTAGAGCTTCCGAGTACCCTTCTCGTTCGGACAACCTGATGGCGTCGTTCACCGCGGAGATCGATTGATCAATCTGTCCCTTGGCTCGCCAGCATATGTTGGCGGCCATCCATGCGTAGATCGCGGCGTCCGCGTCCTCGGATCTCAGACCGACTTCCGCTGCCATCAGTGCCTTTTCAAGGGCGGAATCGAAAAGAGCATGGTTCATTTCCACTCGCGCCTCGGCGCCCAGCGCCCTGGCTTCCAGGCCAGTATTACCGAGAGACCGAGCGATACATGTCGCCTTCGCGAAAATGTCTCGTGCGTCTTGAAGCCGGTTTTCTTCGAGGCCGTAAGCCAGACCCAACCTGACCATCAACCCCGTTGCCCCGGGTGATCCTGGAATGGCCAACTCCAACCCGCGCTCAAGCAGACGCCCGGTCGCCGGCCGGCCCTGTCCCTGGGGGATGTAGATGCCAGCTACTTCCACCGCCTTCGGCCTGTCGCCAAGGCTGACAAATATGTCGAACGCACGTGTCAAGCTGTCGGCGATCGTCCCCGATCGTTCGTTCCCCCACATCATGCCCTGTGCCCGGCCCAGGCCGAACCAGAGCTCGCCCGCTTCTTTCGAAACCGGATCCAGGGCAGGTGATTCCAGGCCGCGGGCAAAGATGTCTGCCGCTTCCTCCCAGGAGTGCGAGGCCAGCGCCTGCCGCCCAGCTGCAAGCGCGTAGCCGATGGCCTTCTGTCCGTAAGCTGTCTGGTCAGCCTGGGCGAAATGTACGGCGAGTTCGGCAAGTCGCGGTTCCAGCGCGCCTATCGCGACGTGTTCGACTGCGAGACCGATTTCGGAATGCAGTCGCATCCGTTCGGAGTCCGCTGTTGCGGCCTCGATCGCCCGTCTTAATAAGCCGTGGCTGAAGCGATATTCGCGTCCCGATATCCCGGCCCGCTCCACCAGGCGCGCGTCCACGGCTTCAGCGAGAGCCCGTTGGAGGTCGCCGTCTGCCATTGTCGAGAGAACGGAAACCAGCAGATCTACGCTGAACGCGTTGCCCGCGATCGCGGCACATCTCAGAACCCGGTTGCATCTCACCGAGAGCGACTCAAGGCGCTCGGTCATGAAGGCTCGGACGCTATCGGGAACCGGCGTGTCACTGGTGATGCCATGCCGTTGAGTTGCCGGAACCACCCCGGAAGCAGCGTAGTGTGTGACGAGCAGTGGGTTGCCCGCGGTCAGGTCGTGGATCGTCGATGCGGTACGCCCGTCCCTGTCGTCACCCGACAACTGGGACGCCAGCACACTGGTTTCTTCAGGTGCGAGGCCGCTCAAACCCAGTTCCCTTGCAACGCCACCCCGCTCGAGCCGGGCAACGGTCCGTAACAACGCCGGACCCGCATCCGGATAGGTGTCCCGGTAGGTAGCCAGCAGCAATAACCCGGCGGCCGGGGGATGTATCGCAAGGAATTCCAGCAACCCGAGGGACGATGTGTCCGCGGCGTGGAGGTCATCCAGGACGAGTACCAACGGTTGTTCCGCCGCCGCGTGGCCCAGGTATCTGTTTACCGCGTCATGTACCTTGAAGAGTTCGGACGGACCCGGTTCAAGAAAGATATCAAGGGTCAGTTCGCGCTCGGACGACGGTTCGATCTGGCTCAAAACGTCGCGTGCCTCATCTGCCAGGCAATGGATCGGGTCGTTGGTGGACGACTCTGCGAATCTACGAAGTATCTGAATCCATGGCCAGTACGGGGGTGAACCGCCGTTCTCCCGGCATCTGCCCCACGCGACGAAACAACCGTGGATGGGCGCGACCGAGGTGAACTGTCTGACGAGCCTCGTCTTGCCGATTCCGGGCTCGCCACGCACCGTGACGATCGCCGTTTCTCCATCGAGCGCCAGCGCCAGCGCATCGGCGAGCGCCCCGAGCTCTTCGTTTCGACCTACGAACGGATCGTCGGTGCGAGAGATTGCGGAGTCGGACCCAATCCCATCACCGGACGCCTCACGGAACTGGACGCCTCCCGTGCGCCCCGGGATTCCGGCAACCTCTACCCCTCGGCGCCGCAACTCGGCCAGATCTCGACCGATAGTCCGTTCGGAGACATGCAGTTGCCGGGCGAGAGCGCGCATCGTTGACCCGCCCGGACTGCTCCGGAGCAGATTGATCAACTGCGAGAGCCGTAAGTCACGGTTCATCGGCGAGGGAAAACGGTGCCACTGGTGTCCGGGATTCCGGAAACAAGGACAAAGTAACCGCGAACCCGCATTCAAGGCGTGAACGTAGCGTGAGTGTTCACTACGATTCCCGATCGATCGACTGGGGTTCATGGCACACGCGCACCGCCCCGGCCAATGTGGCCGGGGCGGTGACAACGCCGGAGGGCGTTCTAGTAGGTGATCGTTCCTTCAACCTCCAGGATGAAAAACTCCGGGGGCGGCGGCCCGAGATTCGGAGGGGTAGAAAGCTTCCCCGTGAAACTGCCCGAAGCGCCTTCGAAACGGCCTGATCCCCCGGTGATTTCGTAGTTGGCGAAGCCTTCAGCGGAGCTATCAGCTTTCACACAGAGCTGCCAGTTATCCGGCCCGTCCAGGTTCCTCACGTTGACCACATCCCCATTTGCCGCGGTCCAAACGGCGTTTCCTTTGTCGCCATCCGGGTCGTTCATCGTCAATAGCGGAGCGCACTCAGCTGGCCACGGCTCGGGCGCGGGTACTACCTCCGGGAAGAACACGCCGGTGATATCGATTTTGCCGAGATGGGACATCTTTCCGGCGCCCGAGTATTTCGCCCCGTCATCGGGATCGAAATACGCCTTGTACGAACCGTCCAGAGGCCGGTCGGAACCACCCGTCGCGGCCATAACGACCGGCACGGCAGCGAGTACAACCGTCGCGACAACGAACATAGTGATTAGTTTTCTTTTCATCTCGCACCTCCGGTGATTCGACACGCCGCCGGTACGCAACACTTATTGCGGGGCGGCGGCACTGCAACAACGGTGATCGATCGGACCCAAGAGCGGACCACGTAATTGCGTGGGATCGGCGCGTAGGTTCCGGAGGCAGGCGAATAACGGCGTCCTCGAATCACCACGGTTGAATCGCAAGACGAGGTACTGGCTGTCACCCGCGGTTCTGAGATACGGACGCCCGATCGCACTCCGGAGGAGGGATAAATCCGATGACGCAACTCCCGTGCCTGCTCACGATTACCTCACGCGGCCAGGGATAAGTTCACGGCTACATCATCGACGGGGCGGGGTGCGCGCTATTTAACTCAAGATTCCCCGCCAACGCGCAGTGAGGATGGTCATTCATGCCTTCATTTACTTATTTCTACAAGATCCGAGTGGATCTCCAGAAATTTTCGTCAGGAGACGAGCTGTTTGATAAGTGGTCGGAGGAGGCTTCGGCCGCCCTGGGGGCCGTCGACGCCGGCGTTCTTCAAATCTGGAAAGACGCCGCAGACGCGACGGTCTATGCCATCATCACGACGGACGGTGCGAACGCCGTTGAAGCCCACGGGGAAGCATTGAAGCTCCTGAAGACTGTCCCGATGGGTGCAAGCGGAGAACTGGTCATCGACGAGGCGCGATCTCTCATTTCCTACGGAGAATGGGCGGATTACCTGTCGAACCGCAGTGCGTGATCACAACGAGGTGGTTATGACGAGCGCATCCCGGTAGCCGAGGAAGACGCTGTGGGTGTGTCCCGGCGTCATCGAATATCGCGTCCGACCTCAAACGATGACACCGATGTCCGAGTTTTCAAAAACGAAGACAGATTTGCCGCTGACAGCCGCAGTTACCGTCGATGACAGTAAGCGGGGGCATCCCAGATTTCGTTCCGGCGTTCCACTGGCGGTCAACCGTTCGCCGCGCCGTTGAAAAGAAGTCTGCGGCAGTCTCCTCGATTGCAGGTCCCAGCCCCTCCTTCCTTCACGAGTACGTGGACGCAGGACCGGAAGGCGGAAGTTGGTCGTCGACAGACGCCTCAAACCGGCTGCCCTCGAGGATGTCCGGTACGGGCATGTATACCAGCAATGACGGGGTCGCGTCCGGGTTGTTCTCCATGTACGAAAGCACAACCTGCCGGCCGACAGAAGCACCGACATCTGCCGGGAATGCGCCCGATTCCGTCGGGTACATCTCCGACAGCGAAGCTCCGTACCGATCAGTCTGGTAAACGGTGAACACGACTAAATCGGAGGTCGTTCGCGCGAGCGACCACGCCTTCTCTTCAACATCACCGGAGAGGTCGAAGTTCACGGCTGCCAGGTCAGGAAGATGGGTTCGCAACCTGGCCTCAAGCCCGGGAAATGCTTCCTCCTCGAACTGCCGTGCTAGCCCCGCCGTAACCACGTTATTCACGTGTGATGCTGCGGTGACCTCAATCTGGCGGAAGGCGTGGTAAAGCCCGTTCGCGAGGACGCCGGGAACCACTTCGGCCCACAGATCATCCATTTTGATCGGGCCGTTGGGATTGAATCGCACGAGCAGCTGGTTAGTTATCCCAAGCAGGTCCGAATGCGCGTAGAACCCGTGCTGTTCCAATTCCTCGCCCACCCCGGCATATCCTGCCGTGACCGGACCCTGGAACATGATGGTGATTGTTCGGCCGGGTAGGATCTCGTCTGGTTCCGGCAGGAGGGAATGGATCCGCTCCAGTGAGGATTCCATAAGAAGATCCACATCCACCACGTCTATTTGAGCGGCGAGCTCGGGGTCAGCCCGATATGCGAACTTCACCCTGAATCGTCCGTCAACGAAATGGAGTTGTTCTGGCCCGGGTGAATCCCCTTCCGGGACCGTGGCCGCCGCCGAGGACATCGGCGTGACCGTCAGTTCCTGGCTCTCCTCCGGTGCCTGACCCCGTTCCCCGTCTAACGCGCACGCGGTTGCGGCAACCAGCATCGCGATTGCGACCATTGCAAAGACGATCGTCTTCGTGTTCATTTCGGCACCTCCGGCGAATGACACTGCTGTTTCCTTCGATCGGCGTCTGGGATCGACAGTGCCTTCATGGAAGCTAGGCTGGAAACCCCGTGATTCGTACTACGCGACGTCGTGGCATTCGTTCGTAGGTTTTCGACAAGTCGCCCCCGGAACCGGTGGTAGGGGGCCACATGTCACCTGCGGCCTTTTCGTCACAAATATGACAGCCCGTTCCCTGGCCAACGGGCGTACCCTCTGCAGCGAAGCCGCACGCCTGACTGGCCGGACCTCAGTTCATCGTTCCCGAGCAAACGCCCAAGAGCAGGGCACCACGGAGCCACCCATGAAGATCACAAAAATCACCCCTTACCTCGTGGAGAACGAAACCCGCAGCGGTGCCAACCGGAGCCTTGGGTGGAACTGGCTCTTCGTCAAGGTCGAGACCGACGAAGGCGTCACCGGCTGGGGCGAGTGCGGCATACAGGCGCGCGGCAGCGGCCCGGCAATGGTCGAGGCCGTCAGGCTGGCCTCGGAAGCGTTGATCGGTGAGAACCCGGCTGACATCGAACGTCTCTGGCACAAGGTCTATCGACTCTTCAGTTACCTCGGTTCTCGCGGTTTCGGCACCAGTCTTGCCGCCGGGTTTGACGTCGCCCTCTGGGACATCAAAGGCAAAGCAGCAGGGATGCCGATTTACGATCTGCTCGGCGGTCGATTCCGTGACCCGGTGCGGCTCTACTGCAATGTCTGGTTCCAGGGCTGCTCCACCCCGGACGAGTACGCCGCCGCCGCCCAGAAGAACCTGCTGGACCTGGGTCACGAGGCCTGCAAGCTGGACCCGTTCCGGGAAATGCTGCCATTCCACACGATGTACCAGGACGGGCAGATCAGCGAGGCGGGCGAACAGGAGGGATACGACATCGTCGCCGCGGTGCGCGAGGTCGTCGGGCCGAAGTTCGAGATCCTGATCGACGCTCACGGCCACTACAACGTGCCGACCGCCATCAGGCTCGCCAACAATCTCTTTGCGCAATCCAACATCGGCTGGTTCGAGGAACCGCTGCCCCCGGAAGGCACGAAGGCGCTGAAGCAGGTGCGTGAGAAGACCAACGCACCGATCTGCATCGGCGAAAGACTGTACACGCGCTGGGACTTCCTGCAGGTCTTCGAGAACGGGCTGGCCGATTACGTCATGCCGGACACCATCTGGACCGGGGGCATCTCGGAGGTCAAGAAGATCGCCACCATGGCGGAGACCTATTACGTCCCGATCTCGCCACACGTAGTGCCCGGGGGACCGATCGAGCTAATCGCAGCGGCACACGTCATGAGCACCGTCCCGAACTTCTACCGGCTCGAACACGCACAGTCGCTAATCCCGGCCCACAACGACCTGCTGCGGGAGCCGTACGTGATCAAGGACGGCGCTATCCACTTGAACGACAAGCCGGGGCTCGGTTTCGAGCTGGACGAAGAGAAGGTCAAGGCGTCGTCAATCAACCTGTAGGCGCTATCGCACGATTCATCATCGAATCGCGCATCACGGAATTACTTCTTCGCAGTTCCAGTCGACCAGCATCTGTAATCGCTCGAACATCGCCGCACCCTGTCGGCGAACATTGTCAGAGGCCGGGAGCGCTGCGAGGGTTCCAGCGGTCGCAAGGCGTTTACACAGGTTCGTTAGAAGGCCCCGCCGAATGTCGTCTTCAAACTGATGGGATGAGTAACCTCTGACGCCCCCATCCGTAAGAGCCGTGTGGTACTCCGTCAATAGCTCGGTCTCATGTTTCCGTCTATTTTCGACACCGAAACTTGTGTACATGAACTGAGCAATATCGTCCGCGCTTCTGACTCGACCCGCACTCTGCCAATCGATGGCTACGATCGGGCCCGTGGCATCATCTGAGTCGTCGAAGAACAGGTTGGACAGCCGGAAATCCCCCTGGACGAGCGTGACCGGAGCCCGGGCCAGTTCGTCCGAGATTTCGGGAATCGCGGGCAAGGCCTCTCGGACAAGGTTTTCAAGACCTGCAGGCACGTTTTCGCCACAGACATCCAGGAACATATCGAGATTGGCCGTTGCGATTTCCCGCATCACAGTTCCGTCCGCGGGCGTGGTGCCGTGATCTCGGAGCCATTGATAAATCGACAATCGTTCGTCGCCCCACCATCTGGCATGCATCCCGGCTATAGCGTTCAACGCCGATTTAGCGTCCTCCAACCCGAGATCCTCCGCCTGATCAATCATCCTGAGATGGCCTAGATCCTCAAGAAGAATGACGAACTGTCCGGTATTCGCGTCGTAAGTCGATAGAAATGTCCGAGGCGTTCTCAGACCACAATCTTCGGCCAGATCCCGGTAGAACAGGGTTTCACGCTCATAAATGGTCGCCAGCAACCGACCCAGGGGATTGGTGATCGGAGGCATGGCATCACGAGCGATCTTTGCAATCACCGACCCGGGCGCGCCACTTTCCCCCCGGTCGTACTTCAAGACCAGGCGAAATGTCTCACCCATGATTCCTCCATCGAGGGCGGAGGTTTCGAACGAGTCAACCCGGGCGTCACGGATGGCCCCACCTTCACGTAACGCCTCCGTCAACCATGGGGCCGTAATATCAGAGGCGGCGCGCGGAAAGATTGTGATTTGAAACCTCCCTGATATCCCTGGATGTCATTCAGGGATCGTCGTCTCCAGGCTCGCCAATATACCTTGACGCTGCAGACGGACCGTCCTGTCGCGCCCACATGAACTTCGCCACCTGTATCATCCCCAGCCTGCCCTCCACTAGCAAAGGCCTCAGATGAGCAAACCGAACATCATCCTGATCAACTGCGACGATCTCGGGTACGGCGACCTCGGCGTCTACGGATCGACGATCAACAGGACGCCAGCGATCGACAGGATGGCGTCAGAGGGCATGCGATTTACCGATTTCTACGTGGCGTCGCCGGTCTGCTCGCCGTCCCGCGGCGCGTTGCTCACGGGCTGTTACCCGCCACGGATCGGTTTCGGCGACTTCGAAGGCAACTGGGTACTCATGCCCGGGCAGGCTGTCGGGTTGAACCCGGAAGAGAAGACCATCGCCGGCGCGTTAAAAGACGCCGGGTACACCACTCGGATTATTGGCAAATGGCACTGCGGCGACCAGCAAGAATTTCTACCAACCGCACACGGATTCGATAGCTATTTCGGGCTGCCTTACAGCAATGACATGGGGCGCCAGGTGGACGATCCTGACACCACAGATCCCGAGCGCATCGAACGGCTCCGAGCCCGACCGCCCCTGCCGCTCATCCGGGGCGATGAAGTTGTCCAGGAACAGCCGGATCTGCGGGCGCTGACCGAGCGCTACGCTGAAGAGGCCGTCCGCTTCATCCGCGATAACAAAGAGGGACCGTTCTTCCTCTACTTCGCGCACATGTACGTGCACCTGCCGCTCTATGCGCCAGAGCCCATGGTCGACGCGTCAGAAAACGGCGACTACGGCGCGTGTGTGGCGGGCGTCGATTGGGTGACCGACGTCCTGCTGAACGAGCTGAAGCAGCAGGGACTCGACGAGGACACGCTGGTCATCTTCACGAGCGATAACGGTTCGAGGATGCAGGGCCAGGGAGGCAGCAACGGCGAGCTGCGAGGCATCAAGGGAACGACATGGGAGGGGGGCCAGCGGGTCCCCTGCATCATGCGCTGGCCGGGGAGAATACCTGCCAGCGAAGTACGCGGCGAGATCACTTCGGCGATCGATTTCTTCCCTACGCTGGCGAGTATTGCCGGGGCGGAACTACCTCAAGACACGATCATCGACGGCACGGATATTTCATCGCTCATGTTTGAGTCCGGCGAAGTGGCTCCCCCGCGCAACACGTTCTTCTACTACATGGGCAACCGGCTTGAGGCGGTACGAAAAGGCAAGTGGAAGCTCCACGTTTCCAGAGAGGTGCGACCAGACCAACGAACCGGGGTGGCATCACAGGCGGAAATCGACGACACCGCAGCGAACATTCCCGGCCTGTACGATCTGGAATCAGACATCGGTGAAACCACGAACGTGTTCGACAGCCATCCCGATGTGGCGGCGGAACTATCGGCGCTGGCAGCGGCCTGCCGTGAGGACCTTGGCGATGAGGCCGAAGGGGTTGTCGGAAGGAACGTCCGGCCCTCCGGTCATGTGGACAATCCTGACACCCTCACGCATTACGACCCGGAGCACCCCTACATCTACGCCGAGTACGACAAGTACGAACGAGGTTAGCCCGGGACAGGTACGAACGGCCATATCGTAGGGGCGACCCCCTGTGGTCCCCCGAGGGGCAGACACGGGGATTGCGGTTTTGGGGCAGACACGGGGGTCTGCGCTTTGCGGGCAGACACAGGGGTCTGCCCCTACGGTTGCGGTGAGATGTCCTGGCGCCGATAGCCGCGGGCATCTTGTGCCAAATATCCGGCGACGCCATGACGCTTAAACCTGGTGTTCCCCGCCGGACTCATGGTCCAGACGGCCTGCCAGCGTTCCGTCCGTCCGTGGACGTTAAATGGCGGCGTCAGGCGCCGGGTTCGATCCGGGGCCGGCCATTATCCACTCAGAAATCGCCACCGGATTGATTTCTTCCGCCCCACCCGCCTTCCGTAATACGGAGACCAGCATCCTTACGAAATCGGGACTACTCACCGCTTGCTGCGTCCATTCGTGAGTGTCGATGGCGTGCCGCTGGACGGAGTGGACCAGGTCTTGCAGCGTGTTCCCGCCGAACGCATGATCGCAATCGACATCGAAATCTTTGCAGCTGATAGAGATTGTCACGTCGATCTCCTTGTTTACGTCGTGGGTCGCGCTGGCCCGTATGGATCTAGTCTTCGCCCGACATCCCGGTTCTTCTCATGCGAAAGACTGTGCGATAAGCCGTGATGATACCGAAAAGCTTCTGTGGCTGTCCTTTCCCCCGCAAGGAGAACCGCATCTGCACGCGTAGGGGGCGACCCCCTGTGGTCGCCCGCGGGGTCCCCGGTTTCGGGGGCAAGCCGGGGATTGCGGTATCGCGAGCAGACACGGGGAACTGCCCCTCCGGGTGCGGTGTGACACCCGGGCACACAGTTCCGCTAAACCTTCACCAGCTTCTGCATCGATCGCAGTTCCTGCGGAATGTTCCAGCCATTGCCGTAATCGCTGTGTGACACCTCGGCGACGTAGATATCGCCCTTTGAGTCCACGGTGATTCCGTGCGGCGAGAAGAACCGCCCGGTCTGGGATCCGTATGGCTCGGTGCCCACCCTCGACAGCACCTTTCCATCGGTGTTCATGATGGTGACACGGGGACCGAGATCGGTTCCGGTGTCGTTGCTGGCGATCCCGGCGAAGTACTCGCCGATGTAGACGAGGTCCTGGTCTCCGCTGGCGTCGATGTAAATACACGCGGCCCGGGACAGGTTCACCCACTGCGTCTCGTACACCCCTTCCGAGCTGAACACCTGGATGCGGTGGTTCTCACGGTCTGCGATGTAGACCCACCCGTTGGAGTCCGTCTCCACGTTGTGGACGATGTTGAACTGGCCTTCGCCGGTGCCTGACTCGCCCCAGGAGAACAGGTGTTTTCCCTCCGGCGAGTACTTGTGGACCCGGGCGTTCGAGTAGCCGTCGGCCACGTAGAACTCGCCGGTCTTTTTGTCGATTCCGACGTGAGTCGGAACGCTGAAGGGCTCTCCGCTCATCTTCGGCGCCGGGTTGTTGGCCTCGCCCAGGGTCATCAATTTTTCGCCTGATGGTGTGAACTTCTTGACGGTGCTATCGCCGTTATCGACCGTGAAGAGATTGCCGTCTGGAGCGACCGTCACGCCGTGGGGATTACTGAACTCGCCCTCACCCCAGTGATCGACCATGATCCCGTCGGCGTCGAACACGATCATGGGCGACGTGCCGCGGTTGAAGACGTAGATGCGGTCATTGGCGTCTGTGGCGACCGAGGTGGCCTCCCGGTAGTTCCAGCCATCCGGAAGCGTGCCCCAGTTCTGCCCTGAGACCTCGTACCTGAAGTCGCCCTCACCGAGCACCACGGGGCCGGACGGCCCGTCCGAGGCGCGGTGCTCGTCTTGCGGTAGACCAGATTCCAGTTTTTCTACGTCGCTTGCCATTGGATCTACCTCTTGGTTGCGTTGGAGTGAGGGCGGGGTCGTCGGGTTCACCCGCGAGCGGTGATATTACATTGCGGCCTGCCAGTGCGTCAGTGCCCCGAGGCACTTGGAGGAACGAGTCGCACCGGGGGACAGATTCTCCCGTCAATCGCCCCGAGCTGTTGCAACAGGCCGATGTCATCCCGCTGGATCCACTCTTCGGCGATCACCCCGGCCTCGAATCGTGACAACGCCATCCCCGTATTCACGACCTTCACCCCGGTAGGCGCGATACCCATCCACTCGCCCTCATGCGTTCCCGTCATCGTCCAGCGACGGGTAACGAACTCACCGTTGTCATTGCCGGGGTGAATCGTCACCTGGAAATACAGATCCGGCAGCGCCATCCGCAGCGCCGAAACCTGCGCCAGGACCGCGTTGACCCCGAAGATGTCACCTTTCAGAAACGGATCGTGCCGGACGTGGTTTTCGGAAAGTAGCTCAACCGCAACGCCGAGCTGCCCCTGATTCCAGACTTCTTCAACGTAGCGCCGGACAGTAGCCGCGTTGGCTTCCGATGAGATGGGATCACTCCTCTACGCGGACGCCGCCGGCATTCCGGGGATCGGTGTTCCCGGCGTCTTCACTCGGAGTGAGTACACGGAGGTGCGGCAGGTCAGGTAAAGCGTCTTGAAATCGGTGCCGCCCCAGCCAACGTTCGCCGGCAATTCCGGGGTTCCGATCAAGCCCAGGAACTCGCCGTCCGGCTCCCAGACCCAGCATCCACCGGGGCCCGTGCTGAACACCCTGCCAGCGCTGTCCACTTTCAGGCCGTCCGGCACACCCCCGCGCTCCCCGATCGGGCGTTCGGCTCCGGAATGTGCGATGAATGTGTCGCCCTCGCCCGGTCCGCCCGGCACGTAAGGCATTTCGGCGAACTCGCGACCGTTTGAGAGGTCACCGTTTGGCGCCACCTCATACACGTACATGTGCGGATTCGGCCGGGTGTTCGAGACGTAAAGCTGCGATTCGTCTGGAGAGAACGCGAGGCCGTTCGGGTGGTTCATGTCGGTGGCGGCCTGGTGAAGCCCGCCATCGGGGTCGATACGGAAGACGCTGGACGTGCCGATCAAGCGGTCGTCGGGATCCATCAGGAACTGGGGATCGCTGAAGTAAAGCGAGCCGTCGCTCCGGCCAACGACATCGTTGCTGCGGTTGAGCCGGACGCCTTCGTACTCCGCCGCGAGCACGGTCCACGCGCCGTCGTGTTCACGGCGAACCACACGGTAAACGTCCTGCTCGCACCACACTACACGGCCCTGCAAATCGTAGGTCGCCCCGTTTGCGCCGCCATCGTTCTCCCGCAAAACGGTCTTTTCACCATTCCCGGCGTCCACGAGATAGTGGACAGCGGCGTCGACGTCCGAGACGTAAAGCGCGCCGTCCGGGTGTTCCGGCGTGGGCGGCTGCCAGAGCGGGCCTTCGGTGAATTGGAAGCCGGTGGCGAGGAGTTGCGACTCGCCTGGCTCAAGTACGCGATCGAGTTTGTCTGGCGTCGACACGGATGTCTCCTGATTCCTGGTGGACGGGATGTTGGCGTGACGGCAGTTTATCCATTAAGTAACCGCCCGGTACCGGCCACGTTAGTTCGCGGCGGAATGAGGATCGAGAACCTGCCCCGGTCCAGCTGAAGGATGAGAAGGTGCTCATCGTGTCATCATGAACTTGACTCAGGATCCGATCGATTTTCGTGCACGCGTTGCGTGGGCCGGCAGGACACATTTCACGTTCATGGGACCCCGTCACGCGCGAAGAGACACCGGCGGTGATGAGCCTGGTGCCCGGTGGGCGGGGCCCAGCGTTGGGGTCGGGACCGGCGGATCCTGAATCAAGTTCAGGATGACTGGAAGCACGCTCATGATCCGCCGGTAATCGCGTTCCGGAAGACGGGGTCGAGTCCGAGATGGTCGGGTTCCTGGATGTCGTACCCGGAAACGGTGGTCTGGTATCTGCAGGACCATCCAGACATCACGCTTCCCGGAAGACCCCAACATTGCGCCATAATGCCGTTCACTGTTTCTGGCACCCATCCTGACGACGAACTGGCGTCGAACCTGAAGAGGGACCGACGAGACAACTGTCAAACAGGAGGCGATTTCGTGGACATCAAACTGAGGGCTGTCGCTTTCGATGCAATTGATCCGCAATCCCTGGGTCGTTTCTGGTCGGAGGCGACCGGGCGCGAGATCATCGCATCCGGCCCTGATCTCGTGCGACTGGCGAGCGACGTCCCCGGTGGCCCCGTCTTGCTTTTCCTTCGCGTGCCGGAGTCCAAGACCGTGAAAGATCGAATACACCTCGATCTGGAAACTGCGAATCGAGCGGCCGAGGCAAGCAGGGTCATCGCCCTGGGAGCCAAATATCACAGCGAAGTGAAGGAACCCGGTCACGAATGGACGGTGCTTCAGGACCCCGAGGGCAACGAGTTTTGCATTATCCAACCCTCGGGAGACTGATTCTGTTAACTCACCTATCAACGGCAATTGGACGCAACGGAATTACGGAGTCCCAGACATGACCCAGACACTCTCCGCCAACAAACACGGCGTCACGATGCGCACCAAACAGGGCATGCTCGGCGCGGTAGACATCCCCTGGAGTCCAGACCTCACGCTGGACGAGACATCTTTCCGAAACCTGCTCGGCCGGTTGTCCACCCTTGGCGCGCACCAGCTCTACGTCATGGGCACGGCGGGCGAGGGCTACGCCATGACCGATGACCGATTCAAGCGGGTCGTCGATGTGTTCGTCGACGCCATGCGAGGCGCCGGCGTGGGAATGCAGGTCGGTGTAATCTCGCTGGCCACCGAAGAGGTGATAGATCGCGTCAGATACGCTCACGATCTGGGGGTTCGGTCTTTTCAGATATCACTGCCTTCTTGGGGCGCGGTCACCAACGCCGAAATGATGACCTTCTTCAAGACGGTTTGCGGCGCATACCCGGACTCCGAGTTTCTGCATTACAACCTGGTGCGGGCCAAACGCATTCTTGACGGCGAAGACTACCGGATGATCCTGGACGAAGTGCCCAACCTGGTCGCCGCCAAACAGAACACGAGCGATATGTCGCTCATCAGGAGTTGGATGCAGAAGGCGCCGGAGTTGCAGCACTTCATGCTGCAGGCCGCCTATGGCTACGCGTCGCAGTTCGGCGAGTGCTCACTGCTCTGCAGCATGCACGGCGTCTACCCGGAACTCACTCGTGAATACTTCGCGGCGGGATCCAGTGGAAACGTAACGCGAACATTGGAGATAGCGGAGGAGTTCAACCGGCACAGGGACGGCATCTTCGGCCACGTCGATCGGACGATGATAGACGGCGCTTCCGACAAACTCCTGGTCTGGCTGACCGACCAGTCTTTCCCGCGCCGGCTCCTCCCGCCGTACGAGGGTTTCACGGACGCTGAAGCGGCCGTTAGCCTGGAGTATTACCACCGCAGTATCGCGTCCGGTTGACGAGCCGCGGCAGGGCCCTTTGACGAGTCCCCGTATCTCCAAAAAGATGTTCTGAAGGCCGTACGGTGCTCGAGTTATGACGTGATTGGTGTCGATGCATCAATCTCATATACGGGCCTGTGAGGGTATCTTCACAAAATCCTCACGCCCTTTCGCGTGATCCATCACGCCTTCCTCATTCGCCCGCTGAGATGTTGGGTGTGCCGGCGCCGCAGTCGTTTAGATCGGATGGCCCCATCAGCCAGAGCGGCAGCCAAGCGGGGTTGTTGAGACCAACCGACCAGAACGTTTGCGGCAGTCGGCAATTTGCTGTTCGACGGGAGGGAACCAGACACCGGTACACACACGTGCTCTCGATGCACGTATGTGTACCGATTCATATGGCGAGGAGCGTAGGCGGTCAGCGGATACCACGCAGACGGCCAGGATGTACCCAACCGGGGCAATGGCCAAACCTCCCGGCTTCCACGGTTGCGGTGTGCTCCTCCAAGCGGCGGACAGGGCTACGTCGGGCCCGTCCGCCGCACTTTTTTTGAGCGGTCCTCGCAAGAGGGCCGCTTCGCGCGTCAGGTAGCGTCCTCAAGCTCCCAATGGCGAACGCCACGCGGTTTCGCTAACCTGTGCGAACCCACGGGTGCCGGCATCATCCCGCGGCCAGACCCATTTCCGGGTCCACTCACACCAACTTCGGTATCGCTCGAGAACCCGCCGAGAACAAAGAGAAGCATTGATGACTCAGTTTCGGATCATGGTCAACCGACACTCGGCGTTCTACTCCCCGCTTATCGGGACCGTCGCCGGCGGATTTCTTGCCGATGAAGGCCTTGATCCGCATTACGGTGGCGAGGTGCCGCCTACGACCAATTCGCCGGCGATGCTGGCCGCCGGGGAAATCGAGATCTGCCAGGGCGCGGTGTCCGCAAGCTGGGCCTTTCTTGAGCGGGGCGAGACCCCGCCAATAGTCCACTTCGCCCAGATCAACGAACGCGACGGTTTTTTCATCGCAGCCCGAGACCCGGATCCGGATTTCACCTGGGACAAGCTGTCCGGCGCAGACGTGCTGGCGGACCACGGCGGCCAGCCGCTCGCCATGTTCAAGTACGCAGTCCACAAGATGGGCGTCGAGTACGAGTCACTGAATGCGATCGATGGCGGCACAACGGCGGAGATCGACGCAGCCTTCCGTGCCGGAACGGGCCAGTATGTCCACCAGCAGGGACCGGCGCCGCAGCAGCTCGAGGCCGATGGCGTGGGCCATGTCGTTGCCTCCGTTGGCGAAGCGATCGGACCGGTCGCGTTCTCCAGCATCCAAGGAACACGAGAGTTCGTCGCTTCCGACCTCGCAAACGCGTTCATCCGGGCGTACCGGAAATCCCGCCAGTGGGTGAACAACGCTTCAGCAGAAGAGATCGCAGTCAAAGAGGCGGAGTTCTTCCCGGGAATCGATCACTCCGTACTGGCGAATACGATCCGTTTCTACCAGGGCCTCGGCTGCTGGAATCCGGCGGTTGAGATCTCAAAAGATAGCTACGAAGCAGCACTGGACGTGTTCCTTCACAGTGAGCTGATCACCAAACGGCACGCTTACGAAGACGTGGTGGTAGCGCCGCCAGCGGGTTAGCCGGAAGCAATGAATGGCCCCCTCCCAATGTAGGAGGGAGTCCGGGGGTGGTTAATCGTCCGTTTAGAACGCGACCCACCTCCACCCTCCTCCCTCGCAGGGAGGGGGCGACGAGTACCAAGCGATCAACCCGAGGACCAACAATGGGGTTTCTAGCCCTGCCGATCACTGAAGTCGATTCCCACCGTCACACCGCCACGACGAACGGTCTCGGGTACTCATATCTTGAGTACGGATCGGCCGACAATCCGCCCGTAATCCTGCTACACGGCATCTGGAGCACCGGCGCTGTCTGGCACGACATCGCGCTGTCGCTTTCGAGGACGAACCATGTGCGATCGGTCGACTTCCGGGGGCGTTCACACACCGACTGGTCGCCGAAAGGAGACTATTCGACGGAAGCCTACATCGCCGATGTCCTCGGGTTGTACGAAGCGTGGGGGCTTGAGAAGGCCACGCTCATCGGACACTCCATGGGCGGCGGTGTGGCCACGGCGCTGGCGGCCGAGAACCCGGAGCGGGTTGACTCCCTCGTCGTAATAGACGCCGGACCGGTCATGCGAGCCGGGTCGGCCGTCGAGTTCGAACGCCAGCTTGCATCCCTCTCGCAGGACTTCCCGAGCATGGCAGCCGCCCGTGCATGGCAGAGCAACGCACTCCCAAACATCTCCGATGACGCGGTGGAACGAAGGCTTGATACCCGGCTAGTAGAGCGCGATGGACGTGTGGTGTGGCGCGAGGACCCGCGCATACGGACTGCAAGGGAGACGACGGTACGACCTCCCGAGGTCGCGATGTGGAAACGCTTCCTCTCGGTGAAAACCCGGACCCTGTTCGTGCTCGGCGCCAACAGCCGGCTTGTTGCCGATGAGGCTGAAAAACGGCTCACATCTGAAATGACGGACGCCCGATCAATCAGAATCGCAGACGCAGGCCACAACGTCTTCGAAGACAACCACGAGGACACGATGGCCGCCATTGCGGCGTTTCTTCGCGGTTAGGCGCGGTCAGGCCAAAGGCCGTAGCCCGGAACGGGCGCCAGCTTCAGAACATGTTCTCCCTCACCCCGGCCCTCTCCCGCTGGTAGAGGGGGAAGCCGCGTCCGTGTCCGCCTGGCGAACATAAGCGTCCTGAGGCTCTCGAAGGACCGGGTACATCGGCCACGCGGGCGCGGATCCAGCGCCCACGGCTGAAGGTTCGATCCGAAGACCCTCGTCTCCCGGTCGGGAGGGGATTGAGGTGAGGGGTGTGCCGCTTGAAAAGCGGCAGGGCGCAAGCGCAGTCCGTACCAAAAGGCCTATGAAAGAGGAGCCACACCGCACCTACTCCGCAGGCGTTGCCACTTCTCCGAATAGCTCGGTACCCGGGTGGAACGCGAACCAGCCGAACCAGTAGGAAACGTGGCCCGGCAGCCGGGCCAGCGACTCCGCACCGTCCGACTTCATAAGCGCCGTCTCCTCAACGCGCCATTCGGTCCCATCTTCGTCCAGGACCACGTCCGGGTCCTGCGTGGGAAAGAAATCATGGCCCCCGCGCTCGTACGGTCTCGCCGCCTCTGCAATCGGGTTGAAGGTGATCACCAGCTCCTGCCCGCCCAGTGTGTCGTTCACCACCGGCGTCTCCTGCAACGCCTCGAGCGAGTACGCCTTCGGGAACCCGTCAAAGTTGAGCGCCAGGACGCGATCCTTCAGCCCCAGCGCCTCGTTGGTCTGGAAGGTCGGGAACATCCAGTCCGGCGAGTTGAAGTAGTCGTAATACGCGGACCCTGTTTCGTTCAGATTTCTGTAATTCCGTCTGAAACCGGTATCGATATCCAGCACCGTGGTGTCCGGGTTCTTATCCAACCAGTCGCCCCAGGTCGTGAGCGTCAGCGTCAGCCTTTCAAACCGCAGACCGCTGAACGCCAGCTCGCCGATCACCGGCTCCCCCGTGAGGGAGTGCCAGAGCGTCCGCGTGCCGGAGTCATACATGAGCTTGTTGCTTTGGTACAAGAACCCGGACGTGCCGATACGCTGCACCTCCCCGTCAAGCTCGGCGTCGTACAGGACGCCCGTTCCGCAGAGAGTTCAGTAAACAAGCGCGACGGGCTTTCCGCCGACGACATCGTTTGACAGCTCATGCCACGCCAGAATTCGCAGCGGATACGCACGCGATTCGCCGTCAATGCTTACGCCGAACACCGGTTCGTCGAATCCCAGATAGGTCGCTTCGGCAGGCCCCGTGACTGCGGGATTGTCCAACGGCGGGATGCCATCTACTCCCACACCACCCCACTGCGCGCCGGATATCGGCGCCCTGGCCGGAACGCCCTCGTAAAAGAAGTCGATAAAACGACGGTCGATAACACCGTACAGATCGCCCTTCCAGGCGTCGTACCCGGGAACCGCCTCGATCTCCGGGTGCTGGCCGAGCCATCTGTAGGCGTCTTCGTGGAGGTTGAAGCTGGCGGGGTCAAACTCCTCCCCGGTGAGGCGGGTCAGCGCGCCGGCGATCGCGGCCCTCTCCTCGTCGGCGAAACCGGCGGCGGCAAGATCGACAATCGGGGCGATGAAACCCGTGTTCCCGGTGTCGGCCGCCTGCCGGATCGCCGTAATCTCGACGCCTTCCTGCCGCGTGAAGAGGCTGTTCAGGCGCAACCGTAGTTCGGTTTCCTCCGCCGACATCAAAGTCGCAGTCGTAACGGGCGCAACGGTCACGGCAGGGGTCGGCGTCAGATTCTCCCCGTCACCGCCGCTACTACACGCGCCGACAAGCGTCGCCGCTATCCCTGCGGCAACGAGCCAGATGCTCCGTACGAAAGATGATGTCAGGTAACGGCGTGTCATCAACGAAACGGGCTGCCGTCGGCAAAAATCGGCCAGATGAATTGGCCAGTGGCTGCGGGCCGCCCGTACCCCTCAGTAAGGATACGAAGCGGCCCGGATTCCGGTTGCCTGACACGGGGTGTATGCCCTACTTCGGCGGCTGAATGAACTCCAGCCAGTTACCTTCCGGGTCCTGGAGGTAAATGATCCCCCGTTGGCCATCCGGCGTGTCGTGGAAAATCGGGTCGGTGACGAAATTGATGCCCTTGCCCGTCAAATCGTCGTAGATGGTCTGAAGATCCTCGACGAGGAAGCAGATGTGCATGGCGCCGTGCTGGTTCTTGCGGAGGTAACCCTCTTCGCCGGGCGGGTTGTGATACTTGACCAGCTCGATGCGGTGGTTGTTCTCGATACCCACAAATCGGAGAGTCCGGCGTGCGCCCGGGAACCCGGTGTGGTCGCCTTCCGGAGGCGCTACCGCGTCGACCTCACGCTCAACCACGAGGCCGAGGGTGTTCACGTAAAAATCGGTGATCTTCTCCAGGTCCTGGACCACGATTCCGGTGTGGTCGAAATTCATCACCATTGAGCGTCTCCTTCATGTTTTGTTTTCAAAGCCGAAAAACGGTTGGAGCGAACCAGGCAGGAGGCCCGGACGGTGGGCTGCGCAATCCTGATCGAAATAGCGCGCTCACGAACAACGACCTGCCTGACCGCTACGGCCGCTGCGTGAACTCCAACCAGTTGCCCTCCGGATCCTGCCCGTACACGAGCCCGACCGTGCTGCCGTCCGGGCGCGTCCGCCACTTCGGCTCGGTCACAAATCGCACGGTGTCCTTCAACTCCTCGTAAACCGAGGCAAGGTCTTCAACGTCCCAGCAAATATGGGCGGAACCAAAGCGGTGCACGCCGACATGACCATCGGTCGCCGGGGGATCGATGAAGTAGATGAGTTCGATCTCGTGATCGCCCGGGATCCCGACGAAGCGCAACGTTCGATGAACGTTCGGCACGCCCGTGTGATCGCCATCCGGCTGCGGCCTGGCGTCGATCTCGTGCAACCGGTCCAGGCCAATGGTGTTGACGTAGAAATCGGTCATCATCTCGAGGTCTTTGACCACGATGCCGACGTGACTCCAGTTCTTAACTTTCAACTGTGTACTCCCGCCCCTGGAACTCCGGGGACATCTGGATGCATCTGGCGCTCACGAAGCGCGGTGGACGCCATCCTAATCCAGAAGCGTGCCGGTCACAGCCAGTTAGCCCTTGCCAGCAACTCTCGGGCGACTTCACTCACGGGTCGCGTCCCATCGTTCGCCACCGTGAAATCCTCCACCGCGGCCGCCTTCAGGATCCCGTCCAACTCGGCGGATCGGGCCAGCGCCGGGTCATGGTTTGTGCCCACTTCGCGCACATCCAACCGCTCCTGCATCAGGGAGACAGGCGCAGTCAGGCGACACACCGTGACATCGGCCCCCGGCACCGCGGATTCGTACTGGCTGAGCTCGTCACGATCTTCAACGACACGGGCAACGATTAGGCGTTTCGCCCCGCGTTGCCGGTACACGGGCCAGACCGCGGCGAGGCTCTGGAACATCAACCCGTTACCGTATTGCGGCTGCGACGGGTACATCTCCGTGAGGCAATCGAGATCGATCGCCCCGTGAGCCACGCGCGCCTCCGTCAGCAGGTCATGGGCCTGCCCGAGAACCGCAGTCTTCCCCGCCCCCATCGAACCCGAGATCACCAGCATCGGGACCGGGACTTTCTCAACCACGTCTGAAACTCCTGCCACTTGACGGCGCCTATTATTGGCACCACTCACTCGCCACCCGATGCTACGCCGAGCAGGCAACGCGCGCCGGCCAAACTCCAGATGCCATTGCGACCCAAGCGGAACGATCTTCCCCCGCCCGGTTTATCCGCCGAGCTTCGATTTCGCCTCCCACGTGCTCCAACCAAACCGATTCGCGGTCATCGCGTGCCCATTCAACAGATACCTGTATCATCCGCTTCACTATGCCGAGCGAACGGGTCCAGAGGCGGATCGACCGGCTTCTCGATCAGGCCGAGGAAGCGGCGGATCAGCGCGACTGGCGACTGGTCCTTGGACGTTGTCAGTACCTGCACGGTGGGTGATCGTAGAGGGCTGGTTCTCGTGGAGGCCAAGGCCCACGTCGCGGAAATGTCACCCGACGGCAAGCCGGTGCCCAATACCGAAAACGGTCTGCGAAATCATGCCAGGGTTGCCGAGGCGGTCTCTGAGTCCAACAACGGGTTGGACGCCGTCACTCCCGGGTTTTCTTTGTCTATCGACTCCCATTACCAACTCTGTAACAGGCTCGCGTGGAGCTGGAAATTGGCGTCGATGGGGATCCCGGTCGTGTTGGTATACCTGGGATTCCTCAACACGGAAGATATGGCGCACAGGGGGCGGGAGACATTTGAGTCAGGCTCAGCCTGGGATCAGGCCGTACACAACTACGCTGATGGCATCGTTCCAAGCAACGCCTGGGAGCGATCGCTAGACGTCGAAGGAACTCCGGTGATCCCGTTAATCAGGTCCATGGACATGAATTGGCTCTCTTGACCGAGGCCGGCGTGACGACCCGACGGTTAAGTTGTAAATCCAGCGAGCTCGTTATCAGTTCCCACGAGAACCAAGTGCGACCTGGCGCGTGTCATGGCCGAATATCGGATCTTGGTATCGGCGTCCGGCCTAACCTCGATCAAGATAACTACGGGGCGTTCGAGACCCTTGAATCGCCATGCCGATTCGAACTCGACTTTTCTCGTGTCCGCGCTACCCACGGGAACCAGTTCAAACGATCCCAGCCTGTCGCCAGGAGATAAATCGCTACTGAAAGTGGACCTATGGCTCAGAATTACTATGTCTTCGGCTTTCACGTCCTGCTCGACGACCAGCCTGTGGAGTAGCTTCCCGAGCTCTGCCGGGAGGGCGTCGGTACTGCTTATCGAGATTTTCTGTACTGGTTCTCCCGGCGGTCCCAGGCATTCAGTCGGCACGCCGTCGTAGAACTGCATTGCAGCCTCGTGGATAGCACGGGTGTTCCGTAGGTTAGCGGGGAGATCAAAGACGACGCCGGAAGAGCTGAACGCCGGGGCCTCTTGGTAAATGGCCTGGGACGGGTCCTCGAAGACGTAGAAAACGGCGCTTTCCGGATCGCGGAGACAAAGCTCGAGCAGGTCATGCCACTCGTCTGGGACATCCTGGGCTTCGTCGATTACGACAGCGTCGAAACGATGGCCAGGTAGTAGTTCCAGGGCTTCGAGCATTAACGCGGGAAGACGTTCGTCCCAGAAACTCCGCGATGGCGAATCCTTACCGTCAAGCTCATGCATTGGTAGAGAGGCCGCACGGGCCATCTGGACACCGTGATCGTGAAATGTTCTGACCGTTAGACCTTGAATCCCCTCACACCGCCTTTCCAGGTGTTCAATCAGCGGTCGATTGAAGCAGGTCAAAAGCGTCTCAAACCCTTCCGAAGAAAGCTGTTTTGCCTTCTCAAGCGCGAGAGCCGTTTTACCCGTGCCTGCAGCTCCGACCACGCTTGCCCGTCGGTTGCGATTCAGACCACGTAAGATCGAGAGCTGGGCACTTGTCGCTTCGGAGAATCTCAGGTTATCGCCCTGGATTCGCGACCCTAGGGAAGTTTCCAACTTGATAACTGGGGCGAGGATCGAAAGGATCGACTCCACCCCGTCTTCGCCCAGCGTGTCGAATCCACGCCCTGGGTGATCGGGCGACCAATAATCGAACAGCGACTCGATCTTGGATCCAAGGTCATCAACATCGTCAGCGAACGAAGTGATTTCAGGCGGCGCGGACGGTCCCATTAGGGCCCCGTGCCTGAACACGTCGGGCATCATGACCGCGTAGCCGATCGTGAATTCAGCCGGGATCCTGGCTTTCGCCTCGTCCAATTTGCGCAGGAGCGCGTGCATCGATGAACGCGCCTGGTCAAACGGATCGCGCATCCGGTGGACGCCGTCTGCTCCTCGGGTGATCCAACCCTCGCCGGCTGGATTGCGTTCGACACCTCCACCCTTGACCTCGATCACCAGCAATCCACGGTCCGGGTGAATTACGAGGAAATCTGCCTCTCCTTCCTGTGGTGAGGCAGCGCGCCCTTTTTCCAACCAAGCGACGCTGTACAGCACCGTGTATTCGGCGGCCAGGCCATCACGGATCGCTGCATAGATCCGGGCCTCGGCATTACTGTTGTTTTCTCGTTCAACCTCTTCAACTGTTAGGCCGGGAATCATTAGAGCCATCTCGTCCCCTCCTCGCACTTGGTGTCGTCATCGCTCGAAGTCGCTCGAGAATTTTCACCTTGGCAAGCGTGTCACGCTCCCGGTACTCGCGGCACGCTGCCGACACTCTTTCCCGTTCTGGGCCCTAGGCTAAAGCTGTTTGTCCTACTCGACGGTGTCACCGATCAAATGGCCTTCAATAGCCAATCCCGGGAGGTACGTACCGCATCTATCAGCCATTCTTGGTTGATCATGACGTCATCGTATGAACTGAAGTCGGTTTCCTTGTAACGAAACATTTTGAACGAAATCCGAGATAACGTTATCTCTGGACGGGCCGCCTCGGCGATCTCAGATTTGCAACTCTCTAAATCACGAATAAGACTTTGCAGTCTTGTTGAGTTTCGATTACGAAATGTGATGCCCGAGACCAGAACGTCGGGCTCATCCGGTTTTGGTTGCCATTGAAACCACGCGTGCGTCCCGTTAGCGCGATTGTTAGTCCAAGAAACTTCATGGCTCCAAGAAAGCTGACGGGCCACCGGTAGTAACACTTCAGAGGATATGGCCACTCCGAAGCCTCGTTTATCCATATATTTTTTCGAGAGCCCGCCGGGGACGATGCTGAATCCCTGTTCCTCGCAGCGTGATGCAAACGTGCTCCCAAATTTCTCTACGAAGTTCTCGTCATGGCTTGTCATTACAGAATCCTTGGTCTGATTAGCTTTGTCTTGACCCCGTCGACACCGCAAGTATCAAAGAGAGCGAAGCGACTCAAGTATTTTCACCGTGGCTAGCGTGTCACGCCCACAGTACTCGCGTAACGCCACCGCCATCCGTTCTCGTTCTGGCCCATGGATTCCGCCAGCCTCAATTTCGGCGAAACGGGCGGATGCAGTGGCCCCGTCACTGATTTCAAGATCGTCGTAGCCGAGGTCCGGAACCATTACCGGCAATACCGACTTGAGCGAGAGAGAACCGTGGAAGTCCGTATGGTAGTAGTTGTTGCTGACGACCCTGTACAGATCCCAGAGGCGGTCGATGACGGCCTGGATGCGCTGCGCTAGTTCAGGAAACTCGGTCGCAAGTTTGCGTAGGGTTGTCGCTTCGTACGACGAATACACGACGATGCTCCCTCTCTCATTGAGGCAGTCCAGCAAACTTTCCAGAAATCGTTCTCGTGGGTCGCCATTCCCGGCGGCAAGGAACTCCTGATGTTCAAGTTCGCCGTCTCCGCGATCGATGTGACAGGACCACTGAAACGGTACAGCTTCATATGGGCGAGTATCTGGATATACCGGCACAACCGGATTGAACGTCTCGAAATCCAAGAAGAATACTGGTGATTCCAGAGTTGCCAGCTGATCTTCAAGCCCGTCGGAAACCCAGGGAAGACCGGACTGAACAACTTCTCTAACCGTCTGCTGTCGGACGTTAAGCGGAAAGTCATTAGGTATTTCGGCAATGTCGTCTAGGCCGGCGTTAGTGAACGGTTCGAGCCTCGAACATCCGACACCTGGTAGTTCCAGAATCGGGTGTTCAGGACGTCCCTGGGTGCAGTAGTCGAGGAATCGACACTCATATGGATCACCGCACTGACGACCGACGGCGATCTCCGGTTCACCCGGCGCTGCGACCACACTGTGCATCTCGGCGAGTCGGTCCTGAACCTCCGCCTGCAGAGCGTCAACGGCGTCGGTTCGGTCAATTAATTTGAACAGTTTCGTTACGTCGGTTTCACCGCCTTCGAATCGATAACTGGTATCAACGGCGAGTAGAAACTTCCTCCGGAGCCGGATTCCGGCTGCTTCGATGACAGCGGTTTGAACAGCGATGTCGGCATCGTGGACCGGCTTGTCACCGGTGGAGCTCTTGACCTCTATTAGGTCCCAGGAATTACCGTCCTCAGACCGCGCCAAGACATCGGCCCGTATCCGGACCCCAAGCTCTGTGAAGCCTGCCTCAAACAAGGACGGGATTGCGTCATCTTCCAGCAGTTTCTTGGTGCGCCGGACCGCCTCATCATGGCGAAACGGGTGGACATCCACGAAGACACCACCGGACCATCGTGTTCGGGCCAGTTCTCCCAGTCGAGTTCCTTGGTCGAAGATCGCCTGCAATGCGTCATCTGGCGGCGTTGCAAGGTCCGGGTGATTGACGCTTAGGTAGACCTGCTTCAGACACTGCCAACCCTGCACGTACTTCGACTTCGAAAGAAACTTCACCATTCACTTCTCCCCTCGTCTGACCTGTATTGGTGCTCGGATTATTCGGGTTCAAACCACTCGGTGTTCCGAACTGATTGGCTTGAATCTCGGTCTCGCTTGAATGGCCGACAGGTCCGGCTAGGCCACCCCCTTATGTAGCAGGAGAACAGCGAGAAAAACCACTACAAAAGGGGGTTCGGTGAGATGTGGCGTAAACCTAGTGGCTTATTGGAGGTTTGACGGGAAGTAACAGAGCACTCCGCCAACTGTCCTAGCCTCAATCCCTGGTAACCGTCGCTCTCGAACTTCTTTCGCCAACGTGGACGCCAAGGAAAATTCGCGATCCTTTGCGTCGGAGCCGGCGAGACCCTGCTTGAGTGCGGTTTTCGCATAGAACTTGGCTGGCCTGCCGGGATTTCTCCGGATGAGACCTGGTGCAACTTCGTGTGAAAATCCTGTTTGCATATTTATTCCCGCTTCCTTGCTCGTTTCCTAGATTGGGCTCTTAAGACGTTCCGATTGAAGACGGGCGGCGACTCCGAAGATCTCTCTCCATCCTTGAGGACTTCGAATGAAGAATGCTCATCTCCCTCCTCGATCTCTCCGGCATGGGACTGATCATCTGGTTCTTAAGTTCGTTGAACTCCTCGATGAGTTTTCGCTCGTCGGGTAGTCCGTAGCAATACCGAAGGAAGTAATGCTCCTGCTCGAAGAAGAACGAACGAACCTTGACGAAATTTCCTTCCCTGTTCCAATCCATGAGCTTACGCACGATCCACGACATCCACATCCTCGCCGCGGTTTCAGTCACTTCTAAATTTCGCGGTTGGGGTGAGTTCACCGCGCCCCGTTCGAATGCGAACTCTGAATCGGTGACCGGGCTCGCCATCTGTCCGTGTTCGTCGGCACGATCCCATACAAGGCGGGTAAGGACGTGACTCGATCCACCGATCTTGCCGGGTGGGAGAGTCAGCTTTAGTACTGATCCCTTTGGGACTCCATCGATGATCGAGCCTAGGAGATACGAGTTTGTCGGGTGCGTCCCAATTGTGGGTTCGTACCCGGACGGCATCTCCGGAAAATCGCTCAACATTTCGACCTTGGCTCCGGGCGCCGTTGAGACTTCAAGAACGAGGTCCCGGGCGATCATCTTTTGAGCCAGCTCAAGTTCACCCTGAAGTAGCTCAACAATTTCGTCCGGGTGATTGCCGTGGTGGTATCGCCCTCCCCCTCCGAAAGCGATCGCCTTCACTTGATCTGTTGAATAGTGATCGCCAATTGCGACGACCGAGGACCCGATCCCTTTGCCCAGCAGGGCAGAAGAGTGCCAAAAAAGCTCCGTGGGGTCTGTGATCCCTCTGTTCGCGAGGCCATCCGTCAAGACCATCACCCAGGCGTGTCCCGAACTGGCCTGATTGATCAGGCGAGCCGCGCATTCCGCGCCTTGTAACCAGCCACCTGCGAGATTCGTCATCGCTCGTGGTTCGAGGGAACTCAGAGCTTCAACCGCAACTTTTCGCCCCTGTTCGTCGCAGGAGATATTTTCGACATGGACCAATACGTCATCCGAAAACGACACGATAGACAGAGTGTCGGATGACCCCAATAGTTCAACGAACCTCACCGCAGCACTTTTAGCCGCTTCCAACTTGGGTCCGGCCATCGATGTCGAGGCGTCAATCACGAGCGCAATGGCTCGTCCTGAAACGTGCTGCTCGGCGTCCTCGGACCCATAGAGTGAATGAACGTCGATCGCCGCAAACCTTACCGAGCGACCTCGGTACCAAATGAGATCGCGGTCGAACCTGACCTGCGGCAGAAATCGGTCGTTTTCGTTAATAGCTATCTTCTCCAAAGAGGGCCTCCCTTATGTAATCCACGAGTAGCTCGTACTTGCCGAGATCGGCGCCAACGGCTGCTTCTCGAATGTGTAGTTCGATGTCTTGGTTCACCACCAACTTGATCCAAGGATCCGATTTCGTGGAGCGCCTTGTCGGGCCGCTAGATGCGAGCCCCGCCATCCGCTCTAATGCCCGATCGATCGGGGAGTCGGTGGAGCTAATTTCGGAAAGCGAAGCGACACTTGTGGAGCTCTTAGGAGTTCCGGAACTCGCAACTTCTCCCGTCCACTCTCCCCCCATGGCGTTGCGCAGTTGGGTCAAATAGTCGAGTGCGCTGGCGTTGTCACCCGCCGTCCCGCTCTGCGTAGATCGTCGGTATGGATCTGCTTTTTCTGTGATCTCGTCCTGGCTGAGTGTGAGGAACTTAGCCCTGATCTCTTCGAACGAGTTCCCATCAACTTCCCGGTACGCCTTGATAGCAAATAACCGGTCTAATGCGGTGCTTGAGTAGGTCGCTCCTCTCCCGAGTGAGCGCGGTCTAGGGATCAATCCTTGCTGTATGTAGGAACGGATGGTCCGTACCGGTATACCAGTTAGTTCTGAAAGTTCGGAAATCGAGTACTCAACTGTGGACATCGCTGGTAACTATACATATAGACATGTCACATTGTCAATATGAATAAAACCAAGATCGAATCCCTCCTGTCATCGGCGAGAAGCCGGCCAATTCGGCCTCTTATTTCTCGATTCTTTCGGTATTCAACCTGCCGTGGATACGAGAAAAACACGAATCAGATCAGTCGAGGTTGAGCTTTAGTTGAACGGGAACGGAGTCAACCAAAGGCAGTGAATTTCTGACCTAGATCGATCAGGGGCCAGAAACGAGTTGAAGGGCCAGGCGAACGTGGTTCGCCTGGCCCTTCCTGAAACCGATACCGAAGATCTATTCGGAGTATCGGTCAGTGATGACTCTCCACAACTCGTTAGCGAGTTCCCTGTCACGGATACCGTGGAAATGCTCTCCGGCATCGTTCGTGCCAAGGGATGCGAACGGGTTAGGAAGCGTTGACGACCTGGCCCACGCTCGTCCGATTCCGCCGAGGACTCCATTGAATTCGTCGGAGTCGCTTAGTTCCGTCGAATCGAACCACTCTTCCCGGGTCAGGGTTTCTCCCTCGACCGCATGGATAGCAAGTCTCCCGATCGCATTGCGCCCTGCATCCGTCAGTAGCCCAATGAAGTGAAGTGCATCGACCATTGATGTCGTCTCGCTGGTTACGCCGCCGGTATCGGGGAGCGCTCCTTGGATGGCATCAAATACCTTTCCGACTTCGTCGGGTGTGCCGGTCACGTTTATGGAAATTGAAACGGTCATCGCCGCTCCTCCTGTTACTGATGTGCTGCGGGGCCGCCGATGACAGTCACCGGGGCAACCGAAGTTCACATGACTAATACTATAGACCCTAGGATAACTATAGTCGACTATTAATATAGAGACACTAACTCCCCTTGCCTCTAGCACGGTTCATAATCTGGCCATCAAATAATTCCAGAGGAGAGTTGACGAATGACGTGGATGTTGCAGACGGATCAGAACAGGCAGAACGGAAACGCCGGGAATGGTGGGGACCTCGTTAAGCACACGGTGTATCTGGCGCTGCTGGACGAGCTGCTAAAGCACGAACCCTGGCGGTCGAATCTCCGGCTGCGTGAATGCCACGCCGGACGGGGAATCTACAGGCCGGTTCGGGAAACAGCACGTTTGGCTGGGACTCTGATCGAACAGGGTTCAGAGACGATGCTTGCTCGCGCCCAAGCGGAGGCATTGGACCGTCTGGGGATTCACGATTCACAGCAGCGCAGGGAGCACTACGTGGGATCTGCCGTATTGAATCTGCTGTCACTCGAACGCAGCCGGGATCCCCGGGCAGAGTATTACGAATATGAACCCGACACTCGAAACGTCCTCGAGGATGTACTCGGATCGGCAAATTCCAACGAAGACAGAGTGTCAGTTTCCGTGCCCGGAGAACACCAGGAGAATTTCGATGGCGAACGTCACATCGCAAATTCCATAAGCCGTTGGGACCACAGAGATGTTGTGCTTTTGGACCCTTTCAGCATGTGGCGCCAGTCTCCCGATCAAACAGCCCGAGACCTTTACAGGGACATACTGATCGAAAGCGTGGAACAAGGATGCCCACTCGCGTTGTTCTTCACGTGGGGTCAGGCCTTTCTGGCGGCGGCAGAAGACTTAGACCGACGGAATCTCAGGACACGTAATGGGTACGGTCAAATCCTCGCTGAACTGGAGAATATGAGGGCCAACGTCGTGATTGTGCGCTGGCTGTGGAAGATCCCTTTCGGAATGTGGCTGATTCTTCCTTCAGAAGAAATACGCGATCGCATGGTCACCCGGCTTCGTGAAGAGTTGGGGGCCCTAGATGATTTCTCCAAGTCGTCATCGATCCGGAGAAAGAACCCGGTAACGACGATTGAGGTCCTTTGACTGATCTTGGCCGCCAGTGACACGAACTTCCAACGGCATGCAGGATCGCGTGATGGACAATGCTTGTTGTCGGTGTAGTGGGGAGTGTCTAACCTCTTTCAGTACGGATGTGCTAAATAGCAAAGAGATCAGACAACGCGGAAACCCATATACGACGCAGCCAAGGCTGCTGAGGTTCATGCGACATTCAGTCCGGCGGCAAGAATCTACGACGCCCATTTTTGAGCGCACTGAAGGTGCCCGGATTTGCCATGTCCGGGCACTTTACGTGCCACCGTTCACTTGATGACCGCCGGCGTGGTAACTCAGTGTCCGCCAAAGACCTCGTAACCTTTACGCTTGAGTTCAGCGGCCAGACGCCCTTCGGTCTCCGCTGCTGTCCCGCGACTCATTGGATTGAGGTGGGAATATAGTTCGGGCCGCAAGCGCCGGCCATATTTTTTGACAACGCGGGATTGACCTGACCCCCTGAAACGGTACCAGTCAATAAGTTAGAGACTGGACGTTT